>JAZPYZ010000023.1:0-64498 GCA_045544455.1 Acutalibacteraceae bacterium | reverse complement strand
GGTGATATCATTATAGATAGCATTACAGCAGATCAAGTAAAGCTTACTACAACAACGGGCGAAATTGCTGTCAACTCTGTAACCGCCAAGAATAACATTGATATTGAAACAGATACAGGAAAAGTAAAATTGTCGAATGCTACTTGTTCGAACTTTGTAGCAGAAAGTGATACAGGCACTATAACCTTGAAGAGCGTTGTGGCAACGGGTACTATTTCTATTGAAAGCGATACGGGTGATGTAAGATTTGAAGGTAGTGACGCTACTGAAATATCTGTAAAAACCGACACCGGTGACGTTATCGGCACATTGCTTTCAGAAAAGGTATTCATTACGGAAACCTCGACCGGCAGGATCAACGTTCCTAAAACAACATCAGGCGGAAAATGTGAGATCACAACCGAAACCGGTGATATTAACATAAGCATAAAGCAGTAAATAAGCAAATATCTTTTTCGGTGCAACTTGCCAAAAAGAAACACTTCCTTTTGGGAAGTGTTTCTTTTTGTGTTTGTGTCCTTACGGACACAACATCGTTTGACCGCTTTCGGTCAACATCATTTTTTGCGAAGCAAAAACATCATTCCGCCTTGGCGGACACAAAACGAGGTTGCGCTGTGCGCAAACAGTGTTATGCTTCGCACAAACGATGTGGGCTTACGCCCAACGAAGTTGCACTTCGTGCAAATATATGGTATAATGATAAAAAAGTTTTTATTGGAGTGATGGAAATGCTTTCTTTTTTCATAGGACTTATTGGTTCATTAATTGCTTTAATTGGTTGGTTTGCTTTTGATTCAATAATTGCATTAATTATTGGTGTCTTATTGTATGTTATAGAAACAATTATTGAATGGAGGAACTTAAATACAGGTGCAAAGATAGTCGATATAATCATCTTTATTATTGGTTCTATAGTTGCTTTGTTTATTGAAACTCCGTTTTATATCGGAGGAATGATTGCTATAGCAATATATTCTGGAATTATGGCATTATTGTCTTTGCCAATGATTATTCAGCAGTTAAAATTCGTGTTTCGCAAATAAAATTCCTATTTCCACAAAAGATCTACGGTTTTCAGGCACTTTTTTATTCGTGCCATTTTTCAAGGTGCAATTCAAAAGATATCATTCCCCCAAAACGACCTTTGGGGAGGACTTAAACTAAATCTTAAAGCAATACCAGTGGAAAAGTTTAAAACTTTATGATATAATCAGTTCAATGAATAAGAATTTGCAGGGATGATTGTGTTGATTATTTTAATTACCGGAGCATCGCATACGGGTAAAACAGCACTTGCTCAAAAATTGCTCGAAAAATATAAATACCCATACTTATCAATTGACCACTTAAAAATGGGCTTAATTCGTAGTGGCAACACAGACCTTACCCCTATGGATGATACTGAATTGACCGAGTATTTGTGGCCGATTGTTTGTGAGATGATCAAAACCGCCATTGAGAACAAACAAAATCTGATTGTGGAAGGCGGGTATATTCCGTTCGATTGGTCGAAGGATTTTGCGCAGGAATATTTGGATAACATACGATATTATTGCCTGGTAATGAGCGAGAACTATATAAACAATCATTTTGCTGACATACAGAAATATGCCAATGTCATTGAACATCGCTTAGAGGATGAAGGGTGCACAAGGGAACGTGTGTTGGAAGAGAATGCCAAAACCTTAAAACTTGCACAACGGCATAATGTGAATTACATCTTGATCGATGATAAGTACGAAATCGATATAGAGTTATAACGACCAACGTCCCGCTATCGACAAGTTTGAAACGATATCCAAATCGAGATCGTTGCCATAATGAAAAGGACACCCAAACGGGTGTCCTTGTTTTTTTGAGGGAAACGAATGGCATCGGCATTTTGTCGGATTATGAGGTCCGACGAGCGTAGCTCGGTGGGAGTACTTGCGAGCGCTACCCGTGGTAGAAACGGCTCGGTTATGCGTGAAATGACTATAAAGCTTTGACGGATTTTGATGTTTTGCTGTATTGCGCTTAATAATGGAATATGCTATTATTGTGATACTATATAAAAATAGGGCGAGGGTGTTTTGTGGAAAAATATTATATTCATCAAAAAGGTAAATTTCGACGAACATTTGAGGTGAAGGATTTTACCGGAACGGTTTTATATACTGCCAAAATGCAGGTTTCTCCTATTTCAAACAAGTTCAATGTTTTTGATAGAACAGAAACTAAGGTGGCGGAAATTGTTAGAAAAATTTCTTTCATTGTCCCCAAATTTGGAATTCGCATTAAAAGCCAGGGCGAAGAATTTAGTATTAAAAGAAAAATTGGTTTCTGTGTGGAGTATGTCATCTCTAAAAACCAGCAAATTGTTTTAACGAGTTCGGATTGCAACCGATACTTTGTTTGCAACAGCAACCGAGATACCGTTTATGAGATCGCGAAAGATATTCATTTAACATCGCATGATTATGTTTTGCAACTCGACAACGGGGAAGATTGCTTAGAGCCGTTTTGCGTTGCCGTTGCGCTTGATGCGTCTATGCGCGCTATTAGTAGAGTAAATTAATAATAGGGTGGGGTTTCTTATGAATAGTTTAAAACGCTTGGTAGCATTGGTTTTGGCGGGAGTGTTGTTACTTTCGTGTGTACCTTCCGTGTTGGCGGCAGTCGAGCCGAAAGACGAAGGGTATTCTTTTGACTATGAAGCGCATAACGCATTGCAAGAGTTGAAAAAAGTTTCTACTATGGCATTGCGCCCGGTGTCTCAGGTTTTAAGAAACGAATATGTTGAGTTTTATGTTGACGATGACGAGTCGGGCCAATTAGGTCGATTTACCATTGGCAATGTGGAAGGTAACCCGCAATTTGATGATGACGATGATAAAATACTGATGTTTGGTCATCCTGATCCATGGTCATCTTACACCACGATTCGTATTAACAATATCGATTATATTTTCAATGCGGATGAAACCTTATATGATGCTGAAGCGCTTAAGGCGGTTTCCACCATGACGGTTGACGATGTATTGATTACACAAACGTTGCAAATAGTTGGAAATGCCGGCAGTGGTATCGCTGACACGGTCAGGATCGGTTACACGGCTCAAAACCTTTCAAACACAAGCAAAAACATCGGAATCAGAATTTTGATGGATACCATGTTAGGTGACAATGATGGCGCTCCGTTTAAAATTCCTTCTCTTGGAAATGTTGTAACCGAAACAGAGCTCACAGGAAACAGCATTCCTCGATTTTGGCAGGCATTTGATGATTTGGATAATCCGAGTGTTTTTGCAGTTGGAACCTTTTATAAGCAGGATGAGCGCAAACCTGACAAGGTACAGTTTGCTGCGTGGCCCGACATTTATCATTCGGATTATAGATGGTCGTATACAACAACTCCTGGCAGAAGCGTGACCGGTGATAGCGCAGTTGCTGTATATTGGAACCCTGTTCCTGTAGAGGCGAATAGTTCTACCAGTGTTTCTACATATTATGGTGCCGGTGTAGCGTCAAACCCCGAAGATGTTGGTCTTGAGGTGGCTGTTCCGCAAAATGGATTTTGCATTCAAATCATGGATGAAAACGGACAACCGGTTGACGGTGCGAACGTTGAAATTTTAAACTCTTATCCCACAAGGACAGAAGTCACTGCTAATGGTGGCGTTGCTATTTTCTCCGAAGTGCCTACCGATGTTTTTACAAACGGAGCTTCTTTGAGAATTTCAAAAGACGGATATCAAGCTATCGCTGTGAACCGTGCTGTAAGCAGAGGATCTATCACGGCGGCCACCATTTATGAAGACGATGGCAAAGCACATGTCATTTCTGCAGAAGCATCGATTGATAATACTACCCTGGATGTATTAAATTACTACAGACATTTTAAGGAAAACGTCGACAGTGCAACGGCTGCTAACGATGAAAGCAATGTAAAAAAACTTAAAATTCAAGTTTCGGCTAGCGGTCCCGCAAAAATCAACAAGTATCAAATCATTCAAGGCGGCCAGGTGGTGTTTGAAAGTCAAACCAACGAGATTACCATACCGGTTTATACAGGCACCCCGTCGGAACCCAATAAGTATAAGGACAATTGGCGTATCGAAGGTCTTACGGCGGGAAAAGATGTTTTTTTACGTGTTGTGGATGCGAACGGAAATGCTTCCAAACAAAAACGCATCGGTATAAGCGTAAGCAAACCGACGTTGTACGGTATGAGCGATACTGAAGGTACGTTGGAATTCGGAAAAGAATTGAAGATTACCGTACCCTCGGATATACCCATTCTTGGCGACACTGAAATTGAAATTGGATGGAACGGATTGCCTTTTAAGTTCGATATTTCCGAAGATGGAAAAGTGAAGTTTGCCATCAACCCTGAAACGAATTTGCAAACAGGCGAAGTGGATTGGGGAAATACGAAGAAAGATTTTGACGACAAACAGTTAAAAGCCATTAATAATCGACTGGACGCGGGGAAAGCCTTTGGCGGAAAACCGCAGACGTTTGGCGCGGGTAGTTTTGACGTAAAAGCCAACATTATGGGATATGGCGAAGGGTTTATTGACGATAACGGCAACTTTTCTGTGAATGTTGGTTTAGTAATATCCGTTTGGGAGCAGGGCGAATATACGTGGACTTTCTTCTTGGGATATGTTCCGGTTTACGTTGCCGTTGGCGAAAAATTCCAGCTCAATGTTTCCGGTCAGTTAAACATTACCAGTTCTAACGGGCGTTTACAGGTTACCGGATTAGATGGCGAACTTAATCCGGAGTTTACGCTGAATGTTGACGGTGGTGTTGGCGCTAACGGTGTTTTGAACATTGGCGCTTCTGGTCGCGCGAAAGTTTCTTGGAAAAGTTATTTTGCCAACGACTATCAGCGTCTTGATCTTACAGGTAGTGTACATATAGTTGCTCAAGCATTCCTGTTTAAAGCAGAGAAAAAACTAGCGGAAGGAACTTGGACGATATATGAGAGTGGTTCGCGTAATTACGCGGCTCGATATGCTGCGGTAAGAAACGATGATTTTCATGATGCAGCAGCCTATACCCCGATTGATCGAAGTTATTTAGATGCTCCCACGCCGTATTTCTTAGATTCATCAACAGTGAAATATGGTGTGTATCCCGATGCTTCACCTGTGTTGGTGAAGTCGGGCGATGTTTCGTATTTGTTCTGGCTAAACGATATTGCCACACGTGAAGATAACGATAGAACGGCTTTGGTATATGCCACCAGAACGAATGACGAGCATGATTGGTCTGAACCGGTGCAAATTTTTGAAGAAACTGAGAACAGCACGGCAGATCTGGCTTTTGACGTTTCGGTTGATGGCAGTGATATTCATCTTGTTGTCAGTAAAGCGTCCGAAAGATTTGAAGATGCCGAAATCACTATCGAGGATATCGCAGAATCTTCTGAAATTTATTACGCCAAAATAGACACGTTAAACAACAGCATCTCAACCAAAAAAATCACTACCGATTCGTATGCGGATATCATGCCTCAGATTGTTGCATACGATGGCGATGCTATGATTGCTTATACCACAAACCAAATGGAAGACGGCCTTTTTGGTTCTAACAGCACTCATAAAATATCGTTGGTTGATGTTGAAGAATGGACAACTAAAACCATCTCTACGGACGGTTTGGTTATGGATGTTGCGGTAGGTGCTTTGAATAACAGCGTTAAAGTTGCCTATGTTTTGGATTCGGATTCGGATTATTCAACGAGTGAAGATAGCGAACTTTGGCTTTGGGACGGAGTGCAGAGCACCGATGTTAGCACAAGTGGTGTCGAAGTTTCTAACCCTCAATTTTTGAACACGAATCAAAACGAAGCGTTGCTTTGGTACGAGAACAACAATATCTGGTACAGCACGGACGGGCTTAGCGTTTCCCAAGTGTTTGATAGTGCTCCTTATAATTTAAGCAGCAACTTCAGTGTGATCACCGGTAATGGGGATCCTCAAATCGTTTGGGCCGCCAGTTCGGATGATGAAGATAGTAACACTACTTCCGTTTTCGCTGCTAAATATTTGAATAATAAGTGGTCTTCGGTTTACAAACTTTATGACAGCGATAGCGAGTTCACAGCAACGGTCAACGGGTATTCGGTTGACGACACAACCTATTTAGCGCATCTGGAAACTTATGCGGATGATGAGTCGCAGATTTCTTCCCTTTGCGTTTCTGCCGTTTCGCCGGATGTTGATATCGAGCTCAATAGCGTGAACTATAGCGAGTTGGATGTTAAACCGGGCGAAGAATTCCCTCTTTCGATAACGGTTAGCAACAAGGGCAGTAAACCTGTGGATACGGTATATGTTAATATTTGCAACGATGATGAGCAAGTAAAAACGATAACCCTGGAAAATATGCAGTTGGGTTGTGGCGAAACAAAGGACTATGAATTAGACGATTTCGTTATTCCCGAGACAATCGAGGAACCCGAAACGTATACTATCGAAATCTGGTATGAGGACGAGGCTTGCTATGATTTTAGCGAAAAGTCCATCACTATCGGCTATACCGATTTAGAGATTCAACTCGAAAAAAGTCTCGTTGATGATAGCGATTTCGCAAACATTATGGTTAAAAACTTAACCAACATTCCTACGGATGCCATACTAAGAATTTCTGCAGATGAAGAAGATGGCGCTATTCTTTATGAAAAGCGTTTAGCAAATGTGAGCAAAGAACATATTATTTCCACTTTGGTTAACCTCACGCAATTAAGTTCCGGTGTAGACGTTCAACGTTTCTATATTGAGGTTATATCTGAAAAGGAAGAGTTGTTACAATTAGATAATCACCAAGTTATTAACGCTGCGTTAAATCGCGAAAAGAAATACAAGTTGAACGTAGTTACGGATGAATGCGGTACGGTTATTGGTGATATCGGTGGACAATTTGTTCCCGGTGAGGAAATTACAATTACGGCTGTTTCGAACGGTGCGTGGTGGGCATTCAATGGTTGGAGTGCGAACGGTAATGTCGATTTTTCGGATGCATCTGCGGATACCGTAACGTTTACCATGCCGAGTTATGATTTGACTGTATATGCAAATTTCCAAGATGTTTCAATCAAAACATCGGTATCTCCCTCTGCCAAATATTTGCATCAAGAGCAAACGTATCAATTGCAGTATATAATTCATGCGCAAGAAGATTTTTCGGAAACCATTTATTGGACCAGTTCGAATCCTTCGGTGGCTACCGTCGATGAGAATGGTTCGGTGACGGCCCTTCTTCCCGGTGTCGTCGAAATCACCTTGCATTCGACTAACCCATTAATTAGACCGAGTTCTTGCCGCATTGAGGTTATACCAACACATGTGATCACCAACCAGTATTTGGACTTGGAAAGCGAGCACCCCTATCATAATAGCAGTCAGATGACATGGGTATATTCGCAGCCAAGTGTTTCGGAAATCAACCTCACGTTTTCTGAAGAAACAGAATTGGAATCGGGCTATGATTATGTCGAGATTTACGATTCGGATTTCAATTTAATCAAAAGTTATACGGGTATGTCACTGGCCGGAGAAACGGTCAAAATTCTCGGCAATAAAGCTATTTTGCGCTTGTCTACAGATTCAAGTGTAACAAAATGGGGCTTTAAAGTAGTGGATTGTTCACTTGTCTGCACACAACACACATATGACAGTGCCGGAGATGCTGATTGTAATATTTGCGGAGATATTCGTAGAGACTTAAACGGCTGGTTGCTTAGCGAAAACAAATGGAGTTTTTACGAAAACGGAGCAAAGGTAACCCAGTGGAAATTCATAGGAAACTCCTGGTATTTCTTCAACCAAGATGGAGTAATGCAGACAGGTTGGCAACGGATTGGCGGTGTTTGGTACTATCTCAACGATAGCGGCGCCATGGCGACAGGATGGCAATACATTGGCGGCAGTTGGTATTTCTTTAACGCGAGTGGTGCCATGCAGACGGGTTGGCAACGGATTGGCGGTGTTTGGTACTATCTCAACGATGGCGGCGCCATGGCGACAGGATGGCAGTACATCGGCAGCAGTTGGTATTTCTTTAACGCAAGTGGTGCCATGCAGACGGGTTGGCAACTGACTGGTGGTGTTTGGTACTTCCTCAACGATGGCGGCGCCATGGCGACAGGATGGCAGTACATTGGCAGCAGTTGGTATTTCTTTAACGCAAGCGGTGTCATGCAGACGGGTTGGATATACGATGGAACCTGGTATTATCTTAACGCATCTGGTGTTATGGCGACAGGATGGCAGTACATTGGCGGCAGTTGGTATTTCTTTAACGTGAGTGGCGCCATGCAGACGGGTTGGATATACGACGGATCTTGGTATTATCTTAACGCATCCGGTGTTTGGGTAGGATAAAACAAAAACTGTAACGTTCCCAGATACAACAAAAAAGAACCAAGTGTAATGCTTGGTTCTTTTTTTGTGAGAGTTAACCTAACGTATTTAAACAAGGACACCCAAACGGGTGTCCTTGTTTGTTGAGAAAGCTTGGATTACGGTTTGGGTGCGACTTGTTTTCGATAACAGCCCGGTGAAAAGCCGGTGCGTTTTTTGAACAGTTTACAAAAATAGGAGTAGTTATCAAACCCGACCGATTGTGCGACCAAAACGGGACTTTGGCCGGTCTTGTACAAACGATCTTTCGCCGTTTCGATTCGCCTGGTGGTGATGTATTGATTTACCGTACAGCCGTACGTATCGTGAAAGGCTTTATAAAGCGCGTTTTTGGAAACGTACAGCGCAGCACACAACGTTGCCACGGATAAATCGTCGGACAAATGGGTTTCAATATAATCGGTAGCGCGGTAGATCCATTCGCCAAAATCGATCTCGATGGCGTTTTCGAATACAATATACGACAACAGATGAATTACTGCAGACAGTTGTTTGTCCGATAAATACGTAAGCTTTTCATAATGCTTTTTGATGGTTTTGGCATTCGTTGCCCAATCCAACAACCCGTCGATACACGCCGGATTTTCTTGGCACCGAACCCGTCCCAACATGATAAATCCGACAATTCGGTCGCTTTTTAATATGGGAATGACGGTATCCAACACGCCGGCATGGCAAATGCGCGAAATCGGGCGTTTTTCTTCGGCGCATTGTTGATACATTTCGATGTCCGAATGGTGGCATTTCGCCCTGCCGATCTCGCTTTTCTGAATCTCATGGCAATAACAATCGTTGCCTTTTTCGCAGCGGTAAATAGGATTGTATTTTGTGTCGGTGACACAAATGCTAATTTTGGCAATTTCGCAAATATGATCTACAATATCTTTGAGTTGTTCGATATGATAGGTCGTTTTCATGCGTTCACCACCCTCTTTTCATTATCCTATAGCACCGAATCGCATCTGTCAACGGTTTTCTTTTTGTATTTTTCGGGAAAAAAGTGCAAAAATGAAGGCGGATATCGGTTTTCTTTTTAGAAAAAACGTTTTATAATGAGGGAGAGGTGAGCAAATGAATGCTTTGTTGTTAATCGTGGTGATGACCGCGAATTTGTTTCAGTCGATTGCCAAAAAACAATACAACCAAACAACCAAAAATCGCGGCACGTACATATTTAACGCGATTACCACGCTGAGTGCGGCGATTTTGTTTCTATGCACCGATGAGAAAGGAATTCAGTTTGAAATTGCGCTGATTCCCTATGTGTTGGGATTTTCCGCTGCGTTTGGTTCGGCTATGTTGTTTACGTTTTTATCAATCCGGGAAGGATCGTTGTCGCTTACGTCTTTGGCGACTTCGTATTCCTTGATCATCCCCACGTTCTATGGGTTGTTGTTTTTACAGGAACGTGCCGGTGCGCTGTTATATATCGGGTTGGTTTTGTTGGTGTGCAGTTTGTTCCTGATCAACAACACGAAAGGGGACGGCAAATTCACGCTTAAATGGGGCGTGTTTGTGTTGCTGGCATTTTTGGGAAACGGTCTGTGTTCCACTGTGCAAACCGCCCAACAACTCCGATTTAACGGACAATACAAATCGGAATTTATGATCTTGGCATTGCTGATTGTATCAAGTTTCTTTTTTATCCTCAGTTTTGTCAAAGAGAAACCAGACGTTAAACCCTGTTTACGATCGGCCCTGTTGCCGATGGTATTGCACGGTGTTGCCAACGGCGTGGTGAATTTGTTTGTCATGATGTTGGTATCGCGCGGCATGGCGGCTTCGATCATGTTTCCGGTCATATCGGGCGGTGGGATTTTGTTGACCACCTTGGTATCGGTGCTGTTTTACAAAGAGAAACTTTTGCCAAAACAATACGTCGGATTGCTGCTGGGTACTGCTTCGGTCGTGTTGATGAATATGTAATTTATTAGGATAGGAGATGGCCGTTATGTATAAAATATCCGTACCGTTGATGAACTCGACCATTCATCCCGTCAATCGGGACAAGTATCTGGAACTTTGTAACCGGGCGGGTGCTTCCCGTGTGTTTTTGGCGTTAGATAGTAACACCATTCCCGGAGGCCTTAAAGACAACATCGCCTTTTTCAAACAACATGGGTTTGAAGTGGGCGTTTGGATCAGTACCATCGGACACGGGGCTGTTCTCAGTCACGTCGATGGGGCAGAGGCAGAACCCGAATTCCCCCCGATGATCGATATAGAAGGGACCGTCCGCCACCACGCCAACTGCCCGTTGAGCGAGAAATTTAAAACGTTTATCGCGCGTTTCGTCGCCGATCTGGCCAAGCTCGGTCCCGACATCGTGATGTTGGACGACGACCTGCGTCTGTCGCAACACGGGGATCATCTCTGTTGCGCGTGTTCGCTGCATATGGCGCGCATCAGCGACATTCTCGGCGAACCGGTCACGCGCGAACAGATCAAACCCTATGTTTTGACCGGCCAACCGAACAAATACCGAGACGCCTGGTTGAGGGCGCAAAACGAAAGTCTGCTCGAATTGGCAAAAGCCATCCGTGCTGAGGTGGATCAAGAAACGCCCGACGTTACTTTGTGCAACTGCGTTGCTTATGCGCCGTGGGACGTAGATGGCATCGACGTGCCGGAACTGGCTCGCATTTTGGCAGGCAAAAACCAACCGATCTTGCGGTTGACGGGTGCGCCGTATTGGGCGACCAAAACCAGAAAATTCCCACTGATTACCGTGTTCGAAATTGCGCGGATGCTTGCTTCGTTCGTGTGTGACGAAGGGTTTGAACTGATGAGTGAAGGCGACGTATATCCTCGCCCGCGGTATACTTGCCCGGCATCCTATCTGGAACTGTACGACGTGGCCACCCGTGCCGATGGTAACTATAACGGGATTCTCAAATATATGTTTGACTATGTGGCAGGTCCCGATTTCGAAACGGGATACCTGTCCTTGCACGAAGAAAACAAGTCGTTTTATGAGAAACTTCGAACCCTGTTTCCGTGCGGCGCCAACGCCGGTGTGCGGATCGTTACCGCACCGGATACGATGCGTCATGCCGATCTCGATCTGTCTGCGCCAAAACTGCATTCGCCCCTGCCGCAAGATGGCACGATGCTTGGCGAATGCGGTATCCCCACCATCTACCGCGGACAGGGTGTGTGTAATGCGGTGTTTGGCGAAAATGCCCGTGCGCTTGATCTTGCGGAACTGAAAAACGGCACCATCATCGACGCTACCGCCGCCGTTATCTTGACCGAACGCGGTGTCGACGTGGGGCTCGCGTCGTTTGGTAAACTGGTTGATAAACATATCGGCTTTTTTTCCACCAACGATCCCGAACACAAATCGCCCATCACCGATGGACGAGTACGGGTGCTGAATGCCGTTCTCAAGCATGCGGCCGAACCGGTTCTGTTCACTTCGAACGGAGAACCGCCCGTTGCCTACCGTTACGAAAACGAAAGCGGTGAACGGTTTTTGGTGTTTTTGTTCGAAGGCGCATCGGTGTACGACTACGTCACCCGTATCGCGCTTTCGGGCATCAACAAAAACTATCCGGTGCAAGAAATATTGATCGAATCGATTCCGTGGGTGGCGCGCCGGCCGCTTCCGGCATACTGCGACAAAAATCCCGAACTGTACCTGATGTGTGAACAAGACACCGACGCGATGAGCGTCGCGGTGCTCAACTGCTTTGCCGATCCGGTACTGCATCCGGTCATCACGTTGGATCAACCGTATTCCCGTATCGAGTGCGTGGGTTGCGAAGCTCAGTTGAACGGCAATCAAGTGACGTTGACAAGCAAATTACACGCCTTTTCGTCGGCGGCATTTCGCGTGTATCGATAAAGGAGTGCAACGTGTATGAAGATCGCAACCACCACAGGTGACTTTAGCACGTATTGCGCCAACGACACCGCCAAGTATCTGCTCTCGCATACGATCTGTTTGAAGAATAACATATGTATAAAAACGCCAGTATGGATAGTTGCGTTGCAAAATGCGCATAGTTATGGTATACTGTATAAAAACAAATAGGAGGAAACGAACTATGTGTGACAATAACAAGTTTTACGTGTGTGAACATTGCGGAAACCTGATCGGCATGATTCACGATGCCGGTGTTCCCATGATGTGCTGCGGTCAAAAAATGACCAAGTTGGAACCGGGTGTTGTCGAGGCAAGCCAGGAGAAACATCTTCCGGTGGTTGCCGTCGACGGAAAGACGGTAACCGTGACTGTCGGTTCGGTGGAACATCCAATGGCCGAAGAACACAGCATTTTGTGGGTATATCTTCAAACCGATCGGGGTGGTCAACGCAAATGTTTGGCCGTTGGTAAAGCGCCCGTTGTGACGTTTGCTCTGGCCGATGAAAAACCGGTAGCCGTTTATGCGTACTGCAATCTGCACGGTCTTTGGAAAACCGATATATAACAAGGAGGGAATCTCATACGATGAACGCTAAGGTATATGAACTGTTAAATCAACAGATCAACAAGGAGTTTTACTCGGCGTATCTGTATCTGGACTTTTCGAACTATTTCAAAGCGCAAGGTCTGGATGGATTTGCCAACTGGTATATGATCCAAGCGCAAGAGGAACGCGACCACGCGATGCTGTTTTATCAATATTTGCAAAACGAGAATCAAACGGTCGTTCTTGAGGCGATCGATAAACCTAACAAAACCTTTACCTGCCACATGGATGTGTTAAAAGCTGGGTTGGAACACGAGGAATATGTGACCTCGCTGATTCACGACATCTACGCGGCCGCGTACGATGTCAAAGATTTTCGCACCATGCAATTTTTGGATTGGTTTGTAAAAGAACAAGGCGAAGAAGAAACCAATGCCAACGATATGATTACTAAGATGGATCTTTTCGGAACCGATCCCAAGAGTTTGTATATGCTTAACCAAGAACTGGCTGGCAGAATCTATACGGCCCCGTCTTTGGTTCTGTAATCCCGGATTCGGATAACCGGTCAACTATCGCCGTCTTTGAGTACACCAACGGTGTTTGGCGGTTACACAGTTGGATCAATCTGTAAGAAAAACGACCACCCGATTCGGGTGGTCGTTTTGTTTGATCTCAATAGCCAACCATGTGTGAGATGTTTTGGCCGGCCATGCGTTCCCAGCGGTTGAGATAGAGGCAACCGCCGTCGTTGTTGCCGTTGCCGGTCAACCAATATTCCAACCGGTCGGCTTCCAGTTCTTCTACGCGGTCGATCTCACCGTCGAGCCAACGGTTCAAGGTGTAAACCGCGGTATCGAGTTGCATCAACACACCGCCGATGCGCACGTCGATCACGTCAAACCCAAACGCCTTGTTTTCGGTCATCCATTGGTCTCGCAAGACTATTCGGAACCGTTCTACCGCTGTTTTCACGGCGGGGATGGTTTCGTCTGCAATGGTTTTCACCGTCGCTTTGTCGTCGGCCAAATACGCCGCACGCAACGTTTTGCCGAGTTCGGATTTGATGGCGAGCACGTCGCACAAGGCGATGATCGAATCCACCATATACCCGAATTCGCCCGCATCGTCTCTTTCGGCACGTAGCACGTTTGCCATCTTTGCCATATGTTCGGCCGTGCCGTCGGGAGTGTGTGCGTCGAACTTACCGGTCATGATGTTGGCGTAGAACATGTATTTCGACGGGTTAATCATCTTGCGCCCGAATCCTTGTCGTCCCGGCAGATTGTGCAGTTCTTCAAAATCCAGCACCACTTGCTCAGACAATCCACAGCACAACTTCATCCGTTTTGCAGCGAGTTCATCACGGGTATCGTGATCGCCCCAACACGCTTCGCCGTAGATGAACAGTGACGGCAGAGACGCGTACAGCGAACACGAACCGCCGTCGTCCCCCCACATCGTGACGTACGCCTCTTTAATGTCGTTACGGCGCAAACTTTCGGTTGCGCACATCGCCGCCCGCTTGGCATATATCGACAGCGGAACCAACCCGTACCACGAACTGGTGCCGCCCGCAAATGCGACGGTGTTTTTAAACGCCTTGTGTTGACGGAACATATCGTCGTATGCTTCCACGTAGGTGTTGTAGTAATCCCAATACACCAAGGTCATCCCCTCGGGAACCGACTCCACGATTTCGGGCGGCACGTTGGCGCCTTTGATGCGGTATTGGTTGTCTCGGTTAAACACACGGAAGAACATATCGCTCCACATCCGGGGCTCCAAGCCGTGTTTCATACACAGTTCATATACCCGTGCCAGGTGTTTTTGCATAATCTGATACCGTTTTTCAAAACCGTTTTGCTCCCGGTACCGCCCCATGCCGAGCATCTGCGCCTCGTCCAGCCCCAAGTTGATCTTGCGGGTACGCAGGGTATGTTTCATCGTGATGAGCATTTCCTCGATGAGTTCGTACACGTCTTCCGATCCCACCAACAGTATGTCGTCGCAATCCCGCAAGAATCGCGCATCCGGCCATTCGAAAAAGCCGTTTAAGTGCGCCAGCGTTTGAATCGCCGGGATCAGTTCGATGCCGAGCAGGTTGGCATAGTCGTCGAGTTCTTTGAGTTCCGCCTCCGTGTACCGTCCGCGCAGATGTCCGAAATAAGGATATTTTTTGATCTCGTAGGTGTCTTCCGTATACAACATCAACGCGTTGAATCCTTCTAATGCGAGGATGCGGCAAAACCGTTTCAGCGTATCCACCGTCGGCACCGCGTTACGGGACGCGTCGGGCATGGCGCTGAGGGTGTTGTATTTCGGCGTTTCGGTCACCGACACCACCTCTTCATCGATGTGTTCGGCCAGTACGCTGACAGCGCGCATCAACGCGCGACGATCACCAAAACCGATGACACCGCTATCGCCGTTCTTTTCAACCGAAAGCCCGTTTCCGATGGGTTTCAGTTCATAGGTACCGTGCAGGGCTTCGGCACCGGGTAATTCTTTTAACACTTCGCTAATAGCGACCAACAAGTCGTTGTCTTGCGTGATAAATTGAATCATACGTCCTATCACCTCAAACAGATAGATTACCTGTAATGTATCATACGGAATGACAACGTGCAATGTCAAGCGGCAAGTTTGCGTGAACCGGTCAAAAGTTGCCGTTTTTTACCCTCAAAATGCGCGAAACGGTCATTTGTAAAAAAACATCCCTTCACGGTATGGGAAGGGATGTTTTTTTGGTTGTTTATTTCTTGGCTTTGGAATCGACCACGTCTTTGAGAAGTGCGGCAAATTCCTCAAACGACATTGCGCCGAGATCGCCGTCCGCGCGGTGACGGGGTGAAACGGTACCGTTTTCCATATCGCGGTCGCCCACGACCACCATGTACGGAACCTTTTCGAGTTGCGCTTCGCGGATCTTTTTACCGATCTTTTCGTTGCGGTAATCCACTTCCACCCGGAAGCCCATCGCTTCGAGTTCTTTCGCCTTTTCGGCGCAGTAGTCGGCGGCGCGGTCGGTCACCGGCAGGAATCGCACCTGTTCGGGTGCCATCCAGGTCGGCAGCGCCCCGGCATAGGTTTCGATCAAATACGCGAGGGTGCGTTCGTAGCAACCAAGCGACGTGCGGTGAATGATATAAGGGAGGGCCTTTTCACCGTTTTCGTCGATGTAGTACATACCGAATTTGGCCGCCAGCAACATATCGATCTGAATGGTGACGATGGTATCTTCTTTACCGAATACGTTGTGATACTGAATATCGAGTTTCGGGCCATAGAAGGCGGCTTCGTCGATCCCGATCTCGTAGTCCACACCCAGATCGTCGAGGATCTGTTTCATCGCGGTTTGTGCGGCATCCCATTGCTCGGGCGTACCTTCATATTTGGCGGTGTTGTTGGGATCCCATTGCGAGAACCGGAAGGTGCAGTTATCCAACATGCCTACCGTATCGAGACAATATTTTGCGAGTTCCAAACAACCCTTAAATTCTTCTTCCAATTGATCGGGGCGCAACACCAAGTGGCCTTCTGAGATAGTGAACTGCCGCACGCGGATCAACCCGTGCATCTCGCCCGAATCCTCGTTACGGAACAAGGTCGACGTTTCGCCAAGCCGCATCGGCAGATCGCGGAACGAACGTTGGCGGTTGAGATAGACTTGATATTGGAACGGGCAGGTCATCGGCCGCAGGGCAAAACATTCTTTTTCTTCATCGTACGGATCGCCCAAAATAAACATCCCGTCGAGGTAATGATCCCAGTGTCCCGAAATGCGATACAGATCGCGTTTGGCCATAAGCGGCGTTTTGGTCAACAGATAGCCGCGTTTTTGTTCTTCGTCTTCCACCCAGCGTTGCAGGGTTTGAATAGTGCGCGCACCTTTCGGTAACAGGATCGGCAACCCTTGCCCGATCGAATCCACCGTCGTAAAATATTCGAGTTCGCGTCCGAGTTTGTTGTGGTCACGTTTAAGCGCATCTTCCCGTTTCGCGATATACGCGTCGAGGTCGTCTTTCTTTTCAAACGCCACCCCGTAGATGCGTTGCAGCATTTTGCGGGAGGAATCGCCGCGCCAATACGCACCGGTCGCGGAGGTCAGTTTGATGGCGTTACCTTTAATGCGGCCGGTCGAATCCAGGTGCGGGCCGGCGCACAAATCGGTGAAATCCCCTTGTTTATAGAACGAAATCACCGCCTCTTCCGGCAGATCGTGGATGAGTTCCACCTTATAGGGTTCATCCTTCATCAATTCCAACGCCTCTTCGCGCGGAAGCTCAAAGCGTTCCAGTTTCAGTTTTTCTTTGCAAATTTTGCGCATTTCGGCTTCCAACGCCTCGAGATCTTCGGGGGTAAAGGGGCGCGGGGTATCGAAATCGTAATAGAAACCGGTTTCGATCGACGGCCCGATCGCGAGTTTCACCTCAGGGTGCAAGCGTTTCATCGCCTGCGCCAACACGTGGGAGCAGGTGTGCCAATACGTCTTGCGATACTCAGGGTTTTCAAAGGTGTACAAGTTTTGTTCGGACATACAAGTCCAACTCCTTTCGAATTGGGGCAAATAAAAAGCTTCACCCCTGATGATTCAGGGGTGAAGCATAACATCTCCACGGTTCCACCCTGCTTGCAGTATTGCTACCGCCGCTCGTGCCTCTGTAACGGGAGGGCCCGTCTCGGTTATGTCCCGAGCAGCTCAGGAGTGGTTTCCACCGACAGCCCATACGCGAAACACTTTCAGCAATACGTGTCCCTCTCTGTTCGTCGCTTATCGGTTTGTTCTCCGTCATCGCGTTTTGATGCCCAAATTATAGCACCACGCCGCCGGATTGTCAAGTCGAAAAGATTATCGATAAATGTGAAATCCGTTGCCCATGATTTGTTGCGATTCGGCATAGACGATGAAGGCGGTCGGATCGATCGCCAACACTTTTTTCTGAAATTCCACCAGTTCATGTTCTTTCAGCGCACAGAACAACACCGTTTTGTTTTCCATGCTGTATGCGCCGACGGCGTTCATCGCGGTCACGCCGCGTGGGGAGGTGGTTACCAACCGACGCGAGACGTCATCTCCTTGATCGGTTACGACAAACGCGATGCGGGACAGATTGAGTTTGCGGATCCACCAATCGATCACAAAGGTGGATACAAATAGTGCCAACACACCGAACAATACCAGTTCCGTGTTGCGGAACACCACCCACGATACCGCGATAATACACCCGTCGATCACCCACAGTAGTTTCCCGATCGGAAATCGTGGCAGACCGTATTGCACCAAGCGCCCGACGATATCCGTGCCGCCTGTCGACGCGCCGGCTGCCAACGCCATTCCGATGCCCAATCCGTATAATACGCCACCGAACAAAGTGGCTAAAAACACGTTATCGGTGATGGGCGGCAGGTAGGAGAAGAGTTGCACAAAGACCGATAACAACCCGGACCCCAACAGGGTTTTCACGGTAAAACTTTTACCGAGCAGTTTGGCCCCCGTGAGCAACAATAACACGTTGATCACCGCAAAGGTCACGCCCGGTGCCCAACCCAGCGTTTGATAGATAATGGTGGCGATGCCGGAAACGCCGCCGCAAACAACTTTGTTGGGTGTCAGTAACGTGCTGACCGCAAAACCGGTCAACATCGTGCCGACCACGGTATATAGGATAGATTTTAATTTTGTCATAAAGCGCCTCGTGTTTACAGCAGATTCACCAATCGATCCATCGAGTCCTCGGTGGTGAACGCCGTTGTACCAAATCGCACGATTTTGGTTTCTTCGTTCCAATAATGCAGATCAAACACCGTCGACAATCGTTCCAGTTGTTCGTCGGTGATGGGGGCGAACACCATGTTGCCTTGCACCGGATAATACGGTTCAATCCCTTTTTGTCGGAACTTGTCGGCGAGCGTTTGTGCGTTAGCGTTGGCTTTGCGCGCGTTATCCAACCACAATCCGTCCTCTAACAAACATACGAATTGTGCGCCGATAAATTTGGATTTATCAAAGTGTTGGAAGGATTGTTTTTGCAAGTAGGCGAGATGTTCGCCGAATTCTTTACGGCGAAATACCACCATTTCCCCAAACATCGCGCCCGACTTGGTTCCCCCAATCGAGAATCCGTCCACGTCGGCATATTCGATCATATCGGTCAGACTGACGTTCAGCGTCGCGAGCGCACACCCGATGCGAGCCCCGTCGATATAGACGTACATCCCCTTGCCGTGCGCAAAGTCACAAATGGCTTTCAGCTCGTCGGGGGTGTACACCGCGCCGAGTTCGGTCGGTTGAGTGACAGTGATCACTTTCGGGTTATATTTGTACTTTTTGGTGTTGGTCAACAACCGTTCGATGCTCTCGACCGTCAATTTCCCATTCACACTATCCGCAACCAAAATCTTGTTGCCCAGCGTGTATTCAAAAGCACCGGCTTCGTAGCAGTTGATGTGGGTTTCCTCTCCGCAGATGATGGCGGAATACCGATCCAACATCGCTTTCATCGCAATCATGTTAGCGCCGGTCCCGTTGATGGTATACGCGGCATAGATCGGATCTTTAAAATATTGTTGCACCAGTTCGATTGCACGCAGACTATATGAGTCGGCCCCGACACAACCGTCGATCGGTTGTTCGTTAGCCTTCGCTAATGCCTGCATAATGCGCGGATCTACGTTGGTCCAAATTTCACCTCGAAAATCTTTCGATAGCATGGTATCACTCCTTTGTGACCAGTGTACCTGATTCGGTTAGAATGCGCAATATTTCGAATCTAGATTGACCGTTTCGGGCAAAAAACTCTTATTTTGATTATCAAAATAAGCGAAACCGTCATTGACAGCGACCAATAGGCCCGATATAATGAAAAGCGAAAGAAGGGGATGTTTCGTGAACCAACCGTGGAAGATGGACGAGAAAGACAACGAGATCTTACATCTGATCGCCACCTCGTTTGTGACGGCAAAAGAGATTGCCGACCGCTTGTTTATGAGCGAATCGACCGTTCGCCGGCGGTTGACCGGTTTGGAAAAGGCCGGTTGGATCATCCGTACGCACGGCGGCGCGGTGTTGAACAAAAATCAACAACTGCATAAAAATTTACCGTTGTATTTTCGCGCGATGCAGTTAGACGAGGAGAAGCATCTGCTCGCCAGCAAAGCGGCGTTGTTGGTTTCGGATGGCGATACGATCTTTATCGATTCATCGAGTACCGCGTTGTTTTTGTTGCCATTGCTCAACCGGTTTCAAAACATCACGGTGTTTACCAATAGCCTTAAAGCAGCGACCGTGCTTGCCGAACTGGAGATTCCGTGTACCTTTTTCGGTGGCGACGTCGTGCCCGGCGAACTGGCGTGTAACAGTGCCGAGACGTTTGATATGATCGGGAAAGTGAACGCCGATCTGTTCTTTTTTTCCTGTGACGGTGTCTCGTCGACCGGCGTGTTGTCGGACAACTCGAAATACAATGCTCACCTTCGTATGCGGTATATGGAACACGCCCGTACGTCCGTGTTGTTGGTGGATGACACCAAGTTAAATAAACAATATCCGTATATACTGTGCGATTTAAATCGTGTGGACTATTGCGTGTGTAACACGCAAGTGCCGGCCACCATCGCCGGTACGGCCACGCATACCGTTTTTAAATAAATAGCCTTATGGATATTTGCGAGGATAACCGATAAACGTTTTGGAGAGTGATCAAATGGATTATACACAACCATTACGGTACCACTATAAAACCGCCAAAGGTTGGGTGAACGATCCCAACGGATTGGTCTATTTTCGTGGATATTACCACGTGTTTTACCAACATGCACCGCATTTTGAGGTGCCGTGGAAAGAGCCGATCTGTTGGGGACATGCGCGCACCAAAGATTTTTTGCATTGGGAAGAGCTGCCGGTCGCGCTTGTGCCGGAATACGATTACGAAAAAGACGGTTGTTGGTCGGGGACGGCGATCGTGAAGGACGATACCCTGTACCTGTTTTATGCGTCGGTAATCTTGCGCGAAGGGGAAACCCATTACGATCAAAACGTCAGTATGGCGTATTCCACCGACGGGATCCATTTTGAAAAATACGCCGGCAACCCCATCATCCCGACCTATCCGCCCGATGGAAGTCCCGATTTTCGGGATCCGGCGGTGTGTTGTATCGACGGCGTGTATTATTGCGCGATTGCCAGCGGCAACCCGCAACACAAAGCGGCGCGTATTCTGCTATATCAAAGCGACAATTTGCAGGATTGGGACTATCGCGGCATCTTGTGCGAATGGAAAAACGGACAGTTTGCCGAATGCCCGTCGTTTATGCCGGTGGGGAATCGGGCGCTGTTGACCGCTTCGGTAGACTGGTTCGGTCCGCGCAATTTTTCGGTGATGTTCGGCGATTTCCAAGACGGCCGGTTCACGCCGCAGTTTGTCGCGGAGATCGATAAAGGGCCGGACCAATATGCCGGCCAGGTGTTCGTGGATGACAAGGGACGTCCGCTTTTGATTTCGTGGATCCCCGGTTGGAACTACATCGGGTATACTAACAAGGACGTGGGTTGCATGTCTATCCCGCGCGAACTGAAACTCGTGGACGGCAAGATCGTGGCCTATCCGATCGAGGAGTTGCAACATCTGTTGACCGACGAAGATCCGTCGGTCCGGCGTACCGACGACGGATTTGTAATCGAACGAACCGACCGCGAACCGGTGGTGTATCAAGGTCCGGTCCACGACTTGAAGATTCTTCGCGATGGATACATTTTAGAAGTATTTGTCAATGGCGGCGAATCGGTTTATTCGGTACTGTTGTAAAGGAGTTATAGATGGAACTGGTGTTATTAACGGCGCTTGGTGTGGGCGGCGCCACCGTGATGGGATCGTTGATCGGGTTTCTTTTTAAGAATATATCCCACAAATTTTCCGATATGGTATTATCGTTTGCGGCCGGTGTCATGTTGGCGGCCGCAGTACTGGGACTGGTGTTGCCCTCGTTGGAATACGGTGGCCGCTACGGTCTTCTCATCACCATTGCTGGCATTTTTGTCGGCGCGGTCAGTTTAAACCTGATCGATAAATTGGTTCCGCACCTTCACCGTCTGGTCGGATCGGATATCGAACCGCACCACAACGCCAACTTGAGTAAAGTGCTCTTATTCGTCACCGCCATCGCGATACACAACCTGCCGGAAGGCATTGCCGCCGGCGTTGGGTTCGGTTCCGGCGATGCGGCGCAAGCGTTGATCATTTCCGGCGGCATTGCGTTGCAAAACATCCCCGAGGGAATGGTTATCATCGGGCCGATGTTAGCGGCCGGCGTGTCGCGCCGCAAAACGTTTGTCTGTGCGATGATCACCGGTTTGGTCGAAGTGATCGGTACGTTGATCGGCTATTTTGCCGTTAGTATTGCTTCGGCTGTGTTGCCGTTTGCGCTGGCTTTTGCCGGCGGCACGATGTTGTACGTCGTCAGCGACGAAATGATTCCCGAAACTCACGCCCACGGCAACGAACGTGGCGCCACGTATGCGTTGCTCATCGGGTTTTGTGTGATGTTGCTCACCGATACCTTGCTCGGTTGATCGCCGATGTAATGCATGTAAAAAAGCCTCTCAAACGTGTGTTTGAGGGGCTTTTTGTGGGTTAAGGCAGTTCCGCTATTACCCGACACGGCAAACCGGTCAGTTCGGTAAAGGGCATCGGATAGGTGTGCGCGATAAATCGGCCACCGGCCTTCACCAACGTGTTTAAATGGCATAGATTCTCGACTACAAAGGTGCCGTGATCGGCACAATATTGATCCTTTGGGGTGTGTTCGGAACCGCGTCGTATGCCGGCGAAATCCACCCCGATAATCGACACACCCTTTTCCAACAATCGATCGATCAGTTCGTCGGACAATTGTGGATGTTGCGAGAAATATCCCTCGCCACCATACCCGACTTGTTCGATAAACCCGGTATAAAACGCTACGAACGTACCGGCTTTGACCTGATCGATATCCACGTCTTGGACACCGATGTCGCGTCCGTGCACGATGGATACGTCCCACACCATGCCCGGCCGCCTGGTATAGGATAACGGGAACGCTCGGTTCATGACATCAAAGTGGGTGCCTAAATGGCCGGCTAACGCGGGGTTGGGAGATGAAATGGTATCCTGTACCATGGCCGGCGTAATGGGCAACGTAATGTCGATCAGCATCGTGTATCGCTCCTTTTGCGTATTACATTTATTATACCACATTCTTCGACAAAAAGAAACCGTGTATTGTCCTATTTACAACCTTTTTCGACTTTGGTATAATACATACAGATCCCCGATACTGGTTACGTAAAGGAGACGACGGCCATGTTGAGCGATACGATTAAACAGGACTTTTTGGCCATTTTACAGGAAGAACTGATTCCGGCCATGGGTTGTACCGAACCGATTGCGCTGGCGTATGCGGCGGCGAAAGGGAAATCGGTGTTGGCGCAATATCCGGACCGGATCGTGGCGCGGTGTAGCGGCAACATCATCAAAAACGTCCGGTGTGTCCGGATCCCGAATTCCGGCGGCATGACCGGGGTAGAGGCGGCTTGCGCGCTGGGTGCGTTTGCCGGAGATGCCGATCGCCATATGGAAGTGTTGGAAGCGGTCGATGCGACCGGCTTGGCGAAAACCGTTTCCTTTTTAAAAGAAGGCCGTTGCACGGTCGAATATCTGGAATCGTCCATTCCGTTACATTTTATTATCGAATTGTATGCCGGTCAGGATACCGTCACGGTCGAGGTGCGGTACAGCCACACCAACATCGTACATATTACCCGAAACGGGGACACGATCTTTATGACCGACGATCTGCAAGAGGTCACCGAGGTGGCTGATCGTCGCGCGCTGAGTGTCGAGCACATTTTGGCGTTTGTCAATGAGATCGAACTGGATCTTCTTCGTCCCTTTACCGATAGACAGATCGCCTGTAACATGGCGATCGCCGAACGCGGTATGCAAGGGGATTTCGGCGTTGGGATCGGCAAAGCCATTATGGAATTGTATGCCGGCAACCCGTTTGCCAAACTGCGTGCTTACGCGGCCGCCGCGTCGGAAGCGCGGATGGACGGGTGCGATATGCCGGTGGTTATCACGTCCGGTAGCGGCAACCAAGGCATCACGTCGACGGTGCCGGTCATCGTATACGCGAGAGAACACGGGATCGACGAAGAACGGATGATCCGCGCGTTGATCTTCTCGAGTTTGTTGACGGTGTATCAAAAAGAATACATCGGCAAACTGTCGGCGTTTTGCGGTGCGGTTTCGGCGGCTTGTGCGGCCGGCGCAGCCGTAACGTATATGGTCGGTGGCACGCTTGAACAGATCAAAGATACCATCGACAACACGCTGGCGGATATTCCCGGTATTTTGTGTGATGGTGCCAAGGCCTCTTGTGCGGCGAAGATCTCCTCCGCGCTGGAAGCCGCGATGTTCGCCCATGCGCTTGCCATGCAAGGCAAGGTGTATGAGTCGAACACCGGTCTTTTGCAAGACGATACCGGTGACACCATCAGTTGTGTCGGCCATATCGGTCGTGTCGGTATGCAACCCACCGACCAAGAAATCGTGAAACTTATGATTTAACGAACGAGCACCCATTCGCGGTATCGAATGGGTGCTCGTTGTGTTTTTACCGGGTATATATACCGTTTTGTTTATAGGATTGCGACGGCATGCCGGTCATGCTTTTAAACTGTTTACTGAAATGGTACTCGTCGTAACATCCGAGGTTATACGCGATTTCCTTGATCGACATTTTGGGGAAGTTTTGGCAGTAGGCCATGGTTTGATCGATTTTAAAACGTATTGGCCAGAGGTTGCGATATCGATGGAAATGACTTGTCCCATACGGTGATCTGTGCTATTATGGATGTATACTTCGATATGAACTTGCCACAACCGATCTTATCGGTCAAACTGCATCGCCATACCCCCGACTCGTTATACCGCGAAACGGGGCATTTCTTCGTTATGCGGCGTGTGCGATGGGCCATGTTACCCTGTCGGGTAACGCGACGGTTATTGAATGTTATGGAGAAGGAGAACGTTATGAAAGCAATTGGCATTGATCTGGGCACTACCAGTATCTGCGGCGTGGTCATCGATACCGAAACCGGCCAGGTGCTGCGGTCCCGCACCGAAAACAGCAACGCTTTTATTCCCGACACCGCCCCGTGGGAACGCATCCAGTCTCCCGAGATGATCTTGAACCTCGCCATCGATATCCTCGACGGGTTTCTCGATGACGAGATTGCCGCGATTGGCGTTACGGGACAGATGCACGGGATCGTGTATACCGACAAGGACGGGATCGCCGTCAGTCCGCTGTACACCTGGCAGGATGCCCGCGGCAACCTCCCTTTCGGAGATACCACCTACGCCGCGCATCTCGGCAGTCACGCGGGTTACGGACACGTGACCGATTTTTACAATCGGCAAAACGGATTGGTTCCGCCCACGGCGGTGGGGTACAGCACCATCCACGATTATCTTGTGATGCGGCTGTGCGGCTTAACGAAAGCGCTCATCCACGTCAGCGATGCCGCGTCGCTTGGTTGCTTTGATCTTCAAACCAACACCTGTTCGTACGATGCCGATCTGCAGATCGTGTCGGATTACCGCATCGCGGGCAGTTATCACGGGATCCCTGTCAGCGTCGCTATTGGGGACAACCAAGCCAGCGTCTGTTCGTCCCTTTCGGACGAACAGGACGTTTTGCTCAACGTCGGTACCGGCAGTCAGGTATCGGTGATTTCCGATACCATCGTCACCGGTCCGGGACTGGAAACCCGTCCGTATTTTGAAAACAAATATCTCATCGTCGGCGCGGCACTTTGCGGCGGCAAGGCGTACGCCGTTCTGAAAGATTTTTATGCCGCGGTCTTTAACTACATCACCGATGTGAACGGCGATGCGGTGTATGCCGTCATGGACCGAATGCTCGCGAATACCGATGCGTCTACGTTGACGGTCGATACGCGTTTTGCCGGTACACGCGCGGACGAAACGTTACGCGGTAGTATCACCAACGTTTCAACCGATAATTTCACGCCGGAACAACTTACCTACGGCGTGCTCGACGGAATGATCACCGAATTGCACGAGATGTACGCGGATATGCATGCGCCTTGCCACGGCATCGTCGGTTCAGGCAACGGCATTCGCAAAAACCCCACCTTGATCCGTATTGCCGAACAACGTTTCGGCGGTAAACTGAAGATTCCCGCCCACACCGAAGAAGCGGCCTACGGCGCGGCGTTGTTCGCGTTGATCGCGGCCGGCCATTTTACCAACATGGCGGCGGCACGCTCGATTATTACCTACAAGGAGTGACCGTATATCACCGAACCTCAAAAGCAGATTCCCGTCCGCGCCCTCGACGGCATGGTGGTTCGTCAAACGCTCAATCAAGGCGGTTCATGTTTATAAGAAAAAATAAATAAAAAAGTAGACAAGACCGGGTTGTTGTGCTATAATCAAGGCATATAGTATTATGAATTCTTTCATTTAGGGGGATATGATCCATGAAAGCGATTAAAACGTTGGAAACCAAAAATCTTTGCGAAAGCGCGAAAAACGGTGGTTGCGGCGAATGCCAAACCTCGTGCCAATCGGCTTGCAAAACCAGCTGCGGCATTGCGAACCAACAATGCGAAAACAAAGAGAAATAAGATGTTTCTAAAAAATGCCGCCGAAAGGCGGCATTTTTACTAATGAATGTTTTGGAGAACAAGGATTATGATTCATGCGTATAAACTCGGTGGCCTCAACATCGTGTTGGACGTCTATTCCGGCTCGATTCACGTGGTGGATGAGGCTACCTACGATATTATCACACGGTACGAGACCGAAGACAAAGCCGTTATCAAGGCGCACGTGTTGAGCGTTTATGCCGATGACGAAACCGTCAACGAAGAGGCGATCGAAGCCTGTTTTGCCCAAATCGAAGAGTTGAAGGCGGCCGGGAAACTGTTTACACCGGACCGGTTTTCCTCGATGGCCGGCACGCTCAAAGAGCGAAGTGCCGGTGTGGTCAAGGCGTTGTGTATGCACATCGCGCATACCTGTAACCTCAATTGTTCGTACTGCTTTGCCAGTCAGGGAAAATACAGCGGCGAACGTGCGATGATGAGTTTCGAAGTCGGTAAACAGGCGTTGGATTTCTTGGTAGCCAACTCAAAAGGGCGCCGCAACCTGGAAGTGGACTTTTTCGGCGGTGAACCGTTGATGAATTTTCAGGTGGTCAAAGATCTGGTCGCCTATGCCCGTTCGATCGAGCAGGCCGCCGGCAAAAATTTCCGGTTCACCCTCACCACCAACGGGGTACTCATCGATGACGACGTCATCGAATTTGCCAACCGCGAATGCAGTAACGTGGTGCTTAGTTTGGACGGCCGCAAAGAGGTTCATGACCGGTATCGGGTGGACTATGCCGGCAACGGAAGTTGGGAAAAGATCGTGCCGAAATTTCAAAAGCTGGTCGCAGCGCGTGACGGCAAGAACTATTATATGCGCGGCACCTTCACCCATGCGAATCCCGATTTCTTAAAGGATATCGAAACGATGCTTGATCTCGGATTCAACGAACTGAGCATGGAACCGGTGGTTGGCCCGGCGGACGAACCGTCCACCCTCACCGCCGAAGATATGCCCATCGTACTCGAACAATACGAAAAACTGGCCGAACTCATGCTCGAACGGCACCGTGCCGGCAATCCCTTCACCTTCTATCACTACATGATCGACCTTAAAGGCGGCCCGTGTGTATATAAACGCATTTCGGGTTGCGGTTCGGGTACCGAATACATGGCGGTTACCCCGTGGGGCGACCTGTATCCCTGCCATCAATTCGTCGGGGAAGAACGGTTTAAACTCGGCGATATCTGGAATGGTGTTACCAACCACGCGGTGCAAGAGGAGTTTGCCGCGTGCAACGTCTATACCCGTCCGGAATGCGCCGATTGTTGGGCGAAACTGTATTGTTCCGGCGGTTGTGCCGCCCACGCCTATCACGCGACCGGCAGCGTACAAGGGGTATACCAATACGGATGCGAACTGTTCCGTAAACGGATGGAATGCGCCATTATGCTGGAAGTTGCGAAAACATTGGATGAAGAATGATGAATACACCGATTTGTGATTTTGTAAAAGCGTACGCCAATACCGATGCTACCCGTCTGCACATGCCCGGTCACAAAGGCCGGACGCGGTTGGGGGTAGAATCGTTGGACATCACCGAAATCGACGGCGCAGACGTACTGTACGCGGCGACCGGTATTATTGCCGAAAGCCAACAAAACGCGACGAATCTGTTTGGCAGCGGCCAAACGATATATTCGTGTGAAGGCTCATCGCTCGCGATCCGCGCGATGTTGTATCTTGCGCTGTTGACGCGGCGCGATGCGGCCAAACGCGCGACGGTGTTGGCCTGTCGTAACGCGCATAAGACGTTTTTGAGCGCCGTGGCCTTGCTCGATCTGGATGTCGAATGGGTGTACCCCGAACACGCCGATTGTTTGTTGTCGTGCGACGTATCCGCCACGCGGTTAGAGACGATGTTGTCTGCCATGCCGGTCAAACCGATCGCCTTTTACGTTACGTCACCTGATTATCTCGGTCATACGGCCGATATAGCCGGCCTGGCACAGGTGTGTCATCGGCACGGGGTATTGTTGCTTTGCGACAACGCCCACGGCGCATACTTGAAGTTTTTATCGACTTCGCGCCATCCGATCGATCTGGGCGCGGACATGTGTTGTGATTCCGCGCATAAAACCCTGCCGGTCCTTACCGGTGGTGCGTATCTGCATCTGAATAAGACGGTATCGCCCGTTGTGATCGAAAATGCAGCCCGAGCGATGGCGTTGTTTGCCTCAACCAGTCCATCCTATTTGATTTTGCAGTCACTCGACCGTGCCAACGCGTATCTGGCGGACGGTTATCGTGAGGCGTTGGCCACGTGTGTGCAACGGATCGATATCTTAAAACAAGCGCTCACCACCCATGGGTTTACCCTTGTCGGGGACGAACCGTTAAAACTCACGATGGCGACTAAATCGTACGGATATACCGGCGAGGAACTGTCGGCGTATTTGGCCTCGCACCGTATCGTATGCGAGTTTGCCGATCCGGATTATCTTGTGTGTATGTTTACGCCGGATATTGCGGACGAATCAATCGATCGTTTGCAAACGGTGTTGCTGGCGTTAGAACGCCGTGCACCGATCGCCGAAATGCCGATGATACCGCCGATTCCGAAACGGACGATGACCGTGCGGCAAGCGATGTTTGCGCCGTCACGGCTGGTACCGATCGATCGGTGCGAGGGACTGGTGCTTGCCGATCCGACGGTATCTTGTCCGCCGGCCGTCCCGATCGCGGTCTGCGGCGAACGGATTGATACCGCCGCGATCGAAACCATGCGGTATTACGGGATCGCCGACTGCCGCGTGGTGGCGGAATAGAGAGGGAATAGGATGGTTTCGCTATTATTAGCCATTATCTATGTGGCGTTTATCAGTTTGGGTTTACCGGATTCCTTGTTGGGTGCGGCGTGGCCGGTCATGGTGATCGATCTTGATTTGCCGTTGTCCTATGCCGGTATTCTCTCGGTTCTCATTTCCTCCGGAACCATTGTGTCCAGTCTGTTGTCGGACTCGCTTACCCGGAAATGGGGTGCCGGTCCGGTTACGGCGATCAGCGTTATGCTCACCGCCGTTGCACTGGCCGGTTTTTCGCTATCGCAATCCTTTACGATGTTGTGTATCTGCGCGATCCCTTACGGTCTTGGCGCCGGTTCGATCGACGCGGCACTCAACAACTACGTTGCGTTGCATTATGCGTCCCGGCACATGAGTTGGTTGCATTGTTTTTGGGGTGTGGGCGCGACGATTGGTCCGTATATTATGGGCTTTATGGTCAGTGCCGGACACGGCTGGCGATCCGGATACGGTATCGTATCGGTGATTCAGATCGTGTTGACACTGGTGTTGTTTGTATCGTTACCGTTATGGCAACGACGATCCGGCGATCTCGGTGAACCGATCGAGGAAGCCAATATCGGGTTGCGTGGGGCGGTACGGATCAAAGGAGTCCCGGCGATCTTGTTGGCGTTTTTCGGTTACTGCGCATTTGAATCGACGGCCGGCTTGTGGGCGAGCAGTTACTTGGTCGAATACCGCGGCGTCGATGCCGAAATTGCCACCACCTTCGCGGCCTTGTTTTATCTCGGCATCACCGTTGGCCGGTTTATCAGTGGTTTCGTCGCCGACCGTGTCGGGGATAAACACATGATCCGTATCGGAACCGGCGTTATCGGTGTGGGACTGGTGCTCATGATGGTGCCGGTTCATACCTCTGTGTCGGCTTTGATCGGTTTGTTGGTTTGCGGTGTGGGTGCTGCCCCGGTCTACCCGTCGATCATCCATGCCACGCCACACCATTTCGGGAAAGAAAATTCCCACGCTATTGTCGGCATTCAAATGGCTAGCGCGTATACCGGTACTACGCTGATGCCGCCGTTGTTCGGTCTCATCGCCGAACATCTTCATATGGCTACTTATCCGTTCGTGTTAGCGGCGTTTGTCCTATTACAACTGACCATGACCGAACGAGTCAATCGGTATAAAGGAGAGGATTTTTGTGCAAATCGAGCAGATCGATAAGAATATGGTGGTGGATGCCAACATCACCCAAGAGGATATCGTATGGTACGATATCCTGCAACCGCCGTTCTCGATTCACGGGCTGATCTTTGATTCCGACGATAACGGATTTGTGCGGATGCCTCGATCGGTTGCGCGCACCGTATCGGGTAGTGTCAACGACCTCAACCGTCGCACCAGCGGTGGTCGCGTGCGGTTTCGCACCGATTCCGACTATATCGCGATCCGCGCCGAGCTGCGCGGTCATCGACTGATGCCGCATATGCCCTTACTCTCCCAATCGGGTTTCGATCTGTACCGCAACAACGTGTTTCATCGCGCGTTTATGCCGCCGTTTGATCTGCATAACGACTATTGTTGCGAGCGTCCCGTCGCGGCGGGGGAAGCGGACTATATGATCAATTTTCCGTTGTATCGCGGGGTGCGGCATCTGTACGTCGCGTTGCGAAAAGGCGCCAAACTGCTCCCCGCCACTCCATACACCCACGAAAAACCCGTCGTGTTCTACGGCTCGTCCATTACGGCCGGCGCGTGTTCGGGCCGACCGGGGATGAGCTACGTCAACACGCTGTGCCGCCGCCTGGATACCGAGTACGTCAACCTCGGTTTTTCCGGTTCTTGTCTGGCAGAACCGCCAATGGCGGAATACCTGGCCGGTTTGGATATGAGCGTGTTCGTGTACGATTTTGATCACAATGCCAAATCGGCGGAACAACTCGCCGATAGGCACAAGCCCTTGTTTGATCGGGTGCGTCAATCTCACCCCGATCTGCCGATCATATTGGCTTCTGCACCCGACCTGCCGTTTGATCCGCCCAAATTTGCCGCCCGCCGCGAGGTGGTGCTCGATACCTACCGTAAGGCGGTTGTCGCCGGAGACCAAAATGTGTATTTTGTCGACGGCGCGACCGTGCTGGGCGATGATTGGGATAACTGCCTGACCGACGGTGTTCACCCCAATGATCTTGGGCAATACCGTATGGCAGACAGTTTTGAAGCCGTCTTTAGACAATTTTGGAAATAAGGAAAAGCGACCATCACACGATGGTCGCTTCTTTGTTTAAAAAAGGATCCTTTTCGACATTCGCGCGGTGTGTTCGGCGTGGTGAACACCGGGCAATACGCCTATGATTACCGCCATCAAAGGCGGGGAAGATGGCGGCACGATCATCCGCCTGTTTGATAACACCGTAACGACGTCGCTCGCGTCGCATCAACTCAAAACGCTGGATGAAAACGGCACCGAACTCGACTTGATGGAATGGAACATCGAATAAGAAAAAGGTTGGAACCAATGGTTCCAACCTTTTTTCGTTTACAGTACTACGCCATTTTCTTTCAGCGTTTTACGCAGGGTGTCGATATTGACTTGCTTCGGTGTTACCCCGTCTTGGACGGCGATTGCCGCAGCAGTACCCGCCGCTTGCCCCATCGCCATACACGGCGGCATCACGCGTACCGCACCGGCGGCGGTCGAGTCGGCGCTCAAACACCGGCCGGCCAGTAACAATCCGTCGATCTTCACCGGCAACAAACTGCGATACGGTACCCCGTAATAATCGCCCCGAATCGGCACGTATTCGTTGCTCTTCGGTCCAAACCGCCCATGCACGTCCACCGAGTTGGCGGCGATAAACACACTATCGGCCGGCACCTTCGATTCGAGCAGGTCGTCGGCCGTCAACCGATACTCGCCGGCAATGTGACGGCTTTCCCGGATGCCGACGTAGGCAGCGGTCGATTGTAACCGCGCGTCTGCGCATCCTGGCACGTATTTACGGAAAAACTGTAAGATCTCATCCGCTTGTTTGCGTCCTTCGATCTCGGCGCGTGTCAAACTTCGGTTATCGGTACTGTCTACCCCCATGATACGCGAGGTGTTGATGCACCATTCGTCCGATTTCGGTTTGCGGAACAACCCAATACTCACCCGATCCAGCGACCAATCGCCGTTCTCGCGCGCTTCGGTCACGCGCCAATGTAACGACCGGTAGTTCACCCCGTCTTTACGGTAAAAATGAGCGAGGTTGGCTTGGATATCGGCTTCTACCGCGTCGGCGTCCACGTGACTGATATGGAAAAACATCGTCGCCGGTTGGATAAGTCCCAACGCTTCGTTGCCCATCTCAAACGGTACGCCGGCGCGTGCCGCCACGTCTCCGTCACCGGTACAGTCGATCACCACGTTCGCGTGCAACGTTTCCACGCCCGATTTGGACGCGACGGTAATGCCGGTGATCGTGTTACCGTCGAGCACCGGTTCCAAAAACGTCGTATGATACAGGATATCGACGCCGGCCTCTTCCAACATCTCGTCGAGCACCAATTTTAAACCTTCCGCTTCAAACGGCGTCACGTGATCGTGCCCGATCTTGATCCACGAGGTAAACGCCGTGCCGCCCATCACCTGTGACGGGTGGATGGCAAAACCGCGTTTAACCAACCGGTCCACGATCTCTTCGAATATACCGCGAATGATCTGGCGTTCACCTTTCGCATCGTAACAGGTCATAAACGGGCCCACCAAACCGGCCGTCGCCATACCGCCGCAGCTGCCGCCTTGTTCCACCAACAATACCTTTACACCTTGTCTGGCGGCGCTGATCGCCGCACACACGCCGGCCGGTCCGCCACCGACCACCAAAACCTCTGCCGGATTGTTCATGTTATCACCTACAACCTATAGTATATTTTTATTGTATCGAAAATATTGACTTTGTAAATAAAGAATATTATGATAAACCTATACTATATTGCAGTGGGAGAAACCGATGAAACAACTGATCGATTGCCGCCATATTACGTTGTCGAAATTTAAACTGGAACGCGGTTATCAGCCCAACCATTCGTTGCTTTTCATTCTTTCGGGAGAGATGGAATTTACCATGCAAGGTGCGGTATCGCGTGCCGGTGCGCACACGTTGGTCAGTTTTCCGGACAACGTATATTTCAAACGCCGGATCCTGTCACCGTGTGCGTTTTACTATATCCGGTACGAAAACCCCGACCGCGATCCGTTGCCGGTCGGGATCGTCCCGATCGAGCAAACCGGCCGGTTACAATCCACCGTGCAGTATCTGTTACAACTGAGTGGCATTCCCGGTCAACAAGCGTTAAAAGACGGCTTTTTGTCGGATATTTTTCATCAAATCGAGGCGCAAACATTGTTGACGCATATGCAAAACGATCCGGTCGTGGCGCAGGTGCGTGGATATTTCGAACGGCATCTTCACCGCAAAATAACGCTGAAAGAAACCGCCGATATTGCTTGCTTGTCGGTATCGGGTTTGATCTACCATTTCAAAAAACACACGGGACTCACCCCAATGGAGTATCTCATCGCCATGCGGCTCAGACGGGCGGAAGATCTGCTTTGCCAAAGCGGGGAATCGATCGCGCGGATCGCCGCCCTTTGTGGGTTTGAAAACCCGTATTATTTCAGCAATACCTTCAAGAAGCATAACGGCGTTTCGCCCACGGTTTACCGGCAACAACACGGCATTTAAAACTGTCTTTACAAACCGGTAAAAACCTGATATTCTATAGGTGCCTAACAGGGTTGACACCGTTTTATACGGTCTGTGAAAAAGGAGGCATTATTATGAAAAAAATACTGTTGATTGGCGATTCGATCCGGCAAGGGTATGACGTGTATACCCGTATGGCGTTTGAGGGAAAAGCTCAGGTGTTTTTTCCGTCCGATAACTGCCGGTTTACCACCTATATCATCCGCAATCTGCTCGATTGGAAAAAACAACTCGAGTGCGGTGACGACGTGGACCTGGTGCACTGGAACGCCGGCTTGTGGGACGATCTGGTCATGATCGACGGCCAACCGGTGGTGGATATCGACACCTATCGCCGTAACGTCGACCGTATTTGCGGATTGATCCGTCAGTTGTTTCCGCAAGCGAAGATCATCTTCGCGACCTCTACCCCCGTGCAGGAAGAACTGTTCCCCGAATGCAAACGCTATAACCGCGATACCGAACGGTATAACGCGGTCGCCTCGGAAGTGGTGCGTCAACACGGCGGTACCATCAACGATCTGTATACCTTGATGGTCGGTCATCCGGTATCGTATCATTCCGATTTGACTCACTATTACACCAAGGACGGTACCCGTGTGATCACCAACCAAGTGGTCGCCTGTATCGAACAAGTGCTCGGTATACAAGCGACGCCCCTCGATTATGACGCGTTGTTTGCCGGCAAAGAGGATGCCGTTGGTATGTAAAAAAGAACGTCCGGATGACTGCTTGTCGTCCGGACGTTTTGTTAACTTTTATCCCGCGATTTAGCGAACAAGGCCACCACATATCCTAAAAAGATGGCCGCCGCAATACCGCCGGCCGCACCGGTGATTCCGCCGGTCAACGCGCCCAACAAGCCATGTTCCCGTACCGCATCCTCCACGCCTTTGGCGAGGGTGTACCCAAATCCCGTCAAGGGTGTGGTCGCGCCGGCACCGGCAAACTGAACCAACGGATCATACAATCCCACCGCCGTTAACACTACTCCGAGCGTCACAAACAATACCAAAATGCGCGCCGGTGTCAGTTTGGTATAGTCGATAAGCAGCTGCCCCACTACGCAGATACCGCCGCCTATGGCAAAACTTTTGATAAGCATCCACCAATCCAATCTATTCACCGCCCTTTCACTATCCTTATTGTGGCATGGCGTATGCAAAATATACCGCGAAAAATCCATCGTCGTTTGTTGACAATCCTTTTCTTTAAGGGTATAATGAAAAAACAGTTAGTAATCTTACATATTTGCCACGCGAGTTGGGACATGCGGACGCGCGGGTCCTGTGCGACGGTGCGCCGTGAACCATGTCAGGCGGGGAACCGAGCAGCATTAAGCGGATGTCACTGTGTGCCGCAGATCAGCCTGTTCGTCCGTATGACCGAATTCGTGTGGCCTTTTTTATCGAAACGAGGTGACAACGCATGTATCAGGTATTGTATCGAAAATGGCGGCCGAAAACTTTTTCGGATGTCAGCGGTCAACCGCACGTAACGGCGGCGCTTAAAAACGAACTGACTACCGGTCGGTTGGCACACGCGTATCTGTTTACCGGTTCGCGCGGTACGGGTAAAACCTCCTGCGCCAAAATTTTGGCCAAAGCGGTCAACTGCCCTAACGCTAAAGACGGCGATCCGTGTAACGAGTGCGATATCTGTCGCGGTATCGATACCGGCAGTTTAGTGGACGTTGCGGAGATCGATGCGGCGTCCAACAACGGCGTCGATAACATTCGTGACCTGCGCGAAGAGGTCAACTTTACGCCGTCGGTCGCCAAATACCGCGTCTATATCATCGACGAAGTACATATGTTGTCCACCGGTGCGTTCAACGCGTTGCTCAAAACGCTGGAAGAACCGCCGGCCCACGCGATCTTCATCCTCGCCACCACCGAAGTGCACAAACTGCCTGCCACGATCCTGTCCCGTTGCCAACGGTTCGACTTTTCGCGTATTTCGCCGGCCGATATTGCGGCACGGATCGGGTACGTGGCCGAACAAGAAGGATTTTCGATTACCGATGACGCGGCGTTGTTTGTGGCGCGGTTAGCCGATGGGGCGATGCGGGATGCGTTATCGCTGATCGACCAATGCTTGTCCTGTTCGCGGCAGATCACCGCCGACACGGTGGCCGAAGCTGCCGGCATGGTCGGTCGGGAATATTTGCGCCGGTTTTCGGATGCGTTTTGTCAAAAAGACAGCGGTGCGGCGCTTACCTTGGTGGATGAACTTTACCGTTCGTCGCGAGATATGGAACGTATCTGCGTCGAAATGATCGAGTATTTTCGTAACTTAATGGTGTTGCGCAGTGTGAAATCGGCCGGCGACCTGGTGGTAGCCAGCGAAGTCGAACGCCAGTCGATGGCACAAGATGCCGCCCGGTACGAACTGTCGACCATCTTATACGTGTTGCATCAACTGCAAGCCACCCTCGAACGGATCAAAAACGGGGCTACGCGTCGGGTGGAGATGGAAATGACCATGTTGCGCATCTGTTCACCGGAACTTGAAACCGGGAACGAAGCGTTGCTTAGCCGTATTCAAGCGCTCGAATCCGCGGTCCGTAGCGGTGCAATTGCCGCCGTGCAACCCACGCCGGCCGCGAACGAACCGGTGACAACACCGGCCCAAACGCCGGCACAACCGGTCGAAACACCGGCCGCCCCGGCGGCTTCGGTTACGCCGGCACCGACGAAAGAAGCGGTGGTGGAACGGCCGTTTGAGAAATGGAATGACGTGTTGGATCTGTTGGCCGAATCGTCGCCGCCGCTGTACGGCGTGTTGTCCGGCACCACCGCGATCGAACGGGACGATTTTGTGTTGGTCTGCACCGGCAACGATTTGTTTAAAGCGTTGGTCTCGCGCGACGGTAACCGTGCTATTTTAATCGGCGCGATCCGTCAGGTTACCGGCAAAACCTATCGCATCGGCGTTCGCCGTCCTGCGGCGGAACAACCCGTTGCGGAAGATCCGTTGGACGCGTATCTGCGGCAAAGTAAAGAACTCGGTGTTCAAACCATTTGCGATTAACCGATTTTTCATTAAGCATAAAGGAGAACGATCATGAAAGCAAGATTACCGCAAGGCATGGGCGGCGGCCCGGGCAATATGCAAGCGATGATGCGCCAAGCGCAGAAAATGCAAGAAGAGATGGCGCGCACGCAAGCCGATCTCGAACAACGCACCTATGAAGCGACGGTCGGTGGCGGCGCCGTTACCGCCAAAGTGGACGGTACGCATCAAGTGCTGGCGATCGATATCAAACCCGAAGTGGTGGATCCTGACGACGTGGAGATGTTGTCGGATCTGGTGATGGCCGCGGTCAACGAAGCGTTGCGTCAAGCGATCGCTACCTCCGAGCAGGAAATGTCGAAGATCACCGGCGGTCTTAACATGCCGGGCTTGTTCTGATGCCGAACCCGATTGCGCCGCTGATGCGGCTGGTAGAACAGTTGGAACGCCTGCCCGGCATCGGGCATAAATCGGCTCAGCGATTGGCTTTCCATCTGCTCGAAACGACCGAACAGGACGTTCGCGATCTGGTCGGTTCCATAACCGATGCACGGGAAAAGATTCAGGAATGTACCGTGTGTTGCAACTATGCGGATGGGGACAAATGTCCTATCTGCCGTACCGCCGCGCGCGATACGTCGGTCATCTGCGTGGTAGAAGATCCGCGTGACGTGATGGCGTTTGAACGCACCCGTGAATACAACGGCGTGTACCACGTGTTACACGGTACCATTTCGCCGATGGCCGGTATCGGCCCGGATCAACTGCGCGTGAAAGAGTTGTTACACCGCGTGGCCGAACAGGACGTCAAAGAGATCATCATGGCGACCAACCCCACCGTAGAGGGAGAAGCAACCGCCATGTATTTGGCCAAACTACTCAAACCGTTCAACATTCCCATTACCCGTCTGGCCTACGGTATTCCGGTCGGCGGCGATCTGGAATACGCGGACGAATTTACCTTGCGTCGTTCACTCGAAGGGCGCAAACCGCTATAATGGCACCCATCGTCTCCTGGATTCATATAGTGAATCAGGAGGCGATTTTTTATGCAAAGAACGGGATATTTCACACCCCCGATGACCGAACAAGCGCTGTTGGACGCTATTTCGGACGAACAACAAGCCGCGGCTTTTTACGACCGACTGCTCAGCATGCAACCGAACAACGAATCGGCGGTCATGCTTGCCGCGATCCGCGACGACGAATGGCGCCACGCCGACCGGTTGTTACAACTGTTTCGCAAACTGTTTCGGCGTGAACCGGTATTGCCGGCGGTCAAGGTGGTCCGGGCGGATGATATTACCGAAGGGTTCGCGCGTGCCATTGCCGACGAATGGGACGATTATACCACCTATCGCAACTGGTATCTGTCATCGAAAGAAGGATGGATGCGGGATCTGTTTTTTGAACTCATGACCGACGAAAACAAACATGCCGGCAAACTGAATTTTCTGTCCGACGGCGAAACATAATCGGCGGTTATTTGGTCGAATGTTCTTGCTATTTGCCGAACAATGCGGTATACTGAACATATCGGAAAAGGATGGGAGGCAGAAACATGGATGTATTGAAACAAGTATGGCCCACCGCATTTAAGGTGCAGCCGAAAGATGCTCGCTCGCTTGTGGTGCAACTGGTGTTGTTCGTGGTTGTGTGCGCGGTGGTCGGTCTGTTGATCAGCGTGTTGTCGCTGATCCCGTTCGTCGGCATCTTGTTCGGATTGCTCGGCGGTTTGGTCGAACTGTACGGCTTCATCGGCATCGTACTGAGTGTACTGGTATTTCTGGAAGTGATCTGATTGTAACGCGAAAAACGCTTGTGACGATTTCGTCACAAGCGTTTTGTCTTTATCCGGTCAGTTTTCGTCGCAGCAGTTGAAGCAAATACCGTTCCCGCCGGGACACCTGTACCTGCGTCATACCGAGTTTGTTGGCGGTGTTGGCTTGCGTATGCCGTTGAAAATACCGCATCGTCAACAAGGCGCGGTCGCGCGGTTCCAGTTCGGTCAACACCTGCATCAGCGCCAACCGATCGGTCAGTTTACCGTCCGGCGCCTCGACCGGCAGATCGATCTGTCCGTCGGCATGTTCGCCGTCTTCACTGTGTGTCAACGACAACGGCGGCATCGCCGCGGTGATGGCTTGGGCGGCCTCTTCCGGCTCGACTTGTAACAACGATGCCAATTCTCCAATCGACGGTTCGCGTCCTTCACTCGTCATAAACTGTTCACGCACGCGGGTGGCTTTCATCGACAGTTCTTTGAGCGATCGGCTCACTTTAACGGTACCGCCATCGCGGAACAACCGGCGCATTTCCCCTAAGATCACCGGTACCGCATAGGTGGAGAATTGCCATCCGCGCGATTCATCAAATCCATCGGTCGCTTTGATCAATCCGACACATCCGGCCTGAAACAGATCGTCGTATTCGATCCCTCGCCCGATAAACCGTCTGGCACACGCGTGCACCAATCCGAGATTATCGCAAATACGGTCTTGCCTGGCAATCAATCGATTCTCGCCTGCCGATCCCGCAGTTCGATGAACTTGTCCATCGTGACGGTGGTGCCGCGTCCTTCTTTTGACCGCACTTTTAACTTATCGGTAAAACTCTCCATCACCGAAAATCCCAGTCCGGACCGGTCTTCACCGCCGGTCGTAAACAGGGGTTCCATGGCTTGAGATATGTTCGAAATGCCGCATCCTTTGTCGCGGATCTTTACCTGCACGCGCCCGTTTTGGAACAACCGCACCTGAATAAAAATGTTACCGATCTCGTTGGGGTACGCGTGAACGATGCAGTTGGTCACCGCTTCGGATACCGCGGTGCGCAGATCGGCCAGTTCGTCCACCGCCGGATCGAGTTGCGACACAAACGCCGCGACCGCCGTTCTGGCATAGCCCTCATTGGCCGACCGGCTGGGGACGGTCAATTTCATTTCGTTGATAGGTTTCATCGTTTCGTCACTCCTTTTTTGTGTTCGGGTAAAATGTGTAACCGGTCTAACCCTGCCAGTTTCATCACACGTTCCATTCGATCGGACAAACCGGTCACTTTTACGGTACCGCCCATCGACACCATCAACCGATACCGTCCCATCACAAACCCGATTCCCGAACTGTCCATGAAATTGATGTCGGCAAAATCCAATACCAACTCTTTCGGTTTGGCCCGTTCGATCACCATGTCCACCTCGTCACGCAGTTTGCCGGCCCCGTGATGATCCAGTTCGCCCGACAGATACACGGTCAGTTTGTTGTCGCGGTTTTCTGCTCGAAATACCATTTGTTGTTTCACACCTTCCGTTACATAACTAAATAAAAAGCACCTATCCATAAGGATAGATGCTTGTCCGATAAATTGCATGAAAAAGCCGCCGTCGACCGACAGCGGCTTTTCTTATTTTTCATCAGTTTTATACCAATACGGTCGAATGGCCGCGCACAGATAAAACGAACCGGCCACCAACAACGGCTTGTCGCCGGCGACGGTTTCGGCATACCGCCACGCGTCCACCGGATCGGGTATCGCCGTCGCGTTAACACCGGCTTGGCGGAACAATTCGGCCAAGGCGGTCGCGTTCAAGGCGCGGGGATTGGGTGGGGTGCAACACACGGCGGTTTCGATATGCGGTGCGAGCAACGCCACCGCCGCGTCGACGTCTTTATCCGCTAACATCCCGATCACCGCCGTGACCGGTGCAATCTGCCACGCGCACAAACTGTCTGTTAATGCCGCTATTCCTTGCGGATTGTGGCCGCCATCCATCAACCGAACCGGCCGTTCGCTCAACCATTCCTGCCGACAGGGAAAAGTGGTGTTGGCCAATCCGTCCACTATAGCCGCATCGTCGATAGTCATACCTGCCGCGTTTAACGCTTGGACAGCTTGTATCGCGAGCATCGCGTTGTCGGCTTGAAAACGGCCGCCTACCGGCAACCGATAGGTTGTGCCGCCGGCCGAAAAGGTCAGCACGCGCGCTGTTTGTTCCCGGACGGTTACCGAGGCCGGTATGTGTACGGTCAATCCGTGTTCGGCCGCGTATCGCAGAATGGTTTCGAGTGCGTGGGTATCTTGTGTGGGGGAGGTGATCACCGCACAAGGCGGTTTGCAGATACCGCATTTATGTGCGGCGATTTGTTCGATACTATCTCCCAACAGATCGGTATGATCGGCCGATATTGCCGTGATTACCGCCGCGATCGGTGGGGGAATCACGTTGGTGGCATCGTGTGTGCCGCCGAGTCCACATTCGATCACCGTCACGTCGGCGTGTTCGGTCAACCATAACAACGCCGCGCCGGTCAACATCTCAAAATAGGATAACGGATCATCGGTATGTTCGTTAGCGGTCAATCGATCGATACAAGCGGCAAATGCGGCCGGCGAGATGGAGGTTTGGTTGATCGAGATATCGTCCAATCTATCTCCGGTCGACGGCGAAGTAAACAGTCCGGCTCGATAGCCGGCCGCTTGGATGATCGAGGCGGTCATCCGACACACCGATCCTTTGCCGTTGGTACCGGCCACGTGGATAAACCGTGTGTGGTCCGGATGCCAACCGGCACGATCCAACACACCGCGCAACCGATCGGTCCCAAACGTCATGCCGCGCGCTTGGCGCTGCTCGATACAGGCGACCGCTTGGTTATAGGTCATCATCTGCGAGACCTCCATCCGCGATCAACTGCGCCAACCGCCAATCGGCCGGTGTGGTGATTTTCAAGTTATAGTCCGAACCGCGCACGATCGCCACCGGCTGACCGGCTAATACACACACGTTGCATCCGTCGGTCAACGCGTTGCGTTGCGTCTCGCTTAATTGCGCAAAGCACGCTTTCAGACGTGCCACGTTAAAGCTTTGTGGTGTTTGCATCCGGTAAAACCGCGCCCGATCCGGCATACGGCGGATGGTGATGCCGTCATCCGTTTCGATCATGGAATCTACCGCCGCTATGGCGGTTCCGCAAGCGCCATAGCGTTGGGCGGCTTCAATGTTATCGTGCAAGATCCGTTGATTGATAAACGGGCGCGCGGCATCGTGCGACACCAAAATGTGATCTTCCTCGGTGCCGAACCGCGTATCGATCTCGTTTAGGATATGCAACAAGGTTTCGGTCCGGTCGTGTCCACCGGCGATCACGATGATCGGTACGGTATACGAACGCGAAGTCAACAGTTGGTTTGTATACGCGATGCGATCGTCCGATACCGCGACTACTATCGCGTCGATCCGGTCGCAGGCCGCCATACGGTCAAGCGCATGACACATGACCGGCTTGCCGCCGAGTGGCAAGAATTGTTTGGGAGTATCGCCCCCTAATCGACTGCCTTGTCCGCCGGCGAGTATCGCTCCGATAATCATACCAACACCTCGTTTTCGATTCGGTCTTATTGCCATCAGTATACCATTTGCCGTCTTAAAAAGCAACCGCGCCGTCATTTTTCGTATAAATCGAATACGCCACTCATACAATAGGGATTGAGGGGTGACAACGATGCAAAAAGTAAACTGGAAATCCTGGATCATACACATAGCGATTCCGTTGGCGGTCGGTGGGTTATCGGCTTTTATCACCAGAGACAGCATGGGTGTCTACGAAGCGATCGTCAAACCGCCGTTTGCACCGCCGCCGATTTTATTTCCAATTGTGTGGACGATCTTGTTCGCGCTGATGGGGGTGTCGGCGCATTTGGTTATGGAATCGCCAACCGGCAACAAAAGTGCTGCACGCGCGATTTATTATCTGCAACTGGTGGTCAATTTCTTTTGGCCGATCCTGTTTTTCAACAAACGGGCGTTTTTGATTTCCTTTATTTGGTTGGTGTTGTTGTGGGTGTTCATTATCATTATGGTGTATCGGTTCTACCGCATCCGTCCCATTGCCGGTTTGCTGCAACTGCCGTATCTCGCATGGGTTACGTTCGCCGGCGTACTCAATTTTAGTGTGTATTGGCTCAACCGATGATATCAAACGCATAAACAAACAGCCGATTCATAAGAATCGGCTGTTTGTTTATCGATATAGCAGATACCATACGCCGATGATGGCGACCATTTGTCCCGCGATGATCAACGGGATCCCGACGGTGAATTTCGGCTTAGCGGTTTTGTGTCGGATCAACCGCATAGTGATTAGCATGGCGATACTGCCGCCCAAGGCCGATACGCCCAGCAACGTGGATTCCGGCACGCGCCATTGGTGACGTCTCGCGCGATGCTTATCGAGGATCGTCAGCACCACGGCGATGATCGATACCGTAACCATATATACACCGATGAATTGGCCGATTGGCGGCATGACAAACACCTCGTTTCGTTCTGCTTTTATCATAGGCGGTTTGCCAAGCGGTGTCAAGGGGACGGACGTTTTGTATTTTGCAAAAAAGGTTGACCTTTATAGACAAAACGGATAAAATGAAGGATAATGGTGAATCGCGATATTCAAGGAGGGCGCACAATGAAACGACGGATCATAGCGGCGATTTTGTGCGCCTGTTTAGGAGGGTGTATCGGTTGCCAATCCAAGTGGGACACACCAACCGGTGTGCCGACAACCCCGACTACCTCAACCACGCAGGATCGACCGGCCGATTTTTCTGAAATGCGCGCGGTGTGGTTTTCGTTTAACGACATCACCGACCTGCTGGAAAACAAAACGGCAGATCAGGCAAAAACGGCGTTGGATACCGCCATGAAACGTGTGGCGGATTTCGGCCTTAACACGGTGATCTTCCACGTTCGCGCCAGCAGCGATGCGTATTACGATTCGGATATATTTCAACCGGCCGCCGCAGTAGCGGATTTGATGGCTGCCGGGTTCGATCCGTTGGCGTATGCCATTCAAGCGGCACATCAAAACGGGTTGCAACTGCATGCGTGGATCAATCCGTACCGCATTGGATCGGATACGGCGTATGCAGTCAGCGACGACACGTTTGAGGACAATGGCCGATATTATTACATACCCACCTCGCTGGAAGCGCAAGCGGTGATTTTAAACGGTGTACGCGAAGTGATGGCGTATGACGTGGACGGGTTACAATTCGATGATTATTTTTATCCGCTTGACGCGTTGGAAGAAACCGTACCGGCGGATTTTGAACAAGCAGCTTATGAATCCTATCGGCAGGCCGGCGGAACCGGCACGGTCGGGGATTGGCGTCGCTCACACGTGAGTGCCTTTGTGCGGTCGGTATACGCCATCGTGCATCAACAATCCGGTCGCGTGTTCGGCATCAGTCCGTCGAGCGATGCCGGTAAAAATCGCGATCGCCTGTATGCGGATACCCTGGAGTGGATGGCCAAGGGCGGTTACGTCGATTATATGTGTCCGCAAATTTACTATGGATTTGATAACCAAACCATGCCGTTCGATGAGTTGGTCGACACGTGGAGTGGATATACTCGTGATCCGTCGGTATCGTTGTACGTGGGATTGGCGCTATATAAAACCGGCACTACTACCGATGCGTTTGCCGGCAGCGGCGAGGCGGAATGGAACACGCATGACGACGTTATGGCAAGATCGGTCGCGTATCTGCGTGAAGACCGGTCGATCGGCGGTTTTATGTTATTTCGATATGCGCAGTTGACGGCAAACGCCACGCGCGATACGACGTTTGATGCGCAGATAGCGCAACGGGAACTGCAACATTTGCAAGAGATGTTATTGACACAGGATTGAAAAAGGAGATCGTTATGGCAAGACACGGAAAACCTAATCGAGCGTGGCTATGGATTTTGATCGGTGTACTCGTTTTATGCGTAGCGGGTGCGGCGGTCGCGGCTATTTGGGTTTTGGGCCGCGGTGGACAACCTGTCCACCAAGATGGGTTGTCGACCGATGATACGTCGTCGACCGCCCCGACTACCACAACCACCACGTTACAACCGATGTCGGAACGCACCCCCGGCAACTTCCGCCGTCCCGACGAGATGAAAGCCGCTTGGTTGACGGCCGGTGTCGATTATTTAACGGCGGCATCGGATACGGCGACAACGGTTCAGCAACAGATCGATGAGGCCATCGCGCAAATCGTCGAATGGGGTTTTAACACGCTGATTTTGCCGGTGCAAACCGGCGAACAGGCGGTGTATCCGTCTACCGTGTGGGAACGTCAAACGGTGTCGGATGACGCTTCGTTCGATCCGATTGCCTATGCGTTAGCCCAAGCAAAAGAACAGGAATTGTATACATATTTGGTGTTTGATTTCGGCGTCACGCGTGAGGAGGGGAACGATCCGACCGACGCGGCCGATACGGATACATTGACGAAAGCTATCGAAGAACTGAAACCGTTATATCCCTCGTGTGATGGATGGATGCTCACCGGTTACGGCTATCCGTTGGAAACCGAGGGGGATCAAACCGCGATGAAACAAGCGACCGGCGCGATGGTCGAATCCGCCGTTCGCGCGTTGCGCGACCATAACCACGATTGGTATATCGGTCTGTTATCCTCGTCGGTGTGGGCACACGGGTATATCGATTCCCGCGGATCGGATACCGATATGATTTATGAGGATTTGACCGATGGGTTTGCCGATACCTATGCGTGGTTATCCGGCAACTGGTTCGATTTCGTGATGGTAAAAGCCGATTCGTCCACCGTCCACCCGACGGCACCGTTTACCACCGTGTTGGATTGGTGGAACGCGCGTTGCGCCGAATGGAATTTGCCGTTATACGTATCGCATGCCGCCGACCAGATCGGCAGTAACCTGCGCGGCTGGGGTTCGCATGATCAAATCGCCAAGCAGTTATTATGTTGTCAGGAAGCCACCATGTGGAACGGTAGCGCGTTCCGTTCATATACGGCATTGGCCAACGATACGACCGGCAGCACCAAAGCGGTATTAGGGGCGTATGACGGGACGTTGGATACCCAGTTCATTTACACCGAACTCAACGTCACCAACCAACCGAAAACCACCTTCACCACCACCGAAAGCACGGTTTCGTTCCAAGGTTCGGCCGATCGAAATTTCCCGCTTACGATCAACGGTGCCGAGGTATTGCTCACGACAAAAGGATATTTCAGCGTGTCGTACGATCTGAGCAAAGGGGCTAACAAATTCACCTTTTCGCATAAAGGCAAAACCGTGACCTATACCGTCACCTATGATCCGGTCATCATCAAAAGTTTCACTCCGTCGAACAACCTGACAGTACCCGGCAATTCGGAACTGGTCATCAGTGCGATGGCGCGTCAAAGCACGGTGTTGTATGCCACTCTAAACGGCACCCAAATTACGATGGCGGTGTCCGGTGAACAGGTGGACGATAACCTCGACAGTCAAGAATCCGATTATTGTAAATATACCGGTACCTATACCGTGCCGGCCGGCTTGATCGGCAAAACCCAATCATTGGGTGCGGTCACGTTTTACGCAACCTATGCCGGGATGAGCGATACCAAAACGGGTGGTGCGATTACCATCGCGGCCGAACGCGATCCGTCGGTACAGATCACCGTTCCATCTGCCGGTGCGGTATCGTATATCAGTCCGAACGTTGGTGGCACGGTGCTCACCAGTGGTCAAATTTATATGATTGCCGAGGATTATGCCGAAACCTTTAACGGCGATACGACCGATGACTATTCCCGCCCGACTAATGCGTATCTGCCGTACGGGACGACCGACGTGTACGTCAAGACCGTCACCGACACTTCGTCGGGACACTCGTATTATCTGTTCGGTTCCGGCCGCCGGGTTTACACCGATGCCGTGACGTTGCAAGAAGCGCAAAGCAACGTGTGCGCCAACACCTTCTCATCGGTACAAGCGGCGGTATCTGCACGGTATACCACCATCCAACTCGATGCCGCTTGGCGCGTACCGTTTAATCTGCAGATTAAACCGCAAACGTATTACACCGGCAACGCCGCCCAACCGCAATATTCGTTGGCAGGCCATGGATTTACCGGGGAATATGTCGATATCACGTTTTACTACACCCCGGATCAACCCGCTACACCGGACGTGTCCGGCAGCGCGTTGTTCTCGGGTGCTCAGTGGATCAAAGGATCGGCCGACAACACCTATATTTTGCGATTGACGTTGCGCCACGTGGGTGGGTTTTACGGATACGCCGCCACCTGGGACGAAGGCGGTTCGTTGTATTTCCGTTTCTTACAACCCGCCGATCTGTCCGGTAACACCGAAGAGATGCCACTACAAGGTGTGACCGTTATGCTGGATCCGGGACACGGTGGTTCGACCGGCGATAAACCGTCCGGCTCGTATACGTTGGATCCCAATCTGTACGAAAAAACCATGAATTTGGAATATAGTTTGTTGCTTAAGGAAAAACTGGAAGCTAAGGGCGCGACGGTGTTGATGACTCGCACGAGCGACGTTTCGCTTACTATGCAAGAACGCATCCAGATGACGCGTTCCCAAAGTCCGGATCTGTTGATCAGCGTCCACATGGACGGGGTGCAGTCCAGTACACCGTCCGGGGCTTCGACACACTATTTCAACGAATATTCGTATCTGCCGTCGAACAAGATCTATAGCCGGATCTCGGAGGTAGAGAAAAAACACGGTCTTGGCAACCGGTCGGTGCCGGTCACCTGGAACACGCTATACATGACGCGTACCGCGACCGAATGCCCGACCTTGTTGTTGGAGTGTGGGTTCGTTACCACCCAACGGGATTTTGAAAAACTGGTATCTACCTCGTATCGAGAGGAGTTTACCACGGCGGTGGCCGCCGGCATTCAAGACTATTTCCAATCGTTGCCTCACTAAATCGACCTAAAAAGCGAGCATCTTACAAAGATGCTCGCTTTTTTATAAAAAACTCTTCTTTTTTTGCAATGGATATGTTATACTATATTTTGTGTAAATATGCGTAGCAATATGGAGGACATTCCATGACCGAACAACAACCGAGAGAAGATATTATTGTCGGCCGCAACGCGGTAACCGAGGCTATTCGTGCCGGCCGTGCACTCGATAGTGTGCTGGTGGCACGGGGTGAACGGCAGGGGAGCGTTCCGATGCTCATTGCCAAAGCGAAACAAGCCGGTGTGCCGGTCAAAGAGGTCGATATTCGCAAACTGGACGCGATGTGCGGCCCTAATCACCAAGGGATCGCGGCGATAGCGGCGTGTAAAGCGTACGCCACGTTGGAAGATCTGTTCCAGGTAGCGGCCGAACGCGGTGAAGCACCGTTTTTTATCGTGTGCGATGAACTGGAAGATCCGCATAATCTCGGCGCGGTGATCCGCACCGCCGAAGCGGTCGGTGCCCATGGCGTGGTGATTCCGAAACGCCGTGCAGCCGGCTTGACCGGTGCGGTTTATAAAGCGTCGGCCGGTGCGGTCGAATACGTGCCGGTGGCACGCGTCACCAATTTAGTAGACGCTTTACAGGAGATGAAACAACGCGGCATGTGGGTATATGGCCTGGATATGGATGGCAATACCTGGTGCCAAACCGATCTTACCGGCGCGGTGGCGTTGGTCATCGGTTCGGAAGGACACGGCATCGGCAAGTTAGTTCGTAAACATTGTGACGTGATCGTATCGATGCCGATGAACGGAAAAATCAATTCGCTTAACGCTTCGGTTGCCGGCGGTATCTTGATGTATGAAGTGGCACGTCAACGGGGCAACATCTGCGCTATATAGGGAACGACAAGGAGGCTGACACATGAGTGATCATAAACATGACGACCAACTGATCGATGAGATTTTGTCGCAGGTGGTTGGCTCTAAATCCGAACCGGCCGCCGATGCCGTATCGCCGGTCGATGAACCGGCAGACGAACCGGTTATGGTGTATAAGCCCAAAACGAACGGACCGGAAAAAGCGCCGTCGGCCGATGCCGATACAGCGGAATTTTCGGCCGTGGATCCCAACGCGCCCGTTCGTATTTTGGAAGAAGAGGACGACACCGACATGAAGGTGGTGGCCGACGAAAAACCGGCTATCTCGGAACCGACACAAGAGATCGAACAAACGCGTGAAATGCCGAAACTGTCGGTGGGCCAAGCGGCCACCCGTACGTTTGACACATTGGACGAAGCGGCACCTGCCGCCGATAAACCGAAAACCGCCGTCGATAAGAAAGCAGTTAAAAAAGCGGCCGAACAGATGGAAGGGCAGATCTCGTTTACCGAATTGGTCGAGGAAGAACCCATCGTCATTGAGGCGAAAGAGGAAGAACCGCCGGTTGAAGAACAACCGCTGACGTGGGAAGAACGGTTGCAACGCGTGCGGGAAGAAAAAATCAAAAATTTCCGTTTAGACGGGGAAGAAGAAGTCAACGATCCGGACGAAGAACTCGTTGAGGACGAGGAAGATCCGGTTCCGGAAGAACCCGCAGAGGAACTGGATGAATTTGTTTCGGCAGACGATGCACCGGCTATTGCAAACGAACTCAGTTATCGCCGCCGTACCGGTTTCATCTCGTTGGCGGTCAGTGCGGCTATCGAGATGGTACTTCTTTGGTTGACGATTTTGCTGCACATCTCGCGTAGCATCAACGTGGATGTCACTGTGTATGTAGGTGTTCATCTGTTGTTATTAGGCGTCATCGCGGTTCTCAACCACCGGATCATCGTCCATGGATGGACGGCGTTGTTCCGAGGCGAACCCGATGCCGACACCGCTTTGGCACTGGCACCGACGATGGTGTTGTTGCAAACGGTATTGTTCTTGTTTAACTCGAAATTCGTTGCCGCCACGCCAATGGCGATGCTGCCGGCGGCCGCCGGTATGATTCTGGTGCTCGGCGCGTGGGGACGTTGGTCGCACACCTGCCGCATGCAGGAAAATTTCCGATTCATGGCGTCGCGCCACGATAAATATGCCGCGCACATGATTTCGGATAGCGAAGTCGCGCGCACCATCGGCCGATCCGCTTTGGCAATCGCCGATCCCGAGGTATTGTATTTCCGTAAAACCGGGTTCTTAACGCGCTTCTTGTATCATTCGTATGACGAACCTACCTTGCCGTGGAACTACCGCTGGATGGCGGTGATCGGTACCGGTGTCAGTTTAGTGACGGCGTTGCTGTACTGGTGGATCTCGCAAACCGCCACGTGGTTGCATGCGTTTACGGTGTTTACCTCGCTGATGTGTTTGGTTACCCCGTCGGCGGCGTTGCTGATCGACAACCTGCCCCTGCGTCGCGCCGCGAAACACGCTTTGCGACACGGCGGCATGATCGCTTCTTGGTCGGCGGTGGAAGCGTTTGGTCAACCCAACGCCATGATGGTCGATGCCCGTGACCTGTTCCCAGACGATAGCGTGGTGTTGCACGGTATTAAAACGTTCTCCGGCACGCGGATCGATTCCGCCATCTTGGACGCGGCTTCGGTTATCATTCAAGCTGGTGGACCGTTGGCTGGCGTGTTTATGCGTGTGATCGAACACAAAACCGATATTCTGCAAGAGGTCGATACCTTGGTATATGAGCAGGAAATGGGATTGTCCGGTTGGGTAGACGGTCGCCGCGTATTGATTGGTAACCGCCGCTTGCTCGAAAACCACGGTGTGGACGTACCGTCTAACGATTACGAAAGCAAATATACGTTAGGCGGCCGTAAATTGGTGTATCTGTCGGTCGGCGGCGAACTGTCGGCGATGTTTGTCATCAGTTATATCGCAGATGACCGGATCCGTCGTTCGTTGCAACAACTCAGTCGTGTCGGTGTAACGATCCTGGTACACACCTGTGATCCTAACATCACCGAACAGGTGGTACGTGAAACCTTTGATCTGGAGCCGTATTGCGTCGAGGTTATGACTGCTGCGCCTGCTCGCACCGCCGAACAATTGGTTGACGGTTGCGACGAAGAAGAGGAAGCGATCCTCGCGTCCAACGGCCAGGTTGCCGGGATGGCTGTCGCCGTTACCTCGTGCACGCGGCTCGGTCGCGTATCGCGTATCGGTTGGTTGGTGCAACTGATCTTGGTAAGCATCGGTCTGGTGATCGGTTTGATTACGGTTATCGGCAGCGGCGCGACCGTTGCGCCACTCCTCACCGTGTTGTATTTAGCCATCACCGGTGTGGCCCTCGCGATCACGCAACGTTGCATGCGAGTATAATTGTCTTATGCGCCCCGTCTGTTTCCGTTGGAAACAGACGGGGCTTTTTTTGTGCCTGTTGCAAAAAATTCCCTTTCGGCGCAGAAAGCGGTTGAAATTGGTTATATAGTATGATATAATACAAATAATGTAGGTCGTATAGGAAAACTTTTGGTTATTTTGACGAATTTCACCGCCCATTCTCGATAAATGGGATAAGAACCTATATCGTTGATCGACAATTATTTCCGAAAAGGGGAGTTACAGCATATGAAACAGTACAATGCCAAGCACATCCGCAATATTGTTTTTGTCGGACACGGCGGTTCGGGCAAAAGTTCGCTCGCGGAAGCGGCGTATTATCTGACCGGTCAATCGGACCGGCTCGGCCGTATTGCCGACGGCAATACCGTGTGCGATTTTGATCCGGAGGAAATTAAACGCAAAGCGTCGGTATCGACGGCGGTGTTGCCGATCGAATGGAAAGATACTAAGATGAACATTCTCGATACGCCCGGCATGTTTGACTTCGCCGGCGGCGTCAGCGAGGGTATCCGTGCCGCCGGTAGTGCGGTTATCGTAATTTCCGGTAAAAGCGGTGTGACGGTCGGTGCCGAAAAAGGGTATCGTGCCGCCGCGAAAAAGGGAATTGCGCAGATCTTCTTTGTCAATAAGATGGATCACGAAAACGCCGATTTTTATCGTGTGTTTGAAGATATGAAAGCCATCTTCGGGCCGAAAGTTTGTCCGATTGTGGTGCCGCACGTGGTGGATCACAAGGTACAATGCTATATCAACCTGTTGGAGTACAAAGCGTATACCTATCAGGATGGAAAAGCTACCGAAGTGCCGATGCCGGATATTGGTCACCGGTTAGAAGGGTTGCGTACCGCCATGAACGAAGCGGTCGCCGAAACGTCGGAAGAACTCATGGAAAAATACTTCTCGGGCGAATCCTTTACGCCGGACGAATTGATTCTCGGTCTTGCCGGCGGTGTTCGTCGCGGTGAGATTGCGCCGGTCTTCTGCGGATCTGCGTACGAACTTGAAGCCATCGACCAACTGCTCAACGGTTTGATCTGGTTGGCGCCGTGGGCCGAATCGGTCGCCGGCGAAACCGGTCACGATCTCGACGGTAACGAAGTGGCGCTCACCGTTAACGAAGAGGCGCAAACCGCCGCGATCGTGTTTAAGAGCGTGGTCGATCCGTTTGTCGGCAAGTTGTTGTATTTTAAGGTCATCAGCGGTAAAGTGACCTCGGATACGCCGCTTCTCAATATGCGTACCGGCTCGACCGAAAAGATCGGCAAACTGTTTATGGTACGTGGCAAAAAGCAGGAAGAAGTGTCCTGTGTCGCAGCCGGCGATATCGGCGCGGTTGCGAAACTCGCGAACACCAATACCGGCGATACCTTGTGTTCGCCGTTGCGTCCGGTGACCTTGCCGCCGGTCGTGTTCGATAAACCGTGTTTGTCGATGGCGGTCAAAGCGAAGAATAAAGGCGATGAAGAAAAGATTGCCGCCGGTCTTAACCGTTTGATGGAAGAAGATCCGACCTTGTCGTTCGCGATCGAACCCGAAACCAGAGAGCAAATCCTATCCGGTCTTGGCGAACAACACCTCGATGTGGTGGTATCGAAACTGAAAGCGAAATTCGGTGTTGACGTTACGTTGGCCGTCCCGAAAGTGGCCTATCGCGAAACCATCACCAAAAAGGTGAAGGTGCAAGGTCGCCACAAGAAACAATCCGGCGGCCACGGTCAGTTCGGTGATGTGTGGATTGAATTCGAACCCTGTGACGGCGACGAACTGGTGTTTGAAGAAACGGTCTTCGGCGGCTCTGTCCCGAAAAACTTCTTCCCGGCGGTCGAAAAAGGATTGCGTGATTCGGCCCAAAAAGGCACCCTGGCTGGGTTCCCGATGGTGGGCGTAAAAGCACGCTTGGTCGATGGTTCGTACCATCCGGTCGACTCGTCTGAAATGGCGTTCAAAACCGCGGCCTCGCTCGCGTATAAAGCCGGTATTCCGCAAGCCGGACCGGTGTTGCTCGAACCGATCGGGTATCTGGAAGTCACGGTTGGCGCCGATACCACCGGCGATATGATGGGCGATATCAACAAACGGCGCGGTCGCGTCCTTGGCATGAATCCGGCCGAAGACGATATGACCTGCATCGAGGCGGAAGTCCCGATGGCCGAAATGGGTGATTTCGCCACCGTTATGCGTTCGATGACGCAAGGACGTGGGTTCTTCTCTGTTCGGTTCGAACGGTACGAACAAGCGCCGATGAACGTGGCAGAAAAAGTCATCGCGGCATACAAAACCGATGACGAATAACGAAAACATAAACAGAGGATGGGTTCAAACCAACACAGCCTCTGTTACGGGATGAAAAAACGGACAAGGCATTATTGCCTTGTCCTTTTTTTGGCTGGGATAGCAGGACTCGAACCTACTACGACAGAGTCAAAGTCTGTTGTGTTACCGATTACACCATATCCCAATAGGTGGGGTGGAAGATGGGATTCGAACCCACGATCTCCAGTGCCACAAACTGGCGCTTTAACCAACTAAGCTACATCCACCATACTGGCGCGCCTGAAGGGACTCGAACCCCTGACCCTCTGCTTAGAAGGCAGATGCTCTATCCAGCTGAGCTACAAGCGCAAATGTGGAGCGGGTGATGGGAATCGAACCCACACAACCAGCTTGGAAGGCTGGGGTTCTACCACTGAACTACACCCGCGTAGGTTGCCACACAACCGGTTTGGTTTTCGTGGCGAAGATTATCATAGCATAACAAAACCGCCCTGTCAACCTTTTTTTATGCGATTTTATATAAGGTGATGGTATGATACGTATCATTAAAGGTATATTCGTATGGCCACATGGCGACATTATCGCCCTGTAATTGGCCGTTTACACGCGCGGCTACCTCGTCAAACGAGGCTAAAAATAACCGGGCGCTGGTGTAGGTATCGGGCGAAAACCGCAAATCCACCGTGACGCGCTTTTCGCGCACGTCTCGCGCGATGACGGCGGCAATCACGTCCCGGTCATAGTCGTCGACATACCGCCCGGTATAGCGGTAATATCCGGCCTGAATCGCTTCGCATGTCGGCAACATGGCGTTTTCATCGTCCATTGTGTGGGTGGCGGCAATCTCTTCGTCGGACAGATTAAAAAAAGTATGCCGCAATCGATCGCCACTGTCATCCCACGTAGCATCCACGTGATAGGTTTGATCTGCCACCGTCACCACGTTCCACATGTGCGGCTCGTTGTTTCGAGTCGTACCGGTCACGACGGTACTGTCAATTCCCATGCGGTGAAGCAACAACTGTAACCCACGGGCGTATCCTTCACACACCGCTTGGTGGTTCACCAATGCTCCGTAGGCGGTAAAGGCGGCGGGATATCGGTTGGCCGCTTGTGCATCGTCGGCCGCTGTTTGATGGTATGAACAACGGTCTATCAACCGATCGTGCAACACCAATTCGGTATCGATATTGGTCGCCGCCGGCAGATCGCGTAACCATTCGGTCAACGCCTGTTCCAAGGCGGTATTAGCGGCGGTACGTTGTTTGGCCGATAGCGTAAAGGTGAGAAATACGGTATCGTAATATGTTTGCTTGCCACGGGTATATCCCTCGCATCGATAGGTGTTGCCGATATAGAAAAATTGTGGATTGTCGCGGGTAAATGCGTTGTAGAGCAGGGTGGTTTCCTCTTGCGATAACAGCGGTTCATACAACGATACCTGCACACCATAAGTCGATTCGGTAGTACCTTCGTTTGCACCGTCTATTCGGATAACACTTTCTTGATCACAAACTGCCATTACCGCTTCGTACACCGAGGTATACGCCATTTGCAACCGGTTGGACAATTGCCGGTAGTACCAGGCGTGTTGATAGTCGGCCAAATAGGTATATGCCGGTTCGTCGGCGACCGGTTTGGCCGGGGTATCGTCTGTTGACCACACGATATCGCATCCGGTGCATAAAAAAAGCGTCGCCGCAAGCACGATAAGCCAGCCGGACAGACGCTTCATAGAGATTTCCTCCTCATCTATTTCGGTATATACCGCACTGCGTTTCCGTTCCCAGAAAACGCACCGTTTAACAACGACGCAGTGCATTGGTTGCCGTCATTTTGTTCCCACATATATGCCAACGCCGCTTTGGCATCGGTGAATTCCGCAATTTTAAAGTTGGTATCTACTAAATTATACCAATCGGCGTATTGATCCGCTATCTCATCGACATAAGCAGCGGTGGCGTATTGGTTCCACCACGCTGCCACCAATACCGCGTGTATACGAACTTGTTGTAATTTGCCTTGTTTCCACGCCGGATACCGCAACAGTTTTACGGTTTGATCACCCGTTAAGGTCTGCAATCCCGTCTCCAACCGCAAAAAATAGTTGGATTCGGCGTCTTGATACGATAGGGGTTCTTCTACGGTGTAAATCAAACCGCGCGGCAGATCATCCACAAAGGTCTCGATGGTGGTATAATCCATCACCGCATACACCGGTGTGTCAACGTCGAGCAGATCGCTTACCGCGTCACAACAAGCGGCCGGTCCCTCGGACAGAAAAATGGTTTCCAAAGTGGGATGATCCGCCGATTGACTGGTTTGTGCAGGTAATGCCACCGTGCGCGCAGTGGGGTTGGTCGGATCGGCTTGCAACCACACAAACTGTGTCGACCGATCGCCGTCGGTCAGTATCAGTAACACCGAAACGGCATCCTCTTTGGTAAACGAGACCGTCTCGCTTTTTTCGTCGGATGTAGGTTCTGCCGGGCGATCGGGTAACCGATAGAGAATCCACCCGGCGACGATACCGCCAAACACAACCAGCGATAAACAAAACGCGAGCACCGTAGCCGCGTGAGCGCTAATGTGTCGCGTTTTTTTACTCATAATGATAGTCTCCTTATAGGTCCGGTCAGGCGTCTCCATGCATGGTGGTTTCATCCGGAAATTGATCGTATGTATCACGTAACATGGCGTTGATTTCGGCAATGATCTGTTCTTGTTTGGCGTGATCGATCGACCGAAACATCCGCAACAACGATTCCTCCCGATCGGTCAGTATAATATCGTCGGTTTCGGCCGCTTGGTTATAGACAAACCGATGAGTATCGTAGTCGGCAGCGTGCCCAATCAAAAAGTCGATCGAGGTATTAAATAACCGCGCCAATTTGATCAGCGTTTCCATATCGGGTTCGCTGGTGCGCGTTTCATAATAAGCATAGGTGGAACGTTTGATCCCGAGCGCTTCGGCGACGTGCAGTTGTGTCCATCCCTGTGCACGACGCAAACTGCGCAGTCGCTCAGCAAACAACACGTTACTCAATGGTTTTTTCGGCATTCGGCGAACCCCCCCTTATCAATCTTCTATCCAATATATTACCAGTATAGCATATTCGCTATCCGCATTTCAACGATAATTTTTCGCAATTTTCCTTGTGAAAAATATGGAAACGGTAAAACGCGAAGAATTTCAAAAAACGATTGACGATACTCAAAAAAAGTGATATGATAGGTGTGTTTAATTAGAATAGGTTTTTTATGGGCTCGCGGAAACGCGAAGGCTATTTTTCAGGAGGATGCAGTTTATGCAACAACTTAGTTTTGAGATGGTTGTCCGGTTGATCCGCCGGTTCTGGGCTTGGGCCTTACTGTGCGCGATCGTCGGTGCCGGATTAATGGGTGTGGTAACACACTTTTTGATCCCGGATCAATATACTTCCAGTGCGAAATTACATATCCAAAACGGTAACCTGTCAACCGAATATATATCGACCGGTAACTTGGCCGCCGCACAGACGTTGGTGGATTCGACTCGTGTTATTTTCAACAGTGATTTTGCGTTGGAAAAAGCGGCCGCGTTGTTGGATGACGGCACGACTACCAACGAACTGGCTGCTTCGCTCAGTTTTGGTTCCACTTCGAACAACGAAGCGGTGATCATTCAAGCGACGGCCGAAGATCCGGCCACCGCCTTTTTGTATTGCAGTGCGATCGTAGCGGTTTCGCCCGAAGTGATGTCCGAACTGTACGAAGTCGCTAAGGTCAAAGTGCTGGACGAAGCGAGTTTGCCGGTTGTTCCGAGTGCGCCGAACATGGTACAAAACTGTTTGGCCGGTGGCGTAGCCGGTGCGCTGATCTTGATTATTGCGGTGCTGGTGTTCCAGATGATGGATACCCGGATCGGCAACGAAGCGGAATTCAAACAACGAATGGATGATTTGATGGTGTTGGGCGAAATTCCGTCCTTTGCTATGTTAAATAAAGGAGATGTGGAACATGAAGAATGAGAAACCGAAAAAGCGTCGCCATTCTCGGCGTGAAGCCTCGGCGTTCCGCATCACCGAATCGTATAAGGTGTTGCGCACCAACCTGCAGTTTGCGATGTCCACCAACGAGCAAAAGATCGTGTTGGTGTCGAGTGCCGAACCCAACGTCGGTAAATCGACCACCGTTACCAACTTGGCGCTGACCACCGCGCAAAAAGGGGAAAAGGTGTTGTTGATCGAAGCTGATATGCGCAAACCGAAACTGCACCGTCTGTTCCAGATCAAAAACGAAGTCGGCTTGTCCGATGTGCTGGGCGGTTTTGCTCAGTTCGACGATACCGTTCACCACGAGATCGTGGCGAATCTGGATTTGATCACGGCCGGTTGCATTCCGCCTAACCCGAGTGAACTGCTTGGTTCGCAAAATATGCACGATCTGCTTGATTGGGCGGTTAAACAATATGATGTCGTGTTTATTGATACGCCGCCGATCAACGTCGTGGCGGATCTCAGCGTATTGGCGGCATATGCCGGTGGCGTCTTGTTGGTAGCGCGCTATAAGAGCACCACCTATCTGGAACTCGAATATGCACGCGAAAACATCGATAAAGTCGGCGGCACGGTACTGGGCGTTGTGATCAACGGCGTGACCGATCCGACGGCCGCATACGGATATAACTATAAGAAATATTATTCGTATAACTACAAATACGCGGAAAAATAAACCGTGCGATCCACAGGCGAATACCCTGCGCGGGTATTCGTCTGTTCTTTTCGTATAGATGTCACACCCTGCACATACAATCTTAAAACTCTGTTTACAAATTGTGTTCACAATTTCGATACAATAAAGCAAACTCAATCCATTTCTTTTAGGAGGGACCACCATGATTGAGGTCAAAAACCTGACCAAACGGTACGGAACGCATTGCGCAGTCAATGATATTTCCTTTACCGTCAACGAGGGGGAAATCGTCGGTTTTCTCGGTCCGAACGGTGCCGGTAAAACCACCACGATGAACATCTTGACCGGATACTTGTCGGCGACCGAAGGGGTTGCGACGGTAAACGGGTTTGACGTGCTGGACGAGCCCAACCAAGCGAAAGCGAGTATCGGCTATCTGCCGGAACAACCTCCGTTGTATATCGATATGACGGTAGGGGAATATCTCGAGTTTATGTATGATTTAAAGAAGTGTCAACTCAATCGTGCGAAACACTTGGAAGAGATCTGTAAAGTGGTCAAAATCGAGCACGTGTATAATCGCTTGATCAAAAACCTGTCCAAGGGGTATCGGCAACGTGTCGGCATTGCACAAGCGCTTATCGGTAATCCGCCGATCTTGGTGCTGGACGAACCGACGGTTGGTCTGGATCCGAACCAAATCATCGAGATTCGCACCTTGATCAAACGGCTCGGCAAACACCATACGGTTATTTTGTCGTCGCACATTCTGTCCGAAGTGGAAGCCGTGTGCGATCGGATCATCATCATCAACCGCGGCCAGATCGTGGCAGACGATACTCCGAAAAACCTATCGGCCCAATATTCGTCCGACCATCGTTTGCGCTTGTCGGTCGCTGGCCCGATGGACGATGTGTACGATCTGCTCGAACACATCGACGGCATGAAAAAGGTGACGCCGCTAAGTGCGCGCGAACCCGGTGTGGTGTCGTTTGCGCTCGAACCCAAAGAGGGTTGCGACGTACGCCGCGCCATCTTTGACCGGTTGGCGGCGCGCAACTGGCCGATTTACGAAATGCGTTCGATGGAAATGACGTTAGAAGAAATCTTCATCGCTCTTACCAGCGAACAACTCAATATTCCTAACAGAAAGAAGTGAGAGTATGGCTGCGATTTTCAGACGCGAATTTAAAACGTTTTTCACCTCGCCGATCGGTTACTGCGTGCTGGCGGTCATTTTTGCCTTTTCCGGCTTTATGTTTTATACCAACAACCTCATCAGCGGCAGTCCCGACTTGACCGGTGTGTATGAGAGTTTGTTCAGTATCGTACTGTTGTTGGTCTTGCCGATCTTGACTATGCGACTGATGAGTGAAGAAAAACGCCAAAAGACCGATCAGGCATTGCTCACCGCACCGGTGAGTTTGACCGGTATCGTGGTTGGCAAATTTTTGGCGGCACTGGCGGTGTTCGCAATCGGTTTATCCATTACCTTGGTGTATGCACTGATCATTTCCACCCGTGTCAGCCCCGACTGGTTGGTTGTGTTCGGCAACTTCCTCGGGATGTTGTTGCTGGGTGGCATGGTTATCGCGGTCGGTTTGTTGATCTCGAGCTTGACCGAAAGCCAGTTGATCGCGGCGCTCGGCACCTTTGCCGTAAGCTTGGTCATGATCTTGATGGATACGCTTTCGTATGTGTTTTCCGGCAACGAGGTGTTGACGATGATCATCAGCTTTTTATCGGTTTCCACTCGTTACAGCGAGTTTACCGTCGGCGTGATCAGTTACGATAGCGTGATATTCTTTTTAAGTATGCAAGCGTTGTTTTTGTTCCTTACGGTGCGCATACTGGACCGTAAGAGATGGAGTTAAGGAGGGGCGACACGATGAAAAAGAAAGAAGAATCTTTGATCAACGAAGAAATCGTGACCGAAACGGCAGACGCGCAATCCGTTGCACAACCCGCGGCTGAATCCGCCCAACCGGACGAGAACAACGACCAAGTTTTGAACGTGACCGAGAAAAAAGAGAGCAAGTTCAAAGCCTTTATCGCCAAATTCAAGCAGCGCAAATTCCGTTTCGGTGCGGTGTCGGTCGGTATCACGGCAGCCGTAGTGGTTGCGTGTATCCTGCTTAACGTGGTGGCCAGTTTGATCTACGAACGGTTTCCGTTGTCGATCGACTTGACCTCCGACATGATCTATACCTTGTCGGACGACAGTAAAGCGTTTGCCAAAACCGTCGAAAAAGACGTCAAGATCACCATGTTTATGGATGAAGAAACCGTTACGTCCGGCCCGTTTACCGCGGACTATGAGGAACTAAATAAGATCTTTATGCAGTTCCACGAAATGACCAAACAATATGAGTCGATTACCGAAGGACGCGTAACGATCGAATACGTAGATCTCACCGCTAACCCGACATTGGCCACGCAGTATGAAGCGTTTGGCGCTTCGACCAACGACGTTTTGTTCGAGTGCGAAGATCGGTATCGTGTGATCTCGTACGAAGATCTGTTTACCGCTCAAGAAACGTCTTCCGGTTATTACGGCGCGAGTTATGATTACGATTCCAACGTCGAAACGATTTTGGCATCGCAGATCAGTTTGGTGGTCGATGCGCGCGAAGTGCACGTCACTATGCTCACCGGTCACGAAGAGGATGAATATACCATCACCGGCCTGAAAGAAACGTTAGGCCTCAACGGGTATACCTTCACCGATCTTAACCTGACCTCCCAAGCGGAGTTCCCGGAAGACAGTACGTTGGCCATGATCATTGGTCCGACGGTCGACTATACTGAAGAGGAACTCACCCGTCTGCGCTCGTGGTTGAATAACAACGGCAAACTGGACCGCAACCTGGTGGTTCTGCTCGATCCGGAAACCACGGTCGAAGATATGGAAAAACTGTATGGTTTCTTGGAAATCGATTACGGTATTGAAGTTACCAATAACATGGTATACGAAACCCAAACCGATCGATTGGCGGTGTTGAGTTACAACTACAACCCGTACTATGTGTATGCCGATATTGCGGCCACCGATTACGCGGCCGAACTGCAAGGCAAAACCGCGATCGCCTGCAACACCCGTCAGTTGATCGCGCATAAAGAAAACAACACCGAACTGTCGCTCTATAACGTGCCGGTGCTCACCTTCCCGGACAGTGCGATGTTGATGGATATCACCAACACCGAAGAAGGAGCCGAAGGGGTGGCGGCGTCCGAATACCCGATCAACGGTATGGTCATGGCGATGAATGTTGCGTATGATAACGACGTGGAAGGTAGTCCGCAGGTCACCACGCACGTGCTGGTCGGCGGAACGACGTTGTTGATGGATTCGTATATCATGAGTATGCAACAAACCCAAAACGAAAGTTTGACGCTCCAACTGCTCAACGGTATGTCGGGTAACGAAGGCGCGACCGAGATCAGTTCGAAATCGGTTAAACAAGAAACCTTGGAGTTTGATGCCAACACGCAAATCGTGCTCGGTTTGTGGGTGTTCACCATCATCATTCCGGTCGTGACCATGGTCATCTGCCTGATCGTGTTTGTGAAGAGGAAGAATTTATGAGTAAACGGATAAAAAACCTGTTAATCGCCGGTTCTGTCATTTTGGTATTGGCGGTGGCGATGGTGGTGTTGCTGACACTGCCCCAAGCGGAAGAACCGGGCGATACCACCGATGCCGATGAAGCCATCGTCTTGTTGGAAAAAGGCGAAGACATCACCGTGTCGTCGGTCGACGTTACGTACGACGGCGAGGCGTTCCGCTTATACGTCGATGAGGACGGACAATGGGCTATCGAGGGATACGAAGACCTGCCGGTCGATGCGTCTGCGATCGATACGTTAACGGGATATTTCCTGACACTCGAGGCGGATAAACTCGTGGTCGAATCCACCGATTCGCCGGAGGATTTTGGGTTAGATACCCCTTCGGCGACTTATACGGTCACCTATCAGGATGGTTCTACCTTCTCGTTTGAGGTGGGCAATATGGAACCTGGCGGAGACGGATATTATTTCCGTCAACAGGACGACGAGAACATCTATCTTATCGGCACGTATAAAGCCGGTTTGTTCCGGTCGGATGTGCGCACGTATGTGAATAAGACCTTGGTGACCACGCCGACCATCAACGAAGGTGACGAAAACGGCGCCAGCATCATCATCCAAGCGGAACTGTCCGGCAGTGTGCGTGATCAGGCGATCACGTTGCATTCGATCACGGAAGAAACCGCCGACGAGTTCCCGTATTACGGGTACTACATTTCAAGCCCCTATCGGGTGGGTATCTCCACCGATTCCGAGTTGGAAACCATCATCGGCGAACTGCGTACGGTTGATGCGCTGCATGCCGAGATTTTGCACCCGACCGCGGAACAAATTCAAGCGTGTGGGTTATCGGATCCGTACAGTCAACTGTCGATCGATCTCGCGATCGAAACCTATACCGAAGATAAAAACGGGAACAAAACCTATTCCACGTATAATCCGCAAAGTTATACCGTGCGGTTCGGAAATCAGGACGAAAACGGGTATTATTACGCGATGCTCGACGGTGTAAACGCCATTTACGCCGTTACCGCCGATGCGGTGCCATGGATCGCGTATCAGTATGACGATATCGCCAGCAACGTGTTGTTTATGTTGGATATTGTCGATATCGCGTCGGTATCGATCACGTATGACGAACAACCCCATACGTTTGAACTCACTCATCTCGACAACGTTGCCGAAGGGGAAGAGACGATGAAAGTGGCTCTCGACGGCCAATCGCTGGATGTGACACAGTTCCGCCGTTTGTATCAAGTGTTGATGAACATGCCGCGCGTTGGTTCGGCTACCAAACCGGATAAAGAACCGGCGGTCATCATCGAACTGGTCAACACCGCCGGCGAAAGCGTTGTCCGCGCGAATCTGTATAAAGATTCGGCCAACACCTATGCGTGTGAGCAACTCAACGGCGAAGTGTATGCGGTGGCGGCATCGACGGTCGAAAATCTGATCGAGCAAACCGATCGGTATCTGTCCGGCAAAACCGTAAGCGTTAACTAATAAGTTTTACCATCATCCGACACCGGTATCGCATGCCCGGTGTCGGATTTTCGGTTGCATTCGACCGATGAATGCGGTATACTAAAACAAAGTATAAAAAAGACGGTGACGAAAACATGGCAGTTATATCGGTGATCATTCCTTCGTATAACGAACAATCCAATATTGCCCATACCGCGTCGGTGATGGAACAAACGCTTTCCGCACTGGATTATGAGTTGGTGTTTGTGGACGACGGTTCGCGTGACGATACCTATCGTTTGATTCAAGAACAGGCGTCGCGCAACCCGCGTATCCGTGGGGTGAAATTCAGCCGCAATTTTGGGAAAGAAGCCGCGATTTTTGCCGGTTTACAACACGCCACCGGTGATTGTTGTGTCGTTACCGATTGTGACCTGCAGTTTCCGCCGGCGGTTATTTTGGAAATGTATGCGCTGTGGCAACAAGGCTATCAGGTGGTCGAAGGCAAAAAACGCGCTCGCGGCAAGGAAAGTAAATTTTATAGAGCATTCGCGGGATTGTTCTATCGGTTGATCAGTTTGCTGGCTAATTTTGATATGCGCGGTTCATCGGATTTCAAACTGCTCGATCGTCAGGTCGTAGACGAACTGTTGGCTCTGCCCGAACGGGCCACCTTCTTCCGCGCATTGTCGTTTTGGGCCGGGTTCAAGTCCACCGCCGTGGAGTTTGTGGTACAGCAACGTCAACGCGGCCAATCGAAATGGTCGTTTAGAAAATTGACCAAATACGCCGTCGGCAACATTACGTCGTTCTCGACCGCCCCGTTGCAGATCGTGAGTGTGTTGGGCATGATGTTGTTGTGTTGTTCGGTGGTGTTGGCGGTACAAACGCTGATCCGGTTCTTTACCGGTCGTGCGGTGGCCGGGTTTACCACCGTAATTTTGCTGTTGTTGATCATCGGCGGTGCCATCATGATCAGTCTCGGTATCATCGGACATTATATTGCGCGCATTTATGATGAGGTCAAAGGCCGCCCGAAATATATCGTGTCCGAAACCACCGATTCTAACGAATAAAAGAAATTTCTTGAATTTAAAAGAATTCTCTTGACAATTTCGATTCCTATATGTATAATATGGGATGTTGTCCCGCGAGGGCGACATGCGCTCGTAGCTCAGTTGGATAGAGTGTTTGGCTACGAACCAAAAGGTCAGGGGTTCGAATCCCTTCGGGCGCACCAATAAAACAGACGGTCAAACGACCGTCTGTTTTTATTTTAACGTTCCGAAGGGATGAGAAACGACCTCCAAAGTCTGCGAGAGAAACGAGCAAGAGTTTGGGAGAAAGCCCCGGTGGGGCTT
>JAZPYZ010000022.1:0-162459 GCA_045544455.1 Acutalibacteraceae bacterium | reverse complement strand
TCCAGATTTCTCTGAATCTTGAATTAACGGGTAGTTAATTCGTTCTTTGTGTTGTTTAATTTTCAAGGTCCTTTTGCGCTCCCGTTTTTCGAGCGCCTGACTATAATATCACATCATTTCTCCCTTGTCAACATCTTTTTTTAGATTTTTTCATCTTTTTTGAAAGTGTTATAAAAGTGTCAAAAAATCATCCGGCAAGGGAGAAATTTCGGTGAAATCGCCCTGAGCACAGGTGTGCGGCGGGGTGTTTTCGCCCAGCACATCCGCCAGCGGGGCCATGACAAACGCGCGCTCGTGCATACGCGGATGCGGTAAGATGAGTTCGGGATCGGTGGACGTTTCGCCGTCCATCATCAACAGATCCAGATCGATCACCCGAGGGGCGTTTTGGAAACTGCGGCGGCGGCCGAGGGCCGCTTCAATCCCGAGACAAGCGCCGAGCAAGGCGCGCGGCGAAAGGTCGGTTTCGAGCAGAACAACCATATTGAGAAAGTCGGGTTGATCGAGATATCCGACGGGTTTGGTTTCATATACACGCGACGTGCGCACCACGCGCGTACCGGGCAAGGCGCCCAGGGCGTGGATGGCATCGACCAGATGGGCGCGACGGTCACCCAGATTGGTGCCGAGCGCGACGGCGGCTTGTTTCATAACCACAAACTCCTTTATATATTCCCTATAATATACACATCAACGCGAGCGCGTAATCTCGACGGCGACATAGTCGAAGGTAGCTTTCATGGGGGCATCCGGTTTTTGGAGCCGGACGGTGACGGCCTCTACCAATGGATAGGTTTCGAGGATGGCGTCGGCGACACGCTGGGCGGCGCGCTCAATAAGATCGTCGCTTTGGGCGGTCATGACGGCGCGGATGGTTTTGATGACCGCCGAATAACTGACGGTGGTATTCAAATCATCGGTCGCACAAGGGGTAGCGAGATCGACGGTCATCGCGACATCCAACACAAACCGTTGACCGTCGCGTTTTTCTTCCGGATTGACGCCGTGGTAGGCGAACACTTCGAGCCCTTTAATTACAATGGTATCCATTATCTATACTCCTTTAACGTATCGACCGCCGCGGCGGCTTGTTTGGCTTGCGCGACATCGTGCACGCGCAAAATATGAGCGCCGCCGAGTTGGGCGACGGTGTGCAGGGCGATGGTCGCGGCGAGGCGATCTTGCGGGGGTAACCGGCCGGCCGGATCGGTGACGCGTTTGCGCGAGGCACCGACCAAAAACGGCAACGGCGCATACTCGTGAATCAGTTCCCCGACAGTGGCCAAGGCGCGACGATCGTCCTCTCGCGTTTTGCCGAAACCGATGCCGATATCCAAACACAACCGATCGCGCGCAAGGCCGGCTTCATCAGCGGCGGCGAGGGCGGCATCGAAATACCGGCGCGCATCCGCCGTGGGGTTGGTGAGCACCAAGCCGGCACCAAGATCGGCGACGGTGGCGCACATACCGTTTGCCAAACTGCCGGACACGTCGTTGACGATGGCGGCGCCGGCCGCGACGGCACGCTTAGCGACCTGCGGATAAAACGTATCGACCGAAAGAGGGATGCTAGTCCGGCCGCACAACCCGGCAAGTACCGGCGAAAGGCGCGACCATTCCTCTTCCCACGGGATAAGGGTAGCGCCCGGGCGGGTGGATTGACCGCCGATATCGAGAATATCGGCACCGGCGGTTTGCAACGCAATCGCCTGCGCGACGGCGGCGTCGACATTGGCATACGCGCCGCCATCCGAAAAACTGTCCGGTGTGACGTTTAAAATACCCATGATGAGCGTGCGGTCGATGGCGATCGGGCCGGTGGCGGTATTCCATACAAGCACGAAGCAAACCCCCTTTTCGAATATATTGTTATTATATAATAGGTATATATACTATATATAGAGAAATGCCGATAGGAACGCCCCATAGGGCGGCGTACATATTATTATAATACGGTCAACGGCGGTTTGCAACCACATCGTGAAAATTCGCGAAAAACAGCGAAAGAGAGAGATTTGGCGAGATTGAAGGAGATAATTTGGCACCGCTTGTTTGCGGTTCTCTAAACCTTGTTTGCGGTTCATATGAACCTGTGGTAAACTATGGGTGTTGGCAAACGAAGGATAGGTCGCGCAGTCACGGCGTTTGTTGAGGCGGATAACGCCATAGGCGCCGGCGCAGCGGCAGCGATACAGCGCGAGAGCCGCATCGAATGTCAACGTGAGTGGCGACGGCGATGAGACGAGTTTGGTGCACGCTATGCGCCGTGACGCAGGACGAAACGTTTTCCGTATTCTCATGGGGGTAATGGGCCGATGGACACAAAAAAGCCGATGAGCAGATTATGGCAATCTGTGATCGTTTTAGCGATTGCCGCTATCCTCTCAACCGGTATGCTTCTTATAAAATCGGAAGAATACCGCGATTGGCAGCCGGCCGACGGGATCGTTACCAACCTAAGGCAACACACCAATCTCGGGATAGGCAGTGGACGTTCCTGCTTGGTTGATTACCTCTATGAAGCGAATGGCGTTACCTACACCGGGTTTGACTCGTTTCGCGGGAACATTCCGGATGGTTGGTATATCGGGATGCCGGCAGAGGTCTGGTACAATCCCGATTACCCATCCCATTCGATGTTCTACAAGCCGGAGGCTGATCTTTGGATTTTGGCCCCGTTTTGCTTAGCCGTGCCAGTCTTGGCGTTTGTTTTATCGGGTGGGTTTCGGCGGCAGGATCGCCGCTTAGGATCGATATAAAAAAGGAGAGGTGGCGATGAACGTGCATAACGCGGCGGTGCGGTTGCCGGATTTAGAGGCGCTGCGTGGATTAGTAGATACCGCCGGCGGCGTAACGTTAGCGCAAGTGGCGGCGATTACCGGTATTCAAGGTTCGACAATCCAAAATTGGGTGAAGCGCGGATTTGCGCCGGCCTCCGACGGAAAGCGCTATCAAGTGAAACATATTGCGCGCTTTTTGTTGTTGGATCGGTTGCGTGACGCGTTGCCGCTGGATCAGGTATTGTTTTTACTGCGCTATATCAACGGCGATCTCGAAAACACCGAGGATGACCGTATTGACGACACGGCGTTGTACGCGCTGTTTTGCGAGGCGGACGCGGCGTGTCCCTCGAACAATCGTGAGCAGGTGTTTGAACAGATCTGCCTGCTACTGAACAAGGCTGATGTGGCCGATCCGATACCGGTGGCGTCGGCGCTGACCATTATGGTGATGGCGCAACGTGCGGCAGCGATGGTGCGGCAGGCCAATCACTATATTAACATCCTTAAGGAGGAACTGTAACATGGCAAAACCGAACATAAACATTCCAGCCAAAAAACTCCGGTCGATCGTGATCGGCGTCGTAATCGCGTTGGCGGCGATCGTATTGGTGGCCTCTTCGATCGTGATCGTGCCGGCCGGTTCGACCGGTGTGGTGGTGACGCTCGGTAAAGTGAGCGATTCGCCGCTTTCGGAAGGGTTTCATCTGAAACTGCCGTTTGTGCAGACGGTAGAAATTATCTCAAACAAAATTCAAAAGCAAGAAGCGGATGCGCCGGCGGTGTCGAAAGACTTGCAAGCCATCGAGAGTACCATTGCGGTCAACTTTAGAATTGCATCCAATTCCAGCCCATATATCTACAAAAATATCGGGCGCGATTATCAAAACATCGTGTTGTTGCCGGCGGTACAAGAAAGCATGAAATCGGTGACGGCGATGTATACGGCGGAAGATCTGATCACCCAACGCGCACAGGTGAGCACCGAAGTGAAAGCGTCGTTGGAAGAGAAGATGAAAGATTACGGAATCATCATCGAGAAGTTTAACATTGTGAACTTCGATTTCTCGGAAGAGTTTAACAACGCGATCGAAGCGAAACAGGTGGCGGAACAAAACCTGATTAAAACCCAGACCGAGCAACAACAAGCGATCGTGATTGCGGAAGCCGAGGCGAAAAAGCAAGTGATTGCGGCCGAGGCGGAAGCCGAAGCGATCTTGAAAAAAGCACAGGCGCAAGCCGAAGCGAACGAAACCATCGCACAATCGTTGACCGAAGGGTTGACCGATTATTTGACGGTGGATAAGTGGAACGGCGAGTTGCCGCAGGTGACCGGATCGGGCGGTACGATTATCGATATCGGTAATATGGGCGCCGCCGAATAACCTCTCCCCTCTCAGAACAGACAGTCGGATGACTGTCTGTTCTTTTTTTGTGCAAAAAATTCTCGTGGGGACACGCGCGGGAACACTTGCGAAGGTAGTGGGCCGGTGCGGTATAGTGAGGGCACATCAAGCGAAAGGAGAACACCGACGATGAGCAAAACTCCCTGTCTACATGGGGTGCGGTTGCGAAGAGCGATCGAGCGAGCCAAAACATGGGCAAACGAAAACGGGCAGCCGCTGACCTTGGAGAGGGCGGCGGTGTTTTTAGGGGTGGATCGGGAACAGTTGTTGGAACTGGTGACGGGACAAACCTTTGCACAACAATTTCCGGACGATGCGGCCGAGTTGCGAGGGTTATATGCCTTTTGCAATGCCGAGATCGCGGATGCGTTGGTGAAATCCGGACGGCAGACCGGCGTGTTGATGTTGGCAAAAAACAACTATCGATACGCCGAGACGGAAGGCGGCGGTGTGTTGCCGGTGTTTGTCGGAGAGGATGAACTGACCTGATGGCGAATACACAAATTGTCTCGATTCCGGCGGTGGTCGGCGGTGGATACCGCGATTTTTGGCATTGCCGCAAACGGTATCGGGTAGTGAAAGGCGGCAAAGCATCCAAAAAATCGACCACGGCGGCGTTGTGGTTTATTGTGCATTTGATGAAGTATCCCGACGCGAACCTGTTGGTGGTGAGGCAAGTGTATGCGACGTTGGCGGATTCGGCGTTTGCGCAACTGAACCGCGCGATCGACCGGTTGGGGGTGCGGCATTTGTGGCAATCGACACGGTCGCCGTTGGAGATCAAGTACAAACCGACTGGACAACGCATCTTGTTTCGCGGATTTGACGATCCTGACAAGTTGGCTTCGACCACGGTGGAAAAGGGTGTGTTGTGTTGGGTGTGGGTAGAAGAAGCGTTTGATATTCGATCGGAAGCGGCGTTTGATCGATTGGATCTATCGATGCCGCGCGGACGGGTGGAGCCGCCGCTATTTAAACAGACTACTCTGACGTTTAACCCATGGAACGAGAATCATTGGTTGAAGAAACGATTTTTTGATACGCCGCATGCGGACGTATTTACCATGACGAGCACCTATTTATGTAACGAGTTTTTGGATGAGACCGACCGGCGGATCTACGAACGGATGAAGGTGGAGCAACCGCGTAAGTATGCGGTGGCTGGGCTCGGCGAATGGGGTGTGTCGGAGGGGTTGGTGTTTGAAAGGTGGCGCGTGGAACCGTTTGACGTGAATGCGTTGCCGAACATCGACCGGTATCGGTTTGTGTTTGGGTTGGACTACGGATATTCTCACGATCCGACCGCATTTATCGCGATGGCGGTGAATCCCGAAGATCGGTTGTTGTATATCTACGACGAGCATTATGAAAAACGGATGCTGAACAGCGATATTGCGCAGATGATTTTGGACAAAGGGTTTGCGAAAGAGCGTATCCGCGCGGACGCGGCCGAACCGAAATCCAACGATGAGTTGAGGCGGCTGGGAATCGCGCGGATCTGTGCGGCGGCGAAAGGGCCGGATTCGGTGCGAGGCGGTATTGCGGCGTTACAGGAATACACCATGATCGTGCATCCGCGATGCGTGCACACGGCGGCAGAACTGGCCGCGTATATCTGGGATGCGAAAACCGGTGGACGCACGCCGGTCGACGATAACAACCACCTGATGGATGCAATGCGATATGCGATGGAAGACGTACGGTTTCGAGGTGGCGTTCACGGAAAGCCGGCGCGTGGGCAGGCCAAGTTTGGCATTGTGCCGCAGGATTTTATCGGCGGCTGGGCATAAAAAAGCAAACAGAAAGAAGGAAACAACGATGGTAGTAATGGGAACGATTATCGGCGTGATCGGGATCGCGATGGCCGGGATCTTATTGTACCGATGGGGCGTGAAAGACGGCATGCGGTTTTGCCGAATGGCGGCGCGACCGCGGTTGTTGGATCAAAAGGACGGCGTTAAACAGCGCGACACGGTGATCGATACGGCCGAACAACAACGGCAATGGCAACAGATCGCGAATTTTATGCAGTATGACGGCAGTGAGATGCCACGCGTGGGCGGAGGTGACAACACATGAGTCAGGCGACCTTTTTGCCGGCAACGGTGTTTGAAGAGTTCCGAAAAGGGATCGATTATAAGGCGTCGCTGGGGAGCCGCGGTTTATACGAACAAACACGGATCAACGAACGGTTTTACGTGGGGGATCAATGGAAAGGGGCCAACTGCGGAACCGATCGACCGTTGGTGCGGCATAACGTGATTAAGCGAATCGGCGATTATAAGATGGCGATGGTGGGTAATTCGCCGGTGACGGTGAATTATCTCGCGGAAGGGGTTCCGGACACGTTGAATCTGCGCGAACACGCGCGAGCGTTTCGGGAACGGGCGGCCAAAGGCGAAGATCCGGCGGTGTTGTTACAGGAGCGCGTGTTGTCGCCTGATGAAGAAGTGAATCTCATCATGAATGCGATGTCTTCGTATTTTAAAGTGACGGCCGAACGGGTGGATTTTTCGACCATTCGGGAAACGGCGTTGAAAAACGCGTATATTTCCGGAACGGGGTTAGTGTACACCTACTGGGACAGCGATATTGCGACGGGGTTGTATGCCGATGCGGCCAGACGCGTGCCGATTAAAGGCGATATTGCGTGCGAAGTGTTGGATATCGAAAACGTGTATTTTGGGGATCCGGTATGCGACGATATCCAAAAACAACCGTATATTTTGATGACGAAACGGCTCTCGGTGGACGAGGCGCGACGGATGGCGAAAAAGTATGGACGTAGTGCCGCGGAACAACGCGCGATCGTAGCGGATGAGGACGATATCGGCAATCACGAGTTTGCGGTGACGGCGGATGGGAAATGCACCGTTATCACCAAGTTGTGGCGCGAATACGATGACGCCGGTGTGCCACACATTTACGGGGCAGTCGTGTGTCGCGGTGCTGTGATTCGGCCCAAATGGAAGTTGCCGGTGCGCATTTATCCGTTGGCGCAATTCACCTGGGAAAAACGGCGCGGATGCGGATACGGCGAAAGCGAGATCACCTATCTGATCCCGAACCAAATCGCGATCAACCGTATGATTACCGCTTCGGTTTGGGCGGTGATGGTGATGGGAATGCCGATCATGTTGGTGAACGGGGATGTGGTGACCGGACCGGTGACCAACGATCCCGGACAGATCATTAAAGTGATCGGGACCAGCGACGAGATGCAATCGGCCGTGCGGTACGTTACGCCACCGAATTTCTCGCCGCAATTTGATAACCTGACGGCATCGCTGATTTCCAACACCTTAACACAATCCGGCGCGAACGACGTGGTGCTTGGTGACGTGAATCCGACCAACACATCGGCGATCATCGCGGTGCGCGAATCGGCTACCATGCCGCTAAACACGGTGCAAAATCGGTATTACCGATTTATCGAAGATATTGCGCGGATCTGGGCGGAGTTTTGGGTGACGCAATACGGACCGCGGTCGTTGAAGATCGATGGCGTGGATGGCAGTTGGTATATGCCGTTTGACGGGAATCGATACCAGGATCTGATCATCTCGACGCGCGTGGACGTTGGGGCGGCCGCCATTTGGAGTGAAAGCCAATCGGTGCAAACGCTGGATTCGTTGTTTGATCGACAGGTGATCGATCCGGTACAGTATCTGTCGCGGTTGCCGAAAGGCGTTGTGCCGAATTTGGACGCATTGATCCACGAATTACAACAGAAAACCCAAACGACCTTGCCCGTGGAGGAAACGGTTTCGGATGACGAGATCGAACTGGTGGCCGGTGAGATTGCCGACCAGATGTTGGCACAACACGGAATTCAAGCGGAGGGATAAACGATATGAACGAACAAGAACAACTGTTACCGGTTCCGGCGGAAAACACCGCCGTTGATGATACGGCTCCGATCGACGCACTCGCACCGTCTGGCGACGAGTCCGAGGCAACGATTGAGGCCACTCCCCTGCCGGCAACGGAAACGCCCGTTGTCGACAACAACACTGCGCCGAAAACAGACGAGGTAGCCGCACAGCAACTTCACACGCGGTTAGCGACGGATTTTCGCACGTTGGCACACGAAGTGCCGCAATTTGCGGCGTTTGCGGATGTGCCGGATGCGATTGTCACCATGGCTGTGGAACAGGATATCTCGCTGTTTGACGCGTATTTACGCCATTCGTTCTATGAGAACCGGCGAATCGGCGAGGCGGCGCGGATCGGAGAGATGGCGGCAAAAGCGTCGACCGGATCTCTGGCCGCGCCGCCCACACACCCACATCCCGAAGTTGACGCTTTCGTATCGGCGTTGCGTCAATCTTTGAGATAAATAAAAAGGAGGATGTTGTATGTCTATCAACACGATTTCACTCGCCGAAAAAATGACCGGCGAGCTGGACAAGGCGGTTGTCCAGAAATCCGTTACCGGCTTTTTGGCCGATAACACCATGCGCGCTAAATTTGTCGGCGCGAAAACCGTCCTGATCCCGAACATGGAACTGTCCGGTTTGGGAACCTATGACCGCGATACCGGCTTTGTGAACGGCAGCATTACCGTTGGTAATGAGTCCTATGAAATGACCATGGATCGCGGACGCTCGTTCCAACTCGATCGCGAAGATAACGACGAGTCGGGTGCGACCGGTTTGGCCGGTCAGGTGATGGGCGAATTTGTCCGTACCCGTGTGGTGCCGGAACTCGATGCCTATTGCCTGTCGAAACTTGCGACCATCGCGGACGACAAAGAGCAAACCGTCGGCGTAGCCGACGGCAAGTCCTTGTCCGACGGCGTGATGGCATTGTTGACCGAAGCGGTACAAAAAGTGCGCGAACAAGTCGGGTATGACGAAGAGTTGGTGGCGTTTGTCAACGGCGACGTGATGAATGCGATGGAAGAAACCCCCGAAATCGACCGCCATATCGACGTGTCGGATTTCACCAAAGGCGAAATCGCCCATCGTGTGCGCACCTATAACGGCGTGCCGATCCTGCCGGTGCCAAATTCTCGCATGAAATCGGCGTTCAATTTCCTGGATGGTTCGTCCGACGGCGAAACCGACGGCGGCTTTGAACCGGCGGATGGTGCGAAAAACATCGGTTTGCTGATCATGCCCAAACGCGCCGCGTCGCTGATCAAAAAGACCGAAACCGTGCGTGTGTTTGATCCGTCGATGAACCTGCATGCCGACGCGTGGAAGTTCGATTACCGTTTGTATTACGACGTGTTTTTGAAAAATTCCCTCGCGAATGCCGTGTACGCGTATCTGTACTAACGGTCTGACCCCCACCCCACGCTTGGGTGGGGGTCAAACGGACGGTAGGTGGTGGAGGTGAACACATGAACGCAAAACAACTGTTTGAACGAGCGATCTTGTTGCTGAACTACGTCGATGCCGACGGCAATCCGACGGTGGATACCGGTTCGCAAAAACGGGTGATCGCGATCATCAATCAAATCGCGGCCGATCTGGTGTTGGCCGGCGATCCGGGCGCGGCGTTTGAACCGATCAAACGATTGGACGACGCATTGCCGGTATCCGGACGCGCGGCGGTGGATGCGATGCCGTATGGGGTGGCGATGTTGCTCGCGCAGGCACAAGGCGACGCCGAAGGACAAGCATTGTTTGCGACGATGTATAATCGCAAACGCGCGGTGGCCGGCGGCTTTATACAAACCCGGCAGAATGTTCTGCCGTAATCAGGAGGAAACGCAATATGAAATATCCGGTTCGAAAAACGGCCGCCGAGGGGCGGTTACACGTGGCGGCGTTGGACGGCGGTATCAATCGACGAGATGCCGCGCATCTCTTGGATGACCGGCAACTCGCCGATGCCGAAAACGTATGGTGGCGAGACGGTGCGTTGCGGATGCGGCCGGCATTTCAGGCACAAGCATCCGGTTTGCGTGTGGTATCGGCGCCGCTGACGTTGGAAGCCGATTCTTGCACCTTGGAAACGGTCGCGACAGGCTGCATCGCGAGCCACGACGGGGTGCACGGCGAATACGTGGCGGCAATTCGGCATCTGAGTGGTACGGCCGAGGGGTATGCGGCGGAATACGAGATCTCGCTTTTGCTAGCGGACGGAACGCGGATCGACACCGACACGTTATTGGTAAAAGACGGAAACGTCAAGCGAAATCATCAATCGTTGTTGATCGTGCAAAACAACAATTCGAATCATGCAGGCACATTTGCCTTTATCGAAGGGGGACGTATCTATCGTCTGGAACATACCCTGGATACCGGCGCCTCTTCGGCACATGGATATTGGAAGGATATCTCGAATGACGGCACGATACCGACCGTGATGACCGGTGGCAGAGGATATTCTTCGCAAGCCGGATCGAAAAACGATGCTTCGGGAACGGTACTGAGAAGTTTTAACCTGTTGACCAAGGAATTTGTCGCGGAATATACGACCGACGGTTGTTCTAACTGTTTCGTGCTGCCGCTGAAACATCAGCCGGAATCGATCGTGAGCGTGACGTATATGGCACAGGACGGTTCGTATCTGGCGCGTAGTGTCTATGGGTTATCCGATTCCTTTACGTTTGACGGTTTTACGGTCACCATGACCGTAGAGGGAAACACCTTGCGGTTTATGCAAAGCGGACAACCGTTTTATTTTCCGGAATCCTCGGTGGCGAACAATCTATCGATTATCGCAACCTATTCGGATTTGGAAAACGTGCCGCGTCACAACGTTTTTGCCGCACGCGTCAGCACCTGGTTCGGCGGTGCCGGCGGCGGTTTGACCGGTGGTTCTCGTTGGTTTGTCGGGGGCGGCAAAGACGCGCCGGGCATGATCTTTTGGAGCGCCTTGGACAACCCGTTGGATTTTCCGGCGAACAACTATGCCACGGTGGGCAAGATCAGCGAAGAAGTGACCGCGTTTGCGAAACAGAGCGATATGTTGGTGATCTTTAAAGAACGATCGTTGTATCATGCGACCTATGCCGCCCAAACGGTGAACGTCAACGACGTATTGAATGGGGGCGTGACCGATATCGAAAGTGCGAGCGCACTCTTCCCCATCAAGCCGTTGCACGCGTTTATAGGGTGCGATTGTCCGCAGACGATTGCGTTGTGCGATAACCGGTTGGTATGGGCAACCAGTCAAAAACGTATATATACGTTGACGGCCGCCAATCCCTTTAGCGAATGTAACGTGTTGGAGTTATCTGACCTGATTCGCGGACGGTTGACCGACATAACCGCCGACGAGATGAAAGCGGCGGTGGCGTGCGATTATGACGGGTATTATCTGTTGCTCGCCGGCACGCGGGCGGCGGCGTTGTATTACGGGAAGGGCTCGTTCGGGAGCGTTTCCTCGTACAGCGCGGCCAAACGCGCCGGATGGGTGTGGTATTACTGGTCGTTCCCGGAAACCAATATGCGACCGGTGCACGCGTTGAACATCGACGGCGAACCGGTTTTATTGGCTGAATGCGCCGGAATCGGTGTCGACGGCGAACCGGTGGTGCGGTGGGCAACCGTGCGGTTTGGAAACGGGCCGGACACAACCGTTGACGTGGACGGCACGATCAGGCAGACGCGTATTCGCGGTTTTGTGCAAACCAAACAGTTCGATTTTAATCGACCGGACCGTTTGAAACGGTTGGTGCGGATATATCCCGAAACCGAAACCGGCGGTCACTGGGTTTGGATTACCGATCACGGTGAACGCGACGGACATATCGGCGAGGATCAAACCGTGATCGTTCCGCAACTGCCGGCGACGGCGCGGTTTGGGATGCGGATATCGTTTTCCGGTGTGTTTGCATTGGCCGGGATTACCATGATCTATCAATTATGGGGTGAAAGAAAGGAGTGACGAGCTGATGTCAGGACATTCGCTTGAATATTATCGCGGTGAACTGCGCGCGCAAGCGGCGAAAGATTATCGCGAAGTGTTGGCCGAAATGACCAACGCAACCAACCAACAGATCGCGGCCGAAAAACAGGCAATCGATCTGAACGCCGACAACAAGGTCGCCGAACAACAAGCGCGCGGGGACGTGGCGGTTAAAGAAAGTCGGCCGATAATCGATGCGGCGGCAGTACAACAACTGGTTGACGAGCAAAACGCCAAAGAACGTATGGCGAACTTGGGGTTGGCGCAGTCGGGAACCCAGGCCGCGGCCTTGCACGGGGCGGACAATCGACGCGCGACCACCGAACAACAAACCCATCGGGCGTTGAAAGCGGTGATGGAGGATATCTCGCGCAACATCTCGACCATCTATACCAAAGCCGAAGCCAACAAAGCGTTAGTATCGCAAGATCTATCGACGGATTTATCAGAGGACGCAGCGGCATTATGGAAAAAGTTGATGAAGCAAGCCGACGCCAACGCCCTATCGGCGTACAAGTCGGATCAGAGCGTAGCGAACACCCGTGCCAAACTGATTGCATCGATCGATGCGCAGTTGTTGAAAAAAACCAACGGCGCCTACGGCTTGTCCTCGACCGGAACCGTTGAAGCGCGTTAACATGTTTTAAAGGAGAATGTGTATGAAGATTTGTATTGATCCGGGACACACCAAAGGGTATAACGCCGGTGTCAACGCCAACTATCGCGAGGGAACGGCGATGTATACGTTGGCGGTCAAACTGAAAGCCGCGCTCGAACAGTACGACGGGGTATCGGTGGTAATTACCCGCACGTTGGATGAAAATCCGTCGGTGGAACAACGCGCGAAGATCGCCCGACAAAACGGGTGCGAGTTGTTGGTATCGTTGCACAGTGATGCCGCGGCGAATCCGCAGGCGTGCGGCGTGTCGGTGTTCTATTCGGTCAAGCGCGAAAGCCAACATCTCGCCGAGGATTTTGCCAAAGCGGTGGCAGACGTGATGAAAGTCGATACCGGCGTGACCTATCCGCGCGGTGCCAAAACCCGCACTTACGTCGGGAAAAATGACGGTAAAACCTATGATTATTACGGCGTGATCCGCAACGCAGTAATTGGTGACACGGTGGCGCACGCGGTGATCGTGGAACACGGGTTCCACACCCATCCGGCGGAATGCCAATGGTTGTTACAGGACGGTAATCTCGACAAATTAGCGACCTGCGATGCGATGGTGATTGCCGAATATTTCGGGTTGGAACGTGTGGCCGACCAAGGCGCCGCACCCGATGCCGACACCATGGCAACCCCGGGCGACGACGTGCAAAAAGGCGACATCGTATCGATCCGATCGACGGCGACCACCTATGGTGGCGACAGTACGGTGAACATTCCGGCGTGGGTGAAACAAGAAACGCATACCGTGGCCTCGATCGGTACGGTTGGGAACCGACGCGAAGGGCAGGCGCGGTTGTTGGAGATCAATTCGTGGGTAAACCTCGACGATCTGGTCACGGTGAAACGTGGCGGCGGAACCGATTTGGAAGAAGGCGATGCAGTGCAAGTGGTTGGGACCGACGTATGGACCAGCGGTGTCAAGATGGCCGCCTGGGTGACCAAAGGAACGGTGTTTTACGTCCATTCTACCCGTGAAAACGGCGCGGTGGCGGTAATTGGGAAAAAGGTGGCCGGCGAGATCGCGGTGACCGGCGCGGTATATAGCAAATATCTGAAAAAGGTGTGAGACACGGATGGACATTACCGTTGCGAAACTGGAAGCGAGTGTGAAATCGGCGCATCGGCGGTTGGACGACGTATCGATGCAGGTACGGGAATTTCAGGCGGCGTGTTTGGCGTTGGAACGCATGGACGAAAAAGTAGATACTTTACGGCATGCGCTCGAAGAGATCAAAACCGACGTGAAAACCATGTCCGGCAAGCCGGCCGGACGATGGGATCGTATGATCTCGGCGTTGATTGGCGCGGTGGTGAGCGTCGCGGTATCGGCGGTCGCGGCTTCGATCGTATAGGAAGGAGACGTTTGCATATGGATTGGATCTCGTATATTACCGAGCACGCGCTGATTTTGATTCCGGCGCTGGTGATTCTCGGACAGATCGGCAAATCGGTGGCGATCCTGCCGGATCGGTTTATTCCGCTGGTGTTGTTGCCGTTTGGTGTAGTAGGATCGTGCCTGCTGACCGGGTGGCACATCGATGCGATCGTACAAGGGGTGCTGGTGACCGGTGCCGCCGTGTACGGTGATCAACTCGTTAAGCAACTGTTTGAGAAAAAAGAATAAAAAAACCCCCCTGCCTTGTGGCAGGGGGATTTTTGGAAAACCCAATTAGATTTCCGGAATGTTGATTTCGACTTCGCGGCCGGCATCGGACGATTTGGCAATCGCATCGATGATGGCTTGGTTGTAGATGATCTGCGAAGACGGAATCGGAGCCGGCGTGCCGTCTTTCACCGCGTCGATGAAGGAACGCAGTTTCAGTTCGAACAGGCCTTTGTTCGACGGAACCAACGGGATGATGGTTTCGGTTTGTTGGCCGCACACTTCGTGGTACAGCGTCATCGGGCCGCCGACCGAGCCGTTCCAGCATTCGGTGGACGGGATACGCAGGCCGCCTTCGGTACCGAGGATGATGGTATCGCCGGGGGTGTCCATGTTCATCGCCCACGCAATACGGAAGTCGAGGATGATGTCGCCTTCGAGACGGATGAACGCCGCCGCAAAGTCGTCAACACCGAAGACTTTCGCGTATTCCGGATGGTTCGGATAGTAGTCCGGACGGGTGCCGAAGAAATCGGATTTGTAACCCGAAACGGTGAGGGGTTTCGGATAGCCGATCGCGTTGAGCACCATATCGAGCGAGTAGCAACCGATATCGCCGAGCGCGCCGATACCGCCGGTATCTTTTTGAATGAAGGTGGTGCCGAACGGAGTCGGGATGCCGCGACGACGGCCGCCGCCGGTTTGGATGTAATACACTTTGCCGAGCACGCCGCTTTCGACGACCTTTTTGATCATCTGCATGTTCGGATCAAGACGCGGTTGGAAACCGATCGACAGCACTTTGCCGCTTTTCTTTTCCGCGCGCATGATTTCGACCGCTTCGTCGGTGGTGACGCACATCGGTTTTTCGAGCATGACGTGCACGCCTTTTTCCAGCGCGTAGATCGTACATTCAGCATGGGTGCAGTTGTAGGTGCACACGCTGACTGCATCGAGTTTCAGCGATTCGTCATCCAGCATTTCTTTGTGGCTGCCGTAGCATTTCACGTTTTCTACACCGTGTTTTTTGAAGAACGCTTCCGCTTTGCCCGGGACCAGGTCCGCACCGGCAACGACTTCGACATCCGGCAATTTCAGGTAATTGAGGATGTGGGCGTCCGCGATCCAACCGGTACCGATGATACCGACGCGGATTTTACGGCTGGTGTCAACCGCTTTTTCGCCTTCTTGGTTCTCTTTGAATTGATCCAAAATGTTGTTGTCAGACATACATTCCGCCTTCTTTCTGATATGTTTATTTTTTAATACCCGATGCTTTTCAGGTATTCACGACTGAGTTTCGCACATTCCATCGACGGACGACCTTCATCCGGACGGTCTTGTTCGACGATCAACCATTCGGCACCGGCATCTTTCGACGCGTCGATGATGGCCGGGAAATCTTGGCAGCCGTAGCCGACCGGACGCAAACAGAACGGTTCGACGTCTTTTTTGGCTTCGCGTTGGTCGCCTTCCATGCCGATGAGTTCATAGGTCGCGGCTTCGCGCGAACCGGTATAATCTTTCAGGTGCACGACCGGTGCGCGACCGGTGTATTTACGGATATAGTCGGCCGGATCTTCCCCACCGACCTTTACCCAACACACGTCGAGTTCGGTTTTCAGCAAACTCTCGTCTACCGAATCGTACAGGTCTTCCAGCATGTATTTACCGTTGTATTGGATGAATTCGAAATCATGGTTGTGATAGAGCAGCGTAAGTCCCGCAGCGTTTGCGGCGGCGCCGATCTTTTTAATGTTTTCTTTGATTTCCGGCCACACGGGATCGCCGCCGCGTTGTCCTTCTGCCAAATACGGGATCGCGATGTAGGCGCAACCGATGGTTTTGTAGGCGTTCATCGTGCCTTCGAGATCGTTCATCATCTCTTCGTACGCCACGTGCGCCGAAACCGGAACTAACCCGATCTCTTTACACATGTCGCGGACTTCTTCCGGGGTGTGACCGTACAGGCCGGCAAACTCCACACCGTCATAGCCCATGGCTTTCAGTTCGGTCAAGGTGCCTTTGAGATCTTTCTCTGCAACGTCACGAACCGAGTATACTTGTACTGCAATCGGAAATGACATGGGAAATTCCTCCTTTTCGTGATGACAATATCACTACTTTCTACTTGTATAATAAGACAGATTGTGCTATAATTCAAGACAGAATTAGGTAAAAGCGAGACAAATATTGCTATTCGAGAGGTGATATCATGCGGTACGAGACTCGAAGCGAAGAAATTTCTTTTAACATTCAGTCCGGATTGCAATTTTCGGCACACATGCACCATCAAATTGAGCTGGTTTTGGTGCAAAAAGGACAGGTGCGCACCTGGGTGGATGCGAAGGAATATACCTTGAATGCCGGGGACGCGTTTATTGTGTTTCCGAACCAGGTGCATGAATATTTTGATATCGAGAAGGGTGAACATATTTTGATCATCTTTGCGCCGGAGCAGATTCCGCCGTTGACGGCGTTGTTTGAAGGAAATCTGCCTGATTCGGCGGTGGTGCCGTTGGGCGACGATGCGCCGTTGTTGGCGGCATTGGCAAATCGCGCTGCTCAAACCTACAAAGGGGATCTGCCGCACAAGGCGGCGATTGTCGATGGGTATATGTTGGCGTTGTTGGGGGAAATTTGTCGGCGATTGACGTTTGGGCCGACCGAGGCGGTTCCGTCCGGGAACGCCAAAAAGGTGATCAACTATTGTCGGAAGCATTATCGCGAAGATATATCGTTGGAGATTTTGGAACGGGAATTGTATATTAACCGGTATTATATTTCGCATATGTTTGCGGATTATCTGCACGTGGGATTTAACGAATATATTAATTCGTTGCGCGTGTTTGAGGCGTGTCGTAAGTTGCGGCACGAAACCGCCAGTATTACCGAAATCGCGCAACAGGTCGGATTTGGGAGTCCGCGGACGTTTAATCGCGCGTTTCGGAAGAAAATGGGAATGTCCCCTTCCGAATACCGCCGCACCTAGCGTTGGTCTTTCAGACGGCAATGCTCGCGCTTACGCGCTCGGATAAAGCAAACCATTTGATCAAACTCGCGGCCACCGCCCCCCCGAATCGCAAGGCAGAAACCTATAACGGCGTAAGCGTGATGTTAAACGGCCGTGAAACATCGGTTGCGAACAACATAAAAGTAACGCCCTGCCGTTTCAAGGCAGGGCGTTTTCAGTGTGTTCAAGTTGTTTGTTAATACAAAATTCCTTATTGATACTGACAAATTCAACGTTTATCTATATTAAATTGTAATTTACGCTTCTGTCGCGACACTGTCTTCCGAGTATGCCTCGTCACAGTCATCCGAAATGCAACAACAATTGTCCCAAGGTGTTCCGTCGCTCCGATATTTTTCTACCAATCTCTCTAATCCGATCTTTTCACGAAAATAATACAAAATGGCGACGGCCGAGGCTAAAGCACCGATGATTACAGATAAAGCAACAATGACCGACAGAAGGCCGGACTGTTTTTCTTCCTGCATGGGACTCTCCTCCTCCGTTTATTCTTTCGCGAGGTTCAAAAGCATGGGTTGTAAACTCTTCAAGTCTAGTGTCATTTCGACTACCTCCTCCCTTGAACCATCTTTATTATAACCAAAAATTTTCCACTTGTCAATACTTTTTTGTGGAAAATGTCAACTTTTTTCAAAAATACGGATTGGCCGGTACGAGAACAACATAAAAACACCGATCGGTAAACCGATCGGTGTTTTTTGAGAATGTTCGTTTGTCCTTAGTCAGCGAAGCCCGAATCGACCAACGCGACCAACGCGTTAACCGCCGCTTCTTCGTCCGCACCGTCCGCAATGACGCGGATGGTCGTGCCGCCGACAATGCCGAGCGACAATACGCCGAGCAAGCTCTTCGCGTTTACGCGACGATCTTCTTTCTCAACCCAGATCGAAGATTTGAATTCGTTTGCTTTCTGAATAAAAAAGGTCGCAGGCCGTGCGTGCAAACCAACTTGGTTTTGAACCTGTGCTTCTTTCGCGAACATGGCAATTTCCCCTTTTCTTGTGTCGGGCTTGAGTGCCCACAAAATCGTCAAGCTTGTCATGGTTAATCTTGACCGAAACAGTCAAGTCAACTTGTTAATTATTATACCACAATTGTATGAGCCGTCAATTCATTTTGCTCGCAAAAAATTCCTGTGCGCGAAATTTTGGTTCGATGCCCTATTTTTTATCCAACATTTCTCGATTATTTGTGGATTTTGCCCTATGATTATCCCATATTTTGTGCTTTTAAGATTGCACGATCGGCATCCGATAACGGGGCGGCATCCAATAGTTCCGGTCGTTTTTGCGCGGTGCGGATAAGCGATTGTTCCCGACGCCAGGCGTCGATCTGCGCGTGATGGCCGGATAACAACACCTCCGGCACGGCGCGGCCTTCCCAGACGGCCGGGCGCGTGTACTGCGGATATTCCAGCAGACCGTTATAATGGCTTTCGTCGGTGAAGCAGGCTTCTTCCGACAACACACCCGGTACCATCCGCGCCACGCAATCCACCAACGTCAACGCCGGTAGTTCGCCGCCGGTGAGCACAAAATCGCCGATCGAGATTTCCTCGTCGACCAGCGCTTCGATTACCCGTTCGTCGATTCCTTCGTAATGGCCGCACAACACGCAGATGTGGTCGAGTTCGGCCAGTTCTTTGGCGCGTTGTTGGGTGAGTGTTTTGCCTTGCGGCGACATATAGATGAGATGCGGCCGGCGGCCGGTCATCGCACACACCGCGCGAAAACAGTCAGCGATAGGTTGGGCGTTCATGATCAGGCCTTGACCGCCGCCGTACGGATAGTCGTCGACCTGTTTTTGTTTATTGAGGGTATAGTCACGGATCTGGTGACAATGAATATCCAAGATCCCTTTGTTACAGGCGCGGCCGATAATGCTCTCATGCAGGACCGTGTCGCACATATCGGGGAACAAGGTTAAAATATCAAACCGTGTCATCGTCGAACAATCCTTTCATCGGAACGATCCGCATCACGCCGGCGTCGATATCGACCGTCGACACGATGGCCGGGATCGCCGGAATCAACACCTCGCGCCCGTCCGGCATGCGCAGATGGTACACGTCGTTGGAGCCGGTGTGGCTGACCTCGGTGATCACGCCGTAGACCGCGTCGGTATCGGCATCCACCACCTGCATATCGATGAGGTCGCTGATAAAATACGAACCGGCCGGCAATTTCAGGTCGTCACGGTGCAGATATAACACCGTGCCGCGCAACGCCGTTGCCGCTTCGACCGTATCGACACCTTTGATTTGGCATAACGCCACGCGGCCGTGAGGACGGGATTTAACCAACAGGCGGCCGCCGCCTTGGTTATCGGTATACAACGTTTTGAGTTTGGCAAATTCCGCCGGGGAGTCGCACCACGAATCTACCCGCACTTCCCCGCGAACACCGTGTGTGCCAACGATCTGACCGGCCTGTAAAAATTCCGCTTTCGGCATATACCGTTACCTCCTGTCTTGCGATTGAAAAACATAACGGGGACGCGGAAAATCCACGTCCCCGCGCTTTTTGTGAAAACCCGAGTGTTTAATCGATTTCGACCGAAATCTTTTCGTCTTGCCGGGTGGCGGCCGCACGCATTACGGTGCGAAGCGCCTTGGCAATACGCCCTTGTTTTCCGATGACGCGTCCCATATCGTCCGGGGCCACGTGCAAGTGAAACACGATGGTGCCGTCGGCCGTGGGTTCGTCTTGTACCACTTCGACCGCGTTCGGTTCGTCAACCAAGCCGCGCGCGATCGCGATCAGCAATTCTTTCATGTGGTATCTCCTTTCCGACATCCGATGATCAGATACCGGCTTTTTTCAGCAGCGCTTTAACCGTATCGGTCGGTTGCGCACCGTTGGCAACCCATTTCTTCGCTTTTTCAGCGTCCACTTTCAGTTCGATCGGTTCGCTTTGCGGGTTGTAGTAACCGATTTCTTCGATGAAACGGCCGTCACGCGGGTAACGGGAATCCGCCACAACGATACGATAGAACGGTGCCTTTTTCGCGCCCATGCGGCGCAGTCTGATTTTTACTGCCATGATAGGTTCCTCCTAAAAATTATAATTCACAAACATATATCTTCAACCGATCGCTCGGTGAATGACCTAATAAAACCAAGTGCTTAGAATTTAAAGCCGCCCATGTTTCCGAAACCGCCCATGCCGCCGAATCCGCGACGGCCTTTTTTACCGGCGTTTTTCAGTTGTTTCATCATCTGGCGCATGCTCTCGTACTGTTTGAGCAGGCGGTTGACGTCCTCGACCTTCATGCCGCAACCGGCGGCGATTCGCCGTTTGCGTGAGGCGGCCAGAATATCGGGTTTGGCGCGTTCGGCCGGTGTCATCGACAGGATGATCGCTTCTACCCGGGCGAACTGTCGCTCGTCGATATCGAGATCTTTGATCTTGTTGCCAACGCCGGGTAACATCGCGAGCACATCTTTGATGTTGCCCATGTTGCGGATCTGTTTAAACTGATCGAGCATGTCGTTGAGATCGAACTTGTCTTGTTGCAGTTTGCGCGCCAACTCCTCGGCTTTTTGCTCATCGAGTTGGTGTTCCGCTTTTTCGATCAGGCTCATCACGTCGCCCATCCCTAAAATACGGGATGCCATGCGGTCGGGATGAAACACTTCGAAATCGTCGGGTTTTTCGCCGGTGCCGGCGAATTTGATGGGTTTGCCGGTCACGGCTTTCACCGATAACGCTGCACCGCCGCGCGCATCACCGTCGAGTTTGGTTAAGATCACGCCGGTAATATCGAGTTGTTCGTTGAACGAGGACGCGACGTTGACTGCATCTTGACCGGTCATCGAATCGACCACCAACAAGATCTCTTCCGGTGAGGTTGCTTGACGGATGTGTTGCAGTTCTTGCATCAAAGTTTCGTCGATATGCAACCGGCCGGCGGTATCGAGAATGACGTAATCGTTGCCGTAATCTTTGGCGTGGGCGACCGCTTTTTTCGCGATCTTGACCGGATCCCCGGCACCCATTTCGAATACCGGCACGTTCACCTTTTCACCGAGCACTTTCAGTTGATCGATCGCGGCCGGACGGTAGACGTCACACGCGACCAGCAACGGCCGATGCCCTTGTCCTTTGAGCATTTTGGCGAGTTTACCGGAATGGGTGGTTTTACCCGAACCTTGCAGGCCGCACATCATGATGACGCACGGCGGCCGGTTGGCGGTGGCCAAACGGGTGGCGCCGCCACCCATCAGTTCGGTCAGTTCTTCGTTGACGATCTTGATGACCATCTGGGCCGGCGTTAAACTTTGCATCACGTCGACACCGACCGCACGTTCGGTCACTTTGGCGGTAAACTGTTTCGCCACTTGGTAACTGACGTCTGCTTCGAGCAACGCCAACCGCACCTCGCGCATCGCGGAACGCACGTCGTCCTGCGTGAGTTTACCTTTGGAACGAAGCCGCTTAAACGCGGCCGAGATTTTTTCGGAAAGTCCTTCAAACGCCATACGTGAGTTCTCCTCAGTCGTCGAGTTTGCGTACTAATTTGTTGATCTTGGTCGCGCAAGCGGCGATCTTATCCGAATGGAATTGATCGTCGTTGATCTGTTCGATCTGTTCGACCGCGCGCCCGATCTCTTTCACACACGCCTGCATGCGACGAAACCGCGCCGCCAATCCTAACTGTTCTTCCATTTCGATGAGTTGTGCTTCGGCGCGCTTGACCGCGTCGCGCACGCCTTGACGGGTGATCCCCGTATCTTCGGCGATTTCGGAAAGCGACAAGTCTTGGTTGTAGTACAGATCGATCGCGTTTTGTTGCTTTTCGGTCAACAGGCCGCCGTAAAAGTCAAACAAAATCGACATTTCCAGATCTTTTGCCATCGGGGATTCACTCCTTTCGTGTAAAGTTTTTTTCTTTACAGAGTGTCATTATAACATCGCTCTCGCCCGTTGTCAACCGCTTTTTTAAAAATAATGTATAATAACGCCGCGCCTGCAGCGGTCTTGCAGACAGCACGCTCGCGCTAACGCGCTCGGATAAAGCAAACCACTTGATCAAACTCATGATCACCCGAAATCGTGACGAAGGCCGGCATCACTTCCTATGTCTTCAAGCACGCAAACGATCTCTTCAATCTTCATAAAACACTCCTCATCTTCTAACCGTTCATCCTCTAAAATCTCCTTAATGCGAGCAAGCGCTCGATAACATTCCATGCTAACTATCTCTTTTGCATCTTGTCTCCACTTTGGAAAGGCTTCATCAAGCATCTTCCTTTCTTGTGCTTTTATTAATATTTCTTGATACAACTTCACACAAGTCACCTCTTTCTTGTTTTGTTATGGGGATTATATCCCCTTAATAAATAAGATTATAACCCCCATAATAATACATGTCAATGGAGGTGTGTGAGTTGATACGATTCGATAAATTATGGGAGACCATGAAAGCCAGACAAATATCCACCTATCAACTGCGCGAAAAGGGCGGCATCGATAGCAAAACCATTCGTCGGTTACGCGCCAATGAAAACATTGAGACAAAGACCTTAGACAAATTGTGCGCGGCATTAGATTGTCGGTTGGAAGATATTGCCGAATATGTGCGTGATTAACCAGCAAACACACAAAAACACCCGATGGTGAACATCGGGTGTTTTTTTATTACCGTTTAGCGCCTTTGCTGCCGCCGATCGATGCGGTGGCAAGCAGGTTGTTATCGTAACTGAAGGTGAGCGAATCGCGTTCACGTTGGCGTTTAAACGCCAGGTCGATCATCTCGGTGAGCAGATCCTTAAACGGCGTGCCGGCCGCTTCGAACAGGTAGAACGCGAGCGATCCGGGAATGGTGTTGATCTCGTTTACCCACCATTCATCGGTTTCGGGGTTGTTGAGGAAATCGATCCGCGCGACACCGCTGCAACCCAATGCGCGGAACGTCTTGACCGCAAGCGCTTGCACCTTTTCGGTGACTTCGGGCGGGAGATCGGCCGGACATTGCCGTTGCAAACTGCTCATACCGCCGCCGGCAGTTTTGCTGCCGGTACCGGTTTTGCTGCCGGCATCTTTGCTGCCGCCGGATTGATATTTATCCGCAAAACTCAAAATCGCATCGTTGCCGAACGGTTGCTCACACGCCGATGCGCGCGCTTTATACGTGTCACCGATTACCGCACAGTTGATCTCGCGCAGGGGTTGGATCGCGGGTTCTACCAACACGTTCGGCGCAAAGCCGAACGCGGTGTTGAGCGCATCTTCCAACGAGGCGCGGTCGACCGCTTTGGAAATACCGACCGACGAACCGAGGTTGACCGGTTTGACGATGACCGGATAGCCCATCGCTTTTTCGATGCCGGAGAGCACCAGGTCGGCCCCCGCGACATAGTCGCGGCCGGTGAAACTGATCGCGCCGAGAACCGGTACACCGGCTTGTTTGAGCGCGCCTTTCATCAAGAATTTATCCATGCCGATAGCGGCAGACATAACGTCACAACCGGCATACGGCAACCCTAACATTTCGAGGTAGCCCATGAGGGTACCGTCTTCGACGTTGGTGCCGTGCACGACCGGCAACGCGACGTCGATTTCCGCGACGACGTTGTTACCGAACTTGCGCAACGGGTACCGCAACAGTTGCACGCGGCCGCCGTCGATCGGGACCGGTAACACGCGGACCGCTTGCGCCAATGCCGCCGGAATATCTTTGAACGCGGCGATATCACCGAGATTATCGCCGGTGTAGAACTCGTTATTTTTGGTGATATACAACGGGATCGCATCGAATTTCGACCGGTCCAGCGCGCGAAACGCCTGTAATCCCGAAATGACCGATACCTCGTGTTCGACGCTTTTACCGCCAAAGATGACCGCTACATTTGTTTTCATACCATTCACTCTTTCTATATCAATACGAATCCGGCAGATCGTTTTCCAACAGCACAATGCGCTCGTTATCCAACGGCAAGCGTTTGATGATATCCAGCGCTTCGTTTAGCGAGTTGACCACCGCGATCTGGTTTTCGGGGAATCCACCGGCCAACAGACCGGCTTTCAGAGGCGGCGCTTGTTTTTGACCGACCAAAATAGCGCGGTCGCAACGGGTGGCGGCATATTCGCCGAGTTCTCGGTTGCGGATTTCCTGCACGTCGCCGAGTTCGACCATGCCGGGCGTAACAAGTACCCGTTCGCCCGAAAAGGCGGATAACACGTCGAGTGCGGCGCGGAAACCGGCTGGATTGGAGTTGAACGCGTCGTCGATGAAGCCGTTGGGCAACATCTGCAGACGGTGGGCGACCGGTTTGATCATACGAACCGGATACACCAATTCTTCCAACGGGATACCGAGCGTATGCGCGACGGCAATACAACCGGTGAGGTTTTGAATGTTGTGTGCGCCGAGCAATTTGGTGGTGAATCGGCGCGATTCGCCGTCCGGCGCGGTAACGATGAAGGAACTGCCGTTCGCGCTGACCGACATATCGGTCGCGATGTAATCCGCTTGGCCGTCGACCGAGTAGCCGATGCGACGAACCGCCGTCTCGCGGTTATGGATATAGTCGTTATCTTCGTTGACCACCACGAACCCACCGGCCGGCAACGCGTCGGCGAGTTCAAACTTGGTATCGATGATGTTCTGCACACTGCCGAAGGTTTCGAGATGTTGTTCCCCAATCGAGGTGATCAGGCCATAGGTCGGATGAACGAGATCGCACAATTCCTTGATCTCACCGACGCGGCAGGCACCCATTTCGCACACGAAAATTTGGTGCGACGGTTTTAAGTGTTCCCGAATGGTGCGCACGATGCCCATCGGGGTATTGTAACTTTCCGGCGTCATCAGCACGTTGTACCGAGTGGATAACAACGCCGTGAGATAGTTTTTGGTACTGGTTTTGCCGTAACTGCCGGTGATACCGATGACCGGCATATCGGCTTTGGATTTCAACAACCGTTTTGCATCGCGAATATAGTATTGCTGAATACCGGTTTCGATCGGTTGGTTGATGGCGTTGGCCGCCATCGCCCACCATACGGCAAGCGCGGATAACGCCAAGATCAACAGCGCGCCCAACCATACCGGCATCCACCAGGTCAACACACCGACCAACAACCACAAGATCACGGTGGTGGTAAGCAAACGTTTGACACGGGCGGTGTATACCAACGGTTTTTTGGCTTTGGACGGCAGGTTCATCAGCGCGTTGAGAACGACCGATACGCCGATCAAGTACAACAACCACGCACGCGCGCCCGAAATCATCACCAACGCGCCGGCCGCCGCCGGTACCAACATCACGTATCGACGCGTCGACATGACGCGCGGCGCGTTGACGCGACACCACCGGTAAAACCGTTTCGGACTATAGCCGTTGAGTTGGATCATATGGGTGAAAAACAAGGTTTGCACACCGACGTTGACGGTGCAGCACAGATAAAAGAACCATCTGGCAATCGTTAAAGACATCGGGATCCCTCCGATAGATGAAGTTGGCTTATATCAAGCGTTAAAGAACGCATCGAGTACCCGGCGGCATTGGTCCCACCGTTCGGCGTAGGAGAAATGCCCGGCACCGGCAAGTACCACCAAGCCGGCATCCGGAATGCGTTGTTCCATGAGTTTACCGTCGGATAGCGGCGTATCGGTATCGAGTTCGCCCCAGATCAACAAGGTCGGCGGATACACGCCGCCGAGCAACGGCGTCAGATCTTCGTTGATGCAACGCACCATCGTTTGCCGTAACGCCAGACTGGCGTTACGATAATCCGACGAACCGGCATTGCGTTGCAGATCGGCCAACGCGTCCGGATACAGCGTTTGAACCAGTTTGGTCGATAAAAACCATTTCGCCAATTTGTAACTGCGCACCTTGATATGGTAGGCCAGGGTGCGTTTGGGACGAATGCCGGCGGCATCGATCAACACAACGCGATCGGCCGTCAACGGACAGGCGGTTCGGTTGAGCAATTTGATGATGACGCGACCGCCAAACGAGTGGCCGATCAAGGTGGCGCGGTCAACGTTGAGGTGGGCGGCAAGCGCCAACACAAAGTCAACGTAATCGTCCACACACCACGGGGTAGTCGGTTCGTCCGAACCGCCAAAACCCGGCAAGTCAGGGGCGATGACGCGGTGCGTTTGCGACAGATGATCGATGATCAACCGATACAACGCCGCCGGCGCGCCCCATCCGTGTAACAGGATGACGGGATCACCTTGCCCTTGATCGATATACGAAACGCGTTGCGCTCCATAGGTCCATTCCATCGCGATCAAGCCCCTTTCTTCTAATCAATATAACCAGTGTACCACAAACAGCCGACAAAATCAATCATGGTATTATCCTATGTATCGGGCGAACCGGATAGCACCCGCTTGTCGCCACCCGATCTTGATCAATACGTCGGCCATGCGTGCAAAATCCGGCATGTTTAAACCACATGCCGGATTTTAAATTTGCACAGATTATCCTTCGTAGGTGGTGACGGTGATGCTGTTGATGATCACCGCTTCGACCGGTTTATCGTTTTCATCGGTCTCGACCGCGGCAATCGCATCGACAATATCCATGCCGTCAAACACTTGACCGAACACCGCATGGCCGGCTTGTTCGCGCCATGCACCGTCGAGATTGATGTTGCCGCCGTAGGTTTCGTAGGCTTCCCACACTTCGTCCGGAACTTCATACGACAACGGCGAAATACCGCCGACACCTTTGGTCAGAAATTCCTCAAAAGTGGGATAGTGCGAGGTGTAGTACGCAGCATACGACTCGTAATGTTGTTTGTAATTCTCGACCAATCCGTCGTAATCGTAGGCGTCGCGATCAAACGCCGAGGCCGGCGCTTGGTTGATGAAGAACTGGCTGCCGTTGGTATCGGCGCCGGCGTTCGCCATCGAGAGCGAACCGCGCAGGTTGAGCAGTTTGGTATCGAATTCGTCTTCAAAACTGCCGCCCCAAATGCTTTCGCCGCCGGTACCGTCGCCTTTCGGATCGCCGCCCTGGATCATAAACCCTTCGATCACGCGGTGGAAGGTCAAACCGTCATAGTATCCGTCTTTGGCATGGGTGACGAAATTTTCGACCGTTTTGGGAGCCGCTTCCGGGAACAGACGGATCGAGATATCCCCTTTTGAGGTGTGCATAATCACGATCTGATCGCCTTTTTCGGGCGCTTCGGTCTGGAAACCGGCCACTTCGTTTTTGTACGCGGTGCCGACGTCTTGCGCTTTCGGGTTGCCGTTATTGTCCTGGCCGCCACACGCGGTCAACGCCAACAACATAACCACGCAAACCAACGCCGCACCGATGCGTTTCATCGTTTGTTTCATCACGCTACCTCCGTAATGTCGATCGAGCGAATGACCACGTCTTCGACCGGTTTATCGTTCGCGCCGACTTGTACCGCCGCGATCGCGTGGACCACGTCCATGCCGTCGAACACCTGGCCAAACACCGTATGACGGAAATCCAACCACGGCGTACCGCCGAGGTTGCGATAGTTTTCGGTCACTTCGGTCGGGAACCCACGGTCCGCCAAGCCGTCCATCTGGGCAAGCATGCCGTCCGGAACGGCGGTCGCCTGCACGATGAAGAACTGGCTGCCGTTGGTGTTCGGGCCGGCATTCGCCATCGAAAGCGCGCCGCAATAGTTGCGCAGTTCGAGATCGAACTCGTCTTCGAAACTGTGGCCCCAGATGCTTTCGCCGCCGGTACCGGTACCGAGGGGATCGCCGCCTTGGATCATAAAATCTTTGATCACGCGGTGGAAGATCAAGCCGTCATAATACCCGTTTTTCGCATGGGTGGTAAAGTTTTCGACCGCTTTGGGGGCTTTGTCCGCAAACAGACGGATCGAGATATCCCCCATCGAGGTGTGCATGACCGCAACCGTATCGCCGGTCGCCGGTTTGGCTAATTGATTCATGGTAGTACCTCCAAGTGGTATTTCAGTTGTGCGCCGTGTGGGAGAAGCAGGACGACCATAAATTAGTACGCCTTGCCCCACAGGACCATGTACTTGGCCGGTTTGCCGCAACAGACGCACCGGTCACCGATGGATTCTTGTTCAAACGGGATACAGCGCGAACCCACGCCGGTAACCTCTTTCACCTTATCTTCACACGCCTCGTCGCCGCACCACATGGCTTTGACGAACCCGTCACCTTTTTCGTTCAACGCGGCGATGATCTCTTCCATCGAGGTGCAGGCATAGGTGCGTTGTTCACGGTTTTGCAACGCTTTTTGATACAACGCGTCGTTTAAGTCGGCGAGCAGTTTCGGAATCATGGTTTCCAACTCATCGAGCGATACCACCGTTTTTTCGCGGTTATCGCGGCGCACCAACACGCATTGGTTGTTTTCGATGTCGCGCGGGCCGATCTCCAAACGAAGCGGCACGCCTTTCATCTCGTATTCGGCAAATTTCCAACCCGGGGAATTGTCCGAATCGTCCATTTTAACGCGCGCAAAGTTCGCGATACGGTCACGCAGTTCGGCCGCTTTGTCCAGTACGCCGGGTTTATGTTGTGCGACCGGCACTACGACCACCTGTACCGGTGCCACCGCCGGCGGTAACACCAATCCGTTGTTGTCGCCGTGCGTCATGATGATCGCGCCGATCAAACGCGTGGTCACGCCCCACGACGTTTGGTGCGGATATTGCAACGTGTTGTTTTTATCGGCGTATTGAATGTCAAACGCACGGGCAAACCCGTCTCCGAAATAGTGGGACGTGCCGGCCTGCAACGCTTTACCGTCGTGCATCAACGCTTCGATCGCGTAGGTCGCTTCGGCACCGGCGAATTTATCGCTTTCGGTCTTTTTGCCTTTCATGACCGGCATCGCGAGATATTTCTCACAGAAATCGGCGTACACGTTCAACATCTGTTCGGTTTCGGCCACCGCTTCGTCCGCCGAGGCGTGGATGGTGTGGCCTTCTTGCCACAAGAACTCGCGCGAACGCAAAAACGGGCGGGTAGTTTTTTCCCAACGCACCACGCTAACCCACTGGTTATAGAGTTTCGGCAGGTCGCGCCAAGAATGAATGATGTTAGCATAATGTTCGCAGAACAAGGTTTCGGAAGTGGGACGCACACACAGGCGTTCTTCCAACTTCTCGTTACCGCCGTGGGTAACCCACGCCACTTCCGGCGCAAACCCTTCTACGTGGTCTTTTTCTTTTTGCAACAAACTTTCCGGAATAAACATCGGCATGCACACGTTTTCGTGGCCGGTCGCCTTGAACATCCCGTCTAACAGGCGTTGCATATGCTCCCAAATGGCATAGCCGTACGGGCGGATGACCATACATCCTTTGACGCTGGTGTATTCAATCAGTTCCGCTTTTTTCACTACGTCGGTATACCATTGTGCAAAATCGTCTTCCATGGCGGTGATCGCCGAGACGAGTTTTTTATTATCTGCCATGATCAGTTCTCCTTATCTTTTGCAAAACGGTTCAGGATCGAAACCGTTAACATGATAACGGCCATCACTACAAAAATGCCCACCATACCGAGCAACATAAGCCATAACGAATTCATCATATCCACAATCCCCTTTCCTTAACCGGCAATCAGGTTCGGGACAACGGTCAAAATGATACCGCCGGCCACCACCGAACCGATCTGGCCGGCCACGTTCGCGCCGACCGCATGCATGAGAAGATGGTTTTGGTTATCTTCTTTGAGCGCCATTTTCTGAATAACGCGCGCCGACATCGGGAACGCCGAAATACCGGCACCGCCGACCATCGGGTTGATCTTTTTGCCTTCCGGCAGGAAAATATTCATCAGTTTGGCGAACATCACGCCGCCGATGGTATCGAACACGAACGCCACCAGGCCGAGCGCCATGATGATGATGGTATCGATCCGAACGAAGGCTTCTGCTTTCATGCTGCCGGCAATCGTAAGGCCGAGCAAAATGGTGATGAGGTTTGCGAGTTGGGTTTGCGCGGTTTGCGACAGGTTGTCGAGTTTCAAACATTCACGCAACAGGTTGCCGAACATCAACATGCCTACCAACGAGACCGATTTCGGGGCTACGAGACCGGCAATGATGGTCACGCAGATCGGGAACAAAATACGGGTTTTGCGGGAAACCGATGCCGGGTTATACGGCATGTGGATCATACGCTCTTTTTTGGTGGTGACGAGTTTGATCGCCATGGGTTGGATGATCGGGACCAACGCCATATACGAATAGGCCGCCACCGCAATCGCCGCAACGTAACCGGATTCGAGCACTTTCGAAACCAGGATCGAGGTCGGGCCGTCGGCCGCACCGATCACACCGATCGCGGCCGCGTCTTTAAAGTCATAGCCGAGCAGGCTGGCGATGAGGACCGTCAGGAAAATACCGAACTGGGCCGCCGCGCCGAACAGAAACATTTTCGGGTTGGACAACAGCGGACCGAAATCGATCATCGCGCCGATCCCGATAAACAGCAACAACGGCATCGCCTCAGAGGCTTCGATACCGACTTTAAACAACCAGTCGATGATACCCTCGGATCCGTCGGCCGCTACGCCGACCGCGCCGGAAAACGGCAGATTGACGAGAATGGCACCCAATCCCATCGGCATCAACAGCGACGGTTCAAAATCTTTGGCCAACGCCAACCAGATCAGCAGACCGCCGACACCGAGCATGACGAGATTTTTCCATCCGTCGCCCTGAAAGAAGAACAGAACACTGTCCCATAAAAAACTAAATTGTTGTATGAATTCCAACAAGGACACCTCACCTTTTTATTAGTTTCAAACATACATAATGTATTATACCTAAAACGTTCTCATTTTTCAACCCTTTATTTCGGTTGTCACGCGTCGTTTGCCACGCTGAAACCGAAACGAAAAACGCCCGTGACGTCGACAAGAACGTCACAGGCGATTACATGCGGTTAGGATTATTCTAAGATATATACGTTCATGGTACGGCGGCCGAATTCTACGCATTCCGCGACCGTGTCCATGTATAAGTCTGCTACAATGCGGTTGCTGAGCGCCGCACCGCCGGTGTCACCGGCGATCGCATAGCCGTACACGGTTTTACCGTCGGCCGATACGATATACAGTTTGGTGCCGTACGGGATGATGTTCGGGTTGACCGCCACCACGCCGACTTGTGCTTTCAGGCCGGTGGACGTCACCGTACCGACCGCGGCTTCTTGCGACGAATACGCGGTGCACTTACCGCTGATCACCTTTTTATAGCGGATCGGTTGACCGTTGGCATCCAGTTCGATGCCTTCTTTCGACACCGACGCCACAACGGCTTTGCCGGTACCGACTTGTTTGACTTGCGGCACTGCTTTTTTGATGACCACTTCTTCGACGGCGACCGTTTCGACCACTTGGCCGTTGATCAACGTGTCACGATACGTGACGGTTTTGCGGCCGTTGATGCCATCGGACACGTGTTTGGTCTCGCCGACTTTCAGTTTGTCAGTATAGACGGTTTTGGTTCCGTAGGCAATGGTTTCGGCGGCTTGATATTCCCGATAGGTGGTGCGCGAAACGACAATATCCATGCCTTCGGTCACTTCATCGTCGGGATTGACGTTCATGGTATCGTATTTCGTCAAGACAATACCGGCTTGTTCCAGCGCTTCGGCGACGGTGCCGCCGGCTACGCTGACCGTAACCGTTTCTCCATCCACCTCGATCGGCAGATCAAACGCACGGTTGATTTCAATGGTAAGGTTCGCTTGATCATCCACTTCGTGGGTGATTTCGTCGTTCGGGGATACCCTAACGCCGGCTTCGGCGATGACGGCACGCGGATCACCGTTTAAAGTGGTGACGACGCGCGTTTCGTTGCCGTCGGTGATGGTGGCAGTACGCAGGGTGAGGGTGGATTGCACGTACACCGACGCCACCGCGATGGACAATGCGGTTACGACGCACAACCGACTGCGAAAATTACCGGGAAGCAGGTCGTCGACTTTTTTGACCGCGGTTTTGATCGCGGTTGAAATCGTATGCCATATATTCATTTTTCGGTTCTCCTTTCCGTTCGAGGGCAACCGCACTATATATAGGCACCACTATTAGTAGTGTTTCGCGGTTTTCCCTCATCGGCAACAATAGGACGCTATTGCCGCGCGGTTCGTTGAATCCTGATTGCATGTTTTTTCTTTTTGGCACGACTCGCCTCGGCTTTGGGCGAGCGTGTTCCATTATATTCGCAACATTGCCCATTGTCAACCGCGCTAACTTGGGTGGTTTTTAGCTGTTTTGCACAAAGAACCCTTGTCCATCTGTCAAAATTCGCCGGATTTTTCGTGGCGAAGATTCCCCCGATCGCGGCGGTACTTATGCGCGGTTTTTAGCCATATTTCGAACAAATTCGTCTTTTTTATCCCCTGATTATCCACAATTTCGGACAATTTGCCGAATTTGTTTCCGTTTTTTACCAATAATGGATTTTGAAATCGTTAATTTTGAAAAAGCGGCGAAATTTTGTGCATCCAACCAAAACCGCCCTCCCAAAACCGGCTTTTTAGGGGTTTTGAGATCGATTTTTGGCGTGATTTTGGCGAAAAATGGGGAATTTTTTCGAATAAATATACAAAAAATCGAATAAAAACTCAAAATCAGGGGAATTTCCAATTTTGTTGGGGGAGTTTTGGGGACGGTTGGATCGGACGAGTGGCGGCAAATTCCGGCAGGTGGGGAAATTTCCGGTGAAAGAGGATCGGTTTGGATGACGAAGTGGGGACAGATCGGTTGCAAAAGATCGTGAAAACCGATCAGATGACCAGCCCTTATATACCTTATTATATATATAATAGAAACCAACCGGGCGTTTTGCCGGAAAATCGCATCACTACCCAACCACAACATATAGTACACCTGCGGTGGTCTTGCAGACGGCACGAGTCCGTTGGGGTAAATTGAGCGAAAACCCAACCATCTCAGAGCACCCATATGTTGAGAGACCGCGCCGCATAGGCCATCTTGCAGACAGCACGAGTCCGTTGGGGTAAATTGAGCGAAAGCCCAACCATCTCAGAGCACCCATATGTTGAGAGACCGCGCCGCACAGGCCATCTTGCAGACGGCACGAGTCCGTTGGGGTAAATTGAGCGAAAGCCCAACCATCTCAGAGCACCCATATGTTGAGAGACCGCGCCGCACAGGCCATCTTGCAGACAGCACGAGTCCGTTGGGGTAAATTGAGCGAAAGCCCAACCATCTCAGAGCACCCATACGTTGAGAGACCGCACCGCACAGGCCATCTTGCAGACGGCACGAGTCCGTTGGGGTAAATTGAGCGAAAGCCCAACCATCTCAGAGCACCCATATGTTGAGAGACCGCACCGCACAGGCCATCTTGCAGACGGCACGAGTCCGTTGGGGTAAATTGAGCGAAAACCCAACCATCTCAGAGCACCCATATGTTGAGAGACCGCGCCGCACAGGCCATCTTGCAGACAGCACGCTCGCACTAACGCGCTCGGGCGAAACCAACCCATTTGATCAAACTAACAGCCACCAAAACAAAAAAGCACCCGATGGTGACCATCGGGTGTTGCCTTATGTGGTGTTGAGTTATTGTAAACGGTCGGCCAGTGGTGTGCCGTCATCGCACACCAACGCGCCGTCTTCCCCACGGGTGAGCAGATCGACCTGCGAGTGGGTGTATTTGCCGATATCGCGCATCCGGGGATCGTGTTCATCCGGCACAAAGGTGAACGCCACCCCTTCGCGCTTGGCGCGACCGGTACGGCCGATGCGGTGCAGATAATACTCGTTTTCGTCCGGCACGTCGAAGTTGAATACCACTTCGACGTCGTCGACGTCGATACCGCGCGCCGCCACGTCGGTCGCGATCAAAATTTCGAACGCGCCTTTTCGGTATCCGGCCATCACGCGGTTACGCTGGCTTTGCGGCATGTCGCCGTGTAAGCAATCGACCGACCGCTTGTCCTTTTGCATGCGGGTGTGCAGGCGGCGAACGGTGGTTTTCATATTCGCGAATACCATCACCCGCTTATACGCAAACCGGTCGATGATATCATACATATCGGTGATCCGTTGATCGCCGGTCGATACCAACCGATATTGCGCGATCTTGGGACGGTTGTCCCCTTGCGCTTCGATGGTGATGTCCACCGCATCGTGCTGATACTGCCACGCGATATCCATCACTTCACGCGAAATGGTCGCGCTGAACATCACGACCTGGGTGTCGCCCGGCGTGGCGTTGAGGATCTTGCACACGTCTTTGACAAATCCCATCTTCAACATTTCGTCGGCTTCATCCAACACGGCGGTATAAATATCGCCGATCCACACGTTGCCGCGCCCCATATGGTCGAGCAACCGACCAGGTGTCGCGACCACGATCTGCGGGTGTTTTTGCAGTTGCGCGATCTGTTTGGCCATCGGTTGACCGCCATAGATCGCGGCGATCCGCACCTGCGGCATACACGCGGCTAAACCGCGCATCTCGTCGGCGATCTGTACGCATAACTCTCTCGTCGGGCATAAGATCAACGCCTGCACGTCAGTGCAATCGTCACGCAACGTCTCCAAAATCGGGATCCCGAACGCGCAGGTTTTACCGGTGCCGGTGGGGGCTTTGGCGATCACGTCGTATCCCTCTAACATATACGGAATGGTCTGCGCCTGTACCGGTGTGGGGTTGGTAAATCCCATCTTCCGGACCGCCTGCATCAACGGTGCGCGCAGTTCCATCTCTTCAAACGTGGTAAATGGTTGTGCCATGAATTGAAAAATCCTTTCTTATACAAATCCACTTGATTATAGCATATTCGACACCGGACCGCAAGGGTATTACCCCACGATGACCGCGCGACTGCCGCCGGTCTTGTCTTTCGTGACCACGATCTGTTTATCGATCCGGTCTTTGAGCGTCGATACGTGGGAAATGATCCCGACCAACCGGTCACCGTCGGCCAACGACATCAGCGCACGCATCGCCTGTTCGAGCGATTCTTCATCCAACGAACCAAACCCTTCGTCCACGAACATGGTATCCAGTCGCACACCGCCGGCCGACGATTGAATTTCGTCGGATAACCCTAACGCAAGCGACAACGACGCTTTAAAGGATTCGCCGCCCGACAAGGTTTTAACGTGACGTACCGTACCGTTGTAATGGTCGATGACATCCAGTTCTAACCCACTTTGTTGGCGGTTGTTATCAACGGTTTCGCGGCGTTTGAGTTCGTACTGACCGGCCGACATCACCATAAACCGCGTATTGGCGCGGCGGATGATCCGGTCGAAATAGGTGGTTTGGATATAGGTTTCGAGCATCATTTTTTCTTTGCCGGCCAGGTTGCCGTTAGCGGTATTGGCCAGTGCTTTGATCCACGCCCATCTCGATTCGATCTCGTGGAGCTTTGCCGCCCCGGCGGCGATGTTATCGAGTGCCAGGCGGTTGGTTTCGAGCCGGAGATGCACCGCTTGGGCGGCGGTGGTAATGGCGGCTTTGTCGGCCGCGAGGGCCGCACGACGCGTCTCCAACGCGGCGGTATCGATATCCGGTCGATCCGCCAACAGTTGACGGCATTGTTCAGCCTGGGCGTGCAACGCCGCCAGCGCCGTTTCGGCCTCGTGTTTAGCGGTATCGGCCGCGGTAATGGCGCGATCAATCGCCGCCATCTCTTGCGCTAACACGGCGACGTATTGCGCGGCTTCGGCACGGGTGGCGAACCGCCATTTCGCCCGCAACGCAGCGATTTGATTATCGAGTTGACGGCAGGTTTCGTCCCCGGCGGCGATGGCAGTTTCGAGCGTGATCGCCGTTTGTTTCGCCTGTTCCACAAACCGTTCGCCGGTTTCGATCGCGGATTCGAGTTCGGCGCGGCGTTTGATCCGGTCATCCAGCGTGCGCACATCGGTCTGTACGCGCGTGAGCGCGGCGGCGGTATCGTCGAGCGCACGGACGGTTTGGGCCGCGGCATGCTCGATGGAACAGTCGGCAAACAACGCGTTCATCCGCGCAGTATACGCTTGCGTTGCGGTATCGACCGCGCCGCCGATCTGTGCCGCGGTACGGCTGTGGCCAACGGCGGTAGCCTGGGCGGTTTCGGCGGCGGTTTTCGCCGCTTGTAACGCCGCTTCGCTCGGCGCATCGGCCGGCACACACGCCGGTTGCGGATGGGTAGTGGAACCGCACACCGGACACGCGGCGCCGTCGGTCAACCGTTCGGCCAACAGGCCGGCTTGGTTGGCGAGAAACGCGCGGTTGAGGGCGGCAAACCGCGCCGCCGCTTGGTCGGCTTCGGTTTGGGCCGCCAGGTAGGCGGTTTGGGCCGCTTGCCGGTCGGCGGCCAGTTTCGTCAACCGATTCCCTTCTTGTAAAAACAGTTCCAGATCGCGCCGGCGATCCGATAACGCCGTCTCTTGTGCAAGCAACGCCTGCCGTTGTTCGGCGACGTCGGCGGTAGCGGCATATTCGGTTTTGAGCGCGGTTAATCGCTCGATCCCCTTGTCTCGTGCGGCGATCGCCCGTTGCCACGCGGCGCGGTCTTGCGCACATTTGGCATCCGCTTGTGCGCGGTCATGCATCAGTTGTTCCAACCGATCGTAGTCGGCAAACCCGGCTTCGACGGTGGCTTTTTCGGCCGCTTTGGTTTCGCGCACGGATTGCTGCGCGCGGGCTTCGAGCGCGGTTTCGGTTAAGGTTTTCAGATGCGGCTCTTGTTCGGCAATCGCGGCGACGGTTTGGTCGAGTTTGGCTTGTTGAGCCGCGATCTGTGCGGCTTTGGCCAAGTGACCGGCGATCTCGTCGAGTTGGGTTTCGATCGCGGCGAGTTGCGCCGACGCCCCTTGATACACGGCGGTATCGCGATCGATCAACACGCGGATCAGTTCCATCGCGTCGGCGGTCAGGTATTCGCCGGCTTGTGCTTGACACAGTTCGGCATACAGCGGATCGTTCTCGTCACACATAACGCCGCCCAGATACTGCCGCACGCTGAGTCGCCGTTCGTCACATAAACGGGCGAGCGCGCCGGATTCGTTTTTCAGTTTCTCTTGCAGGTCTCGATACCGGCCGGTTTTGAAAATATCGCGAAAAATGGCTTGCCGTTGTTTGGTATCGGCGAGCAACAATTTTAAGAAATCGCCTTGTGCGATCATCGCGATCTGCGAAAATTGATCCGCATCCACCCCGATGATCTCGCGGATGGTGGCATTGACTTCTTTGACTTTGGTAATCACCGCGCCGTCCGGCATGGTCAGGGTAGCATCCGCGCGTTGCACGGTGGTGCCGCCGCCTTTTTTCGCCGGCCGTTCGTATTCGGGGTTACGGGTAACGGTGTAGCGACGGCCTTTGGTCTCGAACACCAGACTCACCTGCGTGGGGGTATCGGGTTGGGCGTATTTCGAACGCAACATCGACGGATCGCGGTTTTCGCCACTGGCTTCCCCGTAAAGCGCAAAGGTAATGGCGTCGAAAATCGTGGTTTTGCCGGCACCGGTATCGCCGGTGATGAGGTACAAGCCACGCTTGCCCAATGCATCCAGCGACAGTTCGATGTGGCCGGCATACGGCCCGAACGCCGAGAGGGTTAAAGTAATCGGTCTCATACGTCACCCTCCCATATCGATTGAATCAACCCGTCGACAAACGCCAATTGCTCGTTTGACAACGGCTGGTTGTTTTGCAGTTCGTAAAATTCGACAAACAGATCCAGCGGCGATTTGGTTTCGACCGCGTCGACCGTGCCGATGGCGGCGTTGTGCCGGGTACGGGTGTTATCGTAATCGAGTTTCATCAAGTTTGGGTAGATGACACGCAATTTGCCGAGTGCGTCCGGCACGTCCTCTTCATCGGTCAAGGTGACGTGCAGATAATCGTCGGTGGCGGTGCCGAGATAGGTTCGTCGATCGGTGAGTTGCTCGTAAGTGCCTTTGAGTTCGCGCAGATCGTGTAACGGTTTGAGTGCGACGGTACGGATATCGACGTCGCCTTTTTCGCCAAGTTCCACCACCGTGATCGATTTGTGGTGCGCGGTTTCGGAGAAGGAATATTTTAGCGGCGTGCCGCAATAGCGCACGGTATCGCGCCCGACCGATTGCGGCCCGTGCAGATGCCCGAGCGCGACGTAATCGAACGCATCGAACACCGATACATCGACGTTATCGCTGCCGCCGACCGACAGATCTTCGGATTCGCTGCGCGTGGCGCCGGTGACGAATTGGTGGGTGACCAGCACGTTGCGGATCGACGAATCGACCGCCATCTGCTCGATCGCGACACGCATTGCGTCGGTATAACTCTCGATCGGTTGGTCTGAGAAATAACGGCGCACGTGGGCCGGTTTGATAAACGGAAGCAAATAGATGGCGACACGGCCGTGTGCATCTTCGAGATACAACGGTTCGACCGAACCGGCGTACACCGGACTGATGTGGATACCACTGGCTTGCATTAAACGGCCGCCAAACGCCAAACGTTCGGGCGAGTCGTGGTTGCCGCTGATGAGAAAGGTGGGCAGGTCGCGCGCGGCCAATCGACAGAGAAAATCGTCGAACAGTTGTACCGCTTCGGCCGACGGAACGGCTTTGTCGTATACGTCGCCGGCGATCAACACGCCGTCGGGTTGTTCGGCATCGATGACGCGCAACATCTCGGTCAGGATATACGCCTGATCGTCCAACATGGAAAACTCATTGACGCGTTTGCCGATATGCAGATCCGATACGTGGATCAGTTTCATGGTATCCCTCCTTCACCGTATCATAATTACCTTTATTATAACAAACCTTGTGCACAAGCGCAACGGAAAAAGTCAGATTCTTCTCTCGTGCGGCGCGGCCGTCAAAAACAGGCCCAGGCAACATGTTGCCTGGGCCTGTTTGCTCTATACCGTCTTGGTTTTTATTCTGCGGGGGTAATGGGTTCGGAATCCGCGGGATCGTCTGTCGGGGCGCGTTGTTTGCGTTTTAAGAGTAAAAACGTAACCACGCCGGCCGCCGCCAACAACATCACCGCGCCCACGACGATGAGTACCGTCGGCAGGACGCTGGGCGTTTCGAGTTGTTCTTCGCTTAAGAACCATACCGAACAGTGGTCGGTTGTAAAGGTTAAGGTGCCGTCTTCGGCCACGATCCCTTTTCCGGACTGAACCGGTTGGTTTTCATCGTTGAGATAATAGATATACACCGTTTTGCCTTTAAAGGCCGGCGCTACTTCGATGGTAATATCCGCGACACCCGGCAATTCTCCGTGATGAGAAAAACTAAAGGGATACACGTTGTCGGCATCGATGTCGGCGGCGTTTGCAATCGCCGTAATCGCCTCTTTCCCGACCTCCTGTCCGACGTACACCTCGGCGTTAAAGCTTTCGGCTAATGCGGACTCTTTAATACTGTCCGAAGAAAACGTCCAGCGATATCCATCGCCAACGAGCGAAACGTCTTCGCCCTTTTCTTTGGCGGTTTTAAAAATATCGGACGATATGACAACGTTTTCGGTTAAATCAACGGTCACTTTATTGGCCGAGGTCGTGGTCGTCTTGCTGTTTTCCGTCACGGTTTCGGATGCGGAGGTAGCGGTTGTCTCGTCGTTCGTTTTGCCGGCCGTGGTGCTTGGGGCGCGCTTGGTGGTCGTGGCGGTCGGTTTGGTTGTTTTCGCCACAGACGACGCGGCCGTGGTGGTGGACGTGTTGTAATAACTCTTATCGGCTAACGTGTGCCGGGCTTTAAAGGTGGCGATCGGCGTTTGAGTATCGTCGAACCGTTTCAGATCGTCATAGCCCATCAACAGGAATTTCTGCGACATGGTGCTGCCTTCGTCACCGAAAGTCACGTCGATCCCGTACCACACCCCATCCAGACACACCATGTTCCAGATGTGGTTGCTGTTGTGTATCATAACGGATTCTATGCCGGCCATTTCGAAAAACTTTTGTGCCGTTACGGCGTAAGAGGTGCACACCACGTTGGTGTGGTGGCCGGTCAACACGTCGTAAACCCCGTTAATCAAATCGTAGCCGCCGCCCGGCATCTGGATCGAGCCGGCCTGGTTGACCGAACAAATATAGTTGACGATATGTTCGATTTTTTCCACTTCGGATTTGCCCGAAACCTGCGCCAGCACGCCGTTTATAATGGCTTCTGCTTTTTGGATTTCGTCCCGGCTATCGTTGTATTCGATTTCCAGTTTTCCGTAGGCTTCCGGCGTTTCCCCGATAAAGCAGTTCAGTTCATCGTATATCGGCTTTTGATCGCAATAGCCCGATACGACGTTGGTGTTATAATCGAGAAACTTCAGTTCGCGGTAACTTTTATAATCGCAAAAATTCCGCACGTCGTTAGACCACGAACTGTCATACTCAACCGCGTTAGGATCTTGGTATATGAGAACTTCTTCTAACAGATTCTCGATCGCAAAATTGACCAAAGCGGTGTACTGCGCTTTGGTGGTAACGCAGTAATAGGTTTCCCCTTGATATTCCTTGGTCGGAAGATTCGGCGTGGCGGCCGAAACGTTTACGGCCATCATGGTGAACACCAGGATCAGCACGATTATGGCAGACAATAACTTTTTCATGCAAAAACCCCCTTGACACATATGATACCACAACCTGTTCGGTTTTTCAATAAACCGCCGGGCGAATTTGCCGTTATTTTGAAAGAGTTCTTTTTTGGCATCTTGGTTCATACAATAAACTAAGTCCTGTAAGGAGTTGATGGTATGAGAGATTTTTCGGATGACCGAGCCGTGGTGTTGGGCGAATATATCATCGAAACGGGTGCGACCGTGCGTAGCGCCGCCAAAACCTTTCACGTGTCGAAATCGACCGTACATAAAGACGTGACCGAACGGTTGGCGCGGCATCATCCGCAGTTGTCCCGACAGGTCAAGGCGGTGTTGGACAAAAACAAACAAGAGCGCCATATTCGCGGCGGTATGGCGACGCGCAAGAAATATAAAGGGGAATAAACCGCGATCGGCGCGCGATGATCAACCCTTCTCGGTCGAGAAGACGGTGCCGATACAAAAAGGATCGGTCGAACTCGCTGTTCGGCCGATTTTTTGTGTGGAAAATTGGACTTTCGAGTAGACAAACCGGTCGATTTGCGGTATACTGAAAGGGATGAAATCTCCGAAAGGTGGGTTACGATGGAAGTCGGTATCAAAAACCAGTTGAGCGCCGCTGCCGCGAAGATCCGTATGGCGATTATCGAGGGGACGCTTAATGCCAAAAGCGGACATCCCGGCGGATCGTTATCGATCGCGGATTTGTTGGCGTATCTGTATTTTTATCAAATGAAGGTGGATCCGAGCAATCCCAAAATGCCGGAACGCGACCGGTTTGTGTTGTCGAAAGGACATGCGGCACCGGCGCTTTACGGCGCGCTCGCGCTGAAAGGGTTTTTCCCGCAATCGGAAATTGCGAAACTGCGCAAAACCGGCGAGATGCTGCAAGGGCATCCGGATATGAAACATATTCCCGGCGTGGATATGTCGTCGGGTTCGCTCGGTCAAGGGGTGTCGGCGGCGGTCGGCATGGCGCTTGGCCTGAAACTCGATAAGTCGGATGCGCGCGTCTATACCGTGTTGGGCGACGGCGAAATCCAAGAAGGACAAGTGTGGGAAGCGGCGATGTTCGCGGCTCACAAGAAACTCGATAACCTGTGCGTGTTTGTGGATAACAATAATCTGCAGATCGACGGCACGGTGGAAGAGGTCAACTCCCCCTACCCGATCCCGGAAAAATTTGCGGCGTTTGGGTTTGAAGTCATTTGTGTCAACGGACACGATTTTGACGAACTGGACGCGGCGGTGACCAAGGCGAAAACCGTGAAAGGCAAGCCCACGGCGGTGATCATGACCACCGTGAAAGGGAAAGGCGTTTCGTTTATGGAAAACCAGGTCGGTTGGCACGGTTCGGCCCCGAATGCCGAACAAGCGGAACAGGCTTTGGCCGAACTGAAAACCGCGCTCGCCGCGATAGAGGGGGTATAATCATGGCAGACGTGATCAAAAAAGCAACCCGTGATTCCTACGGCGCGGCGCTGGTGGAACTCGGTGCGGTGTATGATAATCTGGTGGTGTTGGATGCCGACCTCGCGGCGGCGACCAAGACCGGCAACTTTAAAAAAGCGTATCCGGATCGTTTCTTCGATGCCGGTATTGCGGAAGGCAACATGATGAGCGTGGCGGCCGGTTTGGCAACCACCGGGAAAATCGTGTTTGCGTCCTCGTTTGCGATGTTTGCGGCCGGCCGTGCGTTTGAACAGGTGCGTAACTCGATCGGGTATCCGCGCCTTAACGTGAAGATCGGCGCTACCCATGCCGGCATCTCGGTCGGTGAAGACGGGGCAACCCACCAATGCTGTGAAGATATCGCGCTGATGCGCTCGATTCCGGGCATGACCATCATCAACCCGGCAGACGATACCGAAGCGGTTCAAGCGGTGAAAGCCGCCGCCGCGACCGAAGGCCCGATGTATTTGCGGTTCGGTCGATTGGCGGTGCCGACGGTGTTTGATCCGGCGACCTATCGGTTCGAGATCGGCAAAGCCGCCACCTTGCGCGAAGGCAACGACGTGACCATTATCGCGACTGGTTTGATGGTAAACGAAGCGTTGATCGCGGCCGAAACCTTGGCCGGCGAAGGCATCAACGCCCGTGTGTTGAACATGGCGACCATTAAACCGATCGATCGGGACGCGATCGTTCGGGCGGCGCGCGATACCGGCGTGATCGTCACGGCGGAAGAACACAACATCATCGGCGGTCTCGGCAGTGCGGTGGCGGAAGTGGTTTGCGAAACCGTACCGGTACCGGTGATCCGCGTCGGCGTGAACGACACCTTCGGCCAATCCGGCCCGGCGCTGGAACTGCTGAAAGTGTATGGTTTGTGCGCCGAAAACATCGTCGCCAAAGCCAAAGAAGCGGTTGCCCTCAAAGGCTAATAACATAACAAAAACGAGCAGGCATTTGCCTGCTCGTTTTTTTAGTTGCAACGAACCGTTTATTTGGTGTGCGGTTGTTTGGCGGCCGATTGGTTGGACACCACGATTCCACCGGCGATGAGTAAAAACGCGACCGCATACTGCCAACGGAAGATGTTTTCGCCCAACAACACCGCGCCGAAAATTGCCGCGAAAATGGGTTCGGCAAATTTGATGATAAACAGTTTAGACAGTTCGCCGGTTTGGACGGTTTGGAACCACACGCCGTAACTGATGATCGAGGCAAGGCAGATCACCGCGAACAACCAACTCGATGCCACGGTCATTCGCATATGGCCGCCCATCGCGATCCCGACCGCCAACAACGCGATCCCGCCGAACAGTTGCGAAACGCCGGTGACGGTAAGCGGCGGGACACGGTCGAACACTTTTTTGCTGATGACGTTGGAAAACACGGTGCAAAACGACGCGCCGATGATCAACAGGTCCCCGATGTGGAACTGCAAGCCGGCCGACGGATCCACGTTGATCGCCACGATGCCGACAAAACCAAGCGCCACGCCGATGAGTTTGCGCACCGTGATGGCATCGTCTTTGAAGAACAAGGATGAGAAGCACACGTATAACAACACGCCGATCTGTTTCATGATGGCGGTTTTGGACGCGTCGGTCATGGTGAGTCCCACGTAGGTGAACCCGTAATGCAACACCACCGCAAATACGCCCGACCACAAGATCGGCCAGATGGATTGTTTGACCGCCGCCATCGACGGTGTTTCGCGGTGGGCGGCCAGGGCGGTGATGAGCACGCCGCACACCGTAAACCGCACGCCGGCAAACAATAGAATGTCACCGGTGGTGACGATATCGTAGGCCGAAAAGCCCATTTTGGATAGTGGGAACAGCGCGCCCCATAACAACATAACCAGTAACGCGCTGAAAACAGTTTTGGTGGTAGTTTTCAAGATAATCCCTCCGTTTCTGAAAGCGTTTTTATTGTATCACCAACCGCCGCGTTTGTACAGTGCTTTATTTACGCTGTTGCGATTTTCGGCGCGCACACTTGCATACCGATCGCGTTTAGGATATACTGAAACTATACGAGAAAGGCAGGTGAAGCGGCGATGACCGAACAAAACCCGAAACTACCCGTGTTGCGGCAAAAAGCGATGGCGTTGCCGCTGCGGCCGGGCGTGTATCTGATGAAAGATCGGACCGGTAAGGTGATCTACGTCGGAAAAGCCAAACAACTGAAAAGCCGTGTAAGTCAATATTTCGGGACCGACCGCACCCACACCGAAAAGGTGCGGCAGATGGTGTGTCGGGTGGACGATTTCGACTACATTTTAGCCGATAGCGAATTTGAAGCGTTGGTGTTGGAATGTTCGTTGATCAAGCAATACAACCCGAAATACAACATCTTACTGAAAGACGATAAGGGGTATCACTATATCAAAGTGTCGCCGCCGCCCTTTTCGCGGATTACCGCGAGCAAACAAAAATTCGACGACGGCGCACGGTATATCGGCCCGTATATGAGTTCGTATGCGGTGAAACAAGCGGTGGATGAAGCCTGCAAAATCTGCGGATTGTCAACCTGTGCGCGCAAACTGCAATACGGGGTATCGGCCGGACGGCCGTGTTTGAACCACGCGATCGGACAATGTTCCGCGCCGTGTACCGGGCGGATTAAGCCGGACGAATACGCCAAACAGGTAGAGATGGCGCTGGAATATCTCACACAAGGTGGCGACCGGTTGGTGGAAAGTCTGACCGAACGCATGGAAAAAGCAGCCGAAGAGTTGGATTTTGAAAAGGCGGCGACGTTGCGCGATCGGATCGCGGCGATTCGCCGGTTACAAGGGCGGCAAAAAGTGGTGGAAACACGCGTGGCGGACCAAGATGTGTTCGCGATCGCGGTAGGTAACGGCCACGCCTGCGCCGAGGTGTTTCGGTTTGAACACGGACGGATGACCGACCGGGAAGAGTTTTTGTTTGAGCCGGACGGCACGGTCGAGGAAATGCGCGGCGAACTGTTGCGCCGGTATTACAGTCTGCGCGACCGGGTGCCGCCGCAAATCACGCTCGACGGTGAGACCGAAGATGCCGAACTGTTGGAACAGTGGTTGTCCGACAAGGCCGGTCGACGGGTGAAAGTGCATGTGCCAGTACGCGGCGAACAGGCGGATCTGACCAGGATGTGTCGCGATAACGCGGCCGAAGCCATCGCGCGCGCAGTCGGGGCGAAAGGACAAGACGTGGCCGCGTTGGACGAACTGGCACGGTTGTTGGGACTGGACAAACCGCCGGTGCGGATCGAAAGTTATGACATTTCGCACACCGCCGGCAACGAACCGGTGGCCGGGATGGTGGTGTTTCGCAACGGGAAACCACACAAGGCGGATTATCGCCGGTTTATGATCAAACAGGCGGCCGGCGGTGACGATCCGGCGGCGATGTGGGAAGTGTTGTCGCGGCGGATGGCGGAATACGAGCAACGCCGTGCCAACGGGGAAACCGAGGGGTTTGCCGCGTTGCCCGATCTGGTATTGATGGACGGCGGCGACGCACAGGTGGCGGCGGTGAAACCGTTGCTGGACCGGTACGGCGTGCCGGTGTTTGGATTGGTAAAAGACAGTCATCACCGCACCCGTGCGATTGCGGCCGGTGGCGGCGAACTGGCGATCCACGCGAAACGCGCGGCGTTTACGTTGGTATCGTCGATCCAGGAAGAGGTGCACCGCTATGCCATCGCGTATCACCGGCAAAAGCGCAAACAAGCCGGGATCGGGACCGCGTTACGCGAGATCGACGGCGTGGGCGAAGCGCGCGCCAAGGCTTTGCTGAAAACCTTCGGTTCGGTGGCGGCGATCCGCCGTGCGAACGTCGAGGCGGTAGCGGCAGTGAAAGGCATTTCCCCCGCACTTGCCGAACGCATTGTAAACGAGTTGAATCGCGAAGCATAAAAAAACAGAGCACACCAAACGGTGTGCTCTGTTTTGAGTTTAACTTTTATTTTTTGTTGCGAAAGATATCCATCAACGACGCATATTCGTCATCGGTGACATCGCCAACCGGCATTTTATCGTCGTAGGCACCGACGGTATCAAAACCGGCCGCAATAACGGTCACGCGCATTTCGTCGTCCATCGCATCGTCGAACGATACACCCCAAATGATGGTGGCGTCCGGATGCGCCGCACTGGTAACCATATCCGAAGCGGTCGACACGTCTTCCAAGTCGACGTCCGGCGACGCGGTCACGCTGACAATAACGCCACGCGCACCGTTGATCGAGGTTTCGAGCAACGGGCTGCTGACAGCCGCTTGCGCCGCTTCTTCCGCTTTGCCTTTACCGCTGGCGCGGCCGACACCCATGTGTGCGTAGCCGGCGTCTTTCATGATAGCGGTTACGTCCGCAAAGTCGAGGTTGATGATGCCCAGACCTTGGACCAGTTCGGAAATGCTTTGTACGCCTTGACGTAACACATCGTCTGCCACTTCGAACGCGTTGGCGAGGGTGATGCGTTGATCGGTCACGTTTTTCAAGCGTTCGTTCGGGATGACCAACAGGCTATCCACGTGTTCACGCAGGTTCGCGATACCGTTTTCGGCTTGTTCCATACGGCGGCGACCTTCAAACGCAAACGGTTTGGTCACGATACCGACGGTGAGAATGCCGAGTTCACGCGCGATCGCTGCTACGACCGGAGCCGCACCGGTACCGGTGCCGCCGCCCATACCGGCGGTGATAAACACCATGTCGGTGTTTTGCAGGGCCGCAATGATTTCTTCACGGCTTTCTTCCGCAGCGCGTTGACCCTTTTCCGGGTTCGCGCCAGCGCCCATGCCGTGGGTGAGTTTGTCACCGATTTGAATTTTTTGAGTGGCTTGCGAAACCGCCAGAGCCGGATGATCGGTGTTGATCGCTACGAATTCGACCCCTTTAACACCGGCACGCACCATGCGGTTGACCGCGTTTCCGCCGCCGCCACCGATGCCCACGACTTTTATCTGGACAAAGTTCTCGTCATCACGTTGAAGTTGGAATGCCATGTTTGTTTCCTCCCGTATTTCAATTCCTTAGTAAACTTTGCAAAAATACAGGGCGCAATACCCCATATAAGTATGTTCTATTTCATTTTAGCACACGATTTTCCGCTTTGCAACATCAATCTACAAAAATAAATCGGAAATTTTGCGAAAAATTGCGAAAATTTGCCGCTTTTATTCCGCCGACGTGGATGAGGTGCCGTCGGTCCCGGTGGTGGATCCGTCTTCCGGGGCGGTGGTACTGCTCATCGGGAAGGTGGTGGTGGGGAGCAACTCTTGCGGCGTGAACACCGCGTAGTTGTTATCCGACGTAGCATCCGCGTACGAACGCAGATCCAACACGCCGGTCGCGTCGGTCCCGTGCTTAGCGTCGATACGCGGAATTGTCACCGCCACCACCGCGATCTCGTGTTCGAGATTGGTGTTGTTGCCTAACCGAATCTGTAACCGGTTGTTCCAATGCACCGTGATATCGTTGCGGTTGGAAATATCAATCTCGGTCACGTTGGTCAACCCTTGGTCGGCAAACGCCGCCAAAATCCGGTCGATCACCTTTTGGTCACGCGCGGCCACCACCGTGTCTCCGATTGCAAGGTTTTTGTTGATCGAGGCGACGCGCAACTGCATATATCGACCGGGGGTATCGCTCTTGACCGGGCGGGTTTCAAGCAAACGACCGTCTTGCCCGATGAGTAACCAATCGCCTTCGTAATAGGTAGCGGCGAAAACCGGTTGTTCGGTGATGTTAATGACCACGTCCCGGAACGAGTCTCCTTGATCGATCGACACGTCTTGGATATACGCGAACGAATCGATCAATTTCGCGCGCACCTTGGATTTGTTGAGGGTGAGCACGCTTTTGCCGGTATGCAAACCGCTGACGCCGATGATGTCGTCGTCGTTATAATGTTCGTTGCCTTTGACCGTGATCGAACGGATCGCAAACACCGAACTGGCTTGTTTGCCGTCGCCGCCGATGCGGCCGACCGCCCACAACGCTAACAGCAACAAGGCCGTCATGATCACAATCCACAACAACACCTGCCCGATGCGTTGAAACCGCGTTTTCGGGACGCGGGTGTGGCGTCTTCTGGTCGTGCGTCGTTTCAAAACGTGTGCCCCCTTCCTTTATACTTCCTTTATATATTACTGTCCCACCGATACGCGCCGAATATGCGCGCCGGCGGCGGTTAACGTTTGTTCCAATTGTTCGTATCCGCGATCGATGTGGGCGATTTGTTCGATCTGGGTTTCGCCATCGGCTGCCAACCCGGCTACCACCAACGCCGCACCACCGCGCAGATCGGTGCAACAGACCTGTGCGCCCGACAGATAGGGCGTTCCTTCCACCACGGCGACGCGCCCTTCGGTTTTGATGTGGGCGCCCAGACGAAGCAGTTCGCCTACGTGCTTGTAGCGGTTTTGAAAAATGTTTTCGATAAACACGCTGGTTCCGTCGGCGACACACGCCATCGCCATTAACGGGGCGGCAGCGTCGGTCGGGAACCCGGGATACGGCATGGTGCGCACGGTTTTCAGCCGGCGAAGTCTGGTTGGGGCGACGATCAACAATTCGTCTTCCCAGGTAGAGATCTGACAACCGGCTTCTTCAAATATCGGGATCATCGACGCCAGATGCGGCGGATGAACTTGTTTTAAGATTAAACTGCCGCCGGTGACTGCCGCGGCCGCCATATAGGTGGCGGCTTCGATCCGGTCGGGGATCACCCGGTGGGCACATCCGTGTAACCGGTCTACCCCTTCGATGACGATAACCCCTTCTCCGGCACCGGAAATCTGGGCGCCACACGCGTTGAGATACCGGCACAAGTCGACAATCTCGGGTTCTCGGGCGGCGTTGGTAAGCACCGTTGTGCCTTGTGCGACCGAGGCCGCAATCAGCACGTTTTCGGTCGCGCCGACCGACGGAAACGATAACGCGATATCCGCGCCGTGCAACCGGCCGGGCACGTGACATACCAGCGTGCCGCGCGTTTCTTCGATCCGGACACCGAGTTGTCGCAAGGCCGCGATATGTAGATCGATGGGGCGCGGGCCGAGTTCGCATCCGCCGGGGAACGACATCGTCGCACCGCCGGTACGCGCCGATATGGCGCCGAGAAAAATAATTGACGAACGCATTTCGCGCATCAGTTCGTGCGGAATGTCGTTGCGGCATACGCCGTCGGTGTTGATCGATAAACGGTCGCCCTCTTGGTGAACGGTGCAACCGAGATGCCGCAAGATCGCGAGCGACGCGCGCACGTCCGAAAGGGCCGGACAGTTGGTAATAACACTTTCGCCGTGCGCTAAAAACGAGGCGGCCAAAATCGGTAACACGCTGTTTTTCGCCCCGTGTACCGGTACCGCACCACTCAATCGGTGTAATCCTTCAAGCACCAATTTGTCCATCTATGTATCCACCCTTTCGGCTTTTTCTTTGCCATTCTATGCCAAATCAGCCGAATCGGTGCTTGTTTTTGAAATCAGGTTCGTTGTAAGACTTCGCAGATTGCCGCATAAATGCGGTCGGTCGCGTCGGTCACCGCCATCGAGGCGGCGGCTTTGCTCATAGCGGTCAACCGATCGGGTGATGCGATCAGATCCGCAATGGTATCCCACAACCGGTCGCCGGTGAGATCTTTTTCTTCGATACACACCGCGGCGCCCCCTTTGACGAGCACCTGAGCGTTATAGAACTGGTGGTTTTCCGCCACGTACGGAGACGGAACCAAAATCGACGGTTTGGCCGCAATCGGCAGCTCCGCCAAGGTCATGGCGCCGCAACGCGAGATGACCAAATCCGCGGCCGCCATACAACGCGGCATATCGTCGATATATTCTCGCACACGCACCGCATGGCTGTCAAGCGCGGCGGCCGATAGCGTTTGACAAAACGTTTCGTAGTTGCCGCGACCGGTGGCGTGCATGTATTGGGCGGCACCGTCTTGGGCGCCGCGCGCCAGAACGGTGGCCATCGATTCGTTGAGTTTCGCCGCGCCGAGACTGCCGCCGAACGATAAAATGAACGGCCGGTCGTCCAACCCGAGTTCGGCACGGGCGGTAGCTTTATCGATGGTGCCAAACGCGGTCTTGACCGGGTTACCGGTCACGATGACGTTGGCTTCGGCCGGGAGACGGTCGCGTACCGATTCGTCACAAACCAGGACCGCTTTAGCGAGTTTGCAAAGCATCTTGATGGTCACGCCCGGCAGGGCGTTGGCCTCGTGTACCACTACAGGGATTCCCATGTTCGCCGCTTTGCGCAACACCGGACCGCAGACGTAACCGCCGGTGCCGATGGCGATATCGGGACGAAATTCCCTGATGATCCGGCCGCAGGTGATCCCGGCGGTAGCCGCGCGGGTGACGGCGGTGACGTTGTGCGCGAGCCCTTTGAGCGACAGGCTACGGCTGAAACCGCTGACCTTGACCGTTTTGAGGGGGTAACCGGCCGCCGGGACCAGACGGGTTTCCATCCGGCCGTGGGCGCCGACAAATAAAAATTCCGCATCGGGATGTTCTTGTTTGATTTTATCGGCGATGGCGATCGCCGGATTGATATGTCCGGCGGTGCCGCCGCCGGTCATCAGTACACGCATGAAAGTGTCCCCTTATCTGTCTTTTTTGGTTTGACGCGAGATGGCAAGCACCACACCCATCTGCGCGAGCAACATAACCAGCGACGTACCGCCGTAACTGAAGAACGGCAGACTGATACCGGTGTTGAGGATGGTGTTGGTGACCACCGCCATGTTGAGTGCGACCTGTAACCCGACTTGCGCCGTCAGGCCGATGGCGAGCATCGAACCGAATTTATCCGGTGCTTTCATCGCGATGGTGAATCCGCGCCAAATGAGTAACACGAACAACACAATGATACCGACCGCACCGACAAACCCCATCTCCTCACACACGACCGAGAAGATAAAATCGTTTTGCGGTTCGGGTAAAAACAGGTGTTTTTGACGGGAGTTGCCGAGACCTTGCCCCATCAAACCGCCCGATCCGATCGCGTACAACGATTGTACCGTTTGCCACGCGGCGTCACGGCCGGTTTGGCCGTTTTCAAACACGATATCGCTTTCGAACACGCCGACGGGATCTTGCCAAACCGCGATGCGGTCTTGCTCATACCCCATGCCGAACACCATATATAACACGGCGGCCGCGCCGAGCGCGACGATCCCGACGATATACATCAGACGCGTGCCGCCGACGTACATCATGACCAGACCGATCGACAACAACAAGATCGCGCCGGACAGGTGCGGTTCGAGGAACACCAAGCCGGCCACCATGCCCAAAATCGCAATAAACGGGACAAACCCATACTTAAAGGTTTTCATCTTTTTATAGTTGAGCGAGATCAAGTGCGCAAAGATCAAGATCTGCGCAAATTTCGCCACTTCGGACGGTTGGAACTGGCCGACGATAGGAAGCGGAATCCAACGGCGAATACCACTCTCGGACGGGATGAAAAACACCACAATCAACAGCAATACCGCCAAACCCAGTATCGGCCAGGCAAACTTATGCAGCACGTGATAGTCGATGGTAGATACGGCGAACATCGTGACAACACCGAGCGCCGCAAACAACAGTTGCCGCGCGATATACACGTAACTGTCACCGGAATAATAATAGGCGTAGGCATAACTCGCGGAATACAGAGACACCAAACCAATTGCGAGGATCATCATCAAAATAATCAAGAACGGCATATCCATACCGGATTTTAAGAAAAACAACCGGATCCGCCCTTGGGTTTTTTCGCCCGCATCGAGCAATCCGTCGCTGATATTCCGGTTTTTGGTCATGTCTTCGCCTCCTTTATCTATAAATCACAAAGCCGTCGTCGACTTTGCCGGGAACTTCCTACGTTTATAAAACCGTTATTAGTATGCCGATCACACCGCCGATGATACCCACGGCGGAAAACACGCATACGATCTTGTTTTCGCTCCAACCGCACATCTCGAAATGGTGATGTAACGGACTCATTTTAAACAGGCGTTTGCCATGTGTGAGTTTGAAATATCCGACCTGCAAGATGACCGACAGCGTTTCGAAAATATACAAAATGCCGATCGGTAACAGCAACAACGGGCGGCCGAGACCAAACGCGAACGCACACAACGCGCCGCCGATGAACAACGAACCGGTGTCGCCCATAAAGACTTTCGCCGGGTGCAGGTTCCACAACAAAAATCCGGCAATGCCCCCGGCAAACGCCGAAATGGCAACGCTTTGGCCGAAATAGCCGAGCGCGCCGGAGCAGATCAACAACGACAACGCCGCGACAAACGCGGTCGAGCCGCACAAACCATCTACCCCGTCGGTGAGGTTGGTGGCATTGGTGGCGCCGACGATCACCAGAATGGTGAACGGAATGAACCACAAGCCGAAATCCACGTCGCCAACAAACGGAACCGCGACGGTCGAGCCGCCGGCGGCATACACCGCGATGGCATAACTCGCCGCGACCAGGACCTGTAACAACAGTTTTTGGGTGGACGTCAAGCCTAAGTTGCGTTTTTTGATGATCTTGATATAGTCGTCGATAAACCCGATGCCGCCGGTCAGCAACGCCATGATCAGGCCGCCGAACAAGCGGGTGAGCGTGAGGGCGTTATGGCCGGTGACAAACGAGTCGCCGATGATCTTGACCGGCGAAACCAGTTCCGCGATCAACAACGCCAACGCAAACGCGAGGTACATACCGGTGATAAACAACACGCCGCCCATGGTGGGGGTGCCTTGTTTGGCTTTGTGCCAAGACGGGCCTTCGTCTAAAATAGTTTGCCCGAACTTGAGTTTATGTAACGCCGGAATGACGGTTTTACCCAACAGGCCCGCGATCAAAAACGCCGCAAATGCCGCGATCGTCATGATGATCAATTTGCTGATATCCATCTTTGTGTTCCTCGCTTTCTATGATCCGTCGAACGATCTCCCGTTCGTCTAATCGGACGGTTCGATCGGCTAAGGTTTGGGTGGTTTCGTGCCCTTTACCGGCCAACACCAACGTGTCACCGGCCGTCGCACGTTGCAACAGGTATTCGATCGCGCGAACGCGGTCGGCAATGACGGTATAGGGCGTAGCGGTTTCGGTCAGGCCGGCGACGATATCGTCGATAATGCGGTCGGGCGATTCGCTGCGCGGATTGTCCGACGTGATGATCAACCGGTCGGCGACGGCCGCCGCCGCTTGGGCCATGAGTGGCCGCTTTTGTTTGTCGCGATCACCGCCGCAACCGAACAACATCACCAGTTGGCCGGCGGTATACGGGCGAAGCGCCTGCCCGATTTTGGTCAAGCCGTCGGGTGTATGCGCATAGTCGATCACCACCCGTGCGCCGCGGTAAAACCCCACCGTTTCGGCACGGCCGCGAATGGCCGGCATGGTGTCGAGGGCGCGAACCAGGTCGGTCGGTGAAAAGCCGAGCGATGCCAACGTCGCGGTAGCAGCGAGCGCGTTATATACCGCAAACGTACCGGTCGCACGCAACGAGACCGGCCACGCACCGTTACCGGCGCGCAACGTAAACGCGGTTCCGGTCGGCGTGGGACGAAGATCGGTTGCGGCCCAATCGGCCGACGGATCACATCCGTACCGAACGCTTCGCCCCGCAAAGCCGTCGGTCATGGTCGCGGCGAACGGATCGTCCGCGTTGACGACGGCGAGATCGGTTTGGTGAAATAACCGCCGTTTGGCGGCGGCATACGCGTCCATCGTGACGTGATAATCGAGATGGTCGCGGGTGAGGTTGGTAAATATGCCAGCGGCAAATCGAATGCCGGCGGTGCGCGCTTGTGCCAAGGCGTGAGATGACACTTCCATCACGGCATGGGTACACCCGTCTGCCGCCATTAACGCAAACAGACGTTGCAGATCGTACGCATCCGGGGTGGTGTGGTCGGCGGCACAGGCCAAATGTCCGATCCGGTTTTCGACCGTGCCGACCAGTCCGGCACGCACACCGCACGCGGCCAGTTGTGACCAGAGCATGTGACAGGTGGAGGTTTTGCCATTGGTGCCGGTCACCCCGATGACCGATAGCCGATCGGTTGGATGGCCAAACCATGTGGCACACAGGTGCGGCCACAAAGCGTTGGTGTCTCGGGTAAACACGGTGTTGGGCAACCCAACGTCGCGTTCGGCGACGATCACGGCGGCGCCGGCGGATGCCGCACGCACCGCAAAGGTGTGTCCGTCGGTATGCGTGCCGACGCGACACAGGTATAGATAATGAGGTTTGACGTCTTGGTACCGGCAAGTAATGCCGCGAATCGTTACGTCCTGTGTTAAGATAACATCCGTATTTTTCATCAGTTCCGATAACCGCATATGCGTCACCGCCTGTTATGAAATGGATGTGTTTGTTTGGTTTAAATTGGTTTGATCTTGTGTGTTGGTGTTATCCGAGCGCGTTAGCGCGAGCGTTGCTCTCTGCTAAGAGCCTGTGCGGCCGGGAACTCTCAATATATGAGTGCTCTGAAATGGTTGGGTTTTCGCTCAACCTTCCCCAACGGACTCGTGCCGTCTGCAAGACCTACTTTCTTTGGCAGAAAGAAAGTAGGCAAAGAAGCTGCTTGTGCTCGCAACCGCTGTTTCACGGCCGTTTACCATCACCTATACCCCGTTATAGGTTCCACCTCACGATTCGAGGATGGTGGCCGTGGGTTTGATCAAATAGTTTGGTTTCACCCGAGCGCATTAGCGCGAGCGTTGCTCTCTGCTAAGAGGGTTAGGCGATGGTGTCTTCGTAAATAAACTGAACCGTGACCACCGTTCCTTGCGCTACTTCGGTTCCGGCGGCGATGGATTGGGTATCGGCCTTGGCGTCGCCGGCCTCACTGTTAAGACCGGACACCAACAGGTTGATATTGGCGTTAGCGGCCGCGAGGTTCGCTTGCGACAAGGTCATCCCATTGAAATTTGGCACGATAGCCTTTTTATGATCCGCTTCGGACGTATACAACACCACCGTACCGCCTTTCGGTACGCTGGCACCGGCTTCCGGCATCTGCCGCACAACGGTAGATCCCGTCCCGATCACGTAGGTATCGAGTCCCAGGTTTTTCAAGGTGGTTTGCGCTTGCGATAACTCTTTATCGACCACGTTCGGGGTAGCGGTACTCAAACTTTTCAGTTCTTCGATGGTGTATTCGGGATCCACGCCGAGATACGGCAACACTTCACTGAGCACCTTTTGCGCGACCGGAGCCGCGACGGTTCCGCCGTATCGCGAGAGGGATTGCGGTTCGTCCATCACGACGAGTACCGCGATCTGCGGATCGTCTGCCGGAGCAAACCCGGAGAACGAACCCCATACTTCGATGTACTCGTCACCACGAGTTTCGGTTTTTTCCGACGTGCCGGTTTTTCCGGCAACACGATATCCGGCCACGTACGCGTTGCGCGCACCGCCGCCATCGACCGCTTTCGCCATCATGCTCGCGACGGTGGCCGACGTTTCTTTCGAAATAACCTGCCGCTTGACCTGCGGCGCAATCGTTTCTTTCACGTTCCCGTCTTCGTCCAAGATCTGTTGTACGATATACGGTTGCATCAAGTAACCGCCGTTCGCGACCGCGCACATGGCGGTGATCATCTGGATCGGAGTGACTTTAAACGTCTGCCCGATCGACGAGGACGCGATTTCCACCGGGCCGAGTTCGTCCACCGTGTGGTACAACGATTCGGTCACGCGAGATTCGCTGAGCATATCGACACCGGTGATTTCGGTAAATCCGAAACTCTGGAAATATTTTGAGAACAGTTCCGCCCCAATCGACAGGCCGGTATTCATAAACGCCGGGTTACAGGAATTGGACAACGCCTGCGCAAAGGTTTGGGAACCGTGAGACCGCGGATACACCCAACATTTGGGGTTGCGGTCAGCAACGTGCAACGACCCGGAACAGAACATATGGCTGGACGGAGACACGATCCCTTCTTCCACCGCCATCGACGCGGTAAACACCTTGAATACCGAACCCGGTTCGTAGAAATCCGACACGACCTTGTTGGACCATTGTTTTTCGCGCGCTTCTTTGAGGGCGGCGGATTGTTCGTCGCCCGACAGTTCCGCAATCAACGATTCGATGTTGGGATCCGCCACGGTCATCGGTTCGTTTAAGTCAAAATCGCCTTTGACGGCCGACGCGAGAATGGCGCCGGTATCGACTTCCATCACGATGATCAAGCCGCGGTTGTTACATTGTTTTTCAATCACCGCTTGTTCCAGATGCTTTTCGGCGATCGCCTGCACGGTGGAATTGACGGTCAACACAATACTACCGCCGTTTTCGGCATCGACGGTTTTTTCGAATTTCAAACTGGTGGGCAGATCGTTGCCGACACCGTCGGTCGCGGTCATGATCCGGCCGGGCGTGCCGGCAAGCACCTCTTCGTATTCGGCTTCCAATCCGTACAAGCCGTATCCATCGGTACCGGTGAACCCAATGGTCGCGGATAACAGGTTGTTCATCGGATAGATGCGTTTATAGTCTTGAATGATCCGCAACACACCGGCCAATTCGTGTTTTTGCACCCAGTCCGACAATTCTTGCGCTAACGACAGTTCGATTTTGGATTTGACCACCACGTAAGCCGACTGGCTTTTTTGGGTGTTTTCGTACAATTTGTCGCGATCAACGTCCAACATGACCGACAGTTCATCCGCAATTTTTTGACGGGTGGTTTCCTGCCGGATGTTACGTGGCGACATGATGACGGTGTATACGCCGTAGGATTGCGCCAACACGTTCATATCGGCATCGTAGATCGTACCGCGGTTCGCGGAGATCAAACTATCGCTGAGTTGTTGTGAGATCGCGCGTTTTTGCCAATATTCGGATCGACCGAGCATGGTGTATGCGAGGTTGCCGACGATAAACGCAAACGCGATGATCAATAAGCCGGCCGCAACCAGCGTGCGGCGCCACATCTGTTTGGTCGGGCCGCGGGTAACGATTTCGTTCGTGGGACGGTTGGCCATCGGCACGTCTCTCCTTTCCAATCGGTCGTTTAATCTCGGGGTTAATTTTGTGTGTAACGATATTCAAAAACAAAGCGAGCGCTCGTACGGGGTTGTGATACCACCGCTTGAACGCTCCTCCTCGACATCGTCTGTTTTGCGATGTTGTATGCTATTAGTGTATGGGATCAGGAAAACAAGTATGCTATTTGGGCGAAAAATTTCGAGATATCCGCCGCCACGTCCTGTACCCAACTGCCGGTGGTATCTTCGGTCACCTCGCCGCGGTCGCCACCATCGACCGTGACGTATTCCACCTGACTGGATTCGATCGCCTGCATATTGAGATGTTCTTGGGCGTATTGTTCGACACTTTGTGCCGACGTTTTGGACGCCAGATCGTTGGACAGACTCTTATAATCTTCCTGCATCTCGTACAGTTGTTGTTGTTTTTGATTGATCTCTTGTTCCAGTTCGGTCAACTGCGCACGACCGGTGAGCAGTAACACAAAGGTCGATAACACGATCACCGTCACGAATACGGTCGCGGAAGCGTTGATAAACCGCTGCCACCGGGCACGACGAGACTGTTCTTTGGTCGCTTTTTCATTACCCGACCGGGGTGCGGTATTCGATTTTTCGGTTTTGTCTTCGAACAACGACAGGTCGTATTTCGGTTGTTGCGCTACGGCCACGCCGCACTCCTCCTTCCGGGTGATATATCCACATACTTTTTCTATTTTAATATTATATACCTTTAATCCCGTCAGGTCAACACCGAATTATTGCCAATCGTGACTTTTTTCGACACAACGAAGTTTCGCGCTGCGACTGCGATGGTTTTCGGCCAGTTCTGTCTCGTCGGCGGTGATGGGTTTTCGGGTAACGGCTACCGCCGCCGGCGTGCGTCCGCAAACGCAAACTGGAAAATCTTTCGGACAGATACAGCCGGTCATCCATTCGCGAAACTGTTCTTTAACCAATCGATCTTCGAGGGAATGGAAGGTGATGACCGACAGGCGACCGCCGTCTTTTAAACTCGCAAACGCCGCTTGTAAACCGCGCTCTAAACAACCGAGTTCGTCGTTAACGGCGATACGTAACGCCTGAAATACGCGCCGCGCCGGATGGCCGTCACGACGGGCGGCCGCCGGATAGGCACCGGCGATCAAGTCGGCCAGTTGGCCGGTAGTGGTGACGGGAGCCGTCGCACGCTGTTGTACGATCGACGCGGCGATGCGACGGGAAAATTTTTCTTCCCCGTACTTGAAAAAGATGGTGGAAAGTTCTTGTTCGGACAGGGTGTTGACAAGGTCGGCCGCGGTGGTGCCGGACTGACTCATCCGCATGTCCAACGGGGCGTCCTCGTGGTAAGAAAAACCGCGTGATGCGGTATCGAGTTGATGAGACGAAACGCCGATATCGAGTAACACGCCATCGACTTTATCCACACCGACCGAATCGAGCGCGGCGCGCATATCGGCAAAATTGCTTTGCACCACCGTGGCCGGCAAACCGGCCAATCTGGCGGTGGCTTGACGGATCGCATCGGGATCTTGATCGAGCGCGATCAACCGACCGCCGTCTGTCAGGCGGGACGCGATTTCAAACGAGTGGCCGCCGCCACCGGCGGTGCCGTCGACGTAGATACCGTTCGGTTGAATATTCAACGAATCGATGGTCGGCCGGAGCAAAACCGGCAGATGATACTGCGTATCGTAGGTCATACACGTCTTCCCCTTTCTCAGAAACCGAGCGCGGTGAATTCTGCTTCGATCTCATCGGGCGTCATGGTATCGGTTTCGGCGGTAAACGCGGTCGGATTCCAGATTTCCGCCCGATTCCCCGCCCCGATCACCAAGGTTTCTTTGGTCAGTTCGGCATATTGTAACAGGTGTTTGGGGAGCAGGATACGGCCTTGCGCATCGACGGTAACGTCAACCGCGTTGGCCGACAAATACCGTTGCAAACGGCGGGATTTGGTCATTGGCATTTCGTTTAATCCGGCCATGAGTTTGTCCCATTCGGTCATCGAATACAGACACACGCACCGGTCCATCACGGCGGCGGCGATAAAGGTTTCGCCCAATTTATCGCGCAGTTTCGCCGGCACAAACAGACGCCCTTTGGCATCTAAATTGTGCTGATACCGTCCGTATAACATACGCTTCTCCCCTTTCTTTTGTATGTGAATTTCAACTACGACCTATGCGGCCGGCACCGCTCAACATATGAGTGTGCTGAGATGGTTGGGTTTTTGCTCAATTTACCCCAACGGACTCGTGCCGTCTGCAAGACGACCTATGCGGCCGGCAGCTCTCAACATATGAGTGCGCTGAGATGGTTGGGCTTTCTCTCGATTTACTTCAGCGGACTCGTGCCGTCTGCAAGACGACCTATGCGGCCGGCAGCTCTCAACATATGAGTGCGCTGAGATGGTTGGGCTTTCTCTCGATTTACTTCAGCGGACTCGTGCCGTCTGCAAGACCTACTTTCTTTAGCAGAAAGAAAGTAGGCAAAGAAACTGCTTGCGCTCGCAACCGCTGTTTCACGGCCGTTTACCATCACCTATACCCTGTCATAGGTTTCCACCTTACGATTTGGGGGTGTGATGGTGTTGGTTTGATCAAATGGGTTGGTGTTATCCGAGCGCGTCAGCGCGAGCGTGCCGTCTGCAAGACCACCGCAGGTGTGGAAAACTTTGTGGAAAACGTGGAAAACCCCCACTTTGCACCACATCTCTCCACGCAACACCATTATATCGAAATTTCGATGGAAAATCAACCCCAAGACCTAGTGTGTCAATCGACAAATAACCACAAGCGCACCTAGCGGTGATCATCCACGCCTGGCGGCGTGACCTCTCTTGACATGCGTGCGCTAAGACGATTTGGCTTGGCCAAGTGGTTTGGTTTATTCGAGCAAGTTAGTGCGAGCGTGCCCACTGCAAGACCTATGCGGCCGGCAGCTCTCAACATATGAGTGCGCTGAGATGGTTGGGCTTTCTCTCGATTTACTTCAGCGGACTCGTGCTGTCTGCAAGACCTACCTTACGATTCGAGGTGGTGGGTATTGGCTTGATCAAGTGTAAAGAGGGCGAGTTATACCGATAAAGCGGGTAAATTTTGTGCGATTTTTACAAACCACAGCATTTTGCACGAAAAAATATTTGCTATTTTTACCGAAAATCACTTGCATTTTTCCCTAAATTTGGTAGAATATATTATGGTACAATATAGTTAACTGTCCAAACACCCGTTACATATAACAAGGAGGAGACGGACGTGAAACTATTTGGCCTGCGTAAATTGTATACAAAAATGGGGTGTCATATCCATCCGGACGGTGGACATATATTCCGAGTATGGGCGCCGAACGCGACCGCCGTTTCGGTGGTGGGCGACTTTAACGAATGGCGACCGGGCGCTACCCCGTTACACCGTATTGAAGACGGCGTGTGGGAATGCCGCACCCGTGCGGTAAACGAATTCGATACCTATAAATTCGCGATCACCGCGCCCGACGGAACTACCCGGCTGAAAGCCGATCCGTTTGGATTCCATTTTGAAACCAGGCCGGGCACCGCCTCGAAGGTGTATCATCTGGATGGATACCGTTGGCACGACGCGGCTTGGCAGACCAGCAAACGCAAATCCGATCCGTATCGCCGGCCGATCAATATTTACGAACTGCACGCCGGCTCTTGGAAACGGTATCCCGACGGCAACCCGTTTTCGTACCAAAAGTTGGCGGATGAACTGATCCCGTATATCACCGAAATGGGCTATACGCATATTGAACTGATGCCGGTATCGGAATACCCGTACGACGGATCGTGGGGATATCAAGTGACCGGCTACTACGCACCGACCTCGCGGTACGGAACCCCGAAAGATTTTATGGCGTTTGTCGACCGGTGTCACCAAGCCGGGATCGGGGTGATCATCGACTGGGTACCGGCGCATTTCCCGAAAGACGAAGCCGGGCTGTACCGGTTTGACGGAACGCCGTGTTTCGAATACGCCGATCCACGTCGCGGCGAACACCGCGAATGGGGTACTTGCGTGTTCGATTTCGGACGGGACGAAGTGCGGCAGTTCTTGATCGCGAACGTGCTGTTTTGGATCGATACGTATCACATCGACGGTATTCGCGTGGACGCGGTAGCCTCGATGTTGTATTTAGACTATAACCGCCGAGACGGCGAGTGGTTGCCTAACCGACACGGCGGCCACGAACACCTGGAAGCGGTCTCGTTTTTACAACAACTCAACGAAACGGTGCTCACCATCCACCCGAACACCATGATGATCGCGGAAGAATCGACCGCGTGGCCAATGGTGACCAAACCGCCGTTTGATGGGGGATTGGGTTTTAACTTTAAATGGAACATGGGTTGGATGAACGATATGCTGCGGTATATCGCGCTGGACCCGTTGTTTCGGGCCGGGAGTCACGATGCGCTGACCTTCTCGTTTTTCTACGCGTTTTCGGAAAACTTTATTTTGCCGATCTCGCACGACGAGGTAGTGCATGGGAAACGGTCGCTTTTGGATAAGTTTCCCGGCGACTACGACCAGAAATTTGCCGGATTGCGCGCGTTTATCGGGTATATGATGGCACATCCGGGTAAAAAGTTGTTGTTTATGGGATGTGAGTTCGGGCAGTTTAAAGAATGGGATTTTGCCAACGCGCTCGACTGGTCGTTGTTGGATTTCCCGGCACACCGAAACACCCAACACTTTTTCAAAACCATCAACCGGCTATACCGCGACACGACGGCGTTATGGGCCGAAGACGTTTCGTGGGAAGGGTTTTCGTGGATCGCCCACGACGATCGTGCCGCCAGCGTGATCGCGTTTCGGCGGATCGATCCCAAAACCGGGGACGAAATCATCGCGGTGTGTAACTTTACGCCGGTGATGCGGACCGATTATCGCATCGGGGTACCGAAAGCCGGCCGATATACCGAGATCTTCACGACCGACGACGCGGCGTTCGGTGGCGGCGGTCGACACAACAAACCGGTCACGGCGCAACCCATCCCGGCACACGGGATGGATCAGTCGATCCGCCTGACGTTGCCGCCGTTATCCACCATTTATCTGCACAAAAACGAACCCAAAAAACGGCGTTCGAAAAAATAAAACAGGGGGCGTAACAATGTTTCGCAAACAGGAATGTGTCGCGATGTTGCTCGCAGGCGGTCAGGGAAGCCGGCTGTATGCACTGACTCGCAATATCGCCAAACCGGCCGTCCCGTACGGCGGTAAGTACCGGATCATCGATTTCCCGTTGTCCAACTGCATCAACTCCGGCATCGAAACGGTGGGGGTACTGACGCAATATCAACCGCTGGCACTCAGCGATTATATCGGATCGGGACAACCGTGGGATCTGGACCGTAACGACGCAGGTGTGCACGTGTTGCCGCCGTATCAACAAAAAAGCGGTGCCGATTGGTATAAAGGGACCGCCAACGCCATCTATCAAAACCTGGCGTTTATCGAACGGTACGATCCGGAATACGTGTTGGTCTTGTCGGGCGACCATATCTATAAAATGGACTATGCCCAAATGATCGAACAACACAAAAAGACGGGCGCCGCCTGCACCATTGCGGTGTTGGAGGTCGAACTGTCGGAAGCGAGCCGATTTGGGATCCTGAACACCAATCCCGACGGCAGCATCTACGAATTTGATGAAAAACCGGCAGTGCCGAAAAGCAATCTCGCGTCGATGGGCGTGTACGTATTTGACCGGCATCTGCTGAAGAAATATCTCGAACTCGACGAGAAACGTACCGATTCGTCCAACGATTTCGGTAAAGACGTGTTGCCGGCGATGTTAGCGGCCGGCGAAAAGATGTACGCGTACCGGTTTGAAGGATACTGGAAAGACGTCGGTACGATCGACAGTTTGTGGGAAGCCAACATGGATCTGCTGGATCCGAACGTGCCGTTTGATCTGGCGGATAACGAGTGGCGGATCTTCTCGCGGACCGATGCGTTGCCGCCGCATTACGTTGCGCCGGAAGCCTCGGTGCAAAACAGCCTGATCTCCGAAGGCGGGAACATCGCCGGCACGGTGGATTTCTCGGTTATCTTCTCGGACGTCACGGTCGAAGAAGGTGCCGAAGTGCGCGACTCGATCTTGATGCCGGGTTGTGTGGTGCGTAAAGGCGCGCAAGTACATTATGCGATCTTGGCGGAAAACGTCACGGTCGAAGAAGGCGCGGTGATCGGCGCACGGCCGGAAACGGTGGCCGATGCGGCGACCGATTGGGGCGTGGCGGTAGTCGCGGAAGGGTTGACCGTCGGCGCGAACGCCACGGTGCCCCCGAAAGCCATGATTGAAGAAAACGTCGAGGAGGTGCGGTCATGATCACGTCGCAAAAAACATTGGGTTTGATTTTCCCCGGCATGCACGACGAAACCTTGCCCGAAATGACCGGTGTGCGGTCGCTGGGTTCGGTGCCGTTCGGCAGCCGGTATCGGTTGATCGATTTCCCGTTATCGAGCATGGTCGGTAGCGGCATTTCCAAGATCGGGATCATTACCAAAAGCCGTTATCAATCGTTGATGGACCACATCGGTTCGGGTAAAGCGTGGGATCTGTCCCGTAAACAAGAGGGGTTGTATTTCCTGCCCCCCACCGATGCCGCCGACGACAAATACGCCGGACGGATCGCGTCGCTCGACGGGATCACCCAGTTCCTGCGTAACTCTAAAGAAGAATACGTCGTGATGGCCGACTGCCACGTGGTTGGCAACATCGACTATAAACAACTGGTCGAAGCGCACATCGCCTCGGAAGCCGACATCACCATCGCGTATAAAAAGATGCCGTTACCGGCCAGCGGTCAACATCCGGTGGTGGAAACCGACGCGACCGGTCGCGTTACGTCGATCGCGATCAATCCGCCCGAAACCGCCGATTGCGCGGTGGGACTGGGTTTGTACGTTGCGCGGAAAGATCTGTTGATGCGGTTGGTATCGATGGCGATGAGTTTGAACCAGACGAGTTTCGAACGCGATATTCTGCAACGACAGGTAAACACCCTGCGCATCTACGGATACGAAGTGACCGAATACGTGCGGATCATCACCTCGCTTGCGAGTTATTTCGCCGCCAGTATGGAACTGTTGGACGCCGGCGTGCGCGAAGCGTTGTTCCTGAAAAAACGGCCGGTCTTTACCAAAGTGCACGACAGTGTGCCGGCGGTGTATGGACTGGATGCCAGCGTATCGAATTCGCTGATCGCCGACGGCGCACGGATTCTCGGAACGGTGAAAAACTCGATCGTTTTCCGCGGCGCAAACATCGAAAAGGGAGCCGTGGTGGAGAATTCGATCGTTATGCAAGGGACCACCATCTCGAAAGATAGCCGATTAGGCTACGTGGTGATCGATAAAAACGGAATGGTAAAAGGCGGCCGCACCTTGGCCGGACACGAAACCTATCCGATGTACATCACGAAGAATGCCATCGTATAAGGAGACACACCATGAAAGTATTATACGTTTCAAGTGAAGCGGTGCCGTTTGCGGCATCGGGAGGATTGGCAGACGTCGCCGGTTCGTTACCGAAAGCGTTGCGCAAACGCCTGATCGGGTGCCGGGTGGTGTTGCCGCTGTATGAATCGGTACCGCAAGAACTGCGCGACAATATGGTTTTTCTCGGCAGTTTATCGGTCCCGGTTGCGTGGCGCCGTCAATATTGCGGCGTGTTTGAAGCCAAACGCGACGGCGTGATCTACTATTTGTTGGACAACCAATATTATTTTAAACGGGCCGGGTTGTACGGACATTATGACGATGCCGAACGGTTTGCGTTTTTCTCCCGCGCGGTACTGGAAATGTTACCGCTGATCGGGTTTAAACCGGACGTGTTGCACGCCAACGACTGGCAAGCGGCGCTAGTGCCGATCTACTACCATTTGTTCTATGCGAACATGGACGGGTATGAAAACATCAAAACGGTGTATACCATCCACAACATTCAATATCAAGGCAAATACGGTATGGAGATTTTGGAAGACGTGTTTGGCCTGCCGGAAGAACACCGGTCGATCGTGGAACAAGACGGGTGCATCAATTTGGCGAAAGGCGCGATCGAGACCGCTAATGCGGTAACGACGGTGTCCCCGACCTATGCGAAAGAACTGCTGGATCCGTGGTTCTCGTACGGGATGGATCCGATCCTGCGGATGCGCGAGTGGAAACTCAGCGGTATTCTCAACGGGATCGATACCGTTGGGTACGATCCCGAAACCGATAAGCAGATCTTCCAAAACTATACCGCCGACGATCCGTCCGGTAAAGCGGCCAACAAAAAAGCCTTGCAAGAGCGCTTGTTCTTGCCGGTGCGCGACGACGTGCCGTTGATCGGAATGGTGTCGCGGTTGACCGGCCACAAAGGGTTCGATCTGGTGAAATACATCTTTGACGAACTGTTGCAAGACGATATCCAGATGGTGATTCTCGGTTCCGGTGAATGGACGTATGAGAATTATTTCCGCGAAATGCAACAGCGGTATCCCGACAAGTTTGTGTACTGTGCCGGCTTTGTGCCGGAACTCGCGCGCAAGATCTATGCCGGGGCGGATATTTTCCTGATGCCGTCGAAAAACGAGCCGTGTGGCTTGTCGCAGATGGTGGCCTGCCGCTACGGTACCATTCCGGTGGTGCGCGAAACCGGCGGTCTGAAAGACAGTATTCACGATTGCGGCGATGGGTTTGGCAACGGGTTTACCTTTGCGACTTATAACGCCAACGATATGTTGGGCGCCATCAACCGCGCTATCGGCGCGTATCGCGCCAAAACCGATTGGCCGTTGTTGATCGATCGGGCGATGCGGTCGGATTTCAGTTGGGGACGTTCTGCCAACGAATATATCCGGTTGTATAAAGCGTTGTTAAAAGGCGACGAATAACCGTATTCTATAAAAAGCGAGCAGAGATTTCTCTGCTCGCTTTTTTGCACGTCTATTCGGTTGGCGGTGGAAAAGCATCGAAAAAACACCCTGCGAGATTCGCAGGGTGTTTTTTCGTTATGCCGTTAGGCGGTTTCGGTTTCTTTTCGTTTGCCGTATACCAGCGTCGCGACCAGGCCGCTACCCGACAACAGCATCAACGCGATCCACGGGGCCACGCTGCGCGCATTTCCGGTTTGCGGATTGCCGGATGTGGTCGGTGTGGTGGGCGTGGCGGTGGTGGTCGGCGGCGTAGTGGGTGCCGGTTCGGTCGTCGACGTGGTCGGCGGCGTGGTGGTCGGCGGCGTATAGACGTTGGTGAACGCAAGTTGTGCGTCGCCGGTGGCGCCGACTTTGGTGATCACCGGATCGCCGTCGAGTTTCAGTTGGCCTTGGCCGTCGTCCTTGACCGTGATCTTGACCAAATACGCCGTTTGGTCGAACGTAACGTTCGCGATGGCGACGTCGGTTTTTTCCGCGATTACGAAATAGTAGGTGCCGGCCGTTTCGAAATTAAACGAATCCAAGGTAAAATCGCCGTTGGCATCGTTTTGGGTGGTTTCGGCCAACGTGCCGCGCGTGCCGGTGGCATCCGATTCGTACAACGAGAAGGTGAATTCGCCGGCGACCAGATCACGGCCGGTCAGCGTTTTCTCACCGTCGATCTCGGTGGTGGCGGCGGCCGCCTTGTACTCGTTGACAAAGGCGATCGGGCCGTTTTCAATCACCACGTCGGTGGTTACTTTGCCGTTGAGATCGTCCGATACGGTGATCTTGACGCGATAGGTTTGGTCCGAATAGGTGATGCCGTCGATGGTTTGACCGGCGTTTTTCTCTTTCACCACGTAGTAGTACGGTTCGGTGCGGATATCGTCCGGCGCATACTCGATGGTGAAGGCAAACGCGTCGGCGGTGTTCTTCACCGAATCCAGTTTGGTGCCGGCGGTATAGGTGTCATCCGCCTCGTACAGTTCAAAGGTGAACATATCGTCTTCCAGCGTTTTGTTGCCGGTAAGCGTCTTGGTACCGTCGATCGTGACCGTGTCGCCTTCCACCACACGGTAAACGTTGGTGAACTGCACACCGGTTTGCGGAACGCCGTCGCCGTTATACACGTGCACGGTAGCGTGCAGTTGACCGATCAAGTCGTCGGTAACTTCGATCCACACACGGTAGACGGTGGGATCGTAGAACACGCCACCGCTTTGCGTGCCGCCGTTGGTCTCTTTAACGATATAGTAATAATCGCCGGCGGTATCCAACAGATATTTATTCTCGGTGGCATCGTATCTGCCGATCTTCGTGAAATTAAACGCGCCGTTTACGTCGTTTTGAACCGTTTCGATCCAAGAACCTTGTACCCACGTGCTGTTTGAGGCGTACAGTTCGAAACTGAAGATATCGCCGTTCCAGACGCGGCCCTCAAGCACCTTGTTACCCGGGATCTCGGCACTGGTAGCGGCCGGATCGTAGGTGTTGGTAAACGCGATAGCGGTCGCGCCGACAACCTCGACGGCGGCGCTGAGTGCACCGAGTTCGTCATCGGTGACGGTGATCTTGACCAGATACTCGGTTTTGTCAAAATCGATCCCGTACGCGATATCGTTTTGTTTTTCGGTCACGGTGAAGTAGTATTCGCCGACGGTATCGAACGGAATGTCGTTGAACGCGAACCGACCGAAGGTTTCGCCGGTTGCCGGGGCCATGTTGGTGGTGGTGAACGTCCGGCCGCCCGTGATCGAATCGCCGTTTTGATCGCTTTCGGTGAGCACAAAGGTGAACTCATCGTTGAGCAATACGCGACCGGTCAAGGTTTTGGTGCCGGTGACGTCGGCGGTGGTGGGTGTGGCGGTATAGGTGTTGGTGAACACCATCTCGTTACCGGTCACGTCAACAACCGTATGAGTGGCGGTGAGTTGTCCGTTTACGTCGGTGACGGTAACCATCACGTGATACGCCGTTTTGTCGACCGTGATGCCGTTGCCGTCGGTCGAGGTTTCGAACACGACGTAATAGTAGGTGCCAACTTTGTCAAAGGTGAGCGTTTTGTTAAAGGTGATCGGGGCGGCGTTGCCATTAGTGGCGGCCCCGTTGGTGCCATCCGCCAGTTTGTTGGTGGCACGGGTATACGGATCGTACGAATGCAGTTCAAAGGTAAATTCGCCGGCATTCATATCGCGGCCGTTGAGCACCTTGTTGATCGACCAGGCAAGATCGACCGGCACGGTGGCGGCGGCCGGATCGTAAACGTTGGTGAAGACGAGTTCGCCATCGGTGTTGGTCGCGGCGGTACCGGTGGCGGCGGCCGTGCCGTCATCGTTGGTCAACACGGTAAATACCGGGGCCGATACCTCGTACCGCAGTTTGGGATCGTTGGCCGTGACGGTAACGTCTACTTGAACCACACGTTCGCTATAATCCATCTTCGCAGTAGAACCGGCTACCTCTTTGATATAGAAGGTGTAATCGCCGGCCGCGTTAAATTGCATATCGATCCACATTTCACCGACCGAATCGGTGTAGGCGTGATCGTCGATCGACCAGATACCGTTACCGGTATTCAGCGGCGTGGTGCACGCGGCATCCGCGTACACGCCGAACCCGAATCCGGCTTCGGACACCAACGGACTGCCGGACAGGTTGGTGAGTTGTTTTTGTACCGCGATCTCGAGCAGGGCCGGCGCGACCGGATACTGCACGTTGGTGAATCCGGTGGTCGCTACCTGCCACACGCCGCTAACCAACGAGAACGGGTTGCCGGTATGGTCGGATACCACGCTTACAATATCGAGTTCGCCATCGGTCAGATCGTCCGACACGATGACCGAGAAGGTATGATAGGTGCTATCGTAGAACAAGCCGGGGGTTTTGTCCGCGGCGTTCGGTTGTACTTCGTACAGTTGATACGCGTACCGGCCGGGAGCATCGAACACTTCGCCCGACAGATCGAACGTGAAGGTGGGATCTTGGTTGTCTACCGTAACGGTATCGACCTCTTCCCAACCGCCGTTTTTATACCGTTCGAGTCGGATATCGAAAGTTTGGCCGTTGTTCCAGGTGGCCGGATTGCCGTTGGCATCGACCAGTGTTTTCCGGCCGGTAACCGCGACGTTGACCGTCGGTACCGGATCGGCTTCGTAGGTGTTGGTGACCACGACCGACGACGTGCCGTCGATGGTGACGGTGCCGGTGGCGGCTTGTTCGCCGTTGACCAGGTAGCCGGCGGTAAATCCGGCGCCGGGGACGCGTTCTTCTACCGTGGCGACGGTGCCGTTCGGCAACCCGAACACCTCGATTTGTTCCCCATCTTTCAAGGTCACGTTAAACACGCCGGCGTTGTTGGTGGTAACGGAGGTCATACCACTCGTCGAGGACAAGTCCGCGTCAAAGGTTTGGTTCGCGGTACCGATACCCGACAAGGTGACGGTGATATCGAACGACAGATTCGACGTGTCCACGCCGGTCCCGAGATCGTGATCCACCAGTTTGGAAACGGTGAGCGTGCCGGTGCCGCGCGGTTCGTTGACAAACGCGGCTTCTACCAGTTCGCCCCCTTGTACGGTGACGTTGGCGGCAATCGCGGTCGCACTGCCGTTGACCGTTGCGAGAACGTATGAAACCGTATCGTTTTCGGTGATGGTATAGGTGCGGCCGTCGGTCATACCGGTGATAAACAACCGTTCACCGGCTTTCAGCGTGACGGTGGTTTTTGCATCCGCCCCAAACGTGACGGTAAGCGGATCGCTTGTGCCGGCGGCGCCGTTGAACCGGATCGCATCATAACTCTCGCCGATATCCGCCGCCGAACCGCTGATCACAAACTCAAAGTCGGTGGTGGTGTCGGCCGGTGTGCCGGCGGTGAGCGCTTTGCTGATCTCGATACCGGTTGCCGGCGTCACCGAAAGTCGCCCGTTGTTACCCAACGTCGCCCCTACCACAAATCGGTGGTTGGTGTCGGCTACGTTGTGGCCGAAAACGTCGACAAACGGCTGATCGTAGATACCCTTATCGTCGGACGGATCGGCGTTGCCAAAGGTTTCAGTCAAGGTGCCGGTGTTGTTTTGCGATTTATACAAGGTGTACCCGTCGAGATTGACGTGAACGGTGCCTTGCGGAATATACCATTGACTATCGGCAGCCCCGGCGGTAACCGGTTCGGCAATCGCGAGCACGTCGGCCGCGATCGGGTGATAGTGAGTATCGAGCCCGGTTTCGGTATAATCGGTATGCGCACGATAATACGTATGGTTCCCGTTGGGTGTGGTCGCGCCGGTGTATACCGTACCGTTTTGATCGGTATAGATGGTCGCGTTTTCGGTGTAATAGTACTGACTGTTTTCGGTCGAGGGACGGAAATACGAATAGGTGTTGACCTTGCCGTAACCGGTAGTGTTATCCACCTCGTATTGGTTGGTGTAGAAATTCACCGAGCCGTCGGCGTTGGCGTTGGCGGCGACGTACGCCGGATCCACCACCGCGGGATCGTGAACGGTGATCTCGTTGATGGTATCCGCGAGCGCCACTTCGTATACCAAGCGGATCGGTTCGGTCGCGCCGGAGGTTTCGAGTTTATCGAGATCGCCGTTTTCGTCTAACGTGACGTCATAGTGGACGATCGGGATCAACGCGGCCGGGACCGCAAAGGTGACCATCTCGTCACCGGTTTGGATGTTGTGACGCACCTGCACGGTGGCGTACATCATATCCGATTCGGACACACCGTGCGTGGCATCGACTTCGCCAAGATAGCCGTAACTCTTGACGGTGTAGACCGGATCGGTATCGGCGTTGCCGGTCGCCTCGGGGATGGTGGTGACACCGGGTTGATAGAACCCAAGGTATTCGCCGGCGGCGTTGGCGTACCAACCGATATAGTTGGAGTACGCACCGGTAGTTTCGTTATAACTCAGTTGTCCATACTGATAGGCGAGTTGGATCAGCGTACGGGCGGTATCGATATCGTGGATACCGAGGCGATACTGCACCGCGTGGACCATTTCATTGCCGAGCGCCGTCGGCGACTCGACCGTACCGAGATCGCCACCGCCCGTTACAAAGTTGGACGCGAGATCGACGCCGGAGAACAGATCGTCGTGGATCATAATCCCCTTTACGTCGGTGACGTTCATATAATGCCCGATCTTATCGACAAACGAGATGTACCCGTCGAGATCTTCGTGGGTTTCGACCAACGTGGGATGATATTTCGCTTGCAACAGCGTTTCGTCCATGATATCGTCGAACACCGCAGTCAGATCGCCGGTCGCTTCGAAATATTTGGTAACGTAGTTTTGGCTCAACGCCGTCGAAATCTTGGTGACGTCCTTGGTGCTGGTGACAACCCATTCCCAGTTGGGTTCACGCCATGTACCGGTGTTTTGCCATTCGCCGGTGGATTCGACCGTGACGGTATCGCCGACGGTCGCCGCGTTATATTCGGTCCAGAAATCGTCGATGCCGGTGACCGAATGGGCCGGATCGAGCACGCTTTCCGCGATCGAGCCTTCGTCTACTTTAAAGCCGAGGGTATAGAACAACAGATCTTCGTCGTATTTCGCTTCGATCTGGGTTTTGGCATACGCGGCGGTGAGTTGGGTAACAAACCCTTGGGCCGCCGAAGTCGAAGAGGATTGCCCGTTCCCGAGGTTATAGCTGCCGGGATTGGTGAAATTGGTGGACGACAGGGTGGGCGAACCGTCGGACATCAATACCATGGCCGGCATCCGCGCCACGCCGTCGACGGTGGTTTCGTTGGTGGTGGCGGTGAATTGTTGCATCGCGAGGTGGACCCCTTTTTGAATATAGGTCGCGCCCCACACGTATTTCGTGACCGCCGTCGGTTTTCGGGTGGTGCCTTCGATATACACGTTGTTGCTCAACGCGATGTCTTCGTAATCGTCGTTGTAACCGGATTTGTCAGCATAGGTCAGGTATTGACCATTGGAACCGGTGGTGTACCGACCAAGCGGCAGGAACAACGTCACGTCTTCGGTATCGACGTCATAGCCGTTGGGCAAACCCGAATACAACACCACGCCGACACGGTTTTTCGGGTTGGCATCCAGCAGGGTTTGGATGCTTTCGTTCGCCGCATCTACCAGATCGGCGGCCGCATCGTTGTTGCCTTGTTCCCCGTTCATCGAACCGGACACGTCCAACACCAACATCATGTCGATCGGGGCGCTGGTTTGCCCGGTGATCGACAAGGTGGACGCCATGGTTGACAACGCGACCAAAAAGCTCTCGTTATCGGTCCCGTCGAGCGTGATATCCGGATGCCCAAGCGCCGATGCGTCTTTCATAACGGATTTATCCGTCCACACGCCGCCGGCATGGGCGGTATCCAGCGGATTGGGCAAGAAAATGTCTTTCCATCCGTCCAAGGTGGACGGATCGGTAACGCGCGTATCGGGTGCCGAGGCCGCCGAGACGGCGATCTGGATGATCGGCATCATGGACAATACCATGACCAGCGCGAGCACCACGCTCAACACTTTTCGTCCTTCGAGTTTGTTTATGATCCGGCGCATAGCTGTTCCCCCTTTGATACATTTGATAATACGATCACGAACTTGTTTCATATAGCACCGATCCTTTCCGGTTGCCGGCACGCGACGTCTATCGCATCGCTTACCTCTTCTATGCGGTCACCAAACGCTTCCCAAATCCGTTGGCCGATCGCGTGATAATCGTCCGCCAGTACGTCCGCGATCACCTGCCGGCGTTCGGTTTCCGGCACGTGGTATATCCGCAACAGACCGTCGAGTGTGTTGGCGATCTTATCTTCAAGCGTGACCATCTCGTCGCTTTCGGTCATCAACGCGGCCAACTCCAGGCCGGACGCGCTGCTTTCGGCCATAACGTAATCCACTTCTTTCCACTCCGGATTATACGCCGCAAACAGATTTTGCGCCTTTTCACAATCCCACCGCCGGATTTCGGCCAGTGTCAACGGATGGGTGTATGCCGATACGTAAAAATCTTTGGCGATCGGGTTTTCGTCACACAACGCGGTCTGCGCCGTGATCTCCAACACGTACGCCTGTAACGGCGAAGCCCCTTGGCGCTCCTGTTTGGCGATCATATCCCATTGGAACTGACATTGTTGTTCCACCAATTCGAGCAACAGATGCTCCTTGGTCGGAAAATGATAGGTCAAATTGCCGGTACTGATCTCCAACTCTTTACTAATGGATGCCATAGTGGTCGCTGTGAATCCGTTTTCCAAAAACAGTCGGTTCGCGGTTTTGATAATTTCCAGCCTCGTCAGACTGTTTCGACTGATCCGTGCCATGATACGCCTCCCCTTTTATATTTAAGGTATATTATGGTACTCCATGTAAATATTAGGTTACGTGCTAATTGTAGCACGCGTCCTAATCTCCTGTCAATAGGATGTATGCTAAATTTTGGATAAATCCTAATTTTTTTGGTGTGCAGACGGTGCAAATGCCCCAACAAAGACAAAAAGCACCCGGTGGCGGTTGCCACCGGGTGCGAGATTCGCTGTGGTGCCTGGCGCGCGAACGCGCCGAACGACATCGGTCAATTAGTTGTTGTGTTCTTCGATAAACGCCGCCACGTCGCCGACGGTAACGAGTTTTTCGATTTCTTCGTCCGGAATTTCGACGTCAAATTCGTCTTCCAGCGACATCAACATATCCACCAGGTCCAAAGAATCGGCGCCCAAATCTTCACGAATGTTGGTCTGTGCGGTGATCGCATCTTCTTCCACGTCAAACTGACTGCTCAAAATCTCTTTCAATTTTTCCAGTACCATAAGTTATTTCATCCCTTCAAAAATAGTGCGGTCGTCGTATAGACAACAAATTTAAATTATGTTATGATGAAACCAATCGGTTTCTGTATAAAATAGTATGCATAAATCGTCCGTTTGTCAACAGATTTTGAAAAATTTTTTGTTTTTTGCATCAAAACCCAAGGAGGGATTTCCCCTATGCCGGCCTTTTATCTCATTGGACATCCGCTCGGTCACTCGATGTCTCCGTTTCTCCACGAACGCTTATTTGCCAGTGGAAAACTCGACGGCGCGACCTATCAACTCTGCGATATCGAGCCCGATTCGCTGGCCGAAACGGTGGCGCGGTTTCGCCGGGAGGCGGTCGGGTGTAACGTGACCATTCCGTATAAACAGGCGGTCATTCCGCATTTGGATCGGCTGGATACGTCGGCGGCGCGATACGGCGCGGTAAATACCGTGGCGTTCGGGCCGGACGGGGCGGCGGTCGGGTACAATACCGACGGGGCCGGGTTCCGGTACGCGTTGAAAGCCGCCGACATTGACCTGACCGGGCGTGTGGCGGTGATCGGATGTGGCGGCGCGGCGCGCGTGTTTTTATGTGAAGCGGCAGCCGAAGGGTGTTCCATCGTCAACGCGGTGTTACCCGATTGTATCGAGGCCGCCGAACAACTCGCCGCGTTTGTCAAAACCACCGTGGCAGACGTGCCGTATACCGTGACTACCTCGACCGATCTATGCGGCGATTTTGATCTGGTGATCAACGCAACGCCGGTCGGAATGTTTCCGCGCGTCGACGCGATGCCGATCGACCTGAACCGGGTGCGCACGGCGGCGGTGTTTGATGCGATCTACAATCCGCGCGAAACCGCCTTGATCAAAGCGGCCAAAGCGGCCGGCGCCAAGGTGGCCGGCGGCATGGCGATGTTGGTGAAACAAGCTGCCGTCGCCGAGGAAATCTGGGTGGGGGCGTCGTTTGACGACACGATCATCGACCAGTTGACCGAAGCGGCGTATACCGCGATGGCAGAAGGGAAATTCGGATGAAAAATATCGTACTTTGCGGCTTTATGGGTAGCGGTAAAACCACCGTCGGGAAAGCGCTTTCGGCGTTGACGGGGATGCCGTTTATCGATACCGACGCGTATATTGAAGAACAGGCCGGCATGAGCGTTTCGGCCATTTTTGAACACGAAGGGGAAGCCGGGTTTCGGGCGAGAGAACGCGCGGCGTGTGCCGCGTTATCTCTGGCCGGCGGCTACGTGTTGGCTTTGGGCGGCGGCGCGGTGCTGAACCCCGATAACGTCGCGACGTTGCGGCGCGGCGGCACCGTTGTGTTATTGGATATTTCGGTCGAAACCGTTAAATCGCGGTTACAAGACGACACCTCTCGCCCGTTATTACAACGGCCGGATCGCGATGCCACGATCGACGCGTTGTTTGCGGCGCGGATGCCGATCTATAAACAAGCCGCCGACGTAATCGTCGACGGCGAACAACAACCGGATAGGGTGGCAAACGAGATCTGTCGCCGGATCACGGCGCAACGTTGATAACCTCTACCCCGTTCGTGCGGCAATAGTTCACGGTATAGGCGGTGCCGCCGGTGGATTTGGCGAGGTACGCGATACAAAACGCGCTTTGATCCGCCATTTTGCGGTTGCGCAACAACATACAGCCGCGATGATAGGTGTCGGCGGTATATTGGATCTCGTCGGCACGCGACAGGACCAGGTCGTACATCGCGCGGTCGCGTGCGGACCAACGCGCCGTCTGGTCGCGGCAGGGTAATACCATTTTCAGTTTGAGATGCGGATAGGTATCTTTGGCGCGCAACACCAGCCGCGCGGCTAACAGGTCAAACCCAACGGCGCCGCCGGATAAAAAGGTATCGACACCGCGATCGATCAACGCGACAATGGCGTTGGCCGTTGCGATGGTTACGGATTTTAGGGCCGTCGGTTCGATGACGCGATGGCCGGTAAAACAACAGGTTTTGGATGCCATATTTTTCCTCTCCCTCGGAATGTTATTGTACGAAAAAAACACGATAAAGTCAAGGAGTGTACCCGATATGATCACGCTATCCAATCAACAACTGACGGTCACGATCAATCCGCTGGGTGCGGAGTTGATGAGCATTAAACACGCCGGTAAAGAGTTTTTGTGGCAAGGCGATCCGGCGGTATGGAGTGGGCGCGCACCGATCATGTTCCCGATCTGCGGCGAACAAAGCGAAGGCGGTTATCTGGCCGATGGGGCGACCTATCGGTTTGCGAAACGGCACGGGTTTGCGCGGACCTCTACTTTCGAGGTAGAATCTGCGACCGATACCACCGCCACCTTGGTTTTGCGCGACAACGCCGAAACCCGTGCGATGTATCCGTACGCGTTTGTTTTCCGGGTGACCTTTACGCTGGATGAAAACACGATTTCGGTGACGTATGCGGTCGAAAACCCCGATGATAAGCCGATGTACTGTTCGGTGGGGGCGCACGAAGCGTACGCATGTCCGGAAGGGATCGATGCGTACGAGGTGGTGTTTGAACAACCTGAAGCCGCCGACCGGTATTTGTTGGATGATAACGGACATTTGACCGGCGAAACCGCGCCGATATTTGAAAACACGGTGGTATATGCGCCGAAAGCGGCGGATTTTGAACTGGATGCGGTGGTGACAAAGACGTTTAAGTCGCGCCGGGTGGTATTGCGCCAACGCGATGGCGGACGGCAGGTTACCGTGGCGTTTCCGGATCATCCGTACGTGTTGTTTTGGCAAAAGCCGGGCGCGCCGTATCTGTGCATTGAGCCGTGGTGCGGCGTGGCACAATCGGTTGGTGGCGATCGCCGGATCGAAAAGTTTGAAGGGATTAACGAAATCGCACCGCACGACGTCTTTACCCGCACCCACACCATCACACTTGCAGTGGGCACGAGTCCGCTGAAGTAAATCGAGAGAAAGCCCAACCATCTCAGCGCACTCATATGTTGAGAGCTGCCGGCCGCATAGGTCTTGCAGACGGCACGAGTCCGCTGAAGTAAATCGAGAGAAAGCCCAACCATTTCAGAGCACCCATGTGTTGAGAGCTGCCGGCCGCATAGGTCTTGCAGTGGGCACGAGTCCGCTGGAGTAAATCGAGAGAAAGCCCAACCATCTCAGCGCGCCCATGTGTTGAGATATCACGCCGTAAGGCCTCTTAGCAGAGAGCAACGCTCGCGCTGACGCGCTCGGATAAACCAATACACAAGATCAAACTCACCCAATCTTCAATAAAAAAGAACCGACCTTGAAAAAGGTCGGTTCTTTTTTTATTGCCTTATTCCTCGGTGGTGGACGGCGCGACCGGTTCGGTCACGGGTTCGCCCCCATCCGGGTTCGTGACGGGTTCTTCTTCCGTCGCTTCATGCGGCATATGTACCATCGACACGATCTTCGCTTCGTTTTCGAGGCGCATCACGCGCACGCCCTTGGACGGACGGCGGCATTGACGGATATCCGCAACCGGGGTACGGATGATGATACCGTCGGTCGAGATCATAACCACGTCTTCGGTCAAGTCTACCGCCAAAATGCCGGCGACTTTACCGAACTGTTCGGTGTGGTAGTTGGTAAGACCTTTACCGCCACGCGATTGTACGCGGTAATCCGAGAATTCGCTCAAGCGGCCATACCCGGTTTCGGTGATGGTGAGCAACAGTTTATCCGGCGGACAATCCACCATGCCGACCACTTCGTCGCCTTCGGCGAGTTTGAGCGCACGCACGCCGCGCGCGGTACGGCCGACCAGTCTGGCATCGTTTTCTTCAAAGCAGATCGCCATACCGTCACGCGTTGCCACCAACAGGTTTTGATATCCGTCGGTGCGTTTCACCCACGCGAGTTCGTCCCCTTCGTCGAGGTCGATGGCGATCAGGCCGTTTTTACGCACGTTGGCGTAAGCCTGTAACCGGGTACGCTTGATCACGCCGTGACGGGTGACCATGCACAGATAACTCTCGTCGTCGAGTTCCGATACCGGAATCATCGCGGTAACTTTCTCGTTTTGTTCCAACGGTAACAGGTTGACGATGTTCATACCTTTGGCGGTACGGGTGCCTTCCGGCACTTCGTAACATTTCAGGCGATACACGCGACCGGCCGACGTAAAGAACATCACGTAATCGTGGCTGGAACACGCGAACATGGTTTCGGTGGTATCTTCTTCACGGGTGCCCATGCCCATAATACCACGGCCGCCGCGCCGTTGCGCTTTATACACGTCTGCCGGTTGCCGTTTGATGTAACCGAACCGCGTCATCGTGAGCACCGATTCTTCTTCCGGAATCAGATCTTCGATATCCACTTCACCGGTGACCGGCGAAATATCGGTACGGCGTGCGTCGCCGTATTTGTCACGCATGCGTTGGCATTCGTCTTTTACGATCTCTTTGATCTTCATTTCCGAACCCAAGATCTCTTGCAGTTCGGCGATCCGCATAAGCAAATTACCGAGTTCGTCCTCGATCTTTTTGCGTTCCAGACCGGCCAATTTACCGAGTTGCATCTTAACGATTGCGTCGGCTTGCACGTCGTCGAACGAAAAGCGTTCCATCAAATTCGCTTTTGCGGTCGGGATATCGGCCGCTTTGCGGATGATGCTGATGACTTCATCGATGAAATCACAGGCGGTTTTCAGCGCTTCCATGATGTGGGCGCGTTCCTGCGTTTTACGCAGATCGAACCGACACCGACGGGTGATGACTTCTACCTGGAACTTGATGTATTCTTCCAACATCTGTTTGAGGTTCAGCACCTTCGGCACACCGCCGACCAACGACAACATGATCGCGCCGAACGTCACCTGCATTTGGGTATAGGCAAACAGTTGGTTAAGCACCACCTGCGCATTGGCTTCGCGTTTCAAGTCGATGACCACGCGCATACCTTCTCGGCTGGAATGGTCGACCACGTCACGAATCCCTTCGATCCGTTTATCGTCTACCAGTTCGATGATGGATTTCACCAAGTTGAGTTTATTGACTTTATACGGGATCTCGGTGATGACGATCCGCGCATGCCCATTGTCTTGTTCTTCGATCTCGGTGCGGGCGCGCACGATGATCCGGCCACGACCGGTTGCGTATGCCGCACGGATGCCGGCATACCCCATGATGATACCGCCGGTCGGGAAATCCGGCCCTTTGATGCATTCCATGATCTGGCCGAGTTGAGCGTCCGGATTATCAATCAACAGGCAGATGGCGTCGGTTACTTCGCCGAGATTATGCGGCGGAATTTCGGTGGCCATACCGACCGCAATACCAGACGAACCGTTTACCAACAGGTTCGGGAATCGCGACGGCAATACCACCGGTTCTTTTAACCGATCGTCGTAGTTGGGGATGAAATCGACCGTTTCTTTCTCGATATCCGCGAGCATATCGAGCGACATTTTCGACATACGCGCTTCGGTATACCGATACGCTGCCGCCGGGTGACCGTCGATCGAACCGAAGTTACCGTGTCCATCGACCATCGGGTACCGCAACGAGAAATCCTGCGCCATACGGGCCATCGCATCGTACACCGAGGCGTCACCGTGCGGATGGTACCGACCGAGCACCGTACCGACGGTATCGGCGCATTTGCGGTACGCTTTGTCCGGAGTCAAGCCGTTTTCGTGCATGGTATACAGAATACGGCGGTGAACCGGCTTTAAGCCGTCCCGCACGTCCGGTAACGCACGCGCGACGATAACCGACATGGAATATTCGAGAAACCGACTTTTCATCTCTTTTTCCAGATCGGCCGCTATCACCTTGTTTTGTAAAACTTGTTGTTCATCCATGGTTTATATCTCCTTTATGATATGTCCTTTGAGGACGCGGCAACATCGCCTGTAACAACGTCCCGTCGGAAATATCGTTCCAACTGATCCAAAAGGTTTCGTGCGGAACAAAGATCCACACGCCACCGGCGGTATACCGCCATTGTATATCCCGTTTTAAGAAAAACACCGTCATATCGTTGCGCATGATCGCAATCCCGGTATCGGTAACCGAAAGCAGCGCCGGAATATCGCGTTGAGAAATCCGATAATCCATCACCGTGAGCAACCAAAGCAACCCGACCGCACCGGCATAAAACAAGCCGAAAAACAACACGATATCGATGAGATGCACGCCGGTGATCTCGAACAACGAGGCCACGATCAAGACCGTTACCAACGTTGCACACGCTAACAATACCATCCATTCGAAACATTGTTTGCGACAGATTTTCCACTTATCGGTGGTGGCCGGTTGAAAAATCATCTGTACCTGTTCGGTCGGGGGTACAATCTCCGGTAACGGCCGCACCATATCGCGGCGCGGTTGTAACCGGCTGAAAAACACACGTCGCGACTCGTCGATCCGCGCATACAGTAGTTTACGAATCAGTTCAACCTGCGCTTCGGTCAGATCGGCCGCACGCCACGCGATCACGTGGCGGCCGTGCCGCAAACAGATCATATCGCGCCATTCATACAGCCCGTCGGCATCCGCAAACCGGATCACCGTTTGTCCGCGATCCGACGTTTTAACCGCACGGTCTTGATAAATTTCCAATACCGCATCGGCCACGTCCCCTTTGCAACGGGCGGCTTCGTACCGGCCGCGATGATACCGCGCGCGGTACCGCGAAATCTGGGTGATCGCGCCGATAAAGGCGATCGCATACAACAACACGCCGGTCAGTTGCGAGATCTGATCCCACGCGTAACCCAGCACCCATCCGAACAACAACAGATAACTGATGCCGACGGCGGCAAGCATGACGTTGGCCATGATGCGTTTTTGCCGGAATACGCGCCGGTATTGTTCCAGCGTCATCGGCGTACTGCCGGACATACACAACAGTTGCGCCACTGTGCCGGGCGCATCGGCGTCCGGTCGAAACGGCACAAACCGGTATGGCGCGAGCATCTGCTCGGCAGTTTCGCGATCCTGTTTCAATCGGTGTGCCGACAAACTATTTAATTTCGGGCGTTTCGCCGATTTCACGCCGGCAAACCTCCTTGCCAATGATTAACCTCGTTTATACGTCCAGATTCGAGACGTATTTGGCGTTCTTTTCGATAAAATCACGACGCGGTTCTACCTTGTCGCCCATCAAAATGGTGATGGCTTCGTCCGCGGCTTCGGCATCTTCGATATCGACACGCAACATACTGCGGAACGCCGGATCCATCGTGGTTTCCCACAACTGTTCGGGATCCATTTCACCGAGACCTTTATACCGTTGAATATCGGTATTGCCACCGAGTTCTTCCATATATTGGTCACGTTCTTCGTCCGAGAACGCATACCGCACCTGTTTACCTTTACTGATCTTATACAGCGGCGGTTTGGCGATATAGACGTGGCCTTCTTCGATAAGCGGCCGCATGTACCGGAAGAAGAAGGTAAGCAACAGCGTGCAGATGTGCGCACCGTCGACGTCGGCATCCGCCATGATGATGACCTTGCCGTAACGCAGTTTACTGACGTCGAATTCTTCCCCGATGCCGCAACCGAGTGCTACCACCACCGGGGTAAGTTTATCGTTGCCGTACACTTTATCGATACGGGCTTTTTCGACGTTGAGCATCTTGCCCCACAACGGCAAAATGGCTTGATAGTTGCGGTCACGGCCTTGGATGGCCGAGCCGCCGGCCGAGTCACCTTCGACGATATACAGTTCGGTACGCTCGGAATCGGTCCAGATACAATCCGCCAATTTTTCCGGCATACGCGTCGCCGCCAACCCATGTTTTTTCCGCGCGTTTTCTTTCGCGCGTTGGGTGGCTTCCCGCACGCGGGCCGCGTTGATGGCTTTTTCCAAAATCGCTTTCGCCACCGCCGGATTTTCATCCAGGAACGGTACCAATTTTTCCCGAAGCAACGCCGTGACCAACGTACCCATCGCGGTGTTACCGAGTTTCGCTTTGGTCTGCCCTTCAAACTGGGCGTCTTTCAATTTCACACTGATGACCGCCGCGATCCCTTCCCGCACGTCGTCGCCTTTCAAGGCGGCGTCGCCGTCTTTGAGCATGTTGTATTTACGTGCATACTCGTTGAGAATACGGGTGATCCCGTTTTTGAACGACATTTCATGCGTACCGCCGTCGACAGTACGGATGTTGTTGGCAAACGACACGATGTTTTCGTTATAACTGTCGTTATATTGGATCGCCACTTCGGCGATCGAGTCGCCGTCGTTGATCGCGATGTGAATGACGTCGGTGTGGAGCGGTTGCAAGCCGCGCGTTTTGTTCATGAATTCGACAAACGACGAGATACCGCCTTCGTAGCAGTATTCTTCCTCTTGAATATTGTCCGCGTCGCGTTTATCGGTCAAGGTGATGCACAAACCGGCGTTGAGAAACGCTTGTTCACGCAACCGTTTTTGCAATACGTCCCATTCGTATTCGGTGGTTTCGGTAAAGATCTGAGCATCGGCCTTAAACCGAATGAGGGTACCGTCGTGATCCGACGGACCAATAACGGTCAGATCGTTGACCGGAGTACCGCGTTCGAACCGTTGGGCGTAGACGTTGCCGTTACGTGAAATCTCGACTTCCAACCATTCGGACAGGGCGTTTACGACCGACGAACCAACGCCGTGCAGACCGCCCGATACCTTATAACCGCTGCCGCCGAATTTACCGCCGGCGTGCAACACGGTCAGTACCACGGTAACGGCCGGTAATCCCAGTTTCTCGTTCATATCGACCGGAATACCGCGCCCGTTATCCTTGACCGAGATGATGTCCCCCGGCAGAATCTCGACTTCGATACGGTCGCAATAACCGGCAAGCGCTTCGTCGATGGAGTTGTCGACGATTTCATACACCAAGTGGTGCAGACCGCGCGGACCGGTCGATCCGATATACATACCGGGGCGTTTGCGTACCGCTTCTAACCCTTCGAGCACCTGGATCTGACTACCGTCATAGGCGGTGTTCTCGTCGGCACGAACGATCTCCTCTTCTTGAATTTCCTGATTTTTTTCAAAATCACTCATGGTTTGTTCCTCCGTTTATCCATTGGTCGATAACTTATCGATAAATCCCATACGTTTATGTAAGGTGGCGGCCGAAATTTGCGAAATGTATACCGTTTCGGTGCCGTCGGGTTCCATACAGACGACAAACGATTTCGGCAGATCGTCCGACACGTTGATCACCCTTTTCCCCTTTTCGGCGTCCGCTAAAAACTGTCTGGTGAATTTTGAGGTGGTGGTGTTTTCAATATCGAAAATCCCGACGATGATATTTGCCGGCACGACCATGTCTTGTCCGACGTGTAAATACATCGTTTCGCCCCCTCGTTTATTTCGTTTCTACCTTCCCGTCCCGTACGGCAAAATATTTTTGCCCGAACCGGTTCACCGAATCGGGATCACAACAGGTAATAAACACCTGCCGGTTTTCTATATGTTCTACTAAATACTGTTGACGAAACGGATCCAGTTCACTCATCACGTCGTCCAATAAAATGATGGGCGGTTCCCCGATCACCTCTTCGAGCAAAGCGGCTTCGGCCAATTTCATCGACAACACCGCCGACCGTTTTTGCCCTTGTGATCCAAACCGGCGCACCGATTGGCCGTTAATGTCGACGTTGAGTTCGTCCCGGTGCGGTCCGACCGTAGTAAATCCGGCCGCGATATCTGCCGCGCGTGCGGCACGCAAACTTGCTAACATCGCTTCTTTGCAACACCCGTCGGCCGTCGGTTCGTATACCAAGGTCAACTGTTCTTTATCCCCCGACATACCGGCGTGCCGTTCGGCCGCCATGGGCGCGAGTTTTTTGATAAACGCCGTTCTGGCCGCCATCACGCGAATTCCGGCTTCGGCTAACCGGTCGTCAAACACGTCCAACAGATCTTCGTCGATCGCGCGACGCTCTTTTAACAGCGCGTTGCGTTGTACCAACGTCTTTTGATATTCATTTAATATCTTGATATATGCCGGACGCAGTTGACAGTACGCGGTATCGATAAACCGGCGGCGTTCGGCCGGCCCGTCTTCGGTTAAACTTAAATGAGCCGGCGAAAACACCACCGCACAAAACCGACCGGCCAAACCGGTTGCTGACGCAAGCGATACCCCGTTTAAGGTGGCTTTGCGCCGTCCAACGATCTCGATTTTGGCCGTTTGATCCCGTTCTTGCGCGTAAAACGCCATCGAAATCGACGCCGATTCTACCCCATGCGGAATCAATTCTTTATCTTTGGCACCGCGAAAACTGCGACCGCCGGTAAACAACCAAATCGCTTCGATCAAATTAGTTTTTCCCTGTGCGTTATCGCCGTACAGAATGTTTACGCCTTCGGCTGCTTCGATCGACACGTCGGTCAGGTTGCGATACCGCTGAACGTCCAATTGATCAATCCGCATGCTCTGTCACCGTCCACACGGTATCGGGTTGTGCCGTCAGACAAACCGTGTCTCCTTGGCGGATCTTTTTTCCGCGCAGCAAACACACGTCGCCGTTCACCAACACGTCCCCCGACTGGATCATCTGTTTGGCCATACCGCCGGTATCGGCCAAACCGGTAAGTTTTAATAACGCATCCAGCCGAATATATTCGGTTTGAATTTTGATGTTATTCATATACGTCACTCTGTTTAGTGGATATTGTTATTTTTTTAAACGGACCGGCAACACTAAGAATAAGAAACTGTTGCCGTCTTTCGGGCGAATCTTCATCGGCGAAAGCGGGCCGTTGAGTTCGATCTTTACTTCGTCGCATTCGGTGTTCTTCAACGCGTCGAGCAGATATCGGCTGTTAAAGCCCATTTCTTCGCTGACACCGTCGATCATCGCCGGCACGGTATCGCTGGCCGAACCGAGTTGCGTGGTACAGGTGATCTTTATTTTTTGATCGCCAAAATCGCAGATCAACGGCGATTTCATCCGATCGTTGATTACCAACGATGCCCGATCTACCCCTTGAATGAACGAACGGGTTTTCACCGTAATTTCGGTGGTGGATTCTTGTTGAATAATGCGTTGATATTGCAAAAATTCACCGTCGAGCAAACGGGAAATTACGGCATAACCGCCGATTTCGAGTACCACGTGACGACGACCGACCGCCAACGACATCGGCGCTTTATCGTCGCTGAGTAATTTCAATACTTCGGACAAGGTGCGTCCCGGCACGACGAATTTCATCGTTTCGGCCGATTGTATCTTTTCGGTGCACATCGCTAAACGCGATCCGTCGACCGACACCAAACGCAGTTCTCCATCTTCAATTTCAAACAAAGTACCGGTATGGACCGGACGCGCGGCATCCACCTGTGCCACGCAGAACAAGGTTTGACGGATCATGGTGCGCAACACGTCTTGTTGTAACACGATCGAAATACCGTCGTCGACCGACGGTATTTCCGGATAATCCGACGCGCTGATACCGGTAATTGAGAATTCACTCGCGGAACAGCGAATCTTGGTAACGTTTTTCTCACTGCATTGCAACGAAACGATTCCTTCCGGTAATTTACGAACGATCTCACCAAATAACCGGGCATTGAGCACAATTTCGCCGGCTTCGATTACGTCGGCTTCGATGGTGGTGGTGATTCCCATCATATCGAGATCATACCCGGCCAGATACAACGAGTCACCCGATGCGCGCAGTAAAATGCCCTCGAGCGCCGGAATGTTGGAATGATTCGTAACGGCGCGTTGCACGTTACCGACCGCTTCGATCAGTAACTGTTGGTCACAACGAATATTAAGCATCTGTCATCTTCCTTTTTTCTAATTTATAACAAACATTTATTTATATATAGTAGTAGCAGTAGTAGAGGCGGTGAAAACCGCGGAAAACTGCGCAAAGGCTTGCCACAAGCGGTTTTATAGGCAAAGAACAGCGTGAAAATAACGGTGGGTAAAATGGGTAAAAAACTGGAAAGATTTTAGCGCCGTCTTACCGTTGTGGACAAGGTTTAAAAAGGGTTTAAAACGTGTGAAAAAGTTCGTGTAAAAAAGGGTGGGATGCACATCAAATAATCCACCAAAAACAGTTTAAAAGTGAAAAAAACACAGTGAAGAAGCGGTGTAATATCGGTGTAATCCCGGTGGAATGTGGCGTATCACACACCACAAAAAAATTTTACACTATTTTGAACGGATATTTTTAATGATATCGTTGATCAACCCTTTAAAGGTAGCGTCTTTTTCCATGTTCTTTTCGACCTCACGGATCGCGTACAACACGGTGGTGTGATCGCGGCCGCTGAAATGTTTGCCGATATCTTCCATCGACAGGCCGGTGATCTCCCTGACCACGTATTCCGCCACCTGGCGCGCCTTGGAAATAGGCGCCGAGCGTTTTTGCGAACGAATATCGTCTGCCGTAACGTTCATGGTGCGGGCAACCTCTTCGATGATACCGTCCACCGTGATCGGAACCGATTGGTTGGCGTTGCGAATATCGCGGATCGCGTTTTGAGCGTAGAACAACGTCGGCGTTTCGCCGTAGAGCAAGCACTGGGCGCGCAAACTTTTGACCGCACCTTCGAGTTGCCGCACGTTGCCTTTAAGTTGATCGGCCAGATATTCGCAGATATTGTCGCCAATATCGAAATTCAACAGATTGGCTTTCCGTTTAATGATCGCGACACGGGTTTCGTAATCCGGCGGCTGAATATCCGCGGTAACGCCCGATACGAACCGACTGCGCAACCGTTCTTCCAACGTAGCAATTTCGTTCGGCGGCCGGTCGGAAACCAGCACGATCTGTTTATTGGCTTGATACAACGCGTCGAAGGTATGGAAGAATTCTTCCTGGGTGGCGACCTTACCGGCGATAAACTGGATATCGTCCACCAGCAGGATATCGACCTGCCGATATTTTGACCGGAAATCGGCGGTGGAATGGGTACGCAACGCTTCGATCAATTCGTTGGTCAACAGTTCACCTTTGGTATACAAGATCCGCATGTGCGGCATCTTGCGGCGGATCTCGTTACAGATCGCGTACAGCAGGTGGGTTTTACCTAACCCGGAACCGCCGTAGATGAACAACGGGTTATGATCGCCGGCCGGTTTGTTGGCGACCGCCTGTGCGGCGGCGTGCGCATATCGGTTGGACGAACCGACAATAAAATTATCGAACGAATATTGATAATCTTCTTCTCTGGTTCCAAATTCGCTGATTTGGTCGAACATGATGGTCGATTCGTTCACCTCGGTGTCACCGGGATCGACCATTTCGTCGCCGGCGAGAATACACACGTCCAGCGGAATGCCGAGAATATGTTCACATGCTTCGGTGATACGGCTGGCATAATGCTCGCTCACCATTTTTTTCTGGAACTGGGTCTGCACAAACAACACGAGTTCGCCGTTATCGATATTTTTCGGCTCGATACATTTTAACCACGTATCGAATCCGACTTCGCTGATGTCGGCGAGTTGGTGAAGATAGGACAGAATACCGGCCCATGCTTCGTTGATGGTTTCCATAACGTTTCTCCCTTATATACTAACTAATATAGATAGATATAATAATATGTATATATATCATATCATATATTTTTTTGCTTTACAATGCTTTCTTTTCGATTTTACGAGATTTTTTTCAAAATTTCCAAAACGGTGGAAAACGCGAAATAGGGTATATAGAACGCAAAAGAGAAATTTCGGCGTCTTTTCGGCCAAAAATCGGCGAAAATCAACATCTTGTGGTTGAAGGGAAAGGACAACCACAAGACGAGAAAAAATTGAGAAAATACGCGATTTGGTGTTGACTTATGAGGCGAGGATAGTATATAATGATTACTCGCAAGGTTCGGCGTGAGTGGTTTCACGCAGTGAAAGGAGGATGTCGGATGTTTCGTACCTATCAGCCGAAGAAACGGCATCGTAAAATGGAACATGGGTTCCGCAAGAGAATGGCGACCGCTAACGGCCGCAAAGTGTTGGCTCGCAGACGGGCAAAAGGAAGAAAACGCCTGACTCATTAAAAAAGGCCACCATCGTGTGGCTTTTTTTTGTGAGTGACACGGTGCATATAACAACCATTCATCCGACTGTGCTCCAAATGGGGGTACGGTCGGTTGGTGCATTTTAAAAATAGGGGGTAACCGACATGGCAAAACCGGCGGTACTGCGGTTGAACAAAGAGTTCAAGACCTTGTATTATCGCGGTAAATCGCAGGTGCACCCCTGTTTGGTGACCTATCTGCGGAAAAATCGGTTTGGCTATCCCCGGGTGGGGATCACCGCCGGTAAAAAGGTCGGCAAAGCGGTGCAACGCAACCGTTGTCGCCGGGTGATCCGCGCCGCGTATCAACAACTGTTGCCGGAAATTCAAGGCGGTTGGGATATCGTGTTTGTGGCCCGGGTGCGGACTTTTTCCGCGAAAAGTACCGATATCTGCAAGGTGATGCGCAAACAGTTGGAACACGGCGGGGTGTTGCGATGAAACGGTTGTTGATCGGTTTGGTGAGGGTGTATCAACGGTATATTTCGCCGCTTTCGGGGGCAAAATGCCGGTACCTGCCGACCTGTTCGCAATACGCGATCGAAGCGATCGACCGGTTTGGTGCGATCAAAGGCGGCTGGTTGGCGATCAAACGCATTGCCCGGTGTAACCCGTGGGGCGGATATGGATACGATCCGGTGCCCGAACGGGACCAAACCAAATCATAATGTAGGATATGTACGCGCGATGGGCGCGATAACGTTCGCCGACCGGCGAAAAAAAGGAGGATGTTCCGGACTATGAACGCGATTTTTGAGATCATAGCCGTACCGCTTGGGTGGGTGCTTTGGGCGATCTATCAAGTCGTTCCGAACTATTTTGTATCGATCTTGTTATTTACCTTTTTAGTAAAACTGTTGTCGTTCCCGTTGTCGCTGAAACAACAAAAAACAACGGCCGACCGCGCGAAACTGGCGCCGCGGTTGGAACGGTTGCAGAAAAAATATGCGCAAGATCCGAAAAAACTGCAAGAAAAGCAGATGAAACTGTACGAAAAAGAAGGCGTTAGCCCGACCGGCGGTTGTATGCCGATGTTGGTGACGATGCTGGTCTTGTTCGGCGTGATCGCGGTGATTTATAAACCGGTTACTCATCTGGTGCGTATGCCCGAACCGGTGATCGAAGCGAGCATTACCGTTGTGCAGGAAAACACCGAGGATACCAAGATCCAAAAACAATTTGCAGCCGGTTCGTATTACCGGGAACTGCGGATGTTACAAGGTTTGGAAAAGAACCGCGATGACGTGATCGCGGCGATCGACGAACTGGGGACCGACGTGTTGGGCGACAAAACCGCCAACGATTATTATAACGACATGATCGAGATCCGCGACGAATTCAATTTCTTCGGCGGCACGTTGCTCGAAAACCCGAACTATAAAGGGTGGACACCCAACTGGTTGTGGTTGTTGCCGATCGTTTCAGCGTTGACCGCGCTGATGACCTCGATGATCTCGATGAAATTCAACAACGCCATGACGCAACCCGGCCAACCCGGCCAAGGTTGCACCACCTTTATGATGGTGGGTATGATGCCGTTGTTCTCGCTGTATATCACCTTTACAGTGCCGGGCGGCGTAGGCATTTACTGGATATTCTCCAACGTGTTAGCGTTGATACAGACGGTGATTTTGAACACGATCTATAACCCGGCGAAGATTCGGGCACAAGCGGAGGTCGAGTACGAAGAACGCCGCCGTCAAAAACGCGAAGACAAAAAACGGTTGGCCGAATCGCGCGCCAGAGAACAACGCGAGATAGCGAAACTTAATAACGAAGCCGCCGCGAAAGGGAAAAAACCCACCAAAAAAGCGGCCAAACCGGCCGAACCGAAACCTGAAGAAAGCAACCTCTCCGACACTACGCCTACTTCATCGGAGGATGCAAATATCATCGATCAAACCGATGAAGGAAAGGAATGAACCGAAAGTTGGCAAACGAAATCGTAAAAGAGGCTTCCACCATTGAGGAAGCGAAAGCGGCGGCCGCAGAAGCACTCGGCGTGCCGGAAGAGCAACTCTCGTTTGAAGTGTTGCAAGAACCGCAGAAAAAAGCGCTTGGTTTGTTTGGCGGTTGTGACGCGATCGTGCGCGCGACCGTGAAAGCGGACCTGTCCCCTGCCGGCGCGGCCGTGGCGTATCTGAAAGAGATCCTGGCGGCGTTTGGGAAAAGCGACGTGGAATTCCACGTCGAAGAAACCGACGGCGGATGCACCATCACCATCGAAGGTGAGCATTTGGGCTTTATCATCGGCCGGCGCGGCGACACGTTGGATGCGTTGCAGTATCTGACCAGTCTGGTCGCGAACCGACAAGGCGAATCCTATTATCGGGTGACGCTGGATGTCGGCAACTACCGCGAAAAACGCCGCAAAGCGTTGGTGGATCTGGCCAAACGTATTGGCAATCAAGTGATGAAAAATCACCGCCGTTCCACCCTGGAGCCGATGAGTCCGTATGAACGCCGGATCATCCATACCACGATCCAGGAGGTCGAAGGGGTGACGTCGTGGAGTGTCGGGAACGAACCGTATCGCCGTGTGGTGATCGGGTTGGAAACCGATAGCGAAGTCGGCAAAGACGTACCGACCTCGTCCCGTCCGGCGCGCAACAAGCGTTCGAACGGTAAACGCCGTGACCAAAGCGGTAAACGCGGCGGCCGTCGTGACGAAGATGTGATCATCTCGCGTCCGGTACGGCAGGTGCGCGAATTTGTGCCGCGCAGCAATCCGTTGCCGACGGCCGAAGATATCACGCCGCCGTCTCGAACCGAGTCGGAAAAAGAAACTTCCGCCACGTTGTACGGACGCATTGACCTGTAATTCGAATCGGGCGGAATGGAAATTCCGCCCGATTTTCTTGTTAAAGACGAAGGAACAACGCTTATGAAATTTTTAGCCGGAGACTATGACGTAGCGGTGATCGGTGCCGGCCATGCCGGGATCGAAGCGGCGCTTGCCGCCGCTCGTCTGGGTTGTGAAACCGCGATTTTCGCGATCAACTTAGACTGTGTCGGCAACATGCCGTGTAACCCGTGTATCGGCGGTACCGCCAAAGGCCATCTGGTGCGCGAGATCGATGCGCTCGGTGGCGAAATGGGGTTGGCGGCCGACGCAACCATGCTACAATCGCGTATGTTAAACCGCGGCAAAGGGCCGGCGGTTCATTCGTTGCGCGCGCAGATCGATCGCCGCGAATACGCCGCGTATATGAAACACGTGTTGGAAACCACTGATCGGTTGATGTTGCGGCAAGCCGAGATCACCGCCATCGAACGGATGGACGACGGCCGGTTTTTGCTCTCTACCCAACTGCAAGCGCAATACGCCGCCAAAGCCGTGATCCTCGCGACCGGCACCTTTTTACGCGGTCGTATTTTTGTGGGAGACGTGCATTATGACGGCGGTCCCGACGGGATGTTTGCCGCGAATTCGTTAACCGCATCGCTCGAACAGATGGGCGTGGCGATGCGCCGGTTTAAGACCGGAACGCCGCCGCGCGTGCTGCGGTCGAGTGTGAATTTCGAAGGGTTGGAACGCCAACCCGGCGAAGAACCGGTGACGCCGTTCTCGTTTGAAACGACCACCGCCCCACAAAATAAAAGCGACTGTTACATTACCTGGACCAACGAGCAGACCAAAGAGATCATTTTGCAAAATCTGCACCGCTCTCCCCTATACGGCGGCGACATCGAAGGGATCGGGCCGCGGTATTGTCCGAGTATTGAAGATAAAATCGTGCGGTTTGCCGACAAACCCCGGCACCAGGTGTTTATCGAACCGTGCGGCGAAAAAACCGACGAGATGTATCTGCAAGGGTTGTCTTCGTCGTTGCCGGAAGACATTCAACTGGCGTTTTTACATACCATTCCGGGATTGGAACACGTGCAGGTGATGCGGCCGGCATACGCGATCGAGTACGATTGCTGTGATCCATTGCAACTGCGTGCGACCTTGGAATTTAAAGAGATCGAGGGGCTGTATGGCGCCGGCCAGTTTAACGGCAGTTCCGGATACGAAGAGGCGGCGGCCCAAGGGTTGGTCGCCGGGATCAACGCCGCGTTGAAACTGCAAGGGAAAGAACCGATGATTCTCGATCGCGCGGACGGGTATACCGGCACGTTGGTGGACGATCTCGTGACGAAAGGATGTGCCGATCCCTACCGGATGATGACGTCGCGGTCGGAATACCGGTTGATTTTACGACAAGATAACGCCGACGAACGGTTGACGCCGATCGGCCGCAAGGTCGGGTTGGTGGATGACCTTCGGTGGGAACGGTTTTGCGCGCGACAAACGCAAAAGAAAGAGGAACTTGACCGGTTAAAACGCACGGTGCTTTCCCCCACCGATCAACTCAACGACCTGTTGGTCGCGTGCGGGACTACACCGGTCAGTACCGGGGTGCGGTTGAGCGATCTGTTGTGTCGGCCGCAACTGAACTATGCGAATCTCGCGCCGGTGGATCCCGACCGGCCGGCACTGGATTCGTTGGTGATCCAACAGGTGGAAGTGGAACTGAAATATGCCGGCTATATCCGCCGTCAACAAAGTGACGTTGACGAGATGCGTCGGTTGGAAAACCGGTTGTTGCCGGACGATCTCGACTATACCACCGTGACCGGATTGCGTAAAGAGGCGCAGGAAAAACTCAACAAGATTCGGCCGCGCAATCTGGGACAAGCCTCGCGAATCAGCGGTGTCAGTCCGGCGGACGTGTCGGTGCTGATCGTATTTTTGGGACAAGGGAGATAACCATGATCGATACCAAACGATTACAACAACTGGCTGCCGATTTCGGCGTGCCGTTGACCGAGGAAACGGCGAACAAGATGGATATTTACGCCGCGTTGTTGGCCGAATGGAACCAAAAAATGAACCTGACCGCCATCAAAGAACCCGAAGAGGTGTTGGTGAAACATTTTCTCGACAGTTTGACGGTCGCGACGGTATTGCCGAAAGGGCCGTTTAAGATGATCGACGTCGGGACCGGCGCCGGGTTTCCGGGCGTGCCACTCGCGATCTTGCGGCCGGATATCGAACTGACCTTGTTGGACAGTTTGAACAAGCGGTTGGTGTTTTTGGAAACGGTGTGTCGCGAAACCGGCGTCAAAGCCGAACGGATCCATGCGCGTGCCGAAGAAGCCGGCAAACAAGCCGCGTTTAAAGGACAATTTGATATCGCGACCGCCCGTGCGGTGGCGGCGATGGAAAAGTTGGCCGGATACCTGCTCCCCTTTGTCAAGCGCGGCGGCAAAGCCATCGCGATGAAAGGGCCGGACGGAACCGCTGAGACCGAAGCCGCCGCCAAAACGATCGCCAAACACGGCGGCCGATGGGTGGATACCGTCACCTTTACCCTTCCCCGTTTGCCGCGTGACGGCGACCGACCGCCGGAACGGCAACTGATCGTACTGGAAAAGAGATAACCAAAAGCCGTGTGTCAATCGACACACGGCTTTGTTTATGAAAACGATTATACCAGATGTTGATAGAAATAGTCGGCGGATTGTTTGGCACTCGCCAGCGCATCCACCGCAAAGTTGCCGTCCTGTTCGTAGCACAGGTCGGTGACGCCGGCTTTTTCGGCCGCGGCAACGATCTTTTGGAAATCCAGGTTGCCGGCACCGAGTTCGGTGACTTGCGCGCCGTTGGTATTGAACGGAATACACAGATCTTTCAGGTGCAGGATATCCAACCGGCCGGCCGCCTTGTCGATCCATTCCAAAATATCCGCGCCCCCGAGTTGTAACCAATAGGTATCGAGCACAAAAGCGGTGTTTTTCGGATCGAGTTCTTTAAGCAACAGATCCATGATGGTGTTTTGCCCGTCGATCTTGGCGAATTCGTACGCGTGGTGGTGATAGGTGAACCGCAACCCGTGTTTAGCGAGTTGTTCGGCGGCCTTGTTGGCGTCGTCGATGAAATTTGCCACGTCGGCCGGCGTGAGTTTGAAACTCCACATGTTCGGCAGGTTGCCGACGCCGGCATTGGTGGTGCCGAGGGTTTTATGCATCGCGACCGCGCGGTCGACATCTTTCAAAACGCTGATATCCACGTGGGTGCCGATGACCTGTAAGCCGGCTTCGCGCGCCATGGCGGCAAACCCGTCCGGATCGGCCGGCGCGTCGTAGGTTTGAATGCCGGTAAAGCCGTAGGACGCGAGCGCCTTAAAGGTTTCGGCGGTTTGCGCCGGATCTTTCATGTGATCACGCACGTTCCACAGTTGTATACTCAATTCTTTTTTCATAACAGAACCTCCGTTACATCGGTTTTGATTATTATACCATATCCCTTATCGCGATTGCAAGACGCAAAACGCCCCCGTTACCATTGGCAACGGGGGCGTTTTATACATTAACAGACGATAATTACATCCACGGGGTTGAACCGGCAACCGGCGCCAGTTCGTCGAGGATGCCGAGGTCCCACGCCAGGCGGGACAACACGTATTTGTCGCGGATATCTTTGGTGGATTTCCAGGTCATCGGCAGGACCGAATCGTCCAAACCGGCTTCGGCCATGGTTTTCGGCGCTTGAATCACATCCAACAACGCCGCAATATCCGCCGCCGACGGCAGTTCTTCGTCGATGATCGCCAAAATATCGTTCCAATGTTCGAGGATGCGATCCAACCGCGCCGCGTGGCGCTCGACGTCGTATTTCTTCTCTTTTTTCTCCAACGCGATCATGCTGACCGCCCCTTCGCCGAGAAATTCGTGCAGGTCGCGGTGCCATGCTTCTACGTCAAACGATTTTGCAAAAGCGAGCGCTTTTTCCTTGTCCGGCGTGATGGTGCGGATGCGTTCGTACAACTGGGCCGCGAGCAGGGTGCCGATCGCGCATTGAATGCCGTGCAGATCCACCTTCGTACCGAACGAGGTGCCGCGCATATCCCACACGTGGGAGAAATAGTGTTCGACACCCGAGGCCGGACGCGACAGACCGGCATAGGCCATGGCCACGCCGCCGATGACAAGCCCTTCGAACACGGACGCGAGGGCGGCTTCGTCCCGTTTGAGCAACCCGTCGGCGTTGTCGACGCAGCGTTTGAGCGCCAAGCGAACCAGGTCGGCGACCTCTTCACAATAATATTCGCCGATCAGCAGATGCGCGATGCGCCATTCGCAGATACTGACGTACTTCGCCAGCATATCCCCCAACCCCGATTTGAGCATGTGGTCGGGTGCGGTGGCCAAAATATCGGTGTCCCCGATAACGACGTCCGGGCAACGGGAATTCAGCGACATTTTGAGCCCGTCACGCGTCATCGACGACGAACCCGACGCGTACCCGTCCATCGACGGCGCGGTGCCGACCACGAAATACGGTTTGCCCGAAATCGCGCTGACGATCTTGCCGATATCGTTGAGCACGCCCGATCCCACCGTAACGATCAGATCACAGGCGACATCGTAATGCATGATCACCGAACCGACGCTTTTTTCATCGGGTTCGGGTTGGTTTTCCTGTAACGAATACGAGGTGTACGCGATGCCGTTTTGTTCCAGCAAACGGCAGACCGTTTCCCCTGCTACGCGATAGGTGTTGATATCCGACAACACAAACACCTTGGTCGCGCCGTATTCTTTGGCCAAGGCCGGCAATTTCGCCACAACGCCCTTGCCCACCTCAATATGTTTGACCGGTAACACGTGGGTTTTGCCACAAGCACAAACCCGTCCGTTCATGTTATATAATACGTCTAAACCCATACAAAAGACCACCTTTCGAGAATCTATCTTCATTATACGCGTTCGCTCAAATTCGTCAAGAACTTATCAAAACATTGACAAAACAATCGTTTTTTGATTATAATAACCTCAAAAGATGATTGAAAGGTGATCGCATGTCGATTTATCAACGGGAAGAACAGTATCTGCGCGTGTTGGCGGACGGCGAACAAACGGTGGCGCAGTTGGCGCGGCGGTTGTTTATCAGCGAACCGACGGTGCGGCGAGATCTGTTGCAACTGAAAGAGAAAAACTGGGTGGAGTGGCGGCGCGGCCGGGTATCGCTGAGAGCGAGTGCGCCCGACCGACGGGTGCCGATGGCGATCCGGGATATCGAAAACGCGGCGGCGAAACATACCATGGCCCGGCAGGCGGCTTCGTTGATTCGGGACGGACAGGTGATCATGTTGGACGCGTCGACGTCGGCGCGGTGTTTGGTGCCGTATCTGCGTGATCGCAAAAATGTGTTTGTTATCACGTCGGGGGCGAAAACCGCACTCGAACTAGCGACGATGGGGGTACGAACCTTGTGTATCGGGGGCGAAATGGCGGTGGAATCCTATTCATATATTGGGCCGGATGCCGAGCGCACGCTCGCGCGGTATAACGCCGATGCGGCGTTTTTCTCCTGTCGGGGATTGGGTGAAGACGGGCGCGTGACCGATTCGTCGATCATGGAGAATAACATTCGCCGGATCATGATGAAACAAGCGCGCGAGACCTATTTGTTGTGCGATCAAAGCAAGGTGGGACACGTGTATTTGAATACGCTGTGTACCGTAGACGATCTGACCGCGGTGATCACCGATACCGAATGATATAACCGCATAAAAAAGCACCCTCGACCGAGATCGAGGGTGCTTTTTTATGTGTGGATTATTCCAGGACCAGCGGATTCTTGACCGCATTGCTGACAACGCAGATGTAGGATTTGCCGGGAGCGGCCGCCGCGACCGAACCGTTCTGTTCGCGGAAGATCAGGCCGTCGTTGGACATTTCCCAGGTGATTTCGCGGCTTTTACCGCCGGAGATCGCACAGCCGGCACCGCCTTTATCGAAATCAAAACTGATGGTGATGCCGTTGCCTTCGGACACTTTCTTCGCGTAGATAACGAAGATGTTTTTCGCGGTAATCACGCCGCCGTCGGCGGTGGTATGTTCGGATCCGTTGGCGAGGGTGCCGTTGGATTTGGTGTAGGTACCGGTTTCGGCGTTGTAGACAAACGAGATGGTTTGCGCCGTTGAGAACTTGACCTGAACCTTTTCGCCGGCGTTGGTGCCGATCGGGGTAGCAAAGTCATACGGCGGTAACCGGTCGGTCGTGGTGCGGAACCCTTGTTTTTGGATGATGCCGGCGATGTTTTCGCCACTGGTCATCATACTGTATTCCAACCCTTTGCTGGCGCGCAGACCGGCATCGCGCCAATAGGCCGTGCCGTCATAGCCCAACGCATCGATTTCGTCGATGATCTTGGTCGCGAGCAACGCTTTGGCCGGTTCACTGCCGCCGGCATGCGAATAGATCGCGTCCAACGCGGTGGCGATCTTGACAAACGGGGTACGTGCGCTACGGTTCGGCCCGATCTGAGCCGGTATTTGTTCGGCGCCGGTAAACACCGCCATCAAACGGGTGATGCCGCCTTCGGTTTCCATTTCGACGATCAGGTCGGCTTGGTCGATGCCGTATTGCGGACGGGATTTATCGTTGTTACCGATCATCAACGCGACCGGACGGGTGCCGGCCCCATCAGTAATATCGTATTCACCGGTCAGAGGGTTATAGGTTCCGTCTTGAACAATCGGCCGCGTGGTCGTAGTGGTAGTGGTAGCTAAGGTGAGCTTGTCCTTGTCGACGTTAACGGGTTCGGGTGCGCAACCGACACAGGTTACGATCATCAGAACCGCGCACAATAACGCGCCGAGTTTGCGAATAGACATAAAATAACCTCCTTAGGATGAAAGGGATCTCTGTTATCATCCATTATAAGGCAAAAGCGCGTAAAAGGCAACCATTTTCTGTTGGTAATCCCTGTAAACGGAAAGAAAAAGCCGCCGAATTCGCGAAAATCCGGCGGCAGGTTGTGTTCGATCATTTCAGATCCTGTTTGATTTGGGTGGTGGAGATTTCGGGGGTACGCTCGAGATATACCACTTCGCACAGATCGGACAGGAAATCAAACTTGCCTCTCCAATCGTCGCCCATGACGAAGGTGTCGATGTGGTATTCTTTGACGTCCGACCGTTTTTGGTCCCACGATTCTTCCGGAATGACCAGATCGACGTACCGGATCGCTTCGAGCAACATTTTGCGTTTCTCGTACGAGAAATAGCATTTTTTCTGTTTCTCGTTCCAGTTAAACTCGTCGGTCGAGAGCACCACGATCAAATAATCACCAAGCGCTTTCGCGCGTTTAAGCAGGTTGATGTGTCCGTAATGAAGCAGGTCAAACGTACCGTAGGTAATGACGCGTTTCATAAAAGTCACCTCGTTTTCAAAACTTGGCGTCAGCCCAAAAAGCTGCGCGCAATTCCGTGAATATTATACCATGAACGCCTATTTTGTCAACCGGTGTTTATTGACAAGCGGTAGAGGGTTGCGGTATACTGATACGCGTAAACGCCCCTTTAGTTAAATGGATATAACAGCCCCCTCCTAAGGGGCCGTTGTGAGTTCGATTCTCGCAGGGGGTGCCAAAAGAAAACAAGCCGGCCCATCGAGGGGCGGCTTGTTTCGTTAAATGGATATAAGAACCTCACGCCGTCTCCGGGACAAAGGGTCCCGGACGGCTGAGAGAACCTTGATACGGCTTCGCCGTATGAACAGCCCCCTCCTAAGGGGCCGTTGTGAGTTCGATTCTCGCAGGGGGTGCCAAAAAAGCGTCTGTCGCAAAAAGCGTCAGACGCTTTTTTAATGAATCAGCGGATAAAGTTGGTCATCTGCCAGGGCTCTTTTTCGGGCAGGCCAAAGGCTTGTTTGCCGAGTGCAATGCTTTTGACCAAAAACGCCATGTTTTCGGCCAGGGTGCGCATGGTTTGCAGGCCTTCGGCGTCGGCGGACGCCTCCCCTACCTTGCGGCCGTGTACGCTGTTCCAGTACTGGCTGGACGCGACCGGCATGCCGGCGATGGTGAAATATTTGTTGAGTTGATCAAAGGTGGCGGAACAACCGCCGCGCCGTGCGACCGCGACTGCCGCACCGACTTTCATGGTTTTGTTGAACGGCGTACTGTAAAACAGGCGGTCGAGCAACGAGACCAACGTGCCGTTGGCGGCGGCATAATAGACCGGACTGCCGATCACCAATCCGTCACACGCCTCAAACTTTTCGGCGAGTTGGTTGACGAGATCGTCGATGACGCAACGGCCGTTTTTAAAACAGTAGCCACATCCCAAACAACCGCGAATCTCTTCGCCACCGACCTGTACGATTTCGGTATCGATCCCGTGTTTGGCAAACACCTGTGCCATTTCCGACAGGGCAATACCGGTGTTGCTGTTGGCGCGTGGACTGCCGTTGATCATCAAAATCTTCATCTGTATCATCCTTTCCGGTGGAAACGTCTTTTACAAACCACAGTATACCACGTTTGCCGGCGTATCGCAACCGTCGACAAACACAACAACCCCCTGCGGCGTTTCCGCAGGGGGTTTACGTTATCGGTTAAGGTATCCGATCAATAAGCCAGCCAGATGCCGGACAGTTGGAACGACGAACCGCTGACGAGCTTGAGTTCGACGGTCACCTTTTTCGTGGTATCCGATTCAAACACCAGCGCCGCGCCGAGTTGGTTATACGAGGCGGCTTTGGCTTCGAGCAGTTTGACCGGAACGCCGTTGACCGTTACTTGTACCACGCCGTTGGACGAGGTGGACCGTTGGTACGGGATATATACCCGTTTGGCCTCGCATTCGAACACAAACGGTTCGCTGCCGCCGTTGACCGTCCATCCTTGTTTAAACTGTTCATACATGCAGGCGTTATCGCTGATCAAGAAACTGCCGAGCGATGACGGCGCAAAATTAGCGGACGACAACGCTTTTACGTACCGCAGATCGTCGCTGTATAACGGTTCGGGAACGGCCGGCGTTTCGGTCGGCGCGGTATCGAGCGAGGCGTACACCTGCTCGAGATAGTTGATGATAAACTGACTGACGGCGGCATGTCCGTTTTTGTTCGGGTGGGTGCCGTCGGCGTCGAAATCGTCTGGCGTGGCAAGTCCCAGAGCAAACGCGCGTCGAACTCCGTCTGCCCAGCTGATCATCGGCAGATCGTAGTACCGGCCGAGTTCGGCTTTGCCGTCTTGTGAGTTCCAACCGTTACCGCCTTTGGTAGCCATAAACAACAACATGACTGCCGGATCGTTTTCGAGCGCAAACGCGTTGCGGATCAACGCTTCGGTCGATTCTTGCGAACTGTGATCGGCACCTTCGTTGACCGCGTATTCGATCACGACCAGATCGGGTTTGGCGGCAAACAGGTCGGTCGGTGCGCGGAAAGTGCCGATGAGTGAACCGGTCGCCGGCAGGCCGGCGTTGACCAGGTTACACACCGCGTTTGGGAACTTCTCCCGGAACCACGCTTGTACGTGTTCCGAGAACCGATCCATGTTCGTGCCGTCGTTATCGATCATGCCCGAGCCATAGGTGATTGAACCACCGATAAAGCCGATGGTGATCTCTTCCCCGTTTTGGGCGCGGCGCATCACGTTCGCCATACGCGTGATGTCGCCGAGTTGCATCAGCGAGACGTCCACACAATCCTGATTCAGTTTCACCATAACGCCTCCCAATTCTGCATACGTAAAGGCCGAGGCGGATAAACCGCCGAACATACCAAACAACAAGAATAGTCCAATGACAAGGCATAAACCTTTACACCTTTTCATCGTCGTCCACCTCCTTATCGTCGGTTGCGGCCGGTGCCGGTTTACGTTTGATTAAAATGAACGCGATTATTGCGCCGGCCAATACCAGGACACCGCCGCCGATGCCGAGTATAAGTGGCAGGAGGCCGGGGGAGTCCGAATCGGCTTGATGAGACGGAGAATCATCCGCCGCGCCGTCGGTAGCGGTATCGGAATCCGCGGCGTCTCCGAGCAAGGTCACGCCGCCGTTGCCGCCATCGGCGCCGGCGGTGCCGTTTTCGGCGTTATCGAATTCGGCGTTGGGTTCGAATGCCGGTTCAAAGGCGGTTGCAGCGGGATCGACTTGGTATACCCGGATGCCGCGAACGGTCGCGCTTTGATTTTGGAACCCAAACATCAAACACAGATCCATTTTGTCGAGCGTAATGGTATCGACGCCGTCGTCGGCCATGGCTTCACGGTCGACAAACACCGATAACGCGTATTGGTTACCGGTCGGTTTGAGATAGATGCTGATCTCTTTCCAGTCGCCCATCACCGAGGTGTCTTCGGAAGAACCTAGACATTTGCCGGTGGAAGGGAGCGCCAGGTTGGCTTGTTCGCCACGTCCCCGGTACAAGATCGCTTTGCTGCGTTGGAACAGGATATCGTAGTAGTCCCCGAAGTAATCACCGGATCCGGCATCCAAGAACCGCATATGTAATCCGTCTGTCCCATCCGACCAAGAGGTGGATAGCCGCGTCCAAAACCGGATGACAAACCCGGTTGAAGAAGACGCCAGCGAATCCGGCAGGTCAAACGAGGCCACCATATATCCGTACGCCGGATCAACGCCGTTGCGCGGTTGCAACAACAAGGTTTCGTTTTCGTATATCGCTAACGCACCGGTGCCCACCACCTGCATCGTGTCGGCATCGAACAGGTTGTCGGCGCCTTTGGGCATATCGGGACAAGCAGTTGCCGCCTGTACCGGCAGGCCGGCAACAACCAAACACACGGTCAACACCGTCGCGGTCAACACCCGAACAAGTTGACGTCGGAACACAAAGATCACCTCATCTGCAGATAATTTTCTAAGTTTACTATACCGAAATCCGAGAAAAAAGTAAACGCTTGAAGTCAAACACCTTAAAAAAAGCAAATCAAGAGAGGTAAAGTCATATTTTTAGCAAATTTCCATGGAATTTAAAAAAAGACTGTACATTTTTTAGTGATTGTGATAATATATTAAAATATATTAAAAAGCAATATTATTACTTTATTATAAAGGGCGGTGACGGACGGATGACCGGATGGGAACTGGTTGGCGTGGTGATGATGCGGATCACGGTAGCGGCGGCGCTCGGCGCTTGCGTCGGATTAGAGCGCGGCTTGCGGTTGCGCGATGCCGGCATCCGCACGCACAGCATTGTGGCGGCGGCTGCGGCGGCGTATATGTTGTTGTCGGTATACGCGTATGCGGATTCGCCGTTCGAGACGGATTATTCGATCCTCGCAACCCAGATTGTGTATGGGTTTTCGTTTATGGGCGCCGGCATGATCCTGCGTAGCAAGTACCAGGTGGTGGCCGGGTTGCGGACGGCGACCGGCGTTTGGGCAACGGTGGCCATCGGCATGGCCTGTGGCATGGGGCTGTATGCGGTGGCGGCGATCGCGACGGGGCTCATTATTCTGGTGCAACTGGTTTTTTACTACGGCACGCTTGACGGGCAGGATTGGATGATCCGTAAGATCAAGGTGACCGTTACCGACACGCCGGCGGCACGCGCGTTGTTGCAACAACGGGTGCTGGGAGACGACGTGCGCGTTCTCACCGCGCGATATAAGCGGCAAGGGGACGCTTTACAATTTACGTTACGTGTGCGCACGGCGCGCCGTTTGAGCATCGAACAAGCGTTGCGGCTGTGTGACGAGCACGAAGAGATATTGGCGATCTCGATATAAGGAAGAGGAGAGAGTAGACAACATGGAATGGATAATCGAAACCTATAACGCGGTTGTGAGTTTTTTGGAAACCTACCCGACGTGTGCGTTTGTGTTACGGGTGGCGGCGGCAACCTTGTGCGGCGCGATCATCGGATTGGAACGCACCAAACGGTCGAAAGAGGCTGGTATTCGCACTCACTGCATCATCGCGTGCGCCTCGGCGCTGATTATGGTGATCTCGAAATACGGCTTTATGGATTTGGTAACGCAACTCGGCGATCTGTATCCCGGCTTGCGCGGCGCCGATCCCAGCCGTGTGGCGAGCCAGGTGGTCAGTGGCATTTCGTTCCTCGGCGCCGGCGTTATCTTTAAAAACGGCAACACCGTAAAGGGGCTTACCACGGCGGCCGGCATTTGGGCGACGGCGGCGGTGGGCTTGGCGTGTGGCAGCGGCATGTACGCGATGGCATTCTTCGTGACCGCACTTATCGTGATCATCCAACTGTTGATGCACCGGTTCAATATCGGTAACGATTCGTATTCCAACACGGAGATCCGCATCATCATGGACGATACGCCCGAACTGCGCGCGGTCTTGAAACAAAAGCAAGAAAAACTCGGTATCGAGGTATACAATTCGCGTATCACCAAGTCGGCCGATGGCACGTTGGATCTGGTGATGTCGGCGCGGATGAAGGGGCATATCACTTTCGAACAGGTGATGGCGTTTACAGACAAATACCCCGGCATCAAGTCGATCAGCTTCTGACAACAGGACAACCCTTAAAACCGCACACCGACGGTGTGCGGTTTTATTTTGAGGAGAGAACCAAAGTTTTCCGTCGGTTTTGGTCGGATTCCGCCGCAAAAAAGCGTTTACAACGCGAAAAAAGTGTGTTACAATGAGCAACAACGGGTTCATTTGTTTCACGTGAAACAAACGAACCGCCAAACGGCCAATGTTTCACGTGAAACATGAGAGGAGAACGGCATGGGAAAAATCATGGCGATCGTCAACCAAAAGGGCGGCGTGGGGAAGACCACGACCAGCGTTAACCTGACGGCGGCGGTCGGACTCAAAGATAAAAAGTGCCTGTTGGTGGATATCGATCCGCAAGGAAACGCCACCAGCGGCATGGGCATCAACAAACGCAAGACCGAGGGAACGTCGTACGAGATGTTGATTAACGGTGTCGACGCGAAGGACGTGATCGTACACACCGCGTTTACCAACGTGGATGTGATTCCGTCCGGCATGGAGTTGGCCGGCGCGGAGATCGAACTCATCGAGTTTTCTCGGCGAGAGGCACGTCTGAAAGTGGCGCTCGCGGCGTTGCGGGACGAATACGATTATATTTTCATCGATTGTCCGCCGTCGCTCGGATTGTTGACACTCAACGCGTTGTGTGCGGCCGATACCTTGATCGTGCCGATCCAGTGCGAATATTTTGCGCTCGAAGGGTTATCCCAACTGATGGCGACGGTGCGGCAGGTCAAGCGGTTGTACAATCCCCACATCGATATCGAAGGGGTGTTGTTGACCATGTTTGACGGGCGGTTGAATTTGACGCAACAGGTCGCGGCTGAGGTCAAGAAATTCTTTCCGCGCAAGGTGTTTTCGCAACCGATTCCGCGTAGTGTGCGGTTGTCGGAAGCGCCCAGCCACGGGAAACCGATCGCGTATTACGATCGCTCGTCCAAGGGGGCGATCGCGTATAATATGCTCGCAGATGAATTGATAGGAGGGCAATAAGATGGCGATTCAACGGGGACTTGGCAAAGGGCTCACGGCGTTGTTTGAAGAAAACGATACCGTGTCGACCGCTGCCGAATTGTTACCGATTTTAGAAGTGGAACCCAACGTTGATCAACCGCGTAAGCGGTTTGATGAACAGGCGATGGCGGAATTGACCGCTTCGATTGCCGAACACGGGGTGTTGCAACCGATTTTGGTGCGTCCGTTGACGCGCGGTGGGTATCGCATCGTGGCCGGCGAACGGCGTTGGCGCGCGGCACAAGCGGCCGGATTGACCGAAATCCCGGCGGTGGTGCGCGAAATGAGCGATCGTGAGGCGGCGGAACTCGCTATCATCGAAAACCTGCAACGCGAAGACTTGAACCCGATGGAAGAGGCGTTGGGGTATCGTACGTTGATGGAAACCTATGGTTTGACGCAAGAACAAGCGGCCACGGCAGTCGGTAAATCACGGCCGGCGGTAGCCAACGCGTTGCGGTTGTTGAAACTGCCGGCATCGGTGGCGGAAATGGTCGAATCCGGTCAACTGTCTGCCGGACACGCCCGGGCGATCTTGGCGCAGGCCGACGAAGCACGGCAGATCGAACTGTCGAAGCAGGCGGTAGCGGCCGGTTGGTCGGTACGTGAGACCGAACAACGCGCCAAAGCCAACCCGACCGAAAAGTCCGGCACCAAACCGGCCACCTTTGGCGGCGGCCACGCGTTTTATCAAGAAGTAGCTATCGCGTTGACCGAACATCTCGGTCGCAAGGTCAAGGTGACTGCCGGCGGCAACAAAGGCGTATTACAGATCGAATTTTACGGGGATGCCGATTTGCAGGAACTCGCAAACCGACTGGTACCGGAAGACAGATAATCGAGCAAAGGGGATAATACAGTATGTTAGACATCAAATTGGTACGCAGTCAACCGGATATGGTCAAACAGGCCATGCGGTCGCGCAACAAAGATATGGACGCGTTGATCGACCAGGTCATCGCGTTGGACGGCAAACGCCGCGAGATCACGGCATCTGTCGAGGCGTTGAAAGCCGAACAAAACCAAGCCAGCAAACAGATTCCGCAGATCAAAAAAGAGGGCGGCGACGTGTCGGCCATTTTGGCGAAGATGAAAGAGATTTCCGACCAGGTTAAGGAAGGGGATCAACAACTCGCGAAGATTGAGGACGAACAACGGCAGATTCTGCTGTCGATCCCGAATATCCCGAACGCGAGCGTGCCGGTCGGGAAAGACGATAGCGAAAACGTGGAAATGCGCCGGTTTGGCGAACCGACGGCGTTTGCGTTCGAACCGAAACCCCATTGGGATATCGGCGCGAACCTGAACATCCTCAACCCGGACGTTGCGGCCAAAGTTACCGGTGCGCGGTTCCATTTCTATCGAGGACTCGGCGCGCGGTTGGAACGCGCGGTCATCAACTTTTTCCTCAACACCCATACCGAACGCGGCTATACCGAGATTTTGCCGCCGTTTATGGTTAACCGTGCCTCGATGACCGGTACCGGCCAGTTGCCGAAATTTGAAGAAGATGCGTTCCATCTTGAAAACGAGGATTATTTCCTGATTCCGACGGCGGAAGTGCCGGTTACCAACATGCACCGCGACGAGATCATCGACGGGACGAAACTGCCGATCCGTTATTGTGCGTATTCGGCGTGTTTCCGTGCAGAAGCCGGTAGCGCCGGCCGCGATACCCGCGGTTTGATCCGTCAACACCAATTCAATAAAGTTGAACTGGTGAAATTCGCCGATCCCGAAACCAGTTATGACGAACTGGAAAAACTTACGAACGATGCGGAATATCTGTTACAACAACTCGAACTGCCGCACCGCGTGGTTACCTTGTCGACCGGCGACCTTGGTTTTTCGAGCGCAAAAACCTACGATATCGAAGTGTGGATGCCGTCGTATAACCGGTATGTCGAGATCTCCAGTTGTTCCAACTTTGAAGATTATCAAGCGCGCCGTGCGTCAATCCGGTTTAAACGCGATCCGAAAGACAAAGCGCAGTTGGTGCATACCCTTAACGGGTCGGGCTTAGCGGTTGGCCGCACGGTAGCCGCGATCCTTGAAAACTATCAAAACGAAGACGGTTCGGTGCGGGTACCGGCCGTGTTGCAACCGTATATGGGTTGCGACGTCATTCGATAATAGCCACCCCGGGATAGTTTGACCAATCATTCACATACGAAAAACCCCCTCGAGATGTCTCGAGGGGGTTTGTTTTGTGGGGATTACGGGTTGTTAAGCCGTGACCGACGGGACGAATCCAACCGCGATAACCAAGAAGTCGTACGGCCAAGTTCCACACGTGCGCCGGCATCGGCGATCGCCATGACGATCAGGAAAAACCCGACCAGTTTCGGCGTCATGAGGGGGAAATCGAACATGCTGCAGGTCATAAACCCGGCTACAAACGCCATCAGTGCCACCGCTAACGGCCGGTTGATCCGCCGGATCAACAGATCCATGCTGTATCGCAACACCGTAAAGATCACCATCCCGACCAAGATCAGCGACGGCAATCCGCCTTCGATCCACAACATCAAAATCAAGTTGTGCATATGCGGCGCGTCCATTTTGGCGGCGTGTAACATGTCGGTGGTGTTGCTTACACCGGCGCCATACCCAAACAACGGGCGCGCGGCGATGTGTTCCAGTGCGATCTGCCATTGCCGTAACCGGTTCATGATGGATTTATCGCCCGATCCGATCGAGACAAACCGATCGAGGATCGATTGTGGCAAACACGAAACACCGGCCACGCCGAACGTGATCAACGGAATCCGACTGCGCGCCACAAAGATCATCCACACAACGATCATGACCAACAGCGCGAGATACGCGCCGCGACAAAGCGAAACGCCCACACCGGCCACCGCGAACACTACCGCGATGCGCGCGACCAGTTTCATCGTGGTGCGCCGTCCGGAAAAGGCGTAATAGACCGAAAACGGCAACGCCATCACCAGATATTCCGCAAAGATATTTTGGTTGTTGAACGGACCGCCGGTCCGCAATTTCCCCGGCACGAAAAAGTCGAGTTCCATCGGGAAATATTTATAGAAGATCATGTCGATCGGATCCCAAAAATATTCCGAGATCTCCCATTTAAAAAACGCGATCCCTACGTATTGGACCACCGCGATCAAACCGGCCACGCCAGCCGCGATGGCGAGTCCGGCAAACAGCATATCAAACCGTTCGCGCGTTTGAAGCAGGGTGGTCAGCGACAGGTAAAACGCAAACATCACCAACCACATCGCAAAGGTAGATAGGGTGTTGAGCGGATGGGCCGAATACAACGTGCCGATCAACATATACGCCATGTAAATCAACAAAATCTTCCCGATCTGCCCGATTTGCAACGATTCGCGATGTTTGTGGGTAGTTACGCACACCACCACAAAGGATACGATCGCTAAGATCGGCGCAATATATTCCGGTAAAAGCGGCAACCATATTGCCGGTAACGCCCACAACCACGCTACGCGCGCGGTGGTATCGGTTGTACGCTCTTGCATCGCCGTTCCCCCTTTACAATGTATACTAACCATACCACAAAAAACGCGGGTTTTCAATCGTTATTACAAGAAAGTTGTGTTTTTTCGTGTCGACAGAGGGGGGAGAGCGTTGACAGAACGGGACAAGTCGCGATATAATAAATTGGTTAATAAGACGGAGGAAAGACGCTATGTTTGTAGATAAAGCAAAGATTCATATCGCCGCCGGCAACGGTGGCGACGGTGCGGTGGCGTTTCATCGCGAAAAATACGTAGCATCCGGCGGCCCGGACGGTGGTGATGGCGGTAATGGCGGCAGCATCGTGTTCCAGGTGGATGACGGACTGAATACCTTGGTGGATTTTCGGTATAAACGCAAATTCACCGCGCCGCATGGACAAAACGGCGGCGGCAAACGGTGTTTCGGGAAAGCCGGTGCGGATTGTATCGTCAAAGTGCCGCGCGGCACCTTGATCTACGACGACAATACCGGCCGTTTGATGGCCGATATGTCGGACGATACCCCGTTTGTCGCGGCACAAGGCGGTCGCGGCGGTTGGGGTAACGCGCATTTCGCCACCCCCACCAGACAAGCGCCGCGGTTTGCCAAACCCGGCGGACTCGGTGAACAGTACGATCTGCGGTTAGAACTGAAATTACTGGCCGACGTGGGCCTTGTTGGGTTCCCGAACGTCGGTAAATCCACGCTGATCTCGGTAGTCAGCGAAGCCAAACCCGAAATCGCCAACTACCATTTCACCACCATCACGCCGGTTCTCGGTGTGGTACGGGTGACCGAAGGGGTTTCGTTTGTGATGGCGGATATTCCCGGTGTGATCGAAGGCGCGAGCGAAGGGGCCGGTCTCGGCCACGCGTTTTTGCGCCACGTTGAACGTTGCCGCCTGCTGATTCACGTGGTGGACGTCGCCGGCAGCGAAGGCCGCGATCCGATCGAGGATTTCGATACCATCAACCGCGAACTCAAAGCGTTTAATCCCCAGTTGGCGGATTGCCCGATGTTGGTCGCCGGCAACAAATGCGATCTCGCGACCGACGACCAACAAGCGGCGTTTGCGGCCGAAATGGAAAAACGCGGTTTGGCGTATTTTCCGATCATGGCGCCCATTGCACACGGCACCGACGCGTTGGTCAACGCCTGTGCCGAAACGTTGCAAAAACTGCCTCCGGTACGCCGATTTGAACCCGATCCCGTACCGGTCGCGGTGGTCGCGGATGGCGATCGTCACGCGGTGACGATCGAACAGGTCGACGGTGCGTTTGAAGTGACCGCCGATTGGTTGATGCAGGTGATGCGCGGCATCAACGTCGACGAAACCGAGAGTCTGCATTATCTCGAACGGGTATTGGAATCGGCCGGTGTGATCAACGCGTTGAAAGAAGCCGGTTGTACCGACGGCGATACCGTGCGGATCGATGATTTTGAATTTGATTTTGTGGAATAGAGTGTGAGTAATGGAACGGTTTTTATCACAACCTATGGACGTGCATACCGTCAGCCCGTTATCGCTCGCGTTTATCGGTGACGGGGTATATGAACTGTTGGTACGGGAACATCTGCTTAGTGGCGTCAACCGCAAAAACGGCCAACTGCACAAGTTGTCGGTATCGATGGTCTGTGCCGAAGCGCAGGCCGCCGCGATGGACCGCCTGATGCCTCTGTTGACCGACCGGGAAGTGGCGGTATATAAACGTGGCCGTAACGCGCATACCGCGCGCACCGGTGACGCGTACCACAGTGCCACCGGCTTGGAAGCCTTGTTCGGATACTTGTATCTGGACGGGCAGATCGACCGTATTCGTGAATTGTTTAGCGTCGTGGTAGAGGAGAATGCCGATGAAACGCAACAAACCGAAGCTTAAGAAAAAACAACCCAAACCCGAAACCCTTGCTCGTCGTGCCCAATGGAAACGTTGGATCGTCGATTGGATGGCGTATTTATCGGGTAGTGCAATCTACGCCCTTTCGGTCGCGATGTTCACCGCCCCCAACGATATTGCGCCGGGCGGCATTTCGGGTATCGCCACCTTGCTCAACTATCTGTTTGGCCTGCCGATCGGTATTTCGATGATCGTGATGAACGTTCCCATCGTGGTGATCGGTTGGATCAAACTCGGACACGCATTCGTGTTCAAAAGCGCCATCTGTATGGCGATCAGTTCGGTCCTGATCGACGTGTTTTCGGTATGGATCACCCCGTTTGAAGGAGACATGATCTTGGTGGCGTTGGCCGGCGGCGTGTTGGCCGGTGCCGGCTTAGGACTTATTTTCATGCGAGGGGCATCCACCGGCGGTACCGACATTATTGCCCAGTTGCTCGAACGAAAACTGCGCCACATCCCGATCGGCCGGTTTATGTTGCTGTTAGACGTGGTGGTTGTAGCGGCATCGGTGTTCGTGTACGGCCATTTGGAAAACGCGCTGTACGCCAGCGTAACCATCTTTATGTCCAGTCAACTCATCGATACCCTCATCTACGGTAACGATGCCGGTAAAATGTTGTTGGTTTCGTCTAAACATGAACAAGAAATCATCAACGCCATCATCACCCAAATCGATCGCGGCGTAACCAGGCTCAATGCGGTCGGCGGCTATACCGGCGCGCCGCGCGACATGTTGCTCATCGCCGTCCGCCGTAACGAGGTGTACCCGGTCAAGCAACTGGTCTACGATATCGATCCGTCGGCGTTCGTCATCACCGTCACCACCGACGAGGTGCTCGGTGAAGGATTTAAAAGCAGTAAATAATCACCAACTCGAAACGCTCCCTGAAAAAGGGAGCGTTTTTTGATATACAGCAAGGAATATTTGCTAAAAATAATACGCTTTGTTTATCGCAAACTTTTCCACCGGAAATTCAAAGAATGTTAAAAGAAAAAAGGTTGCGAATTGGGCTCAGATACGCTATAATATTAAGATGTATAATAGGGTAACTGTCGAGATGGATTTTACGAAAGGTTACGGCGCAAAGGAGAGTGAGAGAATGGATCTGTGCTATTTGGATAACAGTGCGACGACGCCGGTGTGTGAACAAGCCGCCGCCAAAGCGATGGCGATGATGACCGATACGTTCGGCAATCCGTCGTCTTTGCACACGTTGGGTATCCGGGCCGAGCAGGAGTTGAATGCCGCAAGAGAAGCGGTTGCCACGCTGATCGGGGCCAGGGAAGACGAAATTCTCTTCACGTCCGGCGGCACCGAGGCCAACAATCTCGCCATCATCGGCAGTTGTACCGCTCGCCCGCGTGTCGGTAAACACGTGGTGATCACCGCGGTGGAACATTCTTCGGTGGGTGCCGCGGCCGCCACGTTGGAACAAAACGGGTACGAAGTCACGCGTGTGTTGCCGGATGAACACGGCGATATCGCGGCCGAACAGATGCTCGCGGCCTGTCGACCGGACACCGTGTTGGTCAGCATGATGTTGGTCAATAACGAAACCGGTGCCATTTTTCCGGTGGCCGAAACCGCCGCGGCGATCGCGCGGGAGTTCCCAAACGCGAAGATACATTGTGACGCGGTACAAGCGATCGGCAAACTGCCGGTCAACGTGCGCAAACTCGGCGTGCATTTTCTCACGGTCAGCGCGCATAAATTGCACGCGCCCAAAGGGTGTGGTGCGCTGTATATCCGCAAAAATGAACGGATCCGTCCGTTGATCTGCGGCGGTGAACAAGAACGCGGTTTGCGCGGCGGGACCGAAGCGGTTCCGTTGATCGCGGCGTTTGGCGCGGCGATCCGGGCGTTACCGAACTTGACGGAACATCGCCGCCATATGCAGACGTTGTGCGATCGATTGGTCACGGCACTCGAGGGGGAAGACGGGATCGTGTTCCACCGTCCGGCCAACCATCTGCCGGCAATCGTCAACCTGTCGGTCATTGGTATTCGCAGCGAAACCATGTTGCATTTTCTCGCCTCGCGCGAGATCTATCTGTCCAGTGGTTCGGCCTGTGCTAAAGGGAAACCAAGCGCCGTGTTGATGGCGATGGGACTCCCGAAACGCGAAGCCGATTCCGCATTGCGGATCAGTTTTGGCCGGCAAAACACCGAAGCAGATATCGACCGGTTGGTTGCCGTCTTGCATGAAGGGATGCGCACCTTGGCGCGCGCCCGATAACATAAACCGTAACAGACACAAAGAAGGAGTTGTCGAATATGAATACCGAACGGGAAAACAATCAATTGCCCAACACCGACACCAACCCGGTCGAACCCAATTTGGACGAAACGGTAGACGAAGTGTTGGACGATCTGGCTACCCAACCGGCGGAACCGGCTGTTGCCGAACCGCCGGCCGAGGACGCGGTTGCGGAAACGGAAGAACCGGTTGAGGACGCGGCCGAACAAGGCGATGCGCAACCGGAGGAAGATACTGCTCCGTCGGCAACGCCGAAAGATATGTCGTTGGTATATGCGGTTTCGTCCGAACGGGAATCCGAGGCAGAAGAAGCGGTCGTTCCGGCGAAATACAGCCGCCGCGCCATGCATAAGATCGGTGAAAAACTGGGTAAAATATTCCCAACCAAACGCGACTCCGGCCGCGAAAAGGTGCGCAAGTCCGTGTTTTTGGTCGCGATCGTATCGTTGCTGAGTTCGATATGCTATTTGGTATACGATATGGTGTACGTGCCGTTTATGAACGAGCAGACGTACAACAGTGTCAGCGATTTATACAATCCCGATGCGCCGGTCGACGTACCGATCGAGTATCAAGGGGTAGAATTTCCGTCCGGCATGACCAACGTGCTCAAAGCGATGTATGCCCAAAACAACGATCTGCGCGGCTACTTGATCTTTGAATCGGATGACGGATCCAACCAATTGGATATCGAGTATCCGGTCATGTGGTCGGGGGATAACGAGTATTATCTGGATCACGATTTTTACAAAAAGAAAAACAGCAACGGTGCGTTGTTCTTTGACGAACAAAACTGGGTGGATACCTTCCGTAACAACCTGAGAAGCACCATCGTCTACGGTCATAACAACATCAACGGCCAGATGTTCTCGGACGTCATTTCGCTGACCACCAACCTGGACAAAGCGCGCAACGCCACCAGCATCGCGCTCGAAACCCTGTACGGGCATGAGGTATATCGCGTGTTTGCGATCGCGATGTTCGACGAAGATGCCGAGGAGAAATACTATTTCGATTACCGGCAAAAGGTGTTTTCCGGCGATGCGGAATTCCTGGACTTTATCGAACAGGTCCGCACCCGGTCATACTGGAACTATGACGCGGTAGACATCCGGCCGGACGATCAGTTGTTGGTGTTGTCTACCTGCACGACCGAAAACACGTCCAAACTGAAAAACGGACGCATTGCGGTGTTTGCGCGGTTGTTGCGTTCGCACGAATCGTACGAGACCGACGAAAATGCCATCACCGCGAACAAAGACGTCATCATGCCGTATGCGTGGTATGTAAACCATCATCTGCAGGTGCCGGATTTCTACACGTCGAAACTGTTCGGCGGCACCACCGGCACGACCACGACGACCTCCGGGTCCGATACCTCGTCGAGTGGCGAATCGACCACCACGACCACCACGACGGCTACCCCGTCGACTTGATCATAACGAAAACACGCCCGGTAAATCCACGGGCGTGGAGTGAGGGATACCATGCAAAATCGGCAGGAAATGATCTTAATTAAAAACGGAGAATTGGCACTCAAAGGATTAAACCGCGGCCATTTTGAGGATGTGCTCATCCACAATCTGCGGTGGCGCTTGAAAGAACTGGGTGCGTTTGATATCCGCAAATCACAATCCACCATCTTTATCCGTCCGTTGGAAGACGATCTCGATTTGGACGAGGCGTGTGACCGCGTATCGCGGGTATTCGGCATTTCGGCGTATACCCGTGCGTTGATGGTGGAGAAAGATATCACCGCGATTCAACAAGCGGCGCCCGACTACGTGCGGGAATGGTTATCCACGGCACGCACCTTTAAGGTTGAAGCACGCCGCAGCGATAAACAGTTTCCGTTAACGTCGCCCCAGATCGGGGCCCAGGTCGGCGGCGCGTTACTCGCCGCGTTTCCGCATCTGAAGGTGGACGTACACCATCCCGACGTCACCGTTTGGGTAGAGATTCGGGATTTCGGTGCGTATATTCACGCGGCCCAACTGCCGGGCGCCGGCGGATTACCGGTCGGAACCGGTGGCAAAGCGGCCCTGCTCATTTCCGGCGGTATCGATTCGCCGGTCGCGGCGTACATGATGGCCAAACGCGGGATCGAATTGACCTGCATCCATTTTGCATCGCCGCCGTATACCAGTGAACGCGCCGAACAAAAGGTTATTTCACTACTCAAACAGGTGGCGCGATATGCCGGTACCATTTCGCTGTGTATCGTTCCGTTTACCGAGATTCAAGAACGCATCCGGGATCTCAGTCCCGAAGAGATGTTTACCGTCACCATGCGCCGTATGATGATGCGCATTGCCGAACAAATCGCCCGCAAGGAAGACTGCGGCGCGTTGATTACCGGCGAAAGTGTGGCCCAGGTCGCCAGTCAAACCATTCCGGCGTTGATGTGTACCGATGCGGTCACCACCTTGCCGGTATTCCGTCCGGTCATCGGGATGGATAAAGAAGAAATCATTCAGATCGCACGCAAGATCGAAACGTTTGAGATCTCGATCCTGCCGTACGAAGATTGTTGTACCGTATTTACCCCCAAACATCCGCGCACCCGCCCGACTGTCGAGATGGCCGAACGCGCCGAAAGCCGTTTGCCGATCGACGAATTGGTCGAACAGGCGATGTCGAATCTGCGCTGGATGCGGATCCGATAACGGCCATACGCCGTGTTTCGGAAATGGGCGCGAAAGGAGAGACCGTTTTGAACGCCGAAATCATCACCGTCGGCACCGAGTTGTTGCTCGGGGATATTTTAAATTCCAACAGTCAGTTTTTATCTAAAGAACTGGCTGCGCTTGGCGTGTCGGTGTTGCATCAATCGACCGTCGGCGATAACGTCGACCGGTTACAAACCGAGTTGCGCGCCGCGATTTTGCGCAGTGATCTGATCGTGATTACGGGCGGTCTCGGCCCGACACAGGACGATCTGACGCGCGAAACGGTCAGTGACGTGTTGGGGATTGAGTTAGTCGCCCACGAAGAGAGTTTAAACGCCATCCGCGCGTATTTTGCCCGTACCGGCAATCCCATGACCGCCAACAACGAAAAACAAGCGATGTTGCCGGCCGGGTGCACCGTGTTTCCCAACGCGTTCGGTACCGCGCCGGGTTGCGCGGTAGAACACGGCGGCACGATCGTGGTGATGTTACCCGGTCCGCCACGCGAACTGATTCCCATGTTCGAAACCCACGTAGCGCCGTATCTCGCCGGTTTTACCGACGGGGTGATCTTGTCGCATAATCTGCACGTGTTCGGTATTCCGGAATCCACCATTTCCGAACGGTGCGCCGACCTGATGGCCGGCGAAAACCCGACGGTTGCCCCGTATGCCAAATCGGGTGAAGTGGTGTTGCGCGTGACCGCGCGTGCCGCCGACGAAGAACAAGCCCACGCGCTGTGTCAACCGGCGATCGATCAAATTCGTGACCGGTTAGGCGACGCGGTATACCTTATCGGGGACGGCAACCTGCAACAGGTGGTCGTGTCGATGTTGCGCCAACACGGTTTAAAGATCGCCACCGCCGAATCCTGTACCGCCGGCCTGTTATCCGGTCGTTTGACCGAAGTGCCCGGCGTATCGGACGTGTTTGATTGCGGTATTGCTTCGTATTCCAACGAGATTAAACATCAAGTGCTCGGTGTGCCGCAAGAAATGTTGGATCAATACGGCGCGATCAGTGCCGAAACCGTCAGTGCGATGGCCATCGGTGCGCGCCGCGTCGGCAACGCCGACCTCGGCGTAGGCATTTCGGGCGTGGCCGGTCCCGACGAAAGCGAAGGAAAACCCGTCGGCACGGTATATATCGCGTTAGCCGACGAAAAACGCGTTTGGGTGAAAAAGATCACCTCCGGCCGGCTCAACGACCGGGAACAGGTGCGGTATTTGGCCACCTCCCACGCGCTGGATCTGGTGCGCCGGTATTTGCTGGCGATCCCGACGGTCATGGCCGGCGGCCTGTTGATTCAACCGTCTGCCGATCAACCCGAACCCACGGTGATTGAACGTGCCCCGGTGGACGCCAAACCCACCGGTATGGGCGGCATCTGGCCGTGGAAGGGCAGTCGCACCGCCAAATGGATCAAAAGTATCGTATGGATGTTGCTTTTACTCGGTTCGTTCGTCGCGTTTATGTTCACCGAATGGGCATTGCCGTGGTGGAACAATACCGCGTTGTATCAATGGTTGTTCCCGACTCGCGACGTCGTGACCGAGGGCGACTATGATTGGCAGATCGACCAAGAAGACCAAGAGAAACCCGATGCACCCGAAGGCATGCTCGAACAGTTTGTCACCTTGTACGAGACCAACGACGACGTGCGTGGTTGGTTAACCATCCCGGGAACAACTATCGATACGCCGGTGGTGCAATCGATTGACGAAACCTACTATCAAACCCACGATTTCAACCGCGAGGAAAGCGAGATCGGCACGCCGTATTTCTCGCACGACGCCTCGTTTTACAGCATTTATTCCAACAACCGTGTATTGCGGATCACCGGCAGTAACGTCGAGGAACAACAAGGATTTGCCGAACTGGTGCAGTACGCCGACGCAGCGTTTTTGCGCGACCATCCCTCGATGCAGATGGATACTTTGTTCGAAACCGCCCGTTGGGAGATCTTTGCGGTAGCGGTGGTCCAACCGGACGAAACCGAAGGCGCGTTCGACTATACCAAACATCCGCATTCGGACGACGATAAATTCGTGACCTTTATCAGCGAACTGCAAGCCCGTTCGTTGTTTAACGTCTCGGTCGAACCGGATATCACCGACCAGTTGTTGTTGCTCGATACCGACCTGTCGGTCGAAACCGGGCTCGACGGGGTGCGTCTGATTATCGCGGCGAAAAAGGTGTGGGAACCCACCACCGATATCACGGTCGAACCCAATACTCGCGCGATCTTACCCGATGGGTATCGCGGGATCGCCGGCGTGACGGATTCCGGTGCGTCTACCACCACCGGCACGACTACGACGGCCCCGTCGACCACGACGACCGCGCCGCCTACCACCACGACGACCACCACGACGACCACCGCGCCGACCTATCTGCCGCTTGGTTCGACCGAACCGCCGGCCTCTCCGGTTAAAGGGGTGGATACCGTGTCCGAAACCGAACGATTTGCGGATTTCCGCATCTACGGCAAGGGGAAAGAAAGCGGAGAATTGCCGCACAGCACCCGAGACGAGGTGTGTTTGGCGTTATCGAAACTGGTATTTCACGAAATCGGCTACGTCAACGCCAATATCGAGGCGATGAAAGCACAAGCCGTGGCCGCTTACACCTACGTGTTGTTCTACGTGCAAACCGAAAACCAAGCGTATCCGGTCACATTTATCAAATCGTTCGATCCAAACGGTTCCGCGACCGAACAACGGGTATATGCGGCGGTCCAAGCGGTATTGGGCGAAAAACTGATCGATACGTCTACCGGCAAACTGCCGTATACGCCGTATTATGCCGCTTCTGCCGGTATCACGGCCAATAATCACGAGGTGTTCGGTTCCAGTTTGGCGCATTTGGTATCGGTAGACAGTTCGGCCGAAACCATCGAAATGTGTCAAAAATATATACCCACCAAAACCACCACCGTCCAATCGCAAGAACAGATGGCGGCGGATACGTTGACCGATAAACTCACCGCCTACACGGGCAAACCGGTGTATCTCGACGGGGATACCTTTGCTGTCACGGCTTACGGAACCGGCGCCGGCGGCGTCAACCGCTACGTTACCAAAACCAACGCGTATTACTTCAGCGGTTCGACCAAAAAATATCTCACCGGCCGTCAGATCCGTTCGGCACTCGACCTGTTTTCGCACGCGTTTACCATTCAATATAACGGCAACCAGGTGATCATCACCTGTTACGGACACGGACACGGCGTCGGATTAAGTCAACTCGGTGCGATGATCTACGCCGGCGAATACGGTTGGACCTATGACCAGATCCTCGCACACTATTACTCGATCACCACCTCGTCTAACGTGCAGTTGGTGACGGCGAACGGGGGGATATGATCATGCAGACGACCATTGCGGCGATCGCGACACCGGCCGCACCGGCCGGTTTAGGCGTGGTGCGATTATCCGGCGACAACGCGGTTCAAATCGCCAATTCGATGTTCCGGCCGGCCAAACAAGGATCGTCTTTGCTGGATGCCGCCGGCTATACGGCGTTATATGGGCACGTGTTTGACGAAACCGGCGACCTGGACGATTGTGTGGCGTTGGTGTTTCGTGCGCCCCACAGTTATACCGGAGAAGAGGTTGTTGAATTTTCTTGCCATGGCGGCATATACTTGTTACAACGGGTGTTACGCGCGGCGATTGCCGCTGGTGCGCGGCCTGCCACCGCCGGGGAATTCACCAAACGCGCCTTTATCAACGGCAAAATGGATCTCACCGGTGCCGAAGCGGTGATGCAGGTCATCGCCGCCGACGGACAACTGTCGGTCAAAACCGCGGCCGCCGCGCGTGAAGGCGCGATCTATCGGGCGTTGGCCGACATCAAACAGCAATTAACCGAAGCGGCGTCCGGTTTTGCTGCGTTTATCGACTATCCCGACGACGATATCCCCGACCTGCCGGTTGAGGAACTGCAATCCATCCTGCGCACCGCGAAAAGCGGCCTTGCGGCGTTACTGGATACCTTTGATGCCGGGCGCGTTATTCGTGAAGGGGTGGATGCGGTGATTGTCGGCAGTCCCAACGTGGGGAAATCTACCTTGATGAACCAACTCACCGGCTACGATTGCAGTATCGTCACCCCGATCGCCGGCACCACCCGCGATATCGTGGAACAAACGGTGCGGCTCGGTGACGTCACCTTGCGGTTAGCCGATACCGCCGGCCTGCACGACGGGGAAGACGAGGTCGAATCGATCGGCATTGCGCGTGCGCGCGCCCGTATGAAACACGCCGCGTTGATCTTGGCGGTGTTTGACGGCAGTCGTCCGTTGATCGCCGACGATACCGATCTCATCCGTCAACTCGATGGACAACCTGTTATCGCCATCATCAACAAAACCGATCAAGCCGCCGCGTGGGATCCGTCGGTGGTTCAAACCGCATTTGAACATACCGTGAAACTCAGCGCCGTCACCGGCGACGGGATCGCGGAATTGAGCGCGGCGGTCGCACGTGTTACCGGCATCGCCGGCATCACCGGGGACGAACCGATCTTAGCGACCGAACGGCAACGCGATTGCGCCTTGCGCGCGAGTGCCGGTGTTGACGAAGCGTTGTTTGCGTTGGATAGCGGATTAACACCGGATGCCGCCGCGATCAGTATCGATAGCGCGATCGGCGCGATCGGGGAACTGACCGGCGAACGCGCGTCCGAAGCGATTATTGAAGATATTTTTGCGCGATTCTGCGTAGGAAAATAAAGGGAGGACATTGTTATGAAAGCACAACTCGAAACCAGCCGTCTGTACGACCTGTCTCACACGGCGGCCGCGCCGCTGTTGGCGCAGACCACCTACCCGTGGGAAGCTTTGCCGAAGATCGGTGCTTTTATCACCGAACTCGGCGCGACCTTGCCGGCGGACGAATACGAACAAACCGCCCCCACCGTATGGATTCATCGCACCGCGAAGGTAGCGCCCACCGCGTTTATCGGTGCGAACGTTATCATCGGGCCGGAAACCGAAGTGCGGCATGGTGCCTTTATCCGCGGTAACGCGTTGGTCGGTGCCGGCGCGGTGGTCGGTAACTCCACCGAACTTAAAAACGTCATCCTGTTCGATAACGTGCAGGTGCCGCATTACAACTACGTCGGCGACTCGATCTTAGGGTTCAAGTCGCATATGGGTGCCGGTTCGATCACCTCGAACGTCAAAAGCGATAAAACGCTGGTCGCCATCCGTGTCGGAGATGAAAAGATCGAAACCGGTCTGAAAAAGATGGGTGCCATGCTCGGCGATTGTGTCGAAGTCGGTTGCGGCAGCGTGCTCAATCCCGGTACCGTCATCGGCGCCAACAGTCAGATTTATCCGTTGTCCGCGCCGCGCGGTTTTGTACCGGCCGCCAGCATCTATAAAAAGCAAGGCGAAGTCGCTCAAAAACAACCGCGATAAGTATCTTCATTAAAAAAAGATGTTCGGCATGGGCCGAACCGGTTTTTTTGGTTGGTGTTATTGTCCTTTAAAGACATCCGCCACTTCGCTGATGGTGAGATACGCCGCCGGATCGATCGTGTGGACCAGTTCGCGCATCCGCGAGATCTCGAACCGGTTGACCACGAAATAAATGACCGCTTTATCCTTGTTGGAATAACCGCCTTTGGCCGCGATCTTGGTGGCGCCGTGCCCAAACGTTTCGGTCAAGGCCACGATCAGTTCGTCCGGCGTATCGGTGATGATCATCACTTCTTTCGACCGGTCAAACCCTTCCACGATAAAGTCGACGGTCTTCAATGCCGCCCCATACGCGATGATCGAATACAACGGCAACACCCAACTGTGCCGCGCAATACCGGCGATCACATACAAAATCACGTTGTAGATCATGACAAAGGTACCGACCGTCACGTTCAGTTTCTTGGCAAAGATCACCGCCATAACCTCGATCCCATCGATCGCGCCGCCGAACCGAATGGTCAACCCACTCCCGATTCCGGAGATCACGCCGCCAAACAACGCGCACAGCAACAAATCGTTGCCGGCCAGCGGCGATACGATGCTCACGTCGATCGGCAATACGTCGGTGATCAACCACGCGAACAAGGAATACACCCCGACCGTAAACAGGGAATACACGGTAAACGCCGCCCCTTGTTTTTTTAGTCCGTATAAAAACAACGGCACGTTTAGAATCAACAAAAACACCGATAACGATACGTGTCCGTCGGTGAGTTGCGATAACAGCATCGAACTGCCCGAAATACCGCTATCGTAGAGTTTGACCGGCGCAAGAAACATGATCACGCCAAACGCGTTGATAAAACCGGCTACCAGCAAACAGATGAAATTTTGGATACGCAACGTTTTTAGTTCGGATAGCCGCGTTTGTTTCATGCCGTATCGTCCTCCCGTTGTTATATTCGTATGTCATCAGTATACCAAAAAGAACAAGAGGTGTCAAACCGCTTCATCACCGGTTGCCGGCTGTTAACTCCTGTGTTATAATGGGGATGGCAAGAGATTTGCGAGGAGGAGAAACGATGAAGCGAGTGGCGGTATTAGCGGTATGGCTTGGGTTGTTAATAGGGTTGTCGGCATGTGATAAAGCAGCCGATATATCATCCGGCAAAACCACCGACCGGCAACCGATAACCCTGAGCACCACCAATCGCGCAACCGATATCAACACATCGCTAAGTGAGAGGACAAGCCAAGAAGAATCGTCCACCACCCACACGCACGTCTATTCCGACGCGACGTGTGAGGAGCCGGCGATCTGTTCGTGTGGCGATGTTCAGGGTTCGGCGTTGGGACACAATTATGTAAACGGCGCGTGTTCGCGTTGCGATAAAACAGGTGGCGAGGTTGCGATTACGCTCGACAACTGGGAGCAGTATTTCGAAGTGTACGAGTGGGTGGATTGGAAAGAAAATGCCTTTGGAGAACCAACCGCATTTTTTGGTATACGGATCAGTTTTAATTTAAAACCGGAGTATCGAGATGTGTGCAATGCAGACGTTGCTTGCGAATATCTAATTCATCAAAGTCATTGTGAGGTAACGTATGATGTGCCGAGCAAGAGCTGCGTTATAGGTGAGCCGATCGACGTGTTTGACGAACAACTTGGCACGTTGAACGCCGGAAACAGCGAATCGTACATTTCCTTTTCCATAGGAGATGGCGGCACGTCCGGGCAGTATACCATGGCGAAATATCAGTTTGTCAAGATGACCAGGGTGCAAGGCACGCTCACGTTTTGACAGTCCCCTCACATCAAAACCGGACGGTGACACACGCAGTCACCGTCCGGTTTTGATGTAGTTTTATGCACGGGTGTGTTACGGTCGCCGATAGCGCATACCCGTTATACGATACGCGCTTTGGCAAAACACACCGGCAGATGAAAGTTGGGTGTCTCACTCGCTATCGGCGAATAACTGCCAAAATGCAAAATCTCGTCCGATTCGGAGATTTTATAAAAATTACAGTAGAACGCGGCCCCTTTTTTAACCGCTTCAAAATCGCCAATCTCGTTTAAATACGATTCCGGAAACAACGCCTCTACACTCCACCGGTCTTCGTGTATGGTGGCCGTGACACCGGTTTGTTTATACTGTTCATCCGAAATAAAACACCGATGTTCTCGACCGGCCCCATAATTAGCCAACATGGCAGCGTTGGCGTTGATTTCAAAATTGGTGTACATACAGGCGTTGGTTAACGGTTCTTGCGGTTTTAAAAACGCCAAAAAGATTTCCATGGCACTGTCCCGATAAACCGGATCTTTGTGGTGGGTGTATACTCGTTTGGGGTTGGTTTCCTCGCAAACCATTTTCACAAACAACCCCTCTCCGTCCAGGTATCCCATCCATCCGTAGGTGCGCGGTTCTTGTTTGCTGTGCCACTGGTAGCGCTGTATGTCAAAGCGCTCGCACTGTTCCACAAGGGCTCTGTCGGCAATCTGTTTTACACGATACAACATACTCTTACTCCAAACGACGGTGCGTTACCGTTGACCACGATAGGTATCCACGATCGCGACCATCTGTTCCCACTTGTTTTCCATATCCTGCACCAGTTTCATATGGGTGCGTGCCCGATCCAGGTTTTGACCTTCCCGTTGTGTTTTAAAATACACGTCTCCTTGGAGATAATCGGTCAAAAAGCGCAACCCACATTCATAGGTCATGATCTTGGCCCCCATCGGTAGAAGGTCGATTTCCGGTTCGGTCAACCGGCCGCCGCAACCTTCTATAAACCCTTTGGTATAGATTTCAAACAACGCCAGGTCACACCACACCTTGTCCAAATCGCGTTCGTCTTCGGCGGCGGTGTTGGCGCCAAATCGAATCGAATCGCCGAAATCGTTCATCGCAAGGCCCGGCATCACCGTATCTAAATCGATCACACAAACCCCTTGGCGCGTGTCGCTGTCCAACAGCACGTTGTTGAGTTTGGTATCGTTATGCGTCACGCGAATCGGCAATTCGCCTTTATCCAACAGGTCCCCAAACACGTGAGCGACGTTCTCGCGCGACATGTAAAAATCAATCTCTTCTTTTACCGAAGAAGCCCGGCCGCATACGTCTTGTTCCACCGCGGTTTTAAACATGTTAAACCGCGCTCGCGTATCGTGAAATCCGGGAATGGTCTCATGAAGCGTAGCGGCCGGATAATCGGCCAGCAACCGCTGAAAGTTCCCAAACGCAACCGCGCTTTGGTAAAACACGTCCGGATTCTCCACCCGGTCATAACTGGTCGTTCTTTCGATAAATAGGTATCCTCGCCAGTATAACCCTTGTTCATCCACCCAAAACGGCTGGTTGTCGTTTGATAACAGAAGCGTTAACGTTTCCCGTTCCGGATCGCCGCCGTGTTCCAGGATTCGTTCGCGCAGAAACGACGTTACCCCTAAAATATTGTGCATAACGTCTTCGGGTTTCGGGAAAACAAGTGGATTCAACCGCTGCAAAATCAATCGCCGGCTTTTCCCGTTTGCTTGGCGAACGGTAACCAAAAACGTGTCGTTGATCAGTCCGCTTCCGTATCGCGCAACATTTTCCACCACGCCGTCTAATTGAAAAGCAGACAAGGCACGTTGCGGACAAACGCCGGTATTCTTCTCGTCGGTTTTCATAAGGTGTTCCTCCTTGTTTTGCCGGGAAACCCGCCGCATTTTAACGGCAACATCGTCCCATCGGTCAATTTAGTTCATCATAGCATATCCCATCCGCGATTGTAAAGAAAAAAGCAAGCAATAAAAAGCCGCAAACGCTGTGAAATAAGCGTTTGCGGCACGTTTTTACTCTGAAAGAGGTTTCATGGTGGGGAACAGGAGCACGTCGCGGATGGAGGCCGAATCGGTCAACAACATGACCAACCGGTCCACGCCGAACCCTAAACCGCCGGTCGGCGCAAGGCCGTATTCCAACGCGGTGACGTAGTCATAATCCACTTCCGCTTTGGTATTCGGATCTTCGGCGCGTTTGGCAGCAACTTGTTTCTCAAACCGTTCTTTTTGATCGATCGGATCGTTGAGTTCACTGAACGCGTTGCCGAACTCGGTCGCGTTGATAAAATACTCAAACCGTTCGGTAAACGCCGGTTCGTCGGGTTTCCGTTTCGCCAACGGACTGTTTTCAACCGGATAATCGTAGATAAAGGTCGGTTGAATCAAGTTCTTCTCGACGTATTCGTCAAACAATTCGATCAACACGGTGCCTTTTGTCGCATCGGCCGGCACGTCCACGTGTTTGGCTTTCGCGATGGCACGGGCTTCTTCGTCCGATGCCCAGTCATAATAGTCCACGCCGGCATATTTCTTAACCGCTTCCACCATGGTCAGGCGTTCCCACTTGTCCATGTTGATCTCGGTCCCTTGATAGGTGATGGTCAGGTCGCCGCAGATGTTTTTGGTCACGGTGCGATACATGTCTTCCACCAGATCCATCATACCTTTGTAGTCGGTATAGGCTTGGTACAACTCAATGGTGGTGAATTCCGGGTTGTGTTTGGTGTCCATGCCTTCGTTACGGAAGATACGCCCCACTTCATACACCCGTTCCATACCGCCGACGATCAGCCGTTTGAGGTACAGTTCGGTCTCGATCCGCAGATACATATCCATATCGAGCGTGTTGTGGTGGGTGGCAAACGGGCGCGCCGCCGCCCCGATCTCCAACGGCACCAAAATGGGGGTATCGACCTCCAGGAATCCGCGATCGTCGAGATACGCGCGCAGTTCTTTCATGATCCGGCTACGTTTGACAAAGGTGTCGCGCACTTCCGGGTTCACGATCAGGTCGAGATACCGTTGACGATACCGAATATCGGTATCTCTCAGTCCGTGGAATTTTTCCGGTAACGGCAACAACGATTTCGACAACAACGTCACGCCGGTCGCGTGTACCGAAATTTCCCCTTTTTGGGTGCGGAACACGGTGCCGGTGATACCCAGAATATCGCCCACGTCGAATTTTTTAAACCCGGCATACACGTCTTCGCCGACGTCGTCCCGACGAACGTACACCTGCATGCGGTCGGTACCGTCACGCAGATCCATAAAGCTCGCTTTACCCATGATCCGGCGGCTCATCATCCGGCCGGCGATCGACACGGTAGTGCCGTCCATCTCATCGAAATTCGCGCGGATATCCGCGTTGTGGGCGGTCACGTCGTATTTCGTCACGGTAAACGGATCACAACCGGCCTCTTTCAACGCGGCCAGCTTGTCCCGACGCACCTGCAACAGTTCGGATAACTGCTGTTCGGTCATTTCGGGCGTTTCGGTTACCGGTACAGTTTGTTCGCTCATGATGTTCTCTCCTCAAAGCCAAAACGGGTGCCGTATCGCACCCGTTTTACGGCCGTTATTATTTCGAAATCTCTAACACTTTGTATTTTGCCAGTCCGTTCGGAATTTCGATCTCTACCACGTCGCCGACCTTGTGGTCCAGTAGACCTTTGCCCACCGGCGCTTCATCCGAGATCAAGCCTTTTACGGGATCGGACTCGGTCGAACCGACAATCTTATATTCGTACACCTCGTCATCGTCCATGTCCTGGATCTTGATTTTCGAACCGATATGGATCTTTTCGGTGGTGAGTTCGCTTTCATCGAGCACGCGCACGTTTTTCAGTTGATTTTCGATTTCCGCAATCCGGCCTTCGAGAATCGCCTGATCGTTTTTCGCTTCGTCATATTCGCTGTTTTCGGACAAGTCGCCGAACGACAACGCCACTTTGATCTTCTCCGCCACTTCTTTACGTTTGACGGTTTTCAAAAATTCGAGTTCCTGTTCGAGTTTCTTTAACCCTTCGTCGGTGATGACGGTTTGTTTGGTTGCCATCTTTTCATCTGCCCTTTCGTTTCAACAGTTATAAGGTATTATACTAAACCGACCGTGCGATGTCAAGACCTGCCGCGGCAATCGACAGCAATTTCGTGCCCGATACCGCCGCCACCGGCACACAAGCGGCGAGTTCGCGCCGATAGGCGACTTGATACAACGCATCGTAGAGGGACGGCGTGGCGTCTTCGACACAAAATGCCGGCGGCGGCAGATACCCGTCAAACACACCGGATAGGTCGCACGGCGCACCCGACAAGGTGACGGTCGGACGCGGAAGGTTTACCGTCAAACCGGCCGGCGCCACCCCGATCAAGGCGTGTTTGGCCGTGTCCGGCGCGACAAACGAGATCGCCGCCCCGTACCGGTGCATGAGGGTGCGCGAAACCGTATCAAAACCGCCGCGCCGATCGGTCACGATCAACAATTCACCCACCTGCGGCGCGAGCGCGAGCGCGACCGACGGATACCGCGCGTTCGCATCGTATAGCGCGACCGTTCGCTTGGCCGGTGGTGTGGGGGCAAGCAAGGTTTCGGCCGCCGCCAGCATCCAGATTCGCCGCAACGCCGTGCCGGTAAATACGCGCAACCCGTATCGGGACGGCGGCACCACACCACGCGGCAATACCAGTGTGTCGTCACCGACGTGTCGGCGCACCTTGTCCCACGCGATACCGCCGTCTTTTTGCGGTGATACCGCGATCAATCGATACGGGGTGTGGTTCAAGGTGCGTACCGCCGTGGTTACTCGCCCGTATCGGCCGGTTGGGGACAGGACCATCACGCATAACATGACACGGTTCTCCTTTATGGAAAAATTTAACACAGCACTTGCGGTAATACCGCCGACTATGCTATACTAAACTATATGTATCAAGTTCCGGATACAGAAGGGAGTCATCGCGATGGATGTGCGCATCGGAGACGTGTTGGAAATGAAAAAGCCGCACCCGTGCGGCGGTAACCGATTCGAAGTGTTGCGGATCGGCATGGATTTTCGGTTGAAATGCGTACAGTGCGGCCGCGAAATGCTGGTACCGCGCCAAAAAACCGAAAAACACATTCGCAAGATCGTGAGAGATACCGACTGATTTTAAAAAGGGGGTGCGGTGGGATGTTTTCCAAACTGCAACAAGTGGCCAAACGGTACGACGAACTGTCCCACCGTTTATACGAACCCGATGTCGCGGCGAATCCCGAATTGTTGCGACAACTGATGAAAGAATCGGCCAAACTGCGCCCGATTATCGAGGCGTATGAGGCATATAACGCCGCCGTTAAACAGGTGGAAGAGGCCGAAGCGCTGATCGGCGAAGCCGGCGGCGATAAAGAACTCAAAGAACTCGCGGACATCGAGTTTAAAGAGGGGAAAGCCAAGGTTGCGCAACTGACCGAGGATCTGAAAATTCTGCTCGCGCCCCGTGATCCGAACGACGATCGCGACGTCATGGTCGAGATTCGCGGCGGTGCCGGCGGGGAAGAATCGGCGTTGTTCGCGCATTCGTTGTACCGCCTGTATACCATGTACGCGGAAGCGCACGGGTTTTCGGTGGAGATCATCAACGAGAACCAAACCGAACTCGGCGGTTATAAAGAAGTGGTGTTTTCGGTCAGTGGTGACGGCGCATACAGTAAATTTAAGTTCGAAAGCGGCGTACATCGGGTGCAACGCGTGCCCGAAACCGAAGCCGGCGGCCGCATTCACACCTCCACCGCCACGGTAGCGGTGTTGCCGGAGGTGGAAGAGGTGGACGTGCAGATCGCGTCCGGCGACCTGCAGATCGATACGTTTCGTGCGTCCGGCGCCGGCGGGCAGCATATCAACAAGACCGAATCTGCCATCCGCATCACCCACCTGCCGACCGGCATGGTGGTGGAATGTCAGGACGAACGCAGCCAGTTGAAGAACAAGGAAAAAGCCATGCGCGTATTGCGTGCGCGGCTATACGAACAGGAGATGGCGGCGCAACAAGCGGCGGTCGCGGCGGATCGCAAATCGCAGGTTGGTACCGGCGATCGAAGCGAGCGTATCCGCACCTACAATTTTCCGCAAGGACGCGTCACCGATCATCGGATCGGGTTGACGTTATATAAACTCGACGCGGTCATGAACGGCGATCTGGATGAGATCATCGATGCGCTTACCACCGCCGATCGCGCCGAAAAGTTGCAAGCAAAGGAAGAATAAACCGATGACAAAACAAACCCGGCGACTGACCGATTCGGCCGCCGATTTAGCGGTGGCGGCCGACCTGCTCGCGCAAGGTGACGTGGTCGCGATCCCCACCGAAACGGTCTATGGATTGGCGGCGGATGCCCTCAATCCCGGTGCGGTGCGCCGCATCTTTGAGGCAAAAGGTCGCCCGATGGATAATCCGTTGATCGTACATATTGCCGACCTGTCCCAATGGGACGCGTTGGTGACCGAGATCACACCGGCCGCCCATGCACTCGCACAGGCGTTTTGGCCCGGCCCGTTGACCATGATTTTACCGCATGCGCCGTGCGTGCCGGATGCGGTCACGGCCGGCCTTTCCACGGTAGCGGTACGGTTTCCGTCCCACCCTGTGGCGCAGGCGTTGATCCGGCAATCAGGTTGTGTGTTGGCGGCGCCGTCTGCCAACCGATCGGGCAGTCCCAGTCCCACGACAGCGGCCCACGTGCTCGCCGATCTCGACGGCAAGATCGCCGCGGTGGTGGACGGCGGCGGATGCGACGTCGGGTTGGAATCGACGGTGGTTGCGCTCGATGGGCCGGTTCCGCGGTTGCTTCGTCCCGGCGGCATCACGCCGGACATGCTTCGTGAGGTGGTAGGCGAGATCGAGATTGATCCGGCCGTTACCGCCGAACTTAAAGCCGGCCAAGTGGCGGCATCGCCCGGCATGAAGTATAAGCACTATGCGCCGACGGCTCACGTGATATTGGTGACCGGTGACACCGATACCTATCGCCGGTTTGTGCGGCAACACGCCCGGCCGGACGATACGGCTCTTTGCTTAGAAGAAGATATCGAACACATCGCCATCGCGTCGGTGTCCTATGGGACGCGTCGTGAGCCGGCCACCCAAGCGCAAGGGTTGTTCGATGCTTTGCGCGCATTAGATCAACGCGGTGCGAAACGGGTGTTTGCTGCCTGTCCCGATCCAAACGGGATTGGATTGGCGGTGTACAACCGATTGTTACGCGCCGCCGGATTCGAGGTGATCAACGGTGAAATCGACGACATTTCGGCTGATGGGACTGACCGGCCCGACGGGTGCCGGTAAAAGCACGGTAGCGGCTTTGTTAAACCAACATCACCTGCCGATCATCGATGCCGACGATGCGACGCGCGCGGTACAAACCGCCGGTTCGCCGTGTTTGGCGGCGTTAGCCAAAGCGTTTGGCGCGGATATTCTGCGCCAAGACGGTACGCTCGATCGCCGCGCTCTGGCCACGCGTGCGTTTGCGGATGCGAACAGTACGGCCAAACTCAACGCGGTGGCACATCCGTTTATTTTAGAAGAGATTCGCCGTCGTGCCGAGGCGATCCAGGCTTCGGGTGCGAAGATGGCGGTGTTGGATGCGCCGCTGTTGTTTGAGGCGGATCTCGATCGCGAATGTGCGCTTTCGGTCGTGGTATTGGCCACGCCGGCCGTTCGCGAAACGCGGATTTGTGCGCGTGATCAGCTGGATGCGGCCGCCGCCAAACAACGCATGGCGGCCCAACCCGATGATGCGTTTTATCGGGACCGAGCCGACGTGGTGATTGTTAACGATGGCGATCTGGATGCGTTGGCCGCCCAGGTGGACCGATTGGTTGCGGAGGTTGGGATATGAACCGAAAACGTTGGATCACGCTCGCGATCACGGGTGTATTGACGGTAGCGATCGTGATCGCCGGAATACTGGTGTTCCGGGAGGCACAGGATCGGTTTTACCGTGCGCAATATCCGTTAAAATATACCGAATGGGTAGAACAATATGCGGCAGAATATGAATTAGATCCCGTGTTGGTGTATGCGGTGATCTGTACCGAAAGCGGGTTTCAAGCCGACGCGGTTTCGCCGGCCGGCGCGATCGGGTTGATGCAACTTACGCCGGACACCTTTGAATGGGCACAATGGCGCGAACGGATCGATCCGCCGTACGAGGCAGACTGTCTGACCGATCCCGAACTCAACATTCGGTTCGGGTGCGCGACGTTGCACTCGCTTGGTCAACTGTTTTCGACAGAAGAAACGGTGCTCGCGGCGTATAATGCCGGCATGGGCAACGTGTGGAAATGGTTGGATGATCCGGCGTATTCGGATGACGGCGAAACGTTGCATACCATTCCGTTTGCGGAAACCGAACAATATGTCCAAAAAGTGGCCGAAGCCAAAGAGATGTATCGGTCGCTCTATGATTTATAAACACATAACGTGATATACAGAAAGGAAGATAACCATGTCTGAAACCAACAGCAAACTCGACACCCTGCGCGAAGATCTGCTTTACAAACCGACCCAGGCCGACAAAACCCTCGATTCGCAACAGATCGCGACGGCAGACCTGTATTGCGACGAATACAAACGGTTTTTGTCCACCGCCAAAACCGAGCGCGAAGTGGTGACCTATGCGGTCGAAATGGCCGAAAAAGCCGGATTTGTGCCGTTTAAAGCCGGACAAGCGCTCAAAGCCGGCGATCGCGTGTACGTCAACAACCGCGGCAAAGCGTTGATCCTGGCGGTGATCGGTACCAAATCCCCGGCCGAAGGGGTTTCGATCGCGGCGGCGCATATCGATTCGCCCCGTCTGGACCTCAAGCCCAATCCGTTGTACGAAGATCACAATTTGGCGTATTTCGATACTCATTATTACGGCGGTATCAAGAAATATCAATGGACCTCGATCCCGTTGTCGTTGCACGGTGTGGTGATGCGCCGCGACGGTTCGTCGGTGACGGTCAACATCGGCGAAAACCCGGACGATCCGGTGTTCTGCGTAACCGATCTGTTGCCGCACCTCGCGTCCGAACAGATGAAACGCCCGGCACCGGAACTCGTGCGCGGCGAAGATCTGAACATTCTCATCGGTTCGCGTGCAATCGGCAACGAAGAGGGCGCCGATCTGGTCAAACTGCATATCATGGATATCCTCAATAAACAATACGGCATCGTGGAAGCCGATTTCCTGTCGGCGGAACTCGAAGTGGTACCGGCGTTTGGCGCGCGCGACATCGGGTTCGATCGCAGTATGATCGGCGCGTACGGACACGACGATCGCGTTTGCGCGTATCCGGCGTTGACCGCGTTGCTCGATACCAAACTGCCGGCGTATACCGCTGTTACGTTGTTGGCCGATAAGGAAGAAACCGGTTCGGACGGCAACACCGGCATGCAATCGGCGTTCTTGAAATATTTTGTGGAAGAACTGGCCGCCGCGTTCGATACCCATGCGCGCACCGTGTTTTCCCGTTCGGTCTGCTTGTCGGCTGACGTCAACGTGGCGTTCGATCCGATCTATCCGGACGTGGTGGAACTGCGCAACTGTGCCCAGATCAACAACGGCGTAGTGCTCACGAAATATACCGGCGCACGCGGCAAGGGCGACACCTCCGACGCGTCGGCGGAACTCATGGGCCGGGTACGCCGTTTGATGGATCAAAACGAGGTTGTCTGGCAGATCGGGGAACTCGGTCGCGTCGATATCGGCGGCGGCGGAACGGTCGCGAAATATATCGCCAATCTCGATGTCGATACCGTCGACCTCGGCGTGCCGGTACTATCGATGCACGCGCCGCTGGAAGTGGTGTCGAAACTCGACGTTTTCATGGCGCACAAGGCGTTCTTTGCCCTGCTCACCCGTGAAGATTGATCGCACAAATCCAAAACAAGCCGTTCGGTTTAACCCGAACGGCTTTTTGCTTGATTTCGATGGGGTTGTTTGGTATAATCGAGATACAAACTTACATGGAAAGGGAGTTAAACGCAATGGCGAGAGAACGCTATTTGGTGCATGTGAGTGAGGAGGACCTGAAACCGGCGGAAGAAATCGGGGCACCGAAAACGCCGAAAGGGAAATGGGAGAATTTTTGGTATCATTACAAAATACCGGCCTGTTTAGCGGCGTTTACGCTGGTGGCGGCCGTGTTGTTGACGGTGCAGTATCTCACCAAAGAGAAATACGACTATACCGTGACGGTGGTTAGCGATCAGATGATCGCGCCGACCACACTGGATCTGATGAAAGCGGAACTTGCCCCTTTTGCCACCGACGTGGATGGCAATGGCAAGGTGTCGATCCTGGTCGATAACATCGCGTTAGCGGCGAACGGCATGGAAGATCCGTATGCCGGCCATCAAAAACTGATGACGGTGATTGGCGCTGGGGATTTTATGTTGTTTGCGGTGGAAAAAGACGTGTACGAAGCGGATCTGAAAGAATTGTTGGAAGCGGATGAGGACTTTTTCCGGCCACTCACCACGACCGACGGCGGGTTGACCGACCGGTGGGTGTGGAACGCCGAAAATGCCTTGTCGGACGCCGATCTTATGCAGGTGTGGTACACCGAGGATTTCGTGTGGTTCGTGCGGGCGGCCACCGGCTTGGCGGCCGGCGAGAAATACGAAGCGGTATCGGACGCGCATCACCAACTGTTGCAAACCTATATCGAGGCTTACGAAGCGTCATAACCCGACGTGACTGTGCATATAAACCGGTGAGGGACAAATTGTCCCTCACCGGTTTTTGTTTGCAACGGGCGTTCGTGCCGATGATATCTATCGGTTGTGTTTACAGGAGTATAAAACCGCAACGGATGGTGGTCAATTTGTCAAAACATGCTCAAATGCCGCCTCACCGACCGACTTTTTTTGCTAAACATTTTTGTCGATTTGTTACAAAATCAACAAAAACATTGGTTGTTTTGCTCAAAAGAATAAAAACTCTACTAAAAAGCGATGGGAATGATTAACTATTTCGCACAACAATCATAGCAAAAAATGACAAATATGAACCAAAAATGAGCAAATACAAAACAAGATGTTTCCGTTATAGTATAAGTAGTTGTTTGTTTTATACAAAATCGGGCAAAATTTTTTGCCGTTCGTTGCAAACATCAAACGAATGAATTGACACTATTAGCCGGTTTTTCCAAAAAAACCAGGCTAAATGGTGTTCTTTGCGCGTTTTTCGGCAAGAAAAGACCGGTTTTAACAAACGGGGAACCGCACCTTTCCCGTTTGTGAAAAAAGACTATTCGGGCGAAGGATTCGCCCATCATAGGAGGAGAACAGATGAAAAAGCGGCTGTCATTTCTTTTGGCATTGTGGATGGTCATTTTCTCGCTGGGCGGCACGTACGTAGTGGCGGCGGACGAGACGACCGTCACCGATGAAGAAGATCTTTCTCTGGTCGTGACCGAGAAAGAAGACGAAGAGCAAGAAAGCACGGAAGGTTCGGACGAGACGGATGCTTCGCAAGAGGCGGAAGGTTCGGACGAAACGGCCGAGCCGGAAGAGAGCCAAAAACTGCCGACGTATGACAAATACTACAAGCAGTACGGCGAGATTCCGAGCGCGACCGAAGATATCGTGATCGCCGGCGGTGATTTCACCGGTGACAACGGTGCGGCTGCCGAAGCGGTAGACTTCGACGGCAAAGAAAACGTGCTCAAATGGGAAAGCCAAGAGGGTAGTGTTAGCTGGACGGTCGAAGTACCGGCAACCGGCTTATACCAACTTGAGATGGAGTACCAGGCGATCGCCTACACCAACAAAGCGATCGAACTGTCCTTGAAGATCGACGGACAACATCCCTTTGTCGAAGCGGATGAATTTTCGTTTAGCCGTATTTTCATCGACGAACAGACCGAAGACGGTCGTTTCGCCCAAGATGAAAAGGGCAACGAACTGACGCCGGACTATTTGGAAGTGTATCGGTGGCGGACCGCGGCGTTCATGGATTTCGAAGGCATGCACACGTTGCCGTTTGTCTTCTACCTGGAAGAAGGCACTCACACCATCGAACTGGGCATCATTCGTGAACCGTTGTATATTGCGTCTCTCCTCCTGACGGCTCCGGAAGATATGCCGAAATATAAAGACATCGCGCCGCAAGGCGGCGAAGAAAAAGATACCACCGGTCAATTTAAACAGGTGCAAGCGGAAAATCCGGTCGCGAAAGCGGATCCGGTTTCCCGTCCGGTGGCCGACTATTCCAGCCCGTCGACCGAACCGTATGGCGGTTTGTATGCGCGCATGAACGCGATGGGCGGCGAAATGTGGAAATATACCGGCCAATGGGTATCGTGGGAACTCGACGTTCCTGAAGACGGTTGGTATAAAATAGGTATTAAATATAAACAATCGTACGTGCGCGGTTTGTTTACCACCTATTCGATCAAGGTTGACGATGAATATCTCTGCGAAGAGATGAAATCGGTTCGGTTCTTGTATGGTTCCGATTGGCAGATCAACGAGGTTGGCGCGTCGGAAGATGAACCGTATTACTTCTACCTGACCAAAGGCACTCACACCATCACGATGGAACCGTCGCTCGACGAGTTGTCCAACGTTATGGCACAGGTTGCCGAATCGCAAGATTCGCTCAATGCGATCTACCGCAAGATCATCATGATCACCGGCGTGGTGCCGGACTCCTACCAAGACTACGATTTGGTGCGCGATATCCCGAACCTGCTCAACACGCTGGAAAGTGAAGCCAATCTCCTGTATTCGCAGGCGGAAACCCTGGAAGCGGTTATCGGCAAAGAAGGTTCGACCGCGACCGTTTTGTATACCATGGCGGATCAGTTGAAAGAGTTCTGTGACCGGCCCAGCCGCATCGCGAAAAAACTGACCACCTTTAAAGAAAACCTCAGCGCGTTGTCGCAATGGATCTTGACCATGAAAGAACAACCGCTGCAACTCGATTATCTGTACGTGGCCTCCTCGGACCAAGAAGCGCCGAAAGCCAGTGCCAATTTCTTCGAAAGCTTGTGGCATCAACTGGTTCAACTGTACGGCTCGTACACGATGGACTATGAAACCATCGGTAACTCGGGCGAAGGCGGCATCATCGTGTGGACCAGTACCGCGCGTGACCAAGCCAACATCGTGAAACGTTTGAGCGATGAAAGCTTCTATAAAGAAACCGGAATCCCGGTTAACGTACAGTTGGTTACGACCAGCTTGATCAACGCGATCATGGCCGGTTATGCACCGGATGTGTATTTGTCAGCAACACGCGATACGCCGGTTAACTTGGCGCTCCGTGGCGCGTTGCAATCGCTGGAAGGGTACGATGGATACGATGAAGTGACCTCCTGGTTCGTCGAAACCGGTATGGATCCGTATGAGATCGAAGGCCACTACTACGCGTTGCCCGAAACGCAGACCTTTGACATGATGTTCTACCGCAAAGACATCCTCGAAGATTTGGGGTTGGAATTGCCGCAAACCTGGGACGAATTGTTAGAGATGGCACCGATCCTGCAACACAACAACATGGAAATCGGTTTGCCGCAAGCGACGGTATTCCAGATGCTGTTGTTGCAAAGTGGCGGTAGCTACTACAACGAAGAAAAGACCGAATGTACCTTTACGAGTGAATACGGTATCGAAGCCTTTAAGGATTGGGTGTCGTTCTACGCCGATTACGGGTTCAACCTGTATAAGGATGACTACAACCGTTTCCGTTCGGGCGAAATGCCGATCTCGATCTGTGAATACACCATGTACAACAAGCTGAAAGTTGCCGCACCGGAAATTTCCGGCCTGTGGGACGTGGCGCTGGTGCCGGGCCTTGTTAACGAAGAGACGGGCGAGATCGTCCGTACCCAAATCGGCGCCGGCGCGGCGTGCGTAATGCCGAAAGCGGCAACGCAACGCGGTACCGACGAACAAGCTTGGGAATACATGAAATGGTGGGTCAGCGCGGATACGCAAGCGTCCTACGGCAACGACATTGAAGCGTTGTTAGGCGCGGCAGCCCGTTACACCACCGCGAACATCGAAGGTTTTGGCCAACTGTCTTGGTCGAAAACCGAACTCGAAGCGATGAACGCACAACGCGAACACGTGATCGAACTGCCGCAGTTGCCGGGTGGTTACTACGTGGCCCGTAACTTGGACAACGCGTTCAAAGCGACCTACCTGCGTAACGAAGATGCGCGCGAAATGCTGACCTATTGGACAAACGAAACCAACCGCGAAATCGAGCGTAAACGCGAAGAGTTCGGGTTGCACGACGGCACATGGGAGGGATAAGCTGTGACAAAAGTAAAAAAACAGCCGAGATCATCGGAGTTTAAGCGCGAGTTACGTCGCCGTGACCGCGAAAACTACGTGTTGATGGCGCCCTTTATGCTGATGTTCTTCATCTTCACCATTCTGCCGGTTGCCACCTCGTTTGTGTTGGGCTTCACCGACTTTAACATGTTGCAAGCTCCGAACTTCGTTTTCTTTGACAACTATTTCCGTATGTTTACCGAAGATCCGTTGTTTATGATCGCGTTGAAGAACACCCTGATCTTCGCGCTGATCACCGGCCCGGTCGGTTACTTCATGTGCTTCTTCTTCGCATGGCTCATCAACGAATTGAGCCCGAAAGCACGTGCGATCATGACGGTTATCTTCTACGCGCCGGCCTTGTCCGGTACGGCGTACACCATCTTCGGTTATCTGTTCAGTGGTGACGAATACGGTTTGATCAACGCCGCGTTGATGCAACTCGGTATCTTTACCGAACCGCTGGCGTGGTTGCAAACCGCCGACTACATTATGCCGGTGCTGATCATCGTGCAGTTGTGGTTGAGTTTGGGTACCGGCTTCCTGGCGTTCATCGCCGGTCTGCAAGGGTTGGATAACTCCTTGTTCGATGCCGGTATGATCGACGGTATTCGCAACCGTTTGCAAGAATTGTGGTACGTTACGTTGCCGCAGATGCTGCCGTCCTTGACCTTCGGCGCGATCACCCAGATCGTTAGCGCGTTCGAAGTCGGTGGTATTTCGCAGGCGCTGGCCGGTATGCCATCTTCGGAATACGCCGGTCACACGATCGTGTTGCACATCCAGGACTACGGTTCCACTCGTTTTGAGTTGGGATACGCCTGTGCGATCGCAACCGTTCTGTTCTTGATGATGATGTTCGCTAAGAAACTCGTCACCAAGGTATTGGCGAACGTCGGCCACTAATCGACTGAAAAGCAGACTATTTACGATCCCTGCTTTTCGTCGATGCAGGGGGATTCAAGATTTTGACGGAGAAATGGTGTGTAAGATAAGCATGACAAAGACAAAGCAACCCAGACGGACTTTCGTGCAATGGATCAAACACATTTTCCATCGCAAGAAAGCGAACCGTTCTATGACCGGTAACGCTTTCGTTATGATTGTGTTGCTGTTATTTGCGGTAATGATGGCGTTCCCGTTGGTGTACGCGATCCTGTCCGCACTCAAACCGTACGAAGAAATTTTCATTTTCCCGCCGAAGTTCTACGTCGTAAACCCGACGGTCGATAACTTCTACGACCTGTTTGCGATGTTTGCGGGTTCTCAAGTGCCGTTCTTGCGGTACGTTATGAACAGTATTTTCGTATCGATCGTCGCTACCGTGTTACATATTTTCTTTGCCTCGATGGCGGCATACCCGATGGCGAAAAACCAATTCCGCGGCCGCAAAATGCTGTCCAGTTTGATCATGACGGCGTTGTTGTTCGTGCCGACGGTTACCGCGTTGCCGCGGTACATCATCATGGCCAACCTCGGCCTGATCGATACCTATGCATCGATCATCTGCCCGTTTATCGGCGGCTCGATGGGTCTGTTCCTGATGCAGAACTTTATGAGCGTTATCCCGAACTCGCTGCTGGAAGCGGCGCGTATCGACGGCGCGAGCGAATTCCGCATCTACTATCAGATCGTGATGCCGAACGTAAAACCGGCATGGTTGACCTTGTTGATCTTGACCTTCCAAGGTGCGTGGAACTCCACCGGCGGCGGTTACATCTTCACCGAACAGATCAAAATGTTGCCGACGGCGATTACCCAGCTTATCGCGAGTAACTCGATCGCCCGTATGGGCGTTAGCGCGGCGGCAACCGTGTTCCTGATGATTCCGCCGATTGCGTTGTTCATCATTTCGCAGAGCAACGTGTTGCAAACGATGGCTCACGCCGGTATTAAAGAATAAGGGAGGAACAAGCCATGAAAAAGAAAATAACTTGTATCCTCAGCGTATTGTCGGTCGTGGTTTTAATGTTTGCCGCGCCGGCCTCGGCCTTATCGGAACCGGTCTACAATTCGTACACCTATAACTATTGGGGTAACGAAGTTATGGCGCCCGACTCGTACGTGCCGGTTCGTTCGGTCAGTGCGGTCGACGTGGGGCTCACCGCGTTTAACGAACCGAGCGACCTGTTCGTATCCGCGAACGAAGACATCTACGTGGTGGATAAAAACAATAACCGCATCGTGGTGTTCGACAGCGAATACAACCTCAAAGCCGAATACGTCACCTTTACCGGTGGTTCGGACGTGTTGACGATGAACGCGCCGCAAGGCATCTATGTTGACGAAAACGACAACATGTATATCGCCGACTACAACAACCACCGCGCGATCAAGGTTAGCCCGGCGGGCGAGATCTTGACCGAATACCTGAAACCCGACGCGGATATCGCGTTCAGCGGCATCGACTTTTTGCCGATGCACGTGGTGGTGGACGTGCGTGGTTTCGTGTACGTGCATTGTCAAGGTATTTATCAAGGTGCGATTACCTATTCGGACGACGGTAAGTTCATCGGTTACTTTGCCGGTAACGCCGTGACGGTGGGTGTGACCGAGGTGTTTAAAAACATCTGGCGTAACTTTATGACCGACGAACAAATTGCGCAAATGGAACGCAGTATTCCGTCGGAATTCACCAACCTCGACATCAACGAGGAAGGGTTTATCTTCACCTGTACGGCCAACTCGGTGTCCAACAACGTGGTCAAGATCGATCCGACCGGTGAAGACATCATGAAAGATAACATGTTGATCTCGTCGTCGTATGCCACCCGTTACGGTGACACCAAGACAAGATACTATATGGCGGTCACCGTGCAAACGTCGATCGTCGACGTGTGCTACGACGAAGCAGGCTATATCAACTGTCTTGACCGGCAGGCCGGCCGCGTGTTCCAATACAGCGACGAAACCGGTGATTTGATCTGCATCTTCGGCGGCACCGGTGATCAGGTCGGTACCGGCCGTACGGTCGCCGCGATCGATACCCTCGGGGATAAGATCCTGGTGCTCGACAGTAACAAACGGTATTTCACGGTTTACGAACCGACTGCCTACATCAACTCGATCAAGAAGGCGCTGGCCTTGTACGATGACGGTGACGTCAAAGGCGCGATGACCGAGTGGAACGACGTTATCAAACAAAACGGTAACCTGCAACTCGCCTATTCGGGTATCGGTAAAGCCTACTACGTGCTTGGCGACTACGACATGGCGAAAAAATACTTTAAACTCGGCGACGATCGCGATGGTTACATCAAAGCGCTCGAACACACCCGTAAAGAAACCATCAACGTAATGATTCCGTTCGTGGTTATCGGCGGTGTATCGCTGTATATCTTGGTCAAGGTGATTCAATTCATCAAAAAGATCAAGAAAAAGAAGAACCAGTAAATCCATTTGACGGAGGGATGATAACATGAAATCTACATGGAAAAATCTGTGGCACACCATGATGCATCCGGCGGATGGGTTTACCAACTACAAAGAACGTCGCAACTACTGTAAGGTGATTGCGGTTCTGAGTGTTGTGATATTCTTCATTGCCCGCATTGTCGAACGGCAATGCACCGGATTTTACTTCAACCAAAACCAACTGCAAGATCTGAACATCGGCATGATCTTCCTGCAAACGGTGGTGCTGTATATCCTGTTTGTGGTTTGTAACTGGATGGTGTCGACGCTGGCCGACGGTAAAGCGCATCTGTTCCAGATCGCGTTCTTCTGCTCGATCGCGTTGTTGCCGTACAGTTTGTCGATCCTGATCAACACCCTGATCAGTAACGCGTTGCTCGCGAACGAATCGTTGTTCATGACGATCGTCGGTGCGGTCGGTGCGTTGTGGGGTGTGTTGATTTTGGTTTGCGGCATTACGGTGTTTCACGACTATTCGCTCGGCGAAACCATAAAATCGATTCTGCTTACGATCGTCATGATCCTGATTATCGTGTTTGTGTGCTTACTGATCTTCAGCTTGGCACAACAACTTGCATCCTTTGTGGTGTCGATCTTCCAGGAACTCGCGTACCGTGTCTAAGAGCTTGAAGGAGGAATAAGAGATGTTACATACAAAACTGAAAGCTCTTCTCGCGTGCGTGTGTGCGATGGCCTGCATTGTCGGTTTCTCGCATGGGGCGATGATTTCGGCGACCGCGGACGATGGCGACAAAGCCGTTTCGAAAGAAACCTTTGATCTGCCGGCCGGCGACGTCGTGATCGAAAACAAAAACCTGAAATTCACCTTCAACCAAGAAACCTGTTTCTTTACGGTAGAAGATTTGAAATCCGGCAAGGTTTGGTACAGTAACCCCACCGCGTGGGAAGAAGATCCGCTTGCGAAAGGTAAGTATCAGCAACAACTCGCAACGATGCTGATCGTACATTACATCGACAAAAACAGCGTGCGCGATACCGCCGCGTCCTTTACCTCGTCGGTCAAATCCGGCAACTTTGAGGTCAAAGGCATCGAAAACGGTGTCCGCATCGAGTATACGATGGATTATGAAGGGTTCTTCATTCCGGTCGAACTCGAACTGAAAGAAGATCGGTTGTGCGCACGGATCATCACCGAAGAGATCACCGAAACCGGTACCAACGTCATGTCTAAGATTGATCTGTTGCCGTATTTCGGCGCCGGCTCGACCGAAGATACCGGCTACATCGTGGTGCCGGACGGCAGCGGTGCGATGATCGACTTCAACAACGGCAAAAACGCCTATACGTCGTACTCGCAACCGGTGTACGGCCGTGACGTGACCGAAACCCTGCTCCGGAAAGAAACCACCACGCAAGATGCGCATCTGCCGATGTTCGGTATCAAGAACGGCGATGCCGCGATGCTGGGTGTTATTACCCAAAACAGTTCGGCGGAAATCAACGCCGGCGTTTCGGGCAACAAAACCTCGTACAACAACGCCAGCGTGACCTTCCGGGTACGTGGCGACGATACCTACACGCTCGGTACCACCGTGTACACCCGTGTGCAGCAGTTCATCGTGTACGAAGAGGGCGGCATCAACGCCGACTTTGTCGAAATGTCCTACTTCTTCTTGGACAAAGAGAATGCGGATTATTCCGGCATGGCGAAACGCTATCAACAATACCTGATCGAAGAAGAAGGCATGACCGTGTCGGATGAATCCGATACGAGCATCTTCCTCGAACTGTACGGTGGTGTCAGCGTTACTCGTCCGGTTATGGGCATCCAGACCGACGTAATCCAAGAGATCACCGACTACACCGCGGCAAAAGCGATGTTGGAAAAACTTCAAAAAGCCGGTGTGGACGATATCACGGTCCGTTACGTTAACTGGGACAACACCCTGATCAAACAGAAAGCCGCCGGCAAGGTGTCGATCTCGGGCGATCTGGGCGGCAAAAAAGCCTTTAAAGAACTGATCCAATACTGCAACGAAAACGACGTGGATCTGTATCTGGATCAAGAATTACAACTGACTAACAAGTTTGGAAACGGCTATCTGTCGTTCGCCAGCGGTGCACAGACCATCAGCGGCACCTTGGCGAAGAAAGAAGCCTTCAGTATCCAACTGTTGTTTGAAACCAAATCGCAATCCTCTAAACTGATGTCGATGGTCAATATCGGCGATATCAGCGATAAGGTGATAAAAGCCTTCTCGAAACTGGATCAATACGGCGAAATCGGTATCTCGACCGGTTCGTTCGGCGATACGTTGTATTCCGACTACCGTCAGGTTGGTTGGATCCGCAACGACAGTGAACAAGCAATCGAAAAGGCCACGGCGAAATTTGCAGAATCGTATCCGGTAATGGCTTCCGGCGGTAACCTGCCGGGCGTGCTCAGCGCGGACACGATCATCAACCTGCCGATCTCGTCCAGCCGCTTCGACGTGGTGGATCGTTCGATCCCGTTCTATCAGTTGGTATTCTCCGGCGCGAAAACCTATTCGGCTTCCGCGGCGAACTTGACCTCCTCGGTCAGCGAAATGACCTTGCAGGCGATCGAGACCGGCAGCATGATGACCTTCTTGTTGACCGAAACCGACTATGACGAACTGCGTGACACCAAGTACACCACGCTGTACAGCATCGAATACGGCCAATATGCCGACGACGTGGTGACCGCGTACGAAACGCTGAACGACGTCTATGATCAAACCGAAGGTTCGGCGATCATGCATCACAGCTACGTGGTGGAAGACGTCGCGAAAACCGTGTACGAAAACGGTGCTACGGTCTATGTAAACTATACCGATGCGGACGTGTCGGTGGATGATGTGACGGTACCGGCCAACGGTTACACCGTGAAAGGAGGAAACTGATATGAGCGAATCCCCTTTGAAACGCCGTAAAATGTCGTACGAGCGCAAAAAGGCGCTTGTCGGCTATGGCTTTATCGCCTTGTGGTTGATCGGTTTCTTCGTTCTTTACGCCTACCCGTTGATCATGTCGTTTGTATACGGCTTTAACGAACTCACCATTACCACCAACGGGTTTGAGATGGAATGGAAAGGCATCGGCAACTTTGTCGAGATCTTTACCGAAGATCCGGATTATACGCCGGCTTTGGTCAACGCCTTGAAAGACCTGTTGTATCAAGTGCCGTTGGTTATGGTGTTCAGTTTGATCTTGGCGTTGTTGATCAACCAGGAATTCCACGGTCGTACCGCGGTACGTGCGATCTTCTTCCTGCCGGTTATCATCGCATCCGGTGTCGTTATTGAGATCATCAACGGCGATATCGCCTCGCAGATGATGCAATCGGGTGAAAAGACGTCGCAGATGTTCCAGGTTACGTCCTTGGCAACGATGTTGCAGGGGATGAACCTACCGGAAGAGATCACCTCGTTTATCGTCGATGCCGCCAACAACATCTTCGAACTGGTTTGGAAATCCGGTATTCAGATCGTGTTGTTCTTGTCGGCGTTGCAATCGATTCCGCCCACATTGTATGAAGCGGCTTCGATCGACGGCGGTACGAAATGGGAGATTTTCTGGAAAGTTACCTTCCCGATGATCACACCGATGTTGTTGGTTAATATGGTTTACACCATTACCGACACCTTTACCGCTTATGGCAACAACGTTATGACGCAGATTCTGAGCGCGGTGCGCACCGATATTGATTTCGACTATTCGGCGGCGCTGGCCTGGGTTTACTTCGTCGTCATTATCGTGATTCTGGCAGTTGTAATAGGGTTTGTAAACAAACGCGTTACCTATCTCGACTAAGACACACCCTATTATGATTTGAAATTGGAGGTAAAAGCATATGGCAATCAATTTTGAAGCTGCCAAGAGCAACGTTGCCAACAAAGCCATTGCGCTTTGGGAAGGCAATAACCGCGGATTCCGCGCCACTCAAAAGGTGAAATCCATCGGCTGGTCGTTGTTCCGTGCGATGTTGCTGATCGGCGTCTGTTTTATCATCATCTACCCGTTGTTGACGATGATCAGCTACGCGTTCCGTTCGCAAGCCGACTTGACCGATCCGTCGGTCGTGTGGGTTCCGAAACATTTCACGGTCGAACCGATCGTCGATGCGTTTAACGCGTTGAAATACCCGTCCTCGCTGTGGAACACCATCACCATCTGCTTGTTCAGTTCGGTGTTGCAGGTGGCCGCCTGTACGCTGGTTGGTTACGGCTTTGCCCGTTTCAACTTTAAAGGCAAAGGGCTGCTGTTTGCGTTGGTTATTTTGACCATCATGGTTCCGCCGCAGGTCGTATACACCCCGACCTACCTGTTCTACAAAGACCTCGGCATTTTGAACACGCCGTTCGTCATGTGGTTACCGGCATTGTTGGGCGTGGGTATGCGCGCCGGGTTGTTTATCTACATCTTCCGTCAGTTCTACCGCGGCTTGCCGAAAGAACTGGAAGATGCGGCCTATATCGACGGTTGCGGCTTTGTTCGCACCTTCCTGCAGGTCATCATCCCGAACGCCAAATCGTCCTTCTTGACGGTATTCCTGATCTCGACGGTGTGGTACTGGAACGACTACTATTTCACCACGATGTACTTCACCAGCACGATGACCATTTCGTCGGCTTTGTCGAACATCCGATCGTTGTTGTCGGCCCTCAGCCCGCAGCACAACGCGATGATGCTCGACGCGTACGCAAGCTCGGCTCGTGTGCAAGGCGCCTGCTTGTTGGTTATCTTGCCGGTATTGGTTATGTACATCTTCTTGCAGAAACACTTTACGCAAGGGTTGGAACGTTCCGGTTTGACCGGTATGTAATCGAGTGGATTTGCAAAATTTGGCAGAAAAAACCGCAAAAAACGATTTACAAACGCTATGGTTTATAGTAAAATGTAACCAGTAGTACAAAAACGGTAATTTCCGCGCGGAGGGACTTGCTCGCGTGCGGTAAAATACAAAGAAGAAAAATGTTTGGAGGAGACATCATGAAAAGAGCATTATCCTTGCTTTTGGCTTTGTTGCTCGTTTTCGGTTGCCTGTTCAGCCTGACCGCTTGCGGTAAAAAAGGCGATGGCAACAAAGGCGATAGCGACGAAGGCTACGAAGTCGGTGCAGACAACGAACTGGGTATGCCGGCTGTTACGGTTAAAAGCAACAAGGTTACCATGTGCCTGACCGGTGATTTGACCGAACGGTACAGAAACATGCTGAAAGATGTGTATGAACTGGAAGTGGACGTTACGGCGGTTCACTACAACGAATACACCACCAAATTTGCGACGTTAGTTTTGTCGGGTGACGCACCGGATGTCGGTTCGTACCGTCCTGACTCGGCGGATTTCCCGCGCTACATCGTAAACAACCTGGTTGACGACGTTAACCAATACGTGGATCTGAGCCACAAATTCTACGATCCGATCCGCGACCTGTTGGATGCGACCACCTACCAAGGCGGCAACTATATGATGCCGTACACCTTGCAACAGTCGCAAACCATGTTCTACAACGAAAAACTGTTCCGTGACGCGGGCCTCGAAACCCCGTGGGAACTCTACCTGAAAGACGAATGGACGCTTGACAAACTGCAAGAATATGCCATCGAAATGACCGAAATGGGCGCCGACGGCGTGCCGACTCGTTACGGTCTGGGTATGTGCCGTGCGTTCGGTATGTTGTACACCGTCGGTATCCCGATGGGTGAATTCGACGCTGAAACCGGTGCGGTTATCAACAACACCTCCGATCCGGCGATCGCTCGTTCGATGAAATATCTGTCCGACTGGGTAAACGTGTATCAATGCACGCCTCCGCAGTTGGAAGATACCATCAACTGGCTGTCTGACGGCCGTATCGCGATGGTCTTTGCTCAAAACTTCTACTCCAACGCGGCTGTTGTCTCGCTTGCGCAAGAAGGCAACCTCGGTATCGTACCGATGGCTCGTGACGCGCAAACCGACGGCTACTATGCTCGTGGTGAAGTTCTCTCGTTCTGGCTGGTAAAAGGCGCGAAAAACCCGGGCGGTGCGATCGCTCTGTGGAACGCCTATATTCTCGATGCTCAAGAACAAGGTCATCTCCAAAGCTTGTTCGACACGGCAGAAGGCAACGGCTTCTCCGAACTGAACATGGAACAAATGAAGAACAACTACGATCCGGAAAAAGTCAAACTCGTCCTCGAACTCTGCCCGTGGTTGGGCGGCGCGTCCTGGCACGTGATTCAAAAGAGCTCGACTTGGGAAGTAGAACTCGAAAAAGCGAGTGCTTCGAACCAAGCGACCATCGACAGCTTGTTCAAACCGTTGGAAGAAGATCTGCCGATCTCGCCGAAGACGGTCGACAACTTCGACAACTATGAAATCGACGCCGAAACCCACATTGCTCAATACGTGGTCGAACAATCCGCCGGCACCAACATCAAGCTCACGCTGGATAAGGACAATGCCCAAGGCGGTAGCGGATACGCGGTGAAATACACCTATGACGTCTCCGACGTTGGCTGGGGCGGTGTGAAACTGACCTACGGCAAGACCTGGGAAAACAACAACGGCTTGCGTTTCTGGGTGAAAGGTGACGGTAGCGAACAAACCCTGAAGATCACGGTTAACTGCGTCAACGGTGCTTCGTTCTACTATGAACACGAAATCACCGGTAGCGAAGGTAAACTCGTGTCGATTCCGTTCGCTGACTTTACCGCCAGCGAAACCTCCGCTTCGGAAGAATGGGAACTCGCGAAGATCCAAAACATCGGCCTGTACGTGGATGGCAAAGGCCAACACACCTTCTGGCTCGACAACCTCGAAGCATACAACTCGGAAGAATAATCTCTCTGATCACCTTGTATAACTGAATCATCTCGTAGGGGCGCATCGCCGATGCGTTTGCGCCCCTACGATGTGTTGTCTCTAAAAATAGACGCTATTTTAGGGCTTTTTTCCGTTATGTTTTTTACATAACGGGCTCTAATATATATAAAAAGTTACGCGCAAGGCGTTGCGCGAGACAAAACTCTTGAGAAAGAAGGGAACTGTATGAAGAAAATCTTAGCCATTGTGCTGAGCGTGTGCCTGGTCGCCGGTATGTGCGTCGGCCTGTCACTCGGCGGCACGGCTGAAGTTACTTCGGTCCCGGCGCAAGGCAGCAGTGCTGACCTCGCGACCGAAAGCACCATCGTGCTCGGTCATTCCAAAGCGGCAGAATTGGGCGCCAGCGCACCGGTTGCCACCTACGAAGCCGGCACCGATACCGTTACCTTGACCGGTTCGAGCAACGGTTACTCCTATGCGGAAGTGGATCTCGCGTCCCTTGCCGGCAAAGACATGGTGATGCAATTCACCCACACCGGCTTGACCTATAGTAACGGCTGGGGTGTGCGTGTCTCGTTCACCGGCGTGACGAGTGCGAACTATTTGAAGTTGCTCAATAACGACACCGGTGTCACGTACTACGATTCGAGTAACGCGCCGCAGGCGCTGAACGCCCTCGTCTCTCGGCAGGGTGCGAAGACGTATGCTGTGTATGCCGATGCACAAACCGACGGTACGTACACCTACTACTTCTTCGTGGACGGCACGTTGAAAGGTTCGTGTGCCGGCCAACCGCAACCCACCATGTTGCGCTTTGACCAAAGTGGTCACCACAGTGGGTATGCGCCGAAAGTGTCCAACATCGTGGTGTATGAAGTAGCGGCCCCGGCGAGCGAGTCGAGTTCGACCACCACTACGACGACCACCACTACGACGACCACCGGTTCGAACGGTCCGGCGGCCTCCAACGTCAACCTCGCGGTGGACGATAACACCGTTGTGTCGACTTCCGGCACGCTTAATGGCGGTGTGTTTGATAAAACGACCGCGTCGATTGAGATTCCGTTGACCTCCGGTACGCCGAGCATCTCGTTTGCAGTTCCGGCCGGTGCGTTGGCGGACGAATACGTCGTATCCTTCAACGTCAAGATGAATGGCGGTTGGGAAACCAACGGCTTGAAACTGACGCTTGGCCCGGATGCAATCCTGAAATTGCACAAACAAAACTATGCCGCAAGCGGCGATGAATTGGGCGGTATCTATTTCAGCGACGGAACCACCGACACCAAGAAAAAAGCATACACCGACACCATCGATTCCACCGATGTTCGCAACTGGATGGTTACGAATTCGGTTGACGTAGTGGCACACGTGCAACCCAACGCCACCGACTCGGCTAAGAAAGACATCGACATCTATTATGCCGATACGCTGATCGGCACGATGGAAGGTGTTACCGTTTCCGACACCATTTCGTTCCAAACGATTGTTCAATCCTGGAACGACAAACTGACCTTGACCGACATCACAATTGCGAACAACGCTTCGTTGGTTCCGGGTGCTACGACTACCTCCACGACGACCACGACGACCACCACGCAGTCGACGGAGTCGTCGAGCACCCAATCCACCCAATCCACCGCGCCGATTCAGATCCCGAATAACGGCGCGATGACCAACACCGATGCGGTGCCGGGTAAAGTGTTTGGTGGAACCAACTACGCGCCGCTTAGCGCGATGGAAGGGTATCAAAACAACACGGCGCCGGCTCCGGTAAAAGACGAAGCGGGCGGCACTATCACGCTGGGCGGTACCGGTAACGGATACTCCCGTGCGGAATTTGATCTCACCGGGCTGACGATGTACGACGATTACATCATCAGCTTTAACGCCGGTTCGTTTGCCAACTGGATTAGTTCGACCTGGGGCTTGCAGATCGGCATGATCACCGAGGCCGGTGAAGTGGATAACAAGCAGTCCTTCATCTTTGCCGGTACGAACAACCATAAATTCACCGACAACGACGGCACGGCGGTTTCCTCGTTTAGCCAAACCTTGACCGGTTCGGTGAAATTTGACATCGTGGTCGACGTCGATACCACCGGCGCTTCCCCGACGCGCACCTACTACGTGTTCGTCAACGGCGCCAAGGTGTACACCTCGCCGGCACAACCGGTGATCGAACCGCAACTCGCGTTGGTCGGTTCGCGCGGCGGCACCAACACCTGGACGGTTTCCAACCTGGTGGTTTACAAAGTAGGCGAAACCCCTGTGCAGGCGGCGGCCAACGTCAACCTCGCGGTGGACGACAGCACCAACGTGTCGATCACCGATAAAGCGGCCACGGCGGTCTTTGATAAAACCACCAGCAATATTTCGTTTGCGCATCAGGATAAAACAGTCGGCATTCAGTTTGAAGTTGCCGACGGCGCGCTGGCAAACGAATACGTTGTGGCGTTCAACGCCAAAATGAACGGCGGTTTCTATGATAACGGCTTGAAACTGACGCTGGGTACCGATGCGGTGTTCCAAGTCCAAAAAACGGCAGGCGACGTCGGTGTCCTCACCTTCAACGGCGAGGAACAAGCCAGGAACGTCGCCATCTACAAAGCGATGTCGACCGACACGGTCGACATCGTGGCGCACGTGCAACCGGATAACGCTAACCCGGGCAAGAGCAAGGTTGCCATCTACTACAACAACCAGTTGATTGGCACGATGACCGGCGTTACCGTTTCGGACACGGTTTTGTTCCAAACCATCAAGAATAGCGCTTGGGGCGACGTGTTAGAACTCAAGAACATCCAAATCCGCAACGATCCGTCGTTGGTGCCGTCTGGTTCGTCTTCCTCGTCGGGCAGCCAGTCGACCGCCTCGTCGGGCAGCCAGTCGACCACCTCGTCGAACAGCCAAGCGACCAACCCGACCACCACGCCAGCGGCTTCGGGTGTCAACCTCGCAACGGCCGACAACACCGTGGTTTCGACCAGCGGTCCCGTGAGCGGCGCGACCTTTGACAAAAACACCGCGTCGATCGACATCAGCCTGAAAAACGGTATGCCGGCGGTCAACTTCGACGTGATGACCGGTGCGTTGGCGAACGAATACACCGTATCGTTCAACGTCAAGATGGGCGGCGCTCATCTGGAAAACGGCTTTAAACTGACGCTCGGTGCCGATGCGGTTGTGAAGGTTTCCAAACAAGGCGGCATCTATTTCAACGACGATCAACAAGTGAAAGCCAGCGAAAAGGTCGGCGGCAAATCCGTGTTCGATTGGTTGACCAACGAATCGGTGAATGTCGTAGCGCACGTGTATCCGAATGCGACCGACGCCAACTTCCGCGACGTGGATATCTACTATGCGGGCGAATATGTCGGTACCATCTCGAAGGTGCTCGTTTCGGATGACATCTCGATCCAAACGCTGACCAGAGCGTACGGCGATCGTCTGACGTTGAAAGACGTAGCGATCCGTAACGATAAGACGTTGGTTCCGGCAACGCAAGCGACCACGGCTACCACCACCAAAGCGGCGGCTACCACCACCGCGAAGGACGGTAGCACCACGGCGGCCGGTAGCACCACCAAAGCGACGGCCGGTTCGAACGGCAATACGCCGAACTCGAATACCGGTAACGCTTCCGGTGCACTCGGCGCGTTGGCGTTGACCGCAGCTCTCGCGATTCCGGTGATCGTAGTCACCAAGAAAAAACGCGAAGACTAATAGTCTGTCAAGCGATACCGATCGCTTGTTGTAACAAATGACGTTCGTGCCCGCACCCTTTGCGGTGGGCTTATATCGCGGCTTTACCGCAGAATATAACGGCCTGTCCGCGGGGTGCGGGCACGAACTGTATGTACGACCGAAACGAAAGGGGTGACGAAATGTCGTCGCAAAACCAAGGCAAGGTGCTCCGCGAATACGTATCGCCGACCGAACCCAAAGTGTGCGGCGGATTTCTCATCCATCGTATCGGGGAAATTATCCTGAACACGGAATGTAAAATCGACGAACCGGAACAAGGCGGTCAAAAAATTATCGGCGTTATCACCGGTAAAGGCACGATGACCGTGCGGTCGGCCGAGTACGCGTTTCGCGGCAACCAAGTGTTTTTGGTTCGCCCGAACGAGGCGTTTAGCATCGTAGGCGATGCAGAAGAGCCGGTGCGTTGCTTTTATATTTCGTTTGGATTTTCCGGCAAACATCCGGTTGACGGGTTATCTGACCTGTTCCGGGAACTGTTTGTCGAAGGACCGGTCCGTCAAACCACCGGTTCGGTCGAGATCCAAAACCTGTACGGACGCGTGGTGCGAGAACTGCTTAGCACCGATGAGTTTTCCGACCGGATGCTCGCTCTCAACGTCGAGCAGATGTTGTTGTTGATCTGCCGCAACTTCGCGCTGTCATCTGAAAAATTCCGACAATCCGATGAAGGCGGCGAAAGCAACATTGTTGAGCGCATCATCGGTTTGCTGGAAGCCAACTGCGGCACCCTGAAAAACCTGTCAGAACTGAGCAATATGCTCGGTTACAGTTATCCGTACCTGTCTCACGTGTTTACCCGTCGCATGGGGCAATCGATCAAAGAATACTATCAACAACTGTTGTTTGAACGTGCGGTGGAGATGTTACAGTCGGATATGAGTATCACCCAGATCTCCGATCAACTGGGGTATCAGGCGATCCACTCGTTCAGCCGAGCCTTTTCCAACCACTACGGCGTGTCGCCGTCCCGCTATATCGAAAGCACGAAACGGACGGCGCATAGAGATAAGAAACCGAAACGAGGTGCTTGATATGAAATCGATGACAACCAAACGTTGGTTGGCGTTGTTGCTCGGGATCGCGATGTTGTTTACGATGACCGCGTGCGGCGAAAAGGCCGATTCCGATAACGGTAAAGATAACGGCCACGCCGGCCCAATCATCGGGGAAAAACGGATCAATGCAGTGGATTACGGTTTGGATAACACCGGCGAGACCGACGTGACCGAACAGATGATCGAAATGCATGAAAAAGGCGCCGAACTGGACTTGCCAATCTATTATCCCAACGGCACGTATCTGTTCAACGGCACCAAACTCGATTTCACCAGTGGTGTGGAATTCGAATCGCAAGACGGCGTGCTCATCCGCAACTCGATTTCGGATACGCCGATCGTCAACTTCGATAATGCCGGTAACCTGATCGGGTTGATGCACAACCATCTCGAATTGATCTACGATAAAACCGACGAATGGGTGGAGAACGGCAACCTGGTATCGCCGCCGATCTCGACCGCGGAATACGAAACGAAACTGGATCTGATCCCGTATTGGTACAACGATTTCGGCCTGCGCCGCAACTTTGCCTCGACCGATACGTGGAACGGTTGGTACGATTGGCGTTGGAACCATCACGATTGCGAAACGCTCGGTACCGAAGAAAATCCGTACGATCCATATGATCCGAATTTGCATCCGTTGCTTGGATTCTATCGCGGTGACCACGAAGAAGCGCTCGACTGGATCTGCTATTGGTTGCAGGAATACGGCATGAAACAAACCATCTTGATGGCGAACAAACTCAACATGGACAATTGGGAAGATCCGCTTTGCGGTACTCACTGGTTGTATAGTTTATTGAACAAAACGCCCAACGCCAAAAACATGGATTTCTCTTTGTGGTTGGCGTCGACCTCTTTCTCGACCGACGAAGCGACCATCCGCGCCGAATGGTGGCAAGCGTTTGATGAGTTTTATTTCAACGAAACCTATCAAGACATGGTCTATTGCTACGAAATAGACGGCAAGCGGTATCCGGTCGTCTTCTTGTGGGACGAAAACTCGGTCCGGTATTCGCTCGGTAACGAAAACGGCGCGTTGCTCAACCTGTATAACGACGTGGTGCAAGCGTTTAAAGACAACGGATACGACGGCGTTTGCATTTTGGCGCGCACCCCGTGTTTTGCAAACGAAGGCGGCGCCGCGATTCGTGCTACGATGGCAGCCACCGGCGTGATGTGGTATAGCGTAGGCTACCCGAACAACTGTGTGGGTAGCGGTTCAACGTATGAAGAACGCAGCGGCAAATTCCTGACCAACCCCGATACCAGTTGTGTCTACGGGGTATCGACCGCGTTGGATACGCATACGCCGCACCCGTCCAACTGGACTTGCCCCGGCTCCACACCGGAACTGTTCGGCAACTGGTTGTCGGATGCGATCGAAGCGACGGTCGGCGATAAGACTCGTCCGCAGATGGTGACGTGTTATAACGTATCGGAATGGGCGGAAGGCCGATCCGGTTTGGTACCGACGGTCGGCGACGGCTTCGGCTATCTGGAAACCATCCGCGATAATCTCGTGATCTCGTAACGCCGCGCTGGTGTGTCGGCAAACCCTAAGTTGGAGGAACTGTATGAAATCGACCATAAAACGATGGCTGACGTTGTGCTTGTGCGGCGTGCTGGTGTTGGCATTGACCGCGTGCGGCGGAAAGGCCGATTCCGATAACGGCAAAGATAAAGGCAACGCCGGCCCGATTATCGGAGAAAACCAGATCAACGCGGTGGATTACGGTTTGGACAACACCGGCAAAACCGATCTGACCTTGCAGATGGTGGAGATGCATAAAAAAGGCGCCGAGTTAGGGCTCCCGATCTATTATCCCAACGGCACCTATTTGTTTAACGGCACCACGCTGGATTTGAGCAGTGGGGTAGAGTTTGAATCGATGGATGGCGTGCTCATCCGCAACGAGGTATCCAATACCAACATCATCAATTTTGACGATGCCGGCAACTTGATCGGATTGATGCACAATCATCTGGAACGCCAATGTACCGAATCGGGATTTCAGGTCAACGGCAACTTGGTGTCGCCGCCCTTGTCGGATGCCGACTACGAAACCAAAGTGGATTTTCTGCCGTATTGGTACAACGATTTCGGCAGATCGTGCTCCTTGACCGGCAAGTTTGGTTGGAAAGGGTGGTACGACTGGCGTTGGAACCACCACGATATCGGAACCACCTGTCAAGCGAAGAAAACGAACGGCGACGTATGCGGCGCCAAACTGCCGATCGTCGAAAACCCGTATGAACCGCCCGCTTGCCCGGAATGCGGCACCCAATCGACCACCGATCAATACGATCCGGACCTGCATCCGTTGCTCGGTTGGTATCGCGGCGATGATCCCACGGTGCTCGACTGGCAATGCTACTGGTTGCAGGAATACGGCATGAAACAATCCATCTTGATCGCGTCGCGGTTGAACGTGGACCAGTGGGAAGATCCCAAGTGCGGTACGCATTGGGTGTATCAGTTGCTCAACAACACCCCCAACGCCAAACAGATGCAATTTGCGATGCAATGCGCGGCGTCGAGTTACGATTCCGATGAGGCGACCATCCGCGAAAGCTGGTGGAACACCTTTAACGATTTTTATTTCAACGAAACTTATCGAGATATGGTTTACTGTTACGAAATCGACGGTAAACGGTATCCGGTTATCTTCTTGTGGGACGAACAATCCTTGCGATACAGCATGGATAACCAATCGGCCAACCTGTTGCCGCTATATAAAGATGCCGCACAGGCGTTTAAAGACAACGGATACGACGGCATCTGCATCTTGGCGCGCACTTCGTGTTTTGCGAACGAAGGCGGGGCCGACGTTCGTGCCGAACTGGCGGAAAGCGGCGTGATGTGGTTCTCGGCGAGTTATCCGAACAACTGCCTGGGTAGCGGAAAAACGTATGAGGAACGGGTTAACCGATTCCTCATCAATCCCGACACCAGTTGTCTGTACGGGGTATCCACCGCGATGAACACCCATACGCCGCACCCGTCGAAATGGACCTGTCCGGGTAACACGCCGGCCTTGTTCGAACAATGGGTTTCGAACGCGGTTAAGGCGACTACCTCGGTGGCCGAACGTCCGCAGATGGTCACGTGTTATAACATATCCGAATGGTCGGAAGGCGGCCCGGGCCTGGTCCCGACGGTTGGCCAACGGTTCGGATACCTTGAAGCTATCCGCGATCAAATCGTCGCGTAAGGCCTGCGTGCTGGATGGAGGCGCAACAACTATGAACAAAACAACACAACGGCTCATGGCACTGTTCGCCGGTGTGACGTTGATGCTCACGTTGGTGGGCTGCAAACCGAACACCAAGTCGGACGACGCCGATGAGTTGCCACACGTGACGGACGTGCCGAAAGACACTACCCAGATCAACGTGGTTAAAAACGGCGTAGACAATACCGGCAAAACCGATATGACCGGTTTGCTCACAGCCTTACATATCAAAAGCGCCGAAAGTGGCGTTCCGGTGTATTATCCCGACGGCACCTACCTGTTCAACGGTGCCACGCTCGATCTGTCGGGCGGCGTGATCTTTGAATCGCAAGACGGGGTTTGCATCCGCAATTCCCAATCGGGCAGATCGATCGTGCAGTTTGACGATGCCGGTAACTTGATCGGCTTGATGCAAAACCACCTCGAACTGCTTTGCAACCAAGACGAATGGGTGGAAAGCGGCAGTTTGGTATCGCCGCCGCTTTCCTCGGCCGATTATGAGACCAAGGTAGACCTGCTGGCGTATTGGTACAACGATTTCGGCTTACAGTCCACCGCGATCGCCAACGGGCGCAACGGTTGGCTTGGCAACTACGATTGGCGTTGGAACCATAGCGATTGTCTGTCGCTCGGTACCGAACAAAAACCGTACGATCCGTATAACGCCGACCTGCATCCGTTGCTTGGTTACTACCGTGGCGACGATCCGGTGGTACTGGATTGGATCTGTTATTGGTTGCAGGAATACGGCGTAGCGCAAACCGCGCCGTTTGTCGGCAACGGGCTGGATACCAAGAAATGGGAAGATCCGGCTTGCAGTTATCATTGGGTATATCAACTCCTCAACCATACGCCCAACGCTAAAACGATGCAGTTCGCCTTTTTTTTGGAATCGGGCTCGTATCAGTCGGACGTCGAACGCTTAAAAACCTCTTGGTGGCAAACGTTCAACACCTTCTATTTCAATAAAGAATACCAGGATATGGTATATTGTTATGAAAAAGACGGCAAACGATATCCGGTTGTTCTGATTTGGGACGAAACCGCCCTGCTGTATAGTTGGGGCGAAACCAAACCCATCGTCGACTTGTACGTCGAAGTAGCCGAAGCGTTTAAAGCGAAAGGATACGGCGGGGTTTGTGTAATGGCGGCTTCTCAGGCGCTGAGTTATAACGCGTCGGAAGAAGAAAAACTGCAGTTGGCCGAAAAAGGCGTCATGTGGTTCGCGTGTGACTATCCGTCCAACGCGACCGATAAGGTAGATTCCTATTCCGGCCGGGTGGACAGCTTCAAAGCCTTGCGCGAAGATAACCGCCTGTATAGCGTGGCAACCGGGTTGCATTCGCACATTTCGCACGATTCGGCATGGCATTGTCCCGGCAGTTCGCCGTTCTTGTTCGGCGAATGGTTGGCCAACGTTGTGGAAGAATCGCAGTTAGCGGTCGAAACCCGTCCGCAGATCGTGACTTGTTACAACGTGTCCGAATGGACCGAAGGCGGTCCCGGTTTGATCCCCACCCTCGGTAACCGGTTCGGATATCTCGAAGAGGTGCGCGACAACATCGTGATCACCGACGAGACCGAGGAAGAAACCGATGCGGACGAAACCGACGATGCCGCGTAAATAACGGTTATTAAGAGAACCTCATTCTCTTAACGATAAAAACAAAAAACAGGAGGAAACAACATGAAAAGCAAATGGACCAGACTGTTGGCGCTTGTGATGTGCTTTGTGATGGTGTTCGCGTTCACGGCGTGTGACGAGAAACCCGACAAAGACAGCGAAGGCGGCAACAAACCGTCGGGCGATGTGATCAATGCGGTAGATTACGGCATCGATAACACCGGTGCGACCGACGAAACCCAAAACATTATGGCGATGCACAAAGAAGGCGCCGAAAGTGGTAAAGCGATTTATTACCCGAACGGCACCTACTTGTTCAACGGCTTGACGCTCGATTTCACCAGTGGCGTGCAATTCGAGTCGCAAGACGGCGTGCTGATCCGCAACTCGATCTCGGATACCCCGATCGTCAACTTTGACGACGAGGGCAACCTGATCGGTTTGATGCATAACCACCTGGAACTCGACAACAACGACATGTACGTCGTCAGCGGTAACCTTGTTTCGCCGCCGTTGTCGGATGCCGAATACGAAACCAACGTCGAATTCCTGCCGTACTGGTACAATGACTTCGGTCTGCAAGGTGCTCACGGTTCGAAACAATGGTATTACTGGAGCTGGAACTTCCACGATACCGGTGACACCGCCGGTAACGATCCGTACGATCCGCAACTGCATCCGTTGCTCGGCTTCTATCGCGGTGACGAAGTAGAAGTGCTCGACTGGATGAGCTACTGGTTGAAAGAATACGGCATGAACCAAGCGATCCTGTACCATAGCGGTGCGATCGATGCGTCCAAATGGACCGATCCGAACTGCCAGTATTACTGGATCTATCAACTGTTGACCAACGTGCCGAACGGCAAATTGCTCGACTATGCTTGCTTTGTGGAAGCCCGTAGTTACAGCACGCCCGAAGAAGAAGTACGTGCCGCGTGGGACAAAACCATCGCCTCGTTCTACTTCAACGAAGAATATGCCGATCAAATGTACTATTACGAAAAAGACGGCAAAAAATATCCGGTGCTGACCTTGTGGGATGAACAAGCGTTGCGTTATGCGTTTGGTCAAGGCGAAACTGGTACAACGACCATGGTCAACATGTATAAAGACTATGCGCAGATGTTCAAAGATAACGGCTATGACGGTATCTGCATCCTGGCGCGTACCTCTTGCTTGCATGGCGAAAACAATGCCGCGATCCGTGCGGACCTGCTCGCGAACGATGTTCTGTGGCTCGCTTGCGACTACCCGAAAAACGGGGTTGGTAACGGCCCGACTTATGAAGAACGTGTCAACCAGTTCCTGAAACTGGATGACATCAGCCGTGTGTACGGTGTTGCGACCGGTATGGATTCCCATACGCCGCACCCGTCCAACTGGAGCTGCCCGGGCACCACGCCGGAATTGTTCAGCAAATGGATCAGCAACGTTGTGAGCACGTTGGATAGCGAACCGAACCGTGATCGCATCATCACCTGCTACAACATCTCCGAATGGGGCGAAGGCGGCCCGGGCCTGGTTCCGACCGTGGCTGACCGCTTTGGCTATCTGGAAGCGATCCGCGACAACATCGTGGTGAAATAAGTAACTGTCTACGCAAACACGTAACACTATGAATACGGGCAGATGCCGGCACCGGCGTGTCGGCATCTGCACCGGTCAGAAGTGGAGGGATTTTTATGGTAATCGAACGAGAAGAACGCAATGTGTTGGATTATGGTGTGGATAACACCGGGAAAACCGACATGACCGATCTGCTTACCAAACTGCATGCCACCGGCGCGAGGATCTACTATCCCAACGGCACCTATTTGTTCAACGGGACCACGTTGGATCTGTCGGGCGGTGTTCGGTTTGAATCGATGGAAGGTGTGCGTGTCCGCAACTCAATTTCGGACGTGAACATTCTTAATTTCGATAAATACGGCAACTTGGTGGGACTCATGCAAAACCACCTCGAAGCCAAATCGGCTGATGATCCGATCAGCGGTTCGTTGGTCCGTCCGCCGGTTTCGGATAAACAGTATAAAACGAAAGCCGAATTCATTCCGTATTGGTACAACGATTTCGGGCGTCAATGCCAGATCTTGCGTGTCACCGGATGGGTGGGTTGGCACTATTGGACGTGGAACCACCACGACTGCAATGCGAAAAACCCGGACTATCATCCGTACGATCCGCAACGGCATCCGTTGCTCGGGTTTTATTACGGGGACGATCCCGTCACCCTAGACTGGCAATGCTATTGGTTGCGTGAGGCCGGTGTTAACACCGTTAGCCTGTTGACCACCGATTGCCTGGCCTGGGAAGAACCGTTCAGTGGCGATCACTGGGTATATCAACTGTTCCACAACGTACCGAACTTCAAAGACATGAAGTATATGGCGATGTTCCCGTACAACGGGGACGCCGAACAGTTGTATAAGCGGTGGGACAGCCTGATCGAGAAATTGTATTTCCGCCATAAGAATTTCTACACCCTTAACATCAACGGGGAAGAATACCCGGTCATCAACATCTGGGACGAAAAATTCCTCCCCGGCACCCTCGACGACAAGGGCACCTATACCGTCGATAAGTGGAACGCGCGCACCTATGAGCCGGGTACCACCAACTACGACGAAACCCAAAAACTCTTCGCTCACGCCGCCAAGAAGTTCCAAGAAAAGGGCTATCCGGGCGTGTGCGTGTGGTCGCGTCAACGCATCCAAGATTTTGATGCCGATCCGGCCCGCGTGAAAGCGATGGAAGAACAGGGCGTATATCGTTTTGAAATGTATTACGAAGCCTGTTATCTCAACGGCCGCGAAGACTATAAAGCCATGGTGGACGGTTTTACGCCGAAGTTCCGGGAAGACGATATCCTGAACGTAACCACCGGTATGCATACGCATACGCCGCACCCGTCGAGATGGAACTGCCCGGGCCACAATCCGGCCGACTTTAAACGCTGGATCCAAAAATGCCTGGATCATTTTGACGAGTATCCCGAACGCCGCCGCATCATCACCTGCTACAACATGGCAGAATGGGCGGAAGGCGGCCCCGGCTTGCAACCGAACGTTGCCGACGGATTCGGTTGGTTAGATGCCGTCGCCGAGACCATCATCGATACCGAATGATGTTTTCTCTGTGATCATAAAAACCGCGATTGTCAACTTTGCCGACAATCGCGGTTTTCTTTTGTGACCGAACAATTTTTGCCAAACGAGTGATAAAATTTTGCTAAATACAGGGGTTGGAAATCTTTTTATAATAAATATGTATAACTATATATCGGGCAGCGCACCAAACCAGACGCGTCGGCCGATAATATGTTTTGTAATATTGTCCGACCTGGACGAAACGGGCGGACGAAGAATATACCGGAAAGGATTGAGACCCCTTGAAAGCAAAGAAACTTTTGGCGATTCTCTCATCTCTTTGCATGCTGCTGACTTTGGTGCCGGCGTTTTCGTTGGCGGCAGCGGCAGACGTTGAGTCGCTGACAATGCCGGAAGGCAACGTCAACTTGGTTACGCTGGATGATACCACGGTTACCACCAGCGGTACCATCGGCGACGCAACCTTTGATAAAACCACTGGTTCGATGAGCGTTGCGCTCACCAGCGGCACGGTTGGCGTTACGGTTACGCCGTATACCGGCCGCGTGAACGATGAATACGTGGTGAAATTCAACGTTAAGATGAGCGGCGGTTGGGAAACCAACGGGTTCATTTTGACGTTAGGCGAAGATGCGGCTTTGAAAGTGGTGAAAGACAACACCACCGGCGGTATCTATTTTAACGATACGGCCATTATCGAAGGTGGTGCAGTCACCATCGGCGACGCGTCCATCCGCGATTGGTTGGTTACCAAAAGCGTGGACATCACCGCGCACGTGTATCCCAACGCGGAAAACAGTGCGTTGAGCGACGTAGACGTCTACTATGCCGATAACTACATCAGCACCATGACCGGCGTGACGGTTAACGATGCGGTTTCCATCAACACCGTGGCGACGGGTTGGGGCGATACCCTCAAGATCACCGGTTTAGAGGTCTACAACCTGGCGGCCGATCCGTACGTGGCGAAACTGCCGGATCGCCCGACCGATAACATCAACTGGGCGGATACCGAGTTGGCCACTCCGGCTTTCTCCGGTTACAGCACCTCGTACGATACGGCGTTGGCTTATGCGGCCAGTTCCACCGCGCTGAAATACACCAACTCGAAATACACGTTGGATCTCGGCCTTCCGAGCAGAGCGTTGGTAGACGGCGACTACGTGGTTACCTTCAAGTTGAAGAACTCCTCGTCCAATGCCAACGGTATTGACCTGATTTTGGGCGGCGTTACCTTCAACCTGGCCAAGGCGACCGCCGCGTACACCGTTGACGGTACGGCCACTACCTTCTACAATCCGGGTGCGACCATCGCCGGCGTGTATGCGTTCCACGTATATCCGAACGCGACCGATGCGACCTTGAGCGACGTGGACGTGTTCTTGGACGGCGTGTGTCTCACCACCGTGACCGGCGTTACCACCGATACGGCGGTTAAGATTAAGATGCAAGCGCTCAACTGGGGCGGTATTGTCACCTTGGAGAACATCGACGTTTATAACGTCGGTGCCGATCCGTATATGCCGCAACTGCCGGCTCGCCTGACCGATAACATCAACTGGGCGGATACCACCTTGGCCACCCCGGCGTTTTCGGGCACCGGTCAATATGACACCTCGTTGGCTTACTCGGCAGCTTCGACCGCGTTCACATATACCAACAAAGCGTATACCTTGAACTTCGGCGTTCCGGAAGTGGTGCTCAGCGATGAGTACGTGATGTCGTTTGACCTGTCTCGTGGTTCGACCGATGCCGACGGTATTGTTCTGACCTTGGGCGAAACCGCGATCACCATGGCGCGGTATTCGATCACCTGCGGCGATGAAACCATCCTGTCGTTGACCGATACCGATATCACCGGTTCGTATGCGTTCCACGTGTATCCGAACGAGGATGGCACGACCAGTAACATCGACGTGTATCTCAACGCGTCCTACATCTACACCCTCACCGGTGTGACCGCCGGTGTGCCGAGTGCGACCATCCAAGCCCTCAACTGGGGTGGTCACGTCACTTGGAAAAACATCGACATCTACAACGTAGAAGCCGATCCGACCTTTACCATCACCACCGATGAAACCGATGGCGGCACCATCACCGGCGCCGGCACCTATAGCTATGGTGATGAAGTGACCTTGACCGCGACCGTCAACGATGGGTTCAACTTCCTGGGTTGGATCAAAGACGGCGGCGCGGAGTACGTTGGCACCGACCTGACCTATACCTTCACGGTGGATGGCGATGCCACGTATACGGCGATGTATGCGAACCTGTATGTCGTGACCATTGGCGACGCGGTTGGCGGTTCGGCCACCGGCGCCGGTACGTATCAAGATGGCGCAACGGTTACCTTGACCGCTACGCCGGACGACGGCTATGCGTTTGTCGGTTGGTTGAAGGATACCGGTTCTGATTATATCAGCACCAGCGAAACGGTTGACGTGACGGTGGATGCCGACGTTATCTATACGCCGGTGTTCGAAGAACTGATCACCGTGCCCACCAAGCCGGAAGGCAATGCGAACTGGATCGCGGATGACGATACCACGGTTGCCGGTACTGGCTCGGGTATGGATGCGACCCTGTTTGACAAAGCCACCGGCGCGTTGCCGACGGTTTCGTTGGCCAGTGGCACCGTTTCGTTTACCGCCACTCCGCCGGCGGCTCACATCAGCAATGACTACGTTGTCAGTGCGAAAGTGAAAATGTCCGGCGGTTGGGAAACCAACGGCGTAAAGGTCACATTGGGTGACAACGCGATCCTGAAAGTTTACAAAACCGACTACGCGGCATCCGGCGATGCTCTGGGCGGTATCTATTTCAGTGACGGCACCACCGAAACCCTGAAATATGCGTATACCGACGTGCTTGCGGACGTGGACGTTCGCGGCTGGCTCGTTGCCAACGGTGTAACAATCGCGGCTCACGTGTATCCGAATGCGGACGGTACCACCAGTGACGTTGACTGGTTCTATGCCGGCGCTTACGTCGGCACCATGACTGGTGTTACCGTGAGCAAAGCGGTGAAATTGAACACCTTGGTGGGTAGCTGGGGTGACTCGATCACCATCTCGGAAATGGCTCTGTATAATACGGCGGCCGATCCGGTTGTAAAAGAAGTCCCGGCCATGCCGGACGGCAACACCAACTGGGCCGATACCGACAAAGCCACCCCGGCGTTTACGGGTACCGGTCAATACGACACCTCGTTGGCTTACTCGGCGGCTTCGACCGTGTTCAAATATACCAAC
>JAZPYZ010000021.1:0-64897 GCA_045544455.1 Acutalibacteraceae bacterium | reverse complement strand
GCTAAAAAGCCGCAAAGTATCCCTACTTTGCGGCTTTCGTATGCGGACGAATCCGCAAATTTGGTCCGAGTGACAGGGATCGAACCTGCGGCCTGATGGTCCCAAACCACCCGCGCTCCCAGCTGCGCCACACCCGGATATCTATTCGATTTTTCAAGTTTTTGCGTGGAAGTGGGACAAACTGTGGTCAAACGCAAATTCCACGCGGTTTTGCGTTTTTATTAAGTGCCGAAAGTCCGCACCGTTAAAGGCTTTTCGGGACTTCCGTAAAATTTCGGCTACAACTGCCGGGCACGCTCCCAAACCACCCGCGTTCCCAGCTGCGCCACACCCGGATATATATTCAATTTTTTAATTTTTACGTGTCATCACCCATAAATACACGAGTTATTATAGCGTGGGAACCAAGGTGTGTCAAGAGTAGTTTGAGGTATGTCTTTTATATAAATATAAAAAAATAAAGAATATTTCAAAAAAGACTTGTCATTTTCAAATCTTTATGATATACTACTTTGGCAATTCGCATACGGATGGTTTGTTTCGGTTGGTGACACCGTTGGTGAAAACCGAAAATGCCGGTAAAATTTTTCATGCCGTGTAACGTCCGTAGAGGCAAAACCAAGGAGGAAAAAGTATGTCAGTCGTATCCATGAAACAATTGCTCGAAGCCGGTGTTCATTTTGGACACCAAACCCGTCGTTGGAACCCGAAAATGGCTCCGTACATCTTTACGGAACGCAACGGGATCTACATCATCGACCTGCAAAAAACCGTTCGCAAACTGGAAGAAGCCTACATGTTCATCCGCGATCTGTCGGCTAACGGTGAAACCGTTCTGTTTGTCGGTACCAAAAAACAAGCTCAAGATTCCGTTCGCGAAGAAGCGGAACGCGCCGGTGCGCATTTCGTAAATGCTCGTTGGCTCGGCGGTATGTTGACCAACTTCCGCACCATCCGTGGCCGTATCGCTCGCTTGAACCAACTGAAAGCGATGTCGGAAGACGGCACGTTTGATTTGTTGCCGAAAAAAGAAGTGGTAAAACTCAACCACGAAATCGAAAAACTCGAAAAATTCTTGGGCGGCATTAAAGAAATGAAAAAATTGCCGGGCGCTATGTTCGTTGTAGACCCGCGCAAAGAAAAAATTGCGGTTGCCGAAGCGAAGAAACTGGGTATCCCGGTTGTCGCGATTGTCGATACCAACTGCGATCCGGACGATGTGGATTATGTCATTCCGGGTAACGATGACGCGATCCGTGCCGTGAAACTGTTGGTTGGCGCGATGGCGAGCGCGATCATCGAAGGCCGTCAAGGCGATCAAGCGGACGCGGAAGAAGCTCCGGCTGAAGAAGCGGCCACCGAAGAATAATTTTATAATACAACAAGGAAAGGCAGAGATACATTATGGCATTTACTGCGAAAGACGTGCAAACGCTGCGCGAAAGAACCGGCGTCGGCATGATGGATTGTAAAAAAGCGTTGACCGAAACCGATGGCGATATGGAAAAAGCCATTGACATTCTGCGTGAAAAAGGCTTGGCGGCTGCTGCGAAAAAATCCAGCCGTATTGCGGCCGAAGGTTTGGTTTATGCGGTGACCGGCGACAACGTCGGCGTCGTGGTGGAAGTAAACTCTGAAACCGACTTCGTGGCGAAAAACGCGGATTTCCAAGTGTTTGTTAAAACCTTGGCCGACATTATCGCGAAAGAAAATCCGGCGGACGTGGCGGCTCTGTCCGAACTGCCGTATGGCAACGGTATGACCGTGGCCGAAGCGTTGCGCGACAAGATCCTGGTCATCGGTGAAAATCTGAGCATCCGCCGTTTCGTTCGTTACGACGGCGCGGCTGTGGCGTATGTGCACGGCGGCGGCCGTATCGGCGTGCTGGTGAAATTCGAAGCGGATGCGGCTTGTAATGCCGATGTGTTGACCGAATGCGGTAAAGACGTGGCGATGCAGATTGCGGCGCTCAACCCGAACTACCTCGACCGCGATAGCGTGCCGGCGGAAGACCTGCAACGCGAAAAAGAAGTGCTGATCGCGCAGATCAAAAACGATCCGAAAAACGCGAACAAACCGGAACAAATCGTCGAAAAGATGGTTACCGGCCGTATCGGCAAGTTCTATGAAAACAACTGCTTGATGGATCAAGCGTTCGTGAAAAACGGCGATCTCACCGTTGCGCAATATGTGGCGGAATGTGCGAAGAATGCCGGCGGCGCGATGAAAGTGGTGGACTACGTTCGCTTTGAAAAAGGCGAAGGTCTGCAAAAACGCGAAGACGACTTCGCAGCGGAAGTTGCCAACATGATGAAATAAGTTTCTTTGAAACAAATCAAAAGACGGATAGCCAATTGGCTATCCGTCTTTTTGCTGTCTACCGTTATGATAAAAGCAAAAATTACATGAGAATTCCCATTCACCCCCTTTACATATATATGGATTTATAGTAAAATAAAAAAGAACATAGCCAAATATAATTGGTATACTATAAAAGAAACGGAAGTGGACAATTATGGCAAAATATAAACGAATTTTGTTGAAACTCAGCGGCGAAGCGTTGGCCGGTGATAAATCCATGGGTTTGGATTTTGATACCGTATTGACGGTTTGTCGTTCGGTGAAACAAGTGGTGGACGAAGGAGTCGAAGTGTGTATCGTTGTTGGTGGCGGCAACTTCTGGCGCGGCCGTACCGGCGGTAACATGGATCGTACCCGAGCCGACCATATGGGCATGTTGGCCACGACCATTAACTCGTTGGGATTGTGCGATGCACTGGAACAACTCGGTTGCGAAGTGCGTGTGCAGACCGCCATCGCCATGAACCAAGTAGCTGAGCCGTATATCCGGAACCGTGCGATCCGTCATCTCGAAAAAGGTCGCGTGGTGATCTTCGGTTGCGGAACGGGTAACCCGTTCTTCTCGACCGATACGGCGGCGGCGTTGCGTGCGGCGGAAATGGATGCCGATATCATCTTCAAAGCCAGCATGGTCGACGGTATCTACGACAGCGATCCGCACAAAAATCCCAATGCGGTCAAGTTTGATCGGTTATCGTATTTGGATGTGTTGAATAAAGATTTAAAAGTAATGGATTCTACGGCTGCTACCTTGTGTATGGATAACAATATCCCGATCTTGGTGTTCAACCTGCGTGATCCGGAAAATATCGTTCGCGCGATTCGCGGCGAAACGATCGGCACGATTGTCGAATAATCATCTGAAAAGGAGAGAGAACGATGAAAGAACTGTTTAACAAATGTGAAACGAAAATGGAGAAAACCATTCAATCGCTTATGAATGAATATGCCTCGATTCGCGCCGGCCGTGCGAATCCGACGGTATTGGACCGTATTCAGGTGGAATATTACGATGTGCCCACCCCAATCAATCAGGTGGCAGCGATTTCGGTTCCGGATCCGCGCACGCTGATGATCCAACCGTGGGATAAAACCGTGCTGAAAGCGATCGAAAAAGCGATTTTGATGTCAGATCTGGGCCTCAATCCGCAAAACGACGGTAGCAACATCCGTTTGGCATTCCCGCCGTTGACCGAGGAACGTCGCCGTGATCTGTCTAAAGGTATCTATAAATATGCTGAAGATGCCAAAGTGGCGATCCGTTCGATCCGTCGCGATATGATGGATAAACTGAAAGATATGAAAAAGAATTCCGAAATTACCGAAGACGATCAGAAAAACGGTGAAAAGAAATTGCAGGAAATCACCGATAAATTCTGTAAAGAAATCGATGGATTAGCCGCGAAAAAAGAAAAAGAGATCATGGAGATCTAAGAAGGGTGAACCGATGAACTGGTTTCGATCCAAGAAAAACGCCCCCGTACCGGATATGACGGTGCCCACACATATCGGCATTATTATGGATGGCAACGGCCGTTGGGCGAAAAAGCGCGGTATGCCTCGTCAAATGGGGCACGTTACCGGAGCAAAAGTGTTTCGTAAAATCGCCAAATACTGTGAGAAGCGCGGTGTTCGGTACCTGACGGTGTATGCGTTTTCCACTGAAAATTGGAAACGGCCTCAGGAAGAAGTGGATGCAATCATGAATCTGCTTCGCGAGTATTTGAGGGAATCGCTTTCGGATTTTCAACATGAGAATATCCGTACACGATTTATCGGCGATCGGTCCATGCTGGCGAAGGATATCGTCGCACTGATGGAAGAAGCCGAAACCGTGACCGCTGATAAGACCGGCATGACGTTGAATATTGCGCTCAACTACGGTGGTCGCGCCGAAGTGGTGCAAGCGGTTAAACGGTTGGTGCAGGATGTGCAAACCGGCGAAAAAACCGTTGACGAACTGGATGAGCAAGCCTTGTCGGACGCGATGTATACCGCCGGTCAACCCGATCCGGACTTGATTTTACGGCCGAGTGGCGAGTACCGCACGTCCAATTTCTTGTTGTGGCAATCGGCGTATTCGGAATACGTCTTTATGGATGATATTTTGTGGCCGGATTTCACCGAACAAGATCTCGATCGTGCGATCGAAATCTATGCGCATCGAAACCGTCGATTCGGGGGAACATAACTATGAAAACACGAATTATTTCCGGCGTGATTGGGGCCGCCCTCATGGTGGTTATTCTGTTTGTTTTGCCGGCTTGGGCGTTAAATATCGCCGCGGCGGCATTGGCGGTCATGGCGGTTTGGGAAACGTTGACCGCTACCGGCATCATGTCGCATAAAGGTGTGTTGGCCAGTTGTTTGGTATATGCGGCCGTGACACCGTTCTTTTACTTGTTTACAATCCAATTATTGCTACCGGCGACGGTATTATTGGCGGCCGTGCTGTGCGTGTTGCAAGTGATGCATCACGCACAATTGAAGGTGGAAAAGGTGGGGTTTACCTTTTTCATGACGGTGGTAATCGCCTTTGCGTTTTCGGCGATCGGTAATCTGCGTCAACAGGATAACGGTTTGTTATATGTGTTGATGACGATGGTCATTCCGTGGATGAGCGATACCGGCGCGTATTTTGTCGGCACGTTGTGTGGCAAACACAAACTGTGTCCGAACATCAGCCCGAAAAAGACGGTCGAAGGGTTGGTTGGTGGCGTGGTGATTTCGCTGGGAAGCACCATGTTGTTGGCATGGTTATATCAACAATGGGCGTTGCCGAACGATATGGCGATCCTTTGGTTGCGCGTGGTTTTGGTGACGATATGCTTGGCGCCGATTTCGGTATTAGGGGACCTGTTTGCCTCGATTATCAAACGGCAGACCGGGATTAAGGATTATGGCCATATTATGCCGGGACACGGCGGCGTGATGGATCGGTTTGACAGTGTGTTGCCGACTGCCTCGTTGTTGTATGTGTTGGTACTGTATTGCCCGTTGATCGAACAGGTGATCCACTGTAAATAAGTAAGGATGATATCCGTTTTAAGGAGAGAAACCGGCATGAACCGAAAGAAATTGGTTATACTGGGATCGACCGGCTCGATTGGGTTACAAACGTTGGATGTAGCCGAACAAGCCGGTTATGAGATCGTCGGCTTAGCCGCCGGTCATAACGTCGATACGATGGAACAGCAAATACGCCGCTACCGGCCCTCGGTAGCGGCTCTGTTTGACGAAACGGCCGCCGCCGATCTGCGTACGCGTGTGGCGGATCTGCCGGTCAAGGTACTGTCCGGTATGCAGGGTTTGTGTGAACTGGCCGCATGGCCTAAGGCCGATATGGCGCTCAACGCGGTCGTCGGTATGGTCGGGTTACAACCGACGTTAGCCGCGATCGAAGCTGGCCACGATGTAGCGCTCGCTAATAAGGAAACCTTGGTGGCCGGCGGCGAATTCGTGATGCGCGCGGTGGAACAACACGGCGTGAAATTGTTGCCGGTGGATAGCGAACATTCGGCGATTTTTCAGTGCTTGCAAGGGATGCCGCCGTCGCGTTCGATCAAACGGTTGATATTGACCGCATCGGGTGGTCCGTTTTTCGGAAAAACACGGGCCGAACTGGAAAAGATGCGGCCGGCAGACGCACTCAAGCATCCCAATTGGGATATGGGTGCCAAGATCACGATTGATTCGGCGACCATGATGAATAAAGGCCTTGAACTGATCGAGGCGCGGTGGTTGTTTGACGTCGCGCCAGACGATATCGATGTGGTAGTACACCGTGAGAGCATCATCCATTCGATGGTGGAATACGATGATTTTTCGGTGTTGGCGCAGATGGGGATGCCGGATATGCGTATCCCGATCCAATATGCGTTGACCTGGCCGCATCGCATACCGTCTCCGGTAAAACGATTGCATCTGCCGGATTTGGCGAAACTGACTTTCTTTGAACCGGATAACGAGGCGTTTCCAAATCTGCCGTTATGCCGCCAGGCGATCACCATAGGCGGTTTGTATCCGGCGGCAGTCAATGCCGCCAACGAAGTGGCGGTAGCGGCGTTTTTGAAGGAAAAGATCGGCTTTTTGCGTATTGGAGAACTGGCGGCATCGGTATTGGATATGCCGCTTGCTAAGGCGCGAGACGTGCAAGACGTGCTGACCGTTGACCGAGAAATTCGTCAACGGATTTTACAAGAAATAGGGTGAGTGTCATTACCGTTATCATCAAGTTACTGATTGCTGTGGTCGTGTTCGGTTTGATCGTGTTTGTCCATGAATTCGGGCATTTTCTTATGGCGCGCCTGATGGGCGTTCGGGTGAATGAATTTGCACTCGGCATGGGACCGCGTATCGCGAAGTTTAACGGAAAAGAAACCGAATATTCGATTCGCCTGTTTCCTATCGGCGGTTTTTGTTCGATGGCAGGGGAAGATGCGGCCGGTAGCGGATCGGTAACAAACGATGAGCCGGATTTGGACCCGGACGATCCGCGTGCTTTTTATAACAAAAAAGTATGGCGACGGGTATTGATTGTGGTGGCCGGCGCGGTTATGAACTTGATTTTGGGGTTCGTGTTATTGGTGATCTATTTTGCCGCCTTTACACAACCGAAAACCGAAGGTGAACCCGCGTATTATGCGAGTACGGTTATTGCACAACTGTCGGAAGAAGCACCGGCGTATCAAACCGGGTTGCGGATCGGTGACGACGTATTGTCGATCAACGGCAAACGCGTATATACCAATTTTGATATGGCCAACATCCTGCAAAGCGATGAAGACGGCGTGTTTGATTTTACGGTACGCCGTGACGGTGAAAAGACCACGCTGGACGGGGTGACCTTTGATCTCGAAGTGGATGAAGAAACCGGCACGCGGTATTTGGTGTACGATTTCAAGGTGCTCGGTATCGAGAAAACCGCCTGGACGACGGTGCAACAAGCGGCCAAGATGGAAACCTCGGTAGGGGTGCTCATTTGGCGCAGTTTAGGCGATATGCTGACCGGTAAGTACGGACTCAACGAGCTGTCCGGTCCGGTGGGTACGGTAGAAGCGATCGGTGATGCCGCCATCCAACAAACCGACGATGCCTGGTCGATCGATTGGGAATCGTTGTTGATGATGATGGTCATCATCACGGTCAACGTTGGGATTTTCAATCTGTTGCCGTTCCCGGCACTCGACGGGGGCCGATTGGTGTTCCTCGTATTTGAAGGGATTTTCCGTAAAAAAGTACCGGCCAAATTCGAAGGTATGGTACACATTATCGGATTTGTGTTATTGTTGACGCTGATGGTTGTGGTGACCTTTAGCGATATTTGGAAATTATTTAGTTAGGGTGAATGAGATGGCAAGACGTGTTTGCAGAACCGTAACCGTAGGGCAGGTGCCGATTGGCGGCGATGCGCCGATTACGGTACAATCGATGTTAAACGTGCCGGCATCGGACGTAGCCGGCAACGTAGAACAAGCCAAACAGTTATTTGCCGCCGGTTGTGAGATCATTCGCGTATCGGTGCCGGACAAAGCGGCGGTCGCGTTGATCGATGCAATCAAACAAGCCGTGCCGATCCCGGTGGTGGCCGATATTCATTTTGACTATCAACTCGCGCTCGAATCGGTGGCGGCCGGTGTGGATAAGATCCGTATCAATCCCGGCAATATCGGGGATGAAAGCCGTGTCAAGATGGTGGCGGATGCTTGCCGTACTCACGGTATCCCGATTCGTATTGGGGTGAATGCCGGTTCGCTCGAAAAAGAAATTTTGGCGAAATACGGGCATCCCACACCGCAAGCCTTGTGCGATAGCGCGTTATATCATGCGAGTTTGCTCGAAAAATACGATTTTCGCGACATTGTGTTGTCGCTGAAATCATCAGACGTTACCACGATGGTGCAGGCGTATCGATTGGTAGCTGACGCGTGCGATTATCCGTTGCATCTCGGCGTGACCGAAGCCGGTACACCACGTATGGGCATGTTGAAATCGGCCGCCGGTATCGGTTCGTTGTTGATCGATGGGATCGGCGATACCATTCGCGTATCGTTGACCGCGGATCCTACCAAAGAAGTATCGACCGGCATCGATCTGTTGCGTGCGATCGGGGCTCGGCGTGGCGCGATGATGGTATCGTGTCCGACTTGCGGGCGCACCGCGATCGATTTGATCGGGATTGCTGATGAGGTGGAACGCCGGTTAAACGATATCCAGATGCCGATCACCGTAGCGGTGATGGGTTGTATCGTTAACGGACCGGGCGAGGCGCGCGAAGCAGATATCGGGATTGCCGGTGGACGCGGCAAGGCTGTATTATTTAAAAAAGGCGAGATTTTGCGCACGGTGGACGAATCGGCCGTAGTAGACGAATTGATGGATGAAATTCATAAGATGCAGGAAGCGAAAAACGAATGAAAACAGTAACGTTTGGGACGTTGTTTGGTCCCTACATAAAGGAATCGCAAATCGATGCGGTGGTTTGGAACGGGGTTGTGGTTTCACAAACCGTGCATGCGGCTGCTAAATACGTGCAACTGGAACTGCGTTTGGAACAGTTTGTTACGTTGGGCACACTGATGGCGACAGAGCAATCGGTGAGCAACGTTATGCCGTTTACCTTGAACGTATTGCCGCAGTATTCGTTGGACGTGATGCAAGAGGCGGATTGGTTGCCGACGGCGGTAGAACTGACGCGCCGGCATTGTTCCGCGCTCAACGGCACCTTCCGCGATGCGGTGTGCCACGTAGACGGGACGCACGTGCTGATCACGTTATCGCACGGCGGCGCTAATGTGTTACACACCACCAAAGCGGATGTGGAGATCAAAAAGACGATCGAGCAGATGTTTGGTACGTCGATCGATCTGCAGTTTGACGGGATGACCGAGATCAAACTGGACGATCAACAGTATCAGCAATCGATCGCCAAGATCGATGAAGAAGCCGCCGCCAGAGCAAAAGAGGCGGCCGTTGCCGCCGCCGAAGCACGGCAAAAACAAAAAGAAGATGCGGTACATATTAAGCCGAAAACGGTCAATTTGGATGCGCCGCCACCCGATGGGTTGCCGGTGTATTTGAACAGTGCCGGCATGTTGTTCGGTGCGGCGCCGAAAGAAGCGCCTACCCCGATCGAAAAACTGGAAGCCGATGGATCGGTGGCGTGTATTTGGGGTGAGATTTTTAAGATCGAAACCCGCGATAACCGCGACGGTACCAAAATGCGGTACACCTTTAACGTGACGGATACGACCGGCTCGGTTACTTGCACGATGTGGATGGAGAAAAAGCGCGATAAAGAAAAAATCGAACGGTTGGAAGACGTGAAAGTCGGTCAATGCCTGATCATGAACGGGCGTTACGATTATGACGTGTACGCGAAAGATAACATTTTCCGTCCGTTTGCGGTGGGTGTGTTGGCGAAATACACCAAACAGGATAACGCTGAGAAAAAGCGGGTGGAATTGCACCTGCATACCAAGATGTCGATGATGGACGGCGTGAGCGAAACGGCGGATCTGGTGCGCCGTGCGGCGGCGTGGGGGCATCCGGCGGTCGCTATCACCGACCACGGTGTGGCGCAAGCGTTTCCGGACGCGATGAACACCGCGGAAGAACTGGAGAAAAAGGGAACACCCATCAAGATTTTATATGGGGTGGAAGCCTATTTTGTCAACGATCGGATTCCGGCGGTGACGGGCGATACCGATACGCCGATCGATGGGGAATTGATCGTGTTTGATCTGGAAACCACCGGGTTCGGCGCACAACAAGAGCGCATCACCGAAATCGGTGCGGTGCGGATGAAAAACGGGCAGATTGTGGACGAGTTTAACACCTTTGTTAATCCCGAAAAACCGATTCCGGCCAAGATTACGGAACTCACCGGTATTACCGATGCGATGGTGAAGGATGCACCCAAAGAGGCCGAAGCACTGGATGCGTTTTACGCGTTTTGCGGAGACTGCCGCGTGTTGATCGCACATAATGCCGGATTTGATACGTCGTTTGTGCGTGCGGCTGCCGCCAGAACTGGTCGACCGTATAATTTTACGTCGATCGATACGGTACCGATCTGTCGGGCGTTGTATCCGACGTTGAAAAACCATAAACTCGATACGGTAGCGGCGCATCTGCGTTTGCAACCGTTTAACCATCACCGCGCGTGTGACGATGCACGGGTGTTGGCGATGATCTTCGGGTGTTTGGCACAGGATATGCAGTCCGGACATGGGGTGCAGACGATACAGGAGATCAACGAAAAGATGGCCGGTGCCGGCGATAACAAAAAAACGCGCGCGTATCACCAGGTTATTTTAGCGAAAAACCAAGTGGGTTTAAAAAACCTGTATAAATTGATTTCGTGGTCGCATCTGCACAACTATTATCGTCGTCCGCGAATTACCAAAACCAAACTCACCGAACTGCGTGAAGGGTTGATCATCGGCAGTGCTTGTGAACAGGGTGAACTGTTTGAAGCGGTGCGCGAAGGGCGTTCGTGGGGTGAATTGTGCGAGATCGCGAAGTTTTACGATTATCTCGAAATTCAACCCATCGGTAACAACCGGTTTATGTTGCGCAAAGGGTTGGTACAAAGCGAAGAGCAGTTGCGTGAATATAATCGCCAGATCGTGCGATTGGGCGAGAAATTGAAGATACCGGTTTGCGCCACGTGTGACGTGCATTTCCTCGATCCGCAAGACGAGGTATATCGCCGCATCTTGATGGCCGGACAAGGGTTTGACGACGCAGATGAACAAGCGCCGTTGTACCTGCGCACCACCGAGGAAATGTTGGCGGAATTTGCGTATTTGGGCAAAGACAAAGCGTACGAAGTGGTGGTGGAAAACCCCAACCGGATCGCCGATATGGTGGAGAATATTCGCCCGATCCCGAAAGGTACCTTTACGCCGTATATCGAAGGGGCGGACGAGCAGTTACAGGAGATCACCATCGGCCGTGCGAAAGAGTTGTATGGCGATCCGTTGCCGGAAATCGTGCAAAAGCGGTTGGACCGTGAATTGGGATCGATCATCAAACACGGGTTTGCGGTGTTGTATATGATTGCGCAAAAATTGGTGAAAAACTCGGTCGACAACGGTTATCTGGTCGGTTCGCGTGGATCGGTCGGTTCTTCCTTTGTTGCGAGCATGGCCGGTATTTCGGAAGTTAACCCGTTGGCACCGCACTATTTGTGTAAAAAGTGTCATTATTCCGAGTTCTTTACCAAAGGTGAGGTAGGGTCTGGCTTTGACCTGCCGCCGAAAAATTGCCCGGTGTGCGGTACGCCATTGGGACGTGACGGGCATGAAATTCCGTTCGAAACCTTCTTGGGATTCGACGGAGACAAAGCACCGGATATTGACCTTAACTTTGCGAGCGAATACCAAAGCCGCGCTCACAGGTATACCGAATCGTTGTTCGGTACCGATCACGTGTTTAAAGCCGGTACCATTTCGACGGTGGCGGATAAAACGGCGTATGGGTATGTGCGCAAATACATGGAAGAACGCGGCAAACATTGCAGTAACGCGGAAATCGAACGGTTAACCATTGGGTGTACCGGTATCAAACGTACCACCGGTCAACATCCCGGCGGCATGGTTGTTGTGCCCAACGATTACGAAGTGGAAGATTTTTGTCCGGTACAACATCCGGCTGACGATCCCAACTCGGAAATCATCACGACTCACTTCGATTTCCACTCGATTCACGATACGATCTTAAAGCTCGATAACCTGGGACACGTGATCCCGACGATTTATCGGTATCTCGAAGAATATACCGGTATTCCGGTTATGGACGTGGATATGTCCGATCCGAACGTGTATCAGTTGTTTGTGTCACCGGAACCGCTTGGCGTGACGAAAGAAGATATTGATTGCGAGATCGGTACGTTATCCATCCCGGAAATGGGAACGGGGTTTGTGCGGCAGATGTTGATGGAATGCCGCCCGACTAAATTTGCCGATCTGTTACAGATTTCCGGTTTGTCGCACGGGACCGACGTGTGGCTCGGTAATGCACAGGAACTGATTAAAGACGGTACATGTACCATCTCGGACGTTATCGGTACGCGTGACAGTATCATGACTTACTTGATGCATAAAGGGTTAGAACCGAAAATGGCGTTTAAGATCATGGAGATCGTTCGTAAAGGAAAAGCGACGAAGTTGCTTACCGAAGAACACATCAACGCCATGAAGGAGCATCACGTGCCGCAATGGTACATGGATTCCTGTTTTAAGATCAAGTACATGTTCCCGAAAGCCCACGCCGCAGCCTATTGTATCGCGGCTTTGCGGGTGGCTTGGTATAAGGTGTATAAAAAGGAAGCATATTATGCGGCTTTCTTTACCGGCCGGGGCGAAGATTTTGATGCCGAAACCGTGTTACAAGGTCGCTTGGCGGTGAAGAATAAGATTGACGATATCCGCGCGCGCGGTAAAGAGGCCTCGGCAAAAGAACAGGCTTTGGCCGAAGCGTTACATATCGTATATGAAGCGCAAGCGCGTGGCGTGGAATTCTTGCCGGTGGATCTGTATAAGTCTCACTCGTACAAATATTTGTTGGAAGACGGTAAGATTCGCTTACCGTTCTCGGCGGTGAAAGGATTGGGCGCGGCGGCGGCCGAAAGCCTGATGGACGCACGGGAAGAGGGCGAATATATCTCGTGTGACGATCTGCAAGCGCGGTCCGGTGTGTCGAAAACCGTGATTGAATCGCTTAGACAGATGGGGGCGTTAGATGGATTGGCGAATACCAGTCAAGTAACCTTTTTCTAACACACAAAACGCCTGGATGATTGTCATCCAGGCGTTTTGTTATTTACCAACGGGATAATCCTTGCTTTTGCATAGCGGATACGATGCGATGGGCGGCATCGGGATAGGTGGCTTGCAGTTGTTCGAGCAGACGGTGCATCTCTTGTCGATTGGTGTTGCCGTCTACCGGGCACTGAGATTTCACGATCGGCAACTGCAATCGGTTGACCGCGGCACGTACCTGCCGTTCGCTTAAAAAGATCAGAGGGCGTATGAGTTTGATATTTTGCCGGTCGAGCAACGAAGCGGGGGAAAAGCAAGATAGCGTTGATCCCGATAACAGATTCATCAAAAACGTTTCGGCGGCATCGTTTTCGTGATGGCCGAGCGCAACGGTATTACATCCGTTTTCCACCGCGACACGATGCAACACCCCTCGCCGCATGCGAGCGCATAAACTGCATGGGTTTTTCTCTTGCTTTTGCTCAAACACCACACTAAACAGTTCGGTAGGGTGGAGGATATACGGTACATCCAACCGATCACACAAAGCAGCCACGGCGGAATAATCGCCCGGTTTACCGTTAAATTGCGGATCGATGGTGATGGCTTTCAGCGTAAAGTCTGTGGGATAAAACCGGCGCAGTTCGGCCAACGCGGCGAGCAGTAACATACTGTCTTTGCCACCGGACACGCCAACGGCGATCGTATCGTTCGGCGCGATCATATGGTAATGATCTACCGCAGCGCGAACCCGTGATAACACATCCTGCACGATAATATCCCCTTTCGATAGTGTTAATCAAATCATATCTGTTTTGCGTATAAATTGCAAGAGAGAAAAATGAAATGAGAAACGAGAATAGGCGTAAAAACGAGAAAACGAGAGAGAAAACGAGAGAAAGTGGGTTGTAAATTAAAAAAACGGGGAATTTGCTCTTGACAATCAGGGAAGCCTATGGTAGAATACCGCATGTTGAATGAAACAATATCTTTTTAGGAGGCAAAACGATGTCCACATACATGGCGAAAGCCGGTCAAGTTGACCGTAAATGGTATGTTATCGACGCCGCGGGCAAACCGCTGGGCCGCGTTGCGGTACAAGCTGCTACCCTGTTGCGCGGTAAACACAAACCGGACTACACTCCTCATGTTGATTGCGGTGATCACGTGATCATCATCAACTGTGCGCAAGCAGTGTTGACCGGTAACAAATTGGAACAGAAAAAATGGTTCCGTCACACCGGTTGGATCGGTGGTTTGAAAGAAGTTAAATATGCTACGCTGATGAAACAGCGTCCGGAAAAAGCGATGGAACTCGCAGTTAACGGTATGATCCCGAACAACACGATCGGCCGCGAAGCGAGCACTCGCCTGCGCGTTTATGCCGGTGCGGAACACGCACATGCGGCGCAGAAACCCGAAGCGTTTGAATTTTAAGGAAGGAGGCTATCATCATGGATTACAATAAGAGACCGTATTTTTACGGCACCGGCCGTCGGAAAAAATCCGTGGCGCGTGTTCGTTTGTATGCCGGCACCGGCAAAATCACCATCAATGACCGTGATATCGACGATTATTTCGGTTTGGAAACCTTGAAATTGATCGTTCGTCAGCCTCTGAACCTGACCGGTACATTGGAAAAATTTGATATCGAATGCCGCGTAGCAGGCGGTGGCGTGTCCGGCCAAGCCGGCGCGATCCGTCACGGTGTGTCTCGTGCGTTGTTGCAATACAACAGCGACGAACTCCGTCCGCTGCTGAAAAAAGCAGGCTTCCTGACTCGCGACCCGAGAATGAAGGAACGCAAGAAGTACGGTTTGAAAGCCGCTCGTCGTGCGCCGCAGTTCTCCAAACGTTAATCATCCGATTATCGCTTATTACAAAGCCCTCGGTTTTTCCGAGGGCTTTGTTTTTTGTGCATAACAAAAGCCCTGCAAACTATTGCTTACAGGGCCAAATTATGGTATGTTTTATATTATTCCGGGAACACAATGTCGGCTTGTTTACGCATCTCGGCCATAACTTCGCTAATTTGCAACGATAGCGTTCGGTCTTGTTCATACCCGGTTGTATCGCCGCGGATGTATCGGCAAAAATCGGCGGCTTCAAAACTCATTTGACTGAACCGATCGCGTGGTCCACTGACAGGTTCTATGGTTTTATCGTTGCGTACGATGTGCATATCAGTCAGTTGTGAGATCGAGGGGATCACTAAACAGCCGTTATCTCCAATGATTTCGGACCCTAGGGCCGATTGGCCGATTTTGGAATAGGTGATGTGTACCTGCATGCCCGGATATTGAAAAATACTGCCGCCGAAACCATCTGCGCCGGTGGATAAGAAACCGGCCGATGCGGTGATCGAATGGGGCGTACCGAACAAATCAATGGCCGGAAACACACAGTAGATACCAAGATCCATGAGACAACCGGTTGCCAATGCCGGGTTAAAAATGTTCGGGATCTCGCCGGCTTGTAAGGCCGGATATTTTGACGATAATTGTGAAAAATCGAAGCGTGCCAACGAAATGCGACCTAAAGAGTCCACCGCTTTGCGCAAAGCGTGGCGTTCCGGTAGATGAGCGCCGATCAACGCTTCGAGAAAGATAGCGTTGTGCGAGTCGGCTATGGCGTACAGATCGCGCAATTCTTCAGGTGTAACGGTGATCGGTTTTTCGCAGATTACCGAGATACCGCGTGATAAAAACACGCGACTTTGGTCCGCGTGCAGGCGATTGGGCGACGCGATATACACCGCATCGACAAGACCGCTATTCGCCATATCTTCCGGTGTGGTAAATACCGCCGGTTCGCCGAATTTGGCGCCGAATTTTGCACCGGTTTCGATAGCTCGTGAACACACGGCGGTCAATGTCATTTGATTGGTTAACATGGCACCGCGGATAAAGGCTTCAGTAATCCACGAGGTACCGATTACGCCATAACGTACCATATAAAGACCTCCTTTTAACGGGTGTTACGTTTAGTATAGCAGAAATATATCAAAAAAGATAGGGTGAAAATGATGCGCCGGAAAAATTATGATTGGATTATATGGGTGTTAAGCGCTGTTTTGTTGATAGCCGTCGTGGGAACGGCGCTTGTGGATAACCTGACTCGTTATGATGTTAATATCAAAGAAACGCTTTCTACCCCGGTAATAGGTGTGGCCGGCGTGACGGAAGACGGACTGGTCAACATCAATACGGCCGATGCGGAAACATTGATGACGGTGGATGGAATCGGTCCGGCGACGGCGGAGAAGATCATAACGTATCGAGATAAAAACGGCGACTTTTCTTCGGTGGATGAACTGCTTGAAATTAAGGGCATTGGCGAGAAATCGTTGGCAAAATGGCGCCCGTACATCGCGGCAGAATAATTTTTAGGTTTGTGTTGAAATCGGTATGGCTTTTTGCTATAATTATATAGAATATATACATGTTTGGTAAAGAAAGGGAGATTTCCGTGAAAGTTACTTTGATTTCCTGCACACCCGATCCGGAACGGACGGTAGCATCGGCGGCGCGTTTGTGTTATTCGGCCGCCTCGATCGATACGGTCATGGAAAAAATGACGGAGGAAAAAACGGCTTCTTTCGTTGATATGTTGGCGGAAATCGGACATGCCAGTCCTATCGAACACGCCTATTTTACGTTTGGCGTGGAAGGTGTTTCGCGTGCATTGCTCGCGCAACTGACGCGCCATCGCATTGCATCGTATAGCGTGCAAAGTCAACGTTATGTAAAAGAACAACAATTTGAATATGTGTTGCCGCCGGAAATTGCGGTGTTGCCGGAAGCGGCGGAAGAATATCGCCGTGCGATGGAAGAAGACGTGCAGCATTATGAACGACTCACCGAGATTTTAAAAGCGAAACATCTGAAAACCAATCTCGATAAAGGGATGGACGAAAAATCGGCGGCGCGCGCAGCCGAAAAACAAGCGATCGAAGATGCGCGTTTTGTGTTACCGAACGCTTGTACCACCAAACTGATCATGACCATGAACGCGCGTTCATTGTTGAATTTTTTTGAACATCGTTGTTGCAACCGTGCACAGTGGGAAATTCGCGAACTGGCCGAAAAAATGTTGACGTTGTGCGTGGAACGCGCACCGCATATTTTCAAAAATGCAGGCCCGTCGTGTGTCAGCGGCGGTTGTCCGGAAGGGCAGATGACCTGCGGTATGGCGAAACAGATGCGAGAGAAATACAAACAGATAAAGGAGCGCACTTGAGTGATGGGGCGTTTGATTGTATTGGATGGGTTGGACGGTAGTGGTAAAACCACGCAGTTCGATCGGTTAAATGCGTATTTTGAACAAAGCGGGGAACGATATAGTCATATTTGTTTTCCGGATTATGAGCAGCCATCGTCGGCGCTGGTCAAGATGTACTTGGCCGGCGAATTCGGCGATACACCGGATGCGGTAAACGCCTATGCGGCATCGTCATTTTATGCGGTGGATCGATATGCGAGTTATAAGAAGTTTTGGCAAGCCGATTATCAAAACGGAAATTGCATTTTGGCCGCGCGGTATACCACGTCGAACATCATTCATCAAATGTCGAAATTGCCGCGTGACGAATGGGATGCGTATCTCGACTGGATCGCTGATTACGAATACCGGTTGTTAGGATTGCCGGCCCCGGATGCGGTGTTGTTTTTGGATATGCCGCCGGAAGTGTCGCGCAAGATGCTGATGACGCGGTATCAAGGGGACGAATCTAAAAAAGATATTCACGAACGGGACGATGCCTATCTGCAACAATGTCGTGAGGCGGCGTTGTATGCGGCCCAAAAGCAAGGATGGCAGGTTGTGCCGTGTAGTCAAGATGGCGAACCGCTTGCCATCGAAGCTATCACCGAAGATTTACAACAACGGATTTGGCGCGTGATACAAGGGTGATCGCGCCTGAAATGGAGGTCTTTTATGGTATTGGTGTTTTTAGCCAACGGGTTTGAAGAAATCGAAGCACTGGCTACGGTGGATATTTTGCGCCGTGCGGAACTGGACGTTACGACGGTCGGGATCGGCGGTCGGTTGATTCGCGGTGCGCACGGAATTACGGTTGTGGCCGACGTGGAAGAAACGGCTTTTTCGATGGCCGGTGTCAAGGCTATTGTGTTACCCGGTGGTTTGCCCGGTACCTTGAATTTGGAAAAATCCGACGTGGTGCAATCGGTGATCGATTACGCCGAAGAGCATGAACTGTTGATTGCCGCTATCTGCGCCGCTCCGTCGATTTTAGGCCATAAAGGATTGCTTGAAGGTAAACGCGCTATTTGTTTCCCCGGCTATGAGCAAGAACTGACCGGTGCCGTTATTGCAGACGAAGTTGCGGTGGCGGATGGCCGATATATTACCGGTAAAGGGGCCGGTAGTGCGGTGGCATTTGCGTTGAAATTGGTGGAAGCGTTGACCACGCCGCAAGATGCCAAACGGTTGGAGGCTTCTTTGCAATGTCGATAACGGATATTCGTCCGGTCAAAGCGGCGATGCGCGAGCATTATAAGCAGTTGCGCCGCACCATGCCGCCGGAGAAAAAAGCCGGTATGGATCAAGCCATTGCGCGCAAAGTCGCAACGCTTTGGCAATATAAACATTGCCGTGTGTTGTTGACTTACGTGTCGACCGCGATCGAGGTAGATACGAAAGCCATCATGGAACAAGCGTGGGCCGACGGCAAACAAGTGGCGGTTCCGCGGTGCGTGCCGGGAACGCGCGATATGCAGTTTTTCTTTATTACCGGGATGCACGATTTGGAGCCGGGGATGTTTGGCGTGTTGGAACCGGTGCCTGAACGATGCCGAGAAATGACCGATTTTTCCGAAGGTCTTTGTTTGGTTCCGGCATTATGCTATGATTTTAAAGGGTATCGTTTAGGATACGGAAAAGGTTATTATGACCGATTCTTGGCGCGGTTTGACGGCGACATGATCGGGATTGAATACAGCAATTGTGTAAAACCGCAGTTGCCACACGGTCGATTCGATCGACCGGTATCGTTGTTGGTGACCGACCGGTATATCCGGCGCACCGGCGATTCGAGAAGGAGTGAACCCTATGCCGCAAAAAGGAAAACAACCGATCAATAAACGATTGGAAGACGCGGTGCGCCGTACGCGTAAGCACAAAGCGCAACAAATGCGTCTGAAACTGAATCTCAACGAGGAATTTGGGGCCGAACTGTCGTCCGGTGAACAACAACAAGATCCGTTTCGTGCCAAAAAGCAAAAGCCGAAGCAAGCTATGTCGTGGATGTATACCCGTAGCATTTTGTATGTGGTCGCGGTATTGGCGGTATCGGGGTTGTTAGCGATTATTATCATCGGTGCGGCGCTGGATATTACGGCGCTGAACAAAAGCGGTCACAACGTGGATGTGGATATTCCGGTCGGTACGTCTACCAAGGCCATTGCGAAGATTTTGAAGGAAAACGATTTGATCACCTATCCGAACTTGTTCCGCGTGGTATCTCGTTTGGAGCGGTATGACGGCAAGTATCAGTCGGGTACGTTTACGTTATCGCGTGATATGGGTTACGAAGCTATTATGGAAGCGTTGACCGATAATTCTGCGCGTCAAACCTTGTCGGTGACGATTCCGGAAGGATACACCATCCCGCAGATCGCAACGACGTTAGAGGAAAAAGGGGTTTGCACGGCGGATGAATTCTATGCGGCGTTACAACTCGAAACATACGAATTTGATTTCCTGGACGACGTGCCCAAACCGGGCGAAAAGGCACAACGTGTGTATTGGTTGGAAGGGTACTTGTTCCCGGATACGTACGAGTTTTATGCCAATAGCGCCGGTTCGACGGTGGTTAAGACCTTTTTGACCAACTTTGAGAATAAGATGGATACCACGATGCGTGTGGCGATCAAGGCGGCCGGATTAACGATGGACGATGCCATTACTTTAGCGTCGATCATTCAAGGTGAAGCGGCCAACACGGCCCACATGTACCGCGTGTCGCGCGTGTTGCACAACCGGATGGATGATCCGACGGGGTATCCGCAACTGCAATGTGACTCGACGGTGCTGTATATTACGCGTATGGGCCTTAGTTCGTCGTCGGCTACGGCACAGGCATATGATACGTATGTGTGCAAGGGATTGCCGGCTGGTCCGATCAACAATCCCGGACTGGATGCCATCAAAGCGGCGGTGTTCCCGTCGAATGAATCGTCGATGCAATCGATCTTCTATTTTGCTAACGATAAATCCGGCAACACCTACTATTCCAGCACCTATAACGAACATGTCAACATTTGTAAGAAATACGGCATTGGTATGTATGCGAACTGATATGATGAAACAAACAAGCGGTAATTTACCGCACAAACCGGAAATTTTATCTCCGGCAGGGGATAAAGAGCGATTGCAAGCGGCGTTGTTATTCGGAGCTGATGCGGTGTATTTTGCCGGTCATCGGTTCGGGATGCGTGCCGCTTGCGGCAATTTTGCCGAACAGGATCTGCACGAGGCTGTTTCGCTGTGTCACCGAGCCGGCGCAAAAGCGTATGTTACGTGTAACGTGTTGGCGCGTGATCATGAACTGGAACACTTGCCTGCCTTTTTACAAGCGGTTGAGTCGGCCGGCGTGGACGCGTTGATCGTGGCGGATATCGGATTGATCGGAATGATCAAACAGTATGCGCCGTCATGTGAACTGCACGTGTCGACGCAGTTTGGTGTGGTGAATAGCGCTACCGCCAATATGCTTGCCGACATGGGCGCGAGTCGCGTGGTGTTGGCGCGAGAGTTATCTCTCGATGAGATCGCCGAGATTCGAGCCAAAACCAATCCGGCGTTACAGTTGGAAACGTTTGTGCATGGGGCGATGTGCATGGCGTATTCCGGCCGATGCATGTTGTCGATGTATATGACCGGTCGAGACAGTAACCGCGGTGACTGTGCACAACCCTGTCGTTGGGGTTATCGGTTTAGTGAGAAGCATCGAGACGGACAACTGTTTGAGGTGGAAGAAACCGACGGCGAAACCTACCTGTTTAATGCGTATGATCTGTGTATGATCGAACATATTGCCGCGTTGGCCGGAGCCGGTATCGATTCGTTTAAAATCGAGGGGCGTGCGAAAGCGGCTTACTATACCGCCGTGACTACGGCTGCGTATCGCGCGGCGGTCGATGGGTACGAACAAAGCGGATTTGATCCTGCGTACCGGCCGCAACCGTGGATGGTGGACGAGGTATATAAAGTCAGCCACCGTCCGTACGGTACCGGCTTTTATTTCGGACACCCTAACCAAAATCTTGCAACCGGACAATATGTGCGCGATTATGAATTGGTCGCGGTAGCGGAAGAGTGGGAAAGCGGTGTGCAATGGTTGCAACAACGCAATCGCTTTTTCGACGGGGAAACGTTGGACGTGTTACCGCCGCGCGGTAAACCGTTTTCGGTTACGGTGTCGGGCTTGGTGGACGAATCGGGTCAACCGGTGTTATCGGCTAACCATGCGATGATGCGTGTTGGATTCCGGTGTGACCGCCCGATTCCGGTCGGCAGTATGTTGCGGCATCTAGTGGATTGACCGACGTATCAATACGATTAAAAACCTCCTTTCTCGGGAACACTATGGGTGTTTTCGGTAAAGGAGGTTTTTTGGTGTGAAAAAACGAACCGTAACCTTGTTTTTGGTGTGTGGTGTTTTGTTTTTCGGTTTGATGGGACGGATATATTATCTCACCACACGGGACGACATGGTGCAAGCCGGCGACCGGCAAGGCAGTCACACCGTTACGGTCGCGACGGTGCGCGGCACGATTTACGATACCCATCTGCGCCCACTGGTCAATGCTCGCCGAGAAAACCGATATAGTGTGTTCCCGGATACGAAAACAGTATCCGCTTTGACGGCCGGCTTGGAGAAAGCGGAACGGCAATCCATTTTGGATCGGCTTACGCAAAACAAACCGTTTGTGTTTACCAGCGAGCGATTGTTGCCGTTAACCGACGGACTTTGCGTTTTTTCGGTACCGATTCGGTATGAAACATCTCGCTTAGCCAGTCACGTGATCGGATATATCGGCTCGGATGGATTGCATGGTGTATCGGGTGCGGAAGCGGTGTTTGATGAGGCCTTGACACAAGCAATCGGACGAGCATCGGTGACCTATCAAGTAGATGGTTCCGGCAGTTGGTTGGTAGGCGGTACGGTAACCAAAAACGATACGTTGGATAAGGCTGATGCCGGTGTGGTATTAACCATCGATCGCGAAATTCAAACCATTGCCGAACGTGTGGCGGATACGTCGCTGACCAAAGGGGCGGTGGTGATCGTATCGCCGGAAAACGGTCATATATTGGCGATGGTCAGTCGACCGGATTTTGACGTTACGTCCCTTTCGGAGTATTTAAATCGATCGGATGCTCCGCTGATTAACCGTGCGTTGACCAATTATAACTGCGGTTCGGTTTTCAAGATCGTAACCTCTGCCGCTGCCTTGGAAAAAGGGGTATCGAGCGATACGGTTTATGAGTGCTCGGGTTCGGTCGAGGTGGGAGACGTGACCTTTCGTTGTCACCATGCACTTGGTCATGGAACGTTGGATATGTTCGGCGGATTAGCGCAATCGTGTAACCCGTATTATATTCGTCTGGCTGCCCAAATTGGTGGCGATACCTTGTACGACATGGCACAAACGTTGGGATTTACGCGTGAGGTGACGATTGCTCCGAATTGGTCTTCGGACAAAGCCAATCTCCCGTCTTTATCCTCGCTACAGTCGCCGGCGACGGTTGCCAATCTATCGTTTGGACAAGGGGCGTTGTTGGCGACGCCGGTACACGTGGCTCAATTGGTGGCGGCAGTTGTCAATCAAGGGAAAATCGTGTCTCCCACAATTTTAAAAGGATATGTTGATGAGGCAGGTCATCTTACCGCCAGTGAATCGGCTCCGCCACAATATGCCTTTTCGGCTACGACGGCCGCGATCTTAAAACAAATGATGATTGAGGTGGTGGAAAACGGACTTGGTTCCGGAGCTAAACCGGATAACGGATCGGCCGGTGGGAAAACCGGTACGGCTCAAACCGGTATGATTGGAGAAAACGGGGTCGAACTGTTGCAAAACTGGTTTGCCGGTTTTTATCCGGCGATTTCACCCGAATACGTGGTTGTGGTGGTATCGGAAGATTACGAATCTACCGGCGATACCGCGGCGCCGGTGTTTCGAGAAATTTGTGAACAACTTGGAAAAATCCGCAATTGATTGCCTAATCGTCCGGTCACCTGAATAAGATGGTGATACAGAGGTGATGACGTGGCGTTGATGTGGAGCGAGTTTGTGACACAAGTATCGGCTAATCCGGCTTTGTTGATCACTGTGTTGCTGACGGTAGGGGTTATTTTTGTCAATGGGTGGACCGATGCGCCGAACGCCATTGCCACCTGTGTATCGACGCGTGCGCTCACACCGCGTGTGGCCATCGCGATGGCGGCGGTGTTTAATTTTTTAGGCGTATGGGTGATGTCGGCCGTCAACGCAACGGTGGCGATGACCATTCGCAATATGGTAGATTTCGGTGACGATACTCGCCGTGCGTCGGTCGCGCTTTGTGCGGCGTTGGCGGCGATTGTGGTATGGGCGGTGGCGGCGTGGTGTTTGGGGATTCCCACCAGCGAAAGTCATGCGCTGATAGCCGGACTGTCCGGTGCGGCCATAGCGTTGCAACGCGGATTTGGCGGAATTAATCCCACCGAATGGAAAAAAGTGTTGGTGGGGTTGGTACTGTCGACGGTATCGGGTTTTGCGGTTGGCTTTGTTAGTGGAAAACTCACCAAAGCCACGTGTTGTTCCATGCAACGTACAGCGTCTAGTCGGATGTTTCGCCGCGTGCAAATATTAGGCGGTGCGGCGATGGCGTTTATGCACGGTGCGCAAGACGGACAAAAGTTTATGGGTGTGTTTTTGTTGGGGATTGGATTGGCCGGTGGGCAGGGCGAAACGTCCACTTATGCCTTGCCGGTATGGTTGATGGTGATATGTTCGGCGGTGATGGCGATTGGTACGTCGATCGGCGGCGGACGTATTATCAAGTCGGTCGGAATGGATATGGTCAAACTGGAACCGTATCAAGGGTTGGCTGCCGATATGGCCGGCGCCGGTTGTTTGCTTGTTTCGTCACTTGCCGGTGTGCCGGTCAGTACCACGCACACAAAAACCGCCGCCGTGATGGGTGTCGGTGCGTCTAAGCGTTGGTCTTGTGTGAAATGGGTAGTGGTCAAAGAGATGGTAATGGCATGGGTGCTGACCTTTCCGGGATGCGGGTTGATCGGCTATTTCCTGGCCGCTTGGTGTATTCGAATATAATAAAGGGGAATCGATATGGCACAAAAAACCGATTATGCGGCAAAGCTTGGTGAGATGTCCGCGTTGGCTACCCGGTCGGCCGGGATTATACGAGATAGGATGATACGCGTTTCTCCCACCAACGTGGCGCAAGCGGCATTACGGTGTGACGCTTTACATAAACAGGCGACCGAACAAAATGTACAACTGTTTGATCGGTTGTATCACGATTTTATTACGCCGATCGAACGGGACGATATGGCGCGCTTGGGACAGGGGTTGTGCCGGTTGACAGGGGATATCGGTGCGATAATCTCGGATATGGATCGATACGGTATGACCGATGTGCCTACGGCATTGCAAACCGCCATAGGGCAACTATATGCGAATTGTGAACAATGGGAACGGTTGTTAACCGCGTTTTGGCAGTTTCGCAAAGATAATGCGTGGTGGAAGATACAACAAACGTTTTGTCGGGATGTAGAGCGAGGGATCGCTGTTTGTCGGGATGAGACGGCGGCGGTATATACCTATACCGATGATCCGTCGATGCGTCAGATTCGTCAACAACTGTATACCGATGTGGCAGAGTGCTTTCGGGATATGGCACAACTCGCCGATACGGTGTCGATTGCGGTGTTGAAAAATATATAAGGACTTGTATTTTCCGGAATCGAATGATATAATAAACTATCATACTATGCAAACGTCTGTTGAAGGAGGGCTTTTTTTGGCAGAGGTTGGTAATTTTCGGACCGTTCTGCGTGGATTCCACAAGCAGGACGTGCTCGAGTATATTGATTCGATTCGGAAAGAGACCATGGTTTCCGAAGAACAGTTAAACGAGTTGAACGAGCGTCGGGAACAATGTGAACAGCAGGCAACCGAACTCGAAACCTTGCGGCAAGCCTTGGCGGATAAACAAGCCGAGGTTGATCAATTGCAGGCGACGGTCACCGAGTTGAATGACCAGATGGGCAATATCAACGTGGTTCGGGCGGAAGCATCTCGCGCCAAAGAAGAAGCGGAACAACTGCGCAATCGCATGACGGCGGCGGATGAATCGTCCGGTCGTCGGTTGCAGGCGGTGGAAGAAGATAAACGGGTGTTAGCGCAACGCGTAGTGGAACTTGAAATCGAGTTACGCGACACGAAAAGCGAAGTGGCCACCGTTAAAGAAAACGCGGAATCGGCGTTAGCCGATAGTGAGCGATATGCCGCTTTGGTCGGAAATGTCGGGACGTTTTTAATGGAAATTCGTTCGATGGGACAAGGATATCTGGAAGCGGCACAAAAACGCGGGACCGACAGTATCCAGCAGATGGAACAAGCGGTGTCGTCACTTCAAGAGCATCTGGCCGCTTGTCGTGAAGTGGTGGAAACGGCCCGTCGCGAACTGCAAGAGCAGGATGGCGTTGCCGAGCAACGGATTGCCGCCCTGGCCGAAGAGATGGAATCGGCTATTCCGGCGTCGGTCGAGGAAGCCGATACGGATTCCGATTCGGATTGGGAAAACGAACGGTATTTCTTGTAAGGTGGAACGCAACATATGAAAGAATGGATCGTAGATACCGCATCGTTGCGAGATTGCGTAACGCAATTTCGTGCCGGCGATCGGGTGCGATTGTCCGGAACGGTATATACCGCACGGGATGCGGCTCACGGGCGGTTGATGACGATGTTAGACGATGGTGCGACTTTGCCGTTTGACCTGCAGGATGCGGTGGTTTATTATGCCGGTGCCACGCCGGCACCAAATGGGTATGCAATTGGCTCTTGCGGGCCGACCACGTCCGGCCGTATGGATGCGTTTGCTCCGCGGTTATATGACTTAGGGGTGTGCGCGACTATCGGGAAAGGTGTACGCGACAAGGCGGTGGTGGATGCCATCGCGCGAAATGGTGCGGTGTATTTGTGTGCGATCGGGGGAGCCGGTGCACTGGCTGCACAAGCGGTTGTTGCGTGCGACGTGATAGCGTTTGAAGATCTCGGATGTGAAGCTATCCGACGATTGGAGATACGGGATTTTCCATTGGTTGTCGGGACCGATTCAACCGGTGGTAGTATGTTTGAAACAAAATAAAAGGAGTGTTTTTTATGGCAGAACTGAAATATGAAATCGTAAAGGAACTTGGTGTTTTATCGCAAACGCCGTCCGGTTGGACCAAAGAACTCAATTTGATCAGCTGGAACGATCGTGCCCCGAAATACGATATTCGTGAATGGGCACCGGATCACGTGAAGATGGGTAAAGGCACGACGCTTTCGCCCGACGAAATCATCTTGTTGCGCGATCTGCTCAATGAGGTGGAACTGTAATTCCGTAAAGGAGTAACAACGGATGAATTTGATTGAGATTTTGAAATCGGTGGTGCAGGGCATCGTGCAAGGCATCACCGAATGGTTGCCGATCAGCAGTACCGGTCACATTCTGTTACTGGACGCTGTTTGGCCGATGAACGTCAGCACGGATTTTTTCGACGTCTTTAAGGTGTTGATCCAACTGGGATCAATCTTGGCGGTGCTGGTGTTGTATTTCCACAAACTTAACCCGTTGTCACCGAAAAAGACGGTGGAACAAAAACGCGATACTTGGTCACTGTGGGCGAAAGTATTGATTGCCAGTGTGCCGGCCGCGGTGGTGGGGTTGGCAATCGATGATTGGGTGGACACGGTGTTGAGCACCCCGGTTGTGATTGCTGCAACGCTTTTGATTTACGGGGTGTTGTTCATTTGGCTGGAAAACCGCAACAAAACGCCGCGTATCCATCAGTTTGACGAAATGGATTATAAAACCGCGCTCTTTATTGGAATGTTCCAGATGCTGGCGTTGATTCCCGGCACTTCGCGTTCGGGTTCGACGATTCTCGGCGCGGTGTTGCTTGGTTGTTCGCGATACATAGCGGCGGAATTTTCCTTCTTTATGGCGATTCCGGCGATGTTCGGTGCCAGTGCACTGAAATTGTTAAAATATGTGTTGGAACATCAAGGTTTGACCTTCACACTGGAAGAATGGGTTATTTTAGCGGTTGGTACGGTGGTATCGTTTGTGGTATCGCTGTTGGTTATTCGCTTCTTGATGAACTATATCAAAAAGCACGATTTCAAACCGTTTGGATATTATCGTATTGCATTGGCCGCGGTGATCTTGTTGGTCTTGTGGTTAGCGCCGGCGGTATTCCAAGGGGTAACCGCATAATGTGTGTGTAAATCAGCAGGGGAAACCCTGCTGATTTTTTTTGGAAAAAATCGGTTGCAATACGGACCAATCGGTGATATAATACTTGTTTAGAAGGGAGGCGTGAAACCGTGACGCATTTTGATATTAGAACTCATATTTATTTTGGCGATAACGCGTTAAATCGGTTGTTGGAATTACCGTATAAAACGGTATTGATCATTGCCGATCCCTTCGTGGTTACCAGCGGTTTGATTCATCAACTCACGGTACGGTTGCAACAAGCCAACATTTCGTGGAAGGTGTTTCAGGACATTGTGCCGGATCCGCCGGTCGAAAAGGTAGCCGCCGGTGTAGAAGCGGTAATGCAACTCCGTCCCGAAGCGTTGATCGCGGTGGGTGGCGGTTCGGCTATGGATTCTGCCAAAGCCATTAAGGAAGTGGCACGCCAAATGGATTCTTCGGTATTACCGGCGTTGATTGCGATTCCGACCACCAGTGGTACCGGTTCGGAAGTGACCTCTTTCTCGGTAATTTCCGATACCGTCAACCAACGTAAAATCCCGCTTGTCAGCGATGAGATGTTGCCGGATGAGGCGATCTTAGATGTCGAAATGGTAAAATCGGTGCCGGCGATTGTGACCGCCGATACCGGTATGGATGTGTTTACCCACGCGTTGGAAGCCTACGTCAGCACCAATAATAACGAATTTTCGGGTGCGCTTGCCGAAAAAGCGATCGAGATCGTCGGTTCGTTCTTGCTTCGTTCGTATCTCGACAACAACGATATTCATGCCCGTCAAAAGATGCATGTGGCATCTTGCTTGGCCGGGTTGGCGTTTAATGCCGCCTCGCTTGGCCTTAACCATGGGATGGCGCACCAACTGGGTTCGCATTTCCACATTCCGCATGGTCGTGCCAACGCGATGTTATTGCCGCATATTATTGAATATAACAGTGAGATCAGCAAATTCAGCCGTTCCAAACTGGAATATCCGAAACACGTTCGCAAATACGCGACCGTCGCGCGGACTTTGGGTTTGCAAAACTTTAATACCGTTACCACGGTGCGTGCCTTATCCAACTGGACGCAGTTTATGATGAAAGAGATGGATATGCCGTTGTCGGTATCCGAAACCGGCAAATGTACCAAGGACGAGTATTTTGCCGCCATTCCCGATATGGCGCGTGCGGCGTTGGCTGACGCATGTACGCCGACTAATCCGCGTGTTCCGACCTACGAAGAGGTTGTGCAACTGTACCAAGATCTATGGTAAATACAAACCGGCCCCCCAAAATGTGTGGGGTGATCTGTTTTTTGCTTATATTTTGCGTTTTAAGCGACATCCTTATAGGGGGGAGAGTAAACCTAAGCTTAGGTTAGAAGTGGATTTTGGCTCACTGTAGAGGTATTGAATTATGTGTACGGCTATTACGTATCAAAAAACGTATTTTGGACGAAATCTGGATGTGGAATGTTCGTATGGAGAACAAATTGTGATTACGCCGCGTCAATTTGTGTTTGACTTTCGCCACAGTGGGACGTGCACGTCCCACTATGCCATGATCGGGGTTGCGGCGGTGATCGACGGCAGTCCGTTATATTTTGATGCTGTCAACGAGTGTGGTTTGGCGGCCGCCGGTTTGCGATTTAGCGGCAATGCCTGGTACGCACCGTGCGGTAACGGAGAAGCCGGCGTGGCCTCGTTTGAATTTATTAATTGGGTATTGGCGCGCTGTTCTTCGGTGGAAGAGGCGATTCAAAACATTCAGCAAACGCGTATCACCGACACCTCGTTCAATCGTTCGGTTTCGGCATCACCACTGCACTGGATGGTGACGGACAAACATCGATCGATTACGGTGGAACAAACGAAAACCGGCTTGCGGATATGGGAAAATCCGGTCGAGGTTTTGACCAACAACCCACCGTTTGATCGTATGTTGGATCGACTTTATGATTATCGCGGATTATCGATTGCCGATCCGCCTAATCGTTTTGCGCCGGCATTACCACTGGAGTTGTATAGCCGTGGTATGGGCGCGATTGGGTTACCGGGGGATTATTCATCCGTTTCGCGGTTTGTGCGTGCTACTTTCGTTAAAACACATGCAGTCGCGCAAGGGGACCAGGAACAGGTATCGCAGTTTTTCCATATTCTCGATACGGTAGCGCAACCGCGCGGTTGTACGGTGTTGCCGGACGGGCAACACGAGTTTACCGCGTATACTACGTGTTACCGTCTGGATCAAGGTGTTTGTTACTATAAAACCTACGATAACCCGGCGTTGGTACGGGTTGATCTGCATGCCGAATGTTTGGATGCAGATCGGTTGGTGTGTTATCCCATGTTGACCGAACCGTCGATCACGAAACAAAATAACCCCTCTGACGCCTAATGGTGTGAGAGGGGTTGTCGTTTATACGTTAGCCGGCAGTTTGCTTTTTTTCTCACCTAAATAGTCATCATAACTGGCTTGAATCAATCGCATCTTGCCGTTTTCTACCGTGACGGTGGTAACCGATGCATTGGATGCCCACGGTACATATTTCATCTCATCGATCGATTTCCCTTCGGCAAAACATTGCAACGTCCGTATTGCACATCCGTGCGAAGCGATGACAACCGTTTTGCCATCGTATTGTGCGGCGATATCTTGCAACGCTGTGACGATACGTTCTTGCGTTTGCACCATAGATTCACCGCCGGGGCATACGGTGTGGCCGACATCGGTAAGCCACACATGGTACGATTCAGCGTATGCCGTGGTTAACACATTAAAGGTTTGTCCTTCCCATTCACCGGCGGCGATCTCACGCAGTCGTGGATCGGTCACCAACGGTAATCCCACACGGTCGGCGATGGCTTGCCCGGTATATTTGGCACGATCCAGGTCGCTGGCCCATACGGCATCTACGGTATAAGTGTCGGCTATATATGCGGCCGCCATGTGTGCTTGTTGTTTGCCAAGAGGGGATAAAGGGGAATTGATATGCCCCGCAAAGAGTTTTTCTACGTTGGCCATGCTTTGCCCATGCCGAACTAGCAATAAGGTGGTCATGGTTGTGTCTCCTTTGCGGCAAGCTCTTTAGCGGCGATTTCACGTGCACTGATCTTGCCTTCAGGTTTGATTTCGCCTGCTTTGAGCAATGCGATTTTGGTCAAATACGGACCAACGAGTTCATATACCAATACCGAGAACAAGGTGATATTGGCCACCACCATGCCGGACGGACCAAGTTCTTCCGCTTTCAGGGCCATGCCGAGCGCTACGCCGGCTTGGGGGAGCAACGTGACGCCGAGGTATTTCACGATATTGGGATCGCATTTTACGGCTTTGGCACTGAGGTTGGCTCCGGTATATTTACCGAGCGACCGTACCGCGATGTATACCAAACCAATCAACACGATGGGCAGATCGTTAAAGATCGACAGTTCGAGTTCGGCGCCGCTGATAACAAAGAAGAGGATAAGCAACGGAGCGCTCCATCGATCGATACGATCCATCAATTCTTCAGAGAAATCGCATATATTGCAAAATACGGTACCGAGCATCATGCAAACCAACAAAGACGAGAAGGCCACGTGTACGCCGCCAATCTTGAACTTGATCATCGACAGTGCGACGGTGAGGAACAAGAAGGTGACGGACATCGCCATTCGTTTGGACCGGGAATGGAAAAACTTTTCAAAGAAACTAAACAAGAAGCCCATGATAGCGCCAAGTATGAGTGAACACACCACTTCCAAGATCGGTTCGAACACCACCGAAATCAGATCTACGTGTCCGGAAATGAGCGCTTTAGCGATTCCAAACGATACCGCAAACAGTATTAAACCAACGGCGTCATCGAGCGCGACAATGGGGAGAAGAATATCGGTAAGCGGTCCTTTGGCTTTGTATTGTTTGACTACCATTAAAGTGGCGGCCGGAGCTGTAGCAGAAGCAACTGCACCCAACACGATGGCCGATTCCAACGGCAGTTTATCGGGGATAATAAAATGCAACCCGATCAAGGCGGCATCCACCAGGATGGTGGCGGTTACCGCTTGCGCAATACCGATAACGGTAGCCTGTTTCCCGATCTTTTTCAGTTGCGATAAACGAAATTCATTGCCGATCGAAAAGGCGATAAAACCGAGTGCCACTTCCGACAGGATGCTATAGGTGTGAATATCGTCCATGTCGGTAAAACCGAGTCCCGGTACGCCCAACGAACCGAGCACATATGGGCCGATTAAAATACCGGCGACCAGGTACGCTGTTACGGCCGGTAGTTTTATGATTTTGGCCAAGCGGGATAACATCAATCCTGCGAACATGGCGATCGATAAACTTAGTAACATTTGCATAAAGAATACATCTCCCAAGATGGGGTCAAACGGCCTCATAAAATTATAAACCACATTATAGCAGATTGATTAGTGTCTTACAAGGGCAATTCTGCCAAAAAATGCAACCGTTTTTGTTAAACGGTTGCACACAATTTCTCAATTAATTGTTTGGGCGAATCGACGATCGCAACGGCACCGGCGTCTTTAAGCTCATCCACGGTACCGTATCCCCACGACACACCGATGGTTGGGATATGATGTTCGGCGGCGCCCAGCACGTCAAACGCCGTGTCACCGACCATCACGATCGGTTCATCCCCGTCTACCAGACTGAGCAGATGGGCGATTACGGCGGATTTGGTGTTGCGCGTATGATCCAGCGTCGCGCCGACGATGGTCTCGAAATAGGGGGACAGTTCAAACTTGTCCAAGATGTCAGTCGCCATGGTTTCGGGTTTTGAAGTGGCGACAAACAACCGATGCCCTTGTGTTTTCAAGGTGTTCAGCATAGCGGCGATCCCGTCATACGGGTGGTTTTCAAATTTCCCCACGGTGGTATATCGGCCGCGATATACCGCAATCGCTTCGTCTACACGATCAACCGGCACGCCAAAGCGAGGGAACATATCGGCCAATGGCGGTCCGATAAATACGCGCAGTGCCGCGCGATCCGGGACCGGCAACCCAAAATGATTTAACACCAATTCCACACAGTTGAGGATTCCTTCGCCGGAATCGGTTAGCGTACCGTCCAAATCAAATAAAATTTTTTTAGTGGTCATGTGTTCACCCCTTTTTTATAGGGTTTCAAAACTGCCGGCCACGCACACGTCGCCGTCTTTGGTTTGCAGATGCACATAATAGCCGTGTTCGATTTCGGCTACACAGACATCCAGTTCGTCCCCGAGATAGGCTGCTTGTTTATATAACACATTCATATCGGTAAAGGAGAATTCAAACGGAAGCGCGTCCATCAATAGTTCGGCACTTTTTTGATTATTGAGATGTTTATTGGTATCGATCTCTTTGTTCGAGATCCGCACCGAATATTGTTTTTCGGCATCCACCATGGTCGGTTTGGTATAGTGGAAAAAGTCGTCCCCAAAATCGTGCGGCGGATAGGCTTCCAACATCTCTTTGGGCATGCGACAAGGCCGGCCGGCTGCTACGTCAAACAAAAACCAATCGGCGATGGTTTTGGCCACGGTTTCTCCGTTTTGTTGTAAGATACAACCGCGTTGCGAGATCATGCCGCGCATGCTTTTAACGGCCGTATAAGCCGTTACGGGATACGAGGTGGAAACCGGTTTGTCAAACCGCACCTTTATCCCGTGTAAAAACCACGCTTTTTCCATTTGACGTAGGTCATGCAGACCATATCCACACGATGCGGAATGGGCCACGGAGATATCCTGCACCATATCCATTACGGTGGATGGTTTAATGGTTTCGTAATCTTTATAATCGCCGTAACGCGTTTCGTATACTTTGCTATACATTCCTATATCACACTTTCTTCGGCTTTCGCGTCAACGGACTCCATCGTCCGCTGACATAGTAAATCGTAAACATGATAAACAACATCAAGTTGTGTAAAATCATACACGCCCACGCCGATACCAATCCCATCGACAACAGTTGGGTGCAGAAGAATGTCCCGACAATGCGGATGCCCCACATACCGATGATATTACTCACAAACGGTATCATGGTGTTGCCGACGCCTTGCATCATGCCCTCGATGATGATCGATACCCCGTAAAACGGTTCGGATACCGCAACCATGCGCAGTACGGTGGAACCCAGCAGGATAACCTGAGCGTCTTTGGAGAACAACCGCATCATGTGTGGTGCAAACAGGAACAACAAGGTGCCGGTCACGATCATCAACGCCACTTCGATTACGATAATGGTGCGTGCCAACTGCCGCATGCGGTGCTTATCGTTCGCGCCCAGCGCATTGCCGGCCAACGTCGCGGCGGCGGTCTGCATGCCGTAACCGGGAATATAAAAGGCCGATTCCACCGTGTTGGCGATGGTATGTGCGGCGGTAGCAATATCACCGAGCGAGTTGACCATCGAAGCAAATGCCACGTATCCGAGCGACGTGCCAAACCGTTGCAGTGCGTTGGGGAACGCCACCTTTAAACAAGGCTTAAGCACCTGTGGATCGGGGCGTAAAGATTGTCCGCGCGGCGAAATGACCGGATGGTTCCACAACACGATCGTGATATATATGCCACCTACGGCAAAAGCGATAGCGCTGGCGACGGCTGCGCCGATAACTCCCATACCGGCACCAATCACGGTCCATTCGGTGGAAAACAAGGTTATGGTGCGGGTGGGGTAGATGAGTAAAAAGTTCAATATCACGTTAATGAGGTTTACCCACACGCCCACACGCATCGGGGTTTTGGTATCGCCGACTGCGCGTAGCATGGTGCCGAAGATAATGGTAGCGGTACGCGCCAACATGGGAGTATATAAGATAAAGAAATATCGCGATGTTAGGGTGCGAATGTTTTGATCGACCTGCATCCAAACCGGCACAACACCACTGAGCGACAAGGTCAGTACTGTGAAGAATACGCCACAGACTAACACCGATAAGACAGCTTGCGATGAGGCTTTGGATGCCTTCGCGTAATCGCCGGCACCGTATGCTTGCGAGATAAATGCCAGAAATCCAACCCCAATCGCCGAAATGGTGCTACCGATCAACCAGTTGACGGTGGTGGTAGCGCCGACGGCGGCGGTGGCTTGTGTGCCAAGAGAACCGACCATAGCGGTATCGATATATTGTACAGCTGTTTGCATCAATTGTTCGAGCATGGTCGGCCAGGCAAGTGACATGATCACCGGAATCATCGCCCACATGCCACGCGATTTCTTGTTGCCGGTTGCTTCTGGTTTGGTTTGTAATGTCGGCATACCAACCACCTCCTAACATTTTAAGAACTACCCATTAGTATAGCACCGTTGTCGCCCGAACGCAAGTAAAACCGCGGTTAAAAGAGGGGAAACAGGTCACTTGACGAAGGTGCCACCGGCACCCTCTCCCAAACCCCGCGTCGCCGGTGCTTGCGGCGTTTGGAGTTCGGTTCCGCGATTGGCTTGGTTTGCCAATCGCGGAACCTGCGGCTACCACTTGCGGTACCCGAAATTCGCATTTCTCGCTATTGCTTGGCGAATTTCGACCGCGGCGCCATTTCGCACTCGCTGTATCCGCCACCGGCGGCGCTCGCGCTCAATGCCTGAACCCGTGGGGTTCACTCGGCCGCAAGGTTCGAACTCATCCTACAAACAAAAAGAACCGCCGACAAACGTCAACGGTTCTTTTTTGGTCCGAGTGACAGGAGTCTCCTCTCACTTGACGAAGGCTCCACCGGAGCCTTCTCCCAAACCCCGTTTCGCGTTCGCTTGCGGCGTTTGGAGTTCGTTTCTCCTCCTGTCTTAAAAACAAAAAACAACCTCACGACCGAAAATGGTCGCGAGGTTGTTTGGTCCGAGTGACAGGAGTCGAACCTGCGGCCTCTTGAACCCCATTCAAGCGCGCTACCAATCTGCGCTACACCCGGATTTGAACATCGGCATTATAGCATATTACCGACTTAAAATCAAGTGCTATTTTGATATTCCTGCGGTTTTATCCGAAAAACCCGTGCAGGGCTTACCTGCACGGGTTTGGTTAATCTTGTTCGCCGACAATGGCCATGAGTTCGTTTTGGGTGACTGGTTCGTCATAAGTGGAATATCGTATACGCAGCACGTCGCCGGCTTGAATCACCTTTTCACCATGCACATCCAGGTGTAACTCCTGGTCTTGTGCGTGTTGTATAGATAAAACAAACAGGTTGTGCGGCCAAAAAATATCCCGCACCTGTTTACCGACGGCAAAGGCGTGAGGTTGTACCGTAACCTCTCGTTCCGCGGTTTTAGCGGTTTTGCCGCGATGCATCTGTTCAATGCGGTTTTCCAACACGTGTTCGCTGATTGATTTAGCGTTAAATATTTCTGTAAGTATAAAACTGATACTCACCGCGATGATCACCGGTAAAATGTTGTTGCCGCAAGATAATGCTTCTATGGCAAATACGATCGCGGTGATCGGGAATTTCATCATACCGGCCAAACACGATGCCATCCCGAGTGCTAATATCAATTCAAAATAGTCGGCAGATATTCCCAAAGACATACCGGTAAATCCTATGGCGGCCGCCAACACGGCGCCGAGTGCCAGCGTCGGTAAATACAATCCGCCGGTGATCCCATTGGTGGTAGCGGCCAACGTTCCGGTCGAGCGCACTAACAGGATCAGCAACAACAACCATATGGGCCGTGCTACTTCAGACAAGGATTCCACCAATTCGTGACCGGTGGAAATAAAAGAAGGAGAGCACAATCCAAGCCCTACCGTTACGGCGAATACCGCAAAGATCTTATACACCGGGGGAATGTTGGCGAGTGTGGTATGACGGAATCGATTGATCAATCGATAATACCGCAAAAACAAAGCGGAGAACAACCCGACCGCAACACCGATTAAGACCGGTATCCACATGTCTTTGAGTGGCAACGTCGGTATTTCCAACATCGGAAACAACCTTGCGCTGACACCGAACACAGGGGAGAGAAGATTCGATACCAAGTCGGCACAGATCACCGACGTAGCCGCGACCATAATGATCATAGGCGACGTGGAGTGATGCACCTCTTCCATAGCGAAGACAACGCCGGTTACCGGGGCGCCGGTAGCGGTAGAAAAGCCGGCACACGCACCTCCGGTCATGGCGTATCGATCCCACGCTTGGTGCTTTTTAGAGAAAGGGACTATGCAACCTCGTCCGATCGCGGTTCCCATTTGGGTGGACGGTCCTTCGGTGCCAAGCGGTACGCCAATTAGAAAACTGACCAGCGACAGCAAGAAAACGCCGATTACGTTGACAAACCAATGAAACGAAATTTCACCGCGTAAAATCCCGACGGATGTCGGAATGCCACCACCGCGCAAGTTCGGGTGTTTTCGATAACAATAAGAGAACACATACGCGAGACCGAACAAGGCTGCCAACACGACCGGTATCAGATAAAGATGCTCGTTTAAATATCGATAGCCGACGTGAGAAAACGCGATGATGTGTTTAGCACAAAATTTGTAAACGGTGACGATCACAGCTGTTATCGTGCCGGTGACCGAACCGAACACAACGGCCGGAAATACCAAGTTAATGAAAAAATCTTTGTATCCGGATCGCTTGGTTTTCATGTGATCGTCACCTCCTTGTTATAGCGGTTGTATCATACCATAACTTACTCTTTAAAATCAAGAGGATCTGCCCAAGTTAATATTTTACGGTTGTTGAGGTGGAAAAGTTGACAGATGGTTTCGATCACTCTAGTATGTATGCTTTCTCGCGCCTCGGTTGCATCCGATACTGGCGGCGCCGAGGCACGACTGTGTTAACAGCCGCTGTGCGGTTGTTTAAGTATCATAAAAAACGAAACAAAAAAGACCGCCATAAAGGCGATCTTTTTATTTGGCTCCTCCAGTTGGACTCGAACCAACGACACCGCGGTTAACAGCCGCGTGCTCTACCGACTGAGCTATGGAGGAATATATATGTTGGCATCTACCTATTTTTCCGGGTCCCTGCGGACCGAGTATCTTCGGCGCAAGTGAGCTTAACTGCCGTGTTCGGGATGGGAACGGGTGTACCCTCACCGCCATCGACACCAACTTGGTGACCCGTACGAGATTCGAACTCGTGTTGCCGGCGTGAGAGGCCGGAGTCTTAGGCCACTTGACCAACGGGCCGAATGGTGCACCATCAGGGACTCGAACCCGGGACACCCTGATTAAGAGTCAGGTGCTCTACCAACTGAGCTAATGGTGCGTGTTTGCGAACTCAATTGAGTATCGGACCGCGTTCTCTCAAACGCTGCTTGAATATAATACACTATCCGTTTCCAATTGTCAAGACGGTTTTTACCGTTTTTTGAAAATTTTTTCGCCTGGTGGTATTCTGCCCGAAAATCTGCAAAAAATCCCCCTTGTCCCAGAGGACAAAGGGGATTGGGTATATCGATTATGGGTTTTGCCGGAATTGCAAGTTATACAATTCGGCGTACATACCGTCTTTAGCAGTCAACGAATCGTGATTGCCTTGCTCCAGGATCTGTCCATCGGCAATAACGGCGATTTCATCGGCATTTTTGATGGTGGATAATCGGTGCGCTACCACCAAAGTGGTGCGTCCCTTACACAACTCATCCAATGCTTGCTGAATCAAGATTTCGGTCGTGTTATCGAGCGCACTGGTCGCTTCGTCCAAAATCAGGATCGGCGGATTTTTCAAAAACACCCGCGCGATGCAAAGTCGTTGCTTTTGACCGCCCGACAATCTCACGCCACGTTCGCCGATGACGGTATCGTAGCCTTCCTCCAAACTCATGATATAGTCGTGAATATTGGCGCGTTTGGCCGCTTCGATCACGTCTTCCTCGGTCGCATCCAATCGTCCGTATAAGATATTGTCTCGAATACTGGCGTTAAACAGATAGATATCTTGTTGCACAATACCGATATTGCGACGCAACGATTCAAGCGTAATATCCCGGATATCTTGCCCGTCGATCAAAACACGTCCGGAACGCAGGTTATAAAAGTGGGGAATGAGGTGGCAGATAGTGGTTTTACCGCCGCCACTGGGGCCCACCAACGCAAAGGTTTGTCCTTGGTTGATGCATAAATTGATGCCGTTTAACACGTCTTTATCGCTGCCGTAACCGTAATACACGTTTTCAAATTCGATTTTACCTTGTAATCGTTCGACGTCCACCGCGTGGTCGGTATCCAGTTCCGGTTCGGTATCCATCACTTCCAAAAATCGTTCAAAACCGGATACCCCGTCTTGGAACTGTTCCATAAACCGAATTAGCGTGTTGATGGGGGACAAAAACAGGTTGATCGATACGATAAAAGCCGAATAGTCTGCAAACGAGATGTTTCCGTTATACAAAAATAAACCACCGGCGATTAAAATGACTACGTTGAACACGTCGGTGACAAACGTGGTGGCAGAATGGAATTGTCCCATCGCTTTATAGGCGTCGCGACGCGCTTCTTTAAATTGCTCGTTACCGGCTTCGAATTTTTCGGTTTCTTTCTCAGCGTTGGTAAATGCTTTGGTCACGCGGATGCCCGAAATACTGCTTTCCAACGCGGCGTTGATTTTCGCGATGGATTGTCGGCTTTTTTGGAAAGCGGACCGCATCTTTTTGCGGGTTAATACCGATACCAGCACCAAAAACGGCACGCAACCGAACACGATTAACGACAACCAGATGTTGATGGTGGATAAGTAGACAAACGATACCACTACCGAAACGGTGGAGATGATAACGTTTTCCGGCCCGTGGTGCGCCAGTTCGCTGACGTCCATCAAATCGTTGGTCAGCCGCGACATGATCTTACCGGTTTCGTGATGATCGTAAAAACTAAACGGTAATTTTTCAAGATGGGCAAACAGGTCACTGCGCATCTGCGCTTGCATCCGAACACCCATGATATGGCCTTGGTATTGAATAAAATAGTTGAGCAACATCCGCACGGCATACAGGAGCAACAGCGCCAACCCATACGCCACGATCAGGCGATAGTTGCGGTTGGGGATCAGGTCATTGAGCATGAGGCGGGTGACCATCGGGTAGATCACACCGATCAGCGATACCAGTAACGAGGCACCCATATCCATGACGAAAAGGGTTTTATGTGGCCGGTAATATTGTAAAAATCGTTTTAACAAATGGAATTCCCCCAATAGATGCGGATAAAGGAGTGGGCGGCACCCACTCCTTTATAAAAAGTCTTTTATTTGGTACCGAAAATACGGTCGCCGGCATCGCCGAGGCCCGGGATGATATACTTGTGATCGTTCAGATGATCGTCCAGCGCGGCGCAATAGATTTGCACGTCCGGATGGGCGGTTTTCAGCGCGTCCAAGCCTTCCGGCGCGGCGATGATGCACATGAATTTGATGTGTTTCGGGCCGCGTTCTTTGATCTGCGATATCGCATCAATAGCCGAGCCGCCGGTCGCGAGCATCGGATCTAATACGACGACTTCGCGTTCACCGATATCACTCGGCAGTTTGCAATAGTATTCCACCGGTTGATGGGTTTCGGGATCGCGGTACAGGCCGATATGTCCGATACGTGCCGAGGGAATGAGCTTAACGGCGCCATCGACCATGCCGAGTCCTGCGCGCAGGATCGGAACGAAAGCCAGTTTACGACCGGACAGTTTTTTGGCGGTCATGGTGGTCATCGGCGTTTCTACCACGGCATCGCACAACGGAAGGTCGCGCGTCGCTTCGTAGCACATCAGACCGGTAATTTCCGAAATGAGTTCGCGGAACTCTTTCGAACTGGTGTGTTTGGACCGCAAAACGGCCAGTTTGTGTTGAATCAGCGGGTGATCGGCAATAAATACATTGTTTGACATAAGATACAGCCTCCCAAATTATATAGTATGATCCGATTGCTTTTTGCGCAGTTCCCGTTCGGCCTGCGGTAAGCGCAGATAAAACGGTAACAGCTTGTCCGCGTCGGTTAACGCCTTTTGTTGCGCCATGACGGCGGCCTCTGCCGCTACGCCGGTGGCTTGTTGATACCGCAGATGCGGTGGTGTCAATTGTACGGTCGGCAGATCGTCTTTAAGGATAGTATAACACATTTCAGCGCCATCGCCAACCAGTAAAATATCTTGTTTGATCGTTTGCAAACGAGTTTTCAGATCGGCGATGGAAATTGCCTCATCCTCAGTTAACCGTTCTATATGGCCGTTATCGCACGTGAACGTGGCGGTATAGACTTGTTGACAGCGTGCATCCATTACACAACATATCACACCGTTAAAAGCCACGCCGTCCAATAGCCGAGCCATGCCGGCTAAGGTGGATACCGCGGCGCAGGGGGTATGGTTGGCAAACGCCAACCCTTTCACCGTAGCTACTCCGATGCGCACACCGGTAAACGAACCTGGTCCTGCCGATACCGCGATGACATCCAGATCGGATACCGACATGCCGGTATCTTGTAAAGCCCGTTGCACCATGGGTAGTAAGGTTTGACTGTGCGTCAGCGGCACGTAAATATACGCGCTTGTAAGAACCTTTCCGTTTTCTACGATGGCGCAGGACGACGGACCGGCCGAACATTCCAATGCTAATATTTTCATACTTGTAAATCTCCCAACACACCGGCAGGATCTTCCACCGTAATACGGCGGCCGGTATCGTCGGTTTGCTCAAAGATTAAGCGAACCGCCTCGTCCGGCAACGCGCCTTCGATATTTTCGCTCCATTCTACGGCGAGTATGGCACCGGTGTCGAGATAATCAAAAAAGCCAGTGGTATACAGATCGCCCCAGTTTTGGATCCGATACATATCGAAATGGGCCAACGTCGGTTGTCCGCCATAATCGTTGACCAGTGCAAAGGTGGGGCTGGATACTTCGGTCGTGATTCCCAAACCGCGTGCCAATCCACGAACAAAAGCCGTTTTGCCCATACCCATACCGCCAAACATCGCGAGAACGGCGCCGGTTTTTAGTGCTTGTCCGATACGCTCACCCAACCGTTCGGTTTGAGCAACGCTTTCGGATTCCCATACCTGGACCAGTTCCAGCACCTCCTTTTTACTCAATTATTAACAGTATATCACATTTTTTGGTAAGAGAAAAGTACTGAAAGCAAAAAAACGATTACTTTTTTCAAAAAAGGCAATGCTTATAGTATGAAGCCGGAAATGGACCTCTATAAAATCGTCTGTGAAGGCGGTTTTACACTTGACTTTTAGGGAGGGGCGTGGTATATTGTTGGCAGTTGCGCTGGTTTAGCTCAGTTGGTAGAGCAGCTGATTTGTAATCAGCAGGTCGGGGGTTCAAGTCCGTCAACCAGCTCCACCAAAAAGCCGGCTTTGTTCCATAGAGTCGGCTTTTACTATTTTCAACCGGAAAGGATGTTTTGTATGAATTTTGAAGGAAGCAAAACCCAAGCAAACCTGATGGCGGCATTTGCCGGCGAATCGCAGGCGCGTAACAAGTATACCTACTACGCCTCTAAAGCCAAAAAAGAAGGATACAACCAAATCGCGGCGCTGTTTGAAGAAACGGCTGCCAACGAAAAAGAACATGCAAAAATCTGGTTCAAACTGTTGCACGACGGTGGCATTCCGGACACGGCGACCAACCTGTTGGATGCAGCGGAAGGCGAAAATTACGAGTGGACCGATATGTATGCGACCTTTGCGAAAGAAGCGAAAGAAGAAGGGTTCGACCATATTGCGTTCTTGTTTGAACAAGTGGCCAAGATCGAAAAAGAACACGAAGAACGTTATCGCAAACTGCTCGCCAATTTGGAAGGCGGTTTGGTATTCTCGAGAGATCAGGATATGATCTGGAAATGCGCCAACTGCGGTCATATCGTGATCGGCAAAAAAGCACCGGAAATGTGCCCGGTTTGCGCGCATCCGCAAGCCTATTTCGAAATCAAAGCCGAAAATTATTAAGAGGTTTCTTGAAAGAACGAAGAGAGTAACACTCTCTTCGTTTTTTTTGTGCAAAATTCGTGTGAATTCTCTTGACCATAGGGAGAAAAGTTTATATAATAATACGGTTATCGATTGCAAAAGAGGAAGTGGACAAAGGACTATGTTCAAACGGCTTGCACAATGTGTAAGAGAATATAAGTTGCCGACCGTTTTGACCTTGATTTTTATCGTGGCGGAAGCGATTATTGAAACCTCGATTCCGTTTATCACAGCGAATCTTGTCAACGCGGTTAAAAACGGGGCCGATATGCGACAAATCGTGCAAACCGGTTTGGTGTTGGCGGTATTGGCGTGTATATCGCTTTCGTGCGGCGGCATTGCCGGATTTACCTGTTCGAAAGCGTCGGCCGGGTTTGCGAAAAATCTGCGTCACGATATTTTTCATAAGATTCAAGGTTTTGCGTTTAAAAATATCGACAAGTTTTCATCCACGTCGTTGGTTACACGTATGACTACCGACGTGGCCAACGTGCAGATGTCGTATATGATGGTGATCCGTACCGCGATTCGCAGTCCGTTGATGTTTATTTTTTCCATCGTTATGGCGTACGTCATGGGCGGAGCACTGGCGATGACGTTCGTCGTGGTCGTGCCTGTGTTGGTGACCGGTCTGTTTTTGGTCAGCCGTAAAGCCATGCCGGCGTTTCGGCGCGTGTTTCGCAAATATGACCGTTTGAATGAATCGATTGAAGAAAACGTTCGCGCTATGCGTGTTGTGAAAGGGTTTTCGCGCGAAGAATACGAAAAACAAAAATTCAACCGCGCAGCCGACGATATCTGTGACGATTTTACCCGTGCGGAGCGCATTGTGGCGCTCAACACGCCGATCATGCAGATTTGCTTATATTTTAATATGGCGTTTGTGTTATTGGTTGGTTCACGTCTCACCATCACCAGCCAAGGGCAGTTGATCGACGTTGGTCAAATCTCGGCCATGCTCACGTATGGCATGCAGATTCTGATGTCATTGATGATGTTATCGATGATCTACGTCATTTTGACCATGTCGTCTGAATCGTTTAAACGTATTTATGAGGTTTTGTGTGAACAACCGGCGCTCACTAATCCGGAACAACCGGTATACACGGTGGCGGATGGTTCGATTGCGTTTGAAAACGTTGGGTTTAAGTATGCCGCTACCGCGAAGAAACTGGCGTTGTCGAATATCAACCTGAAGATCGAGTCCGGCATGACGGTCGGCATTATCGGCGGTACCGGATCGAGTAAAACTTCACTGGTACAGTTGATTCCGCGGTTATACGACGTCACGACCGGTTGTGTCAAGGTCGGCGGTTTGGATGTGCGAGAATACGATCTGGAGACGTTGCGCGGTCAGGTTGCGATGGTATTGCAAAAGAACTTGTTGTTTGCCGGCACCATCAAAGATAATTTGCGGTGGGGAAACCCGGACGCGACCGATGAAGAACTGGTGGCGGCTTGCCGTTTGGCCCAAGCGGATGATTTTATTCGCACCTTCCCGGATGGATACGACACCTGGATTGAACAGGGCGGCACAAACGTATCCGGCGGTCAAAAACAACGGTTATGTATTGCGCGGGCACTGTTGAAAAAACCGAAGATTTTGATTTTGGATGACTCTACCAGTGCGGTCGATACCAGAACGGATGCCCTCATCCGCGGCGGTTTCCGCGACTATATTCCCGAAACCACGAAGATTATCATTGCACAACGGATCGCTTCGGTTCAAGATGCCGATATGATCCTTGTGATGGATAATGGTACGGTATCGGCGGTAGGCCAACACGATGACCTGCTTAAAACCAGCGATATTTACCGTGAGGTCTACGAACAACAGACGAACGGAGGGGATCGTGATGAAGCGTAACACACCGAAAAAGACGTCGCTAAACGGCTTGCTTCGCGTTCTGAAACTGCTGTTCGGCTACTATCCGGTACTGATGCCGGTCACCATGTTTTGTATTCTGTTTTCGGCAGTCGCGTCGGCGATTCCGGCCATCTTTATTCAACGAGTCATTGCCGTAATCGAACAATGGTACAAAACAGGTGATTGGGATTCGGCTAAGGTGGAAATTATCCCGATGGTTGTACTGTTGATAGCGATGTACGTATTGTCGATGATCGCCATCACCGCGCACACGCAGTTGATGGCGTATATGACGCAAGGGTTTTTAAGTAAGTTGCGTTGCACCATGTTTGAGGGTATGCAAAATCTGCCGATTCGGTATTTCGATACCCACAAGCACGGCGATATTATGAGTTATTATACCAACGATATCGATACGTTGCGCCAACTGGTATCGCAATCGTTACCGACACTGCTACAATCGTTTGCGATCGTAACCTGCGTATTGAGCATCATGCTATATTATAGCGTATGGATGACATTACTCGTGTTGGTCGGCGTATCGCTGATGTTAGTGGTATCGAAAAAAATCGGTGGCGGTTCTGCCAAGTATTTTGTCCGTCAACAAGCCTCCATCGGTAAAGCCGAAGGGTATATTCAAGAGATGATGAACGGCCAAAAGGTGGTTAAAGTATTCTGTCATGAACAGGCGTGCGAACGGGATTTTGACGAGATCAATGAGGCGTTGTTTGAAGACAGTTATCGTGCCCATGCCTATGCCAACACGCTCGGTCCGATCATCATGAACATCGGTAATGTGTTGTACGTGTTGATGGCCATGTCGGCCGGCTTGTTTTTGGTATCTGGTATCCCCAATGTCAGTATTTCGGGTATGCCGTTTGAAATCAGCATTTTGGTGCCGTTTTTAAATATGACCAAACAGTTTACGGGTAACATCAACCAGGTGTCTCAACAGATCAACGCGATCGTTATGGCGATGGCCGGTGCGGAGCGCATTTTCGCCTTAATGGACCAACAACCCGAAACCGATGATGGATACGTTACTTTGGTGAATGCCAAGGTGACCTCTGACGGTACCATCGAAGAAACCGACGAGCGAACCGGTGTGTGGGCGTGGAAACATCCGCACACAGACGGCACCTTGACGTATACGTTGCTGAAAGGCGACGTGGTGTTAACCGACGTGGATTTCGGATATGAAGAAGAAAAAGACGTGTTGCATGGGGTTAGCGTGTATGCCGAGCCGGGCCAAAAGGTGGCGTTTGTCGGGGCGACCGGTGCCGGTAAAACAACGATCACCAACTTGATTAACCGATTTTACGATATTGCCGACGGCAAGATTCGATACGACGGGATCAATATCAACAAGATCCGCAAATCAGACCTGCGGCGTTCGCTCGGTATTGTGTTGCAGGAAACCAATTTGTTTACCGGTACGGTGATGGATAACATCCGGTACGGACGATTGGATGCAACGGATGAAGAGTGTATAGCGGCGGCAAAACTGGCCGGTGCGGATGATTTTATCGAGCGTTTACCGCAAGGATATCAGACCGAACTGACCAACAACGGGGCAAACCTGTCGCAAGGACAACGGCAGTTGATCGCGATTGCGCGTGCGGCCGTGGCCGATCCGCCGGTCATGATCTTGGATGAAGCTACTTCCTCGATCGATACCCGTACCGAAGCGATCGTGCAACAAGGGATGGATAAATTGATGGAAGGCCGTACGGTGTTTGTTATTGCGCACCGTTTGTCTACCGTTATGAATTCGGATGTCATCATGGTGTTGGATCATGGACGCATCATCGAACGCGGTAACCACGAGAAATTGATTGCCGAAAAAGGCACGTATTATCAACTGTATACCGGTGCGTTTGAACTGGAATAACGATAACAAGGAAAAGAGCCATTTGCCGCAAGGGCAAATGGCTCTTTTTGTGGAGAATAGCGTCAGCAGCCGCATTGACCGTTGTCTTGTTTCGGGGGGAAGAATTCGTTGACCGGAAAATTCATCTTGCGGAACAGGTCGCAAGGAGAATCCTGGTCGGGGCAGCTGCACTCTTTCGACGGCAGACAGAAATCATATACCGGCATCAACATCTGCACGTTACGCACCAACTGCACGATCGAGAAGATACCGATCGTGACGTACACGCGTTTTTCGCAGGTGTCGGTAAAGCATCCTCCAAACCGGTTGCAGATATAATCCGGGATGGTCGAGCAGTCGCAGTAGCAAACGCAGTTACAGGCATCGTTCGGGTTGCAGATGCGCGCCGATAACACGATGGGTTCGGCAACCTGCACACAACAACGCGGCAGGTTTTGAGTGGGCATTTCTTGTTTGTCGCACCCGTTGTTGCAGAATTCACTGCAAAATACTTTGACGTTGCCTTCGCTGCCGTATAGGATCACTTTCTTTTGGAACATGGCAATACCGCTAACCACGTTGCACGGGGTGCAGCGACCGCTAAGCACATCCAAATCGACCTTAAAATAGAAGGTCAGGTCGCATGCGTAGTAACCGCGGTTGAAGGGGAGAGGTTCTACGTCGATGCAGATGTTGAGCACTTCCGCACTACGGGTGCGGATGCTGCCGGCGTGATCGATCAGCATCTGGTCGCGTTCGGTGAAATATACGCGCAGATCTTCCAAACAATCTTTGTCCGCGCACGAATCGTATACGCGGCCGGCGTCTACACACACCGCTTCTTTGCCGGAATCATGTACATATTTGTTTTCGGGCATATCGAGTCCTCCTATAAAGAAATTGAAGCGCTGACTTCTCTAACAGTTTATGTAAAGGGCGATAAGCGGTGACAAAAAGAGATGGTTTTATCGAAAAAAGCGAAAAATTTCTCCGGATAAACGGTTGACAGGCCGTCGTAAAGATGATAATATATTATCCGTTCCTAGTTACGGAGAGATACCGAAGTGGTTATAACGGAACGGTCTTGAAAACCGTCGTGCGGCAACGTACCGTGGGTTCGAATCCCACTCTCTCCGCCATTTTGACAATTATATCGTAAAATTCGGTGACACACCAACGCCCCGATTTTTATCATACGGAGAAGTACTCAAGTTGGTGAAGAGGTACCCCTGCTAAGGGTATAGGTCGGGAAACCGGCGCGAGGGTTCGAGTCCCTCCTTCTCCGCCAAATGAAACAGACACCCGATGGGTGTCTGTTTCATTTTAGTGGAAACTGGTTTGAACCCGAGCGCCGAAGGCGCGGGCAACGCTTTCGAGCGCTCGCGGTGCGAGATACAGCGAGAAAGGGTTGGCGCAGCGGTCGAAATTCTGCGAGCGCTCGCGAGGGTACAGAATTTCGGGCACCGCAAGAGGGGTTGCGAAGCAACTTCGAGTCCCTCCTTCTCCGCCAAAGTAAAAAGCACCCCACAGGGGTGCTTTTTACTTTGTGTCAAAGAGGGATTCGAACCAGAAATGGATTTTCTTGCGATTTTTTTAGTTGGTTGCCGCACATACTAAAGGCGGTGATGATATGACAAATTCCATATGGACAAACGACGTCACAATGCCGCGTTTTCCGTCGTTGGATCATGACGTTAAAACCGACGTGTTGATCATCGGTGGGGGACTCGCCGGCGTGTTGTGTTCGCATGCGTTGGCGCAGAACGGTGTTGAGCATATCTTGATCGAAGCTGACCGTATCTGTCACGGTGTTTCGCGTAATACCACTGCCAAGATCACCTCACAACACGGGTTGATCTATGATAAGTTGATGCGCGAGTTTGATGCGGATACGGCACGCCTGTATTGGAAGGTGAACGAAGCGGCGCTTGGGCGGTTTCGCGTGTTGGCCGAGACGGTGGATTGCGATTTTGAAACCAAAGACAATTATATCTATGCTCGCACATCTCGCCCTCGTCTCGAAACAGAATTGACCGCGTTGGCGCGTTTGCAGATTCCAGCAGAGTTGGTAGACGATTGCCCTTTGCCATTTCGCGTGGCAGGAGCTATCCGGTTTGCGGATCAAGCGCAGTTTCATCCGCTGAAATTCGTCGCCGGTATAGCAAAAGGATTGCCGATCTATGAGCGAACAACGGCGCGTTCGTTTGAGGGTAACACGGTGATAACCGATCGAGGCAAGATTGTAGCTGATAAGATTGTGGTGGCTACGCATTTTCCGCTTCTTAACAAACACGGTGCGTATTTTTTGAAAATGTATCAGCAACGTTCGTACGTGTTGGCGTTAAAGCAGGCGACAAATGTGGATGGTATGTATTTGGACGAAGCGGAAAACGGATTATCGTTTCGTTCGTGCGGAGAGTATCTGTTGCTGGGCGGTGGCGGTCACCGCACCGGTAAACAAGGGGGCGGATGGGCTGAATTGGAGAATTTTGCCCAAACGCATTATCCGCATGCGCGGCCGATCTATCGTTGGGCCACACAAGATTGTATGACATTGGACAAGATCCCGTATATCGGACCGTATAGCAAGCGAACCCCATCGCTCTATGTGGCCACCGGATTCAACAAATGGGGGATGACCTCGTCGATGGTGGCGGCAATGGCGTTGAGCGATTTGGTACAAGATAAGCCCAATGCCTATGCGTCTGTGTTTTCGCCATCCCGAACGATCTGGCGTTCGCAACTGGCCTGTAACGCATGGGAAACGACGGTGAATTTATTGACACCCACCAAACCGCGTTGTCCGCATTTGGGATGCGCGTTAACGTGGAATGCACAAGAGCGATCATGGGATTGCTCGTGTCACGGTTCTCGATTTGATGAAACCGGCGCGTTGCTGGATAACCCGGCGACCGATGATTTGAAATGGTAAAAAGCAGGTGTCCAACGAGTCGGTTGGGTACCTGCTTTTTATGACTTATAATAACTTGAAATGCTTTTTGTGACTTTCGATAACGTTTTCGTTGCGAAGTTTGCTGATTTCGGCGGATAATCCGCTTCGATCCACTTCTAAATAGTCGGCCAGTTCCTGCCGATCAAACGGAATCTCGAACTGATTGTTACCGGCGTTCTTCGCTTGCAACATCAAATAGGCCATTAGTTTTTCTCGCGTGGTTCGTTTGGACGTGATATCGATCCGTTGATGAAACAAGAGTGTTTTGGTAGCCAAATTTTTCATCAGGTTAAAAATCAGTTGTTGATGAAACTGACAGTTGTGGCAACAGGTCTGTAGAATGTGTCTGGCATCGATTAACATCACCTCGGTCGGTTCGTTAGCGATCACCGTTACCGGCATGGCGCCCACCTCGGCGCAAGCAAACGCTTCGGCAAACACCTGAGGCGCTTCTACACTACTTAGAATACTGCGATTGCCGTAATAATCAACCTGCATGATTTGCGCAGAACCGGATAAAACGATCCCGATATATTTCGCCGGATTGCCCTCGGCCATGATGGTGTATTTTTTGTCAAACGTTTCGACTTTAGCGCCCAGACAACCGAGCATTTTCAGCATGTCATCTTCATCAATGCCTTGAAATAACGGACATCGTTGTAAAGTTTTTAAATATTTTTTCATAAAAGCTCTCCGTTTGTTGAAAATTCAACAGAATTATAACACCAAGTATACTATACTGGATTCATAAAATCAAGGAGGTTACGAATATGATTCGCAAAATCATAAAAATTGATGAAGATGCCTGTAACGGTTGCGGCGCGTGCGCGGCGGCTTGTCACGAGGGTGCGATCGAGATGGTGAACGGAAAGGCCAAACTCACGCGCGAGGATTATTGCGATGGGCTTGGCGATTGCTTGCCGGCGTGTCCCACCAACGCCATCACGTTTGAGGAGCGTGAAGCACCGGCCTATAATGAAGATGCCGTGCGCCAGGCTAAGATGAAACAATTTGGCGTAACGTTGCCGTGCGGTTGTCCGGGTGCACAATCAAAATCGATCAAACGGACGGCGACAAACGATACGCCGTCGGCACCGGCGATTAGCCGACTTTCACAGTGGCCGTGTCAGATCAAATTGGTGCCGGTTAACGCACCGTATTTTGAAGATGCGAGTTTGTTGGTCGCGGCGGATTGTACGGCGTTTGCTTACGGCAATTTTCACGAGGAATTTATCCGTAATCACATCACATTGATCGGTTGTCCTAAACTGGATGAAGGGGATTACGCCGAGAAATTAACGCAGATTATTGCTAATAATAACATAAAAAGTGTCAAAATCGTTCGTATGGAAGTTCCGTGTTGCGGCGGTATTGAAAACGCCGTTAAACGTGCCTTGCAAGCCAGTGGCAAGTTTATTCCGTGGCAGGTCGTAACGATTTCCACAGATGGACGGATTTTGGAATAAAACGGTGGAACCGAGTTGAAGATTTGGAAAAACCGTGTTATACTATAACTACTATGTTCTAAGAGGTGAAACAAGATGCATATCACACAGGATATTCGCTATATCGGCGTGAACGATCATCAGATCGATTTGTTTGAAGGACAATATATCGTCCCCAACGGGATGTCCTATAACTCGTACGCCATTATGGACGACAAGATTGCCATTATGGACACGGTGGATGCCGCCTTTACACATGAATGGCTGGATAATATTCAAAACACGCTCGGAGACAGACAACCGGATTACCTGATCGTTCAGCATATGGAACCCGATCATTCGGCGAATATTGTCCAATTTGTGAAGAGTTATCCCAAGGCGCAAATTGTGTCTTCGGCCAAGGCGTTTACCATGATGAAGAACTTTTTTGGGACCGATTTTGCCGACAAACAGATTGTTGTCGGGGAAGGGGATACCTTGTCGCTCGGCAAACACAACTTGACCTTTGTAACCGCACCGATGGTGCACTGGCCGGAGGTAATCGTCACCTACGATAGCACCGACAAGGTGTTGTTTTCGGCGGATGGGTTCGGCAAGTTCGGTGCGCTTGACGTGGAAGAAGATTGGGCTTGTGAAGCCAGACGGTACTATATCGGGATCGTCGGTAAATACGGTGTGCAGGTACAAAATTTGCTCAAAAAGGCGTCCGGGTTGGATATTCAAATCATCTGTCCGCTTCATGGTCCGATGTTGACTGAAAATCTTGGTTATTACCTCGGGTTGTATAACACGTGGTCGAGTTATCAACCGGAGGAAGAGGGGATTGTCATCGCCTATACCTCGGTGTACGGAAACACTAAAAAAGCGGTTCGGTTGCTTGCGGAAAAACTGAAAGCGAACGGTTGCCCGAAAGTGGTTGTCAACGATTTGGCACGTTGCGATATGGCCGAGGCGGTGGAAGATGCTTTCCGGTACAGTAAACTGGTTTTGGCGACCACGACTTATAACGCGGAAATATTCCCGTTTATGCGTGAGTTTATTAACCATTTAACCGAGCGCGGTTTCCAAAATCGGACGGTTGCGTTTATTGAAAACGGCAGTTGGGCGCCGTTGGCGGCGAAAGTGATGAAAGGGATGCTGGAAAAGAGCAAGAATCTCACCTTTGCCGATACCACCGTTAAGATTCTGTCTGCGCTCAACGAAGAAAGTGCCGCGCAGGTAGACGCGTTGGCGGAAGAACTGTGCAAAGAGTATTTGGCGCAACAAGACGCTACCGCCAACAAGCACGACTTGACTGCCTTGTTTAATATCGGGTATGGGTTGTATGTGGTGACGTCTCATGACGGAAAAAAGGATAACGGGTTGATCGTCAACACGGTTACCCAGGTCACCAATACGCCCAATCGCATCGCCGTCACCATTAACAAAGATAACTATTCGCATCATATCATCAAGCAGACGGGTAAGATGAATATCAACTGTTTGACGGTGGATGCTCCGTTTAAGGTGTTTGAGGCGTTTGGCTTTGTCAGTGGTCGAAACGTGGATAAATTTGCCAATTGCGAACCGTTACGTTCGGACAACGGACTGGTCTTTTTACCGCGATACATCAATTCATTTATGTCGCTGAAAGTGGAACAGTACTTGGATCTGGATACGCACGGTATGTTTATCTGTTCGGTGACCGAATCGCGCGTGTTGTCGGATCGCGAAACCATGACCTATACGTATTATCAAAACCACGTTAAACCCAAACCGCAAACCGACGGGAAACAAGGGTATGTCTGCAAGATCTGCGGTTATGTATACGAGGGCGATGTGTTGCCCGAAGATTTTGTTTGTCCGCTGTGCAAACACGGCGCAGCTGATTTTGAAAAAATACAATAAATCTATGATTTAACAGGAGGAAACCATTATGAAAAAGTATGTATGTGACGTGTGCGGCTGGGTATACGATGAAGCTATCGGCGATCCGGATAACGGTATCGCGGCCGGTACCAAATTCGAAGATCTTCCGGATGATTTTACCTGCCCGCTTTGCTCGGTAGGAAAAGATCAATTCAGCGAAGAATAAGATAATATCTTGCCAAAAAAGCACCTCGTTCGAGGTGCTTTTTTATAAGCGGATTTCAGTTGAAAAATTTTTCTTGTAATTTTTCACAAGGTCGGTATATAATGTTACCATAACACTTTAGGAGGTGAGTCGGGTGAGTCCTGATCCTGTTGGTCGAAGTTGTCAATCTATCAGTATTGTAAGGGCGCGCCCGGCCGTGGGATAGGTGCGCCTAAAAGGAGGCTGTACCTATGGTTCAATATTTTTCCACCGCTGCCGGTTACGTCAACGAATGTGAAGCCATGCAAACCGGCGGCTGGATCAACGTGGTCAATCCCGATGAACGGGAAATTAATGAGTTGATCCGACAATTTTCTCTCGAACCCGATTTCGTGCGCGCCGCACTCGACGAAGAAGAATCGTCGCGTATCGAGACCGAGGATGGAAACGTCTTGATGATTATCGATACGCCGGTGGCCGAACGGAAAGAAGACGGTAGTTTGTCGTATTATACCGTGCCGCTTGGCATTTTGATCGTGCCGGATCAAGTTATCACGATTTCGTTGCGACAAAATTTGATCGTTGAAGAATTTGCACAAAGTATCATCAAAGGCGTGCAAACCAATCTCAAAACGCAGTTTGTGTTGCGAATTATGTTGCGTGTGGCAACCCGATACCTACAGTTCTTGAAACAGATCGATAAATTGTCCGGCGGTATCGAGAAAAAACTACGTCGGTCGCTCAAGGATCGCGAACTGATTCAGTTGCTCGAATTGCGCAAATCGTTGGTGTATTTTTCCACCTCGTTAAAATCCAATATTTCGACGTTGGAACGCATGATGCGCGGTCGGTATATAAAACTGTACGAGGAAGATCAAGATCTGCTCGAAGATGTGTTGATCGAGATTCGGCAGGCGCATGAAATGTCCTCGACGTATCTCAACATTTTGTCCGGAACGATGGATGCGTTCGCGTCGTTGATCAATAACAACCTCAACACGGTGATGAAGATCTTGGCGGCTATTACCATCGTGTTTTCGGTTCCCAACATCATTGCCGGTTTCTACGGGATGAACGTCGATGGGTTGCCGATGGATCAGTTCTGGTGGTTTCCGGTCATTTTGTCCGGGTTGGTCATGTTGGTGGTTTACGGGATCTTGCGCAAGCGCGATATGTTATAAAGATTGTCCAAAAGGTCGTGTGCTTTTAGCACACGACCTTTTTTTGTGCGGTGTCCGAATTCGGCAGAATCCGTCTTGTTTTTTCGCTATAATAGAACAACCAGACAAAAAGGGAGTGTCGTGATGCCGGTCATCTATTTGGACGTATTGGTCGCGGTCAATTTTTTGATCGATTATCTGCTATTATCGGCGGCGGCACGGGTGTTGCATCACGCGTGTAAACGGTGGCGCATGGTGTGCGGCGCGTTGTTGGGCGGTTGTTGTGCGTGTACGATTTTGTTGCCCCCGTTATCGTTTTGGGTGCAGATGGGGATACGGCTGGTTACTTGTGCCATGATGACCTTAACGGCGTTTTGCTGGGATGGCATCGTGACGTTTGTCAAACGCATCGGAATGGTGTTTTTGGTATCGGCCTTGTTTGCCGGTGTGTCATCGGCGATTTGGTTTTATTTGGCGCCGCAAGGATTTTACGTGTTAAACGGCGTGGTCTATTATCAGGTATCGCCGTTGTGGTTGACGGCACTTTGCGTGATGTGTTACGGGGCGGTATGCGTGTATGATCGACTGACGCGCAAACATCAACCGCTTATGAAAACACGGTACGACGTCACCATGCGGTTGGAGCGAGGAGAGGTGACGCTAACGGCATTGTTGGATACTGGTCATCACGTCACCGAAGTGTTTTCCGGCCGGCCGGTGGTAATGGTGTGCCGTCAAGCGGTCTCGCCGTATCTGTCGACGCAAACCAATCGGATGTTGGATGCAGAGCCGAACCTGTCGTCCTCGGCGGCCGTATCGGTGAAACTGCGGATGATCCCGTGCCAAACGGTGGGTGGGACGACGTTGCTTCCGGCGATCTGCCCGGCAAAGATGACGATATCTGACGGATGTGGACATCGACACGATATTACCGGCGCCTACGCAGCCATCTGTGACCGGTTGCAGCGAGGGGATTACCAGGCACTGATCGGCAACGATATGGCGGATTTGTTTACATAAAGGGGTGATATGCGTGAAAGCACGCATGGTGAGATGGATACGGCGGTTGCGGTTGTGGTGGTGGCGATGGATGGCGTCGCCGCAACACTATATCAACGGATCGGAATCGTTGCCGGCACCGCTAACAGCGGAAGAAGAAAATGAGATGATTCAAAAACTAGGGATAGGGGATCCAGTTGCGCGAGAAGCGCTGATCACCCATAATCTGCGGTTGGTGGTGTATATTGCACGCAAATTTGAGAATTCCGGCGTGGGGATCGAGGATCTGATCTCGATCGGAACGATTGGATTGATCAAGGCGGTCAATACGTTTTGTCCCGATCGTAACATTAAACTCGCGACCTATTCGTCACGTTGTATCGAAAACGAGATCTTGATGCATCTGCGAAAAAGCGTGCGGTTGCGCAACGAGTGTTCGATTGATGAACCGCTGAACGTGGATTGGGATGGAAATGAACTGCTGTTGTCGGATGTGCTGGGCAGTGATCCTGATACGGTCAATCGAGATATCGAACAACAAGCCGAAAAAGATCTGTTACTGCGGTGTATCGCGGGGCTGACACCTCGTGAACAGACGATTATGCAGATGCGTTTCGGAATCGGAGGCGTGAACGAACATACTCAAAAGGAAGTGGCGGATCTGTTGGGGATTTCCCAGTCGTATATTTCGCGGTTGGAAAAGAAAATTATCCGAAAACTAAAGCGAGATATCGAGCGAAGTTATTGAAAAACCGAATATGTTGTAAAAAAGCGATAGAGATTGCCGCTCTTTCGCTTTTTTTACTTGCAAAACTGGAAAAAATCTGTATAATTAAAAGGAGAGTAAAGAAAGGGGGATGTCTTGCGTGCAATATTATTTGGCAGTAGATATCGGCGCGTCCAGCGGACGCCATATTTTGGGACACGTGGAAAACGGGAAAATGGTGTTGGAGGAGATGTATCGCTTTGACAACGGTGTCGTGCAGAAAAACGGGCATCTCTGTTGGCAGACCGACGCACTGTTTGCCAGTATTGTAGAAGGGCTCAAAGCGTGTAAAGCCGCCGGGAAATGCCCGTCGTATATGGGTATTGATACCTGGGGCGTTGACTTTGTCCTGCTCGATGAAAACGATCAGGTGATCGGTGATACCGTGGCGTATCGCGACAGCCGTACCGAAGGGATGGATAAAGAAGTCGAGAAAACCCTTTCTCTGACCGATCTGTACGCAAAGACCGGCATCCAAAAGCAACTCTTCAATACCATCTATCAACTCGCGGCGATCAAAAAAGAGTCGCCCGAAATGCTGGATAAAGCTTGCTCGATGTTGATGATTCCGGAATATTTCAATTTCCTGCTCACCGGCGTGAAACGCAACGAATATACCAATGCCACCACCGGCAGTTTAGTTAACGCACGTAGCAAACAATGGGATATGGAGATCATCGACACGCTTGGTTTCCCGTGCAAACTGTTTGGGGAACTGGCTGTGCCGGGCACCTTGCTCGGCGGTTTTACCGATGCGATCAAAGCACAAGTCGGATTCGATTGCCAGGTGATTTTGCCTGCCACCCACGATACCGGTAGCGCCTTCCTCGCGGTTCCGGCGAAAGACGATAATGCGGTGTATATCAGCAGCGGCACGTGGAGTTTGATGGGTGTGGAAAATAGGGAGCCCATCACCACCGAAGATAGTTTAAAACTCAATTTCACCAATGAGGGCGGTTACAACTACCGTTACCGTTATTTGAAAAACATCATGGGTCTTTGGATGATCCAATCCATTCGTCGCAATCTGGACAAAAAATATTCGTTTGCCGAACTCGAACAAATGGCACGTGATGCGGCCGATTTCGATACGATCATCGACGTGGATGACCAATGCTTCTTGGCACCGGACAATATGATCGACGCGGTGAAAACTTATTGCGTGAACAACGGGCTTAAAGCGCCTGAAACCATCGGCGAAGTGATGCAGTGCGTGTATATCAGTTTGGCGGATAAATACGCTGCCACCATTCGCGGTTTACAGGAAATTACCGGCAAAACTTATACCAGTATCAACATTGTCGGCGGCGGCAGCAAAGATGGCTATCTCAACATGCTGACCTCGAAAGCCACCGGTCTGCCGGTATATGCCGGCCCGACCGAAGGGACGGCATTGGGCAATCTGATGGTCCAGATGTTGGTCGCAGGGGAGTATACCGATCTGGTGGATGCGCGTAAAGCGATCAAAGCCAGTTTCGATATTAAAAAAGTACAAGCGTAAACAAATTCAAATTAAACATAAAGGAGTTATGACAAATGAGCACACGGTATGAATCGGCAAAAGCTATGTATGCGGCGTTCGGCGTGGACACGGATGCGGCTATCGCCAAATTGAAAAACGTTCCGTTGTCCATCCATTGCTGGCAGGGCGACGACGTAAAAGGGTTCGATCAGGACGGCCCGCTGACCGGCGGTATCCAAACCACCGGTAACTATCCGGGTAAAGCGCGTACGCCGGATGAATTGATGGCGGACTTGGACAAAGCGATGTCGCTTTGCCCCGGCGCGAAAAAGTTGAATCTGCATGCTTGCTATGCGATTTTTGAAGACGGCAAGATTGTCGATCGCGACAAACTCGAACCGAAACATTTTGCCAAATGGGTTGAATATGCGAAAGCCAGAAACATGGGCATCGACTTTAACCCGACATTCTTCTCGCATCCGATGGCGGATAGCGGTTTGACGCTCGCCAGTCCGGACGATACCATTCGCAACTTCTGGATCGAACACGGTAAAGCGTGTATCCGCATTTCGCAATACTTTGCTCAAGAAACCGGTGTGCCGTGCGTGATGAACATCTGGACCGGTGACGGTTATAAAGACATTCCGGCCGATCGTATGGGCCCGAGAATGCGTTATAAAGAATCCATCGAAGCGATCTTGACAGAGCCGCACGATCCGAACCTGGTAAAACCCTGCGTGGAATCCAAAGTGTTCGGTATCGGCGTGGAAGCGTTTACGGCCGGTTCGGCGGAATTCTCGCTGACCTTTGCCGCTACTCACGAAGGTTGCTTGCCGTTGATGGATAACGGTCACTACCATCCGACCGAAGTGGTATCGGATAAGATTCCGGCGTTGCTTTGCTTCTTCCCGGAAATCGCGCTGCACATCACCCGTCCGATTCGTTGGGACTCTGACCACGTGGTGTTGTTGGACGACGAAACCAAAGAAATGGCGAAAGAGATCGTGCGCAACGATGCGATCGATCGTGTATACATGGCGCTCGACTTCTTTGATGCGAGCATCAACCGTATTGCGGCGTGGACCGTTGGCATTCGCAGCTGGCAAAAAGCCATGCTGATGGCGTTGTGTTCGCCGAACGCTCAAATGAAAGCGATGCAGGATGCCGGCAACACCACCGAACTGATGATGATGCAAGAAGAAATCAAAATGTTGCCGTTCGGCGATATCTGGGCACAATACTGTGAAGAATGCGGTGTTCCAGCCGGTAAAGAATGGTTTGACGAAGTCAAAACCTACGAACAAGAAGTACTGTTAAAACGCGTCTAAAAAATAATTTAAAAAATGCAAATAAAGGCTTGCATTTTGAAATGATGTATGCTAAAATATATCGGTATTTCGTGACCGGTGGCTTGCCACCGAGAGTTTAATGACGCGCGAAAGCAAGACATTAAGAATGGACAGTCCTCTGCACATACGTGGCATGAATGTCTGAAAAGCAAGGAGGATATTAGAATGGATGCATTGAAATTGATCGCTGCGAACAGCGTGAAAGAGACCGTTCCGGCGTTCTCTGTCGGTGATACCGTTCGTGTGGATGTTAAGATCCGCGAAGGTGACAGAGAAAGAATTCAGGCGTTTGAAGGCACCGTAATTGCCCGCAAAGGCAGTGGCGTGACCGAAACCTTTACGGTTCGTCGCGTTTCGTATGGCGTTGGCGTGGAACGTGTGTTCCCGTTGCATTCCCCGAACGTTGCCGACATCAAGGTTACCCGTTACGGTAAAGTTCGTCGCAGCAAACTGTATTATCTGCGCGATCGCGTTGGAAAATCGTCGAAAGTTAAACAGTTGTTGAAGTAAGTCAAAAGGGACGGTTTTCAGCCGTCCCTTTTACTTTGTTCTTCGGAACATGCAAAGAAAAGAGAGTATTATCCATGTTCAAGCAAACCGATAAAAAACAAATCGATAAAAAACAGATCGTCAACTCCTTGTACGAATGGGTGGAAGCGGCGATGGTTTCGCTGATTGTTATCGTATTACTGTTCACCTTTGTATGCCGTATTGTGCGGGTGGATGGCTCTTCGATGGAAAACACGTTGGCGAATAACGATCGTTTATTACTGTTTAATATGCATTATACGCCCGATTACGGCGATATCGTTGTGATTATGCGCGAAAACGAAGAACCGTTGATCAAACGGGTAATTGCGATGTCCGGCGATACCGTGGAAATCGATGACAAAACCTTTGAGGTGATTGTCAACGGAAAGGTGTTGACGGAGCCGTACATCAAAGGGGTTACGGTCAACCGCGATTTCTTAGGGGAAAAGACCGTGCCGGAAGGGTGTTTGTTCGTTTTAGGAGATCATCGAACGGTCTCAAGCGATAGCCGTTCCGAAACCATTGGATTCGTGAGCGAAGACGACGTTATGGGGGAAGCTACTTTCCGCATATGGCCGCTTACCGGTTTCGGCATGGTTGAATAATATGACCACATTCCGCCTCAAAAACGACGTTGGATCGGTTTGGGGCGGTTTTCTGAAAGGGGCGATTTATATGGAAGATATGAAAACCATTCAGTGGTTTCCCGGTCACATGGCGAGAACGCGCCGTAAAATTAAAGAAAATCTCTCGTTGGTGGATATTGTAGTGGAGATTTTGGATGCGCGTATTCCGATGGGAAGCCGCAACCCCGAACTGGCCTCGATCATTGATCGAAAACCGCGCGTGGCAATTTTGAACAAAGCGGATTTGGCCGATGCCGGTGCGACCGCCAAATGGATCGCGTGGTTTAAAACACAGGGCATTCCGGCGTTGGCCGTGGATTGCAAAACCGGTAAGGGGATGTCGGCGTTTTTGCCGACGTTGCGCGATACGTTATCCGATAAGATCGCCGCTTGGGAACAAAAAGGGATGACCAATCGGGCGATTCGCGTGATGGTGGTCGGTATCCCGAACGTGGGGAAATCCTCGTTTATTAACCGGATGGTCAAGGGCGGTAAAGCGAAAGTGGAAGATCGTCCCGGTGTTACCCGACAAAACCAATGGTTCGTGGTGGAAGGCGGTGCACAACTACTCGATACACCGGGTGTGTTGTGGCCGAAACTGGATGACCAAACCGCCGCCCAAAAATTGGCGTATACCGGTGCGGTGCGCGATGAGATTTTGGACAGTGAAGAGTTGGCGTGGGGATTGCTTAAAACCTTGATGCCGACCTATGCGACGGCAATTGCCGAACGATACAAGTTGGATGTCAATTCGATGTCGGATGACGCGTGGGAACTGTTACAACAAATCGGACGTAAGCGCGGTATGCTGATTGCCGGTGGCGAGGTAGATACCCTGCGTGCTTCGGTGATGTTGTTGGATGAATATCGTGGTGGAAAACTCGGACGCATCACGCTCGAGTGGCCGGACGAAGAGAGGGAAAACGCATGACCAACAGGGAGTTTGATGACGCTTTTCGCGCACAGGGATTTCCCATCCTTTGCGGTGTGGACGAAGCCGGTCGCGGACCGTTGGCTGGCCCGGTATGTGCGGCGGCTGTGATTTTACCGCCGGATATCGAGATTGAGGGGCTTAACGATTCAAAAAAACTGACCGAGAAAAAACGGGAAGCGTTGTATGAGCCGATTAAAGAACTGGCGCTCGGCTATGGCATTGCGTTTGCTACGGTGGAAGAGATTGAGCAATACAATATTTTGCAAGCCACCTTTTTGGCGATGCGCCGCGCAGTGGAACAACTGTCGATGACACCCGATTTGGTGTTGGTGGACGGTAACCGTCTGCCGCCGTTGCCGGTGCCGGGTAAAACCGTTATTAAAGGTGATTCGTTATCGGCTTCGATTGCGGCCGCTTCTATTTTGGCTAAGGTCAGTCGAGACCGGTTGATGTTAGAACTCGATGAACAATACCCGATGTACGGATTTGCCAAACACAAAGGGTACGGTACGGCGGCCCATTACGAGGCACTGCGCACCTATGGGTTATCGCCGGCTCATCGTCCCAGTTTTTTGAAGAACCTGTAGGAGATAAATTATGGCGAAGGTTTCTCGTGGCGCCATCGGTGAAGTGATGGCGGCTCGCTTTTTGCGTGACAAAAAATGGACCATTATAGCGTCTAACTATCGATGCCGTTTTGGAGAAATTGACATGATTGCGCAAGATGGTTCGTATATTGTGTTTGTGGAAGTCAAAACCCGTGCACGCGGTGCGTTGGTGTCGCCGGCCGAGGCGGTCACGCGAGATAAACAACGCAAATTGATCAAAACCGCCGGTTTGTTTTTACAACGCTATCCGTCAAAATACCAACCGCGTTTCGATGTGGTCGAGGTGTGGACTGAAAAAGAGGACCCGTTATCGGTGTCGGAAATCAACCATATTATCGGCGCTTACGAAGCGGAGGGGTTGCATGCGGCTTTTTGATCTACATTGTGATACAATCTATGAATTATACCGAACCGGTGGTTTGTTAGATACCAATACCGGTCACGTCGATCTGCGACGCGGTGGCCGGTTTGAAGCGTGGTCACAGGTGTTTGCTGTCTGGATACCGGACGAGTGGCGCGGGACAAAGGCGTGTGAAGGATGTGACGCGATGTTGCGGTTGGCGAAAGCGCAATTTGCTCAATTTTCCGATCGCGTGATGCCGGTACGGAACGGGATCGAGATGCGTCAAGCGCTGGCACAAGGTCGATGCGCGGCTTGGCTTTCGGTTGAAGGGGGAGCCGCGCTGGGCGGCCGTATCGATCGAGTAACGGCGTTGGCTGATCAAGGTGTGCGGATCATGACCTTAACGTGGAATGGCGGTAATGAACTCGGTCACGGATGCTTGACAGACGTGAACGATGGATTGACCGCATTCGGGAAATCGGTGTTGGGTGAGATGCAACGCGTGGGGATGATCCCGGACGTGTCCCATTTAAATGCACATGGATTTGACGATGTGGCCGAACTTGTGTCCGGTCCGTTTTTAGCCACCCATTCGGTATCGAAAGCGGTGCATGCGCATCCGCGTAATTTGACCGATCGGCAGTTTGAAATTATCCGTGACCATGGCGGCTTAGTTGGTTTAAATGTGTGTGCCAGTCAACTGGGCGTTGCATCGTTTGAATGTTTGCAACGCCATCTGGATCATTTTCTAACGCTCGGTGGAGAAAACATACTGGCGTTTGGATGCGATTTTGACGGCACACACCTGCCGGATTCATGGGGTGGTATCGCTGTAATGGAGGAAATTGGCGACTTTTTAATCCGAAAACACTATTCGACAACCCTAATAGATAAAATATTTTTCAAAAACGCCTATGAATTTTTCGACAAGCTTTGACACCGGCTTAAAGGTGTAGTATGATAAAAAGAGCAATTATTTGGTTTACAGGAGAGGGAAAAACGGTATGATGTATCAAAGCACGCGCGATCATCGCGTGAAAGTGTCGGCGGCGCAAGCCATTGCACAGGGCATTTCCAAAGAGGGCGGTCTGTTTGTGCCGGAATCGTTTCCGACGGTTTCTATGGACGAGATCATCTGTATGGCGAATGAATCGTATGTTTGCCGTGCTAATCGCATTTTGTCTCGGTTTTTAACCGACTTTTCAACGGAAGAATTAGAAGACTGCACCACAAAAGCGTATACAAGCGGTCGTTTTGCTCATCCGGACGTAGCGCCGATCCATCGGTTGTCGGATGGGGTATATATGTTGGAACTGTGGCATGGGCCCACCTGCGCGTTTAAAGATATGGCGTTGCAGATCCTGCCGCATTTGATGCGTGTGTCGGCTTCGAAAGCGGCCAACGGGCAAGAAGTGGTCATCTTGGTCGCGACCTCCGGGGATACCGGTAAAGCCGCGCTTGAAGGATTCCGCGATGCGGAACATACCCGTATCATGGTGTTCTATCCCGAAGACGGTGTCAGCCCGATGCAAAAATTGCAGATGGTGACGCAAGAAGGCAACAACGTGGCCGTTTGTGCCATTCGCGGCAATTTTGACGACGCGCAAACCGGTGTTAAAACCATCTTTACCGATCCGGCGATGGCCGATGTGTTGGCGCAAAACGGTAAAATGTTCTCGAGCGCGAACTCGATCAACTGGGGCCGGCTGGTGCCGCAGATTGTGTATTATTTCTCGGCGTATGCGGATCTGCTTAAAACCGGCGCGATTCAAGCCGGCGATCCGATGAACGTAGTTGTTCCGACCGGTAATTTCGGTAATATCTTGGCGGCGTATTATGCCAAACAAATGGGGTTGCCGGTTGGCAAATTCATCTGTGCCTCCAACCGGAACCGCGTGTTGACGGATTTTATCCGCACCGGTACGTATGATCGCAACCGTGAATTTTATCTCACGAGTTCGCCGTCGATGGATATTTTGGTGTCGTCTAACCTGGAACGCTTGTTGTTTGCCCTTTACGGCGAAGACGATACCGTGATCGCCGACCTGATGGCTTCGCTCTCGAAAACCGGCGTGTATACCGTCAGTGATACGGTGAAAGAAACCCTGCAACAACATTTCTACGGCGGTTGCTGTGACGATACCCAAACGGCCAAAACCATTGCCGATACGTTTAAACAGAGTGGGTATCTCATGGATACGCACACGGCGGTAGCGGTCAGCGTGTACGAGCAGTATCGTGCCGAAACCGGCGATAATACGCCGACGGTGATCGCGTCTACGGCCAATCCCTATAAGTTCTCGACCAGCGTGCTCGAGGCGTTGGGTGTGGACATGAATGACATGGATGAATTTGAGAAGGTCGATGCGTTGCATAAAACGACCGGCAGTCCGATTCCGGCGCCGCTGGCCTCGTTGTCGGATAAACAAGTGCGGTTTACCGACGTGTGCGATAAAACTGGTATGCAACAAGCGGTTTTGACAGCGATCGGCATCCGATAACGATTGGATTGACGAATATATAAGAAAGGCGGAACGGAAATGGCATTGTTTGCGATTGCGGATCTTCATTTATCGCTCGGAACCGATAAACCGATGGATGATTTTCGCGGTTGGGACGGCTATATACAGCGCATTGAAGAACAATGGCGCGCCGCCGTGACGCCGGACGACACGGTCGTAATAGCCGGCGACATATCGTGGGGTATGTCGTTAGAAGAGGCGGCACAGGATTTCGCCTTTTTGCATTCATTGCCCGGTCAGAAGTTAATTTTGAAAGGCAACCACGATTATTGGTGGACAACCCGTCGCAAGATGGAACGCTTTTTTGAAGAAAACGGATGGGATACCTTGCGGTTTGTGCATAACGATACTGTGGTGGTGGACGATACGGTAGCGGTATGCGGTACGCGCGGATGGTTTTTCGATGCGGAATCCGAGGCCGATAAAAAGGTGTTGCAACGAGAAGTTGGACGGCTTACCACTTCGATTCAGGCGGCTGAAAAGACCGGGAAAGAGCCGGTTGTGTTTTTACATTATCCACCAATTTACGGGGATACCGTGTGTGAGGAAATCATGTCGGTATTGACCGAACATCATATCCGGCGTTGTTATTACGGACATATTCACGGCAGCGGTATTGCTCGTGCTTTTAACGGGGAATATCGCGGGATTCGATTCACGTTAATTTCGGGAGATGCGATTGCATTTAACCCGATAAAAATTTTGTAAAAGTTTTTTTCAAACCAGAATTTCCTAAACCCTTGAATTGACGGGCTTTTTCAAGGTTTTTCTTAGGTTTGGACATAGAATTTCCCTTAAAATTTCCCTTACGAGAAATTTTAAGGGAAAGTTTTTTGCTTAAATGCTGTTGATT
>JAZPYZ010000020.1:0-3342 GCA_045544455.1 Acutalibacteraceae bacterium | reverse complement strand
GCGTAGGTTATCTTGAGCCTGATGTTGCTTGTGGTCGTCGCTGCTGGCATGGGTCTTCCTCCTTACTGGTTGCCGTCGTCGTAAACGGTCTCGGTTGCCGTCCGAACGGCGTTGATGTAAGTCGAACTGTTACCGCCGATTGCCATCAAGCTCGACACTCCGTCGCAAATGATTTCTGCGCTGCCGATTGTCGCGTTGATGCCTGCCAATGTGGTTTTGTCGGTCGTGTCGTTGCTCGTGGTGAACTGGAATTTGGCGGTCGGCTTTTTGTTGAACTGATAAGCCATAGTATCATCCCCCTTTCCGATATTGTATGTAATCCCGTCTACGTCGTCAATTGGTTTTTACGTCGGGGGGGGAGCCGCGTAGCGGCGGGGGGGGTGTCCCCCCCCATTCTTTTTCGGGGGGGCTTCGGGGGGGTGTCCCCCCCGCAAACTTCTTCTGTCGAAATTACGATAACGTTTCTAAGGCGGTGTGCCCGACGCGACGAGGCAGGGGTGCGCGGGGTCCCCGCCCGACGCGACGAGGCACACAGCCGATTACTCACGCTCCCAAGAATCGCGACCGCAGCGCATGGACGCGCAAGGGAGCAACGACACGTTCAAGAAAGCATAACGCAGGAAGCGGCGACCGCAAGCCGCAGCGAGCGCGCGGCACGCTTTTCGCCGCGCAGGCGCGAAGGCAGCGGGCGAAGGGCGAAGGGCGAAGAGAGGCGCGGACCGAGAAATGAGCGCGGCACGCTTTTCGCCGCGCGAAACCCGCGCCGAACGCAGCCCGTAGCCCGACCGCGACCGTAAAACTACGACGGCAAGGCGCAGCAAGCAGCGAGGGCAGGCGACGCCGATCGGCAGCAGGATTCGACCGCAGCCGATTCGTCGACCCGCAGCAGGACCCGACCGCGACCGCCGCCGAGCCCCGCCGCGCGCAAGCCGCAGCCGAGCCCGGCAAATAATTCGCCTTGAGCGTCCCAAAAAAAAACCGCCCAATCGGACGGCAAATTGTTTATATTAAAAAGCAATTTAAAAAGGACAATCATACGTCGGCGGTACGCCCGCAAGAGGATTCAACGTCGTGCAATCGCCCATGCAGTACCGCCACGGGTGCCGCGCGTGCAAGCCGTTGCCGTGAATTCTCGGCGTCGGCTCGTCTTTGCCGTGAAGACCGCTGCTGTCGTACTCGACAATCATCTGCTGCATCCAGCCGAGGTCGGGGTCCCAACTCCAGACGTTGAGACCGCAGTCGACGAGGAGACCGCTCAAGTCGTCCCGGTGCTCGACGACCCAACGGTAAGCAGCCGCGCGGTCCATGCGGTACGACAAAATCGGTTCGTGCCCGCGAAAGGCGGCGTACAGTTTGATTTTCATGAAGACCACTCCTAACCATGAATTCGGATGGGTAAATTTTTACTCAATTATAGCCGAAAAGTCGCGTCCTGTCAAGGTTTTTAGCGGGGGGCGCAGGGGGGAGCCCGCCCCCCGTCAGCGCGCCCGATTCGTCCCGGCAGCGCGAAACATGTGAAATTATTCACGCCCGCAGGGGACCCGAAAACCGCCGCGCGCCCCTTCTTCTTTTTTTGTAGTTTTAAAGAGTAGAAAGCAGGTCGGTCGATTGCTTGACACGGCTTGTTGCTCGTGCTATCTTATGGGTAAATATTTACACATTTTTGGGTGTTATCTTACGTGTAAGAAATTACACAAGTTCCTTTTTCGGTTCAAAAATTTTTCGGAGGTTCGATTCATGGTCAAAAAAAAATCGAACGTCGTCGAGTTCAATTCGCCGCAGTCGGCAACGGAAAAAGCGAATCAAGTCCATCGGACGGCTTACGTCGAAGTTACTCGGTACGACGCTCAAGGCGAATTAATTTCGTCAAGCACATTTACGGCTCGTAAACAAAACGGAGGTGGTTTCGTGATTTCGTATACGGAAAAAATGACGGAATTCATTGCAAAGACTGAAACGCCGTCGGTCGTGCGGATTTTCTTGTATCTCGCGCACAATCAGCAATATGGCGTCAATGGGGTTTACGGCTACCGTTGCACGCGCAAGCATTTGGAACAAGCCTTGAATATAACGCGAAAGTCCGTCTACTCGGCACTCTTGAAGTTGAAAGAGGATTTTCTCGTTCAAGAGACCAAAATAGACGGACTCTCCGAATTCATGGTCAATCCCAATTATGTCACGATGGGACGCGATAAGCAAGCCCGAATTCGTGAATGGAATTTGCGTTGGGAACGTGAATTGAAGTCTCGTGCTCTCCGGCTTAACTAAGGTCGATTGTCGTGCGTTGCTCGTTCACGCGTGTGACCGATTCGATACGTCCGAAGGTTCCCGAATAACGGTCGCCGATAATGACGTTATTTGCCTGCATGAACGTCTGCAAAGCCAAAATCTCCGAGGTCGTAATGTTCGACTTCGGATTTTTTAATGTGATGGTGCGTGTGTCGCCGTCGACGAAAAGCCCTTCAATCTTGAGGGTCTGGGTGTTGGTCTGAACGTCTGCCATTGTGCTCCCCCCTTATGATACTTCAGCCGAGACAAAATCAGCGTAAAATACTTCGTTCTCGCGCAGTCCAGCGTACAAGTAGCCGCCGTTGCCTGGTACCGTGACAGTTACGGTTCTCTGTGTGTCGGTCGTTGTTCCCGTCGACACGTCTAGATATGTCGCCGAGTACGAGCCGCCTGATGGCGTGATGAAGAATACGACGGGATTGTTCGTGATGGACGGTGTTGCGTTGTACGTGATTGTCGCCGTCGCGCCGCGTGAAGCTCCCGTAATCGTGATTTCACGGAACGACTTCGTTATCGGCGACGGGTCTTCGGTGTCGACGTTTGTTGTGTCAACTCGGTCTGCGCTTACATATCCGTTGGTCGTGAAGGCGTTCAGCTGCTGGGCGAAAGATTTCAGTACGCTGTTGGCAACGGTCGGGTTGACATATGAGACGGACGAGGTGATTTTTGCGCCCGTGCCCGCGTCCGTGCTGTAAATTTTGAGGTCGGTTTTAGGCATGGTAGATTTCCTCCTCGGTCTTGACGATTGTCGTTGCGTCCGTGATTGCGGTTGGTGCTGCGCCGTTTTCGGACAAGAAAGTTTGTGATACCGTCGACTGCGGGTCTGCTGCCGCCGCGTTGAACGCTTTGATGCGGGTGGCAATGTCGGTGTTGCCTTGCCAAGTGGTTGTGTAATTGCGCTCGGTGTAGTCGGCGTAGGTTATCTTGAGCCTGATGTTGCTTGTGGTCGTCGCTGCTGGCATGGGTCTTCCTCCTTACTGGTTGCCGTCGTCGTAAACGGTCTCGGTTGCCGTCCGAACGGCGTTGATGTAAGTCGAACTGTTACCGCCGATT
>JAZPYZ010000019.1:0-348643 GCA_045544455.1 Acutalibacteraceae bacterium | reverse complement strand
AAAGAAACGCCCGGCGTCGTTGTCGAAAGTTAATCATCAAACATGCGTACAAAAGAAGCGCCCTGCGGTTTAAACCGCAGGGCGCTTCTTTTGTACGCATGTTTGATGATTAACTTTCGACAACGACGCCGGGCGTTTCTTTTTGATTCCCTTTCCGTCAGTTTGACGGAGAAGAGAGGGGGATATATGCCGAAAAAGGGCGAAAATGCTGAAAAGAAAGAAAAAAGGCGCCAAATTGAAAAAATCAATTGACAACCTTGTTTATTTGTATTAAAATACTATATTGCATAATCATGGGAAATTATCTGCTTTCCACCGAAAACAGTATACCACGTTTTTCAAAAAAAGGCAAGAGAATGCGGATAAAATCTCACTAAAAACGGTTTTATAAACAGAACTGAAAATACAAGAAACGGAGTGTGGTCGGGCGTATGGCGAATATCAAACCGGTAAAACTCGGGAATCGTGTTCGTATGAGCTTCGCGAAAATCAATGAGGTATTGGAAATGCCGAACCTTATTGAGGTGCAAAAGAAATCCTATCAGTGGTTTCTGGAGGAAGGGTTAAACGATGTCTTTAAAGACGTCGCAGCAATCACCGATTATTCGGGAACGCTGGAACTCTCTTTCTCGGATGCTCGTCTGGACGATACGCCGAAGTATACGGTGGAACAGTGTAAGGAACGTGACGTGACTTATGCAACACCGCTTCGCGTACAGGCGCGTCTCTTTAATAAGGAAACAGGGGAGATCAAAGAGTCCGAAGTGTTTATGGGCGATTTCCCGTTGATGACCGATAGCGGTACGTTTGTTATTAACGGTGCCGAACGTGTCATTGTGTCGCAGTTGGTGCGTTCGCCGGGTGCGTATTTCTCGATCGAGAAACACGATCCCATCACCGGTAAAGCACAGTTCGCGGCGCAGATGATCCCGAACCGCGGTGCGTGGTTGGAATACGAAGTGGACGCGACCGATGGGTTCTATGTTCGCATCGATAAAAACCGCAAACTGCCGGTGACGGTACTGCTTCGTGCGCTCGGCTTGCCGCGTAACGAAGATATTTTGGATTTCTTCGGGGAAGACACCCGTATTATGTCCACCCTCGAAAAAGACACCACCCGCAACACCGAAGAAGCGTTGCTCGAGATCTATCGCAAACTGCGTCCGGGCGAACCGCTTACGGTTGAAAACTCGCAACAACATCTGGAAGGACTGTTCTTTGATGTCCGCCGGTATGATTTGTCGCGTGTCGGCCGCTATAAATACAATAAGAAATTAGGGCTTGCGAATCGGTTGGCCGGTCATCGTCTGTCCCGTCCGATCATTCATCCGGTAACGGGTGAAGTGTTGGCGGATGAAGGCGAAGTCATCAGCAACACCCGTGCGATCGAGTTGCAAGATGCCGGTATCACCACCGCGTATGTCAAGCAAGAATACCACGGCGAAATTTACGAAGTGAAGATCGTCGGTACCGGTATGGTCAACCTGTTGGATTTCATTCCGGAAGGCTACACCACCATCAACGAAGCATTCTTGAAAGAAGCCGGCGTCAACGAGCGCGTCTGGCTGAAAGTGTTGCAAGAATTGTTGGATCAAAACAAAGACGAAGCTTCGCTGCGTGAAGCGATCGCCCTGCGTGTGCATGATCGCGCTGAAAAGGACGAATCGGGCAAAGAACATCTCATCCCCGGTCTTATCCCGAACCACATCACCGTCGACGATATCTTTGCGTCGGTCAACTACGTCAACTGCTTGGCGTACGGTGTGGGCCAAATCGACGATATCGACCACTTGGGCAACCGCCGTATCCGTTCGGTCGGCGAACTGTTACAAAACCAATTCCGTATCGGGTTCTCCCGTATGGAACGTGTGATTCGTGAACGCATGACCTTGCAGGCACAGGATATGGATGTCATCACGCCGCAAGCGTTGATCAACATCCGTCCGGTTGTAGCGGCGATTAAAGAATTCTTTGGTTCGTCGCCGTTGTCGCAGTTTATGGATCAAACCAACCCCTTGGCGGAACTGACTCACAAACGCCGTCTGTCGGCCCTTGGCCCCGGCGGTTTGTCTCGTGATCGCGCCGGGTTCGAAGTGCGTGACGTTCACTACAGCCACTACGGCCGTATGTGCCCGATCGAAACGCCGGAAGGTCCGAACATCGGCTTGATCTCGTATTTGGCAACCTTCGCGCGGATCAACGAATATGGCTTTATCGAAGCGCCGTTCCGTCGCGTGGATAAAGAAACCGGCATCGTGACCGATGAAGTGGTCTATATGCCGGCCGATATGGAAGATAGCTATATCGTTGCGCAGGCGAACGAACCGTTGGATGAAAACGGCCGTTTCGCCCGTGCGAAAGTTAACGCGCGTTATCGTGACGAATTCTTGGAAATCGAAGCCGATAAGATCGATTACATGGACGTCTCGCCGAAGATGGTTGTGTCGGTCGCGACGGCGATGATTCCGTTCTTGGAAAACGACGACGCCAACCGTGCGTTGATGGGTTCCAACATGCAACGGCAAGCAGTGCCGTTGCTCAAACCGCAAGCCCCGATCGTCGGTACCGGTATGGAATACAAAGCCGGTGTGGACTCGGGCGTGTGCGTACTGGTAAAAGAAGCCGGTACGGTCGTGTACGTTTCGGCTGACAAAGTTATGGTCAAACGCGACAGCGACGGTACGGTGGACGAATACCACATGATCAAATTTACCCGTTCGAACCAAGGCACTTGTGTCAACCAACGTCCGGTGGTGTCGTACGGTCAACACGTCGAAAAAGGCGATGTGTTGGCGGATGGCCCGTCCACCGATAACGGCGAAATTTCGCTGGGTAAAAACGTGCTCATCGGCTTCATGACCTGGGAAGGTTACAACTACGAAGACGCCGTTTTGCTGAACGAAAAGATCGTACGGGACGATGTGTTCACCTCGATTCACATCGAAGAATACGAAATCGAAGCGCGTGATACCAAACTCGGTGCGGAAGAAATCACCCGCGATATCCCGAACGTCGGTGAAGATGCGCTGAAATATCTGGACGAAAACGGTATTATTCAAATCGGTGCCGAAGTTCGTTCCGGTGACATTCTGGTCGGTAAAGTTACCCCGAAAGGCGAAACCGAACTGACCGCGGAAGAACGCTTGTTGCGCGCCATTTTCGGTGAAAAAGCGCGCGAAGTGCGTGACACCTCGTTGCGTGTACCGCACGGCGAATACGGTATTATCGTAGACGTCAAAGTGTTCACCCGTGAAAACTGCGATGAACTCAGCCCTGGTGTCAACATGGTGGTTCGTTGCTACATCGCGCAAAAACGTAAGATCAGCGTTGGCGATAAAATGGCCGGTCGTCACGGTAACAAGGGTGTTGTATCCCGCATTCTGCCGAGTGAAGACATGCCGTTCTTGCCGGATGGTCGTCCGTTGGATATCGTGCTTAACCCGTTGGGTGTTCCGTCCCGTATGAACATCGGTCAGGTGCTCGAAGTGCACTTGGGCTATGCGGCAGCATCGCTCGGGTATCACATGATGACACCGGTCTTTGACGGGGCTCACGAACAAGATATCCGTGAACTGCTGAAAGAAGCCGGCAAAGATGAAAGTGGTAAGATCACGTTGTACGATGGCCGTACCGGTGAAGCGTTCGATAACCCGGTTACCGTTGGTTACATGTACTTCTTGAAACTGCACCACTTGGTTGACGATAAGATGCACGCCCGTTCTACCGGTCCTTACTCGCTGGTTACGCAACAACCGCTTGGCGGTAAAGCGCAATTCGGCGGTCAGCGTTTCGGTGAAATGGAAGTGTGGGCGCTCGAAGCGTACGGCGCGGCGTACACCTTGCAGGAAATCCTGACGGTGAAATCCGACGACGTGGTCGGTCGTGTCAAGACTTACGAAGCGATCGTCAAGGGCCAAAATGTGCCGAAATCCGGCGTGCCGGAATCCTTTAAAGTGTTGGTAAAAGAACTGCAATCGCTCGGTTTGGATATCAAGGTTTTGAACAAAAATCAGGAAGAGATCGACCTGAAACAGACCTTCGAAGATGACGATACCGGCATCACCATGATCGATGACGAAGCGTTCCGCAACGTCACCAACGAAAACGAACTCGACGGCTATGCCGTGGAAGAACCCGAATTAGACGATCTGCCGGGCGAAGATTTGTTCGGTGCGGACGACTTTTCGGATGACGAAGAATAAGAGAAGGGGGAAGAATTACGATGATGGAATTTAATGTGTTTGATTCGATTAAAATTGGTTTGGCTTCTCCTGATCAAATTCGCGGATGGTCTTACGGCGAGGTAAAAAAACCGGAAACCATCAACTACCGTACTCTGAAGCCCGAACGCGACGGTCTGTTCTGCGAACGGATCTTCGGGCCGACGAAAGACTGGGAATGTCATTGTGGTAAATACAAGAGAATTCGCTACAAAGGCAAGATCTGCGATCGTTGCGGTGTAGAAGTAACGCGCGCCAAAGTGCGTCGTGAACGTATGGGCCATATCGAATTGGCGGCGCCGGTATCCCACATCTGGTATTTCAAAGGGATCCCGTCCCGCATGGGCCTGATTTTGGATATTTCGCCGCGTCAACTCGAACAAGTGCTGTATTTCGGCGCTTATATCGTGGTCGATCCGGGCGATACGCCGCTTCAAAAGATGCAGATCTTGGGCGAAAAAGACTATCACGATATGCGTGAAAAATACGAGGACGATTTTGATGCCGGTATGGGTGCGGAATACGTGCGCAAACTGCTTGCCGGTTTGGATCTGGAAGCGTTGTCCAACGAACTCAAAGAAGAGCTCGAAACCGCGACCGGCCAAAAACGCGCTCGGTTGCTCAAACGTCTCGAAGTGGTAGAATCGTTCCGTCTGTCCGGCAACCGTCCGGAATGGATGGTATTGGACGTTGTGCCGGTTATTCCGCCGGATCTGCGCCCGATGGTGCAACTCGACGGTGGTCGTTTTGCGACCTCTGACCTCAACGATTTGTATCGCCGCGTGATCAACCGTAATAACCGGTTGAAACGTTTGCTCGAACTCGGTGCGCCGGATATCATCGTGCGCAACGAAAAACGCATGTTGCAGGAAGCGGTTGACGCGTTGATCGACAACGGCCGTCGCGGCCGTCCGGTTACCGGGCCGAACAACCGTCCGCTGAAATCCCTGTCCGATATGCTCAAGGGTAAACAAGGTCGGTTCCGTCAAAACCTGCTCGGTAAACGTGTCGACTACTCCGGTCGTTCGGTTATCGTGGTTGGTCCGGAACTCAAAATGTATCAATGCGGTCTGCCGAAAGAAATGGCGCTCGAACTCTTTAAACCGTTTGTTATGAAACGGTTGGAAGACACCGGCGTCGCCGGCAACGTAAAATCCGCCCGTAAGATGGTGGAACGTGTGCGTCCGGAAGTGTGGGATGCGCTGGAAGTGGTTATCAAAGACCATCCGGTCATGCTCAACCGTGCACCGACTCTTCACCGTTTGGGTATCCAAGCGTTTGAACCGGTGTTGGTCGAAGGCCGCGCCATCAAATTGCACCCGTTGGTTTGTACCGCGTTCAACGCCGACTTCGACGGTGACCAGATGGCGGTTCACGTACCGTTGTCGGCCGAAGCGCAAGCCGAGGCTCGGTTCCTGATGTTGGCGGCCGGCAACCTGCTTAAACCGTCTGACGGACGTCCCGTGGCGGTGCCGACGCAGGATATGGTGCTCGGTTCCTACTACCTGACCATCGAAAAAGCCGGAGAACCGGGCGAGGGTAAGGTGTTCCGCGACGAAAACGAAGCGATGATGGCGTACGACGAAAAGGTCATTGGCCTGCACGCCAAAATCAAGGTTCGCCGCACGATGGAAATCGACGGTAAGATGGAATCGCGTTTGGTGGAAACCACCATCGGTCGGATCATCTTCAACCGCCCGATTCCGCAGGATCTTGGTTTTGTGGATCGTTCGACGGTCGACAGCCAGTTCCTGTATGAAGTCAACTTTAAAGTTGGCAAGAAACAATTGTCCAAGATCATTGAAAAATGCATCAAGGTTCACGGTACCGCCCGCACTTCGGAAGTGTTGGATGCCGTGAAAGCCCAAGGCTATAAATATTCGACGCGTGGTGCGCTGACCGTTGCGGTTTGCGACGCAGCAATCCCGCCGGAGAAAAAAGACCTTATCGCGCAAGCCGAACAACAGGTCGACAAGATTACCAAACAGTTCAACAAAGGTTTGCTCAGTGACGAAGAACGCTATCGCAGCGTTATCGCTACTTGGAACGAAACCACGAACAAGGTGACCGATGCGTTGAACGCCAACATGGATGAGTTCAACCCGATCTACATGATGTCGGATTCGGGCGCGCGTGGTTCGATCAGTCAGATTCGTCAGTTGGCCGGTATGCGCGGTCTTATCGCGAACACGTCCGGCCGTACCATCGAAGTGCCGATTCGTGCGAACTATCGTGAAGGTCTGAACATTTTGGAATACTTCATTTCCTCGCGTGGTGCGCGTAAAGGTTTGGCCGATACCGCACTTCGTACCGCTGACTCGGGTTACTTGACTCGTCGTCTGGTTGACGTTGCACAAGACGTTATCATCCGTGAGGACGATTGCGGCACTCACGAAGGCATTGAGGTATACGACATCTGTGACGGTAAAGAGATGATCGAACCGTTGACCGAACGCTTGGTCGGCCGCTATCTGGCGGAAGACTTTGTCGATCCGGCTACCGGTGAAGTGGTTGTTAGCCGTGACAAGATGATGAACGACAAAGATGCCGAAATGTTGGTCAACCAATACGGTGTCACCCGTATTAAGATCCGTTCGGTACTGACCTGTCAAGCGCATCAAGGCGTTTGCGCCCGTTGCTACGGGGCGAACCTCGCAACGGTAGATCCGGTTTCGATTGGTGAAGCGGTCGGTATCATCGCGGCTCAGTCGATCGGTGAACCGGGTACCCAGTTGACGATGCGTACCTTCCACACCGGTGGTGTTGCGTCGGCAGAAGATATCACCCAAGGTTTGCCGCGTGTTGAAGAATTGTTCGAAGCACGTAAACCGAAAGGCCATGCGATTATCAGTGAAATCGACGGTACGGTCCGTAACGGCGAAGAGAAGAAGAAACGCATGGTGTATGTCACCAGCAACGAAGAAGGCAACATCGACGAACGCAGTTACGTGATTCCGTTCGGTTCTCGCGTTCGCGTACAAGACGGCGATGTGGTCAAGGTTGGCGATCGGTTGACCGAAGGTTCGATCAATCCGCACGATATCCTGGCTGTTAGCGGTGAACAAGCGGTGCAGAACTACCTGATCCAGGAAGTGCAACGCACCTACCGTATGCAGGGTGTTGATATCAACGATAAACACGTAGAAGTCATTGTCCGTCAGATGATGCGCAAAGTGCGTGTGGAAGATGCCGGCGATACGTATATGCTTGGTGGTGCCGTTGTTGCTCGCGCGGAATTCGAAGCCGAAAACGCCCGTGTGCGTGCTCGCATCGAAGCCGGTGAGGTTCACTTGAAAGAAGCGACCTATTCGCCGGTGCTGCTCGGTATCACAAAAGCGTCGCTCGCCACAGACAGTTTCCTGTCGGCGGCATCCTTCCAGGAAACCACTCGCGTGCTGACTGAGGCCGCTACGAAGGGTAAAGTTGATCCGTTGGTTGGCTTGAAAGAAAACGTCATCATCGGTAAACTGATTCCGGCCGGTACCGGCATGAACGCCTACGCAAACGTGGATGTCGTGAACACCCACATCAACGACAACGATCCGTATGTGGTTGCGTTGCGCGGCATGTTGGAAGACGGCGAAGACACGGCCGAAGCCGAGGAAATGCCGGCTGAATAAGCTGAATAAAAGGTATTGACAAGGGCACAATGGTTGTGTTAAAATTACAAATTGGTGGAATTCGATCAAGAGCAACCGCATCCGCAAGGGTGCGGTTGCGATTGAGCGTTATTTCATAAAATTTCAGAAGGAGGTGCTGTCATTGCCAACCTTTAATCAATTGGTGCGCAAAGGACGGGAAGAACTGGAAGCTAAGGCGAAAGCGCCGGCGCTGTTGAAAGGCTGGAACTCCAAAAAACGGATTCCGATCGATCAAAACTCTCCCCAAAAACGCGGTGTTTGCACGGTTGTTAAAACCTCGACCCCGAAAAAACCGAACTCTGCTCTGCGTAAGGTTGCCCGTGTTCGTTTGTCGAACGGTATCGAAGTTACTTCGTACATTCCGGGTGAAGGCCATAACTTGCAGGAGCACAGCGTTGTGTTGATTCGCGGCGGCCGTGTTAAAGACCTGCCTGGTGTGCGTTACCACATCATTCGCGGTACGTTGGATACCCAAGGCGTTGCGAAGAGAATGCAAGCCCGTTCCAAGTATGGCGCGAAACGTCCGAAGGCCGGAGCGGCCAAATAAAATTGACATTTTCAACGCGGCTACTATGTAGCGGTATTTATATAGGATTATGGGGAACCGTAATGCGAAAGAATACCTCTATATGGCCGACGGGAGTATGTCACTTTCGAGTACCTATGATATCATTACTGTGAAGGAGGGAAGTAAAGTGCCTAGAAGAGGTTCAGTCGCAAAGCGCGATGTTTTACCCGATCCGCTTTACAATTCCAAGTTGGTGACCAAGCTCATCAACAACATCATGTATGACGGTAAAAAGGGCGTTGCCCAAAAAATCGTCTATGGGGCATTCGATATTATCCGTGAAAAGACGGACAGAGATCCGTTGGAAGTGTTCCAAGAATCTTTGGAAAATATCATGCCGTTGCTGGAGGTTAAAGCTCGCCGTGTCGGTGGTGCTACCTACCAGGTTCCGATCGAGGTTCGCCCTGATCGTCGTCAGACCTTAGGTCTGCGTTGGTTGTCCGCGTATTCGCGCGCTCGTTCCGAACGCACCATGAAAGAACGTCTCGCGGGAGAAATCCTGGATGCGCTCAACGGTGTGGGCGGTGCCGCGAAAAAACGTGACGATACGCATAAAATGGCGGAAGCCAACAAAGCATTCGCACATTACAGATGGTAAGCCCATATTTGCCCTCATGGGCATGAGGCCCTGCCATTCCTTTTAATGGAATACGAATAGAGGAGGACATTATGGCTAGGCAAGTAGATTTGGCGCATACCAGAAACATTGGCATCATGGCTCACATCGATGCCGGTAAAACCACCACCACCGAACGTATCCTGTTCTACACGGGTATCAACCACAAATTGGGCGAAACCCACGACGGTGCGGCTACGATGGACTGGATGGCGCAAGAACAAGAGCGTGGTATTACCATCACCTCTGCTGCGACCACTTGTTTCTGGAAAAATCACAGAATTAACATCATCGACACCCCCGGCCACGTGGACTTTACGGTCGAAGTGCAACGTTCGTTGCGCGTGCTCGACGGTTCGGTCACCGTGTTCTGTGCCAAGGGCGGTGTTGAACCCCAATCCGAAACGGTTTGGCGTCAAGCGGACGAATACAAAGTTCCGCGTATGGCGTACGTCAACAAAATGGACATCATGGGCGCGGACTTCTACCGCGTGGTTGACATGATGAAGGATCGTTTGAAATGTAACGCGGTCCCGATCCAACTGCCGATCGGTGCGGAAGATACCTTCAAAGGTATTATTGACCTCGTAGAGATGAAAGCTTACATCTATTATGATGATGTGGGTAAAGACATCCGTTGCGAGGATATTCCGGCGGACATGCTGGATAAAGCGCAAGAATACCATGACGCGATGGTAGAAGCGGTTGCCGAACAAGATGACGAATTGCTGGAGAAATATTTCAACGGCGAAGAACTCACCATTGATGAAATCAAAGGCTGCATCCGTAAAGCTACCTTGGCCAACCTGATGATTCCGGTTTGCTGCGGTACTTCCTATCGCAATAAAGGCGTTCAGAAATTGCTGGATGCGATTGTGGAATACATGCCGGCTCCGATCGACATTCCGGCTATCAAGGGCGTCAATCCGGACACCGAAGAAGAGGAAGTCCGTAACTCGACGGACGATGAACCCTTCGCGGCGTTGGCATTTAAGATCGCTACCGACCCGTTCGTTGGTAAATTGGCGTTCTTCCGTGTGTACTCGGGTACGTTGAAAGCCGGTACCACCGTGTATAACGCGAACAAAGACATCGACGAACGTATCGGCCGTATTCTGCAGATGCACGCCAACAACCGCCAAGATATCGACATCGTGTACGCGGGCGATATTGCGGCTGCGGTTGGTCTGAAAAACACCACCACCGGTAACACGCTGTGCGATGAAAAGCACCCGATTATCCTGGAATCGATGAACTTCCCGGAACCGGTTATCCGTGTTGCTATCGAGCCGAAAACCAAAGCCGGTCAAGAAAAGATGGGCTTGGCGTTGGCGAAACTGGCGGAAGAAGATCCGACCTTCAAGACCTATACCGATGAAGAAACCGGTCAAACCATCATCGCCGGTATGGGTGAACTTCACCTCGAAATTATCGTGGACCGTTTGCTCCGCGAATTCAAGGTCGAAGCGAACGTCGGTGCGCCGCAGGTTGCTTACAAAGAAACCATTCGCAAACTGGCTGACGTGGATTGCAAATATGCTCGTCAATCCGGTGGTAAAGGTCAATATGGTCACGTTAAGATCAAACTGGAACCGAACGAGCCCGGCAAAGGCTACGAGTTCATCAACTCGGTTGTCGGTGGTGCGGTGCCGAAGGAATATATCCCGGCGGTCGATGCCGGTATCCAAGGCGCTATGCAGTCCGGTATACTCGCCGGCTACCCGGTTGTAGACTGCAAAGTCACCCTGTACGATGGTTCCTACCACGAAGTTGACTCGTCCGAAATGGCGTTTAAGATCGCCGGCTCGATGGCGTTCAAAGAAGCGATGCGTAAAGCGGATGCGTTCCTGACCGAACCGATCATGAAAGTCAATGTCATCGTTCCGGATGAATATATGGGCTTTGTTATCGGTGACATCTCGTCCCGTCGTGGACAGATGGAAGGTTCCGAAAACATCAACGGCGCTGTGCAGATTCGTGCGAATGTGCCGCTGTCCGAGATGTTCGGTTATGCGACCGACCTGCGTTCCGGTACTCAAGGCCGCGGTCAGTACGTTATGGAACCCAGCCACTATGCTGAAATTCCGAAGAGCGTTGCCGAAGCGATCATCGCGAAACGCGCTAAGAAGGACGACTAATTAAATTTTCGTTACAAACCATGAGATGTTATTAAAAAAGTCTTGAAATTTTAGGATAGACTTGGTACAATAGGCATGTCATGTATTTTGTAAACCAACCGTTAGGTTAATAAAAGGAGGAAAAAGACAATGGCAAAGGCAAAATTTGAAAGAAATAAGCCCCACGTAAACATTGGTACCATCGGTCACGTTGACCATGGTAAAACCACTCTGACCGCTGCGATCACGAAGGTTCTGAACATGAACGGCGCTGCTGAGTTCGTTGATTACGCGAACATCGATAAAGCTCCGGAAGAACGTGCACGTGGTATCACAATCAACACCGCTCACGTTGAATACGAAACCGAAAACCGTCACTATGCTCACGTTGACTGCCCCGGCCACGCTGACTATGTTAAAAACATGATCACCGGTGCTGCGCAGATGGACGGCGCTATCCTGGTTGTTTCGGCTGCTGACGGCCCGATGCCGCAGACTCGTGAACACATCCTGCTTTCTCGTCAGGTTGGCGTTCCGTACATCGTTGTGTTCATGAACAAATGTGACCAAGTCGATGACGAAGAATTGCTGGATCTCGTCGAAATGGAAATCCGTGAACTCCTCAACGAGTACGAATTCCCGGGCGACGATACCCCGATCATCCGTGGTTCGGGCCTGCAAGTGTTGGAAAGCAACTCGACCGACACCAGCGCTCCGGAATATGCTCCGATCCTCGAACTCATGAAAGCTGTCGACGAATACATTCCGTCTCCGGAACGTACCACCGACAAACCGTTCTTGATGCCGGTTGAAGACGTGTTCACCATCACCGGTCGTGGTACGGTTGCTACCGGCCGTGTGGAACGTGGTCAACTGAACATGTCTGAAGAAGTCGAAATCATCGGCTTGACCGAAGAACGCAAAAAGACCGTTGTTACCGGTATCGAAATGTTCCGCAAACTGCTTGATTACGCGGAAGCCGGCGACAACATCGGTGCTCTGCTCCGTGGTGTTCAACGTGACGAAATCGAACGTGGTCAAGTTCTCTGCAAACCCGGTTCGATCAACCCGCACACCAAATTCCATGGTCAAGTGTACGTCCTGTCCAAGGATGAAGGCGGCCGTCACACCCCGTTCTTCAACAACTATCGTCCGCAGTTCTATTTCCGTACCACCGACGTTACCGGTGTTATCAACCTGCCGGAAGGTACTGAAATGTGCATGCCTGGCGATAACGTCGAAATGGATGTTGAACTGATCACTCCGATCGCTATCGAAGAAGGTCTGCGTTTCGCTATCCGTGAAGGCGGCCGTACGGTTGGTTCGGGCGTTGTTACCAAGATCAACGGCTAATTTGTCACTTAAAGAGCGCTGTTTCGCTGGAAACAGCGCTCTTTTTTTGCCCGTACTGCAAACCGGTAGGGCAGGCACAAAATTATTTCAAAAAAAGCAAAAAAACTATTGACCGACTTGCAAAACTGTGATATAGTATTTATACCTCGAAAGGGGTTTATTTTTTGTGTCTTTTTTTAAGGACACCCGCCCCTTGCCTTTGAGGGAGGTAAATCATATTCCGACTATCGGGAGGTGCCGTTTTAATGAGAGTAAAAATCACGTTGGCTTGTTCTGAATGCAAACAACGCAACTACAACACCATGAAGAACAAGAAAAATGATCCGGACAGGCTGGAAATGAACAAATACTGCCGTTTCTGCCGCAAACACACCCTTCATCGCGAAACGAAGTAAGGGTTAAGTGATTTCCGAGAAACGAAAAGGAGGGTTCACCATGGCTGACGAAAAGAAAACGTCGGTTGCGCCTGTCGCAGAAGAGGCGAAATCCAAAAAAGATAAAACCGCCGCGAAACCGAAAGCGAAAAAAGGTGGTCTTATCCAAAAAATCCGCGAAGTCAAAAGTGAATTCAAAAAGATTATCTGGCCGACCTTGCCGGCAGTGGTGCGCAACACCTTGGTTACGCTGGCAATGTGCGTGCTCGTGGGAATCGTTGTGTTTGTGATTGATTTTGCGCTGGCAGCGTTGGTTGATTTGATGCTGTCGTTGGGCTGATCCGTACGACTTTTAGGGAGGTTTGGAGATGTCCGAAGAAGCCAAATGGTATGTAGTACATACCTATTCTGGGTATGAGAACAAGGTTGCCACCAACTTGGAAAAAATCGTTGAGAACCGGCAGCTTCACGACTGGATTCACGAAATCCGGATCCCGACCGAAACGGTTGTCGAGATGAAGGACAACCAAAAACGGGAAGTGGAGCGCAAGTTGTTCCCCGGTTATGTATTGGTCAAGATGGTGATGACCGATGACTCGTGGTATGTTGTTCGTAACACGCGCGGTTGCACCGGTTTTGTTGGACCGGGAGGAAAACCGATTCCGTTGACCGACGCCGAAGTCAATGCACTCGGTGTGGAAACGCGGGAAGTGGAGATCAACTACCAAGTTGGCGATACGGTGCGTATCATCGACGGCCCGTTGGAAAACTTCAGCGGTGTTGTGGATGAAATTGATCTGGAGAAAAACAAGATCCGTGTCACCATTTCGATGTTCGGCCGCGAAACGCCGGTAGAACTCGAATTGGATCAAGCGGAACTGATGGATTAATACGCATCGGATTTATACGTTTTGAGTATGCGCGAGCAACGCTCGCATTTACTGTGTGCCGAACACCCTTTCGGCTGTGGGAGGGGAGACCGACGGTCACTCCGCCATTTACCACGAATTTTGGAGGTGCAAGAAAATGGCTCAAAAAGTAGCAGGTTACATTAAGTTGCAGATTCCGGCGGGAAAAGCAACCCCGGCACCCCCTGTTGGTCCGGCTCTCGGTCAACATGGTGTCAACATCATGGCGTTTACGAAGGAATTCAATGAGCGCACGAAAAACGACGCAGGTCTGATTATTCCGGTCGTTATCACGGTTTACGCCGATCGCTCGTTCACCTTTATCACCAAAACGCCCCCCGCTGCCGTGCTGATTAAAAAAGCGTGCGGTATCGAAACTGCGTCCGGCGTCCCGAACAAAAACAAGGTCGCCAAAATCACCAAAGAACAGGTGAAAAAGATTGCCGAGCAAAAAATGCCCGACTTGAATGCTGCCAACGTCGAAAATGCGATGAGCATGATCGCCGGTACTGCGCGTAGCATGGGTATTGAAGTTGTTGATTAAGGGTTATTTTTGACCCTTTACCCGTTCCGGGTGGGAGGAACAACGAAAATATTCCGATTTTACCACTCAACGCGGTTTAACTACGGTTAACACACGCGTAATACAGGGAGGAAATGCCAAATGAAACACGGGAAGAAATATGTCGATAGCGTAAAGCAATTCGACAAAGCTAATTTGTATGAAATCGCAGAAGCGATGGATATCGCGGTGAAAACCGGCAAAGCGAAATTCGACGAAACGGTCGAAGTGCACGTACGCCTCGGTGTCGATAGCCGTCACGCTGACCAACAGGTTCGTGGCGCGGTTGTTCTGCCGCACGGAACCGGTAAACAGGTTCGCGTGTTGGTATTCGCGAAAGGCGACAAAGTGGACGCGGCGAAAGAAGCCGGTGCCGAATTCATCGGTGATGAAGAAACCATCGCGAAGATCAACGGCGGTTGGATGGACTTCGACGTCGTTATCGCCAGCCCGGATATGATGGGTCTGGTCGGCCGTTTGGGTAAAGTGCTTGGTCCGCGTGGCTTGATGCCGAACCCGAAAGCCGGCACCGTTACGCCGGACGTCGCGAAAGCGGTTACCGAAGCGAAAGCCGGTAAGATTGAATATCGTTTGGATAAAACGAATATCATTCACTGCCCGATCGGCAAAGTGTCGTTCGGCACCGAAAAACTGGTCGAAAACTTCGACACCCTGCTGGGTGCGATCGTGCGTGCGAAACCCGCCAGCGCGAAAGGTCAGTACATCCGCTCTTGCGTGGTGGCCTCGACCATGGGCCCCGGCGTGAAAATCAACCCCGCGAAAATCGGCGGTTGATCGCTTATGAATGAAAAAGAACCGTTGCTATACGCAACGGTTCTTTTTTTGTATCATAAAAAATAGCCGCCGAGAACATTCGGCGGCTAACGTTATTTAATCGTCCAACGAAAAATCTTCTGCCGAAAAGGCTTCCGGCATGGGTTGCCGATGCGGCACACGACGTAACGGATCGTAACAATATTTTTTACAAGATTGATGCAGTTGCATGACACCTTTATGCACGCACAATACCACCTGACTGTCACTCGACCGTTTCCCGTGTTGACAGAATTCACAACACGCTTTGACGCGATTTCCGTACAGTTTTTGCCGCATAGTCGTCTTTTCCTTCCTTGTGTTTCGATACTGACAACAGTATACCACACTTATCGGCGTTTGGCTATATCCAATTTCAATTTTGTTTTACCATTTTCGGTCACCAATAACAACATGGCGCATACCATCAACAACGCCACCGCCGACACGGCAGAACCGGCGAACGGTTGGATGATCGTTCCGCCTACGGTACTGCCTGCCGTGACGGATACCGGCCAAATATGAAACAAGGCCAGCGATAAAATGCCGGATAGCACCCCGTGTAGCAGTCGTGCACTCCAAAAACCGGCATCCATCAAATGCTCATCTTGCACAATGGCCGAGATCTGACAATGTACCGATAGACCACCCCAACCGAGTGCTAGCCCCAACATCAACGGTGTGGCTTTGCCGGACGATACCGCTTCCAAACAACCGCAACTGACCTCCAACAAGGCCGGAAACACGCTTTGTAACGCTTGCAGATGTTGACCAAACGGGGCGGATAGGATCCGGTAGATGAGTGCGGACAAACCGGTTGCATCCGAGAGCGATAACAGCGCCGCAAACAACACCACAAACCCACACATGTATAATAACGACCGGCACGCTCCGTTAACCGAATCCACCAATGCCACCGAAATGGATGGTGTGTCTTCGATAGGTGAGGAGGGCTGATCGGTTGTGCTGCGTACTCGACCACGTCCGGCAATACCGATGATACACGCTGCCAAAACGTGTGCGATAAACAAGATAACACCGTACGTGCGACTACCAAGCATACTGACACCAACAGCACTGATGATAAACGCCGGTCCGCCACAGACGCAAAACCGAAGCAATTGTTTGGCTTGCGATTGGGTGATGCTCCCTTGTTTTAGCAATTCGTATGTCGCGATACTGCCAGCCGGATAGCCGCCGATAAATCCCAACACGATAGCGGTTGACGCACACCCTGGTAATCCAAACAAGAAACGAACCGGTTTTTCTAACCGTGCGCCCACGTGCCGACCGATTCCCGATTTAACCATGAATCCGGACACCACCAAAAACGGAAACAACGACGGAATGATAATGGTGGTACAAATCGATAACCCGCGGCTGACACCGGTAGCCGTTGCTTGCGGCCATTTCAACAGTATCGCCACCGTCGCCACGACCGCACACACTAACAGTGGCATCCGCCATTTGGTTTTGGAAATCACCCGAACAAACATGTGCCATTCTTCTTTCTATTATAGGGATTAATCATATATATGACCGATCGCGTTCCGATATGTCACGCATGAATCACCATAACATCGCATAAAATGGCCTATAAAGGCGGTGAAAGCATGGCAAGGAGAAAGCATAAGCCGGCATCCAAACTCGCTAAACAAATGGAAGATTGGCTTGAAATGCCACTGGGGAGCGTGGCGTCGACGGCGCGTATCGAATTATCGGACAACCGACGGGCGGTGATAGAGGGGTGTCAAGGTATTTTGGAATACGACGATACCGTCATTCGATTGGTCACCGGTAGTGGTGTGGTACGGTTTGAAGGTGGCGATTTGGGCGTTTCATGTATGAACGACACGTCGGCGGTGGTGGTTGGATTGATCGCTCGTATCGAATTGCAGTATTAGGCGGTGACGGTATGAAGATGATATGGTTGTTACATCTGATTGGCGGATATGTATCGTTTAGGGCCGAAGGTGGATTTCCGGAACGGTTTCTCAATCTCAGTGCGCATCGGCAGATCACCTTATGGAACACCAAACGAGAAGGGATTTCGCTATATGCATGTTGCATGGCGCGTGACTATCCGCGACTGCGCGGTATTGCTCGCAAAACCGGCGTTCGTATGCGCGTGACCAGCCGTCACGGCATACCGTTTTGGCTCAATCGGTATCGCGCACGTGCCGGTTTGGTGGTGGGGGCGGCGGTATACGTCTTGTTGTTGCAACTGCTTAGCGGATATATTTGGGTGGTGGATGTCATCGGTAACGAAACGGTTTCCACCGATACCATCAAACAAGCGGTAGCCGCGTGCGACGTGGGCGTAGGGGATCCGGTGTTGGGGTTGGACATCCCTGACATTCAACTCGAAGCGTTGCGCCGACTGCCGGATCTGTCGTGGATCACGGTGAATATGGAGGGGAGTATTGCGCACGTAGTAGTATCAGAACGAAAAAATCCGGATGACGATCGCACGCCCCGTCAACCGGCGAACGTTAAAGCCGCGGCCGATGGAGTCATTGTATCCATGGAGGTGTATGAAGGCGACGCGTTGGTACAGGTAGGGGACGCCGTAGGTGAAGGGATGTTGTTGGTCAGTGGCGTGCGCACCACCGAACTCGGCGATTATCTGACGCGAGCCCATGCCAAAATATGGGCACGAACGTCTCGCGAGTTACAGGTAACGGTGCCGTTGAGTGAAGAAGTGTTGTCGCCGACCGGTAAGGCCATTTCACGCTCGACCTGGTGTTTGTTCGGTATTGAGATTCCGTGGTATAATTCGGGTGAATTGCCGTCAAACTATACGGTAGAACGGCGCGAACATCTGCTTAACGTCGATGGGTTGCAACTGCCGGTTGGTTGGTATACCGACTATGCCTATGAACAAGCACTGCAAACGCGTGTTTATACCGAGCAACAAGCCGAGGAAATGGCGTGGAAACAGTTGATGGTATTAGAATCCGATCTCGCGAGCGTGGCCGAGATTCGATCACGCCGTGAAACCAGCGAGCGAGTAGGGGATACGTGGCAGATCACGGTATCGTACGATTGTGTGGAAAACATCGCGGTGCAAGACGATATTTTATTGCCCGAAACCGAATAAAAGGGATGACAAATTCAACAGGAAATGATATAATATAGAGGAATGTACAGATAATGGGGTGAAATTGCGGTGGAACAGATCGTCAACGTTGATCGGATGGAACAAGCGGTATCGTTGTTTGGTAACTTTGATGCCAACGTTCGGATGATTGAGCAGCATTACGGCGTCAATGTGTTGACGCGCGGCAACGATCTGAAAGTTACCGGCGAAGTGGAAGCGGTGGCGAAAGCCGTTCGCGCCATTGAAGGGATGTTGCAGCTCATTAACCGCGGCGAACAATTAAATGAACAAACCGTGTTATATGTCTTTTCGTTAGTAGATGACGGTACTGACGATCAACTGCCGCAACTCTCGTCTGAAAACATTTGTATCACCTCAAAAGGGCGTGCGGTAAAACCCAAAACGCTCGGTCAAAAACAATATGCCGAAGCCATTCGTGATAACACGGTGATTTTCGGCGTCGGGCCGGCCGGTACGGGTAAAACCTACCTGGCGGTGGCGATGGCGGTTAACGCTTTTCGTGCGAAAGAAGTCAACCGCATTATCTTAACTCGTCCGGCGGTGGAGGCCGGCGAAAATCTTGGCTTTTTACCGGGCGACCTACAAAGTAAGGTCGATCCGTATCTCCGTCCGTTATACGATGCGTTGTTCGATATGTTGGGAGCAGAGGCGTACCAAAAATACGTTGAACGCGGCAATATCGAAGTGGCACCGTTGGCGTATATGCGCGGTCGCACATTGGACGATAGTTTTATTATTTTAGATGAAGCGCAAAACACCACCGAAGAACAGATGAAGATGTTCTTGACGCGTTTGGGTGTTCATTCCAAAATGGTGGTGACCGGCGATATCACCCAGATCGATCTGCCGAACGGCAAAAAGAGCGGGCTGAAGGAAGTTATCCGCATTATCAAAGATGTACCGGATATTGCGGTGTGTATGTTTACAAAACGGGATGTGGTTCGCCACCCGTTGGTACAACGGATCGTCGAAGCATATGCCAAGTATGAGGAAGGAAAGAAGAAAGGATATGCAAAAGGTCAAGGTCATCATTGAAAACCAACAAAAAGCCATTAAAGTACCGACCGGACTGAGAATGTTGATTCGCCGTTGTTGTCAAGCGGTGTTAACGATGGAACAGTTTGATGGTGCCGCCGAAGTGTACGTGATGTTGACGGATAATGCGAATATTCATACCATTAACCGGCAACATCGAGATATCGATCGCGTGACCGATGTGTTATCTTTCCCACTCGGTGCGGACGGCCAGTACGATATTAACCCGAGCACCGGTGCCAAGATGCTGGGAGACGTGGTATTATCGTTAGAACGCGCCGCCGAACAAGCGGAAGAATATGGACATTCGCTGCAACGCGAAGTCGGGTATTTGACGGTACATTCGATGTTGCACCTGCTGGGATATGATCATGTGCAAGGCGGTCTGGAAGCGGTACATATGCGCGAAAAAGAAGAAACCGTCATGAAATCCATCGGATTACCGCGTGACGGAAGTTATACAATGTTATGAGTGTGATTGCCCTTGCCGTCAGACAAGGGCAATTTTTACCATTTGGAAGGAAGTAACGATATGGAAACCAAAACCAGTTCTGCATTTGTGGCGATCGTCGGTCGACCGAACGTTGGGAAATCGTCTCTACTTAATCGTTTAGTCGGGCAAAAAGTAGCCATCGTATCGGACAAGCCACAAACCACCCGAACCCGGATTATGGGCGTGTTAACCGAAGGGGACACGCAACTGGTGTTTTTAGACACCCCCGGCAACCATCGTCCGCGCACGCGTTTGGGCGATTTTATGGTCAAATCCATCACCGAAGCGGTATCTGGCGTGGATGCGGCCATGTTGGTGGTCGAACCGACCGAGCAAATCCGCGATGAAGAACGGCAATTGATCGAACAATTTACCCGTCAAAAGTTGCCGGTAGTGCTCGTTATCAATAAACTCGATACCCTTACCGATAAACGCAAGTTGCTCCCGTGTATCGAAGCGTGGAAACAGGAATATGCATTTGATGCGGTTATGCCGGTATCAGCCGCAACCGGCGAAGGGGTAGACGAATTAAAACAATGGTTGTTCTCCTATGCGTTCGAGGCCCCGCACTTTTTCGCCGACGATATGATCAGCGATCAACCCGAAAAGGTGCTCATTGCCGAAATCGTACGCGAAAAGATGTTGCTGTTGTTGCAACAAGAAGTACCGCACGGTATTGCCGTGGTGGTAGAAAGCATGGAAGAAGACGTCACCGCACGCGGGGAAAATATTTTGGACGTAGACGTCTGTATCTATTGTGAACGCGATAGCCATAAAGGGATGGTGATTGGCAAACGCGGTTCGATGCTAAAAGAAATTGCGATGCAATCCCGAGGGGATATGGAAACCTTGTTATCTACAAAAGTTAACTTGCAGTGTTGGGTTAAAGTGAAAGAGGATTGGCGTAACCGACAAAACATCCTCAACAGTTTGGGGTATCGCATCTAAAAATTACCGTTTTTTGTAAACGCATGAACGCCGCTGTTTCGTATATGCTAAACCTATACGAGATGTACGGAGGGCGGTCATATGAATAACTTGGATTGGTGGAGAGCGTTTCAAAAAACAGGACGCGTTGCAGATTATCTGCGATATCGCGGTATTGACGTGTTTTCCGGTCCGACACCGGATACCAACAAGGAGGGAGAAGCGCATGAAACAGACGACCGACGCCCTGATCATTCGGGAAAATAACAATATCGGCGAAGCGGATCGATTTGTAACGGCGCTTACCCGTGATTTTGGCACGATTCACGCCTCGGTCAGGGGCGCACAACGTATCAAAAGCCGTCACATGACCGCTACCAGTTTGCTCACCTATTCGCGCCTATCTTTATATAAAGGGCGCAAACAGTACATAATCGACGAAGCAGAACCCTTACAAGTGTTTTTTCACCTACTGGAAGATATTGAACGATTATCGCTCGCGCAATATTTTTGTGAACTGGCCGGTGCAATTTTTCCGGAAGAAGAACCGGCTCCCGATGCGCTGAGATTATTGCTAAACGCGATACACTTGTTAGACGAGGGAAAAAAGAATCTGTTACAGATCAAGGCGGTAACCGAACTGCGGTTGTTGACCATGGCGGGCTATATGCCGGATGTGTCCGCTTGTACCGGTTGTCACGCGACGCTTTCGGACGGCGCGTGGTTGTTACCGCATAAAGGCGGCATCGTCTGTGAACGGTGCGGCGAAAAGCAGGTCGGTGCGTTGCCGGTCAGCGGCGGCGTGCTTGCCGCGATTCGGCATATCGTACACGGCGATTTTGCTAAATTGTTTGCCTTTTCGTTACCGGAAGAAGCATATGCTGCGTTGGCACACGTATCGGAACAATACCTGCTTTGTCAACTGCAACGCGGATTTCGCACGTTGGATTTTTTTCATTCGGTAGTGATATAACCATGATATTTTCTCAGAAAGGAGTTCTCGCATGAATCGGCACGAGCGTTCTTTGGAACTCGATAAAATTCTCGAACGATTAGCCGCGCAAACGAGTTGTGACGATGCGGCGGATGCGGCGCGCGGTCTGCGCCCGGCAACCGACCTTATAACGGTACAACGCCTGTTGCACGAAACCGAAGATGCGCACATGTTGATGGCGCGGTTCGGTGCGCCGTCGTTTGGCCAACCGCGCAACGTAAACGGTGCGTTAGCACGCGCCAATGCCGGTGCCTCGCTATCGATGCGGGAACTGCTGGACGTTGCCTATACGCTATCGGTCATCCGTCGCGTGACCGAATGGCGTTCGCATTGCGAAGGGGTGTTAACCTGTCTGGACGATCGGTTTTCTCTCCTTAATCCGAACGTGTATCTCGAAACCAAGATCATAACGGCAATCGTTTCGGAAGAAGAGATGTCGGACAAAGCGTCGCCGCTTTTGGAAGATATCCGTCGCAAAATGCGGTCCACGTCTCAACGTCTGCGCGATCAATTGGATAAAATGATCCGTTCGCCGGCGTATCAAAAATTGTTACAAGATCCGATCGTCACCATGCGTGACGGACGGTACGTGGTCCCGGTCAAAGCCGAACATCGCGGCGAAGTCGCTGGATTGGTCCACGACACTTCTTCATCGGGTGCGACGGTGTTTATCGAACCGATGAGCGTGGTCGAAGCCAACAACGAATTGCGGTTGTTGGCCGCCAAAGAGCGCGAGGAAATTGATCGCATTTTAGCGGCCTTATCGGCCGAAGCCGGTAGTTTTTCCGAAACGATTACCGAAGATTATCGGATCTTGATCGAACTTAATGTCATCTTTGCGAAAGCGCGATTGGCTTATGAAATGAAAGCCGAAGTGCCGCGCGTGACAGACGACGGTTGCTTGCGACTTAACCAAGCGCGTCACCCGTTGATCGATCCGCAACAGGTTGTGCCGATTGATGTGGAACTCGGTTTTTCGTTTGATTGCTTGGTGATTACCGGCCCGAATACCGGTGGTAAAACCGTTACGCTGAAAACGGTCGGGTTGCTTACGTTGATGGCCATGTGCGGCTTGATGATACCGGTCGGTCGAGACAGTACGGTATCGGTATTTACGCGCGTGTTGGTGGATATCGGGGACGAACAATCGATCGAACAGTCGTTATCCACGTTTTCGGCTCACATGACCAATTTGATCGGTATTTTAGAGCAAGCGGATGAACATAGTTTAGTGCTTTCGGACGAACTGGGTGCCGGCACCGATCCGGTAGAGGGGGCAGCCCTCGCAATGGCGATTTTGGAACAATTGCGCAAACAAGGGGCACGCATTGTTTCCACCACCCACTATGCCGAACTCAAATCCTATGCCATCCATACCGATGGGGTACAAAACGGCAGTTGTGAATTTGACGTTGCGACCTTGCGTCCGACCTATCGATTGTTGATCGGGATCCCCGGCCGTTCAAACGCGTTTGCCATTTCCGAACGTCTCGGCATGCCATCCGGCATTGTGGAGCGCGCCGGCTCGTTGGTTTCGCGCGATAATCAGCAGTTGGAATCGGTGATCGAACAACTCAATACCCAGCGCCAAATGTTGGAAGAAGAACAACAAAAAGCAAAAGACATTTATGCAGCGGCCGAACTTGCCAAACGAAAAGCCGAACAAACGGTACAAGAGGCGAAAAACCGTCGCGATAAAGAGATCGATCGTGCCCGAGAACAAGCGCGTCGCATTGTCGAACAAGCACGCACCCAGGCGGAACAGTTTATGGGCGAACTCGACGTGTTACGCAAACAAACCAAAGATATCGCCGCATTGGCGGATGCCAAAAGTAAACTGAAAGCGCAGATCCGCGCGATGGACGATACGGTCGATCCGGTCCGCGAACAACAGCAAGACACGTACGTGTTGCCGCGCCCGTTAAAAGTAGGGGACACGGTCCGGTTGGCCGATATTGATAAAACCGCCGTGGTGCTTGCGTTACCGGATAAAAACGGCAATGTCGAAGTGCAGGCCGGTATCATCCAAACGCGCGTACCGCTTAGCAATTTGCGGTTGGAAAAAGCGCCAAAACCCGCGAAAAACGATCTTCGCCGTCCAGGATCGGCCGGTGTATCGAGATCGGTTCGTACCGCTAAAACCGAAGTGGATCTTCGCGGTCTCAACGCGGACGAAGCATTGCTCGAAGTCGATCGGTTTATCGATGCATCGGTGATGGCCGGTTTGGGGCAGGTCACGGTGATCCACGGCAAAGGCACCGGCGTGTTGCGGACTGAGATCCACAAGCACCTGCGCACACACCCGTCGGTAGCGGAATTTCGGTTGGGAATGTACGGCGAAGGGGAAACCGGCGTGACGGTCATCACGCTGAAATAAACGCCTTGACAAAGCCGACAAAGTATGGTTAAATAGAAAACGAACAAAACGATGACGGGAACAAGTACTGTAAAATCAGCGGTTCAGAGAGTTGCCGGTTGGTGCAAGGCAATGCGTGGTTTACGGGAAATACATCTCGGAGTTCGACCTGAAGCGCGTTTCTCGCGTGTGTAGGGAAGACGGGTTGCGCCCGTTACCGCGCGACGCGCTGTTTGGCGCTGTGAGGCCGCATGTCGAGAGAGTGCGGTAAACCGAGGTGGTACCGCGGATATGTATATTCGCCCTCTGTGTCGATCGACACAGAGGGCTTTTTTATTTCACAATCAGGAGAGAGAACAATGAACGTATTTGACGAACTCAAAGCGCGCGGCATGGTTGCGCAATGCACCAACGAAGAAAAGGTACGCGAACTGCTCGGCGGTAACGAACCCATCACCTTCTACATCGGGTTTGATCCGACGGCAGATAGCCTGCATGTCGGTCACTTTGTGCAGTTGATGGTGATGGCGCATATGCAACGCGCCGGCCACAAGCCAATCGCCCTGCTCGGTGGCGGTACCGGTATGATTGGCGATCCCACCGGTAAAAGCGACATGCGCAAAATGCTCACCCCCGAAATCATCGATCACAACATCGCTTGCTTCCGTCAACAGATGTCGCGCTTTATCGATTTTGCCGACGATAAAGCCGTGATGATCAACAATGCGGATTGGTTGATGAATCTCAACTACGTCGAATTCCTGCGTGAAATCGGCGTGCATTTCTCGGTCAACCGTATGCTCACTGCCGAATGTGTAAAAAGCCGTATGGAACGCGGTCTTACATTCCTTGAGTTCAACTATATGTTGATGCAAAGTTACGATTTCTATCACCTCAATCAACTCAACGGTTGCTTGATGCAACTCGGCGGCGACGACCAGTGGAGTAACATTCTTGGCGGTGTGGAACTCTGCCGTCGCAAAGCCGGTAAAGAGGTGTATGGCTTGACCTTCGGTTTGCTCACCACGTCGGAAGGCAAAAAGATGGGTAAAACCGAAAAAGGCGCAGTCTGGCTGGATGCCGAAAAAACCTCGCCGTACGATTTCTTCCAGTATTGGCGTAACGTGGATGACGCGGACGTCATTCGTTGCCTCAATATGCTGACCTTCGTGCCGGTAGATGAGATTGCCGAACTCGCGAAATGCGAAGGTAGTGAGATCAACCGCGTCAAAGAACGTTTAGCGTACGAAGTGACCGCGCTGGTTCACGGTAAAGACGAAGCGGAGAAAGCATTGGCCGCCGCGCGTGCGGTGTTTGGTGCCGGTTCTGCCAGCGCCGATATGCCGTCTACTGCACTGGCCGCAGACGCGTTTGTCGATGGAAAGATCGGTGTGATCGACCTGTTGATGGCGACCAAACTCACACCGTCTCGCGGCGAAGCCAGACGGTTAATCGAACAAGGTGGCGTGTCGATCGACGATGAAAAGGTTACCGATTTTGCGGCAACCGTGTCGGTCGAGGCGTTTGAAAAAGGCCATGTTGTTATTAAAAAAGGCAAGAAAGTCTTCCATCGGGTAACGGTTGGATAAATTCGACCGTACGATGCGGTTCACCGGACGGTGTCTCGTGACACGATTATGCGGTTTTATTCGATCGAATCGTTCAATGGGGACAAAACCTAATGCCAACAGAAAAAAGCACCCGTGAAAACGGGTGCTTTTTTGAGTGTTTGGATTATTCTGCCGCTTCTTCAGTCGGTGCTTCTTCGGCAATTTCTTCCGCCGCCGGAGCTTCTTCTACAGGAAGCAGGGCGCGCATCGACAAACTGATGCGGTTGTTTTCGAGGTCGATCTTGGTGATCTTGACTTCGACTTCTTGACCGATTTCCAGTTCATCTTGCGGTTTTTCCACACGGTGGTTGGCGATCTGCGAAATGTGGATCAAGCCGTCCACGTTCGGGATGATCTGCGCAAACGCACCAAAGGTGGTCATGCCGACGATTTTCGCCGTAACGACGTCGCCTTCTGCATATTTTGCTTTAAAGATCTCGTACGGGTTGTCCTCCGCTTTGCGGTAACCGAGCGAGATTTTGCGTTTTTCCTGATCGAGATCCCGGATATACACTTCGACCACGTCACCCACGTTGACGACTTCGGACGGGTGTTTAATGCGCGACCAGGACAGTTCGGAAATGTGGATCATACCGTCCACGCCGCCGATATCGACAAACGCGCTGTACGAGGTCAAGGATTTGACCGTACCGGTATAGGTTTGGCCGACTTCCGCTTGCGCCCAGAAAGCCGCTTCTTTTTCTTTGCGTTCTTCTTGCGCGATCACGCGGATCGAACCGACTGCGCGACGACGTTGTTCGTTGATCTCAATGATCTTGAACCGGACGTTTTGATGGCGCAGGGGGGTCAGATCGCTCATACGGGTGGCGCTGGCGTGAGAAGCCGGGATAAATACGCGAACGCCGTTAGTGACAGCCAAGATACCGCCTTTTATCACATCGGAAACAACGCCGTCCAATACCTCGCCGCTTTCTTTCGCCTTGACCACGGTATCCCAACCTTTGAGGGAATCGATCCGTTTTTTCGAAAGCATGATGGTGCCTTCTTGGTCATTGGTGCGCATGATCAGCAGTTCAAGTTCATCGCCAACTTTCACGACGTCGGACGGAACCGCGTTCGGGTCAGCAGACAGTTCGTTAGCAGGAATATAGCCAGCCTGTTTACGGCCAAGCACTTCGACCTGCACTTCGTTCGGGGCAATCGCCACGACGATACCGCGCACCCGGTCATTCGCATCCATGCTTTGCAGCGATGCTTCCAGCGCTTCCTCGAAGGTCATCTCCTCAAAAGATTTTTGGGGCGCAACCTCTGCGGACGCCTCGGGCGCGGCTTGCTGAGCCGCTTTGGTTTCGATTTCGTTGTTGACAATTTCGGACATGGTTGAAAGAACCTCCTTTATTATATCTGCGGGCGTGGATGCACCGGCGGTAATACCCACCGATTGTACCGCGTCAAACCATTCGGATCGAAGTTCGTCTGCCGTTTCGATCAAAACCGTTCGACAATTCGGTTCGCAAACGTCCCTCAACTTAGCCGTATTGGAACTTTCACGCCCACCGACAATCACCATTATATCGCATTTTTGCGATAAATCAACTGCTTCTTTTTGCCGTTTTGCAGTCGCATTACATATTGTATCAAAAACAAGTGAATTTGTACAGAGGGTTTTTGCAATTTTTACACATTTTTCCCAAACAGATCGGTTAAAAGTGGTTTGGGCGACTAAAAAAATCGGCGTTTCATCCAAAATATCGCCGTTTTGTACCAATTGTTCGAACTCTTCCGGCGTCGATACCACAAACGAATCCCCTTGGCAATAGCCGCGAATCCCCACCACTTCGGGATGGATGGGATCGCCGGCGATGATCAAGGTGCGTTCGGCGGATTGTTCCGCCACGATCTGATGGATCTTGTCTACAAACACACAGGTGGCATCGCGATATGCGCAACCGTGTGAGTTGATCCGATCGTATATGGTGGGTGGTACGCCGTGCGACCGAATCACCAACACCCATCCGTTCGGCACTTGTTCGGGCGCTTCCACAATGCGTACGCCTCGGCGTTCGAGATCGGATACCACTTGGGGATTATGAATGATTGGGCCGAGCGTACAGACCGATTTGCCTTCTGCCAGTAATTGTTCTACCAGATCAATGGCACGGCTGACACCAAAACAAAACCCGGCAGAGGGGGCTAAGGTTACGGTTATGTTCATACAGTATCCCTCAATTCGGCAATCGCATCCATGATCTTGCGCGTGGCATACCGCAGATCTGGATGTTTGGAATCGGTTAGGTGCAGATCTTCCGGAGAAAGGGGGGTTCCGTACACCGCGGTCGTCATGCGAAATATCGATACACGTTTGGTGCTTTTCGGCACCAGACAGACCGGTAATACATAAGCACCGGTTTGCGCCGCTAATAAAGCGGCACCGGATTTTCCGCGTCCGAGCTCACCCGTTTTAGACCGGGTTCCTTCCGGGAAAATGCCCAACACGTGCCCTTTGTTTAGAATTTTTCGGGCGGTGTTGATTGCGGTGGCGTCACCGGTTCCGCGACTGACCGGAAAAGCGCCCATAACGGTTCCCAAAAACCACGCCACCAGTTTGTTTCGAAACAGTTCTGCTTTCGCCATAAAATAGATGGGCTTGGGATACGATACCATCAACAGCACCGGATCTGCAAAGGAAGTGTGATTGCAACAGATGATGTGTCGTTTATCCCGGACTGCTTCCAACGCTTCTTGCTTGTGTTTGGTACGGTACGGAAACAACAAGCCGACGAGTGGCGTCGCGATTTTAACGATTACTTGAGAAGCTTTCATGAAATGGCATCCTTTATCACTTGTTTGATCAATTCCACCGACTGCTCCAACGTGTTACCGGTGGTATTGAGCATGATCGCGTCGTCTGCCGCCTTCAGCGGTGCGGCGGCACGGGTGGCATCGTTGTGATCCCGTTCGATCATATCGGCCAGCACATCGTCGTATTGAATGGTCGGATCTTTGAGGATGAGTTCGTCATACCGCCGTTTCGCGCGTTCTTCCGCGGTAGCCGATAAAAAGATCTTAACGTCGGCATTCGGCAGCACAACCGTTCCGATATCACGACCATCCATGATCACCGAATATTTATCGGCCATATCGCGTTGCAACTGTAACAAAAAGGCGCGCACAGCCGGAATAGCCGACACCTTGGATGCCGCCATCGACACTTGCGGAGTGCGGATCAAATCGCTCACGTCTTCCTCATTCAAAAACACCCGTTGGGTAAAATCAACGTATCGTAAATCGATCGTAAGCCCGTCCAATTTGTCAATCACGTCTTGCGGCTGATCAATATCGACCTGTTCGCGCAACATAAATAACGCGATGGTGCGGTATAACGCGCCGGTATCCACGTACACAAACTGCATCTCTTTCGCCACAATTTTGGCAATGGTACTTTTGCCCGCACCCGACGGGCCATCGATGGCAATAGCAACTTGTTTCATAGGTATTCTCCTTTAATTATATCGCATTTCCGGCGGCGAAACCGGTCGAAAAAGCGATCTGTAAATTAAACCCGCCGGTATATCCGTCCACATCCACGACTTCACCGGCAAAATATAAGCCGGACACTTTATTCGATTGCATGGTTTTGGGGTTGAGTTCTTTTACCGATACGCCGCCACTGGTGACCACCGCTTCGGTTATCGGACGAAATCCTTGTACGGTGATCGGTAGCCCTTTCAGTTTATCTATAATTTTCTGCCGTTGTTCTTTCAAAACCGAATGGCATTTGAGTTGCCCATTGAGCACACATACCGATAAAAACACCGGCACCATAGAGCGTGGCAACAACCGTCCCATCGTGTTTTGCAACGACGCGTTGGCGTTTTCGGTAAATTCCTTGACTAACCGCGCATCCAATTGTTCGGTAGTTAATGCCGGTTTCAGATCGATCGATAACCGATACCGACCGGGTTGCATGTTGTTCATGTGCGCCGAAGCGCTCAAAATCATCGGGCCCGATACCCCAAAATGGGTAAACAGCATTTCTCCAAAATCGTTATAAATGACTTTATTGGTCACGGTATCGGTTACAGTAAGGGCGCAGTTTTTCAACGAAACGCCTTGCAGTTCCGCGCACCACAGATCCTCTGTTTCGAGCGGAACTAGTGACGGTCGCGGCGTTATCACCGTGTGGCCGGCCTGTTCGGCAAACCGATACCCGTCGCCGGTCGAACCGGTTACCGGATACGATTTACCGCCGGTTGCGACGATGACGGCATCGGCCGAAAGCCGTTCGCTGTTATCGCACACCACACCTTTGCAAACGTCATCTTCGATCCAAAGCGAAGTTACGGTCGCTTGCCGAATCTGTGCACCGCTTGTCCGACAAAATGTTACCAGCGTATCCACGGCATCTACCGCTTTGTCCGATACCGGAAACACCCGGTTACCGCGTTCGATCTTTAGCGGCAACCCGTACCGTTCAAACAAGTCCATGGTGTCTTGCGGCGAAAAGGCCGATACCGCACTATACAAGAACCGGCCGTTGGTCGGCGTGTGGGCGATGACGTCGGCAGGGGAGCACGCATTGGTCAAATTGCAACGCCCCTTACCGGTAATCATCATTTTGCGCGCCGGCCGTGGATTCTTTTCCAACACCAACACCTGGTGCCCGTTGCCGGCGGTCACACCGGCCGCCAGTAAACCGGCCGCACCGCCACCCACTACAATCACACGTTTCATGCGGTGGGGTCCTCCTCGCCGGCAGCGATCGGTTGATGATACACCGCGTAGTTGGTCAGCAGTTGTTCCATTTCGGTCAAGATCGGTAGATTTTCTTGTTGCCGCTTCAACGATACCGCCACGATCAATGCGTTGATCAAACTAAGCGGTGCGACCAGCGAGTCCACGATCATCGCCATATCGCTGTGTGTCAACAACAAGAAATCGGCTTGTTGAGCAATAGGGGACAACACGCTATCGGTGATGGCGATGGTTTTGGCCTGGTGCGAATGCGCCAGTTCCATTACCTTGACCGCCTTGCGTGAATAGCGCGGAAAACTGAAATCGATCAACACATCGTTTTCATCGATGCGGATCATTTCTTCTAATACTTCGCTTTCGCCGGCCGAAAACATCAGCCGCGCATCCGGCAACAAAAATTTAAAATAATACGCCAAAAAACTGGCTAACGGACGGCAACTGCCCGCCCCGAAAATATACACACGATTGGCACGGCAGATGGTATCCACCGCTTGAGCAAACACATCGCGCGGCAATTCTTCCATGGTTTGGCGCAGATTCGCCAAATCGTATTCCAAAATACGCGATAACACCTCGTCATCGGTCATGCGGGTGCGCGCCATGTTGATGCGTTCGATGGTGGTCAACTTGCTTCGAATTTGTTCTTGAATGGCTTTTTGCAGATGAGGATATCCGTTAAAACCCAATTCCGCTGCAAACCGCACCACCGTCGATTCGCTCACACCGACGGTTTCGCTCAGTTTGAGCGCGGTCATATAAGCCGCTTCATCGTCGTGTGCGAGAATGTATTCTGCAATTCGTTTTTGCCCTTTCGAAAAACCGGGCATCTGCTCAATAAGCAGGGAGGACAGGTTGGCTTTCATTTCAACATCTCCTATCTGCTCTATTGTATAGCGAAACGGTCAAAAATGCAAGAGAATTGCCGAAACTTGCAAAATTTATCTATTGTGCCAACAATCGTTTCAAAGCGGTTTGATCCATACCGAATAAACGGTGCCGTCGCTGCTTTTCGCCAAAACAAAGCAAAAACACGTGGCAGGTGTCGTTTCGCTTTTGAAAAGGCCCTTGCCGATAGAGAATACCGTCCACCGATGCCAGCGGAACCTGTAACTCATATAGTGCAAAACCGCGCGTGTAGCGCATCACCACCGCACCGTTCAGGATACCGAATCCGGCATGAAAAAACCCAACCAACCGCACCGTAAACCACCAGCCACCGGCGATTAGTACCACCAAGGTGGGGAACACGGTGATGGCATCCGACCATACGTATAGTCCGCCGGCCGCCACCAGGACACCAAGCGGCGGTAAAATGTATCGCGGCAATGCGCGCTTGGATGGGTGAAGCATCACCCGACACAGTGGAAATTGCGGCAACAACTGATCGAGCGCGTGGCACAAATCCCGTCTGGTTGCCGCCGGAATCAATACCGGCCGCACGCCGGTCTCGCGCCCGTAACCGGAACAGGATATCGTAGCAGTATATAGGCCGAGTAAACGGGTGAACAAGGTTTGTCTCAACAGTAACGAGGCGATACATTTGCTATCGATCTGGAGACTGCGCTTGGTAAACACACCGGATAAGATATGCAGTCGCCCGTTGTGCCGATGTACGCGAAATCCCCACGTCCGTAGCAAACTACTGGTCACCGCCACGCCCCAACCGAGCAACAAGAGATTGGCGATGTTTTCGAGCACGGGCGGTAATCCCAAGACGACGAATCGGGCGGTTAAGGAGTACCATTCTTGTGCCCAGGATTCTCCCAATACGGTGGCGGCGTGTCGAATAAAAGGAACCAACGTCAAGGCGCCAACGGCGGCATTGGAACCGGATATCGCCATAATCAGTACCGGAACGGGTCGCGCGTGATATCCCTCGGTTCCCACTTCGTGTTTGATCCAAGCCGAGGCGTTTTGTTTCGATACGTATAACGTAGCGTCGGTTTGTCGGCGACGGCCGGCGGTACTGATCTGTATGCGCCGGCATCGAAACAACCGCATCAGCGGCGACAGTTCGGTCGCAATCATGGCGGTACTGTCGGGCGATAAGGTGCGGCATCGTCGGATGACGATGCCTTGTCGAATCTGTAAGGTGCGGTGGACATCGTATTCGGTTCGTCGCCATTTCGCTACGGATATCGCGATCAACCCGGCTCCCACAATCAGATCGCGCAACGTCACAAAGATGAATAGAGCCGGTGAGATGGGCGCGGTTGATAGGAGGCGAACAAGCGGTATCGCCAACAGGAAGATCCACCGTTTAATATTGTAAAAGATATAGAGAGGATGTGGACGCATATCATCGAGTCCTTTCTACGCCAACCAATCGCCGATCCGGTGTGCGTCGTTATGGGAGAGAAACGGCAACACGGTCATGCCGCCGGCAAATCGTAACACCATATGCACACATCCATACCGCCGTTGTAGCGGCGACTGAATCAAGTCTACGGTACGTAGTGCGGTCAATGGGATGGCGGTGTGCTTGCGCCACCATACGCCGGTTTGCACGTAGACGTTGTCGGTATCGATCTGTACCGTGATACGCTCGATATACCGAGGAGGATATACCGTTAACCATATGGCGGTCGGTGGTGCCGCCAATACGGCAAACGGAAACACCGATCCACCGATCAAACCGATCGCCATCCCGCCCAACCAAAACGCACCGATACTGGCCGCGGTTAACCACCACCGCAAAATCGACGTGCCGTGTAGCGATGCGTGACAGATCATAGGGCCGCACTCCTTTTGTCATAGTTTTGGGAATAGTATTGTATGCTATTCTAAAACAGGTATGTATCCTGATGGCGCGACGTTTCGTTTTGCTTGCAAAAAATTCACAAAAAAATGTGAAATAATGATGCAAAAAGGAAGATTGCATGGTATAATGACTATATATTGTCAAAAACAGAAAGGTGGTGGATCGGTTGCAACAAAAGATCATCAATTTTGGCCCTATACCGCAAGGATCTTCACGGAAACGTCAGCCGGCCCGCCACGCCAAACCGAAACGCAAACGGGCCGACGCGGTTAACCTGGTGTTGTTCTTGCCGTTAGCAATCTTTTTTATGGAATGTGTCATACGGTTCGGGCTGTATGGATCGGTTTGCAACGTGTATACGATTCTATTTTCGCTTTCGACCGGCCTGCTGTTGGTGTTGTTATGCACCGCATTTTCCCAAAAAGCCAATCATGTGATCACGCTGGTTGTCTTGAGCACGTTATCGGTTCTTTATGGGTTTCATTTTGGGTACGACCGGTTTTTCGGTTCGGTGTTCACATGGTCGATTGTGGAAAACAATGCCGGCAATTTCACCGAGTTTTATCGTGAGATATTGACTACGATCGCCGAAAATTTAGGCGGCATTTTGCTTATGTTTGTGCCGCTTGTGTTATATGCCGTTTTGGGAAATCGCCTGGCACCGGCCTATCGTTCCAATGCGCGCGCACGTATCGTATATGTCGTATTGATGGTGGCGTTGCATCTGGGTGCGGTGGCGCTCATCGGATGTGATAAGAGCGCTTATGGAGATCATTTTTATTATCATACGACCATCAATACCAACGAGACGATGGCACGGTTTGGGTTGATGACCACCACGCGGATTGACCTTACGCAGTTGATTTTCGGCACGCCGACCGAAACGGTGGAAAAACCAGCCGGCGACGTATCAGATTTGGTCGATGAACAACCGGGGATGTCGCAAGACGATGTCGACGAATCGCCGGTCACGTATGTTGATCAGGTGATGGATATCGATTTTGATACGCTGATTGCCGGCGAGACCAACGATGTCGTTCGGAATCTGCATGAGTATTTTGCCGATGTGAAACCCACACAAACCAACGCGTATACCGGCATGTTTGAAGGCAAAAACCTGATTTTCCTAACGCTGGAAGGGTTTTGCGACCAGGTTATCGATCCCGAACTCACGCCCACGTTATACCGAATGGCGACCGAAGGGTTCGTGTTTGAGAATTTCTATACGTCGATGTGGGGCGGTAGCACAGCAACCGGCGAATATGCCGCTATGACCGGTAATTTTTATTACGGACCGCATTGTTCCGATTGTTTAAAGATCAGCGGCAGCAAATCGATGCCGTTTACCTTGGGCACACAACTGCGCGACGAAGGGTATTTGACCTTGGCGTATCACAACCACACCGCCCATTATTACGGACGCGACAAATCCCATCCGAACTTCGGGTACAGTTACAAAGCGATTGAACAAGGTTTAGAGATGACCGATTTGTGGCCGCGTTCGGACTTGGAAATGGCGCAGATTACGGTCGAGGATTATATCGACAGTGAACAACCGTTTCACGTGTATTACATGACGGTCAGCGGTCATGCCAACTACAGTTTTGTTGGGAATAATATGAGCAAAAAGCACCGCGATCAAGTGGATCATTTGCCATACACCGAAAATGTTAAAGCGTATATCGCGTGTCAACTCGAAGTTGAAGAGATGTTGACCGAGTTGGTTGAACGGTTGGATGCTGCCGGCAAACTCGAAGACACTGTGTTTGCGATGAGTGCCGACCATTATCCCTATGCGCTCTCCGATGCGGAATTGGCCGAACTGTACGACCTGCCGGTTGAAAATATTCAAGACAACTTTGATCTGTATCGAAACGGGTTTATTCTGTGGTCGGCGAGTATGGAAGAACCGGTACGTGTTACCAAACCGGCGTCCAGCATAGATATTCTCCCGACGTTATCCAATTTGTTCGGGTTGGAATACGATTCTCGTTTATTGATGGGAACCGATATATTATCTTCCGCCGATCCGGTGGTGATATTGAACTGTAACGGTGACGGCGGTTGGTGGCATTGGATTACGCCGTACGGGCGTTACAATACGCAAACCAAAACCTTCGCTATGGCCGATGGATTGACTTGGGACGAGACAAAACAAGCCAATTATGTGCAAGCCATCAATCAAATCGTTTCCGCCAAGCGCACGGCCGCGAAAAACATGTTAGACAATGACTACTATCGGTATGTCTTTGGATAAATTTTGATTTTTATATAAAGGAGTTTTAACGCATGTCAGGGCATTCGAAATGGAACAACATCAAACGCAAAAAGGAAAAGACCGATGGTCAAAAAGCAAAGATATTTACCAAAATCGGTCGTGAGATCGCGGTTGCGGTAAAAGAGGGCGGCAGTGCCGATCCTTCGGCGAACTCGCGCCTGAAAGACGCAATCGCGAAAGCGAAAGCAAACAACGTGCCGAACGATAATATCGATCGGATCATCAAAAAAGCCTCCGGTGAAGGTAACGCTGACAACTACGAAGCGTTGCAATACGAAGGGTACGGTCCGAGTGGGATTGCCGTGATCGTCGAGACGTTGACCGATAACCGCAACCGTACCGCCGGTGAAATGCGTCACTATTTTGATAAATGCGGCGGCAATCTCGGTCAAACCGGTTGCGTTGGCTTTATGTTTGCCAAAAAAGGCATTTTGGCCATTGACGCCGAAGGGTTGGCGGAAGATAAAGTGATGGAAGACGCGTTGGAAGCCGGTGCTTCTGATTTTAACGCCGATGACGGTGTGTATGAGATCATTACCGAACCGGACGATTTTGGCGGTATTCGGGACGATCTGGAAGCCAAAGGGTATACCTTCCTGTCGGCCGAAGTAGAGATGGTGCCGGATGTGTATAATACCATCGATGATCCGGAATTGGTGACCAAGATGGAAAAACTGCTCGATATGCTCGAAGATAACGACGACGTGCAAAACGTGTGGCATAACTGGCAGGACGATCGCCAGTAAAAACCGATACCTATCACAACATAAAAAGGCAACGGCGTGTTCATGTGAGAACACACCGCTGCCTTTTTATGTAGGAGTTGAATTGTTTTTACAGAAGCGAGAAACTAACAATCAAGCCGGCAAACACGATCGAAACCATCGACAAGAGTTTGATCAAGATGTTAATCGCCGGACCGGACGTGTCTTTAAACGGATCGCCGACGGTATCACCGACAACGGCCGCTTTGTGGCAATCAGAACCTTTGCCGCCGTGCACGCCGCTTTCGATATACTTTTTCGCATTATCCCAAGCGCCACCGGCGTTGGACATAAATACCGCCATCAGGAAACCGGACGCCGTAGCACCGGCCAACATGCCGACCACGCCGGTACAACCGAGAACCAAGCCAACCACGATCGGCACAACGACCGCCACAATGGTGGGGAGCACCATTTCGTGCAAACTCGATTTGGTGCACAGGTCGACACAACGCGCATAGTCGGCATCGGCTTTGCCGTCCATCAGGCCGACGATTTCTTTAAATTGACGACGCACTTCTTTTACCACGCTTTGCGCCGCGCGACCAACCGAACTCATGGTCAACGCCGCAAACACAAACGGCAAGCAAGCGCCGATAAACAAACCGACCAATACCGTGGGGTTGGTGATCGACAGGTCGGCGATTTTCGCCGCACCGCCTTCGATGGTGTTGATCTTATCGATATACGAAGCCATAAGTGCAAGTGCCGTCAACGCCGCCGAACCAATCGCGAACCCTTTACCGGTTGCCGCGGTGGTGTTGCCGAGCGAATCCAAGGCATCGGTGCGTTCGCGCACTTTAGCATCGAGACCGGCCATCTGTGCGATACCGCCGGCGTTATCCGCCACCGGACCATATGCATCGGTAGCGAGCGTGATACCCAACGTCGAGAGCATACCGACCGCCGCCAAAGCAATGCCGTACAAGCCCATCGACACATTAGCCGCACCGCCGGACACGTAATACGCTACCAGGATGCAGATCGCCACGATGACGATCGGGAGCAGGGTGGAGAGCATACCGACCGACAAACCGCCGATAACAATGGTAGCGGTACCGGTTTCGGAAGTAGCTGCTAAATTTCGAGTGGGTTTATAACTTTCCGAGGTGAAATATTCGGTCGCTTGGCCGATGAGTACACCGGCAACCAGGCCGGCCAACACTGCGAAATACACCGTCCAATATTGTTGTCCCAACACGAAATACACCAACGGCAGCGCCACAATTGCGATCAAAATCGCCGAGAAGTTGGTGCCGCGAGACAACGCGCCGAGCAGTTGTTTTTGAGAAGCGCCTTCTTTGGTGCGTACCAAGAAGGTACCGAAGATCGAGCAGAGCACACCGATAGCGGCCAACATCATCGGCAACGCCATAGCGGCCATGCTTTGGAACGCCGCAACGCCCAACGCACACGCCGAGATAACCGAACCAACGTACGATTCGTACAAGTCCGCACCCATGCCGGCCACATCGCCTACGTTGTCGCCGACGTTATCTGCGATAACGGCCGGGTTGCGGGGATCGTCTTCCGGGATACCGGCTTCGACCTTGCCGACCAAGTCGGCACCGACGTCAGCTGCTTTGGTGAAGATACCGCCGCCGACACGGGCAAACAGCGCCATCGACGAAGCGCCCATACCAAACGTGAGCATTGCGCTGGTGATATCTGCCGGTTCGAGTTGGAACACAAATCGCAACAGAATAAACCAGATCGAAATATCGAGCAAACCTAAACCAACAACCGTAAAGCCCATGACGCTACCGGCCGAAAAGGCCACGCGCAGACCGCGGTTCAGGCCCTCTTGGCAAGCATTAGCGGTACGAGCGTTCGCAGCGGTAGCGATCTTCATGCCGACAAAGCCGGACAAAGCGGAGAAGAAACCACCGGTGATAAACGCAAAGGGAACATAGGGAGTCAACAGGTTGCATAATGCCATGACACCCAACACCACAAACATGATGCCGAAGAAGATCAAAACAATGCGATATTGACGTTTGAGATACGCGTTAGCGCCTTGCTTAATCGAATTCGAGATCTTTTTCATCAGATCCGATCCTTCCGAAAAGCGCAACACTTTCCGTGCCGTGACAACGGCAAACACCAATGCCAACGCCGCACACACAAACGAAATGATTGCTAACCACTTATCCAAGTTGACCATCCTTTTTATATAGATTTTTTAGAGCTTATATATGGTAATCTTATGATAAAACCAGACTCCCGATTTGTAAATAATCGATTTGTCAAAAATAATTGCGAAAATTTGGTTAATTTGACGAGACGCCAAAGGAGAAGAAAACACCGCCGATATAGCGGTGTTTTCATACAGTATCTGTTGCAGACCGATTTGTGGAATCAGTTAAAATCCACCGGCAATCCCGACTCGGCCGAAGCGAAAGCTGCTTCGATCACCTTCAGAACTTTAACCATTTGTTCATGGGTGACCAGTTGGGTTTCTTTACCTTCGATAGCAGCGCACACGTTGCGGTAGTAATCGTGCACATCCGAGGTCGGACGGTCCACTTCGTAGGTGTCTACCGTGATTTCATCGCGCGGTGCCATGGTTTTGGTAACGCCGGCCGCCGTTTCAACCGGTACCACGTCGCTTTCGTGCCAGGCTTTGCATTTCACCACTTGCGCCTTTTGACGCCAGTCGGTGATGAGTGCTGTACCTTTTTCGCCTTGCATATAGAATCGCGGCATTTCGATAAAGTTGTAGGTGCCGACCTCTACGTAGGCGCGCGCATCGTTTTCGAAATACAGGTGCAGTTGAATGCCGTCATCCACTTCTTTGTTGGTGATGTGGTCAAATCGGCAATATACCTTTTCGAGTTTGCCGGTATAGATCTGCAGGATCTGATCGATCAGGTGCACACCCCAGTCCAGCAACATGCCGCCACCGTATTCTTTAAGGCCGCGCCAGTCCGAGGGGATACCGCGCGAACCGTGAACGCGCGATTCGATATTGAAGATACGGCCGATTTCGCCGCTGTCGTGAATCTGTTTCATCGCCAAATAGTCGACGTCCCAACGACGGTTTTGGTGAACCGTAAACAATTTACCGGCTTGATTAGCCGCATCGATCATGTCGCGCAGATCCGCCACAGACAATGCCACCGGTTTTTCGCAAATCACGTTTTTGCCTGCTTGCAGACAACGGATAACGACCTCTTTATGTACGTCGTTCGGGATTGCGACGGTGACCAGATCGATCGATTCGTCTGATAGAACTTCTTCCAACGAACCAAACGCATGGATCCCGTTGGCCATCGCTTTTTCCGATTTGGCCGGATCAATATCATAAATGCCGACAAGGTTGACAACGTCGCTGGTCAAGGCGTTTTTGCAATGCAGACCGCTGCCGACTCCGCCGTATCCGATAATACAAAGATTATGTTTCATAATAGAGACCGCCTCCCACAAGGGTTATATCTTACTTTATTATACCATTTATATCCCGGATTGCAATGACTATTTTATATTTTAGCTTGCTTTTTATAAGGAAAAACACCGACAGACGATTTGCCTGTCGGTGTTAAGGAATACGTATTATCGTTCTTCGCGGAAATACGATAAACCGAGCGATGCCGGCGGTTGATGTTCGCGTTTTTTACGGGTGCTGATGATGATCAACACGAGAATGGTTACGACGTAAGGTAACATCTTGAACAGTTCCTGCGTCGCTGTACCTAAGCCGGTGATGTAGTTGTTCGCGTTGCACAAGGCACCGAACAAGAACGAACCGAAGATCGCCATAGTGGGTTTCCACAAAGCGAAGATAACCAACGCAATCGCCATCCAACCACGGTCACCGAACGCGTTGTTCGACCACACGCCGTTGGCATACGCCATAACGTACTGTAAACCGCCGAGCCCCGCAATCGCACTGCCGATACAGGTCGCGAGGTATTTGTACCGCGTAACGTTGATACCGGCGGCATCCGCCGTTGCCGGATTTTCACCCACTGCACGCAGGTTAAGCCCCACGCGTGTGCGGTTTAACACGAACGATACGATCAAAGCGATCACGATCGACAGATAGGTTAGGAAATCGTGCGACAAGAAGATTTCGCCGAACCAACCGAGATCGCTTGCAAACGGTAAACTGGTTCGGAAAAACGAACTGGTTTTGGTCAAAATAATCGACGGCATATCGGTGTCGGTCAGTTTGATCAGCGATCCGCCGAAAAAGTTACCGATACCGAAGGTGGTCAATGCCAAACCGGTTACGTTTTGGTTGGCACGCAAGGTGACCGTTAAGAAACTGTAAATCAAGCCCATCAAAATCGAACCGAGCAACGAGCAGAAAAACGGAATCAAGATCGCGAGTGCCGGATTCATGTTTTCCAACACGTTTCCGCAAGATTGTTCGTACAAAAATGCGCCGATACAACCGCCGATTCCGCCGACGTACATCACGCCGGGAATACCCAAATTCAAATGGCCGGCTTTTTCGGTCACGATTTCGCCGGTTGAACCGTATAACAGCGGCACACCCAAGGGGATAGCGCTGGTGATAAATGCTTTAATCATGCGTTTTCCTCCTTCTTCGTGTGACGGAACATCAGTTTATACCGAATCAAGAATTCGCAACCGACCAAACACAGAATGACGATACCGGATACGATATCAGCGTACGAGCCGTTCAGGAAATTGGCATCGGCCAGTTTCGCCGCGCCGGTTTCCAAGAACACGATCAATCCGGACATGAATGCCATGATGAACGGGTTGAATTGGCCGAGCCACGATACCATGATAGCGGTAAACCCTTGGCCGCCGATGGTGTTGGTGTTGATGGAGTGGTCGGTACCGGCTACCAACAACATGCCGGCCACACCGCAAAGCGCGCCCGAGATCAACATGGTGCGCAAAATCACCTTTTTGACGTTGATGCCGATATAGCGCGCGGTGTTTTGACTTTCGCCTACGACCGAGATCTCATAGCCTTGTTTACTGTATTTCAAGTAGATGAACATGACTACCATCAAGAGTACGACCACCAAGATGTTCAGCAGATATGGGGAATTGCCGATCACCGGCAGGTTACCGGTGGATACCGGTTGGATGATCCCCGAACCTTTACCGGTCAAATACACGTAGTAGGCAACGATTTGGGTAGCCACGTAGTTCATCATGAGGGTGAACAAGGTTTCGTTTGTGTTGTAATAGGCTTTAAAAATAGCCGGGATCAATCCCCAAACGGCACCGCTGATAATGCTGGTGGCTATGATAATCACGATGAGCACGGCGTGGGGGACGGAATCGCCGATCTGCATCATGCAGACCATCGCCGACAGACCGCCGATCAACGCCTGTCCTTCGGCGCCGCAGTTCCAGAATTTCATCTTAAACGCCGGGGTTACCGCCAAGGATAAGCACAGTAAAATGACCGTTTGTTGCAAGAAACGCCACAATAAACTGAATTTCCCTTCAAACACACGGCCAAACGTGCCGCGGAACATGCTGTCAAACACTTCGTTTAATGGGGTTTCGGTAACCAGCATGGAAATCATGCCGGTCACCAAGAAGGCGACCACAATGGTGATCAATCGGATGATCCACGCTTTCCACCACACCATATCGGCACGTTTGGCGATATGAAACAGTGGTTCGCGGTGTTTTTTCGTCGCGGTATTATTCATCGATATCACCTCCGGCTACGGTGTCGGTTTTGGTCATCAACAAACCAATCTCTTCTTTGGTGGTGGTGCGTCCGTCGACCAGACCGGTTACGCGGCCGGAACCGATAACCAAAATGCGGTCACACAGTTCTACCAACACGTCCAAATCTTCGCCGACAAAAATAACGGCAACCCCTTTTTGTTTTTGCTCATTGAGCAGGTTATAGATCATGTACGACGAGTTGATATCTAACCCACGTACCGGATAAGCGGCCATAAACACAGTGGGGGAGGCGGCGATTTCGCGGCCTACCAGCACTTTTTGTACGTTACCGCCCGATAACCGCCGTACCGGCGTGTTGGCGCTGGGCGTTACCACTTCGAGTTGTTTGATGATATCGTTCGCCAGGTTTTTCGGCGCTTTGCGTTCCAGGAAGAAGGATTTACCTTTTCGATAACTCCGCAACATCATGTTGTCTATGATGTCCATGCTACCGACCAAGCCCATGCCCAGACGATCTTCCGGGACGAAGGATAACCGCACACCGAGTTCGCGGATCTGTAACGGTGTTTTATCGCGCAGGTCGTCCACTTCGCCGGTTTTGGGATTATGATACAGAATATCACCGGATTGTACGTGTTGCAAACCGGCAATCGCTTCTAACAATTCGCGTTGGCCGCTACCGGCGATGCCGGCAATACCGAGGATTTCACCGGCATTGACACTGAACGAGACGTCGTCCAGCAGTTTCATGCCTTCGCGGTTCATGCATTCCAAATCCCGCACTTCTAACCGAACTTGCGGTTCCAACGGTTCGCTGCGTTCGATGTTCAACGAAACCTTTTTACCGACCATCATTTCGGTCAGTTCGGATTCGTTGGTTTCGGCGGTGTTGACCGTACCGATGTATTCGCCTTTTCGAAGGACCGCTACACGGTCGGATAACGACAACACCTCGTGCAATTTATGGGTGATGATGATAATGGCTTTTCCGTCATCACGCATACGGCGCAAAATCGAGAACAGTTTTTGCGTTTCTTGAGGAGTCAAAACAGCGGTCGGTTCGTCCAAAATCAAGATATCCGCGCCACGATATAGCACTTTGATGATCTCAACGGTTTGCTTTTCCGATACCGACATCTCGTAGATTTTCTTTTTAGGATCCACTTCGAAACCGTACCGTTCACAAATCTCTGCGACTTGTGCTTCGGCGGCGTCTAAGTTATATTTGCTTTTGCTGTCCAACCCTAATACGATGTTTTCAGCCGCGCTGAACACGTCCACCAATTTAAAATGTTGGTGGATCATACCGATTTTGTAATCGAACGCATCTTTCGGGGAGGCAATCGTTACCTCCTCGCCATTGATGAAGATTTGACCTTCGTCCGGGAAATAAATACCGGAGATCATGTTCATCAGGGTGGTTTTACCACTGCCGTTTTCGCCTAAAACGGACAGAATTTCCCCGTGGTTAGCCGTTAAGCAAACGTCTTTGTTCGCCACGATGCTACCAAAGGTTTTGGTGATGTTTTTCAGTTCAATTGCTGCTTTCACTGCCACCTAAGCTCCTCCTCTTCATAATGCTCAAAACCGCATTGCCGCCATGGCCGCAATACCATTTTCAACCTTATAAAGTAGGGTAAGGCGGGGCAGATCAGTGCCCCGCCTTTTCCCATTTACAGCAACATATTAGCCGTAGTTACGATCCAACAAGGTGATGCCGTCGATTTCGAGATCGAAATACGGGCCGGAACGATGTTTGGATTCATAGAAGATACCGTCTTCGATAACTTCGGTGTCTTTTTCATACGCCGCGTCGAAGTCGACATCCGCTTTATAGGAGGTCAGCGTTTCGCCGCCCACGGTGAAGTTGGCAGTATCAAATACGTTGATCGAACCGTCTTTCAGGCCTTTTTCAACAGCCGCCAGTTTGTCGGCGGTGCCTTCTGCAACGTTTTTGCCGAGTTCGGTCACAACAACCGAGCCGGTTTCCAAGGTGCCGGTCCAGTCAGCGTCGATCGCATCGCCGTTTTGCACTTGGGTGATCATGTACTCGAAGTACGGCACCCAGTTGATGCGGGACGAGATCAGGAAGGTTTCCGGGCAAGCAGCCGCGGTCGAACCGTTGTAGGAAACATTCGGCACTTTCGCGTTTTCGCAAGCCGTCGGGGAACCCATCGAGTCAGCGTGTTGGCTGATCAACACGCAACCGCCGTCGATCAAAGCTTGAGCAGCTTGTTTTTCTTTTTGTTCGTCGTACCAGCTACCGGTAAATTTGACATCCATGGTAACCGACGGGCAAACCGATTTCGCGCCCAGGTAGAACGAGGTGTAACCCGAGATAACTTCCGCGAAGGTGAACGCACCGACATAGCCCATTTTGGCTTCTTTTTCGGTGATTTCTTTGTTTTCGATCATTTCGTTGAGTTTCAAACCGGCAACGACACCCGCCATGTAACGGCCTTCATAGATCGAAGCGAACGCGTTGTGGAAGTTGTCGAGATCACTGGTGTGAGCTTGGGTACCGGTCGCATGGCAGAATTCCACTTCCGGATATTCTTCTGCCGCTTGCATCAAGAACGATTCGTGACCGAAGCTATCCGCGAAGATGATGTCGCATTCTTCGACTTCGATCAGTTCGACCGCTGCGTCATAAGCCGCATTGGATTCCGGGATTTGGGTTTTTTGCACCATTTCAACATCCATGTTCTTACAAGCTTCGACAGCCGCGTCGATAAAGTTCTTGTCGTAGGTGGAGTTTTCATCGTGCAGGAAGATAAAACCGACCTTCAGCTTTTCAGCCGCTTGATCATCTTTTTTATCTTCGGTGGTGGTTTTGCCTCCGCAAGCCGTCAGCGTGAGCAGCATAACAACCGCGAGAAGCAGAGCAATGAGTTTTTTCATGATACTTGACCTCCTGAAAAAATTTTTATGTAAATAAAATTACATACCACTTTAAAACGGGTTCGTCGATTTATCGGCGAAAATATACGGCGTTGTCGTCCATTTGATCTACGATCGCCAACGATTCTACCCGCACGCCGTTTTCACGCAGTGTATCGCCGCCGTGTTGGAATCCTTTTTCGATCGCGATCGCCGCCCCTACGAGGGTGGCACCGGATTGCATCACGATATCCCGTAACCCTTCGAGCGCTTTGCCGTTAGCCAGGAAATCGTCCACCAACAACACGCGATCGTTCGGGCCCAAGTATTCTTTCGATACCACGACGTCGTAATCGGTGTTGTGGGTATACGAATGTACTACGGTTTTAAATACTTCGCCGGATACGTTGCTGGATTTATTTTTCTTGGCAAACACCGCCGGAACGTGCATCGCCATGCCGGCCGCTACCGCGATCGCGATGCCGGACGATTCGATGGTGAGGATTTTGGTGACGTTATCTTCGGCGAACAACCGCGCGATCTCTTGTCCCATTTCCATCAAGAAATCGGAATCTAACTGCTGATTTAAAAATGAGCCGACTTTCAAAATGTGGCCCGGCAACACAGTGCCTTCCCGCAAAATCTTATCTTCTAACGCTTTCAAACCGGCAGTACCTCCTTGCATCGGACGTTTTTCGCAGATAACAAAAAACAGATGGCTTGTCCATCTGCTTACCAATACTTCTGCCATACCACCAATAGTCATGACTTGCGGCGTCACGGTAGAAACGTTCGGGCCGTCTTTAGAACATCCGAACATATATTGGTAAACGAAAAAACTATCCAGTTTATATGTCTCTATTTTAATACACACGCGCGCGGATGTCAACAAAATCCGACATTCTTTTTTTGGTTCTAACTTACGAACAAAAAGGGAGTGAGTCAGAGGGGATTTGGTTGTGCAAAAAACCGACAAACCCAATTTGGCTTGTCGGTTTTGAAATCATGATTTGGTAATACAGTCGGCGACGTAAATGCCCATGGCGCCCGATTGAGACAGGCCACGGCAGATACCGCTGCCATCCCCGATGATATAGATGCCGTCGGTCAGTTCAAACGTCTCGTTTTTAAACACCGGCCGAATCGAATAATATTTGCTTTCGCATCCGTACAACAAGGTATCGTCGTTGGCGGTACCCGGTGCCACGCGGTCCAACGCATAGATCGTTTCGATGATGTTGGTTAAAATACGGTGCGGTAATACCAGCGAAATATCGCCGGCCGTCGCGCGCAACGTCGGGATAACGGTGTTTTGTGCCAAGCGGTGTGCGTTGGTACGGCGTCCGCGGATCAAGTCGCCAAACCGTTGCACCAACACGTTGCCGTTGCCAATCATATTGGCCAATCGCGAGATGTTTTCGGCATATTCGGTCGGTTGATCAAAGGGTTCGGTAAACCGAATACTCGACAAAATGGCAAAGTTGCAGTTGTCGGTTTTTTTGCTTTCTTCTGCAAACGAGTGCCCATTAGCTGTGATAATGCCGTGGTTGTTTTCGGCCGATACCAAACCGCCTTTGTTAAAGCAGAACATCCGGCACCGGTCTTCAAAGGTTTTGGTTTTATACAGGATTTTCGGTTCGTAAATTTGATCCGAAAACTCTTTCCAAATGATATCTTTCATCTCGACACGCACACCGATATCGATATGGTTCGAGCGCATCGGCACATCAAAGGCATGGCACACGTGCGACACGAAATTGGCGCCGCTGCGACCGGTTGCAATGATGATATATCGGGCGTACAATTCTTCGCCGTTGGCATACACCAAACGATACCCGTCTTCTTCACGCTCGATGGCGGTGCAATCGTAAAACGCGAACAGATCCACGCCCGATTCGGCAATGGCCTGGATAAGATTTTGCATCGTAAGGTAGTTGTTGTCGGTGCCGAGATGTTTCACGTTCATATCCAACAAACGCAGGTTGTTTTGCAGACATTTCAGTTTCAGCGATTCGTTCGATCGATACACCTTCGGTTGACCGGAGGTGCAGTATTTGGTTAGAATTTTATCGACCTCGTCGATATAGGCGTTGGCAACGTCGTCGCCGAGTTCTTCGCCCAACGTGCCGCCGTAAGCGGTGCCGAGATTGAATTTACCGTCCGAAAAGGCGCCGGCCCCTGCATAACCACTGGTGATACTACAGGTTTTGCAGTGAATACAGGTTTTGTTTTTATTCGCCGGGCAATGACGTTTTTCGAGTGTGTTACCGCGTTCGGTCACGGCGATACGCATCTCCGGTGCGTTTTGATGCAAACGATACGCCGCCATCAAGCCGCCGATGCCGCCTCCAATGATAACGGTATCGTATTGTTTTTGGTGTGCCATAGTTTACTCACTCCATACAAAATTCTAAGCCTCGCCAAACGAATATTATAGCGAAAGAGACCGTGTTTGTCAACCGTCCGTTTGATCGGATTGGTCGGAAACCGATTCGCCAGAATCGTCCGGATCGTGATTTATCTGTAAAATGAATTTTTTGGCAATCTTGCCGACTTTGGTATCTCGTTCTTTCACATAGAAAAAACCGATCACCGAAAATACCAACGCGCCGATAAAATTGACGAACATATCTTTCATGGTATCGTATAACCCGATATCCAAATATCCACCGAGCCCTAGTTCGCGCCCGTTGATAAATACCGTGCGGATCTCTTCCACCGAAATTACCCGGTTGGTATGAGACGGATCTAACGATACGGTGTGCAGAGCCTGGATAACGGTATCTTTTTGCATATCGGTCAGGAAGAAATAATCCATAAAGAACTCAAAAAACTCCCACAACACGCCAATGGTCATCGAAAAGCAAAACGCGACCATGGCCATAAAAGCGGGGGACAACTGGAACGAAAAGCGCTCATTTCGATTAAGAATATCCACCATAGAAAGGCCGATGGCTGCCGCTAAAAATCCGTTGGTGGTATGCAACATCGTGTCCCAAAACGGATACGCAATATAATACGATTGAATTTCACCCAAAATTTCGGCCGAAAAGATAAATAGCAAAATGATGACTTCCAACGTGTCCGGCACGTCGATGTGAAAATTGCGTTCCACAAACGAGGGGAGCACGAATAAAATGAGTGTTAGAACGCACAAAAACACGTTTTCGTAGTTGCCGTTAAAAAATTGCGCGATCATGACGGCGATCACAACCAACCGCAACACCATGTATACGATAAACAGGCGTTTATGGTTTTTGATCTGCTCTTTTAGGGATTCGCGACGATTGGCGCGTCGCTCTTTTAAGGTTAATTTTTTCATCCAACAGACTCCTTTCGCAACCGGTCGGCCCATTCGTCGATTTCCGAGGCCGTACTGTCCGGTAAGGTATCGCCGGATGTCGCACAATGAATTTGTGCGACGCATTTGGCGTTAAGTACCGTCAGCGCCGGAGACAGTTGTTGTTTGAGCAGGTCACCGGCGTGAACGTCCTTATCCGCATGGGATAACAAGATCACCTGTTTGGGCACGGCGATAGGGGGGTGCACTCCTCGAATAAACCGTGTGGCCCAATACGGTTGCGTACGGTCTAACAAAGCTTTTAGCGGTGCCGGAAACGAGAGATGGTATACCGGTGTCGCGATAATAAGTCGTTCGGCTTGTTCAAGGGCGGCGTAAAAGTCATCCAAATCGCGTTGCACACAGATGCCGTCACGGTAGCAACCGCGGCAATCGGTGCACGGCTTTGCCGATTGTTTGTACGCGTCGATACGGGTGTGTGACACGCCGTTAAGTAATCGTTCCACCATCTGTTCGGTGATGCCGCCTTTTCGTGGCGAACCAAAAAGCAACAACGTGTTCATGCCATCTCTCCTTTCTAACTATAATCATATATCGATTATTATAGCACACAACGTTTCCGCTTGCAATGTGTCCCAACGCAAAATCATGGATGTTTTTAAAAACATCAAAAATATTTTCAAAAACCCCTTGATTTTTGGAAGGGAATAGTGTATAATTCATAAACGGTTCATGCCGGTGTGGTGAAATTGGCAGACGCGCTGGACTCAAAATCCTGTGGTAGTGATACCGTGCCGGTTCAAGTCCGGCCACCGGCACCAAAGCATTCAAACCCGAACCTTTTACCAATCGGTGAAACGTTCGGGTTTGTTGTTTTCTTAAATGATCATACATAAGTCTTTGTTTGTGGCAGTACAGAGTGTTTTGCTCTGTACTGCCACTTCTTCTCTTCAATGAATTCCGTACATGAAAGGAGAATTGAAATGAAGACTAAAAAAGCATCTAAAACTAATACATCAAGATTTATTTTCTTTAACATTGCACTTACATATAATTTAATGTTGGGATTTTACTTGAGAGACTTTCTTGTTCTCTCTCCCACTCTACAGGTATTCTATTTACTATCGGTTCTACCAACTTTGTTTTTAACAGTTAAGATAAATTCAAAAGCAATGAGATCGACGGTTTATACTTCGCTGATACTCATTGCTTGTATGAATATTGCTTATGCGATTTATTGTCGAAGAGTATTTCCCATTTTAGCAATCATATCACTCGGTATTGTCTTTATGTATTTTGTTGCTTTAGCCAACGCTACTCGTAAAGATAAGTTATTGACGAAAATTTATGTGTTGGTGGTATCCACGGCAATTGTGGCATTGCTCTTCTCGGCATATATTTTCATCTACAGACAGGTTGATGTTTCTCTTACAAACGGTCAAGCAACCTTGTGGGATGCGAACACCCTTAAACTTGCTGACGAAATTTGCGTCTATTGTGATACTGATGAAGAAAAAGTAAAAACAATATATTGTTGGATCTCTGCTATGATATAGTAACCGAAACAAAGAAAAAGCACCCTCACATAAAAAGAATTTTTGTGAGGGCAGAATATCCGTATATTGATGAAAGCTATAAAGCATACCTATTAGAAAGTTATGAGGATACCTATTTTCCAAAATCGGTGCTCGGTGCAGGTAAAGCAAATTATGTAAAGCGCAACTGTGAGATGATAGAAAATAGCCGTTTCTGCATTGTTTATTATAAAGAGGAGTACACCCCAAAAGGTAGAAAAAGCGGAACAAAAATAACCCTCGCTTATGCCGAGAAGAAAAAGAAAAGCATTATCAAATTTCCTTAAAATGTATTATGGCGAATTTGCCGTAGTTATATTAGAAAATGTGTCATATAAAAATGTTCAGCACAATGATTTGTGTTGATCATTAAAGTGCTCGGCGTTTTAGCCATCTTTTAATTCTTTTATCGTTCTTATTTTCTCAACCGGAGTTTCAACATAACGAAGCAAATCATTAAGGTCGTCGGTAACATAATATAATTCCTTACAATTATCACGAATGAAGTTTTTCTTCATAGCCTGTTCCATTGCATAATTTATATCGTCATAATATCCCATTATATTATAGAGTGCAATTGGTTTATTGTGTCGGCATAATTGCTTCAGCGTTAGGATTTCAAAGAACTCCTCATATGTCCCAATGCCACCCGGAACTATAATAAAGGCATCTGCATTATCCTCCATTAACCGCTTACGCTGACGCATTGTATCAGGTTGTATAAGCTCGTCGCAAAAATCACATATAGCCTCAACTTTTTCTTCCTCGAAAAATTTAGGAATAACACCTAAAATGTAACCTCCGCCGGATTTTACACCTCTTGCCGCGGCACCCATCAGACCGTTACCGCCGCCGCCAAACACAAGTGAATGACCTCGGTTTGCCATTTCTTGTCCCATTTTTTCAACCAAATCAATATATTCCTTATCGATTGTTGGGGATGCTGCTCCATATACACATATCCTCATTGGATTACCTCTTTTCTAATCTTTATATTTTTCGCAAAGTTCTCGAATTTGAGAAGTCAGTCTTGCGTTTTCTTTATTTGTCATACCACGGCGCCCTTTAGCAATAGTCAATAGTTTTTCGGCTGTTGCGACAAGCTCATTGAAAATTACATCGGCACGAGTATTGCCTTTGTAGGTTATCACTCGGTCAATGGGTTTACCTTCGGTGTAAATAGTCATTCTTCCCGTGGCTAAATCGTATTCGGTTCCGCTGAATGGTGCTTCGGCACGATAACCCTTTTGAATGAGCAAATCTTTAAAATCCTCGCAGGAATCTTCATTACCGTGATTCACAAAGATAAGCTCAGGTTTTGTTTCGTATCCCTCTATCCAAGAAAGCAAACCGGCTTGATCTGCGTGACCGCTTGTTCCGTGGAGTGAGCAAATTTCTGCATTCACCGAAATTTCTTCACCAAAAAGAGTTACAGATTTTTCTCCGTTTAAAAGTATGCGACCGAGAGAGCCTTCTGCCTGATAACCAACAAAAAGAATAATGTTGTTTTCTTTCCATAAGTTGTGCTTTAAATGATGACGGATACGACCGGCTTCACACATTCCACTTGCAGAAATAATGACTTTGGGCTCATTGTTAAAGTTGATTTGTTTTGATTCCTCAGATGTCATAGACATACGGATATCGTCAAACCAGATAGGGTTAATGCCTTGCTTAATTAGAGCAAGAGTTTCTTCATCAAAACAAACGGGATTGCATTGCATAAAGATTGCAGTTGCTTCTGCGGCAAGGGGACTGTCAACATAAACGGGAAAATGTTCATGTCCCTTTACAAGTCCGTTTTGCTTAATTTCACGAATAGCATATAGCATTTCCTGTGTACGACCGACAGCAAACGAAGGGATAACAACATTGCCACCACGGTCTAATGCTTTTTGGATATATCCTGCAAGCTCGTGGATTACGTTACTTCGGTCGGCGGAATGCAGACGATTACCGTAGGTGGATTCAATCACAAGATAATCCGTTTCTGCTACTTGCTGCGGATCTCTGATAATGCGTTGATTGGTATTACCGACATCGCCACTGAAAACAATCTTTTTATGCACAGTACCTTCGGTCAGCCAAAGCTCGATACAAGCTGAGCCAAGAAGATGGCCTATGTCAGTAAAGCGTAACTCAATTCCCTCGGCCGGATATATAATCTCGCCGTAGTTGCATCTGCGAAATAGTGAAATAGCTCCAACTGCATCCTGCATATCGTATACAGGCTCATAGGTATCCAGTCCTGCACGCTCTGCTTTTCTGGAACGCCATTTTGCTTCGGTTTCTTGAATGTGTGCGGAATCACGTAACATAATATCACACAAATCGCAGGTTACATCGGTTGCATAGATTTTTCCGTTAAAACCGTCTTTATATAACTTTGGCAGCATACCAGAATGGTCAATATGTGCGTGTGTCAAGAAAACGGAATCAATTTGATTTGCGGCAATCGGCAAGCTGATATTTTGGAAAATATCCTTACCTTGCTCCATTCCGCAATCAACCAAAAAGTATCTATTGTTGATTTCCAAAAGAGTACAACTTCCTGTAACTTCGTGAGTCGCTCCAATAAATTGTATTCTCAATTACTACACCTCCAATGCTTCTGATTATATTATACAATATAATTCAAGAATTACAACTCAAAGAAACGCCTCTCTTTTCTTTTTTATATTTAAAATAAGCAAGTCGGTAACGCGAACAGCGTTACCGACTTGCTTATTTTGCTAATATTACCGGAATCGGTTTGCCCAGTGCAAAGGAATATAGATAGATTTCCTTGACCGGCAGGTGCAGGATTTGTTGCAAAGCATCGGCATAGATAGCCAGTTGTTCACGATACCGATCAACCAATTCTTCCCCATTCTTTACGCGGTCGGTTTTGTAGTCCACCAGTACCAGTGTGTCTTTTTCGCAAAATGCACAGTCGATCATCCCTTGTACCGTGACAGTATCGGTCACGTCGACGGCTTGCGGCATCAAACGAGAAGCCGGCCATTCGATGCTAAACCGCCATTCGCGCCACACCTGATTGGCGGCACGCATCCGACGATACAGATCACCGTCTAAAAACGTACGAACCTTGTTTGCATCGACCGCACCGGCTTGTACCGGTGTCAATCGTCCGGCCGTCACCAATCGATCGATTTCTTGATTCAAATCGTGTTTGGCGTTCTCGAAATCTGCAAACTGCATAAAGGTGTGCACCGCGGTACCGCGTTCGGTGGGGGTGAGGGCATCTCGGTGTGCGAATGCCGGCCGCTTGCACAGCATCGTTCCGGCAAACATCTCTTCGCCCGGCAGATGGGAAGCCGCCACTTTAGTGGGCACCGACATGGCCGCTTCATACGGGTAACGATACGCCATATGTACGCGCATCGTCTCGGTTAGTTGTCGGTCTTCTGCAACGGTTTTTGCGATCGGTTGGTCACACACGATATCGGGCCGATCTTCGGCCGAGTCGGGTTCGATGATACGTATGGATATCGGCGTCTCACAAGGTAGCGTAGTGGCTTTTTCGGTTTCTAACGGAAACGCGTTTTGTACCGACGGATGTCGTACGATGCCGGCTATCAACCAATGTGCCATAGAGGAAGCGGAATTCAAATACGCCGCCGATACCGGCGCGTCACCGCGCACGGCAAATTGCGCGTCGGACAACAGTTTTTCCGGCTTTTGTGCCGACATCACCAAAATTAATTTTTCACGCGCACGCGTCATCGCAACGTATAACACACGCAACTCTTCGGCACGATCGCTTTTGCGAATCGCTTGTTTCACACATATGTGCGGCAAGGTGTCATACTGTCGTCGCTTCTCCACGTCGCGTCGCGTCATCCCCAGCCCCACACGGTTGTGTAACAACAAATTCTCGGCTTCGGCTTTGGTGTTGAACGACGCGCCCATACGTGCCAAAAACACCACCGGGAATTCAAGGCCTTTGGAATGGTGCACCGTCATGACGTGCACGGCATCGTCTTGTTCCAAAGTGTTTGAGGCCCCCATGTCCAACCCTTGTTGTTCCAATCGGTCGCAAAATCGGATAAACGCCGAAAGGCCACGAAATCCGTTTTGTTCAAACTGTTTTGCGTGTCCGTATAACTGTTGCAGGTTTGCCTCTTTAGCCGCACCGCGTTTTTGCGCACGTACCAAATCAAGATAGCGGGTTTCTTCGAACACCAACCGAATCAGTTTATCGGCCGGCATCGATACGGATGCTTTCCGGAACGCGTCCAGTTGTGCTAAACAGGCGCGACACCGTGTTTTTAAATCGTCATCGATTTCGGTGGATCGAATGGCTTTTCGCACGGCGACAAATAACGGACTTCTTCGATCGACGGTGCGGATAGCCGCCAGATCATCCGGCGAAAACCCGAATAACGGAGAGAAGAGCACCGAAAGCAACGGAATATCCTGTACCGGGTTGTCGATCACGCGTAATAACGATAACATGCAGGCGATTTCCGGCGCCGCAAAGAATCCGGCCGGCTCGTCGGTATAGGCCGGGATTCCGTTTTTTCGTAACACGTCCACATAGACTTGCGCGTGTGTTTTTCTGCTGCGTAGCAAAATGACAACGTCGCGATATTGCAACGGTCGTAACGTGCCCTTGTCATCCACCGAGAAAGACGTTTTCAGTTGATGGATCCGGTCGGCGATCGCTTGTGCTTCAGCAACGTCGGAATCGTCGTCACCGCGTCGAAGTATCATCAGTTCGGTTTCGCGATCGTCTTGCGGCAGATAGGATGCGCGCGGTACCAAGGCTTCGTGTTGATCGTAGTCCATGCCGCACAACTCGGCCGTCATCCATTGCCGGAACAAGAAATTGACCGTTTCGGTCACTTCCGGTCGACTGCGGAAATTGTGTCCGAGTGTAATGGTTGAGGGGAAGACGTTGCCGTCATAGGTCGGATACCGTTTGCGCCGGTTTAAAAACAATTCCGGCATTGCTTGACGGAACCCGTAGATACTTTGCTTGACGTCTCCCACCATAAACAGGTTCGTTTCCTCGTGAGAAATGGCGCTGAACAACGTCTCTTGTGTGGCGTTGGTATCTTGATATTCATCTACCAAAATTTCATCAAAACGATTGGCAATCTCGCGTGCGATCGGGGTTTTACTCAGTTGTCCGTTATCGTCTTCGGTTACCAATAACCGTAATGACAAATGTTCCAGATCGTTGAAATTCAACCACCGTTTCGCCGTTTTCTTCTCGTTGAATCGTTTGCTGAAAGTGCGTACCAAATCAAACAATTCGTGCACCAATTCCGCGTGATAACGCAGATCATCAGCAGCATGTTCGGCCACCGGCCCCAGTTGTGTTTGTAACGCCGAGAAGGCATCTTTGGCTTCTGAACGCAACGATTTTACCTGTTCTTTCAAAGCAAGGTCTTCAAAATTCTTTAAAGGGCTCAACCGACCAAACACATCGGTTTGGATCAAACGAACGGCCTCGTCCCACGAAGCGTCGATGAGTTGCGTTTGTAACGTCGCTATCAGCTGGGATTCTTGTGCGATCGTTTCGCCGTAAGCGGTTTCTATGTTCGGTACGCCGATGACCAGTTGGTACGCGGCATCCAGTTGCGTCGCAACAAAAGCCATTTGCTCGCGAATATGTTTCAGTAACAAGGAACCGAAGAGGGTTTGCTCAAATGGCACGGTGTCGTCGTACGACTGTTCGTGTGTATCTAACCACCGGTCGGGGAAGGGGTATGACTGAATAAAGGTATGAATACGCCGTATGGTTTGCGTCAGAACGTCGTCGCTTTTTTGTGTATTAACCGCATCTGCCAAGCGGATAAAAGCCGGATCGTTTTCGGTGTACCGTTGCTCCAACAGTTCGGCCATCGCTTCGGCTTTCAACAACTCTTCGCTCGCTTGATCGATGAGTTTATATTGTGGAGAAATATCCAGCAGATAATAATATTCGCGCAACAGTTTACCGCAAAAGGCGTGCACCGTACTGATATGGGCGTTCGGCAACAGGCGTTGTTGCCGTTGCAGGTGCGCGTTATGCGGATCCAGCGCCAACCGTTCGGATAGGGCGTTGGACAAGCGTTGTCTCATCTCGGCCGCCGCCGCATTGGTAAAGGTCACGATCAATAATCGATCGATATCGATCGGGTGATCGGTATTGGTAATAAGCCCGAGCACCCGCTGCACCAACACTGCCGTTTTACCGGAACCGGCCGCCGCCGAAACCAATACGGTGCCGCCGCGCGCATCGATACATTGTTGCTGTTCAGGAGTCCATTTTACATCAGCCACGCGCGTTCACCTCCTGTTCCTCGGCTTGTAACTGTTCGAACACCGTGCGATTATCGAGTTTCAAAATTGGGCGCACGGGATCGTCCGGTTCTCGTCCGCATACCGCGCGAAAATCGCAGTAGTCACACGCCGACCGGTCGCTCATCATCGGCACGGCGGCCATATCGCCGTCGTGCAACATTTTTGCCATATTGATGAGGATCTTTTCAATCTTGCGTTTCAATATGCCGAATTGTTCGAGCGACGCGACCGAAGAGCGCGCATCGAGTTGTCCGGCCGCGTTGACCTTTGCTGGGACAAACAATCCGGCCGCATCTTGTTCCATAGCGGCAACGATGGCCGGATGATCCAGCAGTAATCCGTTCATCTTCATTTGCTTGATCTGTCCGACGTTGGCTTTTTCGTCATCCATCTGTCGATCGCATTTCAGATACGGCAGTTTTGCCGGCAGATACAATACGCCGGCCGGCGATACGCGCCCGTACCGATTCTCGCCGTTTTGACAGATCGAGAACAGATAGATCAACATTTGCAGATTGATGCCTTCGGCCACGTCCGATAACCGAAACTCTTTAGATCCGGTTTTATAGTCGATGACACGTACGTACGATTCGCCGTCGAGTTCGCACACGTCTACGCGGTCAACAGTGCCTTGCACCCGCACGGTCGTGCCGTCCGGCAAGGTCAACACGATAGGATCGATATGCGGTTCATCGTCGTCGGCGTGCCCGATCTTCAACTCATAGTCCACCGGCACAAACCGGCTTTGACGCAGTTCCTGCACCACTTGCCACATCAAGGCGGTACAGGTTGCCGACAGGCGTGTCAGCAGATAGGTGAACCGTGCCGGTTTATCGGCCGTTCCGCCAAACGATTCATCAACGTACTGCATAACGGTTTTATCAACGTCGGCCGCCACTTGTGCTTTGCGCACGGTGGTTACACCGTTTTTCACGTATACCGGCAACAGTTGTTCCATAACGTAGTGGGATACCGTCCCGAATTGCAAGGCGTCCAGTTCGGCCGCTTTGCGTTTGGAAACGTGCAACCCATATTCACAAAAATACGCAAACCGACATTCGTGGAAACGGTTGACTTTGGACGGTGACAACCACATGTTCGTTCCGAAAAAGCGTTTGGCATTAGCCGGATCACGGAATGCAATCGGTGCATGTGCCGCTGTGCGGCGAAGCGCTTCCAAACGCGGTGCGTATGCGGGTTGTTCTTCTAATACGTGTTGTAACGAGGCGGCGTGTGCCGTGCCGGTCGCGTGTTCTCTTGCTAACAACGAAAACGCGTCTTTCACGTTTTCGGGGATAGGAGAATCGTCCACTACGGACGACGTCACTTGTGGGAATATGGTGCGAATGGATTGTACCAACGAAGACGGATACAACGGTTCTAAGGATCCATTCACTTGTAAATACGAGACGTATACCTGCTCGCTCGGCGCGGAAATGGCGGTATACGCATAATATCGCTCTTGCGAGAATTGCAGATCGAACGAATCGCTCAGCTGCAAACCATGCGCGGCCAGTTGCCGTTGTTCCGGCTCACTAAACAAGCCGGTTTGTGTCGGTGCGGCAGGGAACACGCCTTCGTTTGCGCCCAGCAATAAAACCGCTTTCGGGTGCGAGAATCGCATCCGATCGGGGTTACCGACCTGAACCGTGTCGATGGTTTGCGGAATCTTTCCAAACTCGACCGACTGTAACGCTACCGTCAGCAGTTCTGCCAACCGTTCGCGCGGCATGGCCGTGTCGCCGAACAAGGTAGCGATCTTGTCCAGTTGTTCCATCAACAATTCCCACACACGCATCAAACGGTGCGCCTCGGTGTGCCGACCGGCTTTTTGGTGAGCCGTGGCAAACATCGTGACCATTCGGTCAACGCGTGCGCGTTGCAGGTACCGATAGATCGCTTCGGAAAATGCCAAACCGGTTATTGAGCCGGTGATATCACCGGTTAATCGTTTGATCGGTTGGATGATACGCCGACGTAATCGGTTAAGATACCGCAACCGCTTGTCGGTGTCGGCCTGTTCCCGGATGGTCATGCCGTCCGGGTTAAAACGCCACTCCTGCGCCCACGCGGAATAGCGAATCCGCCACATAAAGGCATAGTTTTCCAGTGCCGCACACGAGGCGGTGCTCACACCCAACAAACCGGTTTTCGCCATCGCCATCAACAGATCGGTATCGGCATGGCCGCAGATGATCTGCAAAATGGCGTGAACCAACGTGATGAGTGAGTCGCTCATGATATCGTCAACGTCGTCACGAAACAGCGGAATATCCATCCGCGCAAACGCGGTGTCCAAAATGCCGTCATACGCTTCCAGATTGCGCGCACATACCGAAATGTCGCGATACCGGTATCCTTGGCGCACCAAGCGACGAATGATCCGCGCGGCGGTTTCGCTCTCGTTCCAAATATCACGGCAAGCCGTCACGGTAATATGTTCCACCGGCCGATCAAACGTCATCGGCTCCAAATCAAACAAATGCCGTTCCAAAAGTGCCAATTCTTCGTTGGCGGCACGCCGGTTTTGGGTAAGAGTGATCGGTTTTGCCACCGGAATGTGATGGCGGTTGGCGATCTCGATCAAACGGTGTGCCGTTTGGATCGGATGATCAAAAATACCGCGATCCGCTTCGGCCGCTTGCAGCGTATCGGTGCACAACGTCACCGTCATGGATCGGGCTTGTTTCATCAACACTTCCAGGCAATCGAATTCGCACGCCGAAAACCCACTGAACGAATCCACAAAAATGTGCGCTTCGGCAAATATCGGATGTTGTGCGAGTCGGTTGGTGGCGGCGGATAAGTCATCCAGCGGATCCACGTATCCGGTCGCGAGTAACGCGTTGTATGCGTCGAAAATCAAACGGCATTCGCGCAGTTTTTGAGGTAAAACACCGCCGGTCAGTTTTTCAGCGACCGCATCGAGCATTTCGCCGGATACGGCGGCGCGTTTGCAGTCGGCGATCATGGCCGCCATCTGGTCCAAACAATCGGTGCGTGTAGCTTGTTCACGGTAGAGTTCCAGATGATCGGCCACCTGTTCCATAGCGTGCGACAACAACAACAATCGGGATCCGTCATCCAAACGTTTGCCAACCGGTTCGCCACCCTGTTGAAACACAATTTCGGCCAAACGGGTAAAACTCAGTACCTGTACGCGCTGAGCGCGGTCCGGGCCTAATCGATCGAGTAAAAACCGTTCACTTTCAAAGGATGCTTGTTCCGGCACGATCAATACAATCGGTTTATCAAATCCGGCGTTGATCTGTTGTTCCATTTGTTGATATACGTAGAACAGCTTGCCGGTTCCACTGGGTCCGATTACCGTCTGTAACATCCGTTTCACATCCTTTGTTTTGTAATATGTTTATTATACTATATCGGTGTGCAAATGAAAAGAGAAAAAACGAAATCCGTTGTCGAAAGACAACGGATTTCGTTTATGGAATAAGATCATGTTGTTGCATCACCGCACGCAAACCAACTTGTTTGGCTTCGTTCATGCGGCAAAGCGGCAATCGGCATGCGCCGACCTCTAAGCCCATCCAATTCATCGCCTGTTTAACCGGTATCGGGTTAACGTCCGAAAACAATGCTTTAGCCAGATCCAACCATTCGAGTTGTAACCGCAAACTGTCCGCCGGTCGCCCGGCAAACCATCGGTTACAGATGGCGGCGGTTTGTCGCGGCGCCACGTTTGCCATTACCGAGATTACCCCTTTGCCGCCCAGCGACAGAACCGGTAGAATCTGGTCGTCGTTACCGGAATATATGTCGATATCGCATCCGGCAGCAATCTGTGCCACGTCCGACAGGTTCGAACCGGCCGCCTTGATCGCTACGATCCGCGGATGTTGGCTGAGTGTCCATACCGTTTCGGGCGATATATCCAGTCCGGTCCTTGACGGAACGTTGTATACGATCATCGGCAGTTTGGCACGATCGGCCACGTAGGTATAGTGTTCGATCAACCCTTGCTGTGACGTTTTGTTGTAATACGGTGTGACTAATAAGGTCCCATCCGCACCACAATCGTAAGCGAGTTCACACAACTCCACCGTAGCGGCGGTGTTGTTGGTGCCGGTACCGCAGATCACCGGTACGCGACCGCGTGTTTGTTCGACCGTGGCGGTGAACAAATCGGCGAGTTCTCGGCGAGATAGAGTAGAGGCTTCTCCGGTAGTGCCGGCCGCAATCAAGGCCGACACGCCGGCATCAATTTGACGTTCAATTAGTTCTCGATACTTCCTGTAATGTACACTTCCGTCCTCCTGCATCGGGGTGACAAGTGCCACACCGGTGCCGGTGAAAAGAGTGTGTTTACTCATATCGAAACCAGCCTTTCTTGCCGGTTAGTCCATGTATCCTTTCGCGCACAGCAATTCGGCGAGAAGCACCGCGCCGCCGGCTGCACCGCGCAGGGTGTTATGCGACAAGCCGACAAATTTGTAATCGTATTGCGAATCTTCTCTTAAACGACCGATCGAGACCGCCATGCCGCCTTCCAAACCGCGATGCAGTTTCGTCTGCGGCATGTTGTCTTCTTCAAAATAATGCAAGAATTGTTTCGGCGCACTCGGCAGTTCCAACGCTTGCGGTTCGCCGGAAAATTCTTTCCAAGCATTCAAGATTTCTTCTTTGGTGGGTTTTTTGTCAAACGAGCAGAACACCGCTGCAAAGTGACCGTCGCTCACCGGTACACGCAGGCATTGTGCGGTAAACGCCGGCGATTCGGCATTGACGATTTCGCCGTTTTCCACACGGCCCCAGATCTTCAGCGGTTCTTTTTCGGATTTTTCTTCTTCGCCGCCGATATAGGGGATCACGTTATCCACCATTTCCGGCCACCGTTCAAAGGTTTTGCCTGCACCCGAAATCGCTTGATAGGTGCAAACGAGCGCTTTGTTGATACCCCATTTCGACAACGGATACAACGCCGGCACATAGCTCTGCAACGAGCAGTTGGATTTTACGGCGATAAAACCGCGTTTGGTGCCCAAACGTTTCCGTTGTGCCGGAATGACTTCGAGATGATCGGCATTGATTTCCGGAATCACCATCGGCACGTCCGGGGTAAACCGGTTCGCGCTGTTGTTCGATACCACCGGGCATTCCGCTTTGGCATACGCTTCTTCCAGCGCACGAATCTCGTCTTTTTTCATATCCACCGCACAGAACACGAAATCCACCTGCGATGCGACCGCGTTTACATCCGACGCGTCCACGATCACCATGTCTTTCATCTTCTCCGGCATCGGAACCGGCATTGCCCAGCGACCACCGGCAGCTTGTTCGTAAGTTTGCCCGGCCGAACGGGGACTTGCTGCCAACACCGTGACATCAAACCACGGATGTTCGTTCAGCAGAATCGCAAACCGTTGACCGACCATTCCGGTCGCGCCAACAATACCGACTTTGTACTTTTTCATGTGTCTTCAATCCCTTCAAAATTCGCACAAATGCTTGACTTTTCGTGCCTAACATTGTAGCATTATACTATTATCTTTGTCAATAAAATCACAAGGGATTTAATGCCTTTTTTCATAAAAAAGGAGATTTTAATTTGAAACGAAGCGATTTTTATTACGATTTACCGCCGGAACTCATCGCGCAAGAGCCGATCGAGCCGCGCGATGCCTCTCGGTTGTTGGTTTTGGACCGCCAAAATCAACAGACAAAAGACTGTCAGTTCCGCGATTTGGAAGACTTGTTGCAACCCGGCGATTGTCTGATTTTAAACGATAGTCGGGTGCTGCCGGCGCGCCTTTACGGACACCGAAAAGGTACCGGCGGTGCGGTGGAATTGTTGTTGCTGACTCCCCGGGGACATGACGTGTGGGAAGTGCTTGCCGGCCCCGGCAAAAAGGCGCGTCCGGGTGACGTGCTTACGTTTGGTGACGGCTTGCTCGAAGCGGAAGTGCTCGAGATCGTCGGCGACGGTAACCGTTTGGTTCAATTTCGTTACGACGGTGTGTTTTACGAGATTTTGGAACGCATTGGGCAGATGCCGTTGCCGCATTACATCACCAAGCGGTTAGAAGATCAAGGGCGTTATCAGACGGTCTATGCGAAAGAACGCGGTTCGGCTGCGGCTCCTACCGCCGGGTTGCATTTTACCGAGGAGATGTTGCAACGGTTGCGCGACAAAGGGGTGCAAATCGGGTTTGTGACGTTACACGTAGGGCTCGGCACCTTCCGCCCGGTTAAAGCCGACGATATCCAAGATCACCACATGCATTCTGAGCACTATGAGTTGTCACCGGCTACAGCCGATCTGATCAACCGTACCAAAGCGTCCGGCGGACGCGTGTTTGCGGTCGGAACGACCAGTTGTCGCACCTTGGAAAGCGTCGGCATGCAAGACGGGAAGATCGCCCCGGCTGAAGGCTGGACCGATATTTTCATCTATCCCGGTTACACTTTTCAGGTTATCGACGGTCTGCTCACCAATTTTCACTTGCCCGAAAGCACGCTGATCATGTTGGTCAGTGCGTTGGCCGGTTACGAGTTTACGATGAACAGTTACCGGCACGCGGTGGAAGAGCGTTATCGCTTTTTCAGTTTCGGTGATGCGATGTTGATCCAGTAAGCGTCACGATTTAACCACACAGAAACGGAGACTATTATGAAGATTTTAACCACCGAAGGGGCCGCCAGACGCGGTGAGTTTGTTACGCCGCACGGCACGGTCCAAACGCCGGCGTTTATGAACGTTGCGACCTGCGGTGCCATCAAAGGCGCGGTATCGGCCCATGATCTGGTTGACCTGAAATGTCAGGTGCAGTTGTGTAATACCTACCACTTACACGTGCGTCCGGGCGACGAGCTGGTGCGTGATATGGGCGGTATTCGCCGGTTTACCGGTTGGAACGGTCCGGTGCTTACCGACAGTGGCGGGTTTCAGGTGTTTTCGCTGGCGGGATTGCGCAAGATCAAGGAAGAAGGGGTTACCTTTTCCTCCCACGTGGACGGCAAAAAACTGTTTATCGGACCAGAAGAAAGCATGCGCATTCAATCCAACCTCGCGTCCACCATCGCCATGGCGTTTGACGAATGTGTCGCCAATCCGGCTGAATACAGTTATTCCAAACAGTCTTGTGCCCGTACTACCAGATGGTTGGAACGTTGCCAGGTCGAGATGCGGCGGCTGAACGAAGATGCCACTACCTTAAACCGTCAACAATTGTTGTTTGGTATCAACCAAGGGTGTACCTTTGAAGATTTGCGTATCGCGCACATAAAAGAGATCGCGCAAATGGGACTGGACGGATATGCCGTCGGGGGATTGGCGGTTGGCGAACCGGCCGTGGATATGTACCGGATTTTGGATGCGGTCACACCGCACATGCCGACCGATAAACCGCGTTATCTAATGGGGGTAGGTACGCCGGTCAATATCCTCGAAGGGGTGGCACGCGGCATTGATTTGTTCGATTGCGTGATGCCGGCGCGAAACGCGCGACATTCCCACGTGTTTACCTGGCAAGGACATCGCAATCTGCTCAACCAAAAATACGAACGGGATGATCGTCCCATCGATGAAGAATGCGATTGCCCGACCTGCCGGCGGTATTCGCGTTCATATATCCGGCACTTGTTTAAAAGCGGCGAGATGCTTGCGATGCGACTTTGCGTGATGCACAATCTCTATTTCTATAATACGCTTATGGAACGCATCCGTGACAACATCGAAAAAGGCACGTTCCAATCGTTTTATGAACAATACGTGCCGATTCTTGACGAACGAATTTAAAACGGATTTGTTAAATTTTTGAGAACGGACTTGCTATACGGTCCAAAATATGGTATAGTGAGGAAGAACTTTTCAGGAGGTATAAGAGTATGTTATTTAACGGAATTTTGTTGGCTGCCGGAGATACAACCACGCCGGCTAGCGGTGAAGCGAGCACCTTGTCGATGATCGGTTCGTTTTTGCCGTTGATTTTGATCGTGGTTCTCATGTATTTTATGATGATCCGTCCGCAGAAAAAACGTCAAAAAGAAGAACAACAAATGCGTGACAACATTCGCGTTGGTGATGAAGTGACCACCATTGGCGGTATTACCGGTCGTGTGGTCACGGTGAAAGAAGACACCATCACCATCGAAAGCGGTGCCGATCGCAACAAGCTCACCTTTAAAAAATGGGCATTGCAAAGTTGTGATACCGTACATGAAACATCTGATTTTGACGATGACGACGATGACGATGATGATATCTGATGCGATTTAACGCATAAGCCGTCCATCTCCTGAATATGCTGATACCAAGGAGTACAGATACGAGGGAGTGTGGAGGATATGCGCGCACGGAAAGACGATGCTCATTCGGTTCGCCGATGGATCCAAACAATCGCCATCGGCGTGGGAATCGGCATTTTGGTTTCGGCGTTACTGCTATTGATAGCGGCGGTGTTGATGACGGTTATCGATTGGCCTGACTCGGCGGTGTCACCTGTGAGCGTGGCGGCACTGGGAATAGGGGCGCTTTCGGCCGGATGGATCGCCGCGCGGCGCACCGGCAAAAACGGTTTGGTGCTTGGCAGTGTTAGCGGATTGGTGATCTTGTTGATCACGCTGATCGCCGGCCTGTTGTCGTTCGGCACGGTGCAATCCGGTTTCGCGTTATTTAAACTCGCGGTATCGGTTTTGTGTGGTGCGATCGGCGGTGTGCTTGGCGTCGGTGGGAAGAAACATCGATAAACATCGAAAAGCGGATGCCGGGCATCCGCTTTTTTCACCTTTCTCAGGTATACCGTTCGGCTTTTGATCATAGGCTTGTATTACTATGGGGAAAGCAGGGATGACGGATGAGAAAAAGACGTAGTACAACCTTTCGCGTGTTTTTGGCAGAAAACCAATTGTTACTCTTGTTCTTGAGTTTATTGTTGGTTGGTATGATAGGTGGTTCGTCGTTGTTCCAAACGATTGGTATCACCGAAACGGGGCATCTTTCGTTTGCTATCGAGGCGGTCAAGCCAACATTTGGCAAGATGGCCGAGGCGTGGAGTGAATCGATGTTAATGCCATCAACCATGTTGTTGGTGTTGTTTTTGGCCGGTCTTACGGCGTTTGGCGTACCGATTACTTTGCTGGTTCCGTTGTTTTTTGGACTCGGTATCGGGTTAACACAAGGGTATTACTATGCGCAAGGATGGGGCGGCATGGGGCAAGCGTGTTTGTTTGTGTTGCCGCGTTGCTTGGTGGCGGCGGCCGGTGTGTTGATGGCCTGTGCCGAATCGTTTCGCATGTCGATTCGATTTAGCCGGATGCTGATGCCCGGCGGTGTCATCGGTGGCATGTGGTTGCCGTTTCGTCTGTATTTGGTGCGGTTTTTGTTGTTCGTCGGGATCGCGGCACTTTCGTCGTTGATCGAGGTGATATTGCGTACGGTCTGTTCGATCTGGCTGTAACGTATAAGGAAATAAAAGGGACGTGGAAAGATGGCTTTGTTTAAAGCGAATTATGATAAGCCGGGCCCCGGTGTGGACAAAAACGCACCGAAAAAAGCGCCGATCGCGGTGTTTTTTGAAATATATGCCCGCAAATTTTGGAAACTGATTCTCGCCAATATGTTGTACGTGTTGGTATCGTTACCGGTTGTGACGGTGGGATTGGCGAACGCCGGTTTAACCTACATAACCCGCAATTTTGCGCGCGAAAAGCATGCGTTTATTGCCGGCGACTTTTTCGATACCATCCGCAAAAACTGGAAACAGGCGTTATCGGTTGGCCTGATTAACCTGATCGTTGGTGTGGCGCTCGCGTATGCCATCTATTTCTACTATAACATGTCTGCCGGCTTGTTCGGCACCTTGCTGATGGCGTTTGTATTGGTGGTTGCGTTGCTGTATGTGTTCATGCAGTATTATCTGTATGTGTTGATGATCACCTTTCATTTTTCGTTAAAACAATTGTATAAGAACAGTATTATTATGGCGGCCTCCTGCTGGAAACCCAATCTGATTATCTCGGTAGTTATGGTTGCAGTATATGCGGCGATCATCGGTATCTGCTTGGTACTGCCGATGGATATCGCCATTGCGGTAGCGTTGTTCTTATACGTCCTATGGATTCCGGCATTTCAATCCTATTTGACGCAGTTTTGCGTGTTCCCGTCGGTGAAAACCTTGCTCATCGATCCATATTATAAAGAGCATCCCGGCGAAGATAAGGATAAATTGCGCGCCCTCGGTCTAGAAGTCGAAGACGACGATGCCGAGCAAGAAGCCGTATTTGTGGATCAAGGCAACGAACAACGCCGCGCCGAGGAGGAAGCAGCAAAAAAAGCCAAGTGGACATTTCCTACTCCGTATCCCAATCGTCCCAACGATGAAGAGGACGATACCATTTAAGTGATAAAAAAGACTGGTGAAACGAGGCTTCACCAGTCTTTTTTTTTGATTGATTAGCGGTTGAGAATCAGTTTTGTCAATTCTACCGGGTCGACAATTTGACCGTCTTTATACACGCGCATGTTACCGGACGCGATTTCGTCGATCAAGATCACTTCATCGTTGTTGTAACCAAACTCGAATTTGATATCCCACAGATCCAAACCAATCGATTTGAGATCGTCTGCCACGATTTTGGTGATGGTGAGGGTTTGTTCTTTCATGCTTTCGAACATCGCCGGTGTCATCACACCAAGCGCCGCCAACCCTTCACCGGTGACCAGCGGATCGCCTTTTTCGTCGTTCTTAAAGGTGCATTCAACGTAACCGCCTTCCAACGGGGTGCCGTCTTCGATATATTCACCGTACCGACGGATGAAACTACCGGTCGCGACCAAACGGCAGATAACTTCCAAACCATGGCCGAATACGGTGGCCGGCAACACTTCCATCGTGGCGTTGTCGATATCCGCATCAACATAGTGCGTTTTGATACCGGCTTGTTTCAACAGTTCGAAATAGTGAATCGAGGTTTGCAAATTGGCTTTGCCGATACCGTCGATGGTCAGTCCAACGGTGTTTTCACCCGGATCGAACACGCCGTCTTTACCGGTGCAATCGTCTTTGAATTTCAGCATGACGTTCCCGTTATCGAGTGCGTAAACGTCTTTGGTTTTACCTTGGTACAGTTTTTTCATGGAAATCGCTCCTTTATATTGGATATGCGCAATTAAAAATATGTTCCTATTTTACACCAAAAATCGCTATCTGTACAGAGTTTTTTTAAAAAAACATGATAAAATTTCGCAAAAAACTCATCGGGCGGTTTTGTAAAAAAATTCAAATCATATTTACGGTGGCTTTCAAACAGAATAATAACGAAAAAAGCATTTGCGGCGGTTTGGGAGGACGGACAATATGAAAAAGTACGTGTGGTTGGCATTGGGGACAGTGGCAGCGCTGGTGGGCGTTTGGTTGACAGATGGCTGGTTACATCCCGAACCGCCCACGGTGGCAACACAGGTGTTACAGGCGCAACCGATCGAACAAACGGTCATGTGTTCGGGACGGGTGCAGACCGGGGACACCGATAATATCTACATGAAATTGCCGTGCGTGGCGCAAACCGTGTATGTGGAAAAAGGAGATGCCGTGAAAAAAGGCGACGTGTTGTTTACGGTAGATACCGAAGCCACCTTGGAAACGTTGGCGTCATCGGGACAAACGGTGTCGAAGATTGATACGACGGCTATTGATACAACGGTTACGGCTCCCATCAACGGTGTGGTGGATTCGATCACCGTGCAGGAAGGGGATGTGATCTCATCGGCTAAACCGTGTGTAGTCATTTCCTCAAACGAGCAGTTGCAGGTGAAAGTTGAGATCGGTGAACAGGACGTGAAATATATTAAAACCGGTCAACCGGTGCATATCCACGGGGTGGCATTTTCCAAAGACACCTATGCCGGAACGGTGGTTTCGGTTTCGTCCACCGCCACCGAACAGTATAGCGGTACCGCCACCGAAACGATCGTAGAAGCGGTGGTAGAGATCGATCCGACCGAATGGGATGATTCGCTGCGATTGGGGTTAACGGCCACCACCGATATCGTGGTAGATAGCGAGGAGAACGGACTGATCGTGCCGTACGATTGTGTGTTGCAAGACGAACAACAACAGGAATACGTGTACGTATATCAACGTGGACGAGCGATTAAACGCGTGATCGAAACCGGATGGGAACTGCGTGACGGATTTCAGGTGGTGTCGGGACTTTCAGCTGGGGAACGCATTATTACCGAGCCGGCTGTGATTAGCGAGGATGGGATGTCGGTACAGACGAGGTGACAGGCGATGTGGGAGATGATAAAAAACGCGTTTCGTAGTTTGCATCGCAAAGGATTGCGAACCTTTCTCACTATGAGTGGTATTATGGTGGGTGTGTTGATGCTGTTTTTAATCTCGGTCATCAGCGATACCGGTGTGCAACTGCTGCAACAAGAGATGGATAGCATGGGGATGAACGGGTTGTCGGTCAGTGCGGCGAACGTAACAGTCGGTCAGGCAACCATTACCACCGAACATTTGGAAGCCATCGCCGACGTGGCTTCGGTGCAAGCCGCTATGCCGCTTCGTTTGGAATACGGACGCACCCTCGTTCGCGACCTGTCCATTCAATCGATGATTTGTGGCATCGGTAGTGGGGCGAAACACGTGATTTCGTTGGAATTGATACACGGGCGCCTGTTACGAGACAGCGATATAAACGGATTCAATTTGGTCTGTGTGGTGGATGAGGCGATGGCACAAAAGACGTATCAGCGTGATAACATCGTCGGTAAGACACTGGGGTTGGTCATCAATGGGGCGACGGTGGAATTTACAGTGGTTGGTGTCACCAAAACCGGTAGCAGTTTGTTGCAGAATTTCACCGGTTATATTCCGACCATGGTGTATGTGCCGTATACCACGTTGCAATCCATCACCGGTAGCGGCCGATTTAATCAGGTGGCGGTTCGTGTATCCGAAGATGCCGACACCGAGGTGGTGCGAGCTGCTATCGAGCAAACACTTACGCGCATATCCGGGGAAAACGGCTTGTTCCAAGCGGAAAACCTATCCCATCAAAAGGAACAACTCAATCGCATTTTATCGATGATCCAATGGATATTTGCCTTGATCGGCGCCGTATCGTTGATCGTGTCGGGCGTCGGGATCATGACCACCATGTTGGCATCGGTCAACGAACGAACCAAAGAGATCGGTATCAAAAAGGCGATCGGTGCTACCAAACGGCACATCTTGTCCGAGTTTCTGGCAGAATCGGCTGGGATTACGTTGGTGGGTGGTTTGTTGGGACTGGCCATTGGTTGGATTGGTACGGCGATCGCCTCGTGGTGGTTGCCGATCGATATCGTGATCTCGTGGTCGAGTGCCGGCTGGATTTTACTGTTTACGGTAGGCATCGGGGCGGCATTCGGCGCGTATCCGGCGGTTAAAGCTTCTCGATTACAACCGGTAGAGGCATTACGTGCGGAATAACAAAAAAGCCTGTATCGAAAGCGATACAGGCTTTTTTATGTTACTATTAGAACAGTTTGCCGTGGATAGCAGCGACGGCACGATCGGCATCTTCTTTGGCAATCAGCACCGAAATTTTGATTTCGCTGGTGGAAATCATTTGGATGTTGATGTTGGCATCCGACAACGCCTCGAACATGGTAGCGGCGACGCCTTCGTGAGTTTCCATACCGGCACCGACGATCGATACTTTGGCGATGTCACTATCCGCCGTGATGCTCTTAACACCGACGCGTTCGGCATAATCGCGGATGGCATCCATCGCGTCGTCCACGCGATCCGCCGGAACGGTAAAGGCAATATCTTTGCTGCCCGAACGGCCAACCGATTGCAGGATGATATCGACGTTAACGTGCGCTTTGGCTACACGCGAGAACACTTTAAACGCAATACCGGGTTCGTCCGGCAAACCGACCAACGTGACGCGCGCCACGTTCGTATCTTTCGCTACACTTTTAATCAGCATTTTTTCCATTTTGACAGCCTCCTTAACTTTGGTTCCGGGAACCGGATTGATACTGGACAGAACTTCCAGTTCGACGTTGTATTTCTTCGCCATTTCGACCGAACGGTTGTTAAGTACTTGCGCACCGAGGGTGGCCAGTTCCAACATTTCGTCGTAGGTGATTTCTTCGAGTTTTTGTGCGTTTTTCACTTTGCGCGGATCGGCGGTGAACACGCCTTCTACGTCGGTGTAAATCTGGCACAGATCCGCTTTCAAAGCGGCGGCGATCGCCACAGCGCTGGTATCCGAACCGCCACGACCGAGGGTGGTGACGTCTTGGTTGCTGTTAATGCCTTGGAATCCGGCCACAATGATGATTTTTTTCTTATCGAGTTCGTTTTTCAAACGTTCGGTTTCCAACCGTTTGATACGCGCCGACATGTAGTTGGAATTGGTCTGGAATCCGGCTTGCCAACCGAGCAACGAGATGACCGGATATCCCATCGCTTCGATCGCCATCGCGAGCAACGAGATCGAGATCTGTTCGCCGGCCGACATCAGCATATCCATCTCGCGTTTGCTGGCTTTCGGGTTGATCTCTTGTGCTTTCGCAATCAGATCATCGGTGGTGTCGCCTTGTGCGGAAACCACCACGATCACATCGTTGCCTTGTTTATAGGTATCGGTGATGATACCGGCCACTCTGCGTACGCGTTCGGCATCCGCAACCGAACTGCCGCCGAATTTTTGTACAATCAACATAATAATGACTCCTTTCAACCTGCGGATACCGTCGCGCCGACGGGATCACAGGAAAAACATGCTACGTGCCAGTTGGAGATGCCATGTTCGGCGAGTTGTCGATTGGCATCGTCTATAAATGACCGGTTGTTCCGGTCCAAAATCGCCAGTACCGACGGTCCGGCCCCGCTGATGGCGGCGGCATACGCACCGGCTTCATACGCGATCTCAAAAATCGTGTCTAGATGTTCAATAAAGTGTTTGCGGTAGGGTTGATGTAACCGATCCTGTACCGCGACACGCAGGTTATCCAATCTACCGGTACACAGCGACGCGGTCATCAACGCCGCGCGCGACAGGTTATAGATCGCATCTTCACGGGTTACCTGTTCCGGCAACACCGCCCGCGCCTTTTCGGTCGAGAGGGGAAAATCCGGAATAAATACCGCAAAGGTGATTTCCGGCCATACCGGCAGGCTCGTCGTATATACCTGCCCTTGTTCCACCACCGACGTGACCAAACCACCCATCAAAGCCGGTGCCACGTTGTCGGGGTGCCCTTCCATCTGGGTGGCCAAATGGCAAATTTCGGTGCGAGATAGGGGAGAACCAAGCAAGGTGTTTGCCCCGAGCAATCCACCGATCAAACAGGCAGACGAACTGCCGAGCCCTCTGGTCATGGGGATGTTACTTTCTTGCCGGATATACAAGCCGCGAAACGGTTTTCCGCAATGTTCATATAGGGTTTTCGCCGCCTGGTATACCAAGTTGGTTTCATCGGTCGGAATCGCCGTGTTATCGGCACTTTCGATGATGCAACCGTCCGCTTCTTCCATCCAAATATGATTATATAAGGTAAGTGCAATGCCTAACGCGTCAAACCCGGCCCCTAAATTGGCGCTGGATGCCGGCACTGAAACTTTAATCATGACGCCACCTCTTACAGATCCGCCACACGGATCGAACTGAGCGCTTCACCGAGATTCAGTTTCGTCAAATCGTCACGCAACGCTTTGCCCGATAACGGTTCGGTGATGAATACGAGTTCGCCGGCAGGGGAGTTGGCTTCGTCTAAAATGTTGGCGTTGGCCCACACCGCTTGCACGGCGCTGATGGCCGCCGCACGATCAGTCACCGCGAACCGTAACATCACGGCACCGACAGCCGCATCGGCCGCGTTAACATAGTCGGTTTCACCGCTTTGCCAATACACGGTTTTGCGGTTTTCCAGATGCTTTACTTCGTCGATGATATCCGCGACCACGGCACTCGCGGTCGGCAGTTTGCCGGCTCCGCGTCCGTAGAACATCACGTCACCAATCACGTCGCCGCGTACCATAATGCCGTTGAACACATCTTTTACGCCGGACAACAGACTCTCGTTAGATACCAACATCGGTGCAACCAAGCAGTGCAGATGCCCATCGTCGAGTTTGCGGACAAACCCGATGAGTTTGATCACGCGATCAAAGGCCGATGCACATGCCACGTCGGTAGCCGAGATGCGTTCGATGCCTTCGGTATATACTTGATCGGGGTACACGTGTTTTCCAAACGCCAGCGAGGCGAGGATACAGATCTTGCGACAGGTATCGTGGCCGCCGACGTCTGCCGAGGGATCCCGTTCGGCGTATCCGAGCTTTTGCGCCAGTTTCAACGCATCGTCGAAATCCATGCCTTCTTCAAACATTTTGGTCAACATAAAGTTGGTGGTACCGTTAAGAATACCGGCGATTTCATGCACGTGGTTCGCCGCTAAGCACTGATCCAACGGACGCAGGATCGGAATACCGCCACCCACGCTCGCTTCAAACAGGAAATTCACGTTTTGAAGCCGTGCAATTTCCAACAGTTCGTCGCCTTTCGCAGCCACGAGTTCTTTGTTCGAGGTAACAACGCTTTTACCGGCCAACAAGCACGCTTTGACATAATCATAAGCCGGGTGTAAACCGCCCATCGTTTCCACCACGATGCGGATATCTACATCGTTCAAAATATCGTCAAAATTTTTGGTGAATCGGTCGGCAAACGGACTATCCGGAAATTCACGCAGATCGAGAATGCGTTTGATACGGATCGCATCGCCTGCTTTGCCGGTAATGCTATCCGCATTTTCCAACAATACCTGCGCAACGCCGGATCCCACCACGCCGTGTCCCAATATCGCTACATATACCATGATGTCAAATCCTCCTATGAGTTAATATATGTGTATCTTCGAAAAACGGTTATTTATCGGAAATGATTTGTTCTACCCGAATGACGCCATCCATCGCCATCAAACGCTCGATAAAGACGTTGATGGGGCAGTTGAGAGCGTCCACCCGTGCCGACACCGAGACGGTTGCCGCGCCACCGGTCGGGATGTTTTGGTTAACCGTCAGGATGTTGGCACCGGCATCGGCAAACGTGGTCAACAACGCCGATAACACGCCGGTTTTATCATCCAACACAAAGTGCAACGTAAGCAGTTGTCCATCCTGCCGCCGGTTATAGGCAAATACCGTGTCGCGATATTTATAAAACGCACTACGCGATATCCCAACGCGTTTGGCCGCTTCTGCCGTCGACGAAACCGTTTTGTCTTGTAACAACTGTTTGGCCGCCAAAACTTTGGAAAAAACCTCCGGCAACACATCCGCTTGCACCAACAATAATTGCGGTTGTTTTGTCTCCATAGTGTCCACCACCCAAAAACAAGTGTATCGCTATGAGAAACACTATACCACGAAAAGCCGTACGACGCAAGGGAAAACCGACAAAATTCGCTTTTTCTGCATTTTGCCTAAAAATCCACAAAAACGCACGCCGATTTTGACCTTTTTGGCAAGGCGTATCGGCGTGCCGAATGGTTATACGATCTCGCGACCGCCGTCGCTGGCGGAACAGATAAAAAACGATGGGGTATAACCGGTTTGTGCGGTGTAGCGTTCGGCGACACGTGTTTGGTATTCGTCCACGCGATCTTCCGCGACGATTGCCACGGTACATCCGCCGAAACCGGCACCGGTCATCCGCACTCCGACCACACCGTCGACAGTAAGGGCTGCATCGAACAAAGCGTCGAGTTCCGCGCCGGTCACTTCGTAATCGTCACGCAACGACAGGTGACTTTGTATCATCAGTTCGCCCAGTCGTGCGATGCGGCCGGTGGTCAGCGCCTCTACCGCTTCCATGGTGCGCGCATTTTCGGTGACGGCATGGCGTGCGCGACGGTATAACACGTCATCGGTCAACACGTCGGCTATCCGGTCGAATTCCTCTACCGTCAGTAAGCACAACGCTGTAAGGTCCGGCTTCTTGGTTTGTAAAAGGGCGAGCGCTTTGTCGCATTCAGCGCGGCGTTCGTTATATTTCGATTCCACCAGTTTGTGCGGTTTGTTGGTGTTGGTGATCACCAATTTGTGTGCACCAAGCGCCAACGGCACTAAGCGGTATTCCAAGGTGTTGCAGTTGAGATGGATTGCATGATCCTTTTGGCCCATCGCCGATGCAAACTGGTCCATAATACCGCAGTTGCATCCGCAATATTCGTTTTCGGCTCGTTGACTGATGAGGGCGGCTTGTACCATGTCCAGGTGTTGGCCGGTCAGTCCCGTCACGGTGATCGCCGTCGCTACCTCGATCGAAGCCGAGGAGGATAACCCGGCGCCAAACGGTAACGTTGCATCGTACAACAGGTCACAACCGGTCACGGCATATCCTTCTTGTTGCAAGATATACATCACGCCAAGTTGATAGTTACCCCATTTTAAATCGCGGTAATCGTTCAGTTTGGTCACATCTGCCACCACGCGGTCGGGCAGATCGGTCGCCGCTAAGCGAACGGTGGTATCGTCGCGTTTGCGCGCCGCCACCACGGTAGACAAGGTGAGTGCCGCCGGCATCACAAATCCGCCGTTATAGTCGGTATGTTCACCGATCAGGTTTACCCGACCGGGTGCTTCAAACAAGCGGATATCCGATTCATCTCCGCCGTATAAGTCGATGAAAGCGGTTTTTAGTTCGACGATGGTCACGATTGGTCATCTCCTATAAAATGGGTATATAGCATTAGTATATAGGAAGCGTGTCCAAAAATCAATGTTAAAATGAGGTTTGACACAAAAAGATTCCTCCTATAAAATAGGAGGTGTCAAAGGAGGGGAGACTATGCAAACCAACCACGTCATTCACCCGATTGAGCCGGTATACGATGCGCATTCGACGATCTTGATTCTCGGCAGTTTCCCGTCGGTTAAATCAAGAGAGGCCGGATTCTTTTACGGGCATCCTCAAAACCGCTTTTGGAAGGTGACGGCCGGGGTGTTTGGTTGTCCGGTTCCGCAAACCGTTGCGCAAAAACGAGCGTTTTTACAACAACATCGCATCGCTTTATGGGATGTGATCGCCTCTTGTTCCATCACCGGCAGTGCGGATAGCAGTATTCGGAACGTGGTGCCGAATGATCTAACCGGTTTGTTACAAAACAGCGCGGTCAGCCGTATTTTTGTCAACGGCAAAACCGCTGGGCGGTATTATCAACAGTATCTGGCAAGCCAAACCGGCACGCCGGCGATCTGTCTGCCGTCTACCAGTCCGGCCAACGCGGCATGGTCGACCGAACGTCTCATCGAGGCATGGAAAATCATTTTGTAATAAAACAAAAATTATGTAAAAAGAGATTGACAAACCGATAAAAGATGTGTATAATAGCGGAGTTGACAAAATTACGGGGTGTAGCTCAGTTTGGTAGAGCGCTTGGTTCGGGACCAAGAGGCCGTGGGTTCAAGTCCCGCCACTCCGACCATATTGAGTGTTCATAACGGATTTGAGTTATGGACACTCAATTTTTATTTTATACGCAAACAAGCCTTTCTCATATTTGAGAAAGGCTTGTTACTTTCGGTGTGTTATGGATTTTGCTGTCAAAATCCGATGCTCGTTATACATAAGGACAATACTTATCTAATTAATGTTGCAAACTTAGTTGTTTTATGATAGAATAATTGTGCGACACAACTTAATATTTGGACAAACTATAGGAGAAGTGTTTTTTATTTCGGTAAAAACACATTCTCTATTTTGGCTTTCTCTTGTGGTTTGTCAAAAGTTGTGTCGCAGCAATCGGAGTTATGTGTTTTTCGGTGCGTAGCTTCGGCTGCGCACTTTTTTGTTTCATAACGGATACTTGAAAGGAGAAACACAAATGGGATTAATGGATAAAATCGGCGGTAACATTATGCAAGGGTTGATGGGTAATCTTTCCGAAGTAACACCCGAAAAATTAACACAGGATTATGGTATGTACTTGATGGATGGAGAAGTCATACATACTGGTTTTGTATTAGTAAGAGATGTTGTTATATTTACTGATAAGCGGATTATTGATTTAGATAAACAAGGTGCAACCGGTCAAAAAGCACGTGTTAGCTCCATATATCTTGACTCTATCATAAATGTATCAGCTGAAACAGCAGGATTTGGTTTAGACGATAGCGAACTCAATATAGAATTCATTTCCTCACCTTATTTCAAAGCTAATGGCGGAGTATCTGTTTCTTCAAGGAAATTTGAATTTCCCAAAAAATATCAGATTCAAGGCATATACAAATGGCTTCAGGAAACAGCCTATACAAATCATTTGAATATAAATAAATAATATTAGATCCAAGTCCGTTATGAACACTCCGACCAAAGAAAAGCCCGACCGCAAAGCGCGGTCGCTCTTTTCTTTATGCGTGGTTGCGGATTGGCACTCGTACGAAGGGGTCCCGGACCAAGGGTGAGGGACCAGGCAACGCTTTCGGCCACCGCCGGTGGAAAAGACAGACGTCCATCTGTGATGGGCGTCTATCTTTTTGCCTTATCATGGCAACATATAGGTGTTTCGGTATTGGTTGGGGGTGATACTGTAGAGTTTTTTAAAGGTACTGCAAAAGAAGGCGGCGTTGTTATATCCGCATCGTTCCGCGATTTCAGACACGGACAGGTCGGTTTCCGAAAGCAACATTTTAGCGTTGTCCATCCGCACCCCAATCAAAAATTTGATCGGTGTGATACCATAACGTTTTTTAAAGGAACGCAGTAAATAGTTTTTGTTTAAATGAACGTGATCGGCGATGTTATCCAGTGTGATCGCTTCTTTAAAATGTCGGTTCATGTATTTATACGCCTGCTCAATGGCATCCAACGGTTTTGGCTCATGGACATGGCTTTTGTCACGAAGTGCATCGGTGATGATCAAATGCAGCAGTTCGTTGATCAGGTTCTGTTTGTTGTCGTGTGGTTCACCGGTTAACGGAGGTGCGACGAGTTGTTTAAAAATACGAACATAGTCGTCGCCGTGAGCCGGGGTGAAGACCGGCGGTATGATATCCCACATAGGTGAGGTGTTGATGGGTTGCATCCGTCTGGCCGTGTTGCGTGAATAGTGTGAACGGTGGATGGTTCCGGAGAAATCCAACGTTAAAATATAGCAATCATAATCCCCGTAACTGTATACGTGTTGCCCCGGTTTACGGGTTACCAAAGAACCTTTATGGATATGGAAATATTCATCGTCAATGTAGATCTGCCGATCTCCCGATAGATAATAGTCGAATTCGTAGTCCTTGGTGATGCGTTCTGAGGAGAATTGACGATTCTCGGTGACAAATCGTCGACACTCTAAAACACTGGGATTAAAAAAATAGTTCATGCTCGCCATCCGTTCCTTGTTTCATAGGTTTTATTATAAACGTTCTCTAAAGGAAAGTCAATATATTGATATTTATGGGTGATATATTGCATTGATTTCCCAAAATAAACTAAATATACTGTAATCAAACAGGTTGTTTAGCAAATAAAGAGGAGGAAATTGCTATGAGTTTTATGTTTAATCCCCATCCGTATAATGAAAAAGGGGCCGTAAACTATCCGCAAGTATCGGAAGCGTGCGTCCAATCGTTGAAAATGGGATCGGTTTCGATCGCCGAGGAATTGATGCGGCACATGACCGATAACACCGTGTTTTTGTTCGAAGGTTATCCGTCGACGGATTTTTCGCCGATTGTGAACATGTGCAGCAGTTTAGCCAAAACATCCGGAAAACCGTTGATGCTGGTGAATGTGGCTGACTACTATAAAAGTGCTAAGACACTGGAACAAGAATTCGAGGCGTATTTGCCTACGGATTTGAAAAAAGATCCGATCTTGTTGTTTGGACGCCGTATAGAAGGCGGTTATTATAACATATTCGATATGGATCGGTATCAAGATCTGCTTCGGTTAATCGAGGAACGCACCTGTAATGTGCTGGTATATGGTTTCGGTTCGGCGTTCTCGGAAGAACTGCGCAAAGCAGCGGATTATATCTGCTACTTTGACCTGGCCCCGAAGGAGGCCCCGATTCGCGCCAAAACCGGTCGGATGGTGAATATTGGTGATAAAGAGGCGCGTCCGTTCAAGCGGATGATGCGTCGTGCATACTATATCGATTTTGAGATCGGGTTAGAACTGCGCAAACAATTGATGAACCATCAACTGGTTGATTTTTATATTGACGGCACGGATATTACCTGCTATAAAATGCTTCCGAAAGCGGCGTTCTTGGAGTTGTGCGCAAAAATGGCTCAACGTCCGTTCCGTAATAAACCGGTGTATTTGGAAGGCGTATGGGGCGGCCAATACGTCAAACGCGTGCGCAACATCGGTGACGAGATGCGGAATATTGCGTGGGTGTTCGATTTCATTCCCATGGAAGTCAGCGTGCAAGCAAAGCTGGGCGAGCATATTTTCGAAATGCCGTTCTATACGTTATTGCAAGCGGAAGAGGAACGCTTGATGGGGAAGGCGTGTCAAGAAAAATTCGGTGGGTATTTCCCGATTCGTTTCAACTATGACGATACGTTCCATTCGTCTGGTAACATGTCGATTCAAGTACACTCCGACAGTCAATATAACAAAGAGAACTTTAATGAGTTTGGCCGTCAAGATGAAAGTTATTATATCGTGGAAGCAGCACACGGTGCGAAAACGTATCTTGGTTTCCAAGACGAGATCGATCCGGAAGAATTTATGGATCAGGCAAGGCGTTCGGAAACCGAACATTGTACTATTGACCACGATCATTACGTTAACTCGGTGGAATCGAAACCCGGTCGGCAACTGTTGATCCCGGCCGGCACGATTCACTCGTCCGGTCGCAATCAGGTTGTGTTGGAGATCGGCAGTTTAACGGTTGGTTCGTACACCTATAAATTGTACGATTATCTACGTTTGGACATCGACGGCGTGCCGCGTCCGATCCATACGTATCATGGGGATCGCGTGCTGGCCAAATCCCGAAATAAGAGTTGGGTGCTGGACAACCTGGTACAAGCGCCGCGCGTGATTCGAGAGGGCGACGGTTGGTCAGAATCTATCATTGGTGAACACGATTTGTTGTATTTCTCGTTGCGTCACTTGGAATTCGAAACCGAAATCGAGGATGATACCAACGGAAAATTCCACGTTTTATCGTTGGTTAACGGCGAAAAAGTTCGTGTGCAGTCGTGTGAAAATCCGGATGAGTATTACGAACAGAATTATTTGGATATTATTTTGGTTCCGGCTTCGGTTGGTCGGTACAAGATCATCAACTTAGGAAATCAACCCGTTACGGTCCACAAGACCTGTTTGAAAGAAGGGTTTGAGCATGACAACCTGTAACGTGGTGTTGTGCATTGATGCAGGTGGAACCTATTTTAAAAGCGCAATCTTCACTCAGGACGGCACCATGCCCTTGCCGGTGCATACCGAGCCGGTCGATCAAACCGGTTCGGTAACGGATATTGTGAATGCTTATGTGCAGACGATTCGCCATTTTCAACCATCGCACACGATCGTGGCTGTAGCGATTTCTACACCGGGCCCGTTCGATTATCGTCGCGGCATCAGTTTCATGAAGCACAAATTTGCGGCGTTGTACGGACAACCGCTTGCCGAGCAGATTCGCAAAGCGGCCGGCATCGATGTTCCGATTGCCTTTATGTCGGATACCAATGCCTTTTTGGCAGGGGCCGCCAAGGGATGCGATGATTGCATGGGCATTACCATCGGCACCGGCCTTGGTTTGGCTATTATGCGCGACGGGAACCTGTTAGTGAGTGAGACCGGTGGCCCTGCCGAGGTGATTTACAATCATCCCATTGATGGCGTTTTGTTGGAGGATATTGTATCCGGACGAGGGATCAGCCAAGCGTATTTTGAATTGACCGGAAAGCGGTTGACGGCAAAAGAAGTGAGCGAGCAAGCCTTTCGGGGCGATTTGGATGCTCGTTTGGTGTACCAACGAATGGGCGATGCGCTGGGCCGAGTGCTGGATCCGCTAATCGCGCACTATCAACCTCGTCGGCTGTTTTTCGGTGGTCAAGTTTCGGCCTCGCTTGCGTTGTTCCGGGACGCTCTTTGCGGTCGCTTAACGAACACGGTGGAGATTAGTGGCGAGGCCGGGTTAGACACAGCCTTAAAAGGTGTGTTTTATACCATGACACGAAAGATTTTATCCGAATTCTAAAAAAGAAGGGGTGTCAGTTCGTATGAAAACGATTCGCATACATAAAGGCTCATATCCGCCGTTGTTTGGTGGTTTGGGATTTCATAACAACGAGGCTTGTCTATATCCGTTGATTGAAAAAGAGCATTTTAACCAAGTGTTGTGCAAGTGTTATCGTGAAATTTCGCCGGGTTTCATGCGCACCTTCGCCGGATATGACAACTGGACGCAAAAAGCCATGGATGCTTTTGCGGAATACTACGAACAGATGCAAAAAGTAACCGATACCCCGATGTATTTGACGGCGGCTCAGGGCAAGTTGCATTTTTCGGATGAGGAAATCACCGAGTACGGTAACCGCGTGGCGGAAAAACTGGAATATCTGATCAAAACAAAAGGTGTCAACCACGTTCGGTATTATTGCTTTTCCAATGAAATGAGCCGTCGGCAATGGGGAGCGTTGTTGAACGATCTACCCACGTTTAAAAAGTATCACGCGGCCCTGTACCGCGCTTTCCAAAACCACGATTTGGACATCGGGTTGCTGGCGACCGATGCTTCCGAATATGAGAGTTGGAATACGATGGATTGGGCCATTGAGAACATGAGCGAACTTACGGAAGATTATTGTTTGCATATTTACGAACGGGCGCACGACATTGACGATTTGGAATTTTACGATTTCTTTTACGATAAGTGCTATGAAGTTGTGCAAAAGGCGATTCGTGATTTTGGCAAACGTGTGATCTTGGGTGAGATCGGTATTCAGAAAACGTCCAACCAATTAACGTTTGGGAAAGGCATTGTGATCGATGTTAACCAATATCACGTGGACCACGATGAGTGTGCCAAGAGTGCCCTCATGTTGACGGAAATGGTGTTTTCTGCCATCAATGCCGGCATTTTTTCGTTGGCGTTTTGGAGTTATACCGATTACCCCGATCCGTATAGTTGTGCTTACTCGGAACGAGAAGGGTACGCGAAAACATGGGGCGAAGTGGAAAAGTTTGTCAGTTGGACGACCGATTCGAAATATAACAAGTGGGGGTTGTTCCGCTGGGAAGATGACGGCGATCATTCGGCGAAACCGCACTACTATTGTTTGGCACCGTTGGTAAAGTTGTTTAAACGCAACTCCAAGGTGTTAGAAATCCAAACGGACGATCCGATGTTGCGGTGCTGCGCTATCTTGAACAAAGACAATTCGGTCAGTTTTGGTGTGGTTAACCGTCATCGCAAACCAGTTGAGATTGCATTGGATACCGATTTGTTTAACAAGCCGGTCCGTGTGATCGAGTACGATTCTCACGCGGTTCCCGAAAACAAGTTTGCGGATATTCAGGACTTTGCTTGCCAGTTGGAACCAGATGCGGTCACATATACCTTAAAACCGGAAAGCGTGACCTTTTTCACCACCGATTATGTGGAAAAAACCTCGTCGGTTTTCGCGAACGTTTTGGGTGTGGAAGATGGCGTTTTGCGGTGGGAGACGGTGGATGATCCGACGCATTGTTATTACCGGGTATATGCCTCGAGTACGCCGGATTTTGTGCCGTGTGCCGAAAATCAGATCGCATCGACCGTTGCGACAAACCTGCCGCAACGCGAAGATCACCTGTTCTATAAGGTGCTGTCTGTGGATGTCAGCGGCAACGTTTAATATCGATACCAAAAAAGAGAGTAGTCTTTCGACTACTCTCTTTTTGTATGTTTATCATCACACGTTGAACCGGAACAATACCACGTCGCCATCTTTCATGACGTACTCTTTTCCTTCCGAACGAACCAATCCCTTTTCTTTGGCCGCTACCATAGAACCGCAGGCCATCAAGTCGTCGAACGCAATGACTTCGGCCCGGATAAATCCGCGTTCGAAATCGGTGTGGATTTTACCGGCGGCTTGCGGTGCCTTGGTGCCGTTGGTAATGGTCCAAGCACGCACCTCTTGCGGTCCGGCGGTGAGATACGAGATCAGGCCAAGCAGGCGATATCCGGCTTGGATCAACCGATCCAGACCGGCGCTTTCGAGGCCGAGTTCCGACAAGAACATCGCTTTTTCCTCGTCGTCCATATCCGCGATATCCGCTTCGATCTGCGCACAGATCGGCAGTACCTCGGCGTGTTCCTCTTTTGCGAGCGTGACCACCTTTTGCAGGTGCACGTGATTGTCCAAGTCGCCGCCGGCGAAATCCGCTTCGCTCATGTTAGCGGCATAAATGATGGGTTTTGCGGTGAGCAACGGCGTGTCGGCCAACATCGCGCGTTCTTCATCGGAACATTCCACCGAACGCACCGGCTTGCCGTCTTCCAATGCCGCGAGCACCCGTTTAAAGAAATCCAGTTCCCCTTGCAACGACTTGTCGCCCTTTAGCGCTTTGGCGGTGCGATCGATGCGGCGTTCTACCAATTCCATATCCGAGAAGATCAGTTCGAGGTTGATGGTTTCGATATCGCGCAACGGATCAATGCTGCCTTCCACGTGGATGATATCGTCGTTTTCAAAACAACGTACCACGTGCACGATGGCATCCACTTCGCGGATGTTGGCGAGGAACTTGTTGCCCAGCCCTTCGCCCTTGCTGGCACCTTTGACAAGACCGGCAATATCGACAAATTCAATCACCGCCGGGGTGTATTTGTCGGGGTTATACAGTTCCGCCAAACGATCCAACCGTTCGTCCGGCACCGATACCACCCCGACGTTGGGGTCGATGGTGCAGAAGGGATAGTTGGCGCTTTGCGCACCGGCATTGGTAATGGCGTTAAAGAGGGTGGATTTACCGACGTTCGGCAATCCGACAATTCCGAGTTTCACAGTAACCGTCCTTTCGCGCGATCAAGCTTCGTCCGCCACGTCGCGCCCACAACATTTTTTGTATTTTTTACCGCTTCCGCAGGGACAAGGATCGTTTCGACCGATCTTTTGTGCGGCGGTTTTGCGTACCGTGCGATTCGTCGCCGTTCCGTCGGACGTAGAGGCAGACGTCGCTTTTGCAACCTGTTCGCGTTTCGGTTCTTCTTTGGTGCGCAGCTCCATCGTCAGTACCATCCGAGCGGTATCTTCGCGGATCGAATCGACCATCTGGTCAAACATATCAAACCCTTCCAGTCGATACATCACCACCGGATCTTTTTGAGCATATGACCGCAGATGAATACCTTTGCGCAGTTCATCCATGTTGTCGATATGATCCATCCAATACCGGTCAACGTTTTTGAGCAGGACCACGCGTTCGAGTTCGCGCATGGTTTGTTCACCGTATTTTTCTTCTTTTGCGTGATAGATCTTCATCGCGCGATCCAACAACATTTGTACGATATCTTCACGTTCTAAATCTTCTAATTGTTGCGCGGTATATCGCAAATCGTTGTTGCCGGTCAACCACCCGTGAAAATATTGCCGCAAACTATCTAAATTCCATGTATCGTGTTGCGTTTCGTCGCTGGTAAACCGGTGCACGTTGCTGGTGACACATTCTTCGATCATCTTGATGATACTGTCACGCACGCTTTCACCGCGGAGCACCGTATCGCGTTGTGAATAGATCAGTTCGCGTTGCCGGTTCATCACGTCGTCGTACTGCAAAACGTTGCGACGAATACCGAAGTTGCGTTCTTCCACGCGGGTTTGCGCCGACTCGATCTGAGTGGTCAGCATTTTATTTTCGATCGGCATGGTTTCTTCCACACCCAGTCGATCCATGATCATGGTCAACCGATCGCCGCCGAACAACCGCATCAAATCGTCGTCAAGCGACAGGAAAAACCGCGACGCACCCGGATCACCTTGTCGACCGGACCGGCCGCGCAACTGGTTATCGATACGGCGCGATTCATGCCGTTCGGTACCGAGGATAAACAAACCGCCGGCCGCCCGTACCGCATCTGCTTCGGGCTGAATTTCCGCTTTGTATTTATCTTCCAGTTTACGGAACAAGTCCCGCGCCTCGACGATTTGCGGATCTTCGGTATTGCCGAAATCGGTCGATTCGGCGATTAGTTCTTCCGACATACCCATGCGTCGCATTTCGGATTTGGCCAAAAATTCGGCATTGCCGCCGAGTTTGATATCGGTACCGCGTCCGGCCATGTTGGTGGCGATGGTTACCGCACCGCGTTTGCCGGCCTGCGCTACGATTTCGGCTTCTTTTTCGTGGTGTTTGGCGTTGAGCACGTTGTGCTTGATGCCACGTTTCGAAAGCAGTTTCGATAACAGTTCGGATTTTTCGATCGAGATCGTACCGATCAATACCGGTTGTTCACGTTTGTGGCATTCCACCACCTGATCGATCACCGCTTGGAATTTACCCGCTTCGGTTTTAAAGATCGAGTCAGGAAGATCTTGCCGAATCATCGGTCGGTTGGTGGGAATCGCCACCACGTCCAACCGATAAATTTGTTCAAATTCGGTCGATTCGGTCATCGCAGTACCGGTCATACCGGACAACTTTTTATATAACCGGAAAAAGTTTTGGAAAGTGATGGTTGCCAACGTTTTACTTTCGCGTTCGACCGTCACGCCTTCTTTGGCTTCGATCGCTTGGTGCAACCCCTCGTTGTATCGCCGTCCGATCATCAAACGGCCGGTAAATTCGTCCACGATCAGTACCTGACCGTCTTTTACCACGTAATCGATATCGCGCGTCATCACGCCGCGCGCTTTAATCGCTTGGTTGATGTGGTGCAACAAGGTCACGTTGTCAGGATCCATCAGGTTTTCGACGTTAAACGCCGTCTCAGCTTTGCGAACACCGCTTTGCGTTAAGGTGGCAGACCGCGCCTTTTCGTCCACGATATAATCGCCATCGATCACGTCTTGGTCTTCCTTGGTGTCCATCTCTTTGATCTTCACCATTTTCAACGACCGCGCAAAATGATCGGCGCGTTGATACAGATCGGTCGATTTATCGCCTTGTCCGGAAATAATCAACGGTGTCCGGGCTTCGTCGATCAAAATCGAGTCCACCTCGTCCACGATGGCGTAATGGTGTCCTCGTTGTACTTTTTGATTTTGGTAGATTACCATGTTGTCACGCAGGTAGTCGAACCCCAATTCGTTGTTGGTGGCATAGGTGATATCCGCTTGATAGGCGGCTTTGCGCTCTTCACGGTCTTGTCCGTGGCACACCAAGCCCACCGAAAGTCCCAAAAACCGGAACACCTTACCCATCCATTCACTGTCGCGGCGTGCCAAATATTCGTTCACGGTCACGACGTGTACCCCTTCGCCCGACAAGGCATTGAGGTAAGCCGGCAAAATCACGGTCTGGGTTTTTCCTTCACCGGTTTTCATCTCGGCGATCCGCCCTTGATGCAGAATAATACCGCCGATGATCTGAACGGGGAAGTGGGGAGTCGAAAGCACACGGTCGGTCGCTTCTCGACATACCGCAAACGCTTCCGGTAAAATATCATCCAGTGTTTCGCCACTTTGTAAACGATCTTTAAAAAGGGATGTTTGCGCGCGCAACTCCTCGTCGCTCATCGCGCGATAAGTATCCGCCAACGCCAATACGCGATCGCAAATCGGTTGAATCCGTTTGAGTTCGCGTTGGCTGTAATCGCCGAATAGTGTTTTGATCAATCCCATGGTTTTATTCACCTCATAAAACGTATTATACCATGATTTTATATCGGTTACAACTCTTTTATCCGCAAAATTCACGGATATTTCACAACGGTTCCTCTGCACAAAAAAAGAACGAATCATGCGATTCGTTCCGTTATCGTTTATGCTGTTTTTTCTCGGTATCGGCCGGTTGATCAATGAATACCGATGGGCGTTTTTCGGTTTCGTAAAGCGCGGTATTTTTCGTCAAAGCCACGTCATAGATGTTGGTGTATGCGTCCACCTCGTCTGAGGTAACCGGTGCGGCGGGAACCAGACCGGTACATTCGGTGGTCGATACCACCGGAAATCCGTTTTCAAACATGAATTGGTCGGTGTCGGGATTGACCGGCATCTTTTTATGATCATTTTTCATCACACTCATCCTTTCGCGATTAGTTTGTGCATTTAATTTGGTTGAAAACCAAACAAATATATGGTAATATAAAATATATATTATTGATTTAACAATGTTTGTTTCAAAACGAATCACAAACAGGAGGATTCAAAGGATGAAAAAAGCACTCGCTGTACTGGCTGTTTTTGGTCTACTCCTTACGTGTTGGCCGATGGGACTTTTGGTCGCGGCCGACACACAACCGGCCAGCATCGCTTTGCCGGATGACGATTTCATTTTGGAAGATGACGGCGATTTTGAGGAACAAGGTTTTGTGTATCAGGTGGTCAACGAAGAAACCAGACCTAAGCAGGTAGAAATCACGGGATATACCGGCACCCAGACCGATCTTGCCATTCCCGGCACGCTCGACGGTTATGAAGTGGTCCGTATTGGTGATTCTGCGTTTGAAGGTTGCACCGGACTTACCTCGGTAATCATTTCGGATAGTGTATCCGGTATTGGTTATGCTGCGTTTGCCCGTTGCACCGGTCTTACCTCGGTAACGATTGGTGATGGCGTGACCAGCATTGGCAGCGAGGCATTTTTCTCTTGCGATAATCTTATCTCGGTAACCATTCCGGAGCGTGTAACCAGCATTGGTCTCGATGCATTTTATGCTTGTTTGGCGCTGGCTGATGTGTACTATGCCGGTACCAAGACTCAGTGGAATGCTATTTCCATAGAGTCTCCCTTATATGGAGCTACGATCCACTACGGTGGTGAGCCGGAACCCCAAGTCGGTTGGATGCTGGAAGGCGGCGTGTGGTACTATTATAACGAAGATGGTTCTCTGCGTACCGGTTGGCTGAACTTGAATAACACGTGGTATTTCTTGAACGATTCCGGCGCGATGGTAACCGGTTGGTCGTTGATCGGCGGCACGTGGTATTATATGAACGCCTCGGGTGCGATGCAAACCGGTTGGTTGTATCTCGGTGGCACGTATTATTTCTTAAACGATTCCGGCGCAATGGTGACGGGTTGGGTTAACGTGGGCGGCACTTGGTATTACATGAATGCCTCGGGTGCAATGCAAACCGGTTGGTTGTATCTCGGCGGTACGTACTATTTCTTAAACGGTTCCGGTGCGATGGTGACCGGTTGGGTTAACGTGGGAGGTACGTGGTATTATATGAACGCCTCGGGCGCGATGCAGACCGGTTGGGTACTGGTTGGCAGTACGTGGTATTACATGGCAGACAACGGTGCGATGCAAACCGGTTGGATCAACCTGGGCGGCACTTGGTATTATCTCGATGCCAGTGGCGCGTGGGTAGCGTAAATTGTATAAGAAACAAGGATCACGGCCAATTGGCCGAGGTCCTTGTTTATTTCTTTTTATGAACGGCTGAATTCTGCTAAGGTAAGGCCGTCGTTGTGCTCTAACGCCCAGTTGATGTTCCAACTGTTGGTGAACAGCAGTAACGGGTTGCCGTGCAGATCCTGCACGCGCTTGGTATCGGATGTGATATCCAGAATTTTCGGATCGATATCGGGATTTTCGATCCAACGAATGAACTGATAGGGAAGGGGTTGCATGATGATATCGACGTTATACTCATTCTTCAATCGATATTCCAACACTTCGAATTGCAACGTGCCGACTACCCCGACGATTACCTCTTCCATACCGCCACCGAGTTCTTGGAAGATCTGGATGGCGCCTTCTTGCGCGATCTGAGAGGTACCTTTGACGAACTGTTTGCGTTTCATGGTGTCTTTTTGACGTACCAATGCAAAATGTTCCGGTGCAAAGGTGGGAATCCCTTCAAACGTCACCTTGGCTTTGGGGGAACAGATGGTATCGCCGATCGAAAAAATACCCGGATCAAACACCCCGATGATATCACCGGCATACGCTTCGTCCACCACTTCGCGTTCCTGTGCCATCATCTGTTGCGGTTGTTGCAGGCGCATTTTTTTGTTACCCTGCACGTGGTACACTTCGTTGTTTTTATCGAATTTACCTGAGCAAATCCGCATAAAGGCGATTCGGTCTCGGTGTGCTTTGTTCATGTTGGCTTGGATCTTAAACACAAACGCCGAAAAATCCTCGTCAAACGGACTTACCGTACCGTCGGTACAGTTGCGCGGCAACGGCGGCGGTGTCATCTTTAAAAAGGTTTCCAAAAACGGTTCAACACCGAAATTCGTCAACGCCGAGCCAAAGAAGACCGGTGACAACTTACCGTGTTGCACCTTGTCCATATCCAACTCGTAACCGGCGCCGTCGAGCAGTTCAATATCGTCTGCCAGGGTTTGATACGGATCGTCTCCAATGAGTTCTTTAAGCGCCGGATCGGTCACCGACATACTGACCGCATCCACCTCGTGTTGTCCGTTGTTGGCTGAAAATTTGATGATACGGCTTTGTTCGCGATCGTATACCCCTTGGAACGATTTGCCGCATCCGATCGGCCAGTTGATGGGGTAGGTGGAGATGCCCAGTACGTTTTCAATCTCTTCCAGCAGTTCAAACGGATCGCGGGATTCGCGGTCCATTTTGTTGATAAACGTAAACACCGGAATATCGCGTAGCATACAGACTTTAAACAATTTAATGGTTTGCTTCTCGACACCTTTGGAAGCGTCGATCACCATGACGGCCGAATCGGCGGCCATCAATGTGCGGTAGGTATCTTCTGAGAAATCCTGGTGACCGGGTGTGTCCAAAATGTTGATGCAATAGTTGTTATACTGAAACTGCATCACCGACGAGGTGACCGAAATACCACGTTGTTTTTCGATCTCCATCCAGTCGGATACCGCGTGTTTGGTGTTCTTTTTACCCTTAACCATACCGGCCGACGCAATCGCGCCACCATATAACAAAAACTTTTCGGTCAGGGTGGTTTTGCCGGCGTCGGGGTGCGAAATGATCGCAAACGTGCGGCGCCGTTCGATTTCATTACGATAGGTTGACATAATTTCCTCCTACGCATTGGGGTGCAAAACAAAAGCAATCAACGAAATTCATTGATTGCTTTTGCGAAGATTACAGGCGAGTGGTTTTTCTCTTTTTCTTTTTAGCCGGTTTGGCTTTTCCGGCTTTTTTCGGACGGGCCGCGCGGCGTTTTTCCATCATGTTGTTGATGGCTACCCACCACGGACCGGCGATAAACACCGAACTGAAGAAACCGGATATGATACCGATCATCATCGGAACCGCAAAGCTGATAATGGAATCCACATGCATAATCCATGCCACAATCGCTACCACCGCGATCGCCGCAAAGGTGCATAAGCTGGTGTTGCAGGTACGCGAGAAGGATTGTTGGATACTGGTGTTTACCACTTCGGCCAGCGTTTCGTTCGCCATCAAACGACGGTTTTCACGGATACGGTCGAAGATCACCAATGTCGCGTTGAGCGAGTAACCGAGAATCGTCAACATAACCGCTACAAAGTTATCGTTCAGCGGAATACGGAAGATCACAAACGAGAAATACGCGATCAACAGGTCGTTTATAAGCGCCGTCACCGCCATGGCGCCGGCCGACCATCCGCCGATGTTGCGGAACCGCAACGCGATATAGATCAGCAGGAACACGATAGCTAACACAACGGCAACCAAACATTTCAAGAAGAATTTACGACTCATGTTGGCGTTGAGCGAGTTGCTGGATAACAGTTCCAATTTGTTATCTTTATATTCTTTCAACACGGCTGTTTCCAGTTTGTCCATCGTGTCGAGATCCAATTCATCGGTGGTGGATAATTCGATCACGTCGTCATCACCGGATTGGCTAAAGGTGGCTTCGAGTTCAATGCCGGCAGTTTCCGAAGCGAACGCTTCAAATTCTTCGATATCCACGTTACCGGAATACGCGTATTTGATCAGGGTGCCGCCTTTGAAGTTGACATCCAGTTCTACGCCGAAGATCAGGTTCACGGCGAGACCGATCAACATCAAGGCCGCCACGATCAACGCGGTCAGTTTGCCTTTTCCTACAAAATCAAATTGTTTCATATTCATGCCCGTTTACCTCCGTACAACCAAGGTTTGCGCATGCACTTGAAGCGGGAGATCGAGCGAAGCATCAAGCGCGACATGGTGACACCCATGACAAAGTTGAAGATAATACCGGCAAGCAAGGTGTAACCGAAGGAATAGATCGAACCGGTGGTCGAAGCCGGGAAATAGAACAACAACGGTTTCAAAATCGTCGCGAAGAAGCCATCCGGCGGACCGAACACGCCCATCAATACGATCGAAACAATGATAACCGTGATGTTGCCGTCAAAGATTGCCCAGAAGGAGTTCTTAGAACCGGTGTAAATCGCACCGTCGATGGTTTTGCCGAGTTGAATTTCTTCTTTAATCCGTTCGGCGGTAATGATGTTGGCGTCAACACCCATACCAATCGACAAGATGATACCGGCGATACCCGGCAGGGTGAGGGTGAAGCTGTTGAGGAATCCGAAATAACCGGATACCACCGCAAGCGAACCGGCCACCTGACCAATCAACGCGATAACCGCTACCAAACCCGGCAAGCGATAATAGACAATCATGAAGATGGAGATGATAACCAACGCAATAGCACCGGCAATCAACATCGCGGTCAACGCTTGTTCGCCGAGCGTGGGGGTGATGGTACCCGAGCTTTTCACTTCGAGCGCAAACGGCAAGGCACCGGAATTGATCTGGTTCGCCAGAGTGGCCGCTTGGTCATAGGTGAAGTTACCGGTAATAACCGCTTCGCCGTTGGTAATGGCATCGTTTACCGTCGGGTCCGAGATCAGTTGATTATCCAACCAAATCGAAATCGTCCCTTTGTTCGCCGCTTGCGTGGTAGTCGCTTGTGCGAACTTATCGCGGCCGCTTTCTTTCAGTTGCAGTTGCACCACCGGTTCGGCATTGTTGCCGCTTTCGTCGGTTTGGTACATCGCCGCCGCACTTTCGACATCGTCACCGGTCAACACCAGATCGCCGGCCGGAACGTTCGTGACGTTGCCGTCTTCATCTTTAACCTCTTTGGTTTCGCTGCCGATTCGGAATTCCAGTTGGGCCGTTTGACCGAGTTCGTTGATGGCGGCCGTTGCATCAAAATCCGATTCGCCACTTTGCCACGGGAACCGCACGATGATCTGCATGTTATCGGTGTCGGTATACAACTCGTAGTCGGTGATGTTGCTACCGATCAAACGGCTGGAGATGATCTCTTTGGCCGCCTCCATTTGGGCATCCGTCACCGATTTGACATCGTCTGTCGGACCGAAAGTTACGTCAATACCGCCGCGAATATCGATACCAAATCGAATATCCTGCATGCCGCGGATGACGGTGTCGCGTCTGTCTCCGTAATTGGTATACACGCCGAAAATAGCGGTGTAGGCCAATCCGAGAATCAATGCAGCCACGACGAAGAAGGTGATTTTTGAACTTCGCTTCATGGGCTAATCCTCCAATGTTCTACATATACGATTAATTATATAAGAAACAAAGCAAAAAGTCAATGATACATCGTGTTTGTTTACAAAAAAACAGGGTAACGGAAGGTTCTTTCCGTTACCCGGGATATATTATTGGTTCAACAACTTGTGGATACACACCAGCTCCGCCACGATGCAGAACAGGTTGATCGCTGTTTGCAGTTCCGGAAGCGTGGGGAAGGTGGGGGCGATCCGCAGGTTACTGTCATGCGGATCTTGTTTGTAGGGATAGGTCGAACCGGCCGGAGTAAGTATCACACCAGCGTCTTTCAGCATCTGCACGGTTCGTTTAGCACAACCCTCCATCAGATTCACGCTGATAAAGTAACCGCCGTTCGGTTTATGCCACGTGGCAACACCGTTATCGCCGAGTTGTTGTTGCAAAGTGTTCAACACCACGTCGAATTTCGGTCGCAGGATCGCCGCGTGCAATTTCATGTGCTCGTTTACGCCGTCGATGTTGCGGAAGAAGTTGACGTGCCGCAACATGTTGATTTTATCGTAACCGATGGTCTGCATGGTCAACCGTTTCAAGATATCCGCGATATTCGCCGGACTGGCCGCCAACGCCGCAACACCGGCACCCGGAAAACTGATTTTCGAGGTGGAACACAGCATGATCACGCGGTCTTCGTGGCCGTACCGTTCACATTCGGTATACATGTTCAGCAGTGTATCGTGGGTATCGTACACGTGGTGTAAACAATACGCGTTATCCCAAATAATACGGAAATCATCGGCACCGGTTTCCATCGCAGCCAAACGACGAACCGTCTCGTCCGAATAGGTGATACCGTCCGGGTTGGAGTACATCGGAACGCACCACATCCCTTTTACCGACGGATCTTTCACCAACGATTCCACCCGGTCCATGTCCGGACCGGTCGCGGTCATCGGCACGGTCACCATCTCAATACCGAAATATTGGGTGATCGCAAAATGGCGATCATAACCCGGTACCGGGCAGATAAATTTCGGGTTTTCGGTTTTCACCCACGGAGTGTGGCCGCAAACACCTTTCGCATAGGCGGTCGCGATATAGTCGAACATCATGTTCAAACTGGAGTTGCCGCCAACCAACACCTGTTCGGCCGGCACGCCCAGAATATCGCCAAACAACGCGCGCGCTTCCGGAATGCCTTCCACACCGCCGTAGTTGCGCACATCCATGCCGCTTTCGGTTTTAAACGAGGTTACCGGTGTCAGCAGATCCAAAGTCAGATCCAGTTGTTCCGGACCGGGTTTGCCGCGAGACATATCCAGTGTTAAATTTTGTGCGCAGTAAGCGTCGTATTGCGCTTGCAGTTGTGCCGCACGGGCGGATAAAGCCTCTTGCGTCATGTTGCACAGTTTTTCCATGATGATTTTCGCTCCCTGAATTGCAAAATTTACCAACAATTTGTGGTATATTATAATATATGCGAATGCATTTTGCAAGTTTATTTTAAATTTCTTGCAAAATAAATAAAAATATGGAGAACTATTGAAAATACCCCTTGACAACACCGCGAATTTTGGTTATAATGCAAAGCGTCGCACATAAATGGACGTTTAGCTCAGCTGGTAGAGCATTCGCTTGACGTGCGAAGGGTCAGCGGTTCAAGTCCGTTAACGTCCACCAAAGAAAGACATCCCATACAGAGGGGTGTCTTTTTTATTGTGGCGTCGGACGCCGAACCGCCGGTTCAATAACTGAGACTCCAAGAACGCGAGCATTGGCGAAGCGTGATTGGCCAGACGAAGTTATGCAGGGAGCAGGCGATGCCTGCGAGTCGTTGTCCGTTAACGTCCACCAAAGAAAGACATCCCACGCAGAGGGGTGTCTTTCTTTTTTTGTGGCGTTTTTTGTCACCTGTTTGCGTACAGGCATAATATGGTAAAGGACATACGTCCGAATATTTGTAAAGGAGATTGGTAACTTGAACATGCAAACAAACGGCCGTTCGGGATATCGGATGACCAACTGCAATACCAACACACCGGTCATGGCTTATGTGCCGATTCAGGAACTGACCACCGTGTACGAAACGTGTCAAGGATTTTCAAGAGGAACGATTTTTCCGGACTTGGATAAGCCGTTCCATCGGGGTGGGTGTGCGCGATGAACAACACCGTCGGGTTAAAACGGCAGATCCACGCATTGGATTTTGCTATTTTGGAAATGAATATGTTTTTAGACACTCACCCGTGTGACCAAAACGCGTTGGCGCAATTACAACGCTATCGTCGCGAACGTTGCGAAGCGATTGCACGGTACGAAGCACAGTTCGGACCGTACGAAGTAACGGCCGATCGCGTTGTCAACACCGAACACTGGTCTTGGATCGACAATCCGTGGCCGTGGGAATATGGAGTGGAGTGTTAGTATGTGGCAATATGAGAAAAAATTGCAATATCCGGTAAAAATTAAAAACCCGAACCCGAAGATTGCGAAACTGATCACCACCCAGTTCGGCGGTCCGGATGGAGAACTCGGTGCATCGATGCGGTATCTGTCCCAACGATATTCGATGCCGTATGCCGAACTCAAAGGCATTTTGACCGATGTAGGTACGGAGGAACTGGCTCACATGGAGATGGTGTCGGCTATCGTGCATCAACTGACGCGTAACATGACCGAACAAGAGATCCTTAACTCGGGATTTGCCCCGTATTTTGTGGATCATACCGCCGGCATTTATCCGGTGGCGGCGTCCGGCGAACCGTGGACCGCGGCGTATATCGCGTCAAAAGGCGATGTGCTTACCGACTTGCACGAAGACCTTGCCGCCGAACAAAAAGCGCGTACTACCTACGATAACCTGTTGCGCTTGATCGATGATCCCGATGTGCGCGATCCGTTGAAATTCTTGCGTCAACGGGAACTGGTTCACTATCAACGTTTCGGAGAAGGTTTGCGCCTTGCCACCGAACGGTTGGATAGCAAAAACTACTATATGTGTAACCCCAGTTTTGATAAAAACTGCGGCAAATAATTACGCGAAAAGCAACGGTTATCGCAGATGACCGTTGCTTTTTTTTGCGGATAGATTGCTTTTTTTGTAGGGGTATTGCCGATCTGTTTAATAAAATCTACTGTTCGGGATAAAATTTGTAGTATAGGTAAAAAATGCAAAACATGACAATTTTTAGTTGAAATGAATTGATGGAACGGTTACAATAAAAGTGGCTTCTTAAGATTTCCGGGTGACCGGAAATCGCGTGGGGAGAGAAAGGGACTCCCGAAAGGAATTAGATGGATATTTTTGATTTGCTGACATTAGTCGGCGGCTTGTCGCTGTTTTTGTTCGGTATGAACATTATGGGACAAGCACTCGAACGGCGTGCAGGCAGTAGCTTGCGCTCTCTGCTGGGGAAAATGACCAGCAACAAAGCGGCCGGTTTGCTTACCGGTGTAGGCGTTACGGCGGTGATCCAAAGCTCATCCGCGACGACGGTGATGGTGGTTGGTTTCGTTAACTCGGGACTGATGACCTTGAGACAAGCGATCAACGTGATTATGGGTGCCAACGTCGGCACCACTGTGACTGCTTGGGTCTTGAGCTTGAGTGGGATCAGCAGCGATGCCGTTTGGGTACAACTGCTCAAACCGACCTCTTTTACCCCGATCTTGGCGGTCATCGGCGTGGTGTTCTACATGTTCTGCAACAGCGGCAAGAAAAAGGATACCGGTACCATTCTGCTGGGGTTTGCAACCTTGATGTTCGGCATGGATACGATGTCCGGCGCGGTTGCCGGGCTTCGCGATGTGCCGGCGTTTCAGGAACTGTTTGTGTTGTTTACCAATCCGATCCTGGGTGTGTTGGTGGGCGCGTTACTGACCGCGATCATCCAATCCAGTTCGGCCTCGGTCGGTATTTTGCAAGCGCTTGCCGTTACCGGTAAGGTGACCTACGGCGCGGCGATTCCGATCATCATGGGACAAAACATCGGCACGTGTATCACGGCGATCTTATCGGCGTTTGGTGCGAACAAAAACGCCAAACGCGCCGCACTAGTCCACTTGGCGTTCAACGTGATCGGTACGGTAGTGTTGCTTGTGGTGTTCTGGCTTATAAAATGGTTGCTCAGTCCTGCGTTACTCGCAGAATCGGCCTCAATGTCGGGTGTTGCAGTGGCGCACTCGGTGTTCAACGTAGCGTGCACGGTGTTGCTGTTGCCGATGTCCGATCTGCTTGAAAAACTCGTCAATCGACTGGTACCGGACGACAAACAACCGGAAGAAACGGTGGAACTCGATGAACGTTTGCTCGCGACACCGCCGCTGGCCCTTGAGCGTTGCCGAGCAGTAGCTCTGGCGATGGCACAATGTGCCGTGAAGACGTTGCACGACGGACTGTCGGTGCTGACCGATTATTCACCGGAACTTGCCGAACGCATCGTCAAAGGGGAACGCAAAACCGACCATTATGAAGATATTCTCGGCACCTATTTGGTGACGCTAAGCACCCGTGAAATCAGCGAGGAAGATAGTAAAGAAGCCGCTAAACTGCTGAAGATCATCGGGGATTTTGAACGCGTTTCCGATCACGGGGTTAACCTGTTGGAATCCGCCGAGGAAATCCGCGAAAAGAAGATCGCTTTCACCCCGGATGCCGAATGGGAACTGTCGGTCATCAAACGCGCGGTAGACGAGGTGTTGGAACTGTCATACCGGGCTTTTGCCGACAACGATCTGGATGCCGCCGCGATGGTGGAACCGCTGGAACAGGTGATCGACCGGTTGAAAGAAAAATTACGTACCCACCACATTCTGCGCCTGCAACAAGGCGACTGCAGTATCGAAGCCGGATTTGTGTGGTCGGATCTGTTGACGAATCTCGAACGAACGTCCGACCACTGTTCCAACATCGCCGGTTGTGTGATCGATATGGCGCATGATAATCTGAATCTGCACGAAACGCTTCGAAGCACCCGTGCCAACGATCCGGATTATAAAACCAATTTTGAACGGTATGTCCAAAAATACACCTTAAAAAAAGAGGGATGATGACATGGAAACTTTGCGGCAAAAAAACGGGTTTATCTGCGATATGGACGGCGTGATTTATCACGGCAACCATCTGCTGGATGGGGTGCGTGAATTCGTGGACTGGTTGTATCGCGAAAACAAGCAGTTCTTGTTTCTGACCAATGCCAGCAGCCGTTCGCCGCGCGAACTGCAACAAAAATTGTGGCGGATGGGTTTGGAGATCAGTGAAGATCATTTCTACACCAGTGCGCTTGCGACGGCGCGGTTCCTGCAAACCCAAGCACCGGGTTGCAGTGCGTATGTCATCGGGGATCACGGCTTGTATAACGCGTTATACGACGTCGGCGTAACCATCAACGATGTGGATCCCGACTTTGTAGTCGTGGGGGAAACCATCGATTATTCGCATGAGCATATTATCAAAGCTATGAACCTGATTGAGCGTGGTGCGCGACTGATTGCTACCAATCCCGATATTACCACGCCGATCGAGAACGGTGCGATTGCACCGGCTTGTCGCGCGTTTGTCGCTCCGATCGAAGCCACGACCGGCAAATCGGCCTATTACATCGGCAAACCCAACCCGCTGATGATGCGTAGCGGTCTGCGCCGACTGGGCGTTCACTCGCACGAATCGGTTATGATCGGTGACCGGATGGATACCGATATCGTCGCCGGCATCGAAAGCGGTCTCGACACCGTGTTGGTGTTATCCGGCGTTTCCACTCCGGAAACGGTCAAATCGTTCCCGTACCGTCCGCGCCTGATTTTAAATGGCGTCGGTGACATTCCGGGCTAAGGTACATACTTAACACAAAAAGAACGGCACACGTTACTCGTGTGCCGTTCTTTTTTATATGCTTTCAAGAAATCGGATAAAGCCGGCAAGGCCTTCGGGCGTATCTTTAAATACGCCGCAATTGCCCAGGATTTTGGCAAACACGTCGCCGATCATGGATCTCACCGATGCATCGGTGAGATCGTAGGCGTCTTTCAGCCGCGGCGGCAGTACGGCCAACCCCATGGCCTCGATCAAGCCGATATTCTCTTTCTTGATGTGATGATATTCGGCGTGGGGGTGGAAAATCCCAAGCGGATGTTCATCGGTGGTGCGGTTATTGCGCAAAATGAGATCCAATTCAAACTGCTCGTTAGCCCATCGTGCGATAGGGGTAATGGTGTTGTGCGGTGCGTCGGTATATGCCACGATATCGTGTGCCGTGTCCGAATAACCGCGCCACGCGGTAAGAATCGCCTCTGCCGCGTCTACCAACGTCGCCGCATTGGTGGACATCAGCCGAACGGTGGATAACGGCCATTTTACGATACCGGCTTCGATCTGTTCAAACCCTTTGATGGTCACCGGCGTTTGAATCGACGCTAACGCCATCGGCATATCGAAATGGCCGCCCTGGAAATGGTCGTGCGTTAAGATCGAACCGCCCACGATCGGCAGATCGGCGTTGGAACCCACGAAATAGTGAGGGAATTGTTGCACAAACTCGAGCAGTTTGGCAAAGGTTGATCGGTTGATCTTCATGGGGGTATGTTGATCGTTGAGCACGATGCAATGTTCCGGATAATACACGTACGGAGAATATTGCAGATGCCACGACTCTTGCTGTAGCGTCAGCGGTACGGTACGGTGATTGGCGCGCGGCGGATGATTGCCGCCGCCGGCAAACCCGACGTTTTGAGAGCACAACAGACATTTCGGGTACCCGGTTTGTTTTTTTGCTTTGGCCGCGGCAATATCGCGCGGATCTTTTTCGGGTTTGGATAGGTTCACCGTCACGAGCAGATCGCCGTATTCGGTCGCGGTTTTCCACTCAATATTTTTCTTTACCCGTTCGGTCATAATATAGTTGTTCGCTTGCGACAACGCGTAGAAATAATCGGTCGCCTCTTTCGGATCGCGATCGCGTTTTTCAGTAAAGGTGCGAATAACCGTCGACGGCATCGGCGTGAACACGTCCATAATATCCGCGCTCAATTTGTCGCGTGTGGTCACGGTATCGACCGGCAATGTCCCGTTTTGTGCCGCCGCATCTAACAACGGTTTTAAGATATCGTCTAAACACGCAAACGTAGCGGTTGCAGTGGTCGGCTCGACCGTGTCTTCACCGATCAAGGCGATTACGCGGTTGGCCGCATAGGTGGTATCGACTTGGTCGATAAGTTTATGCGCCACCGCGTATTGCAACAAGGCTTGTAAGGCGGTTTGTACCATTTAAAATCCCTCCGGCTTGGAAAACTCTTTGAGAGTTCATTATAGATTCTTTTTTCTGCAAATGCAACCGCTTTGAAAATTTTATTTGTGATGTATAAATCTGCCTTAATCGCTCAAAATAACGGTAGAGCGAGCCTATTGTAAAGGAGAAGAGTTATGGATAATAAACAAAATGGAAAACGAGCCCGATCTGGCAACCGGTTTTTCTATATAGCGATGGCGGTTTGTGCGGTCGCCGTCACCGGTGTAGCCGTTGCGACATTTTCCACCCCTACAACCGATATAGAAGAACCCACCAAGACCACCAACCCGTCGAGCAGTGCCACCACACGCACCACTACTACGACTACCGCGACGACAACAACCCAACCCACCACGACGACGAAGCCGACCGAGGCGGTGGATGTAGCCGTTACACCGGCTGATTTGTTCGTATTGCCGTTCGGCAACGAGGTATCGAACACGTTTAGCGGTGATACCTTGGTATATTCGAAAACGATGAAGGATTGGCGCACACACAACGGCACCGATTTTGTCGGCGAGATTGGACAAACGATCAAAGCCGCCGCCGATGGGAAGATCACGGCGATCCTCTCAGATCCGTTATGGGGCGACGTGGTGGAACTGCAGATCCATGAGAAAACGGTGATCCGGTATTGCGGTGCCAAAGCCGCCTCCGATCTTCAAGAAGGGGATGCGGTCAAGGTAGGGCAAGAAATCGCGACCTTAACCGAGATTCCGTGTGAAGCGGCCGAAACGCCGCATCTGCATATAGAAGTGTTGTCCGATAAACAATACGTCGATCCGGTGCAACTTATCGGTCGTGAAATTAAACATGCAACAACTGTCACAACCGGTAAAACCGGTGCATAAAATGCTCATAGAACACCTGCCCTCGAAACCGGAATTTCCGGAACGGCCAGAAGGGCACCGATACGCCCCGTCACGCCAATGGCGTGACGGGGCGTATCGTTTTTTCGGATCATCGGTTGCAAAATGCGGTGTAGTTTGATATGATAAAGAAAATCGATGAAAGGGGGCGCACCGATGCCGAATTATCAACAACGTATGGAACAGGAATTGGCCGCTATTGCCACCGCCAACACCGCGCCGCGGTTGTTGCTGCATAGCTGTTGTGCGCCGTGCTCGTCGTATGTGCTTGAAACGTTGAGTCGATATTTCGATATCACCGTATTTTACGATAACCCCAATATTTATCCGCAAACGGAATTCGACAAACGCGTTGCCGAACAACAACGTTTGATCGAAGAAATGCCGCTGACAAGACCGGTGTCTTTGATTGTGCCGGCATATGACAGCGATCTGTTTTTCGATGCCGTAAAGGGATTGGAAACCGCACCCGAAGGGGGCGCACGGTGCGCCGTCTGTTATCGGTTACGAATGGAACATACCGCCCAGGTCGCGCGCGAACAAGGGTTTGATTATTTCACCACCACGCTATCGATCAGTCCGTTGAAAAAAGCAGACGTGCTCAACACCATCGGAGAAGAGTTGGCGGCCCGGTACGGGGTGAAATATCTGTACGCGGATTTTAAGAAGAAAAACGGGTATTTGCGTTCGTGTGAACTGTCGCGCATTTATGGATTATATCGGCAGGATCATTGCGGTTGCGTGTTTTCGAGAAAGGATCGGTCGAATGAACATAACGATTGAACGAGCCAAGCCGCAGGATGCGGCGGAGATGCTGGAGTATTTAAAGGATATCGGCGGAGAAAGCGATAACCTGACCTTTGGAGCAGAAGGATTGCCGTTTACCGCCGAACAAGAACAGGCGTGGATGGAAGAGATAGAAGATTCCACCCATTCGGCGGTGTTTGTCGCCCGTATGCACGGACGTATCGTTGGGGATGCGAGTTTTATGGGATCCGACCGTGAACGCATCAAACATCGCGGCGATATTGGCGTGACCGTTCGACGTGAGATGTGGGGAAAAGGGATCGGACGGGCCTTGATGCAGACGGCGATCGATTTTGCGCGGAATGCCGGTGTGGAAATCATCCACCTCGAAGTTCGTAGCGATAATACACGTGCCATCCGGTTGTATGAATCGTTAGGATTTGTCAAAATCGGACAGTATAAGGGATTGCTCAAAATCGAAGGTGAACTCATCGATTGTGATTTGATGAATTTGTATCTGTAACCAAAAAGGCGAGAGTCAATAGACTCTCGCCTTTTTTTATTAGGATGGAACGCGTTTTCGCAAGGGGAAATCGCCGCGCCGCACACAACCGAGCGCCGGCATTAACACAAGATATCCGGCTACGATCATCAGGCCCAACAATCCCACCGATACCACCTCCGGCAAGGCGGCGAGTGCCGGCAGTTTACGTAGCCAAGCGGCGGTCGCACCGATGGCGGCGATGGCTAACAACGGTTTGGCGATCCAGTTTGCCCACCGCATCGATACGCCGGTCACGGTCAGTAATCGATGCAAGTTCAATCCACAGGTCAGGTAGTTGCTGACCACCATGATGAACAGAAAACCGCCCATACCGCACCGCGGCACCAACCACCAAATCAACCCGATACGAATCACCGAATCCCACACGCTGTATTTGAGCGAACTGACCTGTTGGTTCAATCCTTTTAAAATGCCATCTACGATGCTTTCCAGATACATGATCGGCATCAACGGCGCGAGCACTTTTAACAAAAAACCGACTTGTTCTTCGTGATATACCCACATGCCGATCTCGTCGGCAAATAGGGTGAATAAACCGCTGATCAAAATCGAACTGAGTAAAGTCGTTTGTAACGATCGCGTGACTGCCCGTTCGATGGTTTGGTGTTGTTGCAAGGTGTTGGCGCGCGACATTTCGGGAATCAGCAACGTGGTGATAGCGTTAAGGAACGAGGCCGGGAAGAAGAGCAGCGGCATCACCATGCCTTTGAGCATCCCGAACTGTGAAAGGCTATCGGCCGACGAGGCCAAATATGTGGTTAAACACGCCGGAACCAATATGTTTTCGATGGTACGCAAAACGGTGTTAAGATACCGACCGGCCGTGATGGGACCGGCGATTTCCGCAAGCCGCCGCAACACGCCCTTGCGTGGTGCACAGGTGTTTGAGGCGGCTATCGGCAACCGGCGTTTATCCCACCAAAATCGTATTTCGAGGTAAAGACAAGAGGCGATCTCCGCTATGGTATCACCGATGATTACGGCAACGCAAGCCATGCCGACGTTACCGGACGACCATTGTTCAAGCAGTATAACCGTTACCGCAATGCGTACCACCTGTTCGAGCAGTTGCGCACCGGCAGACACGCCGGCTTTTTCGCGCGCAATAAAATATCCGCGAACACACGAAGAAATACCCATAAACGGTAACCCTACCGTTAACACTTTCAGTGCCGGTATCGCGCGCGTGTCTTTGATCCACCACGTCCCGATCGGCTCGGCAGCCAAAAACACGATGCCGGCCGATATCACGCCGAGAATCACACTTACCAAGATCGATCGGCGCACCACTTGTAACACCGATTTTTTAGTACCGCAGACGAGTTCGTCTGCTACCATCCGCGTCACGGCGGTACTGATACCCGACGATGCAAAGGTGGCCGCCAATACGTAGATCGAAAAGATCAGTTGGTATAGGCCCATCCCTTCGGCACCGACCGCACTCGACATATAGATACGAAAAAAGATGCCGATGGTGCGCAAAATTAAGGAGGTGGCGGTTAAAATCGCCGCGTTTTTAATTAACGTTCGTTTCACAGTATCACTCCCAGACGGGATCGCTGATCCCTCTGTATGCTTCGACGATTTGCGTCCATGTAACAACATCCACGATACCGGTTTCGCTCAAATTGACCGTGTTTTGAAACCGCCTGACCGCCGTGTCGGTTTCGGGCCCGAAAATCCCATCCGGTATCACGAGAAACGCTTCGTCCGGTTCCAAAGCGCGCAGATAGGATTGCAGTTCGCGTACGTATAACGAACGGTCGAGCCGGATATCGTTATCGCGCGGATTGGCCGAACAACGACGAAGCCGTTGTTCCAACAGTTGTTCGTTAGTCGTCATGGTTCGTTCGCCTCCTGCTCTAACGGGTATCCCGGATATTGTCCGGGTTGCTTTTCATTGCCGCTGGTCAGGTCGCTATACAGGCTGGCGATGATCTCCCACGTGGCAGCGCCGACGATACCGGTCGCCTCTAGGCCGTACGCTTCTTGAATCGCACGTACCGCCGCATCGGTTTGGTTACCGAACACGCCGGTCACGTCTACCGGCGGTATGTTACCGAGCGTTTGCGAAATGTATAACAGATATTCTTGCAACAACCGCACGTCTTCACCTTGAGAACCCACGCGAAGTGTGTTGCCGGGGAAGAGGGCCACGCCGCCTAAAAACGGGCCGGACGAGTCGAGAATCCCTTTATATGCGCGGTAGAGTTGTTCCCACGTTTGGCGGCCGACGATACCGTCTTCCGGCAGTCCGAAGGTGCGTTGTACCGCCAATACCGCTTGGCGTGTTGTTTCGTCAAAGGTGCCGGTTACGCGCACGTCCGGCGGTACGGTTTCGTAGAATTGGCCGATGACACCAAGGTAATATTGAATGACGCGTACCGGTAATCCGGTATCGCCGAGTTGTAACACCGACGGGAACTGTTGTGCGACGTCTTCGAGCGCTAAGCCTTCCGAATCCAGTTCGGATAACCGTTTCACACTGGTATATAAATAGGCGATACGGTACCAGGTGGCTTTGCCGATAATGCCATCTTCGGTTAAGCCGAAAATTCGTTGAAACGTGCGCACCGCATCTTCGGTTTCAGGCCCGAATACGCCGTCTACCGGCGATATTTTGGGGATAGACGGATAATTGGTGGAGATGCGGTTGAGTTGAATTTGTTTGGCGCGTACAGCGTCGCCGGCATCGCCTAACCGCAACGAGAATCCCGGATAGGAGGCAAACGGTGCGCGGATCGGAGCATCGGTTACCAGGTTGATGTCCGATCCGTAGTAGTAGGTCAAAATATCAAAAGCGCCCAGTCCGTCGTTGGCGAGATCCACCGTGCCCCACTGAGACAGGCCTTCGCAGGTGGTCGTGGTTCCGTTACAGTATTGCGCAAACAACGGCTCGACGTTATTGGCACGTACCAGATAATTGTTGAAAATATCGTCGACGATCTGGCTGATGTTTTCGAAAATCTCCCGTCCTTGCGCAAAGGATTGATCATATTGTGTGGTACTGGTAATATCGAAATCGTACCCTTGACTGGGATACCATTCGGTGTAGTAGCGGTTCAGCGCATACGAAATCTGCGCGTAGATATTGGCGCGGATGGCACTTTCCGGCCAGGTGGGATAGATTTCGCCGGATGCGACGTTTTTAATATAATCCGGAAACGAAACCGTAACGTTTTGTACCGTAGTGTCACTCGGTACGCCGAGATGTACCCGTATAAATTCCGGTATAAACGGTGTTCCTTCCATCGTGTGCCCTCCTTTACGGTTGCCCGTTGATACGCGGCATATTGGTGTCATCAAAGACAACAATCCCGTCACCGGAATAGTTTTCTTCCGGACCGACCATATCAACACGCTGGATCGACGAGATTTCGTCGAAGATCGGTACGTGTAGATTTACCACCGTAAGTTGTTGCGGTGCTTCGGTGCGAATATCGTAGGTGGAAAACGGACGAATGTTACCGGGCACTTGCGATAACGCTTTATCCACGGTGGGTAGCGATACAAACGGCGTCATACCGTCGATATCCGATACCATTACCAAACGATTCGGGTTGGCGTATTCGTCCGGCCGCGATACGATCACGCGTGCGCCGGCAATCGGGATGGCGTTCCGGCCGGAGGTCACGCGTATCTGTAAAAAGCCGGTGCCGGTTTCTTCGGGCGTCGGGTTCCATTGTTCACGGCGGAATTCGTTTGCCGGAATATACACAGGTTCACCCGGTTGCGCCGGCGGGATGGGTGGCATCGGCGTTGGCGCCATCGGTTGCGGTTGCGGAAGAGGATTCGGCGCAGGGGGTGGTGTTGGCGCAGGTGGCGGTTCCGGCAGAGGCATCGGTTCCGGTCGGGGCGTTGGTTGTGGCCGTAACGCCGGTTCGGGCTTTGATTGCGCGGCGGGGGTAGCGGCCGCCTGAAATCGCCGTAATTCTTCGATGTATGCTTCGATGGTTTTAGGGGTGGGCGAGGGTTCGTTCATCTTCATCACACCTTTTCTGGAATGATACAAGACTATGCGTACACCTGTCAAAAGATGACAAAAAAACGGCTACCGAAGTAGCCGTTTAACAACTGGTTTATTTTGCTTGTAATCCCTGCTCAAGTAAGACGGCGGCATCCACCCATCGATCGGTACTGGTGGGGGCATTAACCACAATGCCGATAACGGTTTTATCACCGTCGACTGCCGCGACCGATGCGCAGTAGCCACCCTCAAAGGTGTAGCCGGATTTTACGCCGATAGCTTCAGCCATGTATTGATCGTTGTCTTGATTGATCAATGGATTGGTGTTTTGCCAGGTGATATCTTGGCCGGATAACATGACACACCGTGCCGTCGGTTTGGCAACCGATTCGCGTATCACAGGTACGTCGAGTGCTGCTTTGGTGATCAACAACAGATCATTTGGCGTAGAGTAATGTTCGCTTTGATAATACCCGTCTGGCGTGACAAAGTGGCTGTTTTTTGCGCCGATCTCTTTGGCTGTTTCGTTCATCAGTTTGGCGAATTTTGCGACCGCCTCTTCATTGGAAAGCGCACCGCCAAACAGGTGACGCGCTACGCCTACGGCCACGGTATATGCCGCATCGTTGCCAGATGGAACCAGCATGGCGTCGACCAACATGGTCAAGGTCAATTCGTTGCCGGCTTTCAACCCGGCGGTGCTGGAGTTGGGTTGCAACAAACTCAATTCGCTACCGACGGTAAAACTTTGCGAGGCATCGCAATGTTTGAGCGCGGTCATCGCGGTGAGTAGTTTGGTCAAACTGGCCGGATAACACCGCGCGTCTGCTTGCCGTGCGTACAAGGTGGTGTCGGTGTTGACGTCGTACAACACCGCGCCCGTGCAGGAAAGCGGCGTAGTGATCGAGATATACGATTCGGTGGTAGTCGTCGTTGTTGTGTTTTGATCATCGCCCAACGTGGTCGAACTGCCGCCATCGGCATCGGTGGAGATGCCGGTTTCGGGCGAGGAGGGGATGGACAGATCTTTGGCGATTTCCACAACCGCTTTGATCAATACCCCAAACAAAACGAGTGCGATGACCAACAAGGTAGCCATGCTACCGAGAAACATATTGGCGCGTTTGCTCCGCGCCGAACGACGAGTCGGTTTCATATAAGATCCTCTTTCGTGATAACGTGAATAACAGTCGTAATATGCATAGTATATACGAAAACGACGGTTTGTTCAAGGTGTAACACAAAAAAACAACCGCAAAACTTCGGTTTTGCGGTTGTTTGGGGTTGTTTTACAATCGATTATTGATTGTCGACCGTGTTCATGTGATCGATGAGGTTGAGCACTTTGTTGCTGTAACCCCATTCGTTATCGTACCAGGACACCAATTTGAAGAAGTTGGAGTTCAGGGCGATACCGGCGGTCGCATCGTAGATCGAAGTTCTGGAATCGGTGTAGAAGTCGGAGGATACAACCGCATCTTCGGTGTAGCCGAGGATGCCGTTCATGTAGGTTTCCGAAGCTTCTTTCAAAGCCGCGTTGATTTCTTCCATCGTGGTGGCTTTTTCGGTGCGGACAGTCAGGTCAACAACCGAAACGTCCAGAGTCGGAACACGGAACGCCATACCGGTCAGTTTGCCTTTAACTTCCGGGATAACCAGCGCGCAGGCTTTCGCAGCACCCGTCGAGGACGGAATGATGTTGCCGGCAGCAGCGCGGCCGCCACGCCAGTCTTTCGCAGACGGGCCGTCAACGGTTTTCTGAGTAGCGGTGGTGGAGTGAACCGTGGTCATGAGGCCTTCCACGATACCGAATTTGTCGTTGATAACTTTCGCCAAAGGAGCCAAGCAGTTGGTGGTGCAGGAAGCATTCGAAACCACTTTCATGTCCTTGGTGTATTTGTCGAGGTTAACGCCGCAAACGAAGGTCGGGGTTTCCTTATCCTTCGCCGGAGCCGAGATAACAACTTTCGTTGCGCCGGCATTCAGGTGGGCCGAAGCTTTTTCGGTGGTGCAGAACACACCGGTGGATTCCACAACGTACGGAGCGCCGCAATCCGCCCACGGAATGTTAGCCGGATCTCTTTCAGCAAACACGGAAATCGCTTTGCCGTTTACAACCAGTTTACCGTTTTCGGCTTTCACTTCACCGTCGAATTTGCCATGGATGGTGTCGTATTTCACCATGTACACCATGTAGTCCACATCGATGAACGGATCATTGATGCCGACGATTTCGAATTTGTCCGGTTGTGCGCAAGCGGCACGGAACACCAGACGGCCGATACGGCCAAAGCCATTGATACCAACTTTGATAGCCATAAGAACAACCTCCAATAAAAAATTTATCTTGAATATATTTTAGCCGTTTTTCAACGGTTTTTCAAGCATAATTATTAATTATTTAAAAAAGAGAGAATATTTCGTGAATTGTTACAAATTTGTCCCACAACCAAAGAATAGATATGGGCATAAATTTACCCTTACGAATGGTGAGAATCGTCGTTGTGCGGCAAAATGATATCCATCAACAGATCATCGGCCGTTAAGGTTTCGCCCTCGGTTTTCGAGGTGGGTGTTTTCGGCTCGATGAAAAAATGAGGCGGTTGATACGGTTTGTTGTCTGATTCTTTCAGAAAATGAACCGTTTTCCGTGCGCGCTGTTTATATAACGACAAGCCATCGTTCCAGAGATACAACACCCACGCCAACGCATATAAACCGATACAAAAATCGATGCCGTTAGCCAGTGGGGCGCTTTGATACAGTTCGGCATCACCGTTCAAATACAAGCACAACCGAACCGCCGAACTTGATAACGCACAAATGGCGGTTGCCGCTGTGCAAAACAGGGTGGGTGGCGTTTTTCGTTTGCCGATGTTAGTGCACAAACAGGCAATGCGGAACAAAAACAACATCGAACATACCAACATAGCAAAATCATGGATGGAAAATTGCATATCGATCAAAGCGATGTGCGCCAATTCATACCGTACGATGCGCAACCAGATCCAACATACCGGCATCAAAGCGCCGATGCGAAAAATACCGCGATAACAGCGTTCTTCTGCGATCCATACCAACATCAGGCGAATAAAATAGATCCCCGATGCTATGCCGGATAGGATAGATAACACCAACACAATGGCATCGGTCATGTTCAAGATGGTTTCGCTTGGAGCCGGTGCTTTTCCGTGTGCAATCCACATCACTGCATCGTATCCGCCGGTAACGATCATTATGATCCCTAAGAGGCCGGCGGTAATGGCCAACGGCCAGATCGATACCTTTTTAGAAACGCGATACGGTTTGAGAAACAGTGCCAACACCAGTGTTATGACCAGGACCACCGCCAATAAAGCGGCTACCCACAAATTGGCCCAATAAGCGCTTTCGGTATCTTTGGCAAGGGAAGGGGCGTACACCACGCGAATGGTGGCCAAAGCTGCCGCTAAACACAGTATAATCACTGTCATAGCGTTGCCGCGCTTTACCGTGTGTTTTTTTGCCATGAAAGAGCACTTCCTTTGCCGTGTTTGTAATTGCATACATGGGGTATTATACATGAATTTCACAATAACTGCAAGGCTTTTTTGCAAATAAAAAGAACCGAAAAACGCTTCGGTTCTTTTAGTTGTTTATATATCTCGTTGATCCAACGGAAGATAGGGGCGTTCGTGGCTAAGCGCCTTGTACGCCGGTCGGATAATCCGTGATCCCGTCATCAGTTCTTCGATCCGGTGCGCACACCAACCGGCCATACGCGCTACCGCGAATAACGGGGTGAACAGATCGGGCGAAATTTCGAGCGCGCGATACACCAAACCGGAATACAGGTCGACGTTGGCGCAAATGGCTTTCGGTTGATGTTTGCTTGCGTTGAATACCGCCGGCGTCAACCGTTCAACCGCATCCAACAAACGGAACTCGTCTCCAAATCCTTTTTTAACCGCCAAATCGTATGCGTTCTTTTTCAAAATCACGGCGCGTGGATCCGAACGGGTGTAGATGGCGTGTCCCATACCGTATACCAAACCCGAACCGTCACCAGCGCGTTTATCCATAATCGCGGTTAAGAAAGCGGCGATCTCTTCATCGTCGTACCAGTCATGCACACCGGCCTTGATATATTCCAACATTTGGTTGGTTTTGATATTGGCGCCACCGTGACGGTGACCTTTCAGTGATCCGATCGCACCAGCAATCGCCGAATAGGTATCGGTGCCTGAAGAAGACAATACACGCGTGGTAAAGGTGGAGTTATTACCGCCGCCATGTTCGGCATGTAGCATCAAGCACAGATCAAGTAGCATGGCTTCCTCGTGGGTAAACTTGCTGTCGTCGCGAATGATGTGCAAAATCGATTCGGAAGTCGATAATCCTTCTTTATCCGGATGGAAAAACATGCTTTGATGATCGTATTGATGCCGTTTGACTTGATAGGCATACGACATGATCACCGGCAGTCGCGCGATCAGTTCAATTGATTGCCGCAACACGTTTTCTAACGACAGATCGTCGGGATCTTTGTCATACGAATACAAAGCCAAAACCGACCGTTGCAACTTGTTCATGACGTTGGGGGACGGGGCTTTGATGATCATGTCTTCGGCAAAATAGTCCGGCAGTTTGCGGCTTTCGGATAACAGCGCGCGGAAGGTGGACAACTGTTCCGCCGTGGGCAACTGTCCAAATAACAACAACCACACGATCTCTTCGTATCCAAAGCGGTCGTTTTGAATGCAATCGTTCACCAGATCGTTGACGTCGTAGCCACGATAGGTCAACCGCCCTTCGTCGGGTTGCTTTTCGCCTTCGCTGATCACGTATCCGTGTACGTTGCAAATGCGCGTTAAACCGGCACGCACACCACTTCCGTCAGCGTTGCGCAATCCGCGCTTGACATCATATTTTGAAAATTGTTCCGGATCGATTTGGTTATTTTTGCGAAATTCCTCGCATAAAAATGAAAACATCTCGTCCGGTATTTTAGTGCTCGTCATATGGAATCCCTCTGCTTTCTGCGTGATACAACATCCGTTGATCACGTATACGATATGTCATTATACGAGTAATACGGCGAAAAGTCAAGCGACACGCATGATTTTATTCCTAAAATTTCATTTTTTATAAAAATTAACCGCAAAATTGCCGAAAAATGGTTAGAAAATGAAACTTTGCGCACGGGTTCGTGCAAACAAAAAGGAGTGTAAAGATGAAGAAGTATGGCATACTGTTATTGGTTACCGTGATCTTGATGATACTCATTCCGCTACCGAATCTAACACGCGGCAGTCGTCATCGCAACGAGCCCGAAAATGAGGCGGCGGATGCGTTTGACGGAGAAACGTTCTTGGTGTTGGACAAGGATAGCGGCGAGGTGATCGAACTGTCCGAACGTGATTTTGTGATCGGGACGGTATCTTGCGAAATGCCGCCGTCCTATCACGAAGAAGCATTAAAAGCGCAAGCGGTGGCCACCTATACCTATTATTCAGTGAAGCGTGCCGAGACGCGTTCGGCGACGGAACCGGACAAAACGTTAAAAGGGGCAGATTTTTCGGATGTGCCGAGTTTGTTTCCGGACGGCTATACCAAGGAGGGAATGGTCGAACGTTGGGGAGATCATGCACAAGCCTATTACGATAAAATTGCGCAAGCAGTGGATGAGGTTCTTGGTCAAAAGATTTGTTATGACGGTATGCCTATTCGAGCGCTGTATCATGCTATCAGTTTTGGTACGACTGAAACCGCCGTCAACGTGTGGGGCGGTGATTATCCTTACCTGCAATCGGTGCCAAGTCCCGGCGATTTGACGGCTCCGCAGTATGAAACCACGGTCACGGTGACGGAAGACGATTTTAAAACAACGATGTTATCGTTGGATGACGGGTTATCTTTTGACGGTGCTGCCGACAGCTGGATCGGGGAACGAACCTGTTCTGACACCGGCATGGTGCGTACCGTTACGGTGGCCGGAAAACCGTTTAAGGGGACCGATATGCGAACCGCTTTTTCGTTGCGATCGGCGTGTTTTACGGTCGCGTATGCCGAGGGTGCCTTTACCTTTACGGTGCATGGGTACGGACACGGTGTGGGGATGAGTCAGTACGGGGCGAATTATCTCGCCGGCCAAGGGGCAGATTATCGGGAGATTTTATCCTTTTATTACACCGACGTCGAAATCCGTATATAGTTTCTCCGTCTTGACAAACATACAAAATATGGTATAAAATATTACGGTGAATGATATTTTGGAAATGTAAACACGACATTGAGTGAAAAGGATGGAACAGCATGGCCAAAAAGCCGAACACATACGGTAACGAAAGTATATCTTCCTTAAAGGGCGCCGACCGCGTACGTAAACGCCCCGGTGTTATCTTTGGATCGGACGGGTTGGATGGATGCCAACACGCGATCTTTGAGATCTTGTCCAACTCGATCGACGAAGCGCGTGAAGGACACGGGCATAAGATAGTGGTTACCCGATACGAGGACCATTCGGTCGAGGTGCAGGACTTCGGGCGCGGTATGCCGGTGGATTACAACCAACGGGAACAACGGTTCAACTGGGAACTGATTTTCTGTGAACTGTACGCCGGCGGTAAATATAATACCAACGAAAGCGAGAACTATGAGTTTTCGCTCGGACTCAACGGTTTGGGTGCTTGTGCTACCCAGTATTCTTCGGAATATATGGACGTCGAGGTGCGCCGTGACGGGATGAAATATACCCTGCATTTTGAACGAGGGGAAAACGTCGGCGGTTTGCAAAAAGAGCCGTATGCTCGCCGCGATACCGGTACCACCATCCGGTGGAAACCCGATCTGCAGGTGTTTACCGATATTGCGGTACCGATCGAGTATTTTCAAGACGTGCTGCGTCGTCAGGCGATCGTTAACCCGAACCTGACCTTTGTGTTGCGCAACCAAAAAGGCCGCAGTTTTGAGACCGAAGAGTTTTGTTATCAAAACGGTATCGAAGACTATGTGCGGGAACTCGTCGGGGAACAATCTTTGACCGACGTGCAGGTGTGGTCGGCGGAACGTCGCGGTCGTGATCGGGAGGACAAGCCCGAATATAAGGTCAAATTGCAAGTGGCATTCTGCTTCTCGAACAAAGTTAATCAACTGGAATATTACCACAACTCCAGTTGGTTGGAACATGGCGGTTCACCCGAAAAAGCGGTGCGGTCGGCGTTTGTATCGCAGATCGATGCCTATCTTAAACAAAACGGGAAATATCTCAAAAACGAGGCGAAGATCACGTTCCAAGACGTGCAAGATTGCTTGACGTTGGTATCGTCTTCGTTCTCCACGCAAACGTCTTACGAAAACCAAACCAAAAAGGCGATCACCAACAAGTTTATTCAAGAGGCGATGACCGATTTTTTGCGTCATCACTTAGAGGTGTATTTCCTGGAAAACAAAGCGGATGCGGACAAGCTCGCCGAACAGGTGATGATCAACAAACGCAGTCGCGAAAAGGCGGAAACCACCCGTTTGAACCTGAAAAAGACGTTGCAAAGCAGTAACGATCTCGCGTCCCGCGTGCCTGGTTTCGTTGATTGCCGTACCCGTGACGTGACGCAACGTGAACTGTTTATCGTGGAAGGTAAATCCGCTATGGGCGCGTGTATTCAGGCACGCAACTCTGAGTTCCAGGCGGTTATTCCGGTTCGTGGTAAGATTCTGAACTGCTTGAAAGCGGAGTTTGATAAAATCTTTAAAAGTGAGATCATCGTCAACCTGTTGAAAGTTATGGGTTGCGGTGTAGAGGTGAAATCGAAATCCAATAAGAATTTGGCCACCTTTGATCTGTCTCTGTTGCGTTTTTCCAAGATCATTATCTGCACCGATGCGGACGTGGACGGGTTCCAGATCCGTACGTTGATTTTGACCATGTTGTATCGGTTAACACCGACCTTGATCGAAAAAGGGTATGTGTTTATCGCCGAAACACCGTTGTATGAGATCAACACCAAAACCGACACGTATTTTGCGTATAACGATCGCGAAAAGGCGGATATTTTGGAAGAGATCGGCAACGTAAAATACACCATCCAACGCTCGAAAGGGCTTGGTGAAAACGAACCCGAAATGATGTCGTTGACCACCATGAATCCGGCCACGCGCCGTTTGGTGAAAGTTAACCCGTGTGATGTGGAAGAAACGGCGCACCTGTTTGATGTATTGCTCGGCGACGATCTCGACGGCCGTAAACGCATGATCGCCGAACACGGTGCCGAATATCTCGATATGCTCGATCTGGAATGAGGGGAGGGACATAAAAATGGCTTCGAAAAAGAACAAACCCGTACCGCAAAAGGTCGGCGAACTGCCGCCTAATGCGCACATCGCCGGTGCCGGCGAAGTGGAGCAACAGGCGATTACCGATACTTTGCGCGAAAACTATATGCCGTACGCAATGAGCGTGATTATGTCCCGCGCGATCCCTGAGATCGACGGGTTTAAACCCTCTCACCGTAAGCTGCTTTACACCATGCATAAAATGGGACTGCTTAACGGTGGTTTGATCAAATCGGCTAACATCGCCGGTCAAACCATGCGGCTCAATCCGCACGGCGATGCCGCCATCTACGATACGATGGTGCGTTTGTCTCGCGGCAACGAGGCGTTGCTGCACCCGTACGTAGAATCCAAAGGTAACTTCGGTAAAGCGTATTCGTCGGATATCGAGTGTGCCGCTTCGCGTTATACCGAAGCGAAACTCGCGCCGATTGCGGCGGAACTGTTCCGCGATATCGATAAAGAAACGGTGGATTTTGTCGATAACTACGACGCCACGATGCAAGAGCCGTCGTTGTTGCCGGTGACCTTCCCGTCGATTTTGGTCAACAACAACCTGGGTATTGCCGTCGGTATGGCGAGTAACATTTGTTCGTTTAACCTGGCCGAAGTTTGCGAAACGGCGATTGCGTTGATGAAAGATCCCGAACACGATATTTTGTCGACACTGCAAGCCCCCGATTTTCCGAGTGGTGGTCAGTTGATCTATCGCCGGGAGGATCTGGAGAAGATCTATCAAACCGGACGCGGCAGTGTGCGCGTGCGTGCGGTATATAATTACGATAAATCCAACAACTGTATCGATGTTACGCAAATTCCGTATTCCACCACGGTCGAAGCGATCGTGTCCAAAGTAACCGAACTGGTCAAAAGCGGTAAGGTGCGTGAGATCAACGATATTCGTAACGAAACCGATCTGCAAGGTTTGAAGATTACCATCGATCTCAAACGCGGCACCGATCCCGATAAATTGATGAGCAAACTGTATGCCGCCACGCCGTTGGAAGATGCGTTTGGCTGTAACTTTAACGTGCTTATTGCCGGTGTGCCGCAGGTGCTTGGCGTTCGGGAATTGTTTGACGAGTGGACCGGTTTTCGGATCGAATGTGTCCGCCGCCGTGTGGTATACGATCTGAACAAAGCCAAAGACAAACTGCACCTGTTAAAAGGGCTGCAGAAAATTTTGCTGGATATCGATAAAGCGGTGCGCATCGTGCGCGAAACCGATGAAGAAGCCGAAGTCGTCCCGAACTTGATGATCGGGTTCGGTATCGATGAAATCCAAGCGGAATACGTGGCAGAAATCAAGTTGCGTCACCTCAACCGTGAATACATTCTGAAACGGCTTGACGAGGTAGAGAAACTCGAAGCGGATATCGCCGAGATGGAAGATACGTTGAAAAGTGCGCGCCGTATCAAATCCATCATCATCGACGAATTGCGCGCCGTGGCGAAAAAATACGGACAACCCCGCCGCACTACCTTGATTTACGCGACCGACCTGCAAGAGGAGAAGGAAGCGGAAGAAGAGATCGTGCCGGATTATCCGTGCACCTTGTTCTTCACACGTGACGGCTATTTCAAAAAGATCACGCCGCAGTCGTTGCGGATGAGTGGCGAACACAAACTCAAAGAAGGCGACGAGATCATCCAACAGGTGGAAACGACCAACGCGATGGATCTGTTATTCTTTACGAATAAAGCCACGGTGTATAAATCTCGTGCCAACGATTTCAGCGATACCAAAGCCAGCGTGTTGGGCGATTTTGTGGCGTCGAAACTCAAATTTGATGATCCTTCCGAAACGGCGGTCAAGATGATCGTCACCAAAGATTACAGCGGCTACCTGATCTTCTTGTTTGAAAACGGCAAGGTGGCCAAAGTGGAACTGTCGGCCTATGCAACCAAAACCAACCGTCGAAAATTGATCGGGGCTTACGCCGATCGGTCGCCGTTGGTGGCCATCATCCATATGCCGCAGGATGGCGAAATTTTACTGCAATCGACCTCCGGCCGTTTGCTGTTGCTCAACACCGGTGCGCTGGCGGCGAAAACGACGCGTAACACGCTTGGCGTGCAGGGCATGACGTTGAAGGGCGCGCATCGTTTGGTGAAAGCCGAACCGTACGTGCAAGGCACGCTTACCAAACCCGAACGGCACCGTTCCAAGTCGTTGCCGGCGGCCGGTATGATGCCGCTTGCGGAAGATTTGGGTGAGCAGTTGACACTTTTGTAAATAGGCGAAATTTGGTGCAAAAATCCGCTTGACGATAGACGTTAAACGGGATAGAATAAAGACAGAACAACAGAAAGTGTGGGAATGACCATGGCAGAAGAATTTGAAGGCGGTTTGGTAACGGTTTTGGACGATGACGGTGTAGAGCATTCGTTTGAATTGTTGGACGCGATCGAAACCGATGAAGGCCGTTACGTGGCGTTGTTGCCGGTATATGAAAATCCGGAAGAAGCCATTGACGAAGATGGCGAACTCATTATTTTGGAAGTCATGAACGAAGATGGGGACGACGTGCTTTGCCCGATCGAGGACGAAGATTTGTTTAATGAAATCGGCGCCATTTTCGAAGAACGCTTGCAAGATCTGTATGAGATCGAAGAGGTTGAAGAACCGGGCGAAGATTGATTTTCATCACCTGCCTGATGCGTGGACGGTCGCCTATAACCCTACTACAGAGAATAATCGGGAGCTTATCTCCGGTGCCGGTGTGCAGACCTCCCCGTTTTGGGAAGAAGGGAGCCTAAAGGCAACGGGCGGCACCCACCTGCTTAACATTAGTAGCAGGTTATCTCGGCGGCATACGGTCAGGCGGGGTAGTTTTAACCAAGTAACAAAAGCGGAACGTTCGTTCCGCTTTTGTTTTTGCTCAAAATCGCACACCTTGTGGTTTGACAACTTCGTTTTCTACTATATTTGCTAAAAAAAGCGGATAAATTATGCAAATACACATTGATTTTTTGACGAGATAGTGATATAATACTACTGCTAAATACTATGAGAAGGGTGTGCCGATGTGGATAAGTTTGTTATTTCCGGCGGCAACCGGCTGGTCGGCGAAGTAGAGATCAGCGGCGCGAAAAATGCGGTGGTTGCCATTCTCCCTGCGATTGTTCTTTCCGACGGCCCTTGCCGTATTGAAAATATACCGAATATTTCCGATGTGTCCACCGCGCTGAAAATTTTATCGGCGCTTGGTGCGACGGTCAACTGGGTGGAGAAACACACCGTCGAGATCGATCCTCGTGGGATCGCGACGCACGTGGTTCCGCATGATCTGGCGAGAAGTATGCGTGCTTCATATTATTTCATCGGATCGTTGCTTGGCCGGTTTGGCAAAGCCCGTGTTTCGATGCCAGGCGGTTGCGATTTCGGCGTTCGCCCGATCGACCAACATCTGAAAGGGTTTACGGCACTTGGTGCGACGGTATCGCCGGCGCAAAACGGTATGATCGAAGTAGCGGCCGAAAAACTGGTCGGAAACTCGATCTATCTCGATATGGTGTCGGTAGGCGCGACGGTCAACATTATGCTTGCGGCCGTTCGTTCGCAAGGGATGACGATTATTGAAAACACCGCTAAGGAACCGCATATCGTGGACTTGGCGAACTTCTTAAACTCGATGGGTGCGGATATTCGAGGCGCCGGTACCGACGTGATTAAAATTCGCGGTGTGGAACGGTTGTACGGAACCACCTATTCCATCATTCCGGACCAGATCGAAGCCGGCACGTATATGGCGGCGGCGGTGGCGACTCGCGGGGATGTATTGGTGAAAAACGTCACGCCCAAGCACCTCGAATCCATTACTGCGAAGTTGCAGGAAATGGGTGCGGAAATCGAAGAGTTTGATGACGCGATGCGCGTTCGTTGTGATGGGAGAATGCGTCATTGCAACGTAAAAACCATGCCGCATCCCGGTTTCCCGACGGATATGCAACCGCAAATCTCGACGTTGCTTTCGATTGCCGACGGGACAAGCATTGTCACCGAAGGGATTTGGGATAATCGGTTCCGCTATGTGGACGAGTTGCGCCGTATGGGCGCGCAGATTCAGGTGGACGGTAAGGTGGCGGTCATTCAAGGGGTTAACAGTTTGAATGCCGCGCCGGTCAAAGCGGCCGACCTTCGCGCCGGGGCGGCGTTGATGATTGCGGCGTTAGTCGCACGCGGCACGACCGAAATCGAAGATATTCATTATATCGAACGCGGATATGAGAACATTGTGGAAAAACTCAACGCGCTCGGGGCGGATATTCGGCGGATTACCGTGCCGGATTCTTCGCTTCAACAAGTGTTATGATGACGACACACGCTCTCGTTTGATACGAGAGCGTGTTTTGGTTTAGATTACGTGATTTGCTCTTGGGAGGATAACCATGGCACGGTTTTGCACTTTATTCAGCGGAAGTGGTGGTAACAGTTCGTATATTGGATGCGGTTCGACCGGTGTTTTGATCGACGTCGGCGTATCGGCGCGTCGCTTGGAACAAGCGTTACAACAACGCGATATTTTACCCGAATCGATCCAAGCCATTTTGATTACGCACGAACATATTGACCACGTACAAGGGATTAAAACGCTGGTCAAACGCTACCACTACCCGTTGTACGGTTCGCGTGGGACTTTGGAAGCACTGGCAAAAAGCGGATTGTTGCCACCGGACGCCGAACTACACGAGATGGATGGTCCTCAAACAGTGGGGGACATGCAGGTGAAGGTGTTTCGTACATCGCACGATAGTGCGGAAAGCATCGGATATACAGTGGAAACCGCTACCGGTCGCCGTGTGGGTGTGTGTACCGATACCGGCGTGATCACGCCGGGCGCATGGGATGCGGTAGCCGGTTGTCACTTGGTTCAAATGGAATCCAACCACGACGTGGATATGTTGCGTAACGGAACGTATCCGTATCCGTTGAAACAACGTATTTTATCGGAAAACGGGCACTTGTCCAACGATACGTGTGCGGCATCGTTACCGGTGTTGGCGGAACAAGGGGCCACGCGGTTTGTGCTTTCGCATCTGAGCCGCGAAAACAATACGCCGACGTTGGCGTTTGCGGCGGCAACCAATGCGTTGACGGCAGCCGGCATGACCGGCGGTATCGACTATTTGTTGAAAGTGGCCGCCCCCATCAGCGAAGAAAGATGGATGGTGTTTTAATGATTTTATCGAAACTGACGATTGTGTGTCTTGGTAAATGTAAAGAAGCCTATTGGCGTGATGCTTGCGCCGAATATCAAAAACGGTTGAACGGTTTTTGTAAACTGAACATCGTTGAGCTCGAACCCGAACGGTTGCCGGACAATCCGTCCGACGCGCAGGTGCAACAAGCGCTCGACCGCGAAGCCGACCGCCTTATGGCGAAAATTCCGGCCGGTGCCACCACGGTGGCGCTGTGTATTGAGGGTACAAAATGGTCGTCCGAACAACTCGCCGACCGCTTGCAAACGGCGGCGATCAGCGGTAGCAGCCACGTGGTGTTTATTATCGGCAGTTCGTACGGTTTGGCTGATTCGGTCAAACGTGCAGCACAGTTTCGCATCTCGATGTCGGATATGACCTTTCCGCATCAACTGGCGCGTGTGATGTTGTTGGAACAACTGTACCGCGCGATGAAACTGCTTGGCGGCGGCACCTATCACAAATAATTCCGCCCGGCATATTGTGTCCCAAACCACATATACTGACAATGAATGTTCAGGTTAAGTGAGGATGGCAATATGCGAGAGAAGATCGATTGGCGTTTTACGTGGAAAGTGTTGCTAACCGGCTTTTTTATCGGGCTGGGCGGTGTGGCGCCCGGCATAAGTGGCGGTGCGATTGCGGTGGTATTTGGGCTGTATCCCGTCATCACCGAATCGCTGGCCACCATTCACAAGCAGTTTTGGCAAAAATGCAAGTTTTTACTGCCGCTGTTGATTGGTTCGCTGATCAGTATTGTTCTGTTCAGTCGTGTGATCGATTACTTGTTTGACCATTACAACACGTCGATCCGCTGTTTGTTTATCGGGTTGATGGCCGGTACGATACCGGCAGTGTTCCGCACCGCAAACCGACAAGGGTATCGGCTTTGGTATTGGGGTCCGTTTGCGGTATCGCTTTCCGTTATGGTGGTCGGTACCATGTTGGTAGATCCATCGACCGCCACACCAATGAGCGATCTGCCGATCTGGATGCTATTGATCGGTGGTGCGATCCTGGGGTTCGGCGCCATCGTGCCGGGTGTCAGCTCTTCGTTTTTGCTCATGGCTATTGGTGCGTACGAGCCGATTTTACACGCCTTTACCGAATGGGATTTCAAAGTGTTGGTACCGGTTGGAATAGGGTTTGCGGTATTCGTCATGGTGTTTATTAAACTGATCCATCTGGCGTATCAAAAGGCTTATGGACCGGTCAGTTATGCCGTTTGTGGCCTGTTGATTGGATCGATGATACCGGTGATTCCGCCTCTTTCGTGGGACGCTATGTCGGCGGTGGCGGTATTGCTCGGTGCGTTGGGCGCGATGCTTTCGTGGTATTTGTTACGGTTTGAAAAAGGATAGATGTGGTATGGCTCTTCAAAAAAATCAGGAATTTAACATGCGTATCGACGCGATATCTGCCGAAGGATACGGTATCGGTCGTGTGGATCAACCGGACGGTCGTAAAGTGGTGGTGTTCGTACCGTTTACGGCGGTGGGCGACGTCATTGTCTGCCGAATCGTCAAAGTACAAAAAAACTTTGCCTACGGCAAGATGATGGCACTGGTTACTCCGTCTGCGGATCGGCTTCCTGCGCCGGATTGTGCCGTGTTTGGAAAATGCGGTGGTTGTGCGTTTCGTCACGTGTCGTACGAGGCGGAATTGCGGTATAAGTGGCAACGTGTGAGCGACGCTATGCAACGGATCGCCGGTTGGGACGGTGACGTAGAGCCGATTGTGGGATGCGTCACCCCCGATCGTTATCGCAATAAAGCGCAGTATCCGGTAACCGTGGGGGAAACCGGACTGCGCGCCGGATTTTATGCGATACATAGTCACCGCGTGATTGAACAAACGGATTGTTTGTTGCAACCGGCGGTGTTTTCTCGATTGGTGCAAACCGTGCTCGATTGGGCGAATGAGTATGGCGTCGCGCCGTATGACGAAATGACACACACCGGTTTGTTGCGCCATATCTATATTCGACAAGGCCGCCATACCGGTCAGGTGATGGTGTGTTTGGTGTGCACGTCCGGTAAATTGCCGCATACGGACAAGCTGGTGGAAAACCTGTGTTCGTGCGACGAAAACGTGGTATCGGTATCGGTTAATCTCAATCGCCGGGATACCAACGTGGTATTGGGCCGGGAAAATTTTGTGTTATACGGTACTGCCGCGATCGAGGATACGTTGTGCGATATGACGTTTTCGTTATCACCCAACTCGTTTTATCAGGTCAACCGCGATCAGGCGGAGATTTTGTATGGTCTGGCCGCACGGGAAGCGGCCCTCACCGGACGGGAAACGGTGCTGGATTTGTATTGCGGTACCGGTACGATCGGGCTTTCGATGGCGCATAAAGCAGGGCAGATCATCGGGGTTGAAGTGGTGGCTGCCGCTATCGAAGATGCGCGCCGCAATGCCGCCCGTAACGGGGTGGATAACGCCAGGTTTATCTGTGCGGATGCGGCTGAAGCGGCCCGTCAACTCAAAGCCGAAGGGTTGGCGCCCGACGTGGTGATTGTCGATCCGCCGCGTAAAGGGTGTGACGAATCGGTGCTCGAAACCATTGCCGAGATGAACCCTAAACGGGTGGTATACGTGTCGTGTGATCCGGCCACCTTGGCGAGAGATTGTAAACGACTGTCTGCCCTTGGGTACGCGGTTCGTCGTGTCACGCCGGTGGATATGTTCCCGCGCACCGCACACGTTGAGAGTGTGGTATTACTGGAAAGAGATGAGCAGTTGTGAATTTGATCAAATTATGGGATGCCGATCTGACCAAAGCGTATGCCTTGCAAAACACGTTTAAACAGGATGAAAACGGATTTATCAATGCCGCTTTCGGATATACGTTTGATGAGTTTATCGAATACGTGGACCTGTGTCACCGCTACTCGTTAGGTATCGGTTTACCGGAACATTTCGTGCCGGCGACGGTGTTTATTTTGGTGGACGATGAGGGGAATTATGTCGGCCTTTTTAATTTGCGACATTGTTTGAATGACGTCCTAGCGAACGGGGCGGGGCACATCGGTTATGGCATATCGCCGACGTATCGCGGAAAAGGCTACGCCACAAAAGGGCTTGCGTTGGTTTTGCAAGAGGCGAATGAGCACGGTATCGACGAAGTGTATATGTCGGTCAATAAGGATAATATCCCCAGTTTAAAAGCGCAACAACGCAACGGCGCGGCGATCCATCATGAAGACGATACGAAATACTATACCCGTGTTTATACGACTCGATCCAACGGTGCAGAAAAGTATACGGCATATACGCGCGTATGAGAATGGTTTCAACCTTGTAAATTTCCTTGATTTTTTCTGCATTCGGGACTATATTGAAAACAAACCCGCGAAGGAGATGCGGTTATGAGTGTATTTGATCTGTTATTTCTGGGTACCTGCGCGTGCGATTTTTCGCCGAGGCTGAAAACCGATTGCGCGGATACATTCGATCGCGATGCCAGACGTGCGTCGTCGGTGTTGCTCAACGGTCGGTATCTCATCGATTGTGGGATGCACATATTGGATTCGATGCGCATCGCCGGTGTGTCGCCGGAAGTGGTGACCGATGTGTTTGTAACGCATACGCATCGTGACCATTTTGACGCCGAAAATCTGCAGGTTATTGCCAATGCCAAACAAACACCGCTTAACGTGTGGGCGTCGGAAGAGGCGGTGTTACCGTCGCTCGATAACGCGGTGGTACGGCGCATGACTAAATTGCACGAATATGCGGTTGACGGCGAGTTGCAGGTGGTAGGGTTATATGCGAACCACGATCCGGACGTTTTTCCGCAACATTTCTTATTTAAAAAAGATGGCAAAACCTTTTTGTACGCGACCGACGGCGCGTGGTTTATGCTAAAATCCTATTATTATTTAAAAAATACCCATTTAGATCTGTTTGTAGTGGATGCGACGGTAGGGGACTATGAGGGCGATTTCCGTATGGCGGAACACAACAGTATTCCGATGATTCGATTGATGTTGCCATCGCTCAAAACGATGGGAATCATCGACGATCATACCGAAACCTATTTAACGCACTTGGCACCGTCGCTGCACAAATCGCACGCCGAAACGGTGGAGATCATTAAAGGCGATGGGCTGAACGTGGCGTACGACGGGTTGCAACTGTCGATTTAAAAGAAACGGTAGAATCTATAAGGAGGTGACGACCGATGAAACGAATGGTGATTACGATATTGCGCTGGTTGATGAACGTGTTTTATGCCGTGTGTAAATGGTTTCCTGTTCGCCGCAAAGTGGTGATGATGAGCCGCGAGTTCGATACCGAACCGTTGGACTTTGTGTTGTTGCGCGAAGAGATCAAACGGCGCGACGCGTCGGTAACGGTCGTTAGCCTGTGTAAAACTGTTCCGAAAGGGACAGCCCTTATCGGGTATGCCGCGCATATGCTTATGTGTATGGCACATTTGGCGACGGCGTCGGTCTGTGTGGTGGACACCTATTGTTTGCCGGTCAGTTTACTGAAACACCGAAAAAGCCTGACGGTGATCCAAATTTGGCATGCGCTGGGTGCGATTAAACGATTTGGATACCAGTCGTTAGGGCTTGAGGAAGGGCGTAATCGTTGCACGGCGGAATGGTTGCGGATGCATCGCGGTTACACCAAGGTGCTTTGTCCGTCGCGTGCGACGGCGCCGTTTTATCAAGAAGCGTTTGACGTGTCACCCGATACCATTCATGTCGGCGGTATGCCGCGAATCGATTGGTTGTTATCCGATCAAACCGCGTTGAAAGAACGTGTTTTGCTCGATTATCCGATGTTGCAAGACAAACCGGTGGTGTTGTACGCACCGACGTTCCGTAAAGGGAAACCGTCCGCCCACGATGCACTGATCCAACACATCGATCACGATGCGTATCACCTGATTGTCAGTGCACATCCCATCAGTAACGAACAGGTCGATTCGCGGTATACGGTCACCGGCTATTCATCAAGCGAATTGTTGGCGGTGGCGGATATCGTTATTACCGATTATTCCGCGATTGCGTTTGAGGCGGCTTTACAGCGCAAGAAACTATATTTCTTCTTATATGATTTAGAGGAATACCGACATAGCCGCGGATTGAACATACTGCCCACTGACGTGCTACCGGCGTGTTGCGCCGTCGATGCCGATACGTTGGTTGGATTGTTGAATCAGCCATACGATTTCAAAGCGTTGGAGTCGTTTTGTCAAACCTATATCGAAACGGCCGATACGCACAATACGGCGCGTTTGGTGGATTATATCGAAAGCCGGCTCGCGCGTTGACAGACGGTGCGACCATAGAGTATAATGCAATTGATGCTCGGATTAGGGGGTAAGACCATGTCTAAAAAATGTCCCGTTTGCGGTGCGGGGATAACCGATAATGCCTATGTGTGTTTGTTCTGCGGCTGTCACGTTCGTGCCGCGACCTCTGTGTCGCCGATAACCGGACAACAACCGCCGTTGCCGCCGGTTTCGCCGGTATATGCACAATCCGGTCCGGCACCGGTAAAACGTCGCAGTCGTGTGTCGGCCGGTGTGCTTGGCATTGTGGTCGGTGCACTCGGTGTGCATAACTTTTACCTGGGATATATCGGTCGCGGTTTGATACAACTGTTGGTATCGGTGCTTGGCTTTGGACTTACTGATGGTCTGTCGGCCGTGGCCATGGGAACCTGGGCCTTGATCGAAGGCATCTTAATTTTAACCGATCGGGAATCGGTGGATGCCAACGGCAATTCCTTGCGTGATTAATCGAACAGATCATAAACGCCTTGTCGTGTGAGTGCGCGATGAGGCGTTTTTATGGTCTCAGCATGAATATATACATGAAAAATGTATAAAAATTCATATATACAATCAAATATGCAAAAATATTTAATAAATAATAAAAAAACATGCCAAAAAGTGCTTGACATTTCAGAAACAGGTCTGTATAATAACTGCATAAATATTCAGGAGGCGCACAAAAAGCGATGAATAAGCAGGATATTAAAAAGGTAGTACTCGCGTATTCCGGCGGTTTGGATACGTCGATTATCATTCCGTGGTTGAAAGAAAACTACAACAACTGTGAAGTGATAGCGGTGTCCGGTAACGTAGGGCAAGCGGATGAACTGGAAGGTTTGGAAGAAAAAGCGATTAAAACCGGTGCATCGAAACTGTACGTGCTGGATCAAACCGATGAATACGTAGACGAATATATCATCCCGACGATGAAAGCGGGCGCGGTATACGAGGATTATCTGCTGGGTACCAGCCATGCTCGTCCGTGTATCGCCAAGGGCTTGGTTGAAATCGCTTTGAAAGAAGGCGCGGACGCGATCGTGCACGGTTGTACCGGAAAAGGTAACGATCAGGTGCGGTTCGAACTGGCGATCAAACATTTTGCACCGACCATGCCGATCATCGCACCGTGGCGTGAATGGGATATCAAATCCCGTGAAGAAGAGATCGAATATGCGGAAGCACACAACATTCCGTTGAAGATCAACCGCGAAACCAACTATTCGAAAGATAAAAACTTGTGGCACCTGTCCCACGAAGGTATGGATCTGGAAGATACCGGTAACGAACCGCAATATGAAAAAGAAGGGTTCCTCGAGATGGGCGTTTCGCCGTTGCAAGCACCCGACGTTCCCACTTATGTGGAACTGAATTTCGAACAAGGCGTGCCGGTGGCGCTCAATGGGGAAAAGATGAGCGCGAAGAACATCATCTTGAAACTCAACGAGATCGGCGGTGCCAACGGTATCGGTATCATCGATATTGTGGAAAACCGTTTGATCGGCATGAAATGTCGTGGTGTGTATGAAACGCCCGGCGGTACCATCTTGTATAAAGCGCACCGCGTGCTCGAAACCATCTGTCTCGACAAGATGACCATGCACGAAAAAGAAAAATTGGCGATCACCTTTGCCGAACTCGTATATAACGGCCAATGGTTTACGCCGCTTAGAGAAGCGCTTAGCGCGTTTGTAGACAAAACGCAAGAAAAAGTGACCGGTAAGGTGAAATTGAAACTGTATAAAGGCAATATCATCAACGCCGGTGTATGGAGTCCGTATTCGTTGTATAGCGAAGAGATCGCCACGTTTGGCGAAAGCGATTACGATCAACGGGATTCGGCCGGATTTATCAACCTGTACGGCTTGCCGATCAAGGTGCAAGCGATGGTTGACGGCAAATAAGCAGACCTCATTACATAGCTAGAACGGAGGTGATCGGCGATGGCTAAAATGTGGGCCGGCAGAACCGATGGGGTAACCGACAGTTTAGCGGATGATTTTAACTCGTCTATCCGGTTTGACTGTAAAATGTATAAACAAGATATTCAAGGCAGCATGGCGCATGCCGCGATGCTGGGTGCACAAAACATCCTATCGCAGACCGAAGCCGATCAACTGATTGACGGATTGCAAGGCATCTTGGACGATCTCGAGTCCGGGAAACTCGCCTTCGATATGAGTTGTGAAGACATTCATATGTTTATTGAGCAGGTGCTCACCGAACGTATCGGGGATGTCGGAAAAACGTTACATACGGCTCGCAGCCGAAACGATCAGGTGGCGTTGGATCTGCGGATGTATCTACGGGAACAAACCGATGATATCGTCGCGGCGTTGAAAGCGCTGATCGGGGCGGTGTGTGACCAAGCGGCGCAACATTATGCCACGGTCATGCCGGGGTACACCCATCTGCAACGTGCACAACCCATCACGTTCGGCCATCACTTGATGGCGTACGCGATGATGTTTTTAAGAGATCTCGACCGTTTGAAAGACGGGCGACGACGAATTAACGTATCGCCGATCGGCAGTTGTGCTTTAGCGGGTACCACGTATCCCACCGATCGACGATTTGAGGCGGCACAGCTCGGGTTTGACGATATCTGCCGTAACAGTATGGACGGCGTATCCGATCGCGATTTTTGTGTGGAATTGATGAGTGACATTGCGATCTTGATGATGCACATGTCCCGCCTTTCGGAAGAACTGATTTTGTGGTCGAGTTGGGAATTCCAATTTATCGAACTATCCAACGCCTATACCACCGGTTCTTCCATTATGCCGCAGAAAAAGAATTCCGATATGGCGGAACTCATTCGTGGTAAAACGGGCCGGGTATATGGTGATCTCACCGCGTTGCTCGTTACGTTAAAGGGATTGCCGCTTGCGTATAACAAAGATATGCAAGAGGATAAGGAAAGCGTGTTCGACGCGGTGGAAACGGTGTTGATGTGTTTGAACGTGATGACCGGTATGATCGCGACGATGACGGTGAAAGCCGATAAGATGAAACAAGCCGCCCTTGGTGGATTCATTAACGCGACCGACCTTGCCGACTACCTCACCAAAAAAGGCGTCCCGTTCCGTACCGCCTATAAGATTGCAGGGCAACTCGTGGCGCGGTGTATTGCCGAACACACCACCCTAGACGCTCTGCCGCTTACAATCTATCAAGAGTACAGCGACTTGTTCGGCAACGATATTTATACGGATATTGATCTGCAGACCTGCGTGGAAAAACGCATCAGCGAAGGCGGCACATCGTTGTCGTCGGTACTGGCTCAGATTGAATATGTAAAAGAAACAGTAAACCATTTTTAATTCAGAAAGGATATCATTATCATGAAAAAAATTCTTGCATTGTTGACAGTAGCACTTCTCCTCGTGTCCTGCTTGACCGGTTGCGGTAACAAAGGCGTTACCCTGGCCGACATTGAAAAATCCGGCGAACTCGTAATCGCGACCAGTCCGGACTTCCCGCCGTTTGAATCGCTGGATGACAACGGTGACGTTGTCGGTATCGAAATCGAAATTCTTGACCTGATCTGTGACGAACTCGGCGTGGATCTGAAGATCGAACAAATGGCGTTTGACTCGGTATTGCCGGGTGTGCAAGCCGGTAAATACGATGTTGGTGTGTCGGGTATCTCGGTAACGCCGGATCGTGAAAAGAACGTGTTGTTCACCACTCCGTACTGCCTCGCAGCGCAAGCCATCGTCGTGGTGGAAGGTAGCACCATCGCTGGCAAAGCCGATCTGACCGATAAGAAAATTGCGGTACAGACCGCGACCACGGCAGAAGAATTCTGCATGGGCGAAGGATATACCGTTAGCGCTTTTGAAGCCAACGCCGATGCGCAAGAAGCGTTGTTGAAAGGCAAAGTGGATGCGTGGGTTATCGATGATCTGACCGCGAAAGACATGGTCGATACCTACAACGCGAAAAATTCGGATACGAAACTCGTTATCTTGGACGAAGCGATGACCACCGAACCCTACGCGTTTGCGATGACCTTCGGTAGTGAAGAAGTTATCGATGCGATGAACGACGTTATCGATGGTTTGGTCGAAGACGGCACCATCGCCGATATCTTTGAAAAATACGATGCGCCGTACACCGCGCCCAAAAACTAAGTCTTTTCATAAACACAACGGAAAGAATGTGGTGGAAATCATCACATTCTTTTCCTGCTTTTTAAAAATACATCCGTTCTTTATATAGAACGAAAGGAGCACCATTGTGAACACATGGTTTGAACAATTACATTCGACGTTTGTGGAGTCCGGCCTATCCGGCTTGTTGCTGGAAGGACTTCGTAATACGCTCGTCATCACCGTCGGAGCCTTGATTATCGGCGTAGTGATCGGTACCTTGATCGCTATTGCTAAATATTTTTCGGAAGACGTACCTAGTTTGAAACCCATTGCTTGGTTTTGCGATCTGTACGTCACCGTCATCCGCGGTATTCCGGTTGTCGTGTTGCTGTTGATCTTTTATTACATCATCATGCAATCGGCAGACGGCGTTACCGTCGGTATTTTAACCTTCGGTATCAACTCGGGCGCCTATATGGCGGAGATTATCCGTAGTGGTATCAATGCGGTGGATGCCGGCCAAATGGAAGCCGGAAGAAGTCTTGGCATGTCTAAACTGCAGACCATGCGCAAGATCATCTTCCCGCAAGCGATCCGTAACATTTTACCGGCGATCGGTAACGAGTTGATTGCCCTGTTGAAAGAAACCTCGGTTGCCGGTTATGTCGCAGTGGTCGACTTAACTCGTGCCGGCAACTTGATCCGCAACAACACCTATGATGCATTTAACCCGTTGATGGTGGTGGCGTTATCGTATCTGTTGATGGTAGCGATACTGACGGCGGTACTGAAACGGTTTGAAAGGAGGCTGGCGAAGAGTGATAAGCGTTAAAGGATTACAGAAAAACTTTGAAGGGCTCGAAGTGTTGAAAAGCATTGACGTCGAGATCAACAAAGGGGATGTTATCTGCGTGATCGGTCCGTCCGGTTCGGGTAAATCCACCTTCCTTCGTTGCCTCAACCTGCTCGAAAAACCGACCGGCGGCAGCATCGTATTTGAAGGGAACGATCTGACCGATAAGAAGGTCGATCTCAATCTCCATCGTCAAAAGATGGGGATGGTGTTCCAACAATTCAACTTGTTTCCGCATATGACGGTGTTGGAAAACATGACCTGTGCACCGATGATGCTGAAAAAGATGCCGCGTGAACAGGCCGAGGCACTGGCACTGGATTTGTTGGGCCGTGTTGGTTTGGCAGATCGCGCCGATTCGTATCCGAACCAACTGTCCGGCGGTCAAAAGCAACGTGTCGCTATCGTGCGCGCACTTTGCATGGAACCCGACGTGATGTTGTTTGACGAACCGACCTCTGCGCTGGATCCTGAAATGGTCGGCGAGGTATTGGACGTTATGAAAAAGCTGGCCAAAGAGGGGATGACCATGGTGGTCGTTACCCACGAAATGGGCTTTGCTCGCGAAGTGTCCAATCGCGTGTTGTTCTTAGATGAAGGTTATATTATCGAAGAAGGCACACCGGCGGAATTGTTTGATAATCCGAAAAGCGAACGGTTGCAATCGTTCTTGGCAAAAGTGTTGTAATTCGAGGTACTGTTATGATTTCCCTAAACCAAAAACATTTTTTGAAACTGCTGGATTTTACGCCGGATGAGATCGCCGGCTTGCTGGACCTGTCGGCTGAACTGAAACAACGCAAAAAGGCCGGTGTCTCACACCGGTTGTGTGATGGCAAAAATGTAGCGTTGATTTTTGAAAAAAACAGTACTCGCACGCGGTGTGCGTTTGAAGTTGCGGCGGCCGATCTCGGTATGCATCCGGTTTATCTTGATCCGCAAGGTTCGCAGATCGGGAAAAAAGAAAGTATTGCCGATACGGCTCGAGTGCTTGGCCGCATGTTCGACGGGATCGAATATCGCGGGTTTGGTCAAGACGTGGTAGAAGAACTCGCCCGACATGCCGGCGTGCCGGTGTGGAATGGGTTAACTAACGAGTTTCACCCCACGCAGGTGTTGGCGGATTTTCTCACCATTAAAGAGCGTTTTGGCGATTTACAAGGTGTTAAACTGGTGTTTATGGGGGATGCCCGTTATAATATGGGGAACTCGTTGATGGTTGGTTGTGCCAAGATGGGGATGCATTTCGTCGCATGTGCGCCGAACGCCTTTTTTCCGGACGCATCACTCGTAGCGACGTGTCAGGAAATTGCGCGCGAAACCGGTGCGGTGTTGGAATTCATCGAAGATCCGATCACGGCGGTGCAAAACGCCGACGTCATCTATACCGACGTGTGGGTATCGATGGGCGAACCGGATTCGGTTTGGAAAGAACGCATCGATCTGATGCGTCCGTATCAAGTCAACCGTACGCTGATGGAAGCCGCCGGTCCGCAATGCCGGTTTATGCATTGCCTACCGGCGTTTCATGATATCAAAACCACCATTGGAAAAGATATCTACGAAAAATTCGGGTTGGACTGCATGGAAGTCACCGATGAGGTGTTCGAAAGCGAACAATCTATCGTGTTTGATGAAGCGGAAAACCGCATGCATACCATCAAGGCGGTCATGGTTGCTACCTTGTGTTGAATAAAAACGCCTCTATGGAAAAATAGAGGCGTTTTTCTCTTTACAAGACGGATGAATTTGCGTATAATATATGGGATAGTTTAACAAGGAGATACGTATATGCTGCAATTTGAAGAACAAAAACAGCAACTCGATAACTTGAAACCCGAAATCGATGAACTGGCATCGGCGTTGGGGTTGGATGGGTTGCGCCGTGAGGTAGCAGAACTCGAACAACGCACCGCTGCGGATGGGTTTTGGGATGATATGGATGCGGCCCAGGCGGTTACCAAGCGCGCTGCTTCGCTTAACGATACCATCAATCGGTATGAGCGATTGGTTTCGGATTTTAACGATACCTACACGTTGATCGAACTGGCCAACGAGGAAGAAGATCTGTCGTTGCTGGACGAATGCGTTGCGGCGGTGGAAAATATCCAAGCTTCGCTGGAAGAACAACGGTTAGCCACTTTGTTGACCGGTGAATACGACGGCAAAAACGCGATCATGACCTTCCATGCCGGTTCAGGCGGTACCGAAGCACAGGATTGGGCCTCGATGTTGTACCGGATGTATACCCACTGGGCCGAACAACACGGGTTTACCTATCAAATTCTGGATTATCTTGACGGTGATGAAGCCGGTTTAAAAAGTGCTTCGATCCGGATCGAAGGGCGAAATGCTTATGGATACCTTAAGTCCGAAGCCGGTGTTCACCGTCTGGTGCGCATCTCGCCGTTTGATGCATCGGGCCGTCGGCATACCTCGTTTGCCGCACTGGAAATCATTCCGGAACTCGATAAAGATACGCAGGTCGATATTCGGCCGGAAGATATTAAAATGGACGTGTTCCGCGCCTCCGGTGCCGGCGGTCAGCACATCAACAAAACTTCGTCTGCGGTGCGTTTAACGCACATTCCGACCGGCATTGTGGTGGCTTGTCAAAGCGAACGCAGTCAGTTGCAAAACCGCGAAACCGCGATGACTATGTTGGTTTCCAAATTGGTGGAAATTCGCGAACGCGAACATTTGGAAAAGATCGAAGATATTAAGGGTAACCAGGCGCAGATCACGTGGGGCAGTCAAATTCGTTCGTATGTGTTTATGCCGTATACCTTGGCAAAGGATCATCGCACCGGTTTTGAAAGCGGTAACATCAACGCCGTGATGGATGGCGATATCGACGGTTTTATCAATGCTTATTTGAAAGCGGCCGCTACCGGTACGCTCGGTTACAAAGAGTAAACAAAAACGTGTTGACGTTGATCGTCAACACGTTTTTTATCTGCAATGATAGGAGAGAAAGGGTTGCTTGACGCTATGCGATTCTTCTTGTACATGATCAAGATGCCGGGACCGAGCGGCGTTCTCGCATCACCGATATCCACAACCAAACCGCCGAGGCGATCCATACCAGGATACTGATGAATTGAGACGTGGACAAACTTCCCACAAAGCCACGGATGGCATCGCCCCGTAAAAACTCGTCGAAGAATCGAATGGTCGCATAACCGATTCCGTATAACGGCAACAATCGCGTTTTCCAAAAACCGCCGTTTCGTGTGCGCTTAAACAAATAGAACAACACCCCAAACAAGAGGAGATTGAGTGCCGCTTCCAACAATTGTACCGGAAACCTCGAAACGCCGTTGATATCCGGTACTAAGTCGTTGGTGTGAGTGGTGAAACCCCATTCACATTCGATACCGTAACAACATCCGCTTAAGAAACATCCGGTTCTGGCAAACGCGTGAAACAACGGAATAGTAAATGCCATAAGATCCCTATACAGAGGTTTCTTCAGTTTCTTGGCGTTGACGGTGATCATAGCGGCGATCAATCCGCCGAATAAACCGCCGTAAAACACGGAACCACCGAAAATCTGTTGTGCATACCCGATAAACTGACCGAAACTGTCGGCGGTCAATAACAACGGCAATTGCCGAATCTGGGTGATACCGTACAACAGATGACCGCCCAGTATCACGCCGATTGCACTAAATAACATGACCACGATCGCATCGTTATCGTCTTCGCCGATCCGTTTGACTTGCACACAGGTAAAAATGCCGGCCGCGAACGCTCCGATCAACGACATCAACCAGTAGGTCGTTATAATTTTACCGAATATCATAAAATACGGAAACATAGGATTCTCCCTTTCAAAGGAAAAGGCGCCACATGGATTCTGTGGCGCCTTCCTTAGGTCGGATTATCGATTACATCATAGCCATGGTGCTGGCGCCTTCAGCCGCCGCACAGATAGCCGCCGAGCAGATAACGTTGCAGACCAAGCCCAACGCCGCGAACGCCGTACCGATGATGCCGAGCACCAAACCGGCCGTCGCCAAACCGGAGGCTTTGCCTTCCGCTTCGATCGACATTTTACGGCCTTTTACACCGAAGATGATGCCCAAAATAGCGCACACGGTAGTGAAATAGCAAACGACCGGGAACCAGCCACCGATGATGCCGAGAATGCCCAGCACCAATGCCGCGATCGAGTATCCTTTACCGTTGTTAACTTCTGCCACAACCGGTTCTGCTTCTGCCGGGGTGTTGACTTCTGCCACAACCGGGGTTTCTTCCACCGGAGTGTTGACTTCGGGGGTTACGTTTTGATTATCCATGATACAATCCTCCTCCGCAAAATATGTACACAGTTATGTACAAGAAAATGATACCATATCCGTATACACAGTGTCAAGAAACAGATCGATGAATTTCCCGCAAAATCGCCCAAAACCGACACGCTATCGGGTGCCGGTTCGATGATAGGCAATACGGGGTTCACCGTTTGCCAAACGAATGATACCACACCGTGTAAATCCGTGTCGCGCGAGTAAATGTTGCATAATATGGTTGTCGGCGTGGGTGTCGATACGCAGGTCGGCGTATTGTTTGGTGGCATATGCGATACACGCCGCCAGTATGCCGTGTTTGTTACCGGCGGATGCAACGCGGTGTATCGTGGCATACGGGTTATCGTTTAACCAAGCACCGTCAATCTGCTGATAGGTAGCATCTTCGCCGGCAATGAGCGCAAATACGCCTTGTACGCCGTCTTCGTCGATTGCCAGATACAAACACTTGTCGGTTAGATCTTGTTGGGTTTGCGCTGAGGTGGGGTTGGTATCGCGCCATTGATGGGGGTTGCCGGTATCGCGCATAAATTGTCTGGCGTGTTCGTAGATACCTGATATGGTTGGTAGATCGGCTTGAACGGCCGGTCGAATGGTCATATGCATCACTCCATAGATAGTATACCATATAGAATGTCGTCTGAAAAGAAAGAATTTCTTTACAACCGCTTTGTGGCTTGGTATAATTTAAATGTATTTTGAATAACAAATGGTTGTATAAGAACGTGTAACAAAAAGGAGAACGGTTATGGCAAATAAACCGTATACCACACCGCAAATGGATGTGGCAGTACTCCCAGCGGACGATATGATGGCTTCGAGCGCAGAGATAAAGCCGGGTGGCGGTGGCATTGTGCTGCCGGACGATGATTTTTAAGCGGCGCAAAGGATGAGTAGGATGACGTTTACGGTCAAACTGGCGGATCTGGTGATCGAGATATGTAGTCGGCATCGGTTCGTGCGAGAGTTTTGCCGAGATTATGTGGTCGAACGCCAAACGCCGCAGTTGATGGTGGATTTATCGGACGAAGAGCGATGCCAGGAAATGGCCGGCATGGCAGAACCTGTGGGGGAAGACTATGACGAATGCATTGGTGTTTATCGCCAAATAGCGGAAGCGTTGCCGTTGTTTGATCGCATGGTCATGCATGGCGCGGCCATTGCCTATCAAGGGACGGGATATTTGTTTGTCGCGCCGAGTGGTACCGGCAAATCCACACATGTCCGTCTGTGGAAACAACTGCTCGGGCGATCGGTGGATGTGATAAATGGGGATAAACCGATCGTGCGTGTGGCGGATGACAGTGTTACGGTATATGGGACGCCGTGGGCCGGAAAAGAAGGATGGCAACAAAACCGAAGTGTGCCGCTTGGTGGTATTTGCATACTCAAACGCGCCCCAAACGGCGATGCCGTGCGCATATATCGAGACCAGCCGATTTCTGATTTAATGCGTCAAGTGTATCTGCCGCACCGTGCGGAGGCGTTGCAACGCACGTTAGCGCTGATGGATGGGATGCTATCGTCGGTTTCGGTCTATGTGCTGGAATGCGATATGTCGCCACGTTCGGTACAGATTGCCTTTGAACAACTGACCGGGCAACCGTATCCGTAAATTTAAAACAAAAAAGCACCGTCTTGCGACGATGCTTTTTCTTTTGGCGGAGACGGTGAGATTCTCTTCTCCGGCTATCGAAAGCCCCACCGGGGCTTTCTCCCAAACTCTTTGCTCGTTTCACTCGCAGAGTTTGGAGGTCGTTTCGAATCTCACCTTGCCAATTTAAAACAAAAAAAGCACCGTCTTGCGACGATGCTTTTTCTTTTGGCGGAGACGGTGAGATTCGAACTCACGAGCCCGTTAGGGCTAACGCATTTCGAGTGCGCCCCGTTATGACCACTTCGATACGTCTCCGTGTGAATGTAAATCACGGATAATATTATAGGCGAAAAGCAGGGGATTGTCAAGGGGGATTTTTTAAAGTTTTCCTCTTATCATAGTATGTCCGTTTTATAGATAAAAACGCGGCGGAGACGATTTGCTCCACCGCGTTTTGTTAATCGAAAATATCCTTGATCTTATCGAAGAAACGACGACGTTTTTGGTAGTTTCGATCGCCGGTCGATTCTTCAAATTGTTCGAGAATCTTACGTTGTTCACCGGACAGGTTTTTCGGAACCTCAATGGTGACACGAACGATTTGGTCGCCGCGTCCGCGTCCGTTGATGTAGGGGAACCCTTTGCCTTTCAACCGTAACAGATCACCCGGCTGCGTGCCGTCTTTGATCGTATACGGTTCTTTGCCGTCCAGCGTCGGGATCATCACCTCAGCACCAAGCGCCGCTTGCGCAAAGGTGAGAGGGAAGTCGCACACAACGTCAAATCCTTGCCGATCGAAGATTGGATGCGGGCGCACCGATACTTCTACCTGTAAATCGCCGGCGGGACCACCGTTGATACCGGCGTTGCCTTTGCCACGAATTGCAATGATCTGTCCGTCGGCAATGCCGGCCGGCACGTTGATGCCGACTTGTACGGTGTTGCGCCGTTGACCGGTTCCGTTGCAGGTGCGACAGGGCGTTTCGATGATCTTGCCGGTTCCGTGACAACGGGAACAGGTGGTTTGCGTTTGCATTACACCGAACGGTGTGCGTTGTTGACGGGTTTCTTGTCCGCGCCCGTGACAATTCGGGCAGGTGACAGGGGAGGTGCCTTTAGCAGCGCCGGATCCGTTACAATCCGGGCAGGTTTCTACTATCGGTACTTGGACTTGTTTTTTACAACCGGCGGCGGATTCTTCGAATGAAATCACCAATTGTACGCCGACATCGCTGCCGCGACGTGGTGCGTTTGCATTGCTGCGTCGTCCACCACCGCCAAAGAAGGAAGAGAAGATGTCGCCCAAATCAAAATCAATGTCGTTAAACCCATACCCTTGGTATCCGCCGGCACCAAAGTTCGGATCGACACCGGCGTGGCCGTATTGGTCATACCGCGCCTTCTTTTGATCGTCGGATAACACCTCGTATGCTTCGTTAACTTCTTTAAACTTGGCTTCGGCATCTTTGTCACCGGGGTGCAGATCGGGGTGATATTCTTTTGCCATGCGGCGATATGCTTTCTTGATCTCGTCGCCGGATGCACCTTTTTGGATGCCCAGCACTTCGTAATAATCGCGCTTGTTGTCAGCCATTTATGTTTACCCTTTCCAAAACACGTAGACGGCGGAGAAAACCACCCGGTTTTCTCCGCGCCGTTGTTATATAACGTGATTAGTGCACTTCGCCGTTGTAATATCCGTCACCGTTCGGTGCGTCGCCGGCGTTGTCGCCGCCCGGCGCGGCCGCACCGTCTTGCGGGGCGCTGGCTTGATACACTTTGGTCGATACTTCGTAGAACTTTTTAAGCAGTTCTTCTTGTTTGGCTTTGATCGCTTCGATATCTTCGCCTTTCAGCGTTTCTTTCAGGTCGTTGATCTTGGTTTCGAGTTCGGTTTTGTCCGCCTCTTCGATTTTTTCGCCGAGATCCGCGATGGATTTTTCACACTGATAGATCGCTTGGTCAGCGCCGTTACGAACATCGACCGCTTCGCGGCGTTTTTTATCTTCGGCGGCATATTGTTCCGCTTCTTTAACCGCTTTGTCGATATCGTCTTTCGACATGTTGGTGTTAGACGTAATCGTGATGTGTTGTTCACGGCCGGTGCCGAGATCTTTCGCACTAACGTTTACGATACCGTTCGCATCAATATCGAAGGTAACTTCGATCTGCGGAATACCACGCGGAGCCGGAGCGATGCCGTCCAGGTGGAACACGCCGAGTGTTTTGTTGTCTTTCGCAAATTCGCGTTCGCCTTGCAACACGTGTACTTCGACCGACGGTTGATTGTCCACCGCGGTGGAGAAGATTTGGCTCTTCTTGGTCGGGATGGTGGTGTTGCGTTCGATTACTCGAGTCATAACCGCGCCCATCGTTTCAACGCCGAGCGACAACGGGGTAACGTCGAGCAACAGAAGCCCTTTTACTTCGCCGCCGAGCACACCAGCTTGCAACGCCGCACCCATAGCAACGCATTCGTCCGGGTTGATGCCTTTGAACGGATCTTTGCCGATGAATTTTTTAACCGCGTCTTGCACCGCCGGAATACGAGTCGAGCCGCCGACCAGCAGGACTTTATCAATCTGAGAAACCGACAAACCGCTATCGTTCAGCGCTTGACGAACCGGGCCCATAGTAGCTTCGACCAGATCGGCAGTCAGTTCGTTAAATTTCGCGCGAGACAAGGTCAGATCCAGGTGTTTCGGGCCGGTCGCATCGGCGGTAATAAACGGCAGGTTGATGTTGCTGGTGGTACTGCCGGACAGTTCGATTTTGGTTTTTTCGGCCGCTTCACGCAGACGTTGCAGTGCCATCTTATCTTGCGCCAGATCGATGCCGGTATCGGCTTTGAACGAGGCAATCATCCAATCGACGAGCTTGTTATCGAAATCGTCGCCGCCGAGACGGTTGTTACCGGCGGTGGCGAGCACTTCTTGAATGCCATCGCCCATTTCGATGATCGAAACGTCGAACGTGCCGCCGCCCAGGTCATATACCATGATCTTTTGGTCGGTTTCTTTGTCGATGCCATAAGCTAACGCCGCAGCGGTCGGTTCGTTGATGATACGTTTGACCTCCATACCGGCGATCTTACCGGCGTCTTTGGTCGCTTGTCGTTGCGCGTCGGTGAAATAAGCCGGTACCGTGATGACCGCTTCGGTTACGGTGTCGCCGAGATAGGCTTCCGCATCTTGTTTCAATTTGGTCAGGATCATCGCGGAGATCTCTTGCGGGGTGTAGTGTTTGTCATCGATCGTTACTTTGTAATCGGTGCCCATTTCGCGTTTGATCGACGAGATGGTGCGGTCGGGGTTGGACACCGCTTGTTGTTTTGCCACGCGGCCAACCACGCGTTCACCGTCTTTTTTGAACGCCACTACCGACGGGGTGGTACGAGCGCCTTCTGCGTTGGAAATGACTACCGCTTCGCCGCCTTCGATAACCGAAACGCAGGAGTTGGTAGTACCTAAGTCAATACCAATAATCTTTGCCATAATCTATTACCTCCAAATAATACAATACAAATTTATTTTATACCGAATATTCGGTATCATGCGATGTTAGTTGGCGACTTTTACCATCGCCGGACGAATGACACGGTCACCGACGCGGTATCCTTTTTGGAACACCTGTGTGACGGTTTCGGTGTCGGAATCTTCTGCATCCTCGCGCATAACCGCGTTGTGCAGTTCCGGATCAAACGGCGCGTCTTGCGCTTCGATCTCTTCTAATCCCATGGATTTAAGCGCTTCTAAAAACCCGCGCATGGTCATGTCGACGCCGGCTTTATAATCGTCGCTTTGTGCATCGGATGCCATGGCACGTTCCACGTTATCCACGGTGGGGAGTAGGGATTTGAGCAACTCTGCTTTGGTAAAGGCACCGATAAGTTCTTTTTCTTGTTCGGTGCGACGTTTGTAGTTGGCGTATTCCGCCAAAATGCGTTGATAGGTATCCTTCATTTGTTCGAGTTCGGTCTTCAACGCCTCAACTTCTGCGTTCTTTTTCGATTTGGCCGATTTTGCTTTTTTAACCGGTTGTTCGTCTGCGGGTGTTACAACCGCTTCTTTGTTTTCGTCCATGTCAAAAGCCACCTTTCTAATCCTTTGTAAGATCGGTCAACCATTTTCCGACCGCCCCGGCCACGTATTCGAGCTGCGGAATCATCTGCGCATAATCCATCCGCATTGGTCCGATCAATCCGATGCTGCCGTTAGCGCCGTTGTGCAACACGTACCGTGTCATCAAAATACTGGAATGGTTTAGTTCCGGTCGGGGATTTTCTTCTCCCAAAATCACCCGAAGTCCGCCGCTGTGTGCGGTCAGAAGTTGCCGTAGTTGATCTTGCTGCGATAAGAAGAATAGCAAGGAACGAGCATCTTCCAAATGATAATCGGGATGTTTTAGCAAATTTAATTGTCCGTTGAGCATCAAACCGGATTCGGCCGCGGCACACACCAGTTCGTAAAATGTAGTGAGCACCGGTGCATAATCCCAGGCGCGTTCACCGGATTTGGCCAGTAAACTTTGAATTTCGCCCACGCCGATCATACCAAGCGGTTTGCCGACAAACCGTTCTTGCAACCGGTGCGACAAGGTGTGCAAAAATTCGGTCTCAACCGGAATACGCAATCGGCAGATACGCGTTCGCAACGATCCGGTCCCGATGGTGAGTAGAACCGCTACGGTGTGTGCCGAAACGGCTTTCAGTTCAATGTCGGTCACGGCTACGCTTTGTTCCGATGGGGTGGTGGTGACCACCGCACAACCGGTCATATCCGAAAGAGCTTGCGCGGCGCTGGCAATGATCTGTTCGGGATCTTGCGATCCGCTGAGCAACTGCTGATCCAGGTCACGCCGTTGTTCGGCCGCGAGCGGTTGATGCGGCATCAACGTATCGATATACAACCGAAACGCCTTAGCGGTCGGCACACGGCCGGCTGACGTGTGCGGTTGTTCCAAATAACCGAGTGCTACCAGGTCCGCCATTTCGTTACGAATGGTCGCGGCGGAAACGGCATTCGACAACCGATCTACCACTGCTTTTGAGCCGACCGGCTCACCGGTTTGCACGTAGGTTTCGATCACCGCAACCAAAACGTGTTGTTTGCGTTCCGATAACATGTCGTTTCCTCCTCGCTTTCCAATTTTAGCACTCTCAAGACGCGAGTGCTAATTTCGTTGTTATATACTGTACCATCATATGACGCAATTGTCAAGATTTAGATTGTGAATGTTTTGTGAAATATGAAAAAACAAAATCGTTTTGATGGTTGCATAATAAAAGGGAGAATGATATAATAATAATATCCATTGTATAGGAGGAGAAGAACATGGCTGGATTTGTGATTCACAACTTTGATTTTGATAAACTGATTGAATTTGCCTCCACGGCGAAAGGCGAAGTGTATTTGGAAACGCCGGACGGGGATGTGCTGAACTTGAAAAGCCGGTTAACACAGTTGTTGGCGTTGTCATCGGCGATCGATTGGGGCCACATCGGCGAAGCGAAAGTGATCTGCAAAGATCCGGACGACGAAACGCGTTTGTTCCGGTTGAATTTGTACGGAGAAGAATAAGAAGGATGTGCAAAACGCGACGTGCGTTTTGCCGAGGATGATATGGAACACAAAACACTTGGAATTATCGGCGGTATGGGGCCGGCGGCTACTGTGGATATGCTCGATAAGATCGTGCGGTATACCGATGCGGCATCCGATCGGGAACATATTCATGTATATGTGGATGTCAATACCGACATCGCCGATCGCACGGCATCCATCAAGGGTGTCGGGCCGAATTGCTTGCCGGCAATCTGCGACAGTGCGCGTAAACTGGCCGATATGGGCGCCGATTATCTGATTTTATCGTGTAATACCGCACACTATTATCTGGAGGATATTCGCCGTTCGGTGGATAAACCGGTACTCAGTATGGTGGAAGCGGTGGTGGAATACGTGACCGAACAAGGCATCGATTGTGTGGCGTTATTGGCGACCGACGGTACCTTGCTTGGCCATGTGTATGACCGCGCGCTCGAACAAAACGGTGTGCGAGTGGTGTTGCCGACGCCGGATGAACAGACGGTTGCGATGAAAGCCATTTACGACGTCAAACGCATGGGCGCTGAGCAAACCGATACCACGGCCCTCAACGAAGTAGTACGCCGTTTTAGCGAACAAGGTGCCAAAACGGTGGTATTGGCCTGTACCGAATTTCCATTAATTGTGGATAAGATGACCGATGAGGTGCGTTATCTCGATGCTACCGAAGTGTTGGTGCGTAAAGCTATCCACACCGCCGGATACACATGCCGATAAATAAAACAATAACCCCCGTCGGGATGTTCCGACGGGGGTTGCCTTTATGTTTGTGATGATTACACGGTCATAAACAACACGCCGAGCGTGTTCGGGCCGCAGTGGGAAGAGATGGTGCAACCGGCACGGGTGACCAAGATCTCTTCAAAATCGGTGTATTGTTTTACCCATCCGCGCACCTTTTCGATGCGTTCGTCCGAAATGCCGGAATGGGTGATGAAAATGCGTTTCAGGTTCAGGTCGGTGCGATCGGCCAGACGATCTTTGACATACATTTCGAGCGCTTTATCAAGCGAACCGCGGTATTTTTTGCACACGTCCATTTTACCGCCGTTTTGGTTGTCGACCTGGATGCAGGGTTTGAGTTGCAACATATTGGCGCCCAGCATCGCCAATGCCGAGCATCGGCCACCCTTATGCAAAAATTCCAACGTATCGATTACGAAACTGGCATGGCTTTTCGCCACTAACGCTTGCACGTCTTGTACGATCTGTTCGGCCGACATGCCGGCGGCCACGCGCTCGCACGCTTCCAACACCAATAAACCGCTGCCGGTCGACAGGTTTTGCGTATCAATCACATATACGTTTTCCATATCTTCGGCCGCCAAACGGGCGTTGTTATACGAAGCGGACAGGGAAGAGCCGATCGAGAAATGGATCAGCGTATCGCCGTTTTCGGTCATGCTTTTGAAGAAATCTTCATATTCGCCGATGCTGACGGCCGCCGTTTTCGGCAACATTTTCGTTTCGCGATAGGTAACGTAGATGTCGTCCGGTTGCATATCCACCCCGTCCAAATACGATTGGCCGTTTAAGTTGACATACAACGGTTTCAACGTTACCTTATATTGTTCCACTAATTCTTTACTTAAATCACAGGTACTATCGGCACTAATGCGAATATTCACTGCCATAAAGCAAAAACCCCTTTCGATTTGACTGTCATGCAGTATACCATATTTTTTTCTTTTTGGCAACTACTTTTCAAAATCGACAAAGTCTGTTATAATTATCCAAATAGATTGTCCGAAGAGGTGTTGAAATGTCGGAACAGTTACATGATGGGCACCGTCAACGCATGAAAAATCGATTTTATGTCGGGGGATTAGCCAGTTTTGAACAACACGAGATCATTGAAATGCTGTTGTTTTTCGGAGTGGCTCGCAAAGATACCAATCCGTTGGCACATCGATTAATCAATGCGTTTGGGTCGCTTAGCGGTGTGTTAGATGCGCCGCGCGAAGAGTTGCTCCGTGTGGACGGTGTGACCGAACATATTGCTACGTTACTCAATTTTTCGGGTGCGTTAGCACGCGAATATTTTCGCCGTCAAGCCGGAACCGGACTCACCTTGCAAACCACCCAAGAAACCGGTAAATTTGTGTTGCCGCAATTTATTGGGGCCGATCGCGAAATGGTGTTTTTGATTTGTATGGACAATCGGTGCCGTGTGCTTAACAGTAGCATGATTTTTAAAGGGGATATCAATGCTACCGAAATCAGCGTACGGGTGGTGTTGCAAACCGCGTTGCGGCACAATTCAACGTCGGTAATCATTGCACACAACCATCCAAAAGGATTCGCCATTCCCTCGAAACAAGATATCGCCAGTACCATTGCCCTTCGCAAAGCACTGGATGCCGCCGGCATTTTGTTGGTGGATCACTTGATTGTGGCAGACGAGGATTTTGTGTCGATGCGTGACACGGCGGGCCTTTCGCATATCTTTCACATGGACGTTAAGCAGTTGCCGGAATAGGAAGGGGTATAGGAGATGTTAGAACAGTTAAACAGTTGGCCGCTATATCTGATCAGTGCGATCATTATTTTGTTCGTGGTAGGATTTAGCGTGTTTTTCATGATTCGGGCTTATCGTGCCGGATTGGCCATCGGGATGGATAAAGTGAAATTGAAACGAACCATCACGTCCAGTATCACCTTTTCGGTACTGCCCAGCATTAGCATTTTGCTGGGTGTGATCGCGCTTTCGGGTTCGCTCGGTATACCGCTTCCGTGGTTGCGATTATCGGTTATCGGTGCGCTTCACTACGAAACCAGTGTAGCGGATATTGCTGCGAGAAGCATTGGTTTATCGGGTTTAAATATCGATGAAATGACGTTAGAAGCCTTTACCACCATCGCCTTGTTGATGAGTGTTGGGATCATCTGGGGTGTCATCTGCATGGCGTTGTTCGGTAAACGTTATTGCAACAAACTGCAAAACCGTTCGACGACCAAATCCGGCGGCCGCAGTTTCGGCGACGCGGCGATGACGGCGATGTTTATCGGGTTGATCACGGCGTATATCGGCAGTTATATCGGTACGTTGGTGCAGTTACAAGACGGTGCCTTGACCGTCACCGGAGAATATCTGCCGTTAGTCACTTTGGCTTTTGCCGCATTGGCCATGGCGGTGTTCACCTATTTTTCGGAGAAAAAGAAGATGGCGTGGCTGGATAACTTTTCGATTGCAGGCAGTATGTTGGTCGGCATGACGGCATCGGTTGTCTGCGGCATCATTTGGTAAGGGGGTGTCGACATGAATCAACAGGATAAACAAACGTATTTAGAGCGTTATCAAGCGCGTACTCATCGATTTGGCCAAATTGGGTTGTTGATCGGGATCGTATTACTGGTCGGCGCACCGTTTGCCATGGGATTATCTCTGGACGCGATGCCGAATTTATCGGCGTTTGGTAAAGGGTTGGCGCAGATCGCCATCATCTATATTCCGAGCTGCATTGTGGAATTTTTGATCTATACCCCGATGTTGGGGGCGGGCGGCAGTTATCTCGGGTTTATTACCGGTAACCTGATCAATATGAAGATTCCGTGTGCGCTTAACGCGCGTGATATCGTCGACACCAAAGCCGGTACGCCGGAAAACGAGATCGTATCGACGTTAGCCATCGCGTCGTCGTCGTTGGTCACCACGTTGGTGATTGCGCTTGGTGTGATTTTGATGATTCCGCTTCGCCCTGTGTTGGAAGCACCGGTATTACAACCGGCATTTAATAACGTTGTCCCGGCATTGTTTGGGGCGATGGCTTATAAATATTTCCGCCGCGGCAAACAGATCGTGGCGTTGCCGTTGTTGGTCATGGCGGTGCTGTTTATCGTTATGCCGTCTCTGATCTCCAGCGTCGGTTTCTTGATGTTGGTCAGCGGTGCCATTGCTATTGCGCATGCTTGGGTTTTGTTCCGTAAAGAGGGGAAAACGCAGCAAGAGACCATGACACCGTCTGCAACGGAAACGGAGGAATAACGATATGCAATGGCTTTGGATAGCGTTGGCGTCGATTGGCGGCGCGTTGTTGGTTTGCTTGTTGGTGGCGGTGTTACGCACTTTGTTGTTGCCGCGCAAAGCCACGGCGTATCAGCCGTCGACCGATACCGAGCGGATCAACACCTATGCCGAAAAACTGTCGAAAATGGTACAGTGTGAGACCATTTCCGATCGCAACGATCTCTCGATTGATAAATTTTTGAAGTTTCATACTTTACTCGAAACCTTGTTTCCCACCGTGTTCGCGACCTGCGAAAAGGTGAATCTTGATGGCAGTTTGTTGTTGAAATGGCGCGGTCAATCGGATAAAGATCCCATTTTATTGATGAGCCATATGGACGTGGTGTCGGCCGATGGGGAATGGATATATCCGCCGTTTTCCGGTACGATCGCCGAAGGCAAGGTGTGGGGCCGTGGCGCGGCCGATACCAAGGCCAGTTTGATGGCGTTTTTACAAGCGGCCGAAGAGATGATGCAAGCCGGTATTACACCGGCGTGTGACGTGTATTTGGCGAGCAGTTGTACCGAGGAGATCGGCGGCGATGGCGCGCCTAAAACGGCGGCATGGTTAAAAGAACACGGTGTCAAACTGTTTATGGTGTGTGATGAGGGCGGCAGTATTGTGCAAGATCCGGTCGTTGGCGTGCGCGGCCATTTTGCGGCCGTCGGTATCTTTGAAAAAGGATATGGTGACGTAAAATTTATTGCGCGCAGTCATGGCGGTCACGCCAGCGCCCCGAGCAAAAACACCCCGATTCCGCGTCTGGCGAAATTTGTCAGCCGTGTGGAACGTAAGTCGCCATTTAAAGCGGCGTTTTCGCCGGCGGTTACCGCTATGTTCGGCCGCATTGCGCCGTATGCCGGTAATTTCGGGTTGCGGCTCGTGATGGCGAATCTGTGGTTGTTTAAACCGTTGCTCAAAAAGGTGATGCCGGCGATCAGCGCACAGGCCGCCGCCATGTTGCAAACCACCATCGCCTTTACCATGCAATCCGGTTCGCAAGGATATAACGTTATGCCGCAAGAGGCAAGTGTGTGTGCCAATATGCGGTTTATTCCGCATCAACCGGCCGATGAAAGTTTGCAGGTCATCACCGATCTGGCCGCCCAATACGGGATCGAAACCGACGTGATCTATCACGGTAATCCGTCGAAATCGCTGGATCTGGATGGGGAAGCCTTTGCCATCACGCAAGAGGCGATCCACACCTGTTTCCCGCACATCGGCGTATTGCCCTATGTGGTGACCGGGGCTACTGATGCGCGTTTTTACGGCGAGGTATGTGATAATTGTGTGCGGTTTGCGCCGGTCAATTACGGACCGGAACAGATGAAAGGCATGCACGGATTAAACGAGAACATCGAAATGAATTGCCTGCCCGGTGCAGTGGATTATTATAAAACCATCATCACCGCGCAAGCTGACCGGAACCACTAAATACAAAAGCGGATAAGTCTATTGCTTATCCGCTTTTTTTACAGGATATTTTTCAAATTCGGCAATCCTTTTTCTTTTAGTCGTTTAAGGTCGAGCATGCACTCTTCCAGTTTTACGGCAAATCCATGATAGTCGTGATGTTCCAGCATGATCGGCAATACGGTTATCGATTGATGAATGGTGTGAAGGGTATGATGTCCGACAAACCATTGGAGCAGTTTGGTGCGTTTGGGAAACTCTTTCACGAGTTGTTCGGCAGTTTGCAAACTCGCGTCCGTATGGCCGTCGTAATACTGTGTTCGAACCTGTTTTACCTCGTCGATCAAATCGGATACGGTGTGTTGTTGTACCCATATCGACCAACTGCACAAACCGATCACACCGGCGAGAATAGCGGTCGCTACCAATAATCGTTTCATGCGTTACACCTCTTTTTTTACGACGGTATATTGTCCGTTGCGATCGGCGGTCATCATCAGCACCTGCGATACAGGCAGGTGCTTTTTTTCTAACGTTTTATACACCCATTCCGGAGTGAGATGACACGCATCCAATGCCCATTGACACAGTTGCCCGTCGCTGACAATTAACAACGGCATAGTGGTATCCAAGTTCTCCATTTCCCACTCGTCACCGGTCGGCGCTCGACTGCCGGCCCGTTGAAATATGCTAACGTTTCCGTTGGTTTCCACAACTCCAAGAGCCACGTCGGATATATCGAATACCCCTTGAGAACGTAGAGATTCGCACAGGTCGTCCACCGTCATGCGTAATTGTTTGAGTGCCGATTGAATAACCGTTCCGTCCTGGATCACCACCATCGGTTTGCCGGCGATAATGCGTGAAATGCGCGTGTTTTTGAGCATCGCTACCGATAATAACACTTCCAGCGCCACCAACACCACGATCGGAATCAAGCCATGTGTCAGCGGAATATCGGTTTCTTGAATCGGAATCGATGCGAGATCGGCTATCAATAGTGCGACCGACAGTTCCGCCGGTTGCAGTTCGCCGATTTGTCGTTTCCCCATGATGCGCATCGCTACAATCAATAATATGTAGACGATGACGGTGCGAATAGCCACCACGGTCATACATATCCCTCCTTGTGATGGTATTGTGCACAGCTTGCACCGAATATATGCGATATTTTCGGTTATACCATTTTCAAAAAGGGGGTGCGTTTATGGCTTCTTCATCCAAACCGATATCCACGCCGTTATCAGCCGATTTGGACGATACTCTGACAAAGGTTCGTGACCGGTTCGGCGTGAGCGCCGATCTTATTATTCGTCGGTTGACAGTGGACGGTCGATCGGCGGCGGTGTTAAGTGTAGAAGGCATGATTGACCGGCACTTGATGGCCGATGGGGTGATTTTGCCGCTTAGTCGCATCCATCAAGGCATGACGGCGCCGGTGTTGATGGCGCATATACGGGACCACGTGTTAGGATTTACCGATATGTTGCAAACCGACACGGTGGAAGAGTTGATCGAACTGATGATGTCGGGTTTTGGGGCAGTATTGGTCGATGGCGTACCGTATGCGGTACTCGGCGGTTTACAGGCATTTATGATTCGCGGTATTGCCGAACCGTCGGCCGAGATGACCATGCGTGGTTCGCGAGAAGGCTTTACCGAGGCTATTCGTATCAATATTTCGATGATCCGCCGTCGCATGAAAACACCGGATTTGATCTTCGAAATGATGAGCGCCGGCAAATCCAGTCGCACGGCTGTTTGTCTATGTTATCGGCGAGATCGTGTATCGCCGCAACTGCTTAAAGAAGTGCGCTCACGTATCGCGGCGTTGCCGTTGGATACGGTGCTCGAATCGGGGTATATCCAACCGTTTTTAGAGAGTGGCGGCCGCTCGTTGTTCAGCGAAGTGGGCATTACCGAACGCCCTGACACCTTATGTGGAAAAATCGGGGAAGGGCGCATCGGCGTATTGGTGGACGGCACGCCGTTTGTGTTGGTGGTACCCACCTTGTTTGTGGAACATTTTCAGTCGATGGACGACTATGCACAACATCCGGCATTCGCCAGTTTTTTGCGCATCATCAAGTATATCGCGTTTATCATCAGCATATTGTTGCCGGCGGTGTACGTGTCGATCGGTACCTTTCATCCGGAAATGTTACCGCCCAATTTGTTGACGTCGATCGTAGAAGCGGAACGTACCACCCCGTTTTCGCTAATGAGTGAAGCGTTGATCATCCACTTTTTATTTGAGATCATGCGCGAAGCCGGCTTGCGATTTCCAAAAGCGCTCGGTCATGCGGTCAGTATTGTGGGTGCTTTGGTCATCGGTGATGCGGCGGTCGGTGCCGGATTGATCGGCGCGCCGATGGTGATCGTGGTTGGTTTAACGGCCATCAGTTCGTTTGTGATTCCGTCGTTATACGGGCCGATGGCCCTGTTGCGGTTTGGATTTATTGTGTTGGGTGGTTGGTTAGGACTGTATGGTGTGGTACTCGGCGTGTGTTTGTTGATCAGCAGTATCTGCGCGTTGGACGTGCAAACCATTCCGTATACCGCACCACTGACGCCGTTTAATCTGCGCGCGATGAAAGACGTGTTTATTCGGTCGGATTGGCGAACTTTGTGGAAAGATACCTTCCGGGTTCAAAACGTGACCGGTTCGCATATTGCCGATGCAAAGGGGAGAGATGTCGATTGAAGACGGCTACCATCAGTGCCGGACAATGGGTAGGTTTGTTGTTGGTTAGTCGGCTGGCAACGGCGGCCACCTTTGCACCGGCGGCTACCAATCAAAACGAGTTGTGGTCCACTCTGATATATGGCGTGACGTGGTGTGTGCTTCTTATACCAACGTATCTGTTGGCGCGATCGACCGGTGGTTCAGATGTGTTGCAAACGGCCTATCACCGCCATAAACGGTTTGGTCAATTCGTATCCGTGTTACTGGGCGTGTTTTGCTTATATGTGATATCGATCAACGTGTTACAATTCATCTATTTTGTGAGAGAAGCGTTATCGCCGGATATGGCGGCTGCGGCACTCTGTGTGGCGTTAGTCGCGACGGCGTTTTGGGCGGCGTTATATGGGATAGAATCGCTGGCTCGAACCGTTACGCCGATTGCAGTTTTGTTGGTGGGAAGTATTGTGGTTGTTTTCGCCATGTTGATGCCGGATATGAAAGGCGGCTATCTCGTGGAAACGGTAACGGCGGATTGGTCATCGGCCGGTTGGTGGTACGATACGGTGCGCACCACCGAGGTGGTTGTGGCAGGGTTGGTACTATCCCACGTGAACAAGCCACGGTTATCTGCGTCTGTGTTGTGGCCGGCCGTCTCGGTGAGTGGATGTCTGTTATTGATCCGTATGACGGTGATCGGTACGCTTGGCGAATTTGCTTTACGATGTTTTTATCCGTATCATACGGCGGTCACCGCGATTCAAGTCGGCTTGATCAGCCGGATGGATGCGGTGGTGGTGTCGATTTGGATAGCGGCGATATTTGTAAAAACGGCGTTGTTTGCGTGGGTGTTTTCACAAAGCGTACGGTCGATCTGTTCACCTAAAACTCGCCGGTTCGTGATACCGGCCGGCGCGATGTTGACCGCCGTTTTCGGCGTGGTATTCAGTGGAGAATCCCGTGTTGTGTCCGGCGATTGGATCATGGGCGTTTCGGTCGGCGGTTCGGTGTTGTTGGGGGTTATACTGCCATTGATATTGTGGATCATAACGAAAGGAAAGAAACGTGCATGAAACGGGTGATAGGCATCTTCTTGGCGGTTATATTGTTGCTGCTTTGGCCGATGTTTCGCCGACATTCGCCTATCAGCGAACGGATGATAACCGGTGGTATCGGACTGGATATAGATGACGATCGCTACATGATATCGGCGCAGTTATTAGGCGACGAACGGCAGGTGGTTACCGTCGACGGCGTAACGGTGGGGCAAGCGGTTTCTTCGGCGGTTGAAACTACCGGACAAGGGTTGGAATTGCGTCAAAACCGTTTGTTTTGTGTGGGAGAACGCACCGCTAAAACGGGAGAGTTATCGGCACTTACCGATTATTTGGTGCGGTCCGGAAACGGTCGCTTGACTGCTGACATGGTTGTTTGTCGCGGCGCGGCATCGGAACTGCTCGGCGCGGTGTCGGTTGATCAACTGGTCGATTTGACCGAAAAATCGGTTACCGTAGCGGATGGTGTGCGTTGCCGATTGTTAGACGTGCAACGGACGTTGACCGATACCGGCGACGCGATAATTCCAATCGTGCGTATGACGGAAGATAAGGCTGGTATGGATGGGGCGGCCTTGTTTCGCGCCGGTCGATGGATAACCGATCTGTCACACGATCAAACAACCGGGTTGGCATTGGCGGCCGGTCAGGCAAAGCAGTGTACGGTGGTATGTGAAACCGAGGAAGGTTCTGTTACAGTGGAGTTAGGGGATATACGTCGTTCGATACAAGTCGAGTCGGCGAAAGATGAGTGGCGGTTTTGGATCTCGATACAAGCGCGTGCTACCGTGGTGGAAAACGCCGGAGACGCAAATATCCATCAACTGAATCGTTTGATTTCCGATGAGTTGTCGCATAGGATGACCGATGCCGTCACGGTTACGGCGCAAACGTATGGGTGTGATGTGTGCGGCTTGACCGATGCGGCTAAAAAACAAATGCCGTTCGCCGCTTCCGCCGTGGACGGAAAGTGGGAACAGCATTTAAAATCCGGTCAATATACTTGTTTGGCTTCGGTGACAGTTACCGAAGCCGGTCTTCGGAATTAGCGTTGTTTAGCGTTATACGGAAGAGGACCGGGCCATATTTTTAAGATTTCTTGATACCGTGTATAGGCGCGCGCGATAGCGGTTTCCCAAGGCAGATACAGATCGCGCGCCGCCGCCTCTCCGATATGGCGAAGTGATTGTCGGCTTTGGCACGCTTCCCAGATAACGCGCCCGCAATCTTCGCCGTTTTCTTCCGCCAACAAGGCGTTTTCGCCGTGCAGGGCACCTTCGGATGCACAACTGCCTCGGATTAACAGCGACGGGCAATAACACGCCGCCGCCTCTTTGACAACGATACCGCTGGTATCGTAGGTGGAGGGGAATATGAACAGATCGGCCAAACTGTAATAGGTGCGCAGGGATTCGCGATCGTATACCGGGCCGACAAAGTGAACGTCGTTTTCCAGGCCGGCCATGGCGGCGTAGGCTTGTATGTCCGGCATATCGATGCCGCTGCCGACCATCAACATCCGAAACGGCAGGTTTCGTTGTTTCAAATACCGCATGGCATCGATAATGATACGGGCGTTTTTATACCACATCATCCGGCCAACAAACAAGAACACAAAGGTATCGTCGGGGATCTGATACTGTTCGCGTAAGGCGGCAACGGCCTCTTTGTCAGTGCGCCCTAACGGGAAATCGGTGCCGTTTTCCATTACATAATAATCCCCGTCATACCCGATATCTTGTAACGCTTTGCCGCATCCGTCGGTCACGGCCCACACTTCGTCGGCACGTTTGATGTTGTTGAGCATAAACTGCATAGCGACTTTTTGAAACCCGTTATAGTGGATCTGTTTTTCAAGATCGTACTCGAACTTGGTGTGATAGGTCATCACAACCGGGATTTTGTGTCGCGGATCGATTGCTGAGGCTAATACCGAGGATGCAAACGGCGCGTGAATATGGATGAGATCGAATTTCTTGCGGCGCAGTTCGACCAAGGTTTTCGGGTTGAATGGATTACCCACCCGATACCGAAACTGTTTTTCCAACGGTAACGATTGATAGCGATATACGTCAAACGGATAGTTATCTTCCACACCCTGATATCGGGGCGTAACCACCGTAACGTCGCTATGCGTTGCCTGCAGATGTTGCGCATAGTTTTTGACGACTTGTGCCACACCGTCGATCGTCGGCGGAAACGAGTCGTTAAATTGACCTATATGTAACCGTTTCATACGGGTATGAATCTCCTTTGCGAAAAAAGTCATTTTAGCTTGCTTATATTGTAATGTGATCGGCCGAAATGTGCAAGAACTTTGTAAAAAAGTTTCAAAATTGAGATAAAAAATAGCAAAAAGTTCTTTACCGTGTCATAGAGATATTGTATAATAAATAAGTAAATGCTTTTCAGCAGATGGGAGGAGACGTATGGCCACGACATTTTCGGTTTCATTAGCAGATGTTATGAAGGAATTGGCGTTAGAAACGGTGTATCTGCCCGGTTCGCCGACCGATATTATGGTCACGAGCGCGGATATCAACCGGCCGGGATTGGCAATCGGCGGATATAACGGTTATTTTGATGCCACTCGTATTCAAATTTTGGGTTTGGGCGAGCAAGGGTATCTCAATGATTTGGATCCCGATGTGCGGTATTCTCGTCTGGATGAATGGCTGTCACAAAAACCGGTGACGGTGGTCATTGCGCGTCACTTGGAAGTGTTGCCGGAGCTGCGGCAACTGTGTGAAAAACATCAAGTACCGTTGTTGCGCTCGGCGGATTCGACGTCGTCGTTTATGGCGGCGTTGATCGCGTATCTCAACGTGCAGTTAGCGCCGCGCGTTACCAGACACGGCGTGTTGGTGGAAGTGCATGGCGAAGGGATTTTGTTGATCGGGGACAGCGGTATCGGTAAAAGCGAAACCGCTATCGAGTTGGTCAAACGCGGTCACCGTTTGATTGCGGACGATGCGGTGGAGATTCGGCGTGTATCGGCGAAATCGTTGGTTGGCTCTGCACCTGAAAACATCCGTCACTTTATCGAATTGCGCGGTATCGGTATCGTTAACGTGCGCCGCATTTTTGGTATCGGTTCGGTTAAAATGACCGAGAAGATCGATATGGTCATTCGGATGGAACCGTGGGATTCCCAAAAGGTATACGACCGGATGGGACTGGAGAACGAATACGAAGAAATTTTAGGAATCCAGGTGCCGAGTGTGACCATTCCGGTCAAACCCGGACGGAACTTAGCCATTATTTTGGAAGTTGCAGCGATGAATAACCGCCAGAAGAAAATGGGGTATAACGCGGCAGAAGAATTGATGAAGCGACTCGGCATGACCGACGAGTAAACAGAAAGGGAGTTTTGATTGTGTATAAAATCGGCATTGATCTCGGAGGAACCAATATTGTAGCGGGTGTTGTGGATGACCAATATCGGCTGATCGCCACGGATAAGTGCAAAACGGCGTTGCCGCGTCCGGCCGACGCGATCGTCGCCGACATGGCGAAAGTCGCTTTCGGTGCGGCGGAAAAAGCCGGCATTTCGATGGATGACGTGGCGTATATCGGCGTGGGTAGTCCTGGTGTTTGCAACCGCGCGACCGGTATTGTGGAAAATGCCAACAACCTGCAATTCAACAACGTGCCGATAGCCGATATGCTCGGCCGATTGACCGGTAAAACGATCTATATCGAAAACGATGCCAATGCGGCGATGCTTGGCGAAGTCAAAGGCGGCGCGGCCAAGGGATGTAACTCCTGCGTGTGTATCACGTTGGGTACCGGTATCGGCGGCGGTGTACTGATCGACGGCAAAATCTACAGTGGCTTCAACTATGCCGGTGCCGAACTCGGCCACACCGTCATTGTGGTGGATGGCGAACCGTGTTCTTGCGGCCGGAAAGGGTGTTGGGAAGCGTATGGTTCGGCGACGGCATTGATTCGTCAAACCAAACGCGCGATGGAAGCGCATCCCGAAAGCGCTATGTGGCAGATGACCGATTTGGATCATGTCAGCGGCCGTACCGCGTTCGATGCCATGCGTGCCGGTGATGCTACGGCTAAAGAAGTGGTGGATACCTATATTCGCTATTTGTCGGCCGGCTTGATCAACGTGGTCAATGTGTTCCAACCCGAAAAACTGTGTATTGGTGGCGGCATTTGCAACGAAGGCGATGCACTGTTGGTACCGGTGAAAGAATGGATCAAAAAAGAAGTGTATTCGGTTAACAGCGAAAAACAAACCGAGATCTGCGTGGCCGAATTGGGTAACGATGCCGGCGTGATCGGTGCGGCAGCCCTCGGCGATATTTAATAACATAGGGATGAAACATTCAGCAAAGGAGGCGTTATCATGAACCCACAATCGTGGAGGCAGCTCGGTGTGCAAACCGGTTGTACCGTTGTGTTGGAAGAACCGCTTTGTCGGCATACGTCGTTTCAAATCGGTGGTTCGGCCGAAGCGTTGATCACCGCACCGGATGCCTTATCGTTACAAGCGGTATATACGGCGTTACGCGATCGCGACGTGCCGATACGGTTTCTCGGTAACGGTTCGAATTTGCTGGTGGACGATGCCGGTGTACGCGGTGCGGTGTTGCGATTGTCCGGTGACGCACCGGTGACCGTTGATGGTACGCGTGTGGTTTGCAGTGCCGGCACGCCTCTAAAACAGGTGTGCCGCGTGGCCCGTGACCGGGCATTATCCGGTTTGGAATTTGCCTTCGGCATTCCGGGCCTTATCGGCGGTGCAGTGTACATGAATGCTGGTGCCTACGGCGGCGAAATGGCCGACGTAGTGTGTTCGGCACAGGTGTTATGGCCGGACGGCACGGTTACAACGGTAGATCGTGAGGCGTTGTCGCTTTCTTATCGTCACAGTGCATTGATGCAAAACGGCGGTATTGTGTTGTCGGTGGATCTGCAACTGACCGACGGTGATGCGGCGACGATTGAAGCGGCGATGAACGAGTATATGAAGCGCCGACGCGATAAACAACCGCTGGAATATCCGAGTGCCGGCAGTTATTTCAAACGGCCGACGGGATATTTTGCCGGTGCGTTGATTGAACAAAGTGGTTTAAAAGGCGCACAAGTCGGTGGTGCACAAGTGAGTGAAAAACACGCCGGGTTCGTGATCAATCGTGATAAGGCCACCTGTGACGATGTACTTCGGTTGGAAGACATGGTACGGGAAACGGTTATGAAAGACCACGGTGTAACGTTGGAGCGAGAAGTGCGATATTGGGGAAAGGAAGCGTGAGCATATGAGTTTATTGATTGTGACCGGTATGTCCGGCGCGGGCAAATCTCGCGTTATGATGACGATGGAAGATATCGGGTACTATTGTATCGATAATATGCCGCCGAAACTCTTACCCCAATTTGTGGAAATCTGCACACAGGCGGAACACAGTCGCGTGGCCATCGCCATCGATGTGCGCGGCGGTAAATGGTTCGCGGATCTGCCGGATGCACTCGAAAAATTAAAAAACAGCGGCGTACAATATCAAATTTTATTTTTGGATTGTAACGATACCGTGATTGCTACGCGATATAAAGAAACCCGACGTAAACACCCGTTGGTATCGTCCAAACGCATGACCACCGCGGAGGCGATCTGTCATGAGCGCAAGATCCTCGAACCGATTCATCGGCAAGCGGATTATTGTATCGATACCTCGTTGTTGTCGACGTCGCAACTGCGTGATTATGTGGTGGGGTTGTTCTTGCAATCGCCGAAATCGAGCATGACGGTACAATGCCTGTCGTTTGGGTTTAAATATGGGTATCCGTCCGAAGCGGATTTGATGTTCGATATGCGTTGTTTGCCCAACCCGTATTATGAAGACGAATTGAAAAATAAAACCGGTTTAGACCAAGAGGTGCGCGATTTTGTGATGAGCAAACCGCAAAGTATCGGCTTGGAAGAACGGTTATTGAATTTGATGGATTATTTGTTGCCGTTGTACCAAAAAGAGGGGAAAGCCCAGTTGGTGATTGCCATCGGTTGTACCGGCGGTAAACATCGGTCGGTTACCTTTACCGAGCGGTTAGCGGCACACATCAAACGCATGGGTTATGACGTGATCGCCCGGCATCGGGATATCACAAAACTGTAAGAAAGAGGAGGGGCGCCCGTGTCCTTTTCTTCGGATGTTAAAACAGAATTGGCCGCCATTCGTCCCGAAAACGGTTGTTGTTTAGCGGCGCAGATGTACGGTATGCTGGAATTCGGTCGTTCGTTTTCGTTGAGTGACGTAACACTTCAAACCGAACACAAGGCGGTTGCCACGTTATGCGCCGATTTGTTTCCGCAGGTGTGCCGGGTGCCGTCGCCACCGATCCAACAGTCGGTTCGTGCCAACGGCGGCTATACCGTAACGATTGCTCAGGCCGGTCCGCGTCGGCGCGTGCTGGAACGTTTTGGACACAGCGGCAGTGAGATTTCGTTGCGAATCAACCGCGCAAATTTTGATTGTGATGCTTGTGGAATTGCTTTTTTGCGCGGTGTCTTTCTGTCCTGCGGCGCGGTATCGAATCCGCAAAACGATTATCATTTGGAATTTTCGGTGCCCTATCTTAAGCTCAGTCAAGATTTGTCGGCCCTGTGTTGGGAATTGGGTATTCGCGTCAAATCGGTGGTTCGAAAAGGCAACTATGTGTTGTATTTAAAAGGTAGCGAACAGATCGAAGATTGTTTGGCCATGATGGGGGCATCAAGCGCGGCGCTTGAAATGATGAACGTGCAGATGATCAAGGATATCCGCAACAAAGTTAACCGAATCGCCAATTGTGAAACTGCCAACATCGATAAAACGGTGGCCGCGGCTGGCCAACAGATTCAAGCGATTCGCAAAATCGAGCAGACCATCGGCTTGGACAAGTTACCGGTCGATCTGCAAGAAGTGGCGCGCATTCGGTTGAACAACCCTGATTATTCGTTGCGAGAACTCGGACAAGCTTTAAACCAACCACTTACACGGTCGGGCGTCAACCACCGGTTGGCACGGATTGTGGAATTTTCCGAGGGGTTAGACAAGCGAACCGAAACATAAAAAGGAGAACCGACATGTCTGGATTTGTACACCTGCATGTGCATAGTGAATACAGCCTGCTGGACGGCGCCTGCCGTATCCGCGGGCTGATTTCGCGTGTAAAGGAACTGGGACAAACGTCGGTTGCCATCACCGATCACGGCGCAATGTACGGCGTGGTTGAATTTTATAAAGAAGCTAAAAAACAAGGGATTCATCCGGTTATCGGGTGCGAAGTGTACGTTGCGCCGCGCAGTCGGTTGGATAAGGAACACGGCATCGATAACGCGTATACCCATTTGGTGTTATTATGCGAAAACGAAATCGGCTATCAAAACTTGATCCGTATGGTATCGTTGGCCTGGACCGAAGGGTTCTATGGGCGTCCGCGTGTGGACCGCGAGTTACTGGAACAATATCACGAGGGTTTGATCGCCTTATCCGCGTGTTTGGCAGGCGAAATTCCGCGTGCGTTATCCACTGGTGATATCACGCGCGCCGAACAAACCGCGCAGTACTATGCCGATTTGTTTGGACCGGATCATTTTTATATCGAACTGCAAGACCACGGTTTAAAAGAACAAAAAGCGGTCAATGCGCAGTTGGTGAAACTGGCGCGCAAACTTGGGTTGCCGTTGGTGTGTACCAACGATGCGCACTATTTGACGCGTGCAGATGCCGAGGTGCAACAGGTGTTGGTATGCATTCAAACCAACACCACCCTGGATCAACCGTCTTCAATGGCGTTCGAAACCGATGAGTTTTATATCAAATCCGAAACCGATATGCGTGCGTTGTTCCCGGACCTGGCCGAAGCCTTTGACAATACGGTTCGCATTGCCGAACGTTGTCAGGTGGAACTGTCGTTTGGCGAAACCAAACTGCCGGCGTTTGATGCGCCGGGCGGTGACAGTGTCGCGTATTTTGAGCGTTTGTGCCGCGAGGGATTGATTCGGTTATATGGTGAACATCCCGATAAAGCGGTAGTTGACCGACTGGAATATGAATTATCGGTCATCAAAAAGATGGGATATGTCGACTATTACTTGATCGTGCAAGATTACGTGCAATACGCCAAAACGCACGATATTCCGGTTGGCCCGGGACGTGGTTCGGGCGCTGGTAGCTTGTGCGCATATTGTATCGGCATTACAGCGGTCGATCCGATTAAATATAACCTGTTGTTCGAACGGTTTTTAAACCCGGAACGCGTCAGTATGCCGGACTTTGACGTGGATTTCTGTACCGAGAAACGGCAACAGGTGATCGATTATGTGATTGAAAAATACGGTCATGATCACGTGGCACAGATTATCACTTTCGGTACGCTGGCGGCCCGTGCGGCCGTGCGTGACGTGGCGCGGGTGATGGCGTTGCCGTACGCAACGGCCGATCAGGTGGCGAAACTCGTTCCGTGGGAACTGGATATGACGCTGGATAAAGCGTTGGAAAAAGAACCGAAACTGCGTGAACTGTACGAAACGGACGGACAGGTGAAACGCCTGATCGATATTTCGCGTAAAGTCGAGGGGATGCCTCGTCACGCCTCTACGCATGCGGCCGGTGTGGTCATTACCGCCAAACCGGTTATGGAATACGTGCCGCTTTGTGTGAACGGGGATGCGGTCGCTACGCAATTCACCATGACCTTGCTTGAGGAACTGGGGCTTTTGAAGATGGATTTCTTAGGCCTGCGCAACCTCACCGTTATCGACGATGCACGCCGTATGGCCGAACGTCGAACCGGTAAACCGATCGATTTATCCAACGTTTCGTTGGCCGAGCCGGCGGTGTATCGGATGTTATCCGCCGGTCAAAGCGATGGCGTGTTTCAGTTTGAATCTTCCGGTATGAAACGGGTGTTGGCCAATCTGCGGCCGGATTCGTTCGAGGATCTGATCGCGGTTATTTCGTTGTATCGCCCCGGTCCGATGGATTCGATTCCGCAATACATCAAAGGCCGGCATCACCCCGAACAGGTGCGATACGCGCACCCGTTATTGCAACCCATTTTAGGGGTAACGTACGGATGCATTGTTTATCAAGAGCAAGTGATGCAGATTTTCCGTGAACTCGCCGGCTATTCGTTTGGCCGTGCCGATGTGGTGCGACGCGCGATGTCCAAGAAAAAGCACGATGTCATGCAACAAGAACGGGAGATTTTTATACATGGATTGACCGACGAGACCGGCCGCATATTGGTGGACGGTTGTATTCGTCGCGGCGTACCGGAACCGGTTGCCGATGCGATCTTTGAAGAAATGGCCTCGTTCGCATCGTATGCGTTTAATAAGTCGCACGCGGCGGCGTATGCATTGGTAGCGTATCAAACCGCGTGGTTAAAATGTTTGTATCCGATCGAATATATGGCGGCGTTGCTGACCAGTGTGTCGGACGGTTCAAAAACGGCGAAATACATTGCTGAATGTACCCGTATGGGTATTCAGGTGTTGCCGCCGCACGTCAACGCCAGCGGTTCCTCCTTTTCGGCCGAAGCCGACGGCATCCGATTTGGCCTGTTATCGGTGAAAAACATCGGGCGCAGCATGATCGATGAATTGGTCGGCGAACGGCAGCGAAATGGTTTGTTTACGGATTTTTACTCGTTTTGCGAACGAATGTCCACCTATCGCGAATTTAACCGTCGCGCCGCGGAAAGTTTAATCAAATGCGGTGCGCTTGACGGCCTCGGTGCCAACCGGCAACAGATGTTGCAGAGTGTGGACGACGTGTTGGACCGTGTCGATCAGTCGCGCGGTCGCCGTATCGATGGGCAGATCGGCTTTTTCGATGATGCTCAAGATATGGTAACATATGAACTGCCGGCGGTAGACGAAATGCCGTATCATCAACTGTTGGAATATGAAAAAGAAGTGACCGACCTGTATTTAACCGGTCATCCGTTAAAACCCTATCAGGCGGTCTTTTCCGGCCATGGGATTACGCGGATCGATCGTTTGATCGACAGCGTGGAAGAAGGGGACGGCAAATACCGCGACGGGGCGGTGCTAAAACTGCTTGGTCTGGTAGAAGAGGTGCGCACCAAACAAACCAAACGCGGTGGCGCCATGGCGTATGTCAAACTCGGGGACTTGTTTGGCAGTATCGAGTTGTTGGTGTTCCCGAAAGTGATGGCGCAACATGAGCCGCTTTGGCAAAAAGGGCATACCATAGTGGTGACAGGACGTTTGTCGATTCGGGAAGATGCACCGCCGCAGTTGATATGCGAACGGGCAGAAGCCGCCCCGTCACCGGATCAATTCCCCAAAGCGGTTAAACACGAAACAGCGACCGCACCGTCGGCCAAATCGTCGGTTAAACCGGGTTTGTATATCCGCGTGCCGTCGATGGATAGTGAGATGTTCCGGCAGATTCAAGCGGTGCTGGCGGTGTTTGATGGGCAAGAACCGTTGTATGTACGGGAAGAATCCACCGGTAAAACCACCCGTTTTTTCGGTTCTCGTGGGGTATCCATTCACCAAGTGATGGTGGAGGAACTGCGTCGCATCGCCGGATCAGAGAATGTCGTGTGGGTTTCAGGGAAATAATTTAAAATAGATAAAAGTTTAACTTGCTATTTTTCGACAAGATGGTATAATGGTATTTGTCTTTGTAAAATCAATGGCTTGGTTGCAAGCCGAATGGTCCATCAGGAGGGTTCTTTGGTATGAGTATGAAAAGAATTGCGGTATTGACCAGTGGCGGTGATGCGCCCGGTATGAACGCTGCCGTTCGTGCGGTGGTGCGTACCGGTTTAAACCGTGGTGTCGAAGTGGTTGGTGTATACCGTGGTTATAACGGTTTGATCAATGCGGATTTCGCTCCGATGAATCTGCGTAGTGTATCGGATATCATTCACCGCGGCGGTACGATGTTGTACACCGCCCGTAGTCCCGAATTCAAAACCGAGGAAGGTTTACAAAAAGCGATCGCTTCTTGCCGTGAAAACGGGATTGAAGGACTTATCACCATCGGCGGTGACGGTTCGTTCCGTGGTGCGCAAGATCTGACCAGACGTGGTTTGCCGTGTATTGGTGTTCCCGGCACCATCGATAACGATATCGCTTGTTGTGAATATACCATCGGTTATGATACGGCGCTCAACACCTGTATGGAAATGATTGATAAATTGCGCGACACGGCGCAATCGCACGATCGTTGCAGTGTGGTAGAAGTTATGGGCCGTCATGCCGGCTATTTGGCACTTAACGTCGGTATTGCCGTCGGTGCAACCGCGATCGTTGTGCCGGAAACGCCGTTCGATTTCGAACGCGATATTATTGCGCGTATGAAAGCGACTTCTGCGACCGGTAAAAAACACTTTATCATCATCGTCGCCGAAGGGGTTGGCCGCGTCATCGAAATGGCCGAAAACATTGAAAAAATCACCGGCATCGAATCGCGTGCCACCATTTTGGGCCACGTACAACGCGGCGGTTCGCCGACTTTGCGTGACCGTGTGTTAGCCAGCGAAATGGGCCACTATGCTGTGGATATCCTGCTCAATGGCAAGAGCAACCGCGTTGTCGCGATTCAAAACGATCAAATTCTTGATTTTGATATCGAAGAAGCGCTTAAAATGAAAAAACCGTTCGATTTCCATCGCCTCAACATGGCGCACGAAATCTCGATTTAACGGATACGTGCATCCCAACCAATTTGTTTGGTTGGGATGTTTTTTATAAAAAACGTTTTATCGAAAATGTTGTGTTTTTCCATAAAATATGGTATAGTGATAAAAGTATACTGGTTTCGTATTCGCACATACTCCCTTTGAGGTGAGTGAATATGGAATATCATCCGGATCATACGAACGAATCTGAACCGAATGAATTGAAAGAAATGATGGAAAACGGTGCTGTTACCACGTTTGACGGGCGGCACACCATTCATTGCATGACCATCATTGGACAAGTTGAAGGACATTATGCCTTATCGTCCGAAAACAAAGCCACGAAGTACGAGCATATCATTCCGCAACTGGTATCGGTGGAAGAAAGTCGCGACGTCGAAGGGGTGTTGATTATTCTCAACACCGTTGGTGGTGATATCGAAGCGGGACTGGCGCTTGCGGAATTAATTGCCGGCATGAGCAAACCGACCGTGACGTTGGTACTCGGCGGCGGTCATTCGATTGGAGTTCCGTTGGCGGTTGCGGCGAAACATTCTCTGATTGCGCCCACCGCTACCATGACGCTTCATCCGGTGCGTACTACCGGTTTGGTGCTGGGCGTGCCGCAAGCCTTCACATATTTTGAACGGATGCAACAACGCATCAGCGGGTTTGTGGAAGCACATTCCGGCATGACGGCAGAACGGTTTGTGGAACTGTGTCTCAACACCGGCGAACTCGTGACCGATATGGGCAGTGTGTTGGATGGGGAAACGGCGGTACGCGAAGGGTTGATCGACCAAGTGGGATCGCTTTCGGACGCGCTGGGCGCCTTGTATCGGTTGATCGATGAAAAACAGGCAAAATCCGGCGGCTGATGGATAGCCGCCCATTACATAAATTTAGCGGTCGAATGTGTTCGACAGAACGGAGAGAAACCATGGCGAAGAAAAAACAAACCAAATCCCGTAGTGCTGCGGCGCAAAAAGCGGCCGATTCGCGCAAACGGGAAGCGCAACGCGCCAGTGCCAAACGCCAAACGACCAGTGTGTTGCTGTTCGCGTTGGCGATCTTCTTGACCTGCGTAGTGGTGATTGAAGGCGCTAACGTGTGGGCGTGGATACATAATTTATTGCTCGGCCTGTTCGGTATCTGTGCCTATTTGTTGCCGGTGTTGTTGGTATACATTGCCATTGTGTTTGCGCTGGACGAAAAGGCCGGTCAGGTTAACACCAAATTGTGGCAAAGCGTGTTGTTGCTTACCATGATCGGTAGTGCGATTCATTTATTCTCGTATGACGCGACCGAAAGCGCCGGTTATTTTCAAACGCTTAAAGAAGGCTATATCCAAGGGGCATCCAACCACGGTGGTGGCTTGCTTGGTGCTGTGCTTGGTCATCCGTTGGAACTATGGTTTACCGATGTGGGCGCGAAAATTATTATTTTCCTGTTGATTTTTGTGTTTTTGATGTTGGTGACCGGTACCACGGTGATCGGGTTGCTTCGTCTGTTGTGGAAACCGGTCGAAAAGACCAAAGAAGGCATCGAAAACGTGATGATCGCGGCGGAAGAGAAGAAACAAGCGCAGATCGACGTCGAGTTAGGGGAAGGCTATATCGCGATGCCGGAACATCCGGTACAAGCGGAGAAAAAATCGCTATCGGTCGATGCGAAAGATCGCGATAAGAAGACCGATAAAGCGGCCGCTTTGATGGAAGCGGCGCGCAAACTCAACGATCCGGATGCCCCAGCGACAGAAGAGGAAAAACCGGCCAAAACCCGTAAAGCCAAACCGGTTAAAGACGAAACACCTGCCGAAAAGCCTGAACCGGAAAAAACCGAACCGGCCGAAGAAGAGGAAGAAGACAGTTACCATTATCCGCCCTTCTCGTTGTTGGACGATGCGCGCCCGAGCGATACCTCGGCGGCCGCGGCCGAACAACAACAAATTGCCGAAACCTTGGTCAAGACTTTGGAAGAATTCGGCGTCAGTACCAAGGTGTTAAATGTTTCGCGCGGCCCTTCGGTTACGCGATATGAACTGCAACCCAGCGCCGGTGTCAAGATCAGTCGGATCACCGGTTTGGCCGACGATATCGCCTTGCGACTCGCTACGTCCGGTGTGCGGATCGAAGCACCGATCCCGAACAAAGCGGCGGTCGGTATTGAAGTACCGAACAAGGTGTCGGCATCGGTATGTTTACGTGAGATTTTAGATTCGTCCGAGTTCAAATCTGCGAAAAGCAAGTTGACGGTTGCACTCGGTAAAGATATCAGCGGTAACATTGTGGTGACCGACCTGGCGAAGATGCCGCACTTGTTGATCGCCGGTACTACCGGTTCCGGTAAATCGGTATGCACCAACTCGATGATCCAAAGTGTGTTATTCCGTTCGTCTCCGTCGGATGTGCGGATGTTACTTATCGATCCCAAACAGGTCGAATTCAGCATTTACAACGGCATTCCGCATCTGTTGGTACCGGTTGTATCCGATCCTCGTAAAGCGGCCGGTGCGCTCGGTTGGGCGGTAACCGAAATGCTTAACCGATACAAGATTTTCGCGGAAAATAACGTGCGTAACCTGTCTGCATACAACGAATTGGCTAAAAAGAGCGAAACCTTGCAAACCATGCCGCAGATTTTGATCGTGATCGACGAGTTGGCCGACCTTATGATGGCGGCGGCGAACGAAGTAGAAGATGCGATCATCCGTTTGGCACAGATGGCGCGTGCCGCCGGTATGCACCTGGTTATCGCTACCCAACGCCCGTCGGTGGACGTTATCACCGGTTTGATCAAAGCGAATATCCCGTCGCGGTTGGCGTTAACGGTAGCCTCGGCGGTCGACTCGCGTACAATTTTAGATGCCGGCGGTGCCGAAAAACTGCTTGGTAAAGGTGACATGTTATTTATGCCGGTCGGTATGTCGAAACCGCTTCGTGTGCAAGGCTGTTTCGTCAGTAACCGCGAGGTGGAATCGGTTGTGGAATTCCTGAAAGCGACCGATGACGATAAAGATGACGTGTCCACCACCGATAAGACCTACGATGATGCGCAGATCATGCAGGAGATCGAACGGCAAGCGGCAGCCAGCGGGAAAGGGAGCAGTAAAGCGGCCTCCGATGGCGATGATGGCGATCTCGAAAGCGATTCGATGTTGCCGCAAGCCATCGAAACGGTGGTCGAAGCCGGTATGGCCTCGACGTCCTTGTTGCAACGCAAACTGCGTTTGGGATATGCGCGTGCCGGCCGTATCATCGATGAGATGGAACAACGCGGTATCGTCGGCCCGCATGAAGGCAGTAAACCCAGACAGGTGTTGATCACCCGTCAACAGTGGTTGGAAATGAACCTCAACCGTCCGGACGACGAATAAATCATAACGGATACGTAACAAAAAAGAGCAACGAATCGTTTATCGATTCGTTGCTCTTTTTTGTATAGGTTGCGTATCATCGCGTCAAACTAAATGAAAAGAGGTGATATATCAATGTCATCGCAGATGATAGACGCCATTTTAGCGGCCGAACAAGCGATTAATGAACAACTAGTGGCGGCTAAAGCGACCGCCGATGAACGGATCGCCCAAGCCAAACAACAAGCCGAAGAAACGGTGGCCACGATGATGAAAACCGCTATCGAACAAAGCCGGCAGCGTTTACGGGATATCGAACAGACAAACGTCGCCGTGTATACGCGACGTAACCAAGAAGCCGATGCGGCCATCGCCAGACTGCAAGCACAGGTATCGGCACGCGAAACCGAAGGGGTTGCGGCGGTGTTTAAAACGATTCTGGGTAGCCAAACGGGGGTGACGGGTTGGCAAAAGTAACTATGAAAGTGGTCGAGGTCGCAGTGTTGCAACCCAACGGCAAGGCGTTTATGGAATCGTTGCAACGGGAAGGCGTTATGGAACTGTCGCCAATCAAGGATGATCGGTTAACCGCGGTCGATGCTCGTTTTGGCATGGCGGTATGGCAACAACAACGACAGATTACGCAAGAGGCGTTACAGATCTTATCGGAATACGTACCTCAAAAAGGTGGCGTTATGACCTTGTTTAGCGGCCGCAAGACGATGGATTCCAGAACTTATGATGACTTAGTCAAGCACATCGACCGGTATTTTAGATGCGCTTGGTCGATCGTTTCGTCTAAACGGAAAATCGAGGATGCCAAAGCCGAGATCACCAAACAACGCGTCTTGTTACAAGCCTTAGAGGTGTGGACGCCTCTTGATCTGCCGACATCGTATACCGGGACGGCTTACACGAGCGTTTTTATAGGGACGTTCCCAACGGCGATGACGCGCGAAACGTTGTTGAACGGAATTGCCGAACGTTGTCCCGGTGTCGAGGCGATGGATGCGGAGATCATCCATACCGCTAAAGAGCAAACGGCGGTATTGGTGGTCTGTCACCGTGCTGTTAAAGAACCTGTGTACGCGGCCATCCGCGGAATGGGATTTACCGCGCCGCCTCAGTCCTTCGAGTATCCACCGGCGGTACAAAGCGAACAATGGCAACGCCGTATCGCCGCACTGGAAACTGTCATACACACCGAAACCACCACTATCGTATCGAGTGCGGATCAACGCAGCGATATAGAATTTTTGTGGGACTATTACACCGTCAAATGCGATGAATACGCGGCTCAAGAACGGGTGTGTTTGACCGATACAACGTTGTTGATGCGCGGCTATGTGCCGGTAAACAGGATTGAAACGATCGAGCGATTGGCCGACGGTTGTGGTGCGGCGATATCGGTGTACGATCCGGAAGAAGGGGATGACGTACCGGTTGTATTACACAATAATGCGTTTGCCTCGCCGGTGGAATCTATCACCGAGATGTATGCGTTGCCCGGTAAACACGATATCGATCCGTCCGGTATTATGGCGTTTTTTTATTATTTGTTGTTTGGAATGATGCTGTCCGATGCCGGTTACGGCGTGATCATGACGGTGGGATCGTGGTGGATTTTGAAAAAAACCGCCGTAGAAGGTGCTATGCGCAAGATGCTCAGGATGTTTTTCTGTTGCGGTATCTCTACGGTGTTTTGGGGCACGTTGTTTGGCAGTTGGTTTGGTGACATTATCCCGATCATCTACACCCATTTTCTCAACAAACCGGCACCGAGTATCGCTTTGTGGTTTGAACCGATTCAGGATCCCATTACGTTATTATTATTTTCGTTTATGATCGGGATTGCGCATTTGTTTTTAGGGCTTATCACCGCCGGTCGATTGCGGTGGAAAAGCGGTCAAAAAGGAGATGCTGTTTGGGATACGGTACCGGTCATCTTGTTAGTACTGGGTGCGGCGCCGTTAGCGGCCGGAGTTATGATCACGGTGCCGGCGTGGATAACGAACATCAGCGCGTATGTGGCGGTTGTGGGTGCGGTGTTGGTCGTATTGACCGCATCACGGCATTCTCGGAATTTCTTGGCGCGACTTGGCGGTGGATTATATGGATTGTATAACGTAGCGTCCGGGTATTTGTCGGATATTTTATCTTACTCGCGATTGTTAGCACTGGGACTTGCGACCGGCAGTATCGCCAGTGTCATCAACATGATGGGCGTCATGCCGAAAAGCCTGGCACTTAAAAGTGTTCTGTTGCCGATCGTGTTCGTGTTAGGACATGCGTTGAATATGGCAATTAACGTGCTTGGCGCGTATGTGCATACCAATCGATTGCAGTTTGTGGAATTGTTTTCCAAGTTTTACGAAGGGGGCGGCCGCGCGTTTGCTCCGTTACAAACACACACGAAATATTTTAAATTCAAGGGGGATTTGAGATGAACGATTTGGGATTGGCCATTGCTTTGATCGGGGCGGTATCGGCAGCGCTGTTAGCCGGTATCGGTTCGGCACGCGGTGTCGGTATGGTGGGCGAGGCGGCCGCGGGTGTGGTGTCGGAAGATCCGTCTAAATTTAGTAAAGTGTTGATTTTGCAGTTGTTACCCGGTACACAAGGGTTGTACGGATTGCTGACAACGGTTTTGGTGCTCAGTCAATTGGGCGTGCTCGGTGGCCAACCCACACCATTGACGTTGGCACAGGGGTTGATGTATTTCGGCGCCTGTATGCCAATCGCCATCGTCGGTTATTTTTCGGCGGTCGCGCAAGCGCGTGCCGCGGTAGCCGGTGTGGGGATCGTGGCCAAAAAGCCGGATCAAAACGGTAAAGCGATCACCATATCGGCCATGGTGGAAACTTATGCGATTTTAGCACTTTTGGTTTCGATTTTAGCCATTGTAGGTCTGCAATAATCAAAAGAAAGGAGCCCTATTTTGACGGGATTGCATAGAATTATTGAAACCATTGAGCATGATGGCGCACTCGCGTGTGAACGGGTGGCACTTGCGGCAGATACAACCTGTCGCGAAATCGCCGAACAGGCACAAACCGTTGCGCAAGACAAAATCGCCCGCATCGAAGCAGACACTCAAGCGCAGGCGGACACAGCGCGGGTGTTGGCGCATTCCGGCGCGGATTTGCAGTATCGTCGGCAGATTCTCGCCGCTAAAGGCGCCATGATTAACGCCGTCGTGGATAAAGCAAAGCAGGCGTTTTGCACGATGGAAGATCGTGCGTATTTCGATATACTCGTCACGTTGATTGTACGATATGCCGAACCCGGCGAGGCGACTTTGGTGTTGAACGATCGCGATTTAGCGCGCGTACCGGATGGGTTTTTGGACCGGATAAACCGTATGTTGAAAACCGGTTGCCGTATCACCGCGATCGTTGGCGGTTGTCCCGATTCAAGCGGTGGGTTTCAACTTTGCTATCAACAAACGGTTCAAAACTGCACCGTAACCGCATTGTTTGATGAGTATGACGACGAGATTCAAGACGTGCTTAGTCACCTCTTGTTCTCGTAGAGTTACGCTGTTATCGAGAAGGGAGGATGATCCGTGAAAGAAACCGATTATATTTTTGCGGTGGCGAAAGTTCGTGCTATCGAAACGCATTTGATTCGTCAAAACGAACTCGACAGTGTGGTCGCAGCTCCGGATTATGAGACGGCGGTTCGGCTATTGCGCGAATTGGGGTTTGATGATTTGGACGAATCGAATGAAGAGCGCGTGTTACAAGAGAAACTACGCGATGCACTCGTGTTTATCCGCGATATAGCCCCGTCGCGTAGTGCACTGGATTTTTTGTTGGTGAAACATGATTTTCATAATATGAAAGCCTGTTTAAAAGGATTGGTTACGGACATCGATTATCACTCTTTTCTAATAGAGCCATCACTGGTTTCTGTATCTGAGATGGAAACGGCCATACGAGAACGGCGATACGATTCGTTGCCGGCATTTGCGGCTAAGGCACTTTCAAACGGATACCGGTTATTGGCCGAAACGATGGACGGGCAACAGTTGGATATTTGGTTGGATGCCGTATCACTGGACACAACGCTCGCGATGGCTAAACAAAGCGGCGATGCCTTTTCGGTCGGTTTAGCAGAAACGATGGTATGTCTCACTAATATCAAGGTGGCGTTTCGCGGTTTAAAAACCGGTAAAGATCGCACGTTTTTTGAAACGGCACTTGCAGAGAGTGACCGCCTATCCAAAGACACGTTGATAACGGCCGCCTTAGCCGGCGAAGAAGCGTTTATAACGTGTTTGCAGGAATGCGGATATACCACGCTTGCTCGATCTCTTGGAGTGTCGCATTCGGCTTTTGAACGAGAAACCGATAATCGGCTGATGGATTATGTAAAAGGGGCGCGGTACCAGAGTTTTGGGATCGCGCCGCTGATTGGGTATTATTTCGCGCGCAAAAGCGAACTGACGTCTATCCGGATTCTGTTATGCGGAAAACGAAACGGTGTGCCGGAACAACATATCCGAGAAAGGATGCGGGTGCTGTATGGTTAAAGTAGCGGTCATCGGTGACAAAGACAGTGTGTATGGATTTGCCGCGTTAGGTTTGGATATCTATCCGTGTGTCGATGTGGTCGAGGCCATAAGCGCCTTAAAAAAACTGGTTCAAAACGGATATGGCGTGATATATATGGTCGAAGCGTTTTACAGCGGTATGAACGACGAAATCGATCGATATCGCAACGTGGAGTTGCCGGCCATCATTCCGATTCCGGGGATGTACGGTAATACCGGTATCGGGATGAACGAGGTGAGCCGATCGGTGGAAAAAGCAGTCGGTTCGGATATCCTGTCTTAGTGAATGGATGGTGAAAAAGATGGCGATTGGCAAGATTCAAAAAATTTCCGGTCCGTTGGTGGTGGCTAAAGGGATGCGTGATGCGAACTTGTTCGATATGGTGCGCGTCAGCAACAAGCGGTTGATTGGGGAAATCATTGAAATGCACGGCGATAACGCATCGATTCAGGTGTATGAGGAAACCGCCGGGCTTGGAACCGGTGAACCGATCGAATCCACCGGACAACCCATGAGTGTGGAACTCGGGCCCGGTTTGATCGGGAGTATCTTTGACGGGATCCAGCGACCGCTCGACGATATTATGAAGATTAGCGGTAACAATCTGTCGCGCGGTGTCGAGGTGGCCTCTCTTAAGCGTGAACGTGTTTGGGCGTTTACCCCGTTGAAACAAGTTGGCGACACGGTGGTCGGCGGCGATATCATCGGTACGGTACCGGAAACCGATGCGGTGTTGCATAAAATCATGGTGCCGCCGCACCTGTCCGGTACGATTAAGTCGATTCAAAGCGGCCGCCATCGTGTCGATGAGGTGGTGTGCGTGTTAGACACACCGCAAGGCGAATATGCGCTGAAACTAATGCAAACGTGGCCGGTTCGCAAAGGGCGTCCGTATACGCGTAAACTATCTCCGGATCAACCGTTGATTACCGGACAACGCGTGGTCGATACCATGTTCCCGATTGCCAAAGGCGGTGTGGCGGCGATTCCCGGTCCGTTCGGTAGTGGAAAAACCGTCACTCAACACCAGTTGGCCAAATGGGCCGAGGCAGATATCGTGGTATATATCGGGTGCGGCGAACGCGGAAACGAGATGACAGACGTGCTCAGTGAGTTTCCGCAACTGATCGATCCTCATACCGGACGATCGCTGATGGAACGTACCGTGTTGATCGCCAACACGTCGGATATGCCGGTAGCGGCGCGCGAAGCGTCGATTTATACCGGTATCACCATCGCGGAATATTTTCGCGATATGGGGTATTCGGTGGCGCTGATGGCCGATTCGACGTCGCGTTGGGCAGAGGCGTTGCGCGAGATGTCCGGTCGATTGGAAGAGATGCCGGGCGAAGAGGGGTATCCGGCTTATCTCGGTAGTCGATTGGCACAATTTTACGAACGCGCCGGCCGTGTGATTGCGCTCGGAAGTGATGGCAGGGAAGGGGCGCTTTCGGCTATCGGTGCGGTATCGCCACCCGGTGGTGACATTTCCGAACCGGTTTCGCAAGCAACTTTGCGGATTGTGAAAGTGTTTTGGGGGTTGGACGCGCAACTTGCGTATAAACGTCATTTTCCGGCCATCAACTGGTTAACCAGTTACTCGCTATATCTGGATCTGTTATCCAACTGGTTTGCCGACCACGTATCGGCCGACTGGATGCCGCTTCGTGGCCGTATGATGCGGTTGTTGCAAAACGAAGCCGAACTCGAAGAAATTGTAAAATTGGTCGGTATGGATGCGTTATCGCCCCGTGATCGACTGGTTATGGAAACCGCCCGTTCGATCCGCGAGGATTTTTTGCATCAGTTAGCGTTTCATGAGGTCGATACCTATACTACGCCGTATAAACAATTGCTGATGATGCGACTGATCTTGGCGTATTATGACGAGTCGAATAACGCGTTGGAACAGGGGGCCGATATTGAGCGACTGGCCGGGTTGCCGGTTCGCGAACAGATCGGCCGATTTAAATATGTTCCGGAAGACCAAATTGACACCCAGTACGAGCGCGTTTGTCAAACATTAGTCGACGAGATTCGTTCGACCATCATAAAGGAGGATGTTTGATGCCGAAAGAATACCGAACCATCGACGAGGTGGCCGGTCCGTTGATGTTGGTGCGTGACGTGGAAAACGTTACCTACAACGAACTCGGTGAGATCGAACTGGCCAACGGCGAAAAGCGACGATGCCGCGTGCTCGAGATCGACGGAACCAACGTGTTGGTGCAACTGTTTGAAAGCGCTAGCGGTATCAATCTTTCCCACAGCAAGGTGACATTTTCCGGCCGACAAATGCAACTTGGTGTTTCGGCGGATATGTTGGGGCGCGTATTCGATGGACTCGGACGTCCCATCGACGATGGACCAGCTTTGATTCCCGATAAGCGGATGGATGTCAACGGTATGCCGATCAACCCGGCGGCGCGTAATTATCCGCAAGAGTTTATCCAAACCGGCGTATCGGCCATTGATGGGCTTAACACGTTGGTTCGCGGTCAAAAACTACCGATTTTTTCGGCCAGTGGTCTGCCGCATGCGCAGTTGGCGGCACAGATTGCCCGGCAAGCGAAAGTGCGCGGTAAGGATGAAAAATTTGCGGTGGTATTCGCGGCGATGGGGATCACGTTTGAAGAGTCAAATTATTTTATCGATAGTTTTAAAGAGACTGGTGCGATCGATCGTACGGTCCTATTTATCAATTTGGCCAACGATCCGGCCATCGAACGTATTGCCACGCCGAAAATGGCCTTGACCGCCGCGGAGTACCTGGCGTTTGAATGCGGTATGCACGTGTTGGTTATTCTTACCGATATCACCAATTATGCCGATGCGTTGCGCGAAGTATCGGCCGCTCGCAAAGAAGTGCCCGGTCGTCGCGGTTATCCGGGATATATGTATACCGACTTGGCTGCTATCTACGAACGCGCCGGCCGGCAGATCGGCAAAGAAGGCAGTATCACCATGATTCCGATCCTGACGATGCCGGAAGACGATAAAACCCATCCGATTCCGGATTTAACCGGATACATTACCGAAGGACAGATCATTTTAAGTCGCGATCTATATCGCAAAGGTATGGCGCCGCCGATCGACGTATTACCGTCGTTGTCTCGTTTGAAAGATAAAGGTATTGGCGAAGGAAAAACCCGTGCAGATCACAGCAACACCATGAATCAATTATTCGCGGCGTATGCACGGGGAAAAGAAGCAAAAGAATTGATGGTTATCCTGGGTGAATCGGCGCTAACCGATACCGATAAATTGTATGCACGGTTCGCCGATGCGTTTGAAACGGACTATGTGTCACAAGGGTATGACACCGATCGCCGTATCGAAGAGACCTTGGATATGGGGTGGCGATTGTTGAGAATTTTGCCGCGCTCTGAACTCAAGCGCATCAGTGATGCGTTGCTGGAACAATATTACGATGTGGTATAACCCGGTAAAGGAGGTGCGTGTGTGTCCAGATTACGTGTTAATCCCACTCGTATGGAATTGAGCAACTTGAAACGAAAATTGACGACCGCCAAACGCGGTCACAAACTGCTCAAAGATAAACGGGATGAATTGATGCGTCAGTTCCTTGATATGGTACGTGAAAACAAAACGTTACGCAGCGAGGTGGAATGGGAATTGGCGGATGTCAACCGACACATGGCGCTGGCGCGTTCGGTGATGCAAGGTGTAACCTTGGATGTGGCGTTGATGTTACCAAAACAACAAGTGCACCTCGAAGTGGAAGAACGTAACGTGATGAGCGTAAGGATTCCGGTGTTTCAGATTCGGTTGCGTAGTCCAAACGAACAGGATATGTTCCCATATGGCTATGCGGATACGTCCGGTGAGTTGGACGAGGCGATCCAATCGTTATCGCGCGTGTTTGAAAAGATGTTACGGTTGGCTCAGGTGGAAAAATCGTGTCAATTGATGGCGGTGGAAATCGAAAAAACACGTCGGCGCGTTAATGCGTTGGAACACGTTATGATTCCGCAATATCAAGATACCATCCAATACATTACGATGAAACTGGATGAAAACGAGCGCAGTACTACCATTCGATTGATGAAGGTGAAAGATATGATGTTGGTACAAGCGCACGGCTATTGATATGCATACAAAAAAACCGGATGAAAACGATGGTTTTCATCCGGCTTTCATTACTATTATTTACGGGATTAAGGCGACCAAATCGGCTTTCGGGCGATACCCGATTACGGTTTGTGTCAAGTTGCCGTCTTGGAACAACATGATGGTTGGAATGCTGTTGATTCCAAACTGTGCGGCGAGTTCGGGTTCGTCATCGACGTTGACTTTTCCCACGATCACGCGGTCGGCATACTCGTTAGCGATTTCTTCGACGATAGGAGCGACCATGCGGCACGGTCCGCACCACGTAGCCCAAAAGTCTACCAAGACCGGTTTGTCGGATTGCAGCACTTCTGCTTCAAAATTGTCTCTGGTTAACGTAATTTCTGCCATGTTTTCCACTCCTTTTATTTTGATTTGTAATATAGCATACAGTGGCAAAACCCTTCAAAATCAGGATCGGCCATCTGTTCACGAAACTCTTTGCAAATACATTTGTTTTCTTCGATTTTTTCTCGCCGACACGGGCAATATCCGCCGTTTTTCTTTAACCCATCTTTAATAACGGCAACGATTTCTTTGTCGGGATTGAGAGAAACGCCCATATCCAAACCTCCTTATCCAATACAAACAGGGCCGACTAAACCGGTTGGCGGCAACACAACAAATCGCGAGAACATATCCCGTTCCAGATAGCCGAGGTTTGTCATAACCTCAATGCGGATATGGTTTTCGCCGTTTTGCAACACACCGTTCATGTCGAACCGGAACGGCGCGGTTACGCATGATCCTACGTAGGTGCCGTTGATCCACAGTTGTGCGGTTTCGCCCACGCGACCGAGATCCAACACGTGTATGGCGTCGGCATCATTTACTGTCCAAACGGTTTCGTACCGAATCACACCGCCAAAACGGGGGAGTTCTTTTGCAAGATTGCCAATTTTGCCGGTGCGATAGGGCACAAATTCAGGCTTGGTGGATTCGCGGATGGAAATATCCCAATCCAATGCGACGTCGGTTAATGGGTAGGTGGTGTAATCGTAAGCCGGCAACTGGTCGTTATCGTCGCCCACACAAACGATGATGGCGGCGCACGGTGCGAGTTTCACACGAATAGTATGACCGTTTTGTGCCGGTGTAAACGCGCGGTTGGTCCATCCGTCGTAGACGACCGCTTGGCCGGTGGTCGGCAAGGTGATATCGGTATCGATCTCGCGGGTATGATCTTCGTTCCATAGCATACATACATGATGTTTGCCGCGTTCGATATGATAGAACCGCAACGCATCGGTTTCCATAGCGGTCGTCACGCTACGATGTCCGTTTTGTACCAAATGAACGGCGATCTCGTCAAGCGGAATCGCATTACACGCCGCAAGAACACCGCTTAACGGTTGTCCGTCGGTCGACGAGTCCGGTAATTTATCGATAAAAATCACCGGTACGCCGGCTTGCGACAAGCGATCGAATGCGTCAAGTACGGTTTTCGGCAGATATTGACTATACGGCACGATGATCGCACCGTAGGTTTCTTGATGGATCGCTAATCGATGTCCTTGCGTTTTAGACGTTACCAATACGTCTTGCGGTATTAAATCAAAATCGATCTGAGCACGAGCGAGTTTGCGGCACACCTCTTGTTGCAACATATAGTCACCGCCGGCCCATTCGGCTTCTGCGTTATAGTATACCGCCACGTCAGCGCGGTGGATACCGCCGGATAGAATATGCGCCATGCGCGCGAGATATCCCATCAATTCAGCAAACAACGGGAACTGACTGTTGTTGCCGCCGGCATAGAAATGCGGTGGACAATCGGCATCGGGATATTTGGCATTAAAAGCGTGCGGTACAAAATGGTTAATGCCGCTGACCAACATGTGGTCAGCCAGATATTTCATCGTCGGAACACCTTCTGCCCAACCAAATGCGCCAAACAGTTCGCACATAGCGCGGTTTTGTTTTAGCGGTTGAATATGTGAGTGGGAAGAGGCGAGTTTTGCCATCGTGTAGTTGAAAAATGCCGGATCGGCTACGCCACCCCATACTGGCAGGTGGAAATCAAGGTCACGATGTCCGAGTGCGATTTGATTCAGCACCACGTCACAACCGGCCATGTCTTGTCCGTCCAGTGCGCGGAAGAAGTGTCCCGGTCCGCAACCGAGCCGCTGGTGGGTGTTCATATCTTCGATGATATGCCCGATATACATCACTCCATGTGCGCGACACCAATCGCCGAGCATCCACGAAAAATTTCGACTGTATTGTTCGGTGACTGCATCCATATATGCTTCGCGGATTAAAGCGGTCGATCCTTCGATCTCATGCCACAACGCCGGTAACATCCGTTTGATTTCCGTCTGCGTTTTCCCGGTTTTGTCAGCAATCATCGTGACCAGTTCATCGTTCCACGGCAAAAACATCTCGGTTTTACCGATGATCGAATAGTAACTGCAGTTGGCGTTGGCAAAGGATGGTTCATCCGAGAAAAAGCCAGCGAAGGTGTTGCCGAAATAATCGGCAAACCGATCATAGTGCGGTTGATAGATCGCGTGTACCATTGCTTTGCAGGATTCGGCCGACAACATATCGATATAGTTGCGTTGACCGGACGGGCCGGTGTTTTTGGTGCGAATGGTGTAGCAGATTCGCCAGTTTCCTTCGGGGATATCCCACCACAACAAACCGTTTTCATCACAGTTTTCAAGCAGGTCAATCGCTTCACCGGTCATCACGTTTCCGTTTTGTTCCCGGCGATAGGCCACAACCGATATATAGTCTTCTTCCGGTCCTAAATGTTCCGCTATCACCGCGATGTCGTTTTGTGGCCCGACAAAGTCGTAATACGCATACCGGGCCGAGACCGCGCGCAATTCCGGATGGGTGCCAACGTAGTTGTTGGCATATCCCGTCGGGAATCGCTTGTCATCAAGCAACCACACGCGCATGCCGCGCGCGTTGGCTTGCTCTAAGATAAAACCGAAATCTTCCCACCATTTATCTTCACAGAACTGCTCGTGGGTGCGGCTTTCAACACAAAATTCGCGAATGCCGCATTGATAGATCGCATCGATCTCTTTAGTCAGCAGATCGTGTTCTTCACCGTGTTGCCAAAAGAACGGCAAGATGTGCGTGGTGGATGGAGAATTATGTAAACAATCTAAAATGTTTTGTTCCATGCCGTAAGCCCCCTAAATCGGTTATACTGATTGTCAATATCATAGCATACTATGTTGTGTAATTCAAGAAAAAACGCGGCAGATTTACAAATCTGTCGCGTTGCAATATTCGGTATCTTGTATCACTTGTACCAAGTGATTTTCCAGGTGGAACACTTGTCGGTTGCAAGACAAAACCGGCAACTCATTAAAGTGCGCAATCGTATGACCGATCATCTTCACATACGCCTCTTTGGCGGTCCAGATTTCATAAAAACGGGTTAGTATATCCACGCGTTCCGTGTACGTTAAATCGGTATCGGTAGGTACGTGGCCGAAAACAAATATGGCCTCTTGTGGTGTGCAGACACGTTTAACCAGTTTTAAATCGATGGGTTTGATATCTTCCACATCGATCCCGATCGGCGTCTTATCGACGGCACATACCACGATATCGCCACGGTGGGCTATGCTCAGAAACAGGTCATCGATCTCCACAAACGGTTTGCCGGCCGCATCTACGTGTAGCGCGATATTTTCCGGCGCGATACCGGTGTAGTCGACCAGTAGCCGTTTGGCCAAAATCTCACCGGCTAACGATTGCCGACGGCGGTGTTCTGTCCCAAACCGATCAACGTGTGCTCGCCGTGACGGGGATAACGCGGCGTACGCGGTTTGGTACTCGTTGTTTGAAAAGTCGGTCAGGGTTGCGTTGGCCCATATCATCCTCATCACCTCGTTTTGGAATATTGGTTGCAATCTTCGTTAAAATGGGGTATACTGAACATAACGATAACACGGCAAAGGAGTGTGGTTGCCGATGACTATTGCGTTATATATCGTAGCTGGTATCGCAGCGTTGGTGGCCGCGATCCTGTTGATGCCGATACAGGTTATCCTGTATAACGATGTCAAAAACGCCTTTCACGCAAAGGTGAAGGTTTGGTTTAAAACTTTTGAAAATAAGCCGAAAGAAGATAAGCCGAACGTTCGCAAACCGAAAAAACCAGCGAAACCGGAATCTAAATTGAATTTAGATCGATTTCACAAAACCATCGAGCGCGACGGTTTGCTGGCAACGGTGTCCGATACGATGGAATTGGTTCAAACCGTGTTGACGGAAGTATTTAGATTGATCAAACACGTTCGCGTTACCAAACTGCATTTGCAGATCGTGTGTACCGGGCGGGATGCCGCCGAAGCGGCGATCAAATATGGTCGGTGTTGCGCTTTGGTGTATCCGCTAACAGGTTTTGTACATGCGGCAACCACGGTTGCCCCGAAGGGGGAGAAGATCGATATTCGGTGTGCGTTTATCGGCGATGAGGAAACTTTGCGATACGATATTCACCTATCGATCCGCGTGGCGCACGTTTTGGCAGCAGCAATCCGCTTTATGTGGAAAGAAGCGGCCCGTATCGTCCCGAAAACATCTACAGTCGAATAAGGATACGGCGTGTAGCGATTTGGCTACACGCCGTTTTTGATTATGGTTTTTTTCCATCTATGACGGCTTGTATTTTCTCTTTAGCGGTCGCAATCGATTCGTCATCCGGTATCATCACATACGCATTACTGCTCGATGAATAGAGCGTTTGATAGGCGCCTTTTCCGGTCACGTTATACGTGTGCACCGTCCACGATGGCATGGTGTCGAGCTGATCGCGCACCAAGATCGCCACTTGGTCATACGGTATGTTGGTTTCGAAACAATCTTTCAACGAATCCATTAACGAAGAGAAATTTTTCAACAACGCTGTAGAGGTGGTCAGTTTAGTAATCACCGCTTTGATGACGGCCATTTGATTCTTGCCGCGTTGTATATCGCCATTTGCAAAGGAGTATCGTTCTCTGGCGAACGCGAGCGCGCTTTTACCGTCCATGTGGTTATACCCTTTGACATAGTCGTGGAATTTAAGGGAAAACGTGTATTCCGAATATACATCTACACCACCGATCGCATCGATGATCTGGCAAAATCCGCTGAAATTGAGGCGGAAATAATAGTCAATGTCGATATCGTATAACGTTTCGATGGTATCTGTTGATACATCAATGCCATAAATGCCGGCGTGGGTTAGCTTATCTTTCTGCCCCTTGGAAATCGGCAGTTCCACAAAACAGTCACGCGGCGTGGTCAATAGCAGCACTTCGTGTGTATGGGTGTTGATCGTCGCAATGATGTTTACGTCACTGCGTCCGCGTGCTCTCAACGAACCATTGGTATCGATACCGCTGATAAACACGGTAAAGATGCCGTCTTTATCCACATCCGGTGAGGGGGATAGCGGGATTTCGACATGAGTTACTTTGATTTCGCGCAACAACGATGCGGCATAGGTATACCCATCCAGATCTTCTAATACGTCGATAAATGCGGCGTTCAACAAAATGGCACCGATGTCACCGTTCAACAAGGCGTCGATCAATTCCGGTAGAGTAGCGTATTCCACAACGGTAACGGATTTGCCTAATTCGTCGCGCAGAGTTTCTAACGTCAGATCGGTGTTTTCCCGGTCAATGTGTTTCAAAATTCCAAACGTATAGTCGGCGGCATCCTGCAACGATTGCGCTTGGTCGTCGGCGTTGACGTATACCGACACCTGCGCTACCTCGGTTTCATTATCGGTAATATCTTTCAACGTGTCGGTTACACGGTGGATGGAAACAAACCCCATGATAAATCCAACAAGGGCCAACACCGCCAAAAGAGAACCGATAACAAAGCATTTCCGGCGACGAATGGTCCAGGTCAGTGCACAGACTGCCGCCATCCATACCAACATCGCCGCACATAAAAGAAGGATATATTTGCTGGGCACCATATTCGTTTGTGCCAGCAATATAGTTATGACAATACTATGGATCAGCAACACTGCCGTGATCAACATACCCGGTATGTTGTGTATATACCGTTTTATCATCTTTTTCAACCCTGTTTACTGTAATAAAGTTATACTTAGTTTAACACAGGAAATCGGACAAGTCAATCGACCTTGATTTTTGGTTTGCGGAATGATAGAATACAAACAGACTGTGATGAGGAGTATATAGCATGAAACAGTTGATATATATCGCCGCGTTGCTGATGCTTTTGTCGGTATGTGCAGTGTTGGTCGGATGTAGCGGTGAAAAACAACCGAACAGCCAAGAAGAACACATGGTGCAGTCGAATGATTTATCGAGCAAAGAATCTTTTAATACCAATCGTACCACAACTACTACGGCGATGATGGGAACAGGTGATCACGAGGACGAAACGACGGTTCAAAGACCATCGTCCGGCACCTCAACGCCCGATAAAAGCAGTGCGACCGATTCTTCGAACGGCATGTCGTCTTCGACCGCTTCCGGTCAAAGTGTGGTAGCATCTACCGGTTCTAAAACGACTACGACACGTGGGGCAGTGGTATTACCGGACGATGAGTGGGACTAATATATTTAGTTGTTAAATTCTCATAAAATCGGTTTTTTGAAAAATAAGACTTGATTTTTGTGGTTTAATTGATTATAATAGGTTAGCGTTGCGGATACGCGATGCAACCATATGGAGAAGTCGCCTAGTTGGTCGAGGGCGCACGATTGGAAATCGTGTAACGGTTAATCGCCGTTCGAGGGTTCGAATCCCTCCTTCTCCGCCAAAAGAAAAAGCACCCCAAACGGGGTGCTTTTCTTTTTTGCTAAAAGGGATTCGAACCAGCAATGGGAGCGAGGAAACGAGCGACAGAGCAAGCGTCCGGTGGACGGTTGCGACATTCCTCCAAAGGAGCGAAGCGACTGCGACAAAATCCCTCCTTCTCCGCCAAAAGAAAAAGCACCCCAAACGGGGTGCTTTTCTTTTTTGCTAAAAGGGATTCGAACCAGGAATGGGAGCGAGGAAACGAGCGACAGAGCAAGCGTCCGGTGGACGGTCTTGTGTTTACAAGGGCAATTTTTTGTGATAATATATTTATATAGCGTGTATTAAGCACTGGCTGTGTTTACAACCGAACCGGTCATTTTCAAGAAAGGATTCGATAGTATGATCTCCCTTTCGGAATTTAAAAAGACAAAGGATTTCCTCGTTTGTGTCGATAGCGATGGGTGTGCGATGGATACCATGGATATCAAGCACTTTACCTGTTTCGGCCCGTGTATGATCACCGAGTGGCGGTTAGAGGCGTGGCAGAAGGAGATTCTAGATCGTTGGAACGAGGTCAATCTGTATACGATGACGCGTGGTATAAACCGCTTTAAAGGGTTGGCGGTAGCGTTGAGCGAGGTTCATGAACGCTACTGTCGCATTGACAGCGTGGAGACTTTGGCCGCTTGGGTGGAGGAGAGCCCGGAACTTTCCAACGAAGCATTGGAACGCGAAATTGCCAACCGATCGGATAACGCGATCTTCCAGAAAGCTCTTGCGTGGAGTCGGGCGGTAAACGAGAAGATCAAGACGTTGCCGGAACAGGATATCAAACCGTTTGACGGTGCGCGCGATGCCTTGGCGTTTGCCCATGAGCGTGCCGATGTGGCGGTGGTGTCGAGCGCGAATCTCGGTGCCGTTTTAGAAGAATGGGGACGTCACGAACTATTACCCCATACCGATATCGTGTTGGCGCAAAACGCCGGCAGTAAAGCACATTGTATAGCAGAACTGTTGAAAAAAGGCTATGCGCCCGATCGCGTTCTCATGTGCGGTGATGCGCCGGGCGACTTGCAAGCGGCCGAAAAAAACGGCGTGTATTATTATCCCATACTGGTGCGCCGCGAAGCGGAGTCGTGGGCGGCTTTTATAAACGAGGGGTTTGATCGCCTGGTTGACGGGTGTTACGGCGGTAGTTATCAAAACGAACAAACCGTTAAATTTTTACAAAATCTGGGAGGGGACACACATGGTTGATTTGAAAGCAAAACCGTATTATCTTTCGGATGAAGACATTGCCTGGGTGGAAAACACGATCGCATCTATGACCGATGAAGAAAAGGTGGGGCAGTTGTTTTTTCAACTGACCGCCGATATTAAAGAAGAATACTTGAAGGACTTGATGGATAAATACCATTTGGGCGGATGTCGATATAACAACATGCCGTCCATGGCGGTTCAGATGCAGAACGCCACGTTACAAAAACATGCGAAAATCCCGTTGTTCATCGCCTGTAACACCGAAACGGGTGGGAACGGCGCTTGTGCGGACGGTACGTTCATCGGCGGCGGCATTAAAATCGGTGCTACCGGTAAGAACGAGCATGCGTATGCACTTGGCAAATATTCGAACGAGGAAGCCGCCGCGATCGGTTGCAATATGGCGTTTGCGCCGGTATGTGATATTCACTACAACTGGGAAAACACTGAGGTGGTGGCGCGCGCTTTCGGCAACGATCCGAAACGCGTCGCCGAGATGGGCCGTGCGTATTTAGATGGCGCGCACACGATAGACGGTTTTGCCTGTGCGGCGAAACATTTCCCCGGTAACGGCCAAGATTTCCGCGACGCGCATATTGCCAACAACCTGAACTCTTTTGGCGAAAAAGAGTGGATGGAAACGTATGGTCACGTATACAAAACGTTGATCGATGCCGATTTGGAAGCCGTTATGGGCGGTCACATTATGATGCGCGAATATATGCGCGAAGTGCGCCCGGATATCGCCGATGAAGATTTGTTGCCGGCCACGCTTTGTCCTGAAATCATGACCGGACTGTTGCGCGATAAGTTGGGTTTCAATGGTATGGTAGTCACCGATGCGAGTCACATGGTTGCTATGACCGATCGCATGACGCGCAAAGAGATGTTACCGGCCTCGATCAATGCCGGTTGCGATATGTTCCTGTTCTTTAATGATCCGGATGAAGATTTTAATACCATGTTGGAAGCCTATCAAAACGGTACGATTACTGAAGGGCGTATGACCGAAGCGCTTACCCGTATTTTGGGCTTGAAAGCACACATGGGATTGCATAAACGTGCCAACCTGGTGCCGACGGCGCCGGCCGGCGAGGTTATCGGCAAAGAGGAATATAAGCAAGCGGCCGAAGAGATCAGCCGCGACAGTATCACGTTGGTGAAATATAAGGATGCCGATGTGTTGCCGATCACGCCTGAAAAATATAAACGGATCATGATCGTTTACGTAAAAGGTGCGGCCGGCGCGATGGATGCGTTGGTACAGATGGCGATGGGTGGTGGCGCACAGAAAAATCCCGCCGAAGAATTGCGCGATCGATTGGTAGCGCGCGGCTTTGATGCGTTTATTTATGAGAGCCCGATCGATAAGATGAAAAAGCAGATCGCCGCCGGTGAAAAGCCGAGTTTGAATCTGTATTTTGCAGGTAAAAACGCCATTGCCGATTTTGTGGCCGGTCAAGATTTGGTTATCACGCTTTGTGACGTCGCCAACGGCAGACCGAGTTTCGGACTCTCCAAGGGCGGCGGCGAGATTCCGTGGTATGTGTTTGAACTGCCGGTTGTGGCCATTAGCGTAAACGCCCCGACCATGTTAGCGGATATTCCGCAGGTGCGCACCTATATCAATGCGTACGATAGCAAACCGCATACACTGGATGCGTTGGTGGATAATCTGCTTGCCGGTCCTGAATCGTTCAAAGGCACCGATCCGATCGATAGTTTCTGCGGCTTGTGGGATGCCAAGATCTAATATAATCAAACGCCATGGATCTTCACACGAACATCCATGGCGTTTTTTGCGTTTCTGCCTTGAAATTTATAGAGGACATGATATAATGACGGTGGTTGTCGAAAAGGGATGATAGGGCTGAAACCGGACGTGTCATACACAGTTCGACAACACGTTTGTTTTAGAGTTTTACATGGAGGAGTATGAACGGTATGTCAACGTATAAAATGGTCGTGAGCGATCTTGACGGAACGTTGTTTAACAATCGATCACAGGTTAGTGATGTGAATTTGCAGGCGATTCACACGCTTGCTGAAAACGGCGTACAGTTTGTGCCTTCCTCCGGTAGAACGTTATGTGAGATTCCGGATATTCTTAAAAACAATCCCGATATTCGGTATGTGATTCATTCCAACGGTGCAGTGGTTGTTGATCTACAGACGGGAGAACGGATTTTAAACTGCTTGACGAACGATTTGGTTGCGCAGGTGCTGGATATTATATACGATTACGATATGCACGTTATGTTCCGGCAAAACGGTGGCAGTTATGTGGACGCGGCGTGTGAGTTTGACGGCGCGGATGAGCATTTTAATTTCATTGAAGCACACCGTAAAGTGATCGACGATTATGCCGTCGCTATGCAACGGGATGAGTTTAAAGCATTTGCCAAAACGCTAAACGATGTAGAAGTGTTTTCGATGTTTTTCCACAGCGAGGAAGAGGAGGAAGCGTGCCGTAAACGGTTAAATGAGATCGAAGGACTTGGCGTGGTATCGGTATGTGAACATAATCTGGAAACGTTCCACGTCACCGCCGGCAAAGGCAATGCGTTGCATCAACTTGCCGACAAACTTGGTGTGGCGTATTCGGATACCATTGGCGTGGGGGACAGTGAAAACGATCTGTCGATGATCCAAGCGGCCGGTTTGGGATTGGCGGTAGCGAATGCCAATGAACTCATGCAGACCTCGGCAGACGCGGTGATCTGTTCTAATGAAGAACATGCTATTGCGTATATTGCGGAACGCTATGTAAAAAGTTAAGAGCGATATTTGCCAAGTTTAGCACCGTACACGGGATTGTGTGCGGTGTTTTTTTGTGGGTGTTTTGCCTTGTTTTTTGCCCTCGTTTTTGTTCAAAATGGCGATAGACAATATTAGGATTGGTTTTATAATAGGAGGTGTCAAAAATAGTTGCTGTGTGAACAGCGTGTAAAAAAGAATTGTTTAGGAGGAAACATCCATGGCAAAAACCAACATTGTCGATTGGAAAACAATCACGAATTTCGTTATCGACTCGTTTGTCGGTTACGGCATCCCGAGAGAAGATGCGGAAATCTGCGCCGACGTTCTGCTCGAATCCGATAAACGCGGTATCGAGTCGCACGGTGTCAACCGTTTTAAACCGGTTTATCTGGATCGTATCAAAGACGGTATCCAAAATCCGGTTACCAACTTTGAAATCATCAAAGAAACCCCGACTACGGCGGTGGTCGACGGTCACGACGGTATGGGCCAAGTGATCGGTTACAAAGCAATGCAAATGGCGATCGATAAAGCGAAAGAATACGGTATGGGTATGGTCGTTGTTCGCAACTCCTGCCACTACGGTATCGCCGGCTATTACACCTCTATGGCGGCAAAAGCCGGTTGTATCGGTCTTACCGGTACCAACGCTCGTCCCACGGTTGCTCCTACCTTCGGTGTAGAAGGTATGTTCGGTACCAACCCCTTGACGCTGGGCGTTCCCACCGATGAGGAATTCGATTTCAACTTTGACGGCGCTTCCTCCACGTATCAAAACGGTAAGCTCGAGTACTATGCCCGTATCGGCAAGGATGCTCCCAAAGGCGCTTTGATCGGCGTGGACGGCAATGCTTACGAAGGCACTTCGGCCGATGCGCTCAAAACCATGGCTCGTGGTGAGGCGGCTCTGTGTACTTTGGGCGGCCCCGGCGAGGAACAAGCCGGTTATAAAGGCTATGGCATTGCGATGTTTGTTGAGTTGCTTTCTGCTGCGCTGCAGGATGGTAACTACGGTAAGGCGCTGACCGGCAAGGATGCCGACGGTAACAAAGTTCCCTTCCGTCTGGGCCACTTCTTTATCGCAATCGATACCGATCACTTTATGGGCGAAGATGTTTGCCGCCAAAAAGCGGGCGACATCATCCGTGCGGTGCGCGCTTCCAAGAAAGCGCCGGGTGCGGAACGCATCTATTCCGCCGGTGAAAAAGAATACTTGGTTCGCTTGGCGCGCAAAGACGGTGTGCCGATCAACGAATCGGTGCAAAAGGAAATGGTCGCCATCCGCGATGAACTGGGCTTGACTCAGTACACCTTCCCGTGGGAGGACTAATCATATGGATATTAGACAAGAATCGCTGAAAAAGCATTACGAATGGAATGGTAAGATCGAGGTTATTTCCCGCGCACCGATCAATTCGCGTGAGGACCTTTCGTTGGCGTACACGCCCGGCGTTGCTGAACCCTGCCTCGAGATCCACAAAGATATCAACAAATCGTATGAGTTGACTCGTCGCTCTAATCTGGTGGCGGTCGTTACCGACGGCACCGCGATTTTGGGACTCGGCGATATCGGTCCGGAAGCTGGCATGCCGGTTATGGAAGGTAAGTGCGCCTTGTTTAAAGCGTTTGCCGATGTCGACGCGTTCCCGCTTTGCATTAAATCAAAAGACGTGGACGAAATCGTCCGTACCATCTATTTGTTGTCCGGCAGTTTTGGCGGCATCAACCTGGAAGATATTTCGGCTCCGCGTTGTTTCGAGATTGAACGCAAATTGAAAGAGATCTGCGATATTCCGATCTTCCACGATGACCAACACGGTACCGCCATCGTGGTGGCGGCGGCGTTGATCAATGCGCTGAAACTGGTGAAAAAACAGATCGGGGAAGTCAAAGTCGTTATCAATGGTGCCGGTTCGGCCGGTATTGCGATCGGCAAACACCTGATGAACATGGGCGTTAAACACCTGACCTTCTGCGATCGGTTCGGTATCATCTGCGAAGGGGATGCCAACAACAACCCGGCACAAGAGGAAGTTTCGAAGGTGACCAACCTCGAACATCAAACCGGCACGCTTGCCGATGCGTTGGTAGGTGCGGATGTGTTCATTGGCGTGTCTGCTCCGAACCTCGTTACCCCCGAAATGGTGAAATCGATGGCGTCTGACGCGATCATGTTCCCGATGGCGAACCCCACGCCGGAAATTATGCCGGATGTGGCAAAAGCTGCCGGTGCGCGCGTGGTCGGTACCGGTCGTTCGGATTTCCCGAACCAGATCAACAACGTGCTGGCTTTCCCGGGCATCTTCCGCGGCGCGCTGGATTGCCGCGCTACCTGCATCAACGAAGAAATGAAAGTGGCGACTTCGTTCGCGCTGGCTTCGCTGATTCCGGATGATGAGATCACCGAGGAAAACATCATTGCACCGGCTCTCGACAAACGCGTGGCGCAGGTCGTCGCCGAAGCGGTTATTAAAACCGCGAAAGAAACCGGCGTCGCTCGCATCTAACACAAATCCAAAAACAGGTAAACGATTCGTCGTTTACCTGTTTTTTTGTTGCTTGAAAGGTTTGCGTGTGTTATAATGTGGAATATATAGAGGGATTGTTCATCAAGGAGAGAGTGCCATGCTGTTAAATTCCAAATGGATCACCTATGCTACCGGAGACTATAAAGATGCCGATGCTCCATACGGAAACCCATCGCCGTATTTTCGTAAAGAGTTCGACGTGTCGGATCGTGTGGAAAAAACAGAAATTCTTATGTCAGCCTTGGGCGTTTACAAATTATACCTAAACGGTGAAGCGGTGGCGGATGATTATCTGTCGCCGGGATGGGTGGATTACTCGAAAAAACTGCCGTTGATGATCTACGATATCACCGATCGTGTCCGTGAACGGAATGCCGTTGGCGTGGTGCTCGGTGATGGATGGGCGGTTGGCCATGTTGGATCGAACTACACCTTTAAACGCAACAACTATACCGATCGGTTGGAATTCACCCTGACCGTGCGGTTGACCTATTCGGACGGCCGCGTCGAAGAGATCGTAACCGATGAAAGTTGGAAAGCCGCCACGGGTGAGATTCGTCGCAGCGATATTTACATGGGCGAATACGTCGATCATCGCTATTCGCTGGGTGATTGGACGTGTGTGGGGTATGACGATCGCGCGTGGCATGCAGTGGAGGTGCCGGTTTTTAAATTCTCGCGCAACCTGTTTTTGGAACGGATCGATATCCCGCCCATTGTGGTAAAACATACCTTTATCCCAAAAGAACTCCGCCGCGATAACGGCACAATCCTGTATCATGTCGGGCAAAACATCGCCGGCGTATTGCGATGTGTGGTTCGCGGTGAGCGTGGTGCCAAGATCACCGTTCGTCACGGCGAAATGTTGAAAGACGGTGCTTTGTATACCGAGAATTTACGCAAAGCCGAGGCAACCGATACCTACGTTTTGTCCGGTGGCGGCGATGAAACGTTTCGCCCGTTGTTTACCTATCATGGTTTTGAGTACGCACAACTCACCATTGAAGGGGACGCGCAGATCGTGAGCGTAGTTGCTGAAGCAATGTATACCGATCTGACCGCTACCGGTTCCTTTCAATGTTCGGATGAACTGGTCAACAAAATCTTTGAAAATGCCCTATGGGGACAACGGGATAATTTTATGAGCGTGCCGACCGACTGCCCTCAACGAGACGAGCGATTGGGTTGGACGGGCGATGCACAGATCTTTTGTCAAACCGCCATGTATAATATGGATTGTGACCGCTATTTCAAAAAATATCTGGCAGATATTCGCGATGCGCAACTGGGTAACGGCGTTATCCCGGCGGTAGCGCCTTTGCCGCGTGTGGGTTCCTATGCCTATACCGGTCGAGATGCTGCGGCTGGATGGAGCGAGGCGATCGGGGAGATTCCGTATACTCACTATAAAATGTACGGGGACAAGTCGGTGCTTCGCGATAATCTGCCGGCGCTTAAACGGTTGTTGGATTACTACCAGACGGATAGTCACGGCTTTTTGCGCGACGGCGGTAATATGTACGGCGATTGGTTAAGCGTGTTTGAAACCTCCGATAAGAGTGTTATTGCTAACTTATATTACGCTCGCGCGGCGTGGTATGCGGCATATATGTGCCGTGTGCTTGGCGATGCTGAGGAAGAACAACGCTATACCACCTTGTTTGAACAGATCAAGCAAGCATTTCGTGCGGCGTATATCGGTGCGGATGGCCGTATTGTGTCGGATACCCAAACGGTCTATGTGTTGGGATATCGGTTCGGTTTGATCGATGCCAAAGAAGCTAAACCCCAGTTGGTTCGCAAATTGAAAGAGTTTAACGGTCATCTTACCACCGGATTCTTAGGGGTGAAATATTTATTGCCGGTCCTGTGCAATTTGGGCCTTGTGGAGGATGCGTATCGTATTTTGACGGCGCGCGATTATCCCGGTTGGGGTTATTCGATCCTCAATGGTGCCACGACCATTTGGGAACATTGGGACAGTTATACCAACGAAAACGGATTTTTACCCGGTATGAACTCGTTTAACCATTTTTCGCTCGGTTCGTGTGTCGAGTGGATGTATGAATATTGCTTGGGGATTCGACCGGACGAACACGTTGGCGGTTGTAAAACCATCACCTTTAAACCGTATTTTGATCCGGAAGTTCGGATTACCGAAGCCAGTGGACATTATGATACGTCGTTCGGCAGGGTGGAGGTTTCGTGGAAAACACAGGGAATCGATACGATATATACGGTGTTGGTGCCGTCGGCGATCACCTGCCATTTTGAGTTCCCAAATCGAGAACTCGTTTCACAGCGCCGAGACGGCGATTGCTATATATTCACACTTCGATAATACAAAGGAGGGGTTTGATATCCACTGCGCAAGATGGTTGACACCGTATGCCGGTAAACTCGTCGGCAAACGAGTGGCGTTATTCGGTTCGACCGGCGGTATAGGTGGAGAACTGTGCCGCTATATACTGCAACTCGGCGGTGCGTTGGTAATGGTTGACCGTAACCCCGATAAAGCCTGGCGGTTACAAGGGGAATTGCAAATTGCGTTTCCCGATGCGGATATCCGCCGCGTGACGGCAGATCTGGAACATATCGACGCGGTGGAAAACGCCTGTCGCGAACTCGAAACGTGTGGGATCGATATTTTGATCCACAACGCCGGTGCGTACAGCATACCGCGCAGGACCTGTTCGACCGGTTTCGACAACGTGTTTCAAATCAATTTTGTGTCGCCGTATTATATCACCAACCGACTGTTGCCACATCTCTCGGCGCGGCACGGACGGGTAGTGGCGGTAGGGAGTATCGCCCACAACTATGCGAAAACCGATGCCGATGATGTGGATTTTGCGACTCGGCGCAAGGCGAGTTTGGTGTATGGGAATGCCAAACGATACCTGATGTTTTCGTTGTTTGAATTACTGAAAGATCATCCGGATGTGACGTTGGCGGTAACCCATCCGGGTATCACCTTGACCAACATCACCGCCCATTATCCGAAATGGTTGTTTGCGTTGATCAAACACCCGATGAAATGGATCTTTATGCCGCCGAAAGCCGCGGCTTTAAGTATCGTAGAAGGATTGTTTGAGGAAACGCCTTGTTATCGGTGGATTGGACCTAAGTGGTGGGACGTTTGGGGCGAACCTGTGAACAAGGCGCTTACCACCTGTCTGCCGGACGAATGCCGGCAGATCGACCATACGGCGAAACAAATTTATGCGGCGTTGGCGCCTGCTTTCAGTACGGAGTGATATCGTTTTGAAGAAGACATTTTATACCGAATGGGCGTATGTGTTCGGTTTGTTGGCGTTGGGGTTTAGCACGGCGTTGATGGAAAAAGCCGATTTCGGCTTATCGATGGTGATCGCACCGGCGTATATCCTGCATCTGAAACTGTCACAGTTTCTGCCGTTTTTCTCGTTTGGTATGGCCGGATACACGGTGGAAGGATTGTTGATTATAGCACTGATCGCCATTACGCGGAAGGCAAAATGGTCCTATCTGATGTCGTTTGTTACCGCGTTTTTATATGGTTGGATTTTGGATGGCTTTGTGTGGTTGATTTCCGGATTGCCGGCGGACGGTATGGTGATTCGCTTGGTGTGTTACGTGGTGGGGGTGACGGTGTGTGCGCTGGGTGTATCGCTGATGTTCCATACCTATTTTGCACCCGAAGCCTATGAATTATTTGTCAAAGAATTATCCGACACCTACCGGTGGAATATCACCACCTGTAAAACCTGTTACGACTGTATTAGTTGTGCAGTTGCGGTGTGTTTGTCGTTTGCTTTTTTCGGGTTTGGCGAATTTCAGGGGGTCAAGCTCGGCACGGTGGTATGTGCGTTGGTTAACGGATGGTTGATCGGTCGGTTCAGCGGTTTGCTCGAACGCCGGTTCACCTTTGTAGATCGATTAAAAGCACGTCCGTTTTTTACTAAATAAAAAGGGGGGGATACGGCTCATGAAACTGATCGTATGTGTGGATGATAACGGCGGTATGATGTTTAACGGCCGCCGGCAAAGCCAGGATCGCGTATTGCGCGAAAAAGTGTTATCGATGACGGCAGGACATACGCTGTGGATGAGTGAATATTCCGCCAAGCAGTTTGCCGAAGGCGGCGATTTTAAGGTTCATGACCGATGCGCCGACAAAGCCAAAACCGATGACTTTTGCTTTGTGGAAAACACAACGTTTTCGATCGATGACTGCGATGAGGTGTGGATGTTCCGATGGAATCGTCGATATCCGGCCGACGTTACGTGGAACGTGGATTTACAAACAAATGGGTTTAGCCTAACCGGTACAGAAGAGTTTGTCGGTTCTTCTCATCCGAAGATCACGTTAGATATATACAAAAGGGGATAACGATGGTGCGTAATCAATCAAACACGATTCGATATATCGCCTTGTTGGTGACGGTACTGTGGTTGCTTACCGGTTGTCAAAAACCGGCACCTAACACCACTACTGCGTCGGATTATGTCGGGCAACCGTATATCGTGGTTCAAGATAATCAACCGTTTTTTGAAGAAACCGATTTAACCACTGAGGCGTATGAAACGTATAGCGAACTGGATTATCTCGGTCGATGCGGCGTGGCGATGGCGTGTTGCGGAACCGAACTGATGCCGGGCGACGGAGAAGAACGCGAAAGTATCAGCCATATTCAACCGTCCGGTTGGGTGCAAGCGTCGTATGATTTTGTGGATGGGGAATACCTGTATAACCGTTGTCACCTGATCGGGTGGCAGTTGTCGGCCGAAAATGCCAATGAACGCAACCTCATCACCGGTACCCGGTACATGAATACCGAAGGGATGTTGCCGTTTGAAAACATGATCGCCGATTATATTCGCGAAACCGGTAATCACGTGATCTACCGCGTAACGCCACAGTATCAAGGAACGTATTTGGTGTGTAGCGGTGTGCAGTTGGAAGCGTATTCGGTGGAGGATGATGGCGAAGGCATTTGTTTTAACGTGTATTGTTATAACGTGCAGCCGGGCGTGACCATTCATTATGCCACGGGCGATAGTCATTTAGAGGGAGAACCGAGTAGCAGTACCGCGCAAACCACCACGACGACATCGTCGTTACCGGACGAGAGTGGAGCGTATGTGCTGAATACGAATTCGCACAAGATCCACAAACCCGATTGCGGTTCGGTAGAAACCATCTCCGCCCATAATCGGCAGGATGTTACCGGTAGTATCCAAGAGTGGATACAACAAGGATATTCGGTGTGTAAAAGTTGCTTTTCCGAATAAATAAAAAAGGCACGAATCGTGAGATTCGTGTCTTTTTTTACTAGATTAAAATTATACCGCGTCGAGTGCTTGTGACACGTCGGCGATCAGATCTTCGATCCCTTCGAGACCGACCGACAAGCGCACCAAGTCGGGGCTGACGCCGGCAGCGACCAATTCGTCGTCGCTGAGTTGACGGTGGGTAGCGGTGGCCGGATGCAGGCAACAAGAACGCGCGTCGGCCACGTGGGTTTCGCTGGCGGTCATCTGCAACCCTTCCATAAATTTCGCCGCCGCTTGCCGGCCGCCTTTCACACCGAAACTGATGACACCGCAGGTGCCGTTCGGCAGATATTTATCAACCAACGCCGCATCGGGCGAGGATTTCAGGCCCGGATAGGTTACCCACGAAACCTTTTCGTGGTTTTCCAGGAATTCCGCTACCGCTTGTGCGTTTTCGCAGTGCCGTTTCATCCGCACGTGTAGGCTCTCGAGTCCCAGGTTGAGTAAGAAGGCGTTCATCGGGGCGGGAGATACGCCCAGGTCACGCATCAACTGTGCGGTAGCTTTGGTGATGTACGCTCCCTCAATGCCAAAACGCTCGGTATACGTGATGCCGTGATAACTTTCATCCGGCGTGCAAAGTCCCGGATATTTATCGGCGTATTTCGTCCAGTCGAATTTACCCGAATCCACGATCGCACCACCAACGGCTGTACCGTGACCGTCCATATATTTGGTGGTCGCGTGGATAACGATATCGGCACCAAACTCGAACGGGCGGCAATTGACCGGCGTGGGGAAGGTGTTGTCGATGATCAGCGGTACGCCGTGCGCGTGTGCCACGTTGGCGAACCGTTCGATATCCAACACTTTCAGTGCCGGATTGGCAATGGTTTCGCCGAATACCAATTTGGTGTTCGGGCGGAACGCCGCTTCCAGTTCTTCATCCGTTGCATCCGGAGACACGAAGGTCACGTCGATGCCCATGCGTTTCAACGTAACGGCGAACAGGTTAAACGTGCCGCCGTAGATGGTGGATAACGAAACGAAATGATCACCACAGCAGCAAATGTTGAATACCGCCAGGAACGAAGCCGCCATACCGGACGAGGTAAGCATTGCCGCGGTGCCGCCTTCCATCTCACAGATTTTCGCCGCCACCATGTCGGAGGTGGGGTTTTGCAAACGGGAATAGAAGTAGCCGCTTGCTTCCAGATCAAACAATTTACCCATACCGTCGCTGGTATCGTATTTAAAGGTTGTGCTTTGAATGATCGGAATCTGGCGCGGTTCGCCGTTGCCCGGGCGATAGCCACCTTGTACGCATTTGGTTTCTGTTGTGGTGTTTTTCATGAAATCAACCTCCGTTTGCGGCGCTGTTTGTCGCAAAAGAATCTGAATCGCGCTACTGTGCACGTTCTATCCATTTATCATAGCGGAAACCGTGATAAAAGTCAATGGAAAATGTTTGTCATTCCATTGACTTTACACAAGGAATGTGATACGCTAAGGAAACGGAAAATCATTCTCATGAGGAGCGTGTAACAGCATGGGCGTTTCTAAAGGCGGATTTACCTTGCCGGGCGAAGCCGGGTACGAATCGTTGACGTTAAAAATGGCAGAAAAATGGGGCGCGGATGTCATTCGTGACAGCGACGGAACCAAACTGTCTGAAGATATTACCAAAGCCGGTTATGGCATTTATTCTACGATTTGCATTATTCGTGAAGATAATGCGTGGGCGAAAGCCAATATGGATAAATTGCAACAGAGCTTTTTGATGAGCGAACCGGTTACCGCGTGCGGCGATACGGTCGTGATCGAACCGCTGAAAGGCTATTTCAAAGAGCAGTTTTTGATCAACAAAACCGATGATCCGAAAGAGTTTTGGCAAGTGTTTGATCGCACCAGTGGGGAAGAAGTGCCGCTGGATCAATGGTCGTTTGATCCGGTGGCCGAAACCGTTACCGTGACGGGTGTGTCGGCTTGGCATACCTATACGGTCAACTTTTTAGCGGTGCGTATTTGGGAAGAAATCTCGATGTATAACCATATCACCAACGATTGGGGTGATAAAGAACACCTGATGGCGACCGAACCTCGTCATCCCGAAACCCAGGCCAACATGTTGCGCTGGTTGGAAGAATGGTGTCAGAAAAACCCGGACACCACCGTGGTGCGGTTTACTTCGATGTTCTACAACTTTGCGTGGTTCTGGAGTGACGATGCGCAAAACCGTAACGTGTTCAGCGACTGGGGTTCGTACGCCATGACGACCAGTCCGATTGCTTTACGCGCGTTTGAGAAAGAAAAAGGATATAAGATGACGTCGGAAGATTTTGTCAATGCCGGCGAATATACCCCCACTCACAACGTTCCGTCTGCGAAATATCGCGAGTGGATGGATTTTATCAATCGTTTTGTGGTGGGTTTTGGCAAACAACTGATCGATGTGGTACACCGTTACGGCAAAAAAGCCTACGTGTTTTACGACGATAGTTGGGTAGGTGTCGAACCGTATGGCGAACGCTTTAAAGAGTTCGGTTTTGACGGATTGATCAAATGTGTGTTCAGCGGATTTGAAGCGCGTCTGTGCGCCGGTGTGGATGCGGTGGAAACGCATGAGTTACGGTTTCATCCGTACCTGTTCCCAACGGGACTTACCGGTGGTCCGACCTTTGCGCCGGGCGGTAACCCGAAATTGGATGCCAGTCAGTATTGGGTGAACGTGCGTCGCGCCTTGCTTCGCAAACCGGTCGATCGGATCGGGTTGGGCGGCTATCTGCATTTGGTTGAGCCGTTCCCGGATTTCTGCGATTATATGGAAGAAGTGGCGGATGAATTCCGCTTGTTGAAAGGGTTTAATGCGTCTTGTAAACCGTATACCTTACCGGGTAAAGTGGCGATCTTGACAGCTTGGGGTTCGTTGCGTTCTTGGAGTTGCAGCGGTCACCTGCACGAACAAGCCGACGTGGACCTGATCCACATTTTGGAATCTTTGTCGGGTTTGCCGGTCGACGTCGAATTCCTGAGCTTTGACGATGTGGTCAACAAGGGGATCCCGGCCGACGTGAGCGTGATCATCAACGCCGGTAAACTCAATACCGCTTGGAGTGGCGGTGCGCATTGGAAAGATGCGACGTTGAAAGCCAAAATCACCGCATACGTCGCAAACGGTGGCGGTTTTATCGGTGTTAACGAGCCGTCGGCTACCATCGATAACGGCTTGTTTTTCCAACTCAGTCACCTGCTGGGTGTGGATCGCGATTTCGGCACCAAACATTGTTTGCGCAAGATGAAATATGCGGTGGAAGACTCGTTCGCGCTTAGCGATACGCCGGACTTTGCCGCCACGATAAAACCGCTGAAAGGCGTGTACGTGAAACAGAACGGTGTGCAGGTGTTGGCCGAACAAGACGGCACGCCGACCGTGACGTTCAATGCGTTCGGCAAAGGTCACGCGATGTATATTTCGTCGTTTACCACCGGTGCCGAAGCAACGCGTTTCTTGCTGCGTGCGATCTTGCAGGTCACGGGTAATGAAGCACAGATGAAACAATATATCTGCGATAATCTGTATACCGAATGTGCCTATTATGCCGGTATCGACAAATTGGTGGTTATCAACAATAGCGGCGATGCACAAACTGCGGTGATTCAAACCGAAAAGGGCACCGTAACAGTCGACCTCAAACCGTTTGAAACGATTATCGTATAAGACGCTTGACAAACGGCGCTAACGTGTGGTATAGTACAAAAAACGAAAACCAATGACTGAGAGTAGTACCCTTTACGGAAACGCAAAGAGAGTGGCGGATGGTGTGATCGCAACCGTGAAAGTATGGGAGAATGGACTCAGGAGGGCGGCCGAAAGCAGCGTGGCTGTGAGTAGTAGTCGACGGGTTGCGCCCGTTATCGCGTAGCTTGTATGATTGTACAAGGCAGAGCGGATGATTCTCATCAATTTGGGTGGTACCGCAGGATGTTCGTTAATCGATCCTGTCCCATGGTTTCATGGGGCAGGATTTTTGCTTTTTGAGAAAGGCGGATGTAAGATGTTGTTAACCAAACGATGGCGAAACGGTATAGTGATAAGGAAGACCGATCGATAATGAAATCTTTTGATATAACGGAGGAACCCATCATGCAACATAACGGTGTTAATTTTGATTTATATTTTAAACAATATCCCGACGAGAACGGGTATTTCGGAAAATACGGCGGATCGTATATTTCGCCTGATCTTCAAAATGCGATGGAGGAGATCACCGAAGCGTATTTCACCATTTGTAAATCCAGCAAATTCATTAGCGAACTGCGCCGCATTCGTAAAGATTTTCAAGGGCGCCCCACGCCGATCTCGCATTTGGAACGTTTGTCGGGGAAACTCGGCAACGTGCAGTTGTACGTTAAACGCGAAGATCTGAACCATACCGGCGCCCATAAACTCAACCATTGCATGGGTGAGGTGTTGTTGGCAAAATACATGGGTAAAAAGAAAGTTATCGCCGAAACCGGTGCCGGCCAACACGGTGTGGCGATGGCGACAGCGGCGGCGTATTTCGGCCTGGAATGCGACATCTATATGGGCGCGGTAGACATCAAAAAGCAAGCCCCGAACGTGGCCCGTATGAAGATTCTCGGCGCGAACGTTATCGAAGTAACCGACGGTCTCGCCACGTTGAAAGAAGCGGTAGACGCGGCGTTTGCGGCGTATAGCCGGGACTATAAAGACAGTATCTACTGTATCGGTTCGGTCGTAGGACCGCATCCGTTCCCGATGATGGTGCGCGATTTCCAAAGTGTGGTCGGGATTGAAGCGAGAGAACAATTTATGGACATGACCGGCGAACTACCCGATGCGATCGTTGCGTGTGTGGGTGGCGGCTCTAATGCGGCTGGCTTCTTCTCCGGATTTTTGAACGATCCGGTGGACATCTACGGGGTGGAACCGCTTGGTCGCGGTACCGCGCTGGGCGATCACGCCGCCAGTTTGCAATACGGCACCGAAGGCGTTATGCACGGGTTTAACAGCCTGATGTTGAAAGATGCAAACGGTGAACCGGCACCGGTGTATTCGGTGGCGAGTGGGTTGGATTATCCGTCGTCCGGCCCGGAACACGCTTTCTTGCACGATATTGGTCGTGTGAAATACGATGTTATCAATGACGAAGAAACCATCGATGCGTTCTTTGAACTGTCGCGTATGGAAGGAATCATTCCGGCAATTGAAAGTGCCCATGCGGTGGCGTACGGTATGAAATTGGCTAAAACCATGGGACGCGGTTCGGTGTTGATCAACCTGTCCGGCCGTGGCGACAAAGATATGGACTACGTCATTGAACAATACGGTATCCGCTAAAAAATTGAAAATTTTCCGAAAAAATATTTGACAAGCGGAAAACAGTGTGCTACAATGAGGAAAATTTCATAAAGGCGATGACGAAGACGGCCTTGAGCAACGGCTTTCAGAGAGTCGATGGTTGGTGTGAATCGACAGCAGGTGTTCAAAATGGCCCATCACTTCCGAGCCGGAACGCTGAACGGTAGAAAACCGTTAGGTGTTCCCGTGATTGCTACGTTAGTGCATAGGAATTGTTGGATTCCGAAGAGTGGCGGCTTTTATAACCGCAATTTGAGTGGTACCGCGAGTGTTGATTCACCCGTCCCAAAGAATTCTTTGAGCCTGGTTTTATTGTTATTAAGGAGGAACAGACGATGGAAACAACCAACAAATTAACGGAGATCGGCTTACGTATTAAAGACATGCGGGAGATCGCCGGCATTACCATCGCGGATATGGCGGAAAAAACCGAGGTTTCACCGGAAGAGTATCTGGCTTATGAAGAGGGAACGGTAGATTTCCCGTTCTCGTTTATTCATAAGTGTGCTTTGGTGTTCGGTATCGAAATTACCGACCTGTTGGAAGGGCAAAGTGCGAACCTGTCCTCCTATACCATTACCCGTAAAGGGGAAGGGAAACAAACGGCGAAAGAAGACGGTATCGAGATCAATAGTTTGGCCCCGAAATTCCGTAACAAGATTGCAGAACCGTATTGGGTGAAATACGAATACGATCCCAAAATGCAACATGCGCCGATTCATCTGTCTACCCACTCCGGTCAAGAATTTGACTATGTGGTGTCTGGCCGATTGAAGGTGCAATTGGGCGACCACGTGGAATATTTGGACGAAGGGGATAGTATCTATTACAATTCGTCTACGCCGCACGGTATGGTGGCGGTAGATGGGCAGGATTGCTTGTTTGTAGCGGTGGTACTGCCGGGCGAAGAGGTCAGTGAACCGGTAATTCGTCAAACGATTGCTTCGGCCAATACGAAACAAGACGTGGTGTGTAGCCGGTTTGTAGACACGGTGGAAAATGAGAACGGCACCCCGGTTTCGGTTGAATTTAAAAATACCGATACCTTTAACTTTGCGTTCGATATCGTGGACGAAATTGCCCGTAAAGATCCGGACAAACTTGCTATGTTGCATATCGATAAAAACAAGGTTGAGCGCCGATTCACCTTTAACGATATGAAACGTGCATCGGCACAATGTGCCAACTATTTCAAATCGCTCGGCATCAAAAAAGGTGACCGCGTGATGTTGGTGCTCAAACGCCATTATCAGTTCTGGTTTGCCATTTTGGGTCTGCATAAACTCGGCGCGGTGGCGATCCCGGCTACCAATCTGTTGATGGAACACGATTTCGATTATCGTTTCAACGCGGCCGGTGTCAGCGCGGTGTTGTGTACGGCCGACGGCGACGTGGCCGCACAGATCGACCTGGCGCAAAAGAACAGTCCTACGTTAAAAACCAAGGTCATGGTAGGCGGCGCGCGTGACGGTTGGCACGATTTTGATGAAGAATTTGGTTTGTTCAGTGCGCATTTCTATCGCGATGAAAATACCGCTTGCGGTGACGATACCATGTTGATGTTCTTTACCTCCGGTACCACCGGTTATCCGAAAATTGCCGTGCACAACCACAAATATCCGCTCGGTCACTATGTGACGGCGAAATACTGGCATTGTGTACATGAAAACGGCCTGCATTTTACCATCTCCGATACCGGTTGGGGAAAAGCGTTGTGGGGCAAACTGTACGGCCAATGGTTGTGTGAGGGCGGCGTGTTTACTTACGATTTCGATCGGTTTAGCGCGCAGGATATTCTGCCGATGTTTGCAAAATACAACATCACCTCCTTCTGCGCACCGCCGACCATGTTGCGCATGATGATCAAAGAAGACATTTCGAAATACGATTTGTCGTCGATCAAGCACATGACGACTGCCGGCGAAGCGCTCAATCCGGAAGTGTATCGCCAATTTGAGAAGATTACCGGCTTGCAGATCCACGAAGGATTTGGTCAAACCGAATTGACGTTGGTGGTGGCCAATTTGGTTGGCAACGGACAAAAACTCGGTTCGATGGGTAAACCGGTATTGACGTATGACGTAGATATTCTTACGCCGGACGGTAAAAGTGCGGCTCCCGGTGAAAACGGCGAAATCGTGGTCAAAACCAGCGACCGCGTGCCGTGCGGATTGTTCTCCGGTTACTATAACGACCAAGAAAAAACCGACGAAGTGTGGTACGATGGATATTATCATACCGGTGACGTGGCATGGCGTGACGAAGACGGTTTCTATTGGTATGTCAGTCGTACCGACGACGTGATCAAATCATCGGGTTATCGCATTGGGCCGTTTGAGATCGAAAGTGTCATCATGGAACTGCCGTATGTGTTGGAATGCGGTGTATCGGCGGCACCCGATGAGGTGCGCGGTCAAGTCGTTAAGGCGAGTATCGTGCTGGTGAAAGGGACGGAACCGACCGAGGAACTCAAAAAAGAGATCCAAAATTACGTCAAAGAAAGAACGGCCCCTTACAAGTATCCGCGTATCGTAGAATTCAAGGATGAACTGCCCAAAACGATCAGCGGTAAGATCCAACGTAATAAACTGTAATAATAGGTGGTTTTAATACGAACTTTTCTTAAAAAATAATTGACAAAATATCTGAAGATGTGATATGATTATACCAATCTTTTTCAAAGGCGTTGACGAAGAGGAACACGGGAAACGGTTTTTCAGAGAAGCGGCGGTTGGTGCAAGCCGTTAAAGCACGCCCGGTGTTTGTAGCTTCCGAGCCGGAAGGAAGAAAAGAGCCTGACTCTGAGTAGACCCTTCCCGTATCTGCCGCGTTAGAGCATAGAGGTTGTTAGACCTTGAAGAGTGGTAACCGTTACAGATGGTTGCAATTTGAGTGGTACCGCGGGCTTGGATGGATAATAGCTCGTCTCAAAGGAACATCTTTGGGACGGGCTTTTCTTTTCGTTCGCCCCACAACGGAGGATTATTATGCAAAAAATCACCGGACTCGACTTGAAAATCCAAGAAATGGCCGGCCGTATTCGCGAACTGCGCGAGATCGAGAATCTCACCACCGCGGAAATGGCACAAAAAACCGACGTGACCGAACAGGAATATATCGCCTGTGAAGAAGGACGTAGTGACTTGAACTTTGCCTTCATCTATCGTTGTGCGTTGGCGTTTAATGTCGACGTTACCGATATTATCGAAGGGTATAGCCCGACGCTGAAATCGTATACCGTTACCCGCAAAGGGCAAGGGCAAAAGATTGAGCAAGCACACGGCATGACCTATTACAGTTTGGCATCAGCGTTCCAAAACCGTATCGCCGAACCGCTGTACGTGCGCAGCGTGTATAGCGAAGAGGCGCAACATCGTGATATTGAACTGACGACTCACGCCGGTCAAGAATGCGATCTCATTATCGAAGGCCATCTGAAAGTGCAAGTCGGCGAACACAAAGAAGTGTTAGGACCGGGGGATAGCATCTACTACGATAGTAGCACGCCACACGGTATGATTGCGGTAGACGGGCAAGATTGTATTTTCTACGCGATCGTCTTAAACCCGACCGGTGAACCGATTCCCGAACTACAACCGGTACAAAAACTTACCGGTAAACCGATTAAATCCGATGGTAAAAAACGGGTGTATCATCAGTTTACCGACGTGGTGAAAAACGAAAACGGCACACCGACTTCGATCAAGTTTAAAAACATCGATAACTTCAACTTTGCTTTTGATATTGTCGATGCCATCGCGGACAAAGATCCCGACAAACTGGCGATGTTGCATATCTCGGTAGATAAAGAAGAACGCCGTTTCACCTTCCGCGATATGAAGAAGAAATCGGCGCAAGCGGCGAACTATTTTAAATCGCTCGGCATCCAAAAAGGGGACCGCGTCATGTTGTGTCTCGGTCGTCACCACCACTTCTGGTATGCGATGTTAGGGTTGCACAAACTGGGTGCCGTCGCGATTCCGGCGATGAACCAACTGCTCGAACACGATTTTGAGTATCGGTTCAACGCGGCCGGCATCAGCGCGATTTTATGCACCAGTCGCGGCGAAGCGGCACATCAAGCGGAACTCGCGATCGAAAAATGTCCGCAGGTAAAACACAAGATCATTGTAGACGGTACCCGTGACGGATGGCGTAACTTTGATGAAGAAAGTGCATTGTTTAGCACGCATTTCAACCGCACGCAAGAGTCTGCCGGTGGCGACGATACTATGTTGATGTTCTTCACGTCCGGCACGACCGGCTATCCGAAGATTGCGGTACATAACTATAAATACGCACTGGGCCATTTCCATACGGCCAAATATTGGCACAACGTGGATCCGGACGGGTTGCACTTGACCATTTCCGATACCGGTTGGGCCAAAGCGATGTGGGGTAAATTCTACGGCCAATGGATTTGCGAAGGTGCCGTGTTCACCTATGATTTTGACCGGTTTAGCGCGGCAGATATTCTGCCGATGTTTGCGAAATACAACATTACCTCGTTCTGTGCACCGCCGACCATGCTGCGCATGATGGTGAAAGAAGATCTGTCGAAATACGACCTGTCTTCGGTCAAACACATGACCACCGCCGGCGAAGCGCTTAACCCGGAAGTGTATCGTCAATTTGAAAAAGCGACCGGTTTGCAGATTTTGGAAGGCTTTGGCCAAACCGAAAGCACCATGATCATCGGTAACATGATCGGCGCCGATCATAAGATCGGTTCGATGGGTAAACCGGCCCCGATCTATGACGTGGATCTGCTTACCGCCGACGGCAAAAGTGCCGCCACCGGTGAAAGTGGTGAAATCGTGGTTAAAACCAGTGAGGGTGTACCGTGTGGTTTGTTTACCGGTTACTATAACGATCAAGCCAAAACCGACGAAGTGTGGTACGATGGGTATTACCATACCGGCGACGTGGCATGGCGCGATGAAGATGGGTTCTACTGGTACGTTGGCCGTGCGGATGACGTGATCAAATCGTCCGGTTACCGTATCGGGCCGTTTGAGATCGAAAGCGTCATCATGGAATTACCGTACGTGTTAGAATGCGGCGTGTCGGCGGCACCCGATGAGGTGCGCGGTCAGGTGGTTAAAGCGAGCATTGTGCTCGTAAACGGCACCGAACCGACCGAAGAACTCAAAAAAGAGATTCAAAATTACGTCAAAGAGAGAACTGCGCCGTATAAATATCCTCGTATTGTGGTGTTCCGCGACAGTTTGCCGAAAACCACCAGTGGTAAAATTCAGCGCAACAAATTATAATTACAGCAGAAAGGGGAACGGCCCGTGAACAAACGATTGACCATCATTTGTGGCCATTATGGAAGCGGAAAAACCAACATCGCCTTAAATCTGGCAATGGCCAAACGGACCGAGGTCGACCGGATAACGGTGGCGGATTTGGATATTGTCAATCCGTATTTTCGCACCAAAGATAGCGAAAAAGAACTGACGGATGCCGGTATTCGCCTGATCTGTTCGGAGTTTGCCAATTCCAACGTCGATATTCCGGCGTTGCCGCAGGATCTATATGCCATTACCGATGATCGGGATATGCATTGCATTTTAGATATCGGTGGAGATGATCGCGGCGCTTTGGCACTCGGCCGGATTGCCCCGGCTATTTTGGAAGAAAACGATTACGATATGCTCTTCGTGGCGAATCAATATCGTCCGCTGACGCGAGACGTGGATTCGACCATGGAGGTGATGCGTGAGATAGAAGCCGCTTGCGGTATTGGTTTTACCGGTATTATCAACAATTCCAATTTAGGGAATGAGACCACGCCGGACGACGTACTGCGCACAGTACCGTATGCCGATGCACTGTCGGCACGGTGCGGTTTACCGGTGGTTATGACGACGGTAAATGCGGCGTTGTATCCCTTGCTCGACGGACAGATTGAGAATCTGTTTGGCCTGACATTACAGAAGAAGCTGTAAAGGAGATGAACATATATGGCAAAACTGACCTTTAAAACCGACTTTTGTAAAGGGTGCGGCCTGTGTGTGGACGCTTGCCCGAAACACGTATTGGTGTTGGCAAAAGACAAAATCAACAAAAAAGGGCATCACCCGGTTGAAGCGGCCGACATGGACGCTTGTATCGGTTGCGCATTCTGTGCGACGATGTGCCCCGACTGCATCATTAAGGTAGAAAGGTAAGTGAACAACAATGGCGGATAAAGTATTGATGAAAGGCAACGAAGCCATCGCCGAAGCGGCTATTATCGCCGGTTGTCGGTTCTATTTCGGGTATCCGATTACCCCTCAGACCGAAATTGCGGCTTATATGGCGAAAAGAATGCCGAAAATCGGCGGTACGTTTTTGCAAGCAGAAAGTGAAATCGCCGCGATCAACATGGTATATGGTGTGTCGTCGACCGGTAAACGTGTGATGACCTCCTCGTCCAGTCCTGGGATTTCGCTCAAGGCGGAAGGTTTGTCGTATTTGGCAGGTGCTGATCTGCCGGCACTGATCGTTAACGTGCAACGCGGTGGTCCGGGCCTTGGCGGTATTCAACCGTCGCAATCGGACTATTTTCAAGCGACGCGCGGCGGCGGTCACGGCGACTATCGTATGATCGTTCTCGCGCCGGCCAGCGTGCAGGAAATGGCGGATTTAACCGTAAAAGGATTTGACCTCGCAGATAAATACCGCATGACCTCTATGATTTTGGCCGACGGTACGATGGGCCAAATGATGGAACCGGTATCGTTGGATTATGAAATCGGCGATCCGGTGGAAAAACCGTGGGCGACCACCGGTACCGGTATGAAACGGAAACACAACGTGGTCAACTCGTTGTTCTTGAAACCCGACGAGTTGGAACGCGTCAACTTTGAACGATATGAACGCTATGCGAAGATTGAGGAAGAGGAAGTCATGTACGAAGAATACATGATGGACGATGCCGATATCTGTATCGCGGCGTTTGGTATTGCGGCACGTGTCGCGAAAAACGCAATCGTAGAAGCGCGAAAACAAGGAATCAAGGTCGGTATGATTCGTCCGATCACCTTGTGGCCGTTCCCGAAAGCGGCATTTGCCGCGGCCGCGGAAAAGGTACATACTTTTGTGTCGGTTGAACTGTCGATGGGACAATTGATTGAAGATGTGCAACTGTCCACCGGTTGCAAACGTCCGGTGCTGCTGTGCAATCGTGCCGGCGGTATGATCCCGTCTCCGGAACAGGTGCTCGAGACCATCCGGAAAGCCGCAGAAAACGGAGGTGCCCAATAATGGTAGTATTTGATAAACCGCATGCATTAGCGGATGTGCCGTTGCACTATTGCCCGGGTTGCACACACGGTATTGTGCATCGCCTGGTTGCCGAAGTGATCGATGAACTCGGTATCGAAGGCACCACCATCGGTATTGCACCGGTTGGTTGCTCGGTTATGGCGTATGACTATTTTAATTGCGATATGATCGAAGCGGCGCACGGTCGTGCACCGGCGATTGCGACCGGTGTAAAACGGTCGGATCCGTCCAACATCGTCTTTACCTATCAAGGGGACGGCGACTTGGCATCGATCGGTATGGCGGAAACGGTTCACGCTGCCGCCCGTAACGAAAATATCACCGTGATTTTTATCAACAACGCGATCTACGGCATGACCGGCGGTCAAATGGCGCCGACGTCGCTGCCGGGCCAGATCACCCAAACCTCGCCGTACGGCCGGGATACCGATCATTGCGGTTTCCCGATTAAGGTTTGCGAAATGTTGTCGATGCTGGACGGTCCGGAATATCTGGAGCGCGTCGCGGTCAACAATGTGAAAAACATTAAGAACGCGAAAAAAGCGATTAAAAAAGCGTTTGAAAACCAGGTAAATAAAAAAGGGTTCTCGTTGGTCGAAGTGATTTCCACCTGCCCGACTAACTGGGGCTTAACGCCGCAAAAAGCGTTGCAATGGGTAGACGAAAAAATGATTCCTTATTATCCGCTTGGTGTATATAAGGATCGTTCGGCGGATCAGTAAGGGGGCGCTTTTCATGAGTACAACACAATTTTTGTTCGCCGGTTTCGGCGGCCAAGGCATACTCTTTTCGGGTAAATTCTTGGCATATAAAGGCTTGATGGAAGGCCGTAACGTCAGCTGGCTTCCGTCGTATGGTCCGGAAATGCGCGGCGGCACCGCGAGTTGCAGTGTTATTTTAAGTGATGCGCCGGTCGGTTCGCCGATCGTGTCGCAACCTGATGTGTTGATTGCGATGAACCTGCCGTCTCTCGATCGGTATGAAGACAGTGTGGCGCCGGGCGGCATCATTTTTGTTGACTCGACGTTGATCGAACGCAAAGTCAAACGTGACGACGTGACGGTATATTATGTGCCGTGCACGAAAATGGCATCGGATAACGATATGCCCACCTTGGCCAATATGATCCTGATGGGAAAGGTGTTGGATGTGGTCGGTGGTTTTGACGTTGATCTGGTTAAAGCCACGCTCGGCAAGGTCATTTCTGCTAAACGCGCCGATATGATGGATGTCAACCTGCGCGCATTGGAAATGGGTATGAATGCGTAATTTTTACATAGGAGTGAGTCACATTGAATATTTCTGTAACGAAAAACCCGAATCCGGCCGCTAAACCGGATAGCAGCACGCTCGGTTTCGGTCAAATCTTTACCGATCACATGTTTATCATGGATTACAATACCGAAAAAGGGTGGCACGATGCGCGTATTGTGCCGTTTGCTCCGATCGCGTTGCACCCGGCTTCGACCGTGTTGCATTACGGTGCGGAAATTTTCGAGGGTTTGAAAGCTTATCGCAAAGCAGACGGCAGTGTGCAACTGTTCCGTCCGATCGAAAACATTCGCCGCATGAACCGTTCGGCCGAACGGCTGTGTTTGCCGGAAATTCCGGAAGATATCGCGATGGAAGCGTTGACGACGTTTGTGAAAATGGAAGAAGATTGGGTCCCGAGCGCAGAAGGTACTTCGCTGTACATTCGTCCGTTCTTGTTTGGTAACGACCAAACGTTGGGCGTACATACCGTGCACAACGCGACCTTTATCATCATCACTTCGCCGGTTGGCAGTTATTATAAAGAAGGTATCAACCCGGTTAAGATCATGATCGAATCGGAAGACGTTCGTGCCGTTAAAGGCGGTACCGGTTATGCGAAATGCGGCGGTAACTATGCCGCGAGTACTCGCGCCGGCGAAAAGGCCGCGCAAAAAGGCTATTCGCAGGTGTTGTGGTTGGACGGTGTCGAACGCAAATACATCGAAGAAGTCGGCGCGATGAACGTTATGTTCAAAATCAATGGCGAGATCGTTACACCGATGTTGTCGGGTTCGATTCTGCCGGGTATTACGCGCATGTCCTGTCTCGAGATCCTTCGCAAAGAAGGTTACACCGTGTCCGAACGGTTGATCAGCGTAGACGAATTGGCCGAGGCCATGGCCAACGGCACGTTGGAAGAAGCGTGGGGTTGCGGTACGGCGGCGGTCGTGTCGCCGATCGGTGAATTGATGTATAAGGATGTCAAATACACTGTCAACGACGGGAAGATCGGCGAAGTGACGCAACATCTCTACGATACGTTGACGGGTATTCAATGGGGCAAGATCGACGATGCGTATGGTTGGGTGCAAACCCTCGATTAAAATTCACAAAAACGCTTGACAACCGAAATGTCGGGTGCTATAATAGGTGAAAATTTATTTTTTCAAATGCGTTGACGGAATTATTTTTTGTTGTATGCATCTCAGAGAGTCGGGTTGCTGTGAGCCGATATGCTAATTCAAAAAAGTCTCGTTCCTGAGCAGATCTTCTGAAATAACAGTAGGGAGATACGGTAGGTCCCGTTACCGTGACCAAGGGTTTGTTAGAACCCGGTAAAGAGACCGTCTGTAAAGGCGGTAATCAGGGTGGTACCGCGGAGTAATGTTCGTCCCTGAGGCAGTAGAAATACAGCCTCAGGGACTTTTTTGTTTTACGTCACAGAGGCCATGAAAGGATGAATTGTATGAAAACTATTACCGTCATCGACACAACACTTTGTCGAGAGGACAGCGCCTTTAGCTTTAAGGAGAAGATCGAGATTGCGCGTCAGTTGGAACGACTGAACGTAGACGTGATCGAACTTCCGGAGATCGATAATCCCAAAAGCGATATTTTGTTGGTGCGCACGGTGTCGCCTTTCGTGAAAAGCAGTGTTCTTTCGGTGGCTGCCGGTAGCACGATGGATAGCATCGATCATGCCGCTACCGCCCTTTCGGCCGCTGCGCACGGACGTATTCGTATTGAACTGCCGGTTTCGCCGGTGGGGATGGAATACACCTGTCATAAAAAGCCGGATAAAATGCTGGAATGGATTACCGCTACGGTGACGGCCGCAAAAGAAAAATGCGCCGATGTGGAATTTTGCGCCGTGGACGCCACTCGTGCAGAACGTGAGTTTTTGGCGGCCGCGATGGAAGCGGCGGTGAACGCCGGTGCGACTGGTATTGCCGTGTGTGACAGTGCGGCCGAAATGATGCCCGATGATTTTGCGGCATTTGCGGATAACGTGGCAACGCAGGTGACGGTACCGGTTAGTGTTCGTTGCGATAACAAAAACGGGTTAGCTTGTGCACAGGCAATGCTCGCTGTACGCGGCGCCGTAGTCGGCGTTAAAACGGCGGTGGGCGGTTCTACCGTTCCGTTGGAAACGTTTGCCGACATCATCAAAAACTGCGGTAATAATTATGGATTTACCACCGGTATTCGTCAAACCGAGATGCACCGCACGGTCAAACAGATCGGTTGGATTGCCGATAACGCCAAAAATGCGCGTAGTGCCGTTACGGTTGTGTCGTCGGATGAAAGTGGTATCCACCTGGACGTGAAAGACAGTCAGGCGGAGGTTATCACCGCGGTGGCGAAACTGGGTTACGATCTGTCGGAAGAAGACCAGGCCCGAGTATATGAGGAATTCTTGCGTGTAGCGGATAAAAAGACGGTGGGTGCAAAAGAATTGGAAGCCATCGTAGCGAGCACGGCTTTGCAGGTGCCGGCCACCTACAAACTGATCAGTTACGTGATCAACAACGGCAATATTATCGCCGCCAGCGCACAACTCACTTTGGAAAAGGATGGTAAGCCTATGCAGGGTGTGTGTATCGGTGACGGTCCTATCGATGCGGCATTCTTGGCTATCGATCACATTATCGGTCATCATTACGAATTGGATGATTTCCAAATTCAGTCGGTTACCGAAGGAAAAGAGGCTATGGGTTCGGCACTGGTAAAATTGCGTGCCGGCGGCAAGTTGTATGCCGGTAACGGTATTTCCACCGATATCATCGGGGCCAGTATTCGTGCCTATTTGAACGCCGTTAACAAGATCGTGTACGAGGAGGCGTAATCGTTGAATTATTCATTTTCGACTAAGGGTTGGCACAACAACACCTTTGAAGAGTTTTGTGATGTTGCGAAAGATCTCCATTTTGAAGGTGTAGAACTGCATAACATTCACAACCGGTTATTTACCGATAAGGACGGCGCGTTTCACGATTACGCCGCGGCGGTGACGTTGCGCCGTTTGTATGAAAAAGGATTACGAATTCCCTGCATCGATGCGATTGGCGATATAGCCGATGCCGCTCGTGCGGATGAAACGGCTACCGAGATTGCACGTTGTTTGGAAATTGCGGATAATCTGCATATTCCGGCGATTCGCCTGCGTGCGGAATCGGCCGAAGACGTGGATGCGGCGGTGGAACATACGGCTGCACTGATCCAGCGCATGTTGCCCGAAGCGGAATCAAAAGGGATCACATTGCTTCTTGAAACGGCCGGTTTGTTTGTCAATACCGCTACGTTACGCGATTTGTTGGATCGGTTTGCTTGTGATCATGTCGCCGCATTGTGGAATATGTCTGCTGCCTATTTCGGCGGCGGGGAAGCACCGAAAGACGTGATTAAAAACCTGGGTGCGTATGTCCGGCATGTTCATTTTACCGATGCCCGTGAGGAAGACGGCGCGGTGGAATATTGCTTGGCCGGCGAAGGGGATATGCCGATCAAAGAAATGATGTTGGCGTTGCGTTCGGTCAACTACGATGGGTTTATCTCACTGGTTTGGAACCCTGCTTGGTGTGAGGAACTTGACGATATGGAGATCATTTTCTCCCAGTTTGTCAACTTTATGAAACAGTTCGGCGACACCTCTCGCAACGAAAAGGTGCTGTATTATAACCGTGCCCATACCGGTAAGTTTGTGTGGAAAAAGGATCTGTTGATCGATGCCACCTTCTCGGACGTGCTGGATCGCATGGTGGAGGAATTCCCTGACCAGTATGCGTTTAAATACACGACGTTGGATTATACCCGCACCTATGCTGAATTTCGCGACGATGTGGATACGTTTGCGCGTTCGTTGATTGCGATGGGCGTTAAAGCCGGTACACACGTGGCGGTATGGTGCTCCAACGTGCCGCAATGGTTTATCGCATTTTGGGCTACGGTGAAACTGGGGGCAGTATTGGTTACGGTCAATACCGCATACAAGATCCACGAGGCGGAATATCTGCTTCGCCAATCGGATACACATACCCTCATTATGACCGAAGGGGCCAAAGACAACCATTACGGCCAGATCGTGGCGCAGTTGTGTCCGGAACTGGAAACGCTTAAACCCGGCCAACCGTTACATGCCCGTCGCTTACCGTTCTTGCGCAATGTTATTACTGTTGGTTTTAAGCAAAAAGGTTGTATGACGTGGAACGACGCGTTAGAACGTGCGTCCCAAACGCCGATTGAAGAAGTGCGTCGCATGGCGGCCGCCGTGAACAAGGACGATGTCTGCAATATGCAGTACACCTCCGGTACCACCGGGTTTCCCAAAGGCGTTATGCTCACCCACTACAACGTGGTTAATAACGGCAAATATATTGGCGATCACATGGACTTATCCACCGCAGACCGTATGATGATTCAGGTACCGATGTTCCATTGCTTCGGCATGGTGTTGTCAATGACCGCGGCTATGACTCACGGTGCGACCATGTACCCGTTGCCGTATTTCTCTCCGAAACCGGCGTTGTCTTGTGTACACAACGAGCATATCACCACCTTTAACGGTGTTCCCACGATGTTTATCGCGATGATGCAACATCCGGATTTCGATAAGACCGATTTCTCCTATATCCGCACCGGTATTATGGCCGGTGCCAACTGCCCGGCTGACCTGATGAAAAAGGCGACCGAAGTGATGAACATGAAAGAGATCGTATCGGTTTACGGTCAAACCGAGGCAAGTCCCGGTTGTACCATGAGCAGTTATTATGACTCGCTGCAGGTGCGTACCGAAACGGTCGGTAGCGCGTTTGCCAACGTAGAATGTAAGGTCGTCGATCCCGAAACCGGCGCTGATTGTCCGGATGGCGTCAACGGTGAATTTGTTGCGCGCGGCTATAACATCATGAAAGGGTATTATAAAATGCCCGATGCGACCGCTTCGGCTATTGATGCGGATGGTTGGTTACATACCGGTGACTTGGCCTGCCGTCAACCCGACGGTAACTACCTCATTACCGGTCGCTTAAAGGATATGATCATCCGTGGTGGTGAAAACATCTATCCGAAAGAGATCGAGGAGTTTATCTATACCCATCCGAAGGTCAGCGACGTGCAGGTTATCGGTGTGCCGGATAAACAATACGGCGAAGAAGCGATGGCCTGCATCATCCTCAAAGAGGGCGAAACCATGACCGAGGAGGATATGAAAGCCTATATCGGTGCTAACATGGCTCGTCATAAAGTGCCGCGGTATATTGATTTTGTGGATAGCTTCCCGATGAACGCTGCCGGCAAGATTCTTAAATACAAGATGCGCGAACAAGCCGTCGAAAAACTGGGCTTGGTGAAAAACTGATAAAAAAGAACCCTGACACCGTCAGGGTTCTTTTTTGTGTTTAGGTTCCCATAGCACGATGGTGCCGTGTTTACGGGTTTGATCAAGATCGATGATCCGTTGGTTGGAACTGCCGCGAAACAACAAGGAAATATCGTGCAGCGCTTCGATATATCGACCGTCTACCAGTACGTCGATCATCGACAACAATTCATCGGTGACGTCGGTGTTTGCATAATGGCCGTTTTTGGTCAGTTCTTCGTACGTAAAACCCGAAAAACACCAAATGTCTTTTTCGGGATATTGTGCGCGAACACGTCGCACAAAGGGGAGGAGAGCCGCTTGATTGGAAGGTTCCATCGGTTCGCCGCCCAATAAGGTCAGTCCGCGAATATACGAAGGGGCCAACAGGTTCAATAATTCGGTTTCGGTATCGGTGGTAAACGGTTGTCCATACGCAAAATCCCACGTCTGCGGTTGAAAACAATGTTCACAATGATTGGTGCATCCCGATACAAACAAACTGACGCGAACGCCTTCGCCATTGGCAATATCGCAGTTTTTAATTTCGCCGTAATGCATGGTGTCACCTTATAAATGCAGTACGCGATCGCGAATTTCCTGTGTGCGACCTTGGTTCCAATACTGCGTGCCGATATATCCGCAGGTACGACGCGCCACGTTCATTTTATCCTGATCGGTATTGCCGCATTTGGGGCATTTCCAGATGAGTTTGCCGTCTTCTTCCTGAATTTGAATTTCACCGTCCCAACCGCATACTTGGCAGTAATCGGATTTGGTATTGAGTTCGGCGTAAATGATATGATCGTAGATGAATTTCATCACTTCGAGTACCGCGTCGAGGTTGTTCTGCATATCCGGCACTTCGACGTAACTGATCGCGCCGCCGGGGGACAGATGCTGGAACTGCGCCTCAAACGCGAGTTTGTCAAACGCGTTGATATCTTCGGTCACGTGTACGTGATAACTGTTGGTGATATAGCCTTTATCGGTAATCCCTTCGATCACGCCAAACCGACGTTGCAGGCATTTGGCAAACTTGTAGGTGGTGGATTCCAACGGCGTGCCATACAACGAAAAATCGATGTTGTGGGCGGCTTTCCAGCGCGCGCACGCGTCGTTCATGCATTTCATGACTTCCAAGGCAAACGGCGTGGCCGACGGATCGGTGTGACTTTTACCGGTCATGTATTTGACGCATTCGTACAAACCGGCATAACCGAGCGAAATGGTGGAATATCCGCCAAACAACAACTTGTCGATGGTTTCGCCTTTTTTCAAACGCGCACACGCACCGTATTGCCATAAGATCGGCGCCACGTCCGATAACGTTCCTTTCAGCCGTTCGTGCCGACACATTAATGCGCGATGGCACAGTTCCAATCGTTCGTCAAATACCTTCCAAAACGTTTCGATGTTACCGCCGGACGATAAGGCCACGTCCACGAGGTTGATGGTGACAACCCCTTGGTTAAAACGGCCGTAATATTTCGGTTGATTGGTTTCGGGATCGACGTACGGGGTTAAGAACGAACGGCAACCCATGCAGGTATAACAGTGTCCTTCACCGTTTTTATCGACTTTGAGTTCCAACATTTTCTTTTCCGAAATATAATCCGGCACCATGCGTTTAGCCGTGCATTTGGCCGCCAGTTCGGTCAGATACCAGTAGGGAGTGTCTTCGCGGATGTTGTCTTCTTCCAACACATAGATCAATTTCGGGAATGCCGGCGTGATCCATACGCCGTCTTCGTTTTTAACACCTTGATACCGCTGTTTCAACGTTTCTTCGATAATCAGTGCCAGATCTTGTTTTTCTTGTTCGTTTTTTGCTTCGTTCAGATACATAAATACCGTTACGAACGGAGCTTGTCCGTTGGTGGTCAGCAAAGTCAATACTTGATATTGAATGGTTTGAACGCCGCGGCTGACCTCTTCTTTTACGCGGCTTTCAACCATGGCAGAAAATTGTTCCTCGGTCGGGACAACCCCGATCTCGGCCATTTCTTCTTTAACTTTTTTTTGGATTTTTTCGCGGCTTACTTGTACAAACGGCGCTAAATGAGCCAACGAGATGGATTGACCGCCGTATTGGTTAGAAGCCACCTGCGCAATGATTTGGGTGGCGATGTTACACGCGGTGGAAAAACTGTGCGGCCGTTCGATCTTGGTGCCGGTGATCACCGTACCGTTTTGCAACATGTCTTCCAGGTTCACCAAATCGCAGTTGTGCATGTGTTGGGCGAAATAATCGCTATCGTGGAAATGAATGATACCTTGATGATGCGCTTCCACGATTTCGGCCGGTAACAGAATACGATCGGTGATATCGCGCGATACTTCACCCGCCATATAGTCGCGTTGCGTCGAGTTGACAATGGGGTTTTTGTTGGAGTTTTCTTGTTTGGCTTCTTCGTTGCAGCACTCGATCAAACTTAAAATCTTTTCGTCGGTCGTGTTGCTTTGCCGCAACAGGGAACGGGTATACCGATAGGTGATATACCGTTTCGCGACTTCGAATGCGCCGTGCGCCATGATCTGATGTTCCACCATATCTTGAATTTCTTCCACCGAGGGGGAACGGTTCATCTGCAAACAAGCGAGTTCCACCGATTCCGCAATGCGCTGAATCTGTACCGGCGTCATTTTTTGCGCATCATCCACCACGTCGTTGGCTTTGGTGATGGCGCGCAAGATTTTCGAGATGTCAAAAACAACCTCGGATCCGTTTCGTTTAATAACTTTCATATTTTTGATTCCTTTTCTGTATCTTGTGGTTATGTTAGCGAAGATGATTATACAATATACTATATACGGTGTCAATATCAAATTCAGGAAAATGGGAAAACGGATAAAAATACCAAAAATTTTTAGTTAAAATGCAGAGGGGTTTTCAAATCGCACACGCAATTTTTCGAGCGCTTTTTTCTCAATACGACTGACGTAGGAACGGGAAATGTTCAGCCGTTTCGCTACTTGACGTTGGGTAAGTTCTTCACCGGTCAAGCCGTATCGCTGTTCGATGATACACCGTTCGCGCGGGGTCAGAGTTTCGCGAATATAACGATACAGTTTTTCGGAGTTGAGTTTAAGATCCAACTCATCTTCGAGCGAATCATTTTGTGCGATCACATCCATCAAAGTTAATGGATTACCATCTTTATCGGTGTCGATCGGATCTGACATCGATACGTCTTGGGCGTTCTTCTTGCCGGCGCGAAAATGCATAAGAATTTCATTTTCGATGCACCGTGAGGCATACGTAGCGAGCCGAGTTCCTTTTTGGTAATCAAAGGTTTCGACCGCTTTGATCAATCCGATGGTTCCGATTGAGATCAAATCGTCTTGCTCTTTGGTAGAACTGTAGTACTTTTTAATAATGTGTGCCACCAATCGCAGATTGTGTTCGATCAACTTGTTGCGCGATGCCATGTCGCCTTGTTCGTGAAACTGTATCAAGCACGTGCGTTCATCTTCGTGGGACAACGGTTTGGGAAACGATCCGGAATTTACGACGTGCAGCGCTAAATATAAGATGCGCGATAACGATTGTAACCATTCTACTAACATAATTCGTCAACTCCTTTATGGTATATGTATGACGAATGGTGGAAAATCTGCGTGTCCGTTACAAAAAAGACACGAGGAAACCAAACGGTTTCCTCGTGCGACTTACGGCGTTTCGAGAATTTGTTGAAAACATTGCAACGTTTGTTCGGTAATAGAAGCGGCTTTATCCCAATCCATGGCAACGATATTGAATTGTTCCATGCGGTCGTGTTGCGCCTTGGCCAAAACCGCTAAATCGGTCGCTTCGTCGATTAGTTCTCGTGCGATGCGTCGATTGAATTGTAATCGTTGTTTTTTTCGTTTTAACGCATCGGTATCGGTAAACCGCGCGGCGTGGATGCGCCGATAAACCGGAAAATCCGCTTTGTGCCACGAGTTCGATACCGTAAACCCAACCCCGATTTCCGGCAGCAAAACATGCTCGATCTTATCGTTCGGCGCTAAGGGACATGCGCATACAATCGGTTGGTGGCCGGCCGTGACCGCTCGTTTCACAATACGATTCATCCACACCCGCGCTACCGCCCCATGTTCGTCTTCCACGGCGTAGATGCGCGGACATAGTGATAATAGCGTTTCGTATTGGGTGACTAATCCTTGCGGTGTAACGGCGCTTAAAAACCGACGGATGGCTTTTCCACCGGAACTATCGTCCCCAAACTCTTTTTCGGCAATTTTATCGGCATTGCGCGATGCTTTTTCGGTGTTGGTACAATCGGTCGCGATCCGAGTGTTATCGCCCAATACCGAGGCGGCAGCGCTCAAAAACCGGCGGCAGCGCGCGTGAGTGGCGGAACACGCATCGGTGGCCGCGATGATAGATTGGTATTGTTTGTGCAGGATATCGGCATCCATAGCGCCGGACAAATCTACGATTCGTTCTACCGCGCCCCAGTATCGCGGTTCGATAATATGGGGTGCGGTCGCATCGAGAATACCGACTTTGTGCGTTGGTGCCAGAACCCCGTCGATCGAATCCGGATCCGAAGAACAGAGAATCAGTTCGGTTTCTATGTTGTGTGCGGTCAGTTGTTCCAATACCCGTCGCATCAAGGTGGATTTACCGGTGCCGGGGCCGCTTTTGATCAAAAAGATACGCCACCCGTCACCGGGATCGTATAGTTCATGATGATATCCTATAAACCCGTCGGGCGTGTTGGCGCCTAAAAAGAAGCGGACGGGCGTTTTTTGATCGTACATGTTCATCCCTCCCAAGAATTGGCTTCTTTCCATGCTATTCTTTGTATAGAAAATCGGTGCCGATTATATTGACGAAACCGCAAAAAAGATATATACTGTTAATACATTCTAATATTTGCTGTCTTCAGGGCGGGGTGAAATTCCCCATCGGCGGTAAATCACCAATACGTGATAAGCCCGCGAGCGTTTTGCAGATCCGGTGTGATTCCGGAGCCGACGGTTACAGTCCGGATGAAAGAAGATGCACCTTGTGTTGTGCGTTCGCTCTGCTTTTGCAGGGCGATTTTTGTTTTGAGGCAGCAGCGAAAGGGGTCTTTGTTTGTGTCAACGCGTTCTGTCAAACTCCGGTATATGGTGATGACCGGTATGCTCGCGGCGGTATCCGCCGTGCTGATGTTTTTTAATTTTGCGGTCCCGTTTATGCCCGGCTTTATCAAGATGGATTTTTCGGAACTGCCGGCGCTGATTGCGGCGTTTACGATGGGTCCGTGGCAAGGCGTATTGGTGTGTTTGCTGAAAAATCTCATCAATTTGCCGTTTACCACAACGGCCGGAGTAGGGGAAATCTCGAACTTTTTGCTCGGGTGCTTATTGGTGATTCCGGCCGGATTGTTCCATAAACATAAGGTTGGATATACCCGGGCGGTGTTTGGTTCGTTGACCGGCGCGGCCTGCATGGCGCTTTTCGGCGTGGTGTCTAACTATTTTGTGGTTTACCCGTTGTATGCGAAGATCTTGATCCCGATGGAAGCGATTTTAAACATGTATCAGTCTTTGCTTCCGTCGGTGGAAAATTTGTGGCAAGCCTTGTTAATCTTTAATCTGCCGTTTACATTTGGCAAAGGTTTATGCAGCGCGCTGATTGCGATTCTGCTATACAAACCGCTTGCGCCCATCATTCGCGGACACGCGTTAGATTAACCAAAGAGAGGTTGGGATAGTGTGAAGATTACGTATTACGGAACGGGAGCAGGCGCGGGTATTCCGGAAATTTTCTGTTCTTGTCGCGTATGTGAACATGCGCGCAAAGAGCGAGGAAAGAATATACGCACCCGTTCGCAGGCGGTCATCGACGGCGTGCTCGGTGTGGATTATTCCGATGTGTTTCAACACACGTTGCATTATGGCTTGGATATGCGCCCTATTAAACATGTGCTCGTTACCCATGATCACTATGATCATTTGATGCGCAGCGATATTCTTAGTCGTGCACAAGGAATGACCGAGCCGATCTGTTTCTACTTTAGCGAGGCGTCAGGCCGTGCACTGGCCGCCAGTGTACAAGCGCGCCAAAAACGGATGATGGCCAAAGAGAGTAACTTCAATGGAAACGAGGTGTTGGTTGAAACTCGTTTTCTGGAAAAAGAACAGACGTATGATATCGCTGGGTATACCGTGATCCCGCTGGCGGCCAGACACGGTGGAGAATCTCTCGGTGCGTATATCTATATCATTCAAAAGGATGGCAAGAGTGTTTTGTGGGCGCACGATACAGGTAAGTTTCGTCCCGAGACCATGGTGTTCATTCAACAAAGCGGTATTCGGTTTGATATGGTTTCGCTGGATTGTACGCTGGAAAGAGGCCATCAGATCACGGAAAGCCACATGGACGTGGACTGGTGTTTGGAAATGGTTGAGGCGTTGCGCGCAAGCGGAAACGTCGATGACCAAACCAAAATCGTGCTCAGTCACATCGGGCATCTGGTGGAGCGTACCCACGACGAGTTGGAAAATGAGGTTCGTCCGCTTGGTATGCAGGTTGCTTTTGACGGAATGGAAATTGAAATTTAATCCGTTATCGATATGCGAAGAATCGTTTCTGAAAAGAAACGGTTCTTTTTTTGTTCTATCCGCTGATGGACAGGCATAGTATGTGGTGAAACGATCGATAACGAAAGGGACGAATACCATGATTGGATTTGAAAAAGCGACGGCTTATCTGCCAAAGGACATGCGCGAGGTTTTGAAACGGGTACCAAACGAGGTTCGTCGCTGTGTACAAGAAATTCGATTGCGATCGAATGCGCCGGTAACGCTTTCAACACCTGGCCGAGAATATTGGGTGACGGCGTCTGGGGAGATTTCCACCGTTTTGACCGACCATCTGCTCACCGTCGATCAACCCACCATCGAAGCGTGCTTTGAAGCGATGTGTGATTATTCGATACATACCCATCAACCGGAACTGCGTCGCGGTTTTATCACCACCCACGATGGCCTTCGGGTAGGACTTAGCGGTACGGTGGTGGTCAAGGACGATCGTGTGTCGTCGATGCGTCGGTTGACGGGCCTTTGTGTGCGCGTGTCGCGTCCGCACGATGGATGCGCGCGTCCGTTGGCCGGCATGGTATGTCGTGACGGACGGATTGTCAGTACTTTGATTTGCGGCGAACCGTCCAGCGGCAAGACAAGCTTGTTGCGAGATTTGGCGCACCACCTGTCGGTGGGCGTAGCTGGACGTCGATACCGCGTAACGGTACTGGACGAACGAGGCGAACTGTCGGCGAATAAACGGTTGAATCATTGCGACGTGTTGTTGTCGTGTCCAAAAGATCATGGAATCGAACAAGCACTTCGTTGCTTGGCACCGGATGTGATTGTGTTTGATGAAGTTGGTACGCCTCAAGAAGCGCGGGCGCTTTGTGACGGTCTGCATACCGGTACCGCCGTTGTTACCACCGCCCACGCTCGAAATTTCTCCGATTTAACGCGACGACAAACCATGATGTCGATGATCCGTGACGGGGTGTTTGAACAGATTGTGTTTTTGAAAGGGCGCCGAGAACCGGGAACGGTAGAACGTGTGGTATCGGATGCGGATTTCTTAGCCGAAACCGTCGGCATGGTGATGCGATGACCATGTGGAAACTGATCGGCGCTTTTGGAGTGTTTGGTGCTGGGTGCGGTATCGGTTGGTATTACAGTCGCCGGTTGTTTTGCCGATACGCGTTGCTTCAAACCTGGGAAACCTTGTGTCATTATGTATCCGAACAGATTCGGTATGGATCTGCACCGATACGCGATATTTGGCGGTCGGCCGCCGCACAACCGGTTTTCGAGTCGCTTTCCTTCCTTTCATCGGCGGATACAATGAGGTGGAAAGAAGAGGTTTGTAAAGTCGTTTTGCTTTACCAAAACACCGTCTTGTATCAAGAGGACGTGCAGGTTATTTCGGAATGGATACAAGGGCTCGGTAGCAGCGATTTGGAAGGGCAGACGGAACACGGTTTACGGTATGCCGAACGCATCGCGCGCCAATGTGAAAAAGCCCGTGAGCGAGCCGAACGAACCGGACGGTTGTATACGATGCTCGGTGCACTGGGTGGGGCGGCGATGGTGTTGTTGATATGGTGAAAGAAGAGGACGACCATGGATGTGGATTTGATATTTAAAATAGCGGCGATCGGGATCATTGTAGCGGTGTTAAATCAACTGTTGATTCGATCCGGACGGGAAGAACAGGCCATGTTGACAACGCTGGCCGGTTTGATCGTGGTGTTGTCGATGTTGGTGACCGAGATCAGCGATCTGTTTGCCACCGTCAAATCGGTGTTCGGGTTGTAACGGTGACGGTATGGGATTGATAACGGTGGTCGGTGTCATCTTGATAGCGGCCTTTTTAGCGGTGTTGATCAAGCCGTATCGCGCCGAATATGCCCTGGCGGTATCGCTAATGGCCGGTATCGTAATATTATCGTTTCTGTTTCGCGACTCAATCGGTGTGTTTTCTTCGCTGAAAGCGTTGTTGGAACGGTCCTCGGTAAGCAGTGAGATGGGTAGTACTTTGTTTCGCGCACTTGGTATTTGTTTGATGACACAAATGGCGTCGGATGCATGTAAGGACGTGGGGGAGCAGTCGATGGCGGCTAAAGCGGAATTGGTAGGTAAAGTGTTTTTGCTGGCATTATCGCTCCCCTTGTTGGAAACCGTTGCACAGATGGTGGAACAGTTGTTGGACAAGGCGTCGTAAAGATAAAGGAAACGTTCCGAGATGATGAAAAAAGTATGGTTGTTGTTAGGGTTACTGGCGATGCTTTTGGTGTTGCCATGTGCGGCTAAGACAGATGCGGACGAGTTATATACACAACAGTTGGAGGCTAGTGGCGCTGAAGATTTGTTTGACAAGTTGCCGGATACCACCAAAGACTGGTTATATTCGATGGGTGTAACCGATCTATCGGAACACAGCACCGCCACGATAGATGTCGAGTCGATGGTGCAAAGTTTATGGAATATGTTGAGCCAAACGGCTACAAGCCCGATGGCGGCCGGATCGGTGATGATCGGGGTGATTTTGTTATGCGCCTGGATCGAGGGACTGCGTGAAACGGCAGACGGTTCGCAAGCGGCCTTATTTGGCACGGTGGGAGTGTTGACCTGTTCTGCTACGGTCGTATCTCCGATTGTGGGGTGTTTGGATCGCGTGGTCCAAGCGAGCGATAGTGCATCGGTCTTTATGACGAGTTTTGTGCCGGTATATGCCGGTGTGTTAGCTACCTCTGGCCAATGGTCTGCGGCCGCCTCGTTCCAAACGGTTTTGTTGTTAGCATCTGAAGGGTTATCGTATCTGTTATCTCGTGTGATCATCCCGTTTTTGATCGTCTCGTTTGCGTTGGGAATGGTCGGGGCAGTGTCGGAATCGCGGTTACAACTACATGCTATCAGCGAGTTTTTGCAAAAGAACACGACCTGGATATTAGGGGCGTTGATGACCTTGTTTATCGGTTTTTTATCGATGCAAAACCTTACGGCCGCCGCGACCGACTCGTTATCCAATAAAATGCTTAGTTTTTCAATCTCGAGTTTTGTACCGGTAGTCGGTGGAGCACTGAGCGAGGCGGTCGGTACGGTCAAGGGATGTTTGGGATTGCTTAAAGGAACGATCGGCGCCTTTGGCGTATTGGCGGATGTGTTGATCGTGTTGCCGGTATTTTTGGAATGCGTTTGGTGGCAAATCTGGCTTTGTGTGGCCAAAATGGTCGCCGATATGTTTGGTATATCGTCGGTCGGTACGGTTCTCAAGGTGAGTGGTCACTTGATAAAAACGCTAATGGCGGTATTGGCTTGTTTTGCGTTGTTAATGGTATTGGCGATCACCGTGGTTAGCAAGACGGGAGGCGGTTGATCTGGAACAGGTATCGACGTGGGCGCGGTCGGTTTGCGTGGCGGCGCTGGGATGTTCGGCGGTGTTGATGTTGGTGCCGAAAACCGGTGTCGGCAAGGTGTGTCGATTGGTGGTGTCGGCAGTGTTACTGTTGTGTATCGTGCAACCGATCACCGAATGGGTGTTACCGGATTGGTCATCTTTTAATTTGCCATCGTCCGATGAATCAACCGCATTGGACGGCGAGGTGGAAGAGCAACTATGTGCTCAAATCGAACAAGCGGTATATGCGTTGTGTCGTTCGCGATATGGCGACGAGATGCCGATCGAGAAAATCGAATCGGTAACGGATATTTCTCAAACAGCAGGCATATATATGAAACACGTTCGCGTATATCTAAATAAACAAAAGGCGCACGAAGCCTTGGCAATTAAGAGGTATTTGGAACAGGAAACAGGGTTGACGGTAGAGGTTTCTCTTTCGCCCTAATAAACAGGAGGACCAAGATGAACGCATGGAAAACGCTGGGTGATCGATTGGCTGAATACGCCAAGCGATTGCCAAAAGCGGCGTGGGTGATAATCGGACTGGTGGCTATGGTGTTGCTGGCGTTGCCGGAGTGGGTTCCCGATAAGGAGGCGACACACCAAGGCGACGAGTGGGATGTGCAGGCGTATGTGCAAGGTCTGGAACGGCAGTTAACCGACATGGTGGAAAGTATCGACGGGGCGGGTGAATGCCGCGTGATGATTACGTTGGAAAACAGCGTGGAATATGTATACGCAAACGAGCATTCCGCTACCAGCGATCGGACCGAAGACGTGTCGGATACGTCGGAAAAAACCACCGAACGAGATGATAGTGAAAGCAGTTATGTAATTGTCAATTCGTCCGATGGCAAACACGGACTTTTGGTAACCGAAATCCAACCGACCATCCGCGGTGTCGCGGTGGTGTGTGAAGGGGGCGAAAACGAACAGGTCAGAGAACGTATCTTAAAGACGGTGTCGACGGTGTTGAACATCACGTCGTCGCGCGTTTGCATTACAAAATTGTCGTAATAACGAAAGGATGAAAGCAGATGAAACGATTTTTTGGAAAAAAGCAGGTATTGTTATCGACCTTGGTGGTTGCTTTGGGCCTTGCGGTCTATCTCAACTATTATTTTGCCTCGGGTGTTCCGAGCACCGAAACGGCCGGTAAAGACGATGGTAACCTTGGCGATGCTCAGTTTGTAGGATCGCAGGTGGAAGACGGCGATTTAGAAAAGGGATATTTTGAACAAGCACGCGAAAATCGATCGACGGCCCGAGAGGAAGCGCTTGAGATTGTGCAGGAAATGATGAACGACGTGAAAGCCGACGAGGCGGTTAAAGAAACGGCGGTGCAACAAGCGTCGGCGTTAGCGGTATCGGTTGAACAGGAAAGCACGATCGAAAATCTTATTAAAGCCAAAGGGTTTTCCGATTGCGTGGCGTACATCGACGGTGAACAATGCAGCATTGTGGTACAAAGTGAAGAGTTAACCGCAGCTCAAGTGGCGCAAATTACCGAGATTGTGACCGTTCAATCGGATGTTATGGCACAAAATATCACAATCAGTGCGATAAATTCGTAAAAAACAGTTGCCGAATCGCTCATTTAGGGTTATAATACTGTATAAGAGTAAAATAACAAGGTCGTGCACGGCGTAAAAACGCACGTGTCGAAATACAAAGGAGGCAGTTTCAATGAGTGATAAAGGCTTCAAAGAAGTAGAAGGGAATTGCGTGATTTCGGAAGAAGTTATTGCGACGATTGCCTGCACCGCAGCCAAAGATGTGCCGGGTGTGGTTGCGTTGGCGCAACGGCCGGGCGATATTCGTGGGATCATCAGTTCTTCGCCGACACGTTCGGTTAAGATTGTGAATACCGATAGCGAATTAATCGTAACGGTGTATATCATTGTGAAACTCGGTGAACACATTCAAGAGGTGGCTGCCGAAGTGCAAAAGGCGGTTAAAGCGGCGATCCATTCGATGGCCGGTAAACCGTTGACTCGCGTAGACGTCAACATTGCCGGTGTGGAAACGGAACCGAAAGAATAACGTAAGCACGGTGGAATCCCTCCGCCATTTGGCGGAGGGTATTTTCGTACATAGTTGTCACATTTTGTCGTACATTGAAAAGGAATGAAAAGCATGAGCATGACAAGACGAGAAGCGAGAGAGTTGGCGTTTGTCCTTTTGTTTGAACGTGAGTTTTGCGAAAAGGATATGGCCGATATCTACGAAGATGCCATTGAAGCCCGTGAAATCGAACAAAACGATTTTTCGTTGTGTTTGGCTCAACTGGCGGTGGAGCATTTGGAGGAGATTGACCAACTCATCGATACGCATTCACACAAATGGAATCGCGCCCGTATGTCTAAGGTGGCTCTCACGATATTGCGATGCGCCATTGCCGAAATGCGTTATATGCCCGAAACGCCGGTCAGCGTCGTGATCAACGAAGCGGTCGAGTTAGCGAAAAAATACGGTGGCGATGAGGATTATACTTTCGTCAACGGGTTGCTCGGCGGTGTGGCGCGCACAGAGGGTGGCGCCGATGCCTGATCGAAATATCGCACTCGGTATCGATACCAGCAATTACACCACGTCGGTCGCTCTGCACACAAACACAACCGTATTGCATCGGCGTCAGTTACTTCCTGTTGCGGCAGGAGAACGGGGATTGCGCCAAAGCGATGCGGTTTTTCATCATACGAAACAATTGCCCGACATGGTCGAGCAGTTATTTGCGCAAACCGAACAACGCCCAACGGTTGTGGCGGTGTCTGATCGGCCGACCGGCGAAGTGGGATCGTATATGCCGTGTTTCCTCGCCGGCGTGGGGTTGGCACGGTCACTTTCGTCTGTATTAAACACAAAACTATATACCTTTAGCCATCAACAGGGACACGTGGCGGCCGCACTATATGGCGCCGATAAACTGGATTGGATCCATCGTTCGTTTTTGGCGTTTCACGTATCCGGCGGCACAACCGATGCGCTGTTGGTGGAACCGGATGCCGAAGGGGTTATTCGATGCCGCAAGGTAGCTGGTTCGTTAGATTTAAAAGCCGGACAACTCATCGACCGTATCGGTGTGATGATGGGACTGATGTTTCCGGCCGGCGTCGAAATGGACAAGCTTAGTCTGCAGGCAGGCGGTCTCGATAAAGTTCGGCCAAGCATGGATGGGGTGAACTGCCATTTATCGGGTGTGGAAAACCAATGCCGTGCCTTGTTTGAAAAAGGGGCGGCCCCTCAAGAGGTTGCGCGGTTTTGTTTCAGTTTTGTGACCGAAACGTTGGCGTCCATGACCGAACGCTTGCTCGAACAATACGGCGATCTGCCGTTGTTATATGCCGGCGGCGTGATGTCCAGTCGATATATTTCGGAGCAGTTGACCAAACGCTTCGGCGGTTGTTTTGCACCGGCGGAATTTTCGGCTGATAACGCGGTTGGGATATCGGTGCTTGGCTCGATTAAGAATCAACAGGGGTGAACGTATGACGGTTATAACAGTTTCACAACTCAATCGTTATGTAAAATCCATGTTGGAATCCGATCCGCGGCTTACCACGGTGTATATCAGCGGTGAAATATCCAATTTCACCAATCACTATAAAACGTCGCACTATTATTTATCGTTGAAAGACGAAACCGCCCTGGTTAAAGCGGTCATGTTTCGGTCGTATGCGTCGAAATTGGCGTTCATGCCTGAAAACGGTATGAAAGTTATCGTGAAAGCACGTGTATCGTTATACGAAAAAGACGGCGCGTTTCAAATTTATATCGAGGATATGCAACCCGATGGGGTGGGGGCACTCCAGGTCGCGTACGAACAGTTGAAAACTCGCCTGGCCGAAGAAGGGTTGTTTGACGAAGCGCGCAAACGGCCGATTCCACGGTTTCCGTTGCGGATCGGGGTAATCACATCCCCGACCGGTGCGGCGGTACGGGATATCCTCAACGTGCTCGGCCGCCGATATCCGTTGGCACAGATCGTGTTTGTGCCGGTGTTGGTGCAAGGGGCCGATGCGCCGCCGCAATTGGTACAGGCGGTCAAACGGATGAACGAAACACGCGCCGCGGATGTGATTATCATCGGGCGCGGCGGTGGTTCAATTGAGGAACTATGGGCGTTCAACGATGAGCAGGTGGCGCGTGCGGTAGCGGCTTCTGCTATTCCGGTGATTTCGGCGGTGGGACATGAGACCGATTTTACCATTTGCGATTTTGCAGCGGATCTGCGTGCACCGACGCCGTCAGCAGCGGCAGAACTGGCCGTACCGGAACAGATGCAACTGATCTCTTATACCGAACAGTTGTCATCGCGTGCGGTGCGTGCGGTGCGGCAGCACACGATCAATCTTGGCAAATCGCTGGATGTGTTACGTGGGAAACGATGTTTGTCGACGCCGTTGTTTTATGTAGAAGATCGCGGCATGCGGCTTGATTATTTGACCAAAACGTTTGCGCAAACCATGCGCGGCAGTTTGGCGCAAGCAGAAAAACGATTGACGGCTTCGGCCGGTAAATTAGACGTTTTGAGTCCGTTGAAAGTGTTGGGGCGTGGGTATGCCTTGGTGCAAAAGGACGGCAAAACCGTTCACTCTACCGCAGACGTAACGGTCGGTAATCAAATGGACGTGCGGTTGACCGATGGCGTAGTGGTGTGTACGGTGGATGAAACGAGAAGGGAGTCGGTATAAATGGCGACAGAATGGACCTTTGAAAAAGCGATGACTCGGTTGGAACAAATTGTGGCCTATTTGGAAAGCGGCAAGTGTTCGTTGGATGAATCGTTACAGTTGTTTGAAGAAGGAACCAAACTGGCGGCGTATTGTTCAAAATCGCTCAAAGAGGCCGAACAAAAAATCGTGAAATTAACCCTGCAGGCCGATGACTGTGCGCCGGAAGGGGATGACGCGGTATGATCTTGTATAACGAGTCGATGCGCCGTGCTCAACGTGCCGTTGAGGATGCGTTGCCGCAGTATTTGCCGGATACCGACACGCTTCAAGGGGTGGTGTCCGAGGCAATGGCATATGCTTGCGCGGCCGGCGGTAAACGCATTCGGCCGGTATTGTTGTTAGAATTTTGCCGTATCTGCGGCGGCCGCATCGAAGATGCGTTGCCGTACGCTTGTGCCCTGGAAATGATTCATTCGTATTCCTTGGTGCATGACGATCTGCCGTGTATGGATAACAGCCTGTTACGGCGCGGTAAACCGTCGGTTCATGCCAAATACGGTGAAGATATGGCGTTGCTTGCCGGTGATGCGTTGTTGAATCGGGCGTTTGAATGCATGTTGCAACCGACCGTTTCACCGAACGTGTCGGCAGAACGACGCTTGCGTGCCGCGTTTGTGTTGGCATCTGCGTCCGGAATCAATGGGATGGTTGGCGGTCAGGTGATTGACCTGCAAAGCGAAAACCGTACCATTTCGGTTGACGAATTAGAAGTTTTGCAAGACGGTAAAACGGCCGCTTTGATTCGCGCGGCATGCGTGATGGGATGCGTGTTGGCCGGTGCGGATGAAGCAACGTGTTTGGCGGCCGATCGATTCGGTCGGGAGATCGGTTTGTGTTTCCAAATTGTTGACGATATTTTGGATGTGGTGTCGGATGAGGCGACACTCGGCAAACCGGTGCATAGCGATGCCGAAAATACGAAAAATACGTATGTGTCGTTGTTGGGGTTAGAAGCCTCTCAACGGTTGGCAGAAGAACGAACTCAAAAAGCGCTGGAAGCGATGGAACGGTTCGGCGAATCCGGACAAGGATTGTGTCAGTTGGCGCAAACGTTGTTACATCGCACGGCATAAACCAATCAAAGGAGGGGAAACGCGGTGGCATCTACGTCTTGGTTATCCACCATTAAACATCCGGATGATTTTAAAGCGATACCGGCCCAGGATTTGCCGGCTGTTGCCGATGAGATCCGTCAAACGATGATCGAAACGTTGTCGCATACCGGCGGCCATTTGGCGTCGAACTTAGGCATTGTAGAAGTGACGATGGCGATGCATCGCGTGTTTTCCACGCCGCATGACCAAATCGTGTGGGACGTAGGTCATCAATGCTATGTCCATAAATTGCTTACCGGCCGTGCAGATCAGTTTCATCTGTTGCGTGCCGATGGCGGTATCTCCGGGTTTCCGCGTCCGGCCGAAAGCGAACACGATGCGTTCGTGTGCGGTCACGCCAGTACGGCCGTTTCGGCCGCCAATGGGATCGCCAAAGCGAAGAAACTGACCGGTGATGACGGATATACCATCGCGGTATTGGGCGATGGCGCTTTGACGGGCGGCTTGGCCTATGAAGGGTTGGCCAATGCCGGCCGCAGTAAAGACAAGCTTATTGTGGTGCTCAACGATAACCGTATGTCGATCAACCAAAACGTCGGATATGTGGCGCGGTATTTAGCCGGCTTGCGTGCCCGTCCGCGCTATATTCAGTTCAAATCTCGGTTCCAAAAGGTGTTATCCAAGATCCCACTGCTTGGAAACGGTTTGGTTCGGTTGGTTATGGGCGCCAAAATCAAATTGAAAAATATTCTGTATCGAAACAGTTCGTGGTTTGAGGATCTGGGATTTTATTATCTCGGGCCGGTGGACGGTCACGATTTAACGGATTTGATCCGCGCGTTCGAAACGGCTAAATCCATCGGCAAACCGGTGTTGATGCACGTCGAAACCGTGAAAGGTAAAGGTTGCGATTTTGCGATGGAAAATCCGCACGTGTATCATGGCGTTTCCAAATACAACGTCAATACCGGTAAAGTGCCGGCCGGTGGTCCGTCGTTTTCGGCGACGTTCGGCCGCGCATTGGAACAGTTAGCCAAAGAAGATTCGCGTATTTGTGCGATCACGGCGGCTATGCAAGACGGAACGGGCCTGGATTCGTTTGCGGCGGCGTTCCCGGATCGTTTCTTTGACGTGGGGATCGCAGAAGAACATGCCGTTACCTTTGCGTCCGGCTTGGCCAAAGGTGGTGCGTTGCCGGTGTTTGCGGTATATTCCACCTTTTTGCAACGGTGCTATGACCAGCTGCTCAACGATACCGCGATCAGCAATCACCACATTGTGTTGGCGGTGGATCGCGCCGGTGTGGTGCCGGGCGATGGGGAAACCCATCAAGGGATTTTCGATGTGTCGTTCTTGTACACGATCCCGAATGTGACGATTTTTTCGCCGGCCACGTTTGATGAGCTGGTGCTCAATCTGCGCCAAGCATTATATGAAGTAGAGGGCATTGCGGTCGTGCGGTATCCTAAGGGAGATCAATGGGCCGGTTTGGAACAGTATCATCCCGATACAAAGCCGTATCGGTTGTTGCGCGGCCACGCGAACCGATTGTTGGTGGTAACCTATGGCCGATTGTTTGCAACGGTGTTAACGGCGGCTCAAAAGGCGATCGCTGAAGGTAAAGATGTGTCGGTGCTAAAACTCAACCGTATCAAACCCATCGGGGATGATGTGTTGGAACTGATACGAGAATACCATCGCGTGTTGTTTGTAGAAGAAGGATCCGGTGGCGTGGCGGAATATGTCGGCGATCGATTACTGCAAACCGCCTATAAAGGGCGTTATCAATCGCGTGTGATTGATACGTTTGTGGGTACCTGCAACGAGGCGGTAGCCCTTAGTCGTCATCAACTGGACGTGGATGGCATATATCAGGCAATAGACGAGGAATAAACGATGGAACGGTTGGATGCGTGGTTGGTATCGCACGGATTGGTTAGCGGTCGCTCCAAAGCGAAAGAGTTGATTGTAGCCGGTTTGGTGACAGTCAACGGTAAAGCAGTGACGAAAGCTTCCGCATCGGTGAGCGATGCCGATCAGATTGTGTGCGACACGTCCGGTATTCGGTATGTCGGACGCGGCGGTTATAAACTGGAAAAAGCGTTGACTATGGTACCGGTTACGCTGGATGGTATGACGGCTATGGATGTTGGGGCATCGACTGGCGGATTTACCGACTGTATGTTGCAAAACGGGGCAGCTCGGGTATACGCGATCGACGTGGGACACGGGCAACTGCACCCGACGTTACGGGCAGATGCGCGCGTGGTCAATTGCGAAGGGACGGATATTCGTCATACTGAAACGCTTCAAGCCGTGATCGCACCGCATTCGGTGCAGATCTGCAGCGTGGATGTGTCGTTTATTTCACTGAAATCGGTGATGCCGTATATTCCGCCGTTTTTAGCACAGGGAGCTACGGTGATCGTGTTGATCAAACCTCAATTTGAGGCCGGACGCGTGGATATCGGCAAAGGCGGTATTGTGAAAAATCCGGCAGTGCGCCGGCGCGTGGTGACGGATATTACGTCGTTTTTAGAAACGTTGCCGTTTCGGGTGCTGGCGGTGGAGGAATCGCCGATCACCGGCGGTGACGGAAATGTTGAATTTTTAGCGGTTTTATGTTACACTAATCGGGAACGGGAGGGATAATATGCGTATAACGGTTGTAGCGAACGATCGAGCCAACGGCGTAAAGGGCGCTTTGCCGTCTATTTTGCAGGCGTTGGATGCGATTGGCGCACAGGTGATTTTGCCGCCGAAAGACGTGGGTTTTCTCTCGGATAAGATCGATACCTATATCGAACAAGGAGACGTTGTGATAGCGGTCGGCGGTGACGGAACGATCATTCACACGGCCAAACGTGCCGCCGCGCACCAAAAAGCCGTCCTGGGTATCAACGGCGGTCGGCTCGGCTTCATGGCCGGTTTGGAACTCAATGAGTTGGATCAGTTGAGTCGGTTGACCGATGGACAATATGAGATCGAAACCCGTATGATGTTGCACGTCCGTATTCTTCGTGACGGACAACCCGTACATACCACCACCGCCCTTAACGAAGCGGTGGTATCGCGCGGTACGCTATCGCGGATGTTACAGTTGCAAATTCAAAACGGGGATAACCCGGTTATTACCTATCATGCCGACGGGGTGATTTTGTCGACGCCTACCGGTTCGACGGCGTATTCCTTATCGGCCGGTGGCCCGGTGATCGATCCGGCGTTGAACTGCTTGTTGATGACGCCGGTATGTCCGCACTCGTTGCATGCGCGCTCGTATATTTTTGACCGTACGGCCAAATTGACGGCGTTGGTGGAAAAAGAGAACGCGATCTTGACCGTTGACGGGGAGGAAAGCGTGACGTTGCAAGCCGGTGACGTGGTGTTGGTGGAAAATGCCGACCGTGAGGCGAAATTGATTAAACTGAAACCAATGGCGTTTTACGATGTGTTAACCGAAAAAATATTGAATCGAAGATAACCGACGTTCAACATAAGGGAGAGATTGTTTTGAAAACGCGTAGACATGCCAAAATTTTGGAGATTATACAAAACGAAGCGGTCGATACGCAAGAAGAGTTGCTTAGTCGATTGTGTAAAGAAGGGTTCCATGTAACACAAGCGACGGTGTCGCGCGATATCAAGGAACTGCGTTTGGTCAAAACCCTGCGGAAAGACGGTACCTATCGCTACACGCCGTTTACTGGTGGCGAGGGAGCAGGGGCCGAAAAGTTTTACTCGCTCTTCTCGGATGCGGTACAATCGGTGGATTTTGCCGGTCATATCGTGGTGGTGAAATGCTTTGCCGGTATGGCAAACGCGGTTTGCGCCGGTGTGGATGGGATGCATTTTAAAGGGATCATCGGCACCTTGGCTGGTGACGATACCTTTTTGTGTATTGCGAAAGATGAAAACAACGCGGTGGAAATGGTCGCGGAATTGAAAAAATTCATGAAGAAATAGGTTGGAATCGCTATGCTGACAAATCTGCATATCGAAAATATGGCGGTCATCGAACGGGCCGATATCGAATTCGGTGACGGATTCCACGTGCTGACCGGTGAAACCGGTGCCGGTAAATCCATCGTCATCGATGCGCTTAACGCGGTGTTGGGGGAACGTACGCACAAGGATCTGGTGCGTACCGGAAGCGGTCAAGCAACGGTGACGGCGCTGTTTGAACGGTTGTCGAATACGTCGCTTGAAACGGTGCGTTCGGTTGGTTTTGACGTGGACGAAGACGGATGCTTGCTGATTACGCGTTCTATAACGGAAGACGGACGCAGTCAATGCCGTATCAACGGCCGTCCGGCAACGGTATCGGTATTGCGTGAAATCGGACGTACGCTGGTCAACGTTCACGGACAACACGAAAACCAGGCGTTGCTTTCAGTGGATAAACATTTGGTGTATCTTGACCGGTACGGTGAACTTGATGAAGTACGCGGTGTATATGAACAAGCATATCATCGTTATTGTGTGATTCGGCGGCAACTAAAGGCTACCGAATTGGATGAAGATGAAAAACAACAACGTCGTGATATGTTGACGTTTCAAATAGCAGAATTGGAAGAAGCCGATCTGAAAGTCGGTGAAGAAGAAACCTTGACCAAACAACGGGATATCTGCCGAAATGCCGAGAAAATTGCTCGTTTGTTTGGCGATATTGCGTTTTCCCTCGATGGTGATGATGATACAACCGGTGTGCTGGCGGCGGCTTCATCGGCGGCGGATAAGATCGGTCGCGCAGCCGGTATGGTGCCGGATCTGCAATCGTTGGAACAACGGTTTCACGGCGCGGTGGCAGAACTGGAAGCGTGTGCCGAAGAGTTGCGCGACCTGACCGATGGTTTGGTAGTGGATGAACAAACGTTGGATACCATCGAATCACGGTTGCAAACCATTCGGCGGTTGATCCATAAATACGGTAATGAAGCGGAAGCGCTGGCACATTTGGAACGTGCGAAAGCGGAATTAAATGCCATCGATACCAATGATGAACAACGTGTCAAACTCGAGCGAGAGTTGGATGCGGCGGCCGATGAAACGGTACGCACAGCCGGTCTGCTTACCGCTGCTCGTAAGACTGCCGGCGAACGCATGATGGCGCAGTTGACCGAACAGTTAGCGTTTTTAGACATGCCGACGGTGCGTTTGTCGGTATCGATCGAACCGACTACCATGACGATAACGGGCGGCGATAAGGTGGAGTTTTTGATTTCCGCCAACCCCGGAGAACCGCCGAAACCGATGTCGAAGATCGCGTCCGGCGGTGAAATGTCGCGCATTATGTTGGCGATGAAGTCGGTGTTGGCCGAAGCGGACGATATCGACACGTTGGTGTTTGACGAAGTGGATACCGGTATCAGTGGCTTTGCGGCAAATAAAGTCGGTATCAAACTACGGCAAACCGCTTTGCGCAGACAAACATTGTGCGTGACACATTTGGCGCAGATAGCGGCTAAAGGACATCGTCATTTGCTGGTATCAAAACAGGTGCATGACGGTCGCACGTATACCGATGTGAAAACTTTGGATTTAACCGAGCGCCAACGTGAATTGGCACGTATTATCGGTGGACAGGTTACGGCGGCTACACTTGGTGCGGCTGAGGAAATGTTGCAAGAACAGTAAAAGGGGGATGCGCGGTGGCGATGTATGATATAGCCGGTCTCACGGTGGAAATGCAACCTCGTTATGAGTTGCTTACGCGTCGTGCCGCTTTGTTCCAAACGGACGATGCCGACGCTTGTCCGGACGTTTCCTTAATACTCAGTGATGAGTATTTGGCACGTAAACATCAAGACAACCCCTTAAACTCGATAGAACAAACCGAATACATGTGGACCGGTGCGGTTTTTGCCGGTCGGTTATGGCGGTTTGATGCGCTATCGATTCATGCGTCGGCCGTGGCGGTCAACGGACGGGCGTATCTGTTCTCGGCCGATAGCGGCGTCGGCAAATCCACGCATACGCAATTGTGGTTGGATCGGTTTGGCGAACGGGCGTTTATCATCAACGACGATAAACCGGTGATCCGGTTAGAACAAGATAGCTTTTGGGTATACGGAACACCGTTTAGCGGCCGGTATGAAGAAAATCGAAACGTGCGCGTCCCACTCGGCGGTATTATATTTTTGGAACGCGATGATCACAATTGGATACGACGATTGGATACGGCCACCGCAGTCAAACAGTTGATTCGTCAATCAGGTATCAGCCGTCATCCCGAACGTGCGGCGGCAAAATTGGCCTTGTTAGATCGCTTGGTGAGCGACACGCTTATCGGACAAATGGGATGCACAGTCAGCAAACACGCGATGGAGATCGCTTATCAATTTATAGAGGAGAATCGGCCATGAAAATGAAAGAAGGTTTTTTGCTTCGCAAAGTGGGCGAAAGTTTTGTTGTGATTCCGGTAGGGGAAAACAGCGTCGATTTCAGTAGCGTGATTACGTTAAACGGCACCGGTGCGTTTGTGTGGGAATGTTTGGAAGATGCCATGTCCCGCGATGAGATTGTGGATGCAGTGTTGGAACAATACGACGTGGAACAAGACGTTGCTAAACAAGATATTGACCGATTCCTCGCTTGTTTAAAAGAAAACAATTTGTTGGCTGAGTAAAATAGATTTGATAAAAAGCAGGCGCCTTTCGCCTGCTTTTTTGTAAAAAGACGGATATTTTTCCCAAATGTGAATAATTTATAAAAAAGGGAATTATCTATTGATTTTTGTGCTGAATTGGGTTACAATGGTAATCGTTGTTAGCACTCGATGAAGTCGAGTGCTAACAGATACCAACGTCTGGAGGAATGAACTATGACTATTAAACCGTTAGCGGACCGTGTTGTGTTGAAAACGGTTGAAGCGGAAGAAACCACCAAAAGCGGTATTGTGTTGGCCGGTTCTGCGAAAGAGAAACCGCAGGTTGCCGAAGTGATTGCCGTTGGTCCTGGTGGACTGGTGGATGGCAAAGAAGTAACTATGTATGTCAAAACCGGTGATAAAGTCATCACCAGTCAATATGTCGGTACCGAAGTGAAGGTTGACGGCGAGAAATATACCATCGTGCGTCAAGCGGATATTTTGGCCATCGTGGAATAATCTATTAGGAGGAAACTGTTATGTCTAAACTGATTTTATACGGAGAAGAAGCACGCAAGGCGCTTCAATCCGGCGTTGACCAATTGGCCAACACGGTCAAAATCACGCTTGGTCCGCGTGGCCGCAATGTAGTGTTGGATAAAAAATTTGGCGCGCCGCTGATCACCAACGACGGTGTGACCATTGCGAAGGAAATCGAACTGGATGATCCGTTTGAGAACATGGGCGCACAGTTGGTGAAAGAGGTTTCGACCAAAACCAACGACGTGGCCGGTGACGGTACGACGACGGCGACGTTGCTTGCGCAAGCGCTCATCCGTGAAGGGATGAAGAACGTGGCGGCTGGTGCCAACCCGATGGGTGTCAAACGCGGTATCCAAACGGCGGTTGATGCGGTTGTTACGGAACTGGTAGCCAACTCCAAAAAGGTGTCCGGCACCGACGATATCGCCAGTGCCGCGACCATTTCGGCCGGCGATGCGACCATCGGTCAACTTATTTCCGAAGCGATGGCAAAAGTATCGGCGGACGGCGTTATCACGGTGGAAGAATCTAAAACCGCCGAAACCTATTCCGAAGTGGTAGAAGGTATGCAGTTTGACCGTGGGTACATCACCCCGTACATGGTCAGCGATACCGACAAGATGGAAGCGGTTATTGACGATGCGTTCATTTTGATCACCGATAAAAAAATCTCGAACATTCAAGAGATTTTGCCGCTGCTGGAACAAATCATGCAAGCCGGTCAAAAGCTCATCATCATTGCCGAAGACGTCGAAGGCGAAGCGTTGTCGACCTTGATCGTCAACAAACTGCGCGGCATCTTTACCTGCGTTGCCGTAAAAGCGCCCGGCTTCGGTGATCGCCGTAAAGAAATGCTCCGCGATATCGCGATTCTGACCGGTGGCGAAGTTATTACCGAAGAACTCGGTCTCGAACTGAAAGACACCACCATTGCACAACTTGGTCGTGCTCGTCAGGTGAAGGTGCAGAAAGAAACCACCATCATCGTCGACGGTGCCGGTTCGCAAGAAGAAATCAAAGCGCGTGTGGCACAGATTCGCAACCAAATCGAATCCACCACGTCGGATTTCGATCGCGAAAAACTGCAAGAACGCTTGGCCAAATTGTCCGGCGGTGTAGCGGTCATCAAGGTTGGTGCCGCTACCGAAATTGAAATGAAAGAAAAGAAACTCCGCATCGAAGATGCTTTGGCGGCTACCCGTGCGGCGGTGGAAGAAGGTTTGGTGGCCGGCGGCGGCGTAGCGCTTATCAATGCGTCAAAAGCCTTGATGACGTTGCTCGAAACCTGTTCCGGTGACGAAAAAACCGGTATTCAGATCGTGCTTAAAGCGCTTGAAGAACCGGTTCGCCAGATCGCGACCAACGCCGGTACTGAAGGCAGCGTGATCATCGATAAGATCCGCACCGCCGATAAAGCAAACTACGGTTACAACTTCGCGACGGAAGAATTTACCGATATGTTTGCGGCGGGTATCGTTGACCCAACCAAAGTGACTCGTTCCGCTTTGCAGAACGCCGCATCGGTTGCGTCGATGGTGTTGACCACCGAATCGCTGGTGACCGATAAAAAAGAACCGGTTGCCGCAGCTCCGGCCGCCGGCGGTATGGACGGTATGTATTAAGATAACCCATTCAAACAACTGCAAAGCAAAACGGCTTTGCAGTTGTTTGCTGTTTTGGGGAAAATCGTCCCCTGTAAAACCCATTGATTTGCCGCTTGTTTTGTGGTAAAATAAAGGTAGCTTAATGATTTTGTGGAAAACTATTTTGAAAGGAAGATAACGATATGAAAAAAGGAACTATCATTACCTTGTCGGTGATCGGCGTGATCGTGTTGCTCGTGATCGGTTTGTTTAGTTGGGGTGTTTCGACCAACAATAACTTGATTGACATGGAAGAAACGGTTAATGCATCGGCGTCTGATCTGCAATCGCAGTTGCAACGTCGTGCGGATCTGATCCCGAACTTGGTTAATACCGTAAAAGGGTACGCCGAGCACGAAACCGAAGTGTATACGGCGCTTGCGGATGCGCGTGCTAAACTCGCCGGTGCCGGTAACGACGTGGAAGAATTGCAAGAAGCGAACGACGAATTGTCGTCGGCATTGTCGCGGTTGCTCGTGATCGTGGAAAATTACCCGGAACTGAAAGCTAATGAGAACTTTATCAACCTGCAAGATGAACTTGCCGGCACCGAAAATCGGATCAACATTGCGCGTATGCAATACAATGAAACGGTGCAGGAATTCAATACGGCTATCCGTAAATTCCCGAAAAACATCATTGCCGGTATGTTAGGATTTGAAAAGGCAGAATACTTTGAAATGGATGAGTCGGCTGCAGATGCGCCGGACGTGGAATTCTAATTCATCCTCGAGAGGGGTATACCGATGAAAAAACTTTGTTGTATACTGGTCTGCCTGTTATTGCTTGGGGGTGTTGTGGTATCAGCGGAAATCACGATACCGCAACCGACCGATCGCTTTTTTGTAAACGATTTTGCTGATCTGATTCCGGCCGAAGTCGAAGAAGAGATTTATCTGGCCGGCCGTGAATTGTATGAAAAAACCGGTGCCCAAGTGGTGGCGGTGACGGTGGATACCATCGGTTCTTACGATATCCGCAGTTATGCCTATGCGTTGGCGTCTGAGTGGGGGATCGGCAGTGCCGAAGAGGATAACGGAGTACTGCTCTTGCTCTCGATCGGTGAACGGGAGATCGATATCGATGTCGGCTACGGGCTCGAAGGCGCTTTGCCGGATGGGAAATGCGGCCGGATTTTAGATAATTATGCGATGAGTTATCTGCAAGCCGGCGATTACGGCGCCGGTATGGCATCGGCATACGATGCGCTGGTCAACGAGATCTATATCGAATACGATATGGAACCGGATGAAAACTACGTGCCGGTCGAGGACACCGACGAGGAGATTTCGTCGATCGACGGGATCTTCAGTATGTTGATTTTACTGGTGTTTTTGTCGTTGTTGATCACGTCCCGAGGCAGACGTTTCTTATTGTTCTCGCTTGCGGCGCGCGGTCGATACAATGGTGGAGGATTCTCATCCGGATCGGGTGGCGGCTTCTCCGGCTTTTCCGGCGGTGGCGGCAGTTTTGGCGGCGGCGGTGCTTCGCGCAGGTTTTAAGTAGAATAGTCATTATAAAAAGGTCAATGGATCCGGTATCCATTGACCTTTTTTGTTGGCTGTGTGACATATTGTGTTTAGGCTTCGCATAGATATGTACAAACTAACACGAAGTAAGAGTGGAGGATGCGTAATGATGAATACCAGTATTTATCAGAATATCGCCGAAAGAACCGGCGGCGATGTGTATATCGGAGTCGTCGGGCCGGTTCGATCGGGTAAATCGACCTTTATCAAACGATTTATGGATACCCTCGTGATTCCGCATATCGACAGCGAGTTTAAACGGGAACGTGCTACCGATGAATTGCCGCAATCGGCGGCCGGTCGTACCATCATGACCACCGAACCGAAATTCATTCCGGAAGAAGCGGTTTCGATCACGGTGGGCGACAACGCGATGATGAACGTGCGTTTGATCGATAGCGTCGGTTATATTGTGCCGTCATCGATGGGGTATATCGAAGATAATATGCCGCGAATGGTGAAAACGCCGTGGTTTGAAGAGGAAATTCCGTTTAATATGGCGGCCGAGATTGGAACTAAAAAGGTGATTACCGATCATTCGTCGATTGGTTTAGTTATTACGACCGACGGTAGTATTACCGATATTCCGCGCGAGGAATATGCCGAAGCGGAAGAGCGCGTGATCCATGAACTGAAAACCATGCGCAAACCATTTATTGTGTTGCTCAATTCGGTACATCCATACGATATGGAGACGGTTCATTTAGCGGCCGATATGGAAGCGAAATACGATGTGCCGGTGTATGCGGTGAGTTGTCAAGAGATGGATGAAGCGGCGATTTGTGATATTTTAGATCGCATTGTACAGGAGTTCCCGGTTCGGGAAATTGCGGTCGAATTACCTAAATGGTTGACCGGTATCGATAAATCGCATCCGATTCGCAAGGATATTTTCGATACCATTCGTCATGCAGCGGCCAAAACCGAAAAAATCAGTCAGGTAAGCGGTATGACCGGTGAGGTGTTATCGTGCGAACATATCAGCGACGCGCAAATCGATTCTATTCATCTTGGAAGCGGTTGTGTGAATGTGAAGGTGCGGATTCATCCGGATTTATTCTATCGCGTTCTCGGTGAAATGACCGGTCTTGCTATCGATAACGAAAGTTGTTTGATGCAAACTATGTTGCAACTGGCCAAAATCAAGACCAAATACGATAAGATTCAAGAAGCGCTCGAAGATGTCGAAGAGAATGGTTACGGTATTGTGATGCCGTCGCTCGAAGAGATGACTTTGGAAGAGCCCGAAATCATCAAACAAAGCGGTCGATATGGCATTCGCTTAAAAGCACAAGCGCCGTCGATCCATATGATGAAGGCAACCATCCAAACCGAGGTGTCTCCGATTGTGGGATCGGAAAAACAATCCGAGGAACTGGTAGGATATCTGCTTCGCGAATTTTCTGAGACGCCGGCCAAAATTTGGGAATCCAACATCTTCGGAACTTCGCTTTATGGGTTGGTTAACGAGGGACTTCACAATAAACTTTACCGCATGCCGAGCGATGCCCGCCTGAAACTTCGCGAAACGGTGGAACGGATCATCAACGACGGATGTAGCGGTTTGATTTGTATCATTGTATAATAGGAAGGCGTGACATAGCTGGTGGCAACCGAACGAAAAAGACGTATACGCGAAACCGATAAACGAAATAACGCGTCCTTTCACGTGTTGGCAGTACAATGTGTGGTTTGTGTGGTTTTGGTGTTGGTGACGTGGTTGTTTGCACGATTCGGCGGTTCGGCCGCTGTGCAACTGCGAACGTATTTGCAAAACATGTTGCAAGATAATTCCATTGCCACGGCCGTATCGTTATGGGTACAACAATCGAATGAGGAACCGGATACGAAGACGGAAGAATCGCAATCGACCGACGAACCGACGAATATGTTGGCCAACACCACGTTTGTGACGGCTAAGGTTGTTCGTCTGTCAGGTTTGCCTGTTGCGAATACTGACGCGCAGGCAACGTTGCCGATTGCGCCGGACCAAGGTACGGTAACGTCTTTGTTTGGTCAACGTGAAAATCCTACTGCAACAGGCGATGAATTTCATAAAGGATTGGATATTGCCGCTGAATCCGGTACCAAGGTATCGGCGATGTTATTTGGAGTAGTTACCGATACCGGCGTGGATCCATGGCTTGGTAACTATGTGGTGTTATCACATGGCGATATTGAGATTACGTATGCGCATTGTCGTGACGTATCGGTAGCGGCCGGTACCGTGGTCAAAGCGGGAGACCGCGTTGCCACGGTCGGCAGTACCGGCAATTCTACCGGTAATCATCTGCATATCGAGATGCGAAAAGCCGGGGAACTGTGTGATCCGGCCGTATTAGTGCCGGTATCTGCTTATGATTGAATGGCGGTTGTGGAAAACCGATATCCGGTTTAGCTTGTTGTTTCCGGCCATGGTGTTGTGTATCACAATGCTCGATCAGACAGGCATAGCGATCCGATGCTTGCTGGCCTCTATTATGCACGAGATTGGTCACCTTGTCATGTTGGCGGTGTTTGGCACGTGGCCGTCCGCTATGGTGATCAATGTGTTTGGCGTTCGGGTTGAAAAACAAGAGGGGACTCGGTTGACTTACTTACAAGATATGGCGGTGTCGCTAGCCGGACCGATTGTCAATGTGTTGTCGGCCGGTTTGCTGGGTGCCTGTTTTGGTTTGGTCGATATGACCATGATTCATTTGACTATCGGCATATTCAACTTGTTACCGATCGAACCGCTGGATGGCGGTCAAGCGCTTATGAGTGTGCTGCGGTATCGTTTATCGGAAACCGAAGTGGACCGTGCGATGTTGTGGGTATCGGCTTTAACGTTGTTACCTATGATGGTGGTGGCCATCGGTATCTTGATATATAGCGGATATAATTTTACCTTTTTAGCAGTTACGGTATATGTAGCGGCCTTGTTATGGTTGAAAAGAAAATAGTTGTGTAAAAAAAGACTTGCATTTGCCAATAAACTGTGTTATGATACATAGGTGTTAATTTGCAAATTGTAGGAGGACATGGTTGTGACTGCTTGGGAAATTATTGTCGGCGGTATTTTGATCGTCTTTGCTATTTTAATTATTGCGATCGTTTTGTTGCAAGAAGGTCGTCAGGCCGGTATCGGTGCGATCAGCGGTGCGGCGGACTCGTTCTTGGATAAAGGAAAAGCGCGTACGTTGGATGCGTTGCTTGGCAAATGGACGAAAGTGATTGCGTTGGTGTTCTTTGTGTTGGCGTTGGCCGGCATGTTGATCAGCAATTTCATTGCCGCGTAAAGTTTGTAAACGAAAGAGCGTTATACCGCTAAACGGTGTAACGCTCTTTTTTTCTTGACGATGGATACGCGTGTGTGTAAAATAATAAGTAGTATATTATAGGATTGTTTTGCCACTCTAATGTTAGGGGGTTAATACCATGAAAAAGTTGAATTATAAACTTACCATCTTGATCGGGTTTGCGTTCATGTCGATCTTGGCGTTTTGGCAATTTTACGATCAGGTAATTCCGTATTTGCTCGAAAATGTGTTTGGGCTTAAAACCTTTGCGGCGAACGCGATTATGTCGATCGATAACGTGCTCGCTATCTTTATGTTGCCGTTGTTTGGTGCGATTTCCGACCGCACACATACACGGCTCGGTCGTCGTACACCGTACATTTTGTTCGGTACGTTGGCGGCGGTTGTGTTGATGGTCGTGATGGCGTTTTTTGAAGAAGCTCGTCATTTTTATGGCTTTATCATCAGTTTGGTGCTGATTTTGATTGTGATGGCGATTTATCGCACGCCGGCGGTTGCTTATATGCCGGATGTGACCGAAAAGCCGTTGCGTAGCAAAGCGAATGCAATCATCAATTTGGTGGGATACCTTGGCGGTATTTTTGCCACCGTGGTGATGATGTTTATGTTGAAAAGCGATACCAACGCCTCAGGAGAAACGGTGTATTCGCAAGAGCAGTCGTTTTTACCGGTGTTTTTGGTCATCGCCGGTTTTATGCTCGTCACGGTATTGATCATGGTGTTTACCGTTAAGGAAAACAAAGTAGTGGCCGAAGCAAATATTCAAGACGAACCCGAACAGGTACAAACCGGTGGTAAAATGCCGCGCGATGTGTTGAAAAGTTTGATTTTGATCTTGGTATCGGTGTTCTTGTGGTTCATGGCGTATAACGGTGTTACAACGTCGTTTTCACGGTATTGCGTTAATGTGTGGGGTGTGGATCTCGGAACCTCATCCAGTTTCCTGCTTACCGCGACGATTGCGGCTATTGTGGCGTTTGTACCGCTCGGCTTTTTATCGGGATGGGTTGGCCGCAAGAAAACCGTGCTCATCGGTATTACCTTGATGACGGTATGTTATGCGATCGCTATTCTGATTCAGGAACAAACCCCTGTTATGTATTTGATTTTTGGCTTAGTCGGTATCGGTTGGGCGGCTATTAACGTTAACTCGTTCCCGATGGTCGTGGAAATGAGCACCGGTTCGGACGTCGGGAAATATACCGGTTTTTACTACACCTTTTCCATGGCGGCACAGATCACCACACCGTTATTGTCCGGTTGGTTGATCGATTCACTCGGTTGGGGCTATACGGTGTTGTTCCCGTACGCAGTGTTGTTTTCGGTACTGTCGTTTATCACGATGCTCTTTGTGAAACACGGCGACACCAAACCGGTTAAGCGTGCATCGTTACTTGAGAATTTTGACGTAGAGGATTGATGGAAATGCCGTGGTATTTTGTAGTGGCTATTGTTGTTGTGGCGATAGCAGCCTTGTACCTGTTTTTGATATTTCCGGCGGCTCGCCGTCACCCTGATCGTTGGCGGATGTGCGGTCAATACATCGCACATCGCGGGTTGCATAGTTTGACACCGGACGCGCCGGAAAACTCCCTTACGGCGTATCGCAAGGCTATCGAACACGGGTTTATGATCGAGATCGATATTCGCCTGACTGCTGACGGAGAGGTGGTTATATTTCACGACGATGATCTGCGCCGTTTGTTTGGTGTGGATCGTAAAGTGGAGGATATGACCTTGGCGGAACTCCAAACGTATCGACTGCCAAATACCCAAGAAACGATTCCTACATTACAGGAATGTTTGGCTGCCGTTAACGGTAAAGTGGCATTGTTAATTGAATTTAAATGTATGTATAAGACCTACCGTTCACTTTGTGAAAAAGCCAATGCCATCTTGTCGACGTATAAAGGGCCGTATATGATACAGTCGTTTTATCCGCTTGTGCTGCGTTGGTATAAACGGCATCGCCGAGATATCTGCCGCGGTCAACTGGCCGCCGGATTTAAAGGGGAAGCGTATTACAAGCGGTTGTTGGGGCATATGGTGTTTAACTGTTTGGCACGCCCGGATTTTGTATCGTACGATCATCTGGACGAATCGCATCCCGCGCGCCGTTTGGTTACCGGACTGGGAGCGTTTCCAGTGGGGTGGACTTTTACATCCGAAGATGCCGTTCGGCAAAACCGGCATGCTTTTCGTACATATATTTTTGAACAGTTTATACCGAGCAATGCCTCCAAGACAACGGAAGATATCTCGGAATAATTGTGTAAGCACCGCCAAACGGCGGTGCTTTTTTTGGATGATTATCGGCGAATTATCTAAAAAGCTTTTCTTAATTTTGATAAAAACTATTCTTTACAAAAACAATGTTGAGATTTATCCTATAATTAGGTATTATTATATTAAAAGCCAAGTTAGAAAGGCGGAAAAGCAGTATGATGTATGATGTCGTCATCGTCGGTGCCGGTGTAACCGGCGGTATGCTCGCGCGCGAACTGTCTCGTTATGCACTTTCGGTATGCCTGGTGGAAAAAGATAATGATGTGGCCAGCGGTGCTTCGAAGGCTAATAGTGGGATCGTTCATGGCGGATTTGATCCACATCCCGGTACGTTAAAGGCTAAACTCAATGTGGAAGGAGTACCGTTGTTATACGAAGCGGCGGAAATGTTACACGTGCCGTATCGTCGTAACGGATCGATGGTCTGCGCCTTTAACGAGGAAGAGGCCAAATCGGTCCAAGCGCTATACGATCGAGGCATCGAAAATGGTGTCACCGATATGAAGGTGTTGACCGGTGATGAAGCGCGTGCGATCGAACCTGCATTATCTGAACAGATTGTCAGTGTGTTACTTGTGCCGACGGCTGGTATTATCTGCCCGTATGAATTAACAGTTGCGGCCGTTGGAAACGCGATGGATAACGGCGTGGCGTTGGTTCGTAATTTTGCGGTATCGTCGATTACCCGTGACCAAGACGGGTTTACGCTTACTTCGCATAAAGGGGAAACCGTGACCGGTCGATACGTGGTTAACTGCGCCGGCTGTTATGCCGATGCGATAGCGGCGATGGTGGGGGATACCTCCTATGAAATCATCCCGCGTGCCGGTGAGTATATGTTGCTCGATAAAATGGAAGGCAAACGCGTGTCTTACACCATCTTCCAAGTGCCCAGCGTAGAAGGGAAGGGCATTTTGGTTACCCCCACGGCGGACGGAAACTTGCTGGTAGGTCCGACGGCCTCCAAGGTAGAGTCGGCCAAGCATACCGAAACCACGCCGGAAGGATTAAAGATCGTACACGATTTAGCGGCTAAGAGCGTGCCGACGGTGGATTTCCGCCAGGTTATCACTTCGTTTTCGGGTGTTCGTTCGTCCGAACGAGACGGCGATTTTATTATCCGGGAATCGGACGTGGCCAAAGGATTTATTCATGTGGCGGCGATCGATTCGCCCGGCTTGTCATCGTGCGCGGCGATCGCGAAATATGCGGTGGACGTGTTGCGTGATGCCGGCTTGTCTCTGACGCTGAAAGAAGCGTGGGACGGCACGCGAGAAGATACCTTTGCCTTTAAAAAGATGAATGCGGCAGAACAAGATGCATATATCAAACAACATCCCGAATACGGCCGCATTATTTGTCGATGCGAAACGGTAAGCGAAGGGGAAATTCGCGATGCGGTTCGCCGTAATCCGGGCGCACGCGATACCGATAGCGTCAAACGCCGTACTCGTTCGGGTATGGGGCGTTGTCAAGGCGGTTTCTGTCTGCCGTATGTGATGAAAATTATCGCGGAAGAAACCGGTGTTCCGATGGAAACGGTTACCAAAAGCGGCGACGGTTCGTATTTGACCATTGGAAAGGAGAGATGATCGTATGATGCAACACGATATTGTTATTATCGGTGGCGGTCCTGCCGGCATGGCAGCGGCGATCACGGCGTATGATGCCGGTATTACCGATACGGTCATCATCGACCGTGAAGATGGGTTGGGCGGCATTCTTCGCCAATGTATCCACAGTGGGTTCGGTTTACATAAACTCGGACAGGAATTGACCGGTCCGGAATATGCCGCCGTGTACGAAGAACAAGTGCGTGAACGCGGTATCAAGATCTATACCGAAACAACGGTTACCGGCCTGACGCCGGATCGCGTAGTTACGGCAAAAAACCGTGACGGGGTACTGGAAATACAAGCCGGCGCCGTGGTGTTGGCGATGGGTTGTCGCGAAAGAAGCCGCGGTGCGCTGAATATCAGCGGTACGCGTCCGGCCGGCGTATATAGTGCCGGTACGGCTCAAAAACTGATCAACTGTGAAGGCTATTCGGTCGGTAAACGCGCGGTGATTTTGGGTTCGGGCGATATCGGCTTGATCATGGCGCGTCGTATGTCTTTGGAAGGCGCAAAGGTCGAAGCGGTTTGTGAACTCATGCCGTATTCCGGCGGTTTGGCGCGTAACATTGTGCAATGTCTGGACGATTTTGATATTCCGTTATATCTTAGTCATACGGTGGCGCAAATTCACGGCGATAAACGCTTGGAGGGCGTTACCATTGCGGCGGTGGACGATAATCGACAAATTATTGAAAGCACAAAACGGTATATCCCGTGCGATACGTTGCTTTTGTCGGTTGGCCTGATCCCGGAAAACGAGTTGACTCGTTCGGCCGGTATTGCTATTGATCCGATTACCGGCGGCGCTACGGTCGATGAACATCGCGAAACCTCGCAAGCCGGTATTTTTGCTTGCGGTAACGTACTGCAGGTGCATGATTTGGTCGACTATGTTTCGGATGAAGCGGAAATTGCAGGTCTTGGTGCGGCGAACTTTGTTCGTCAAAACGGAACAGGTGATAAAAGCGTTGCCACCGCGACCGGTAACGGTGTGCGGTATGTACTTCCGCAACGGGTGCATACCGATGGCGGTGCCGACGTGGATCTGTTTATGCGTGTGGTCAAACCTTACGGCAAAGTGCGGTTTACCGTAACGGCCGGCGATCAAGTGTTGGCTACGGCGGTGCGGTTGAAAGCCGCCCCCGGCGAAATGGAAAAAATCACGGTTAAAGCAGATAAATTGGCCGGCGTAACCGACACCATTACCGTAAGTTTGGAGGAGATCGGATGACCAGAAAACTGACTTGTATTATCTGTCCGCGCGGTTGTGCGTTAACGGTGAATCTTAAAAACGATCCCATCACGGTCGATGGCGCGTCGTGTGCGCGTGGTATTGATTACGCGATTGGGGAGTGTACCCATCCGGTTCGTACCGTCACATCGACGGTTACGGTGGAAAATCGGGATATGCCGGCCAGTGTCAAAACGCTTGATCCGATTCCCAAAGAACATATTTTTGATGCCATGGAAGTGATTCGTCAAATCCACGTAAAGCCTCCTGTTGCCATTGGCGACGTGGTGTGCGATGATTTGTTCGGAACCAAATTAATTGTTACCAAAGCGGTTGACTAATGGAGGAAATTAGCATGAAGTCTAAGGAAACGTTAAAAAATATTCGTTTGTTTTTATTTGATATGGATGGTACGTTGTATTTAGGTAATCAACTGTATCCGTTTACTAAAGAATTGCTTGCGGCGATTCGTCAAAGTGGCGGTAAATACATGTTCATGACCAACAACTCGTCCAAAAGTGTCGTGGACTATATCAAAAAGTTGGCGAAACTCGGTATCGAAGCCGAATACGGTGATTTTATCACCTCGTCACAGGCAACCGCACAATATCTCAAACTCAACTATCCGACCGCACGTCTGTATGTCTGCGGTACCATATCGCTGAAAAAAGAACTCGAAGATAATGGCTTTGTGGTAACCGAGAATTTGAATGAAGTAGATCTCATCGTGATGGGTTTTGATACCGAACTGACCTTTAAAAAGTTGGAAGACGTCAGTTATATGTTGCTCACCCGTGAGGATATCCCGTATATCGCGACCAATCCGGACTATGTTTGTCCGACCGAATTCGGCAGCGTGCCGGATTGCGGCAGTGTGTGCGATATGATCTTTAACGCGACCGGCAAGCGTCCGTTTGTTATCGGCAAACCCACACCGGAAATGCCGAATATCGCGATGAAAATGACCGGTTACAGCAAAGAGCAAACCGCCGTTATTGGCGACCGGATCTATACCGATATCAAAAGCGGTTTGAACGCCGGTGCACTTGGCGTTTTGGTTATGAGTGGGGAAACTACACAAGAGATTTTAGACGCATCGGATGTTAAACCGGATATCGTTTTAAACGATGCCGGTGAAATCATCCCATACTTGTCGAAATAAGCGAACGTAAAAAGCCACCCGAAGTTGTTTCGGGTGGCTTTTTACGTTCAAATACTTTTAATGCTTTTTCGAAATGTAGTAGGGGTTTGTCCCGTTTTCGCGCGAAACACTTTACGAAAATAGGACGAGGAACTGAACCCCAGCTGATCACTGATTTCCTCGATCGACAGGTCGGTCGTAGTGAGTAGCGTAATGGCTTTTTCCACTAATATGCTTTGTCTTGCCTCGATCGGCGTTTTATCAAGATGTTTGCGAAATTTGGCAAACAATCCCGATTCGCTGATGCCGCAATAGTGTGCAATGTCTTTGACCGAGCAATTGGTGTGTGTGCGAATATATTCCAACGCCCTGTTAATGATGATATGGTTTTCGTCATCGGATTCGGCTTGAAGTTTTGGTTGTACTGTTCCGAGAAAACGGTATAGCAACCCGATCGACCGAGGTGTAACGGCGATGTCAGCTTCCAGTTCGGCGAGCATAGCGCGTTCATCGTCGGTGCATTCGATAATCTGGATTTGGTAGCCGATAGAATCATCGATCGGGAAATAGTCGAACCCAAACGAGTAAAATTCGACCGGATCACCGTTCGGATACCAATGGGATCGATATTTCAAACCACGAGGAAGATAGAAGATATCGCCCTCGCACAGATGCAACGTTTGGGCGCCGTACTGAAATTTAGCGGTCCCTTTGATCATGCGGGCTATATAGTGATGCGGGCATCCTGAGCGATGAATACAATCGGTGCAGTGATAACGTTGTCTTCGGAAAAGGTTGAAGGAGAAACTTTTATAGAATTCTGCATTTGTCATAGCATTTTCACCTGTATTTGTGTAGAATATTACCTTTTTTGTATAGTATAGTATGTGGAAAACGTGTCTGTCAAGGTCTAAAATAAGGGTAGAGGTGATGATAGATGTCTTGTAAACAGATCGTATTTACAAAACCCAATACAGCTGAACTGTTGGACGTTCCGATTTCGGATCCGAAAGCAGGAGAAGTACAGGTGCGTCTTGTGTATTCGTCAATCAGCAGCGGTACCGAACGCGCCAATTTGGTAGGAGAAGCACAGGTGTCGGCGTATTCTATTTTGAAAGAAGCGACCTTTCCGCGCACGTCCGGATACAGTTCGTCTGGTGTTGTGGAAAAAGTGGGCGAGGGAGTCGATGGCTTTAAAGTCGGCGACCGAGTTGCCCTGTCGTGGAGTAAACATAGTAGTTTGATCAATATGCCGATTCAAAATGTGTATAAGCTCAACGATGGCATTTCGTTCCAAGATGCGGCGTTGTTGCACATCGGTATTTTTCCACTTGCCGCCATTCGTAAATGCCGGTTGGAGATGGGGGAATCCGCCATCGTGATGGGGATGGGCATTTTAGGCCTGTTTGCGGTACATCTTTTGAAAGCGGCTGGTGCTGTGCCGATCATTGCAGTCGATCCCGATCCCACCAAACGCGAAAAAGCGCTTGTGTGCGGTGCAGACTTTGCGCTTGACCCGTTCGCGGACGGCTTTGCCGCCAAAGTCAAAGAAATCACGGGCGGCGGTGCCAACGTCGCGATCGAAGTCACCGGCAACGGCGGCGCGCTCGACGGCGTGCTGGATTGTATGGCGAAATTCGGGCGAGTGGCGTTGCTCGGTTGTACCCGTAACAGCGACTTCACCATCGACTATTATCACAAAATTCACGCGCCGGGTATTACGTTGGTAGGAGCCCACACGATGGCACGGCCTAACCATGAATCCTCCCATGGATGGTGGACACAACCCGACGATATTCGTGCGTTGATGAAACTGATCGAAATGGGACGCATTTCCTTTTCGTCGATGATCGATGAGATCTGTTCGCCGAACGATGCGACGGCGGTGTATACGCGTTTAGCGACCGAAAAGACCTTCCCGCTGGTTCAGTTCGATTGGAGTGAGTTGAAATGAGAAAGATTCGCATTGCGCAGATTGGAACAAACACCCATTCGCACGCTCCGTGGGTGTTCGATAGTTTGAAAAAGCAAAGCGACGTCTTTGAACTTGTCGGTTATGCGTTACCCGAAAACGAACGGGAACGCCTGCCGGATAAGGTAAAATACTTTGACGGTTATCCGGAGATGTCGGTGGACGAGATTATGAACGATCCCACCATCGAAGCGGTCGCAATCGAAACCGACGAGATCTATCTCACTAAATACGCGACGATCGCCGCCGAACACGGCAAACATATCCATATGGAAAAACCAGGCGGAACCGATCTTGCCGCGTTTGAACGTCTGATCGAAACCGTTCGCGAGAAAGGCACCGTGTTCCACACGGGATATATGTACCGATACAATCCTGCGGTTCGCGATTTGCTTACCAAAATAAAAGCCGGCGATCTCGGAGAGATCGTCAGCGTGGATGCACAGATGAGTTGCCTGCAACCCGAATTTGTCCGCCATTGGCTAAAAACGTTCCCTGGTGGGATGCTGTTTTTCCTTGGTTGTCACTTGGTAGATTTGATTATGCAGATCAAGGGTGCGCCGCAAAATGTGTTGCCGCTGAACGTCAGCACCGGACTCGACGGCACACAGTCGGAAGATATCGGGTTTGCCGTGTTACAGTATCCCAACGCGGTTTGCACTGCGAAAACGTCGGCAGTGGATTTCGGCGGTTATGCTCGCCGTTCTTTGGTTGTAACGGGTTCCAAGGGCTGTGTGGAATTGCGTCCGCTGGAATGGTACGCATCGGATAAAGGTGGTTCGTATCTGTATACCGGACAAACCGCCTATATGTCGGCTTCGTGGGGCGATAACGGCGTTTACGAGCAAAGCGAATCGTACGACCGCTACGACAATATGATGGCGTCGTTCGCTGCTATGGTGCGTGGTGAAAAAGAAAATCCCTACACCTTGGATTATGAATTGATGCTGTATAAAACCCTTCTGCAAGCGTGCGGGGTTCACATCTCGTAACAGCGATGCTGTTGGCGGTACGCGGTAGGGGCGAAAACGATTGCGAGTCTGGTTCTCATAAGGAAAGTGGTCGGTGTATGAGTGAGTGTTCGTTGTGGGCGTTGAAATACACCGAATCGGAATTGTCGGAACACTTGGTTTTTGACGGTGGATCAAGCGATGTTTCTTTGCCGATCTCGTTTGCGATCTATCTGATCCAAACCGAAAATCGCCGTGTGTTGGTGGACGCTGGCTGTGATACGATGCCCGGATTTCGAATGCGGCGGTTTTATTCGCCGGCATTTGTGTTGCGAGAGATCGGGTTATGTTCGGCGGATATCACGGACGTGATCATTACCCATGCACATCACGATCATGTGGCGGCGTTATCACATTTTGAAAATGCCACCGTCTATATACAAACGGAAGAATACGCCAACGCGAAGCGATACATATCGCAACGGTCGCGCGTGCAGTTGTTTGACGATGTGTTTTCCATAGAAAAGAACATTCGTGTCGTGAAGATCGGCGGTCACTCGATCGGTTCTTCGATCGTGGAGATCGATCACGGTGACGTTACCTATGTCGTTGCGGGGGATGAGTGTTATGTAAATGCTTGCATCGCGCGGCATCATCCCACAGGAAGTTCATACAATCCGAAACAAAGCAGTCAATTTGTGGAAAAATATTCCGATTCAAAATATCGTGTGCTGACGATGCACGATCCTGCGAACAAAACCACAAAAATAGTATAGGAGGAATGTAAATGAAAGCGATTTTGGTAAACGACGACCGCAGTTTGCGGTGGGACAACGTGCCCGACGCGGTGTGCGGTGCAGAAGATTGTTTGGTGAAAATCGAAGCGGCGGCGCTTAACCGTGCCGATTTGATGCAACGTGAGGGCGACTATCCGCCGCCTCCCGGTTGTCCTGAATGGATGGGGCTGGAAATCGCCGGCACGATCACGGAGGTCGGCAGCGTTGCCGCCGAAAAATCCAACTGGAAAGTGGGAGACAAGGTGTGTGCCTTGCTCGGTGGCGGTGGGTATGCCCAATACGCTAACGTGAAATACGATATGTTGATGTCGGTGCCGAATAACTGCACCGTAATTGAAGCGGCGGCGATGCCCGAGGCGTTTGCCACCGCGTACCTCAACCTGTTTGTAGAGGGGGATATTCAGCCGGGCGATACCCTGCTGATGAACGCCGGTGCGAGTGGGTTGGCCAGTGTGATTATCCCGATGGCAAAAGCATTCGGTATCCGCGTGATCACCACGGTGTTGACCGACGAGATCGCCGCGAACATTGCCCATCTTAACGCCGACCGTGTGGTGGTCACCACCAAAGAAGATATCGCCGCGGTGCTCAAAGAAGAACTGGACAACGGCCATCCTGTGGACGTGGCAATCGACTGTTTGGGCGGCGAAATCATGGGAAAATGCATCCATTACTTAAAACACGGCGCGCGATGGATCATGATTGCGGCTTTGGCCGGTCAAAAGACCGAGATTGATCTCAAAAACATCTATGTCCGCAATGTGCGCATTATCGGTAGCACCTTGCGGTCGAGAACGCCGGAAACGAAAGCGCGTATCTTAGCAGAACTCGTGGAAAAGGTGTGGCCAAAGGTGGAGACGGGAGAAGTTAAACCCACCATCTACAAAGTGTTGCCTATTACAGAGGCGGAAGCGGCCCACGATATCCTGTATAAAGGTCAAAACGTCGGTAAAGTAGTACTGACGGTAGAATAATCGAAAAAGCCATCCGAAACGGGTGGCTTTTTTCATATAAACGTCTTTATTTTTTGTGTGTGGGATGGTATACTAATAGCGATATCTAGAGAGAAGGGGGGATTCGTGTGGATTTTAAGTTGGTATCCAACTACAAGCCGACCGGCGACCAACCGCAGGCGATCGACAAGTTGGTCGAAGGGATCAACCGCGGCGACAAGGAACAGGTGCTGCTTGGTGTGACGGGTTCAGGAAAAACCTTTACCATGGCGAATATTATTGAAAAAGTCAACCGCCCGACGTTGGTTCTCGCTCACAACAAAACACTCGCCGCACAACTGTGTTCCGAATTCCGCGAATTCTTCCCCGAAAACGCGGTGGAGTATTTTGTGTCTTATTACGATTATTACCAGCCGGAGGCGTATATCCCGACGACCGATACCTATATTGAAAAGGATTCGGCTATTAACGACGAGATCGATCGGTTGCGTCATTCGGCGACATCTTCGTTGTTGGAACGCCGTGACGTAATCATTGTGGCGAGTGTATCCTGCATTTATAGTTTGGGTGATCCGGAAGATTACCGCACGATGGTGATTTCGCTTCGGCCCGGCATGACACAATCGCGTGACGAACTGATTACTCGTCTAGTGGACTTGCAGTATGAGCGTAACGATATCAATTTTATCCGTAACAAATTTCGGGTGCGCGGAGACGTGGTGGAAATCTATCCGGCATCGTCGGGAGAAGAATCGGCGGTTCGTGTAGAGTTTTTTGGTGACGAGATCGACCGCGTTTCGTTGGTTCAACCGCTGACCGGTAAAGTGAAAAGTGTGTTACAACACGTAGCGATCTATCCGGCAACGCACTACGTTGTGTCGGCGGATAAACGGGAGGCGGCGCTCAAAGAGATCGAACGCGAACTTGAAGAACGGGTAGAAACCTTTAAACGTGAAGGAAAGTTGCTGGAAGCGGAACGCATTTTGCAACGCACTCGTTACGATATTGAGATGTTGCGCGAAGTCGGCGTTTGCAAAGGTGTGGAAAACTATTCGCGTATTTTAACGGGACGTGCACCGGGCTCGACACCGAGTACGTTGTTGGATTATTTTCCGGATGATTACCTGTTGTTTGTAGACGAATCGCACGTTATGTTGCCGCAGGTGCGCGGTATGTATGGCGGCGATGTGGCTCGCAAAAAGAGTTTGATCGATTACGGGTTCCGTTTGCCAAGCGCGTACGATAACCGTCCGTTGAATTTTGACGAGTTTTACAGTCATGTGAATCAAGCGGTGTTCGTCAGCGCTACACCCGGTCCGTTTGAATTGGAACATGGGGAACAGGTGGTGGAACAGGTTATCCGGCCGACTGGATTGGTTGATCCGGAAGTGATTGTGAAACCGGTAGCGGGACAGGTCGATGATTTGATGGAAGAGATCCGTGTGCGCTCGGCTCGCAACGAACGAGTGTTGGTGACCACGCTGACTAAAAAGATGGCAGAAGATCTGACCGCGTTTCTGGAAGATGCCGGTATTCGTGTGCGGTACATGCACCACGATATCGACACCATTGAACGAATGGAAATTATCCGCGATCTGCGTAATGGTGAATTTGACGCGTTGATCGGAATCAACCTGTTGCGCGAAGGGTTGGATATTCCGGAAGTGTCATTGGTGGCTATTTTAGACGCCGATAAAGAAGGTTTTTTACGTAGCGAGACGTCGTTAGTACAAACCATCGGTCGTGCGGCGCGTAACGCCAACGGACAGGTTATCATGTATGCGGACAGCGTTACCCCGTCGATGGAACGCGCTATCGCCGAAACCGAACGTCGCCGGTCGATCCAAACGGCGTATAACGAACAACACGGTATTGTGCCGAAAACCATTATCAAAGAGGTGCGCGATATCATCGAAATCGGGACGAAGACCGATCGCGATAAACCGGACGCCAAGTTGTCCAAAGCCGAGAAGGAAGCGTTGATCAAACGGTTGACCAACGAAATGAAACAAGCGTCCAAGATCTTGGAATTCGAACACGCCGCCTATCTGCGAGATCGGATCAACCAACTTAAAGGATCTAAGAAATGAAAAAAGCACTGTATACACTGCCGAAGGCAATACACTATGCGTAGCAATAAAACTCGCCGTTAGGCGAATATAACGGAAGCACCTGCTCTATAGCAGGTGCTTCACAACTTAGACATCTTTAATTGCATGGCATGGAACACCGACCAGCACTTTGTTTGCATTAACATCACGTATTACTACACTTCCTGCGCCGATTACAGCACCTTTGCCGATTTTTATCTGCTCTTTGCACACTGCACAACTTCCTAAAAAAACACAATCCTCTACCACGACATTTCCATTGATCGCTGAGTTTGTGGATAAATGGGTATGACTACCCACAACGCACTCATGTTCTATCAACGCTTTGGTGTTTATGATGTTGTTATCTCCTATTTTTGCATCTGCATTGATAATTGCATATTTTCCGATGAAGTTTCCGTTCCCGATTTTGGCGGTGTTTGAGATTACTGCTGTTTTGTCAATAATGTTAACGGTCTGCAAGTTGAGTCGCTGTAACTCTTCGTACCAACGCTTTCGTGCAGGAATATTACCCATCGCAATAAAGTATTTGTACTCGGTATAATTAGGGATGTCCGAAATAGCATGTCCAAGTATCTTCTTTCCAATGCGCTCTCCGGTATAAAACTCATCAATAAACCCACAAACTTCAAATTCGTCGTCCGAAACGGAATCAATTACAGACTTTGCGTGTCCTCCAGATCCGATTAGTATGATTCTTTCCATACTATTACAACCCTCCTATCGTTCGATTTGTTTTTTTATTCTCTTTTGCAAACCGGATAGTACCCGCTTCCCGTCACCGGTAAAGACTAACCGCAGTATGCGCTCTATCATCCGCAAGCCATATTGCAAACGACTAGAAACACCCAGTTGTTTCTCCCGAACCTGTTCGAACTCCCGGTCAGGAAATATTAAATCAGGGTGATTTAAAGGGAATGTCAGTTCTCTAACATCCATTCCGTATTGACGGTGTAATTTCTTCGGCATAGACGACATTTTGCTACCTGTATGTGTTGCACCAATACCCACGCCGGTATTTGATATCAAATTGTATTTAGGTACGATTACAAGCTTGTTCTGTAAATACTCTGCGTGGCGGGTAAAAAACTCACTTGCCGGAGGATGGTTTGCGTAGTTTCCTTTTTTAGCATAACTTACGAACTGTTTTTTTAAGTACCACGGGATATGCCTTTTAATGTGGCTCATAGCATAAGAATTCTTTGCGTAGGACAGTTCGTTATCCTGAGCATCGTAACTGCGACGCCACATAGCGATCCCTGATGAAGCCGGAACGCGAGCAAAGAAATAATCATCAGGGGTTTGCTCCCAAACGCCGCAAAGATTTACCCCAGTAATTCTGTCAATTCGCTGGTCATCTTTATATTTCTCTAATAACTCTGCACAGAACGAGAAAAATGAGATTGAGGGAATCATATCATCCTCTAAAAAAATGCAACGATCAACTTTGCTCCAAATAAAAGCCGGGCATTTTTTTAACATACCATACATGCCAATATTTGTTTTTTCGTACAGCCTATAAACAGTACATTCCCAATCAATATCCTCTGTAATAGCACGGCTTTTCATTATAAGTTCTGCATCTGATGCGACATCAGTTCTAGGTCCGTCTGAACGCACGAAAAGAATGCTCGGGCGCGCCTCTTTTATAACGGCCCATTGTTTGATGAGCGTTTGTGGCCGTACAAAGGCATGGATCGCAACTGGAACATCTACTAAATATGGTTTCATTGTTGCTCCTTATAATAATACTATTTTATACTGTTGCATGCATTACTATTGATTATTATAATAGTAATGCTTTGTGTTTGTCAAGACTGCTTTTAGTTAAACTAATAGTGAAAGGCGGTTTTGTCTATGCGTGAAAAAAAGCAAATCAACATTCAAATAGGCGAACAGATCCGACAAGCCAGAGAATCTGTAAAATTGACACAAGAACAATTTGCGGAAAAAATCGAAGTTTCTCCTCAATATATATCCGACTTAGAACGCGGTATTGTCGGTATATCAATCCCTACGCTGAAGCGTGCCTGCGTTGCTTTGGGAGTGCTCTCCGATCAAATACTTTTTGGAACCCCGACGAAAGATCGTCTGATGTCCCTTGAGAGGCGTTGCTGCAATCTTACACCGGATGAGTTTGATATTCTTTTGGATATTGTGGAGAATTTTTCCGATGCCATAAAACTTGCCAAAGAAGGAATCCCAAACGATTGACCTTAGACCACAAAAGCGGATATCCAAATAGGCGTTTTTAATAAGTGCAATAGAAACCTCGATGAATATGGACGGTATCCAGAAAAGCGGATATTGAATAAAGACCCCCTGCTGTAGAATTAGAAACTACGACAGGGGGTTCCGTTGTCTGTGACAAAAGTAATAACCGGAAAGTTTTTACACCTTCCGGTTACATAGCTTTTTTATTTCGTTTTTATGCTTTGCCGGCACAGCCGAACAAGGTCATTTTCCGTTTGGCGGCTTGCTTGATGGCTTCTACTTTTTTGTTGCGAATATCGAGATACGCCAACCCTTCGGCAAGACCTTCGGACATGGCGTTTTCGCCGGCAACACACAGGTCGGTAAAGATGTTGACTTTGGCGATTCCGTTGGTGACGGCGTTGCGGAAATCGTCATCCGACAATCCCGAACCGCCGTGTAGTACCAGCGGCGTGTCGACTTTAGAACGAATTTCTTTGAGGCGTTCGATATCCAGTTGCGGTTTGGTTTTGTACGCGCCGTGTGCCGTACCGATCGCAATTGCCAACGCATCTACGCCGGTTTTCTCCAGGAAATCTACCGCTTCGGCCGGCGTGGTGTAGCGGTCGTCGGTGGCGTTGTCGTTGGTTTCCGCTTGACCGACATGGCCGATCTCGCCTTCCACGGTTGCACCCATCGCATGGGCGATACGCACGATTTCCTGTGTGTCAGCGATGTTCTTATCGACATCTCCGGCCGATCCGTCAAACATAATACTGGTAAACCCAAGTTGCAACGCCTCGATGCAACGTTCAAAAGTCAAACCGTGATCATAATGAACCACAACCGGCACCTTGGCACGTTTTGCCGCGGCGATCATGCCCGGTGCGATCAGTTTGAGTTCGCCGTAGGGGAGTAGCACTTCTGCTGTACCGATAATGACCGGCGAGTTGGTTTCTTCGGCTGCGGCGATGACCGCTTCCAACATATCGGAGTCGGTGGTGTTGAAAAGTCCCACGCCATAACCACCTTCCATGGCGGGTTTTAAAACATCGTGTAAATTAACCAGCATAACGCATTACTCCTCGATTTTCGGTTCTCTGACAATTTGTTTGTCGGTAAATTCATCGGTCTCATCGGTGCTTCTGGTGGAAAACTCCGAGATCACCGCGCCGTCCGGACCGCTTTGGAACCAGTGCCAGGTTTCCGGCATGATGGTGTACTGTTCACCCGGCTTTAAGATGATCTCGTGGAAACAGGTGACCGGACTGGATGGGATGTGCGCTTTTATATTGTTTTTGTCACCTTCGCCCGGCACGTACAAGTACACCTCGCCGTATCGGCAACGGAACGTTTCCTCTTTACCGGCTTGTCCGTTGGTCGGGACGTGTTTGTGTTCGGGACAGGTTTGTCCCGGCAACAGGACCATTTCTTTGGCACAAACGCGTTCGGTGTTGACGTAAGTGAGCAGTTGTAAACCGATATCATCCACGCGGTTTAGTCCCAGATCCGCCACTTCGATACGCGCTTTTTCCTCGTCGGTTAAAACGATGTGCGCTTTTTCAAAGTATTCGATTGCCAACGCGACGTGCTTTTCATAGACTTCTCGTTTCATAATGACCACCTTTCGTATTGTTCGGATAATTTAAGAATATCGTTTTTCGGTAACATACCGTCGATCGAATTTGCGGAGAATAGGTTGCAGGCGGCCGCGGCCGAAGCGAATTCCAACAATTTTTTGTCGGCAAAATTGTGGTACAATCCGTATAGACAAGCCGCCCCGTAAGCATCGCCGGCTCCTACACTGCCTTTAATCTCTTCGCTCGGGATTTTCAAAGACGGAACAACGGTAAAAGCACCGGTTGCGGCATCCAGACAAAAACCGGCTTTTTTACTGTGGAGAATGACCTTTTCCGATACGCCGGCTTGCACCATCTTTTCCATCACGCTACGGATATTATCGACGAGCAGATTTCCGTGTTCATCGTACGGTTGAACGAAGAAAGAGTTGCAGGCCTCCACCTCGTTCATGATGGCGTAGTTGCAATATTTTAACGCCGGAATGACCTTGCCGGCATAGTCGCCGTCCTGTTGACTGACGGTGTCGACCGAGGTTTTGATACCGCGTTGTTGTGCGTCGTGCAAAAACCGCGCCATCGCTGTGCCGTATTCGGGATCTTCGCGGTCGAACTGTTCCAAAAACAGAATGTAGCCTACGTGCAAAATATTACAGTTTAGAGTGGTCAGGTCGATATCTTCGGGTGAAAACTCACGGCCGGCTCCGCTCACGTTGAAGAAGGTGCGTTCGCCGGTCGGCAAGCTCATCACATCGGTAAACGGGGTGGGTGCCGCATCGGTGATGCACACGCCGAGTGTATCGATACCATATTGTTGCATCTTAGAAATGGCGTACCGCCCGTATTCGTCGTCACCGACCTTGCCAAACACGCGAATCGGCGTGGAACGGTCGATTTTGGAGAGATTGATGGCAGTATTCGGCACACAACCCCCCACAGCGCGCGAAACGTTATGAACGTTAGCAAGCATGCCGATGTCGGGATACTTGTCGATATCTTTGATGATATCCACCAAGATATTGCCGGCAATGGCGATGCCTTTGCGTTCACCGGTCATCAGGAAATCGATCGATACCCCAAACAATTCTGCCAGGTAGGGAAACTGCGTTACCTCCGGAAATCCGAGGCCGTTTTCCCATTTACTGACCGTTTTATCGCTTACGCGTAACTTGGCCGCCAGTTCGGCTTGTGTCATATTACTCTTTTTTCGAAGTTCTGCTATGGTAATACCTAAGCTTTTTTGATCCATATCGCTCCCTCCTGATGTTCATTATAGAACTTGTTTTCCGGTCTGTAAACCTACTTTTCGAGGATGCGATTGGGAGAATTTTCAAAATTATAACTCGTTTTATCTACGATTAGTAGAGATACATCGCTTTGAATGCGTTTTAAGAAAAAGCCATGTGAAAAGTTTGACGATATGGTTTACTTTTTCAGAAAAATACAGTAGAATAAGGAGAAGATAATGTTGTGATCTACCTAACAACGTAAAACGGAGGAAAACGGTTTGGCAAGCGATAAAATTGTGATTAAAGGCGCATCGGAACACAATTTAAAACACGTGGATGTCGAAATTCCGCGCGATAAGTTGGTGGTGTTTACCGGCCTTTCCGGCAGTGGTAAATCTTCGCTTGCGTTTGATACGATCTATGCCGAAGGGCAACGCCGTTACGTGGAGTCGTTGTCGTCCTATGCACGCCAGTTTTTAGGACAGATGGAAAAACCGAGCGTGGATAGCATCGAAGGGTTATCGCCGGCGATCTCCATCGATCAAAAAACCACCTCCAAGAATCCGCGTTCCACGGTGGGTACGGTTACCGAGATATACGATTATCTGCGTCTTTTATATGCGCGTGTCGGTGTGCCGCATTGTCCGATTTGCGGCAAAGAAATCAGTCAACAAACCACCGATCAAATTGTGGATGTGGTGATGAAACTCGACGAGGGAACGCGTGTTCAGGTGTTGTCACCGATCGTTAAAGGGCGTAAAGGCGAGCACACCAAAGAACTGGATAATGCGCGTAAATCCGGTTATGTACGGGTGCGGATCGATGGCAACATCTACGATTTGTCCGAGGAGATCAAACTCGAAAAGAACAAAAAGCATATGATCGAGATCGTGGTGGATCGTCTGGTCATTAAAGAAGATATCCGCAGTCGCCTCACCGATAGTATCGAAACCGCGACCGCGTTATCCGGCGGATTGATTGCGGTGGACGTGATTGGCGGCGAAGAATTGCAATTTTCACAAACCTACGCGTGCGATGAGCATGGTATCAGTATTCCGGAACTTACCCCAACGATGTTTTCATTTAACAGTCCGTTTGGGGCGTGTCCGACCTGTACCGGTATCGGTATGTTTATGAAGATCGATCCGCGCCTGATTGTGCACGATGAAGATAAATCCCTGGTTGAAGGATGCATCCGTGCGGCCGGTTGGGGTGTGAATACGTGGTTCCATCCGGATGCCGGCGCGATCGCGACGATGTATTACAACGGATTGGCCGAACATTTCGGGTTTGACGTGAATACGCCGTGGAAAGACTTGCCCGAGCAAGCCCAACAGGCGGTATTGTACGGCACCGGTGACGTGCAACTGAAATTGACCAAAAACCGCGATTGGGGCGGCGGTACATTCTATGCACCGTTTGAAGGAATCGTCAATAACCTGGAACGGCGGTACAAGGATACGTCGAGCGACTATGCCCGGACCGAACTGGAAAGTTATATGACCGAACATCCGTGCCCGGATTGTCACGGCGCGCGGTTAAAGCCGGAATATCTAGCGGTTACGGTCGGCGGCAAAAACATCAAAGAGTTTTGTGATATGTCGATTGCGGATGAATTGGCGTTTATGGAGACGTTATCCTTTGGACAACGGGATACCATGATTGCACAACCGATCTTAAAAGAGATTCGTGAACGGTTGACCTTCTTGTCCAGCGTGGGACTGGAATACTTGTCGTTGTCGCGTTCATCCGGCACGTTGTCCGGCGGCGAAAGCCAACGGATTCGTTTGGCCACGCAGATCGGTTCTTCATTGATGGGTGTGTTGTATATCCTCGACGAACCGAGCATTGGTTTGCATCAACGCGATAACGAGCGTTTGCTCGCTACGTTGAAGAAACTACGCGATCTCGGTAATACGTTGATTGTGGTGGAACACGACGAAGATACCATGCGCGCGGCGGATTATATCGTCGATATCGGACCGGGTGCCGGGGTGCATGGTGGTCACGTGGTGTTTGCCGGTACGCCGGAAGCTTTTGATAGTTGTACCGATTCGATTACGTCGGATTATCTCACCGGCCGCAAGAAGATTCCGGTGCCGGCCAAACGCCGCCAAGGTAACGGTGGAAAATTAGTGATAAAAGGGGCGGCCGAAAACAATCTAAAAAACCTCACGGTCCAATTTCCGCTTGGTAAATTTATCTGTGTAACCGGTGTGTCGGGAAGCGGAAAATCGTCGTTGGTCAACGATGTGTTATATAAAACGTTGGCGAACAAACTCAACCGCGCCAAAACGATTCCGGGTAAATACAAGTCGATCGACGGCGTGGAATGGTTGGACAAGGTGATCAACATTGATCAATCGCCGATCGGACGCACACCGCGTTCCAATCCGGCGACCTATACCGGTGTGTTTAACGATATTCGCGAACTGTTTGCCATGACCACCGATGCCAAAGCGCACGGTTATAAGGCGGGACGGTTTTCGTTTAATGTCAAGGGCGGCCGGTGCGAAGCGTGTCAAGGGGATGGCATCTTAAAGATCGAAATGCATTTCTTGCCGGATATTTATGTGCCGTGCGAAGTGTGTGGTGGAACGCGGTATAATCGCGAAACTTTGAACGTTAAATATAAAGGAAAAAATATCTATGAAGTGTTGGAGATGACGGTCGAAGAAGGAATGCATTTCTTCGAAAGCATCCCGAAAATACACCGCAAATTGAAAACCTTGTTCGATGTAGGACTCGGTTATATCAAGATTGGGCAACCGGCCACCACGTTGTCCGGCGGCGAAGCACAACGGGTGAAATTGGCGTCCGAATTGCAACGCCGCGCAACGGGGAAAACCATTTATGTTTTGGATGAACCGACCACCGGATTGCATACGGCCGACGTACATCGACTGATCGAAGTGCTACAACAGTTGGTGGATGGCGGTAATACGGTTATCACCATCGAACACAATTTGGATATCATTAAATCGGCCGACTACATCATTGACTTAGGGCCGGAAGGCGGCGACAAGGGTGGCACGTTGGTGGCGTGCGGCACACCGGAAGAGGTGGCTGCAAACCCCCATTCGTATACCGGACATTTCTTGAAAGAGGTTTTGTAATATTTACAAATCTTTCATATCCTTTGTCGATAAATGCGTTATGATAATAGAAACACAAAGTAAGGATGGACCGCTATGTTTGGGTATGTACGGGTGTTTCAACCGGAACTCAAAGTAAAAGAATATGAGATGTATCGTGGTGTGTACTGTGCTTTGTGTAAACAACTCGGCAAACGATACGGATGGATGTCTCGCATGACGTTGAGTTATGATTTTACCTTTTTAGCGTTGATTAAATCGGCAATTTTATCCGATAATTGCCGGTTTCACCAATGCCGTTGTCCGGCACATCCGTTAACCAAACGCTCTTGTTGTGATTCGAACGAGGCGATAGCTTTTGCGGCAGATGCCGCCGTGCTGACGGTGTATCACAAATGTCGTGACAGTATCGCGGATGATGGGTTTTGGAAAAGTTTGCCGTCGCGGTTGTTGATGCCGTTTGCCAAACGTGCAAAGAAAAAAGCGGCGGCGGCCTATCCGGAACTGGCCGCGGTTTTGCAACGCGAGATGGATCGGCAAGTTGATTTGGAACAACGTTGTTGTTCCAGTATTGATCAAGCGGCTGAACCGAGTGCCGTTATGCTCAGCGCGATGATGGCGACGGGGGAAACCGATGAGAAACAACGGCGTGTTCTGGAACGGTTGGGCTATTGTCTGGGGCGTTGGGTGTATCTGATCGATGCGTTGGACGATTTGGAAGACGATTTAAAAGCCGGTCGGTATAATCCGTATGTCTGTCACCGATCGCTCGTTATGGAGGATAAACAAGGGATTGCCGACACGAAGGCGTATGCGGTACAGACGTTGAATGCATGTTTGGCGGAATGTATGGCTGCATATGATTTGTTGCCGATCAAACGGTTTGACGGTATTTTACGTAATATTTTATCGTGTGGTATGGCCACACAACAAGATACTGTGATCAAGGAGAAATAATCATGAGTGTAAATAATCCGTATGAGGTGCTCGGCGTGTCGCCGAATGCTACCGACGACGAGGTGAAAGAAGCGTATCGTGCGCTGGCTAAAAAGTATCATCCCGACAACTACGGTGACAATCCGCTTTCGGATTTGGCACAAGAAAAGATGCAGGAGATTAACGAAGCCTACGATGCGATCGTGAGAATGCGCAAGCAGGGTGCAGGTCAACCGCATCAAACCGGTGGCCCTACGGGTGGTTCGGCGTTTGCGGATATCCGCCACTTGATTCGCATGGGCCGGGTGGCCGATGCCGAAACGTTATTGGATGGGATTCCGGTAGCCGGCCGTAACGCCGAATGGCACTTTTTGAAAGGCAACGTGTTATATAAAAAGGGGTGGTTGGAAGATGCCTATGACCATGTTTCTACCGCCTGCCGTATGGATCCGTCGAATATGGAATATCGTTCGATGTTTAATCAGATGAATATGCGCCGCCAAACCGGTGGATATCAAATGTCCGGTAGTAACATGAATGGATGTTCGGGTTGCGACGTGTGTCAAGGGTTGATCTGCGCGGATTGTTGTTGTGAATGTATGGGCGGCGATCTGATTCGCTGTTGTTGATAGGGGGAACCGGATTGAAACAGACCGATAAAGTCGCGCTTGGCGGCGTGTTGGGCGCGCTATCGTTGGTATGTATGTTGTTAACTGTCATTCCCACTGCGACCTATGCACTTCCGGCAATTGCCGGCCTGATCTTGGTGCCGTTGGTGGTAGAATGGGGTGTTAAATTCGGGTTTACTGTGTATGCCGCCGTTAGTTTGTTGGCGTTAATCATCGCGCCGGATAAAGAAGCAGCATTGTTATTCGTGGCGTTTTTCGGCCACTATCCGATCGTAAAATCGGTGATCGAACGTTTGCGGTTACAACGAATGATCAGTTGGATCGTTAAATTGATGGTGTTTAATATCTGCGTGGTGGCCGCGTACGGTTTGTTGGTGTGGTTGTTCTCGTTCCCGATGGAAGAGTTTGCGTGGTTTGGCGTTTCGCTGGTTTGGTTGATTTTATTGTTAGGCAACGTAGTGTTTGTTTTATATGATATTGCCTTGACTCGCGTGATTACGCTGTACATTCGTCGACTTCGTGTACCCTTGCTTCGCATCGTGCGAAAATAGAGCGAATTCATTGACAAAACAGCGGCTTTATGATACGCTATGAGGGAAGTTAAGGGAGTAGTCGGCGCGATTTTTGCGCGATAAAGCCAACATACCGGCATGTTGATTTCTGGCTTTGTATTTAACGACGAGACTTATCTGTGTCTTTGGCAGATAGGGCTTCGTCGTTTTTGCGTATGATCACCGGAAAGGGGATACGATATGAGTATTTGGGAGCTGTTTGTGATTGCGATCGGTCTTTCGATGGATGCCTTTGCGGTATCGGTGTGTAAAGGACTGTCGGTTCCGAGCGTTAAAGCTAAACACGCTGCGGTTACCGGTCTGTATTTCGGTGGGTTTCAGGCGTTGATGCCGTTGGTCGGGTATCTGCTCGGTTCGCAATTTCAACAACAGATCGAAAGTATCGACCACTGGGTGGCGTTTGTGTTGTTAGGTCTGATTGGCGGAAACATGATCCGCGAATCGTTTGGGGAAGAAGAATGTTGTAATGCCTCGTTTGGTCCGCGTGCGATGTTGCCGATGGCGATCGCCACCAGTATTGATGCGTTGGCGGTAGGTATTACCTTTGCGTTTTTACAGGTTAACATTTGGGCGGCGATTGTGTTGATCGGCGTGACGACTTTCTTGTTATCCGGTGTCGGTGTATTGCTTGGCCATTCCATCGGCGAACGTAATAAAACTTATGCCGAACGTATCGGTGGTGCGGTATTGATTTTGATGGGACTTAAAATTTTGCTCGAACATCTTGGAGTGTTATCGATATGAATTGGTTGTTTGTGTGTACCGGCAACACCTGCCGCAGCCCAATGGCGGCCGCTTGTATGCGTGAGGCATTGGCCAAGCGCGGACAAGCTGGACAAGTGTTCAGCGCCGGGATATCGGCAGACGGTTCACCGGCTACGGAATATACGGTGCAAGTGATGTCTGAAATTGGTGTGGATATATCCCATCATCGGTCTGTGCCGCTAACGTTAGAGATGTGCGAGCAAGCCGATCGTATTGTGGTGATGACCGAAATGCATAAGGCGATTTTGGTACACGCCGGCGTATCGGTGGAAAACGTGATCGTGTTGGCGGCGGAAAACGGCGGTATTGCTGATCCATACGGCGGTGATCTGACGTGCTATCGTGAAACGCGCGATCAATTAATTGATGAAATAGATCGACTGTTAGAAAAGGATGCTTTATGAGCGTAAGTAATGTAACGGCCGAATGGGTGTGTGTTCCCATGGATAAAGCCGCCGCTAAGACGGTTTCGGCGCTCGAACAACAACTGTTTTCGCCACCGTGGTCGTACCAATCGGTAGTGGAAGAGTTAGATAATCCCACGGCCGGTTGTTTGGTGTTGCGACATCGTCAATCAGACGAAATAGGGGCGTATATCATCTGGCACTGTGTGGCAGATGAACTGTATATTGAACGAATTGCGACCGCTTCTTCTTACCGTCGAACGGGGCTTTCGTCCGAATTGTTGAAAACTTCGCGCGATTTCGCTCTAACAAACGGCGTGACACGTATCACGTTGGAGGTTCGTGTATCGAATGCGGCTGCCATCGCGTTATATGAAAAACATGGGTTTGTTTGTGACGGGGTGCGTCCTCGCTTTTACGATGAACCGAAAGAAGATGCGTATATTTACTCGCTATATTTACCGGCAAAGGAGGAGACGATATGAACATTTTGGCGATTGAATCGTCCTGTGACGAAACCGCAGCGGCCGTTGTGTGCGACGGTCGGGTGTTGTTATCGAATGTGATCGCTTCTCAAATTGAAGAACATCGCTTGTACGGCGGAGTGGTTCCGGAAATTGCCAGTCGTCGCCATGCGGAAGCGATTAGCGGCGTTACCGAACAAGCGTTGCAACAAGCCGGCGTTACGCTGGATGATATTGACGCGATTGCCGTAACCTATGCACCGGGCTTAATCGGCGCGTTGTTAGTAGGCGTTAATTTTGCCAAGGGGTTACATCTGTCAACCGGTAAACCACTTGTTCCGGTGCACCACCTGCGTTCGCATATTGCGGCCAATTACCTCGCGTTTGAGGAATTAAAACCGCCGTTTCTATGTTTGGTGGTGTCCGGCGGTAACACGCACATTATTCACGTGTCGGATTATACGAAGTTCGAGATGATCGGCCGCACTCGTGACGATGCCGCTGGCGAATGTTTCGATAAGGTAGCGCGAGCTATGGGCATGCCGTATCCTGGTGGTGTATCGCTGGATCGGGCTGCTAAAGAGGGGAATCCCAAAGCCTTTACCTTTCCGCATCCGCGTGTCGACGGGAATGCGTTTGATTTTAGCTTTTCGGGATTGAAAACGGCGGTGCTTAATCGATTGCACAACGCCAAACAAACCGGCGTGGAACTGTCGACACCGGATCTGGCGGCGAGTTTTCAACATACGGTGGTGGACGTGTTGTGCGACCATACGATGCGCGCGGTAGAGCATACCGGTGCGACCACATTGGTATTAGCCGGTGGTGTTTCGGCAAACTCGTCACTGCGCGCCGAAATGCAAAAGCGTTGCGACGCCAACGGCATTAAGATGTACGTGCCGCCGTTGTCGCTTTGCGGCGATAATGCCGCGATGGTCGGCGCACAAGGGTATTATGAGTATCTTGCCGGTAAAACGGCCGGCGCGGATCTAAATGCGTGCGCGACCGTTCCGATTACCGAAGAATGATGGGTGATACGATATGAGTACGGTTCGAAAAAAGAAACCGGTTTCACCGTTTCAAACCATACTATTCAGTTTTTTATCGGTGATCCTTGTCGGTGCGTTGTTGTTGATGTTACCGTTTGCTACACAAGACGGGAACGGCGCTTCGATCATCGATGCATTGTTTACCGCTACGTCGGCTACTTGTGTGACTGGTTTAGTCGTGCAAGATACAGCGACGTATTGGTCGCTGTTTGGGCAGATCGTGATTATCGGTTTGATACAGATCGGCGGCATGGGTGTTATGACGGTGGCGTTGATGATTTTCAAAATCACCGGAAAACGAATTGGGTTGATGCAGCGAAGCGTTATGCAGGAATCGATCTCGGCACCCACGTTAAGTGGGATTGTCAATATGACCGGATTTATTGTTCGTACGGTATTGATCATCGAAGTGATCGGTGCAGCGGTGCTGGCGACCTCGTTTTGCGGAGAATTCGGCATCGGCAAGGGTGTGTGGTATGCTGTATTCCATTCGATTTCCGCGTTTTGCAATGCCGGTTTTGACCTAATGGGGATTAACAGTAAATTCTCGTCATTTACGGCGTATACCGGTAATGCGACGGTTAATATTACGATCATGACCTTGATCGTAATCGGCGGTTTAGGGTTCTTTGTGTGGGACGATATCCGTCACCATAAATGGCGCTTTAGAAAGTACCGGTTGCAAAGTAAAGTGGTGTTGGTGGTTACGGCTATTTTGATTGTGTTACCGGCGGTATATTTCTTCTTGGCGGAATACACCGATTTACCGATGGGGGAACGTGTGTTGGCATCGTTGTTTCAATCGGTGACCATGCGTACGGCCGGGTTTAACACGGTGAATTTCTCGTTGGTTAGCGAAGTTGGCTTGATGGTGATGGTCGCGCTGATGTTGATTGGCGGCTCGCCCGGATCGACCGCCGGTGGTATGAAGACCACGACGGTGGCGGTATTGTTCTCGTCGGCGTGGGCGGTGTTTACTAAGAAAGAGGAAACGCAACTGTATCGTCGGCGTGTGCCGGATGCTACCGTTAAACAGGCCGCAACGATCTTTTTGTTATATGTTACCTTGTTTTTCAGTAGTGGTTTGGTGATCAGTGCGATTGACCGAATTCCGATGACAACAGCTTTTTTTGAAACGGCATCCGCCGTAGCAACGGTCGGTGTGACCATGGGCGTGACACCGGATCTTTCACCGGTATCGCACGGTATCTTGATGGCGTTGATGTATTTCGGGCGCGTAGGTGGATTGACGCTGATTTTTGCGGCATTATCCGAACGTAAACCCAACGTATCGAAATATCCGCAAGAACGAATTACAGTAGGATAAAAAGAGGTGTATACCATGAAATCGATTTTATTAATCGGACTTGGCCGGTTTGGCCAGCACATTGCGCAAGAATTGAGTCAACTGAAATGTGAAGTGATGGCGGTGGACCAAGACGAGAAAAAAGTTAACGCGGTATTGCCGTTGGTAACTACGGCGCAGATTGGCGATACTACCGATGAGGAGTTTTTGTCATCGCTTGGCGTGGACAACTACGATGTGTGCATTGTCACGATTGGGGAAAACTTTCAAAGTTCATTGGAAACGGCATCGCTTTTAAAAGATTTGGGTGCACAAAAGGTGGTATCTCGTGTCGATAGTGACGTGCACGCGAAATTTTTGCTGCGCAACGGCGCCGACGAGGTGTTGTATCCCGAGAAACAGTTGGCGGCTTGGGCGGCGGTTCGGTATAGTTCGGAACATGTTTTCGATTATATTGAACTGGATGACGAGCATGCTATCTTTGAGGTGACGGTGCCACCTTCTTGGGTGGGGAAAACTATTGGGCAGTTAGACGTCCGTAAAACCCATAACATCAATATTATGGGTGTCAAACAAAACGGCGCGTTACAACTGAGCATCACTCCGGATACGCTGCTCCATGCGGATGGGACGTTGTTGGTGCTCGGTACCAACAAAGCAATCCAAAAATGTTTCCGCATTTGAGATAATGTAAACAACAGTACGTTAAATCCATATAAAAAAAGAACGGACGAGGATATCGTCCGTTCCTTTTTATCGTTTTGAAAATGGTTTATATTACCGTGTAACCTGTTAAGGCGATATGGCCGTCAAACCAATCGGCCGGCCGGAAGGTAACTTGTTTTTCTTCGCCCGGCATCAATGAGAAATAGTTGTCGCTGAATACGCCGGCGGCTTCCAGTTCCACCGCGTGCACGTAAGCATCCGCCCGTACGGTTATGGTGTTGTCGGTTTGCGCTACTATACGCACTGTATCGGTTTTGCCGATCGGCAGATTTTTCTTGTAAAAGGCACGATCACTTGTCTGCTCGCCGAGAATATCCACCAAGACCATCTCATCCTCCGACAAGGTGTCGGGTTCGGTGTGGATCACAACCGACTTGTTTGCCGTTGCGGTGGCGGTGACCACCGTTTCACCACGTTTGGTGCCGGTTTTCGGGTTATATATGCAGATGTTTGCCGTGACGGCTTGATCTTGCAATGTGCGATTACATACATACACGTCTAATTGCCCATTTGGAGTACGATCGACCGACGCTATAACACCGCTTGTAGCGCGTTTAAAGGCGTAAAACGCGGGTTTTGGGATGTTGTAATAATCTATGATTGACCAGCCGCCGGCGGCCGGCCACGCGTCGTTTAACATCCAATATACCAATCCGTTACAGAATCCTTGGTTACGGCGGCAGTTTTCCATCGTGACGCGAATCCACTCGTAATGCTCGTATTTCATCTTAAAGAAACGGTCGTCGCGATCGATGAATTCGCCAAACAGGTTCTTGGCAAAGGCTACCATATACTCGAAGAAAATCGGTTTAATTTTCGGATCAAACTTGATATGATGTAACCACATGGTATCCGATTCGTCGTTGAAATCATCTTCGGTCATAAATCGTAAGATTGACGGGCGAGATACCGCGCCGCACGCAGGTTCTTCCGCGATGAATCGTGCGCTGAATTCCCGGAAGAAAGCGAAATGATCTATGTCGTAGTTCATCATATAGGGGAAGATGCGATCGAGATAATACGTGTTGTGGGTGGTGCCCACGGTATAGGAAGCGTATTGATGTCCACCGTACGGGCTGGACGGGAAGAAGGGACGGTTATAGTCCATTTCAGCTAAAACCGGTCCAATTGATTTGAGTGCCGAATCTCGTCCGGTGAACCATTCACAATCGTCGCTGCCAAGCACGGCGTTTTCGTTATCACCCGACCACCAGGCAAGACAAGGGTGATTGCGGATCAAGATCGCAGCGTGCCGAGCTTCTTTGCGTAACGCTTCGAGAAACCACGCTTCGTCCTCGGGATATTCGGCACAGGCCATCAGAAAATCTTGCGTTACCAAGATGCCGAGTCGATCACATTCGTGGTAAAAATGTGGCGTTTCAAATTTGCCACCGCCCCAAACACGGATCATGTTGACGTTGCCCTCAACCGCTAATTCCAACAGTTCGGTAATTTGCGCATCGGTATTGAGATCAGGGAAGGGGCTGGGCGGTACCCAGTTTCCGCCGGTGCACAACACCTTAATGCCGTTTACCAATACGATAAAGCCACGGTATTCGGTGTTTTTCTCCATTGTTTCAGAACCGGGACGCTGTTGCAACTCGCGGCATTTGTCCGCGTATGCCGAATTAGGTTCGTCGACCAGTTGAACGACTTTCAACGTTCGGATACCAAACGTTTCTTCGTGAGAACCGAGTGGTGTGCCGTTTCGGTCGGTGACGTCGATTTTAACGGTATATAGCGGTTGTGCGCCGTAACCGGCTGGGTACCACAACTGCGGATCGGCAAGGTCAATCCATTCGCGGAACGAAGTTTCTTCTACGTAACGGCGGTTTTTCCATACCGTTTTGCCATTCGGATCGATGATATTCACGGTGGCAAAACCGGTTTGCTCGGCATGATCAAAATTTACTGTCAGTGATAGTTGTGCGCTGTATTCATCAATCGACGTGGTGTAGATATATAGATTGTCCACCGTAAGGTCGGTGTTGGATAACAAATAAATCGGGCGGAAAATACCGAAGGTGACGTACCGTTGTACCCAGTCCCATCCGTATGAGCATTGGGTGCGGCGTGTGTAAAACCGCCCATCCGAAAATGAGTGGTCACGCCACTTATGACCAGCTTCGTGCGCGATGGGAGAATAGAAATAAATTTCCAGTTTGTTTTCGCCCACTTTTAACCGTTTGGATGCGTCAAATGAGTGGGGGATAAACATGTTGTTGGCACAACCGATACACCGGTCGTTTAAGTATACGTCGCAATAGGTATCCAGTCCCTCGCAAACGAGCTGACAATCCGTGGGGATTTCCTCTAACGTAAAAGTTTTGGTGTAACGCCAAGACCAATTTTCGATCCATTGTACCTTGTCAGCGTTGTCGCGCCAGAACACATTGGTATGCAGACCGTCACCGTACAAATCGGTTTGTACACACCCCGGCACAGTCGCGTTAAAATCTTTGGTTTGGCTACCATCGGCTGATATGCCGTGCCCTTGCCAAGCACCGTTTAGATCGATTTTTATCATGCTGGTTTCCTCCCACGATTGAGTCAAGAGATATCTAATAATTTTATACCAAATTTATACCAAAAGTTCAAGGGGAACCACCTATACTTTCCGTAGAGCAAATAGGGTGGCTTTATCGATGGATATTGGTGTTTGACACAGGGCAATATTCATAGTATTTTTACAAAGAAACTGTGCAATCTGCTATTGAATATTGACAGAAGATGGGGTATAATGCTAAATGTGAGTAAATTGGTTTGCATGAAACCAACCGGTTCATGCAACTGAAGGGAGTTGCTTTTAATGACGAACAATCAGTCGGTTCTTCAATGGATTGAAGAAAAGAAAGCGCTGGTAAAACCGGATGCGGTCGTGTGGATCGACGGTACCGAAGCGCAACTGGAAGAATTGCGTGCACAAGCGTGTTCGACCGGTGAATTGGTAAAACTCAACGAGGAAAAACTGCCGGGTTGCTATCTGCACCGCACGGCGGTTAATGACGTGGCGCGTGTGGAACATCGAACCTTTATTTGTGCGCCGACCAAAGAAGAAGCCGGTCCGACCAACAACTGGATGGAACCGTCCGAAGCGTATGAAATGCTGTACGATATTGCGCGTGACAGTTATAAAGGTCGCACGATGTATGTGATCCCGTATTCGATGGGCCCGGTGGGTTCGCCGTTTGCGAAATACGGTATCGAATTGACCGATTCGATCTACGTTGTGCTGAACATGGTGATCATGACTCGTGTGGGCACCGCGGTGCTCGAAGCGTTGGGCGATAGCGAAGATTGGATTCGCGGTTTGCATTGCCGTTGCGAAATCGATGAAGAAAAACGTTATATCTGCCATTTCCCGCAAGATAACACGATCATTTCGGTTAACTCGGGTTACGGCGGAAACGTGTTGCTCGGTAAAAAATGCTTTGCGTTGCGTATTGCATCGCACCTCGGCCATCAGGAAGGCTGGATGGCAGAACACATGCTGATCCTCGGATTGGAAAATCCGCAGGGCGAAGTGAAATACATCGCGGCGGCGTTCCCGTCTGCTTGCGGTAAAACCAACCTCGCTATGTTGATTCCGCCGGAATATTATCAAGAAAAAGGCTATAAAGTGTGGACGGTCGGCGACGATATCGCGTGGATGCGTGTCGGTGAAGATGGTCGTTTGTGGGCGGTCAACCCCGAAAACGGTTTCTTCGGCGTAGCCCCCGGCACCAACGAAAAATCCAACTTTAACGCCCTGGCATCGACCAGACAAGGCACCATCTTCACCAACGTTGCCCATAACTTGGACGACAACACCGTGTGGTGGGAAGGCTTGGATAAAAACCCGCCGAAAAACGCGCTCAACTGGAAAGGCGAAAAATGGGATTGCACCGATGGCTCAAAAGGTGCTCACCCGAACTCTCGTTTCACGGCTCCGGCGAAAAACTGCCCGTGCATTTCGTCTGAATTCGATTCTGCACAAGGTGTGCCGATTTCGGCGATCGTGTTTGGCGGCCGTCGTGCGAAAACCGCGCCGCTGGTGTATCAATCCCGCGATTGGAACAATGGCGTGTTCGTAGGTTCGATCATGGCTTCCGAAACCACTGCTGCGGCGACCGGCGCGGTTGGCGTTGTGCGTCGTGATCCGATGGCGATGTTGCCGTTCTGTGGTTATCACATGGCCGATTACTGGGCGCACTGGATGGAAATGGGTAAAAAACTCGGTGATAAAGCGCCGAAAATCTTCAACGTCAACTGGTTCCGCACCGATGAAGAAGGCCACTTCATTTGGCCGGGCTTCGGTGACAACCTGCGTGTGTTGGAATGGATCTTGGATCGTTGCGAAGGAAAAGCAGATGCGATCGAAACCGCGATCGGTTATGTGCCGAAAGCCGAAGATATCAACCTCGACGGTTTGGATTTCGATATCGAAACGCTGCGTTCGATTCTGAAAGTGGATAACGAACTGTGGGCTTCGGAAATCGGCGGCATTGAAGAGTTCTATGCGAAATTCGGCGATAAACTCCCGACCGAACTGCGCGATCAACTCAACAACTTGAAAACGAGATTGGCCGACTAATTGACATGAACAAAAAGGACACATCCCTTGTGGATGTGTCCTTTTTTCTATAAAGCGAGATATAACAGTGCGATGATCAATTCCATTTTAGCATTGTTCTTGATCAACAGAATTGCGAGTAACAACGCCAACATGCGATCGTGTGAAGCGTTGTTATCAACGGTAATCGGTTCGGGTTCGGATAGCGACGGTTCAGCGTGTACCGTTAAAGGCGGCGGTTCGACGTATTGTTGCGCCTTTTGATGCATCTGTCGCACGCGTTCTTCTGCTTCTCGTTGCATGCGTTTCATCTCTTCAGTCACGTTATATCACCCTTTCCAAGATCCTTTAACAACGGCAAGAACCTCATCAGTTGTAAAATCCGTATGGCTTCGTCCAATCGTTTTTCACGCTCATCGTGCATGTAAGGACGAAGTGCTTTCAACAGATTTGCGCCGTCGTTATCCTGTTGCATCTTGTTGAGTAACGGGGCAATTTTCAATAGATTGGTTATATCCATGCCGTTGGTCGGAACAGGTGGTGGCGCCGGTGGAGATAAAGATGGTTGTTGTGCGTTAGAACCGGAACTAAACGCCGCCATCATCGACTGGATTTGATTCATCGCGTCCGGTGAGGAAAGCAGTTGTTGAATTTTATCAGACAGATCATCCATCCGGCAAACGCTCCTTATTGTTTATCTTTAAAAAAGTTAGCAATATACTGTTGTACGGCAGGTGATTGAATAAATTGCTCGGCTTGTTTGTTGTTTTGCATGAACGATTGTAACGTTTTGGCATCGTTGGGAGACATGGAATTCACCAGTTGTGACACGTCGCTGTTTTGTACTGCACGGAGTAATTGCTCGGGAGAAAGTCCCAGGCGACTGCTGGCGTATTGCAGCAAGGCTTGAATCTGATCGTTTGATGGTGTATAATGGCTCATAAGGATCCATCCTTTCTGTACATGAATATGAATGGTGGAAAACAAATATGCAAAAGGAGAACAGACGATGCGCCTTTTGGTAGTGTCCGATACACACGGTCGTGGACGACGATTGTGGGACGTTTTGTCCATGCACAAACAAGCCGATTGGTTGCTGTTTTTAGGCGATGGCGTCCGAGATGTGGAAAATTGCATCGATGAATTTCCACATGTTACTTGCAGAATGGTGCGTGGCAACAACGATTGGAATGCGATGAGTCAGGATGCTCCGTTGATACACGACGAGGTGATAGCCGGTAAACGAATTTTGATGATGCACGGCCATATACAGCAGGTGAAATATGGGGAAGAAAAGGCGCTCAATGCCGCTCAACTATTCGATGCGGATATTTTGTTGTATGGGCACACACATCAGCCGGTGAATCGGTATTTAGATGGCTTATACGTGCTCAATCCGGGCAGTTTGGGATATGACGGAACGTATGGAATTATTGATATCACGCCATCCGGTGTTCTGACCAATATTGCTTCACTCTAATATACGCAGAAAAACAAAAAGTCGTTCGATGAAAGTATCATCGAACGACTTTTTTTATGAGGTCTTACTTCAGGCTGTTTTCGTACTGCTCGATCATTTTTTTGACCATTTGGCCACCGATCGAACCGGCCTGTTTCGAAGTCAAATCGCCGTTATAGCCCTGTTTCAAGGTAACGCCCACTTCGTTAGCAGCTTCCATCTTAAAACGGTTGAGGCCTTCACGCGCTTCGGGAACCATCGATTTGTTCTTAGACATAATCTCTTTACACTCCTTACTTTTCGGCGGTTTTTTACCGCAAATATCTTCAACTGCGTTTGCATTTATAGTGTCGCCTTGCGCAAACTAAATATTACAGTAAATTTTTTGAAAACCAAAAACGGTTAATGAGCGATTTTCTTGACGATTCTTCAATAAATTTGTTGTTCTTATCCTCGGTGTGGACTGTTCGCATAAACTCCTCACTTACCGGTCTTTCATATATTGTTGACTGAATTTACGGATTTTATAAATATATTGACTTTCAATCACGATGGAAAATTGGCGGTAGATTATAAAAATAACACCCGGGAATTCTTGTTAGGACAAGTTAAAAAATGTTTTATTAAACCGAACCGAACAGCAGATGGGAGAGTATGTTGTTCTTCGACGTGATACACTTGATTTTTAGCCTTTTATATTGTATAATTAATAAAATATGTTATAAATTTTTATTATATAGTGCGGATGCTGGGACTGTCATTTATGACAATTCGATATGGAGATAATCGAAGGAGTGTATAATATGAAACCTTACTTGGTAGATGTGCCGGTGGCGATCCAGGCATTTGTTCGGCCAGAACAGCTGGCGAAACAATGGGAAGTGATCAAACAGGCTCGTCCTAGCATTCTTTTTATTCGCTCCGATGGCCCCAGAGAGACTGTTCCTACTGATAAAGAGCGAATTATGCAAAGTCGTGCCGTGGTGGAAAATGTGGATTGGGATTGCCAGGTTTACCGGATGTATGAAGAGAAGAACATCGGTATGTATGGCATGAGCGATAAGTATACCCCCATCATTTGGAGTAAGGTGGATCGCTGTATCTTTCTGGAGGATGACCAAGTTCCTTCTGTTTCTTATTTCCGCTTTTGTGCAGAACTTTTAGAAAAGTATAAAGACGATCTGCGGATCGCCAAAATCACCGGTGTGAACCTTTGTGAACAATGGGAAGATACCCCCGATGACTATTTCTTTGCAAGAGTGCCTGCCTCTTCCGGTGTAGCTATTTGGAGAAGGACTTATGAGTGCAAAGATGGAGATCTTTCGTATGCAAAGAACCCCTACGTTATGAAATATATCAAGTCCTATTTCCCTTGGTATTTAAAAAAGCAATTTGTCAGTTTTGCAGAAACCGGTACTTATGCCAATCACAAACCCGGTAGTGAGTTTTATACCCGTCATGCGGAATATTTACAACATAAGTTAGTGATTGTGCCTAAGTATAATCTGATCGCCAATAACGGCATCGGAACCGGTGCTACCCACACTGGATCCAAAAGATCTATGCCCAAGAGACTGCAAAAGCAGTACGGCATGAAAACCTATGAATTGGAGTTTCCATTAAAGCATCCGGGTTTTGTATTTCCGGATCAAAGATTCGAAAAAGAACGAGAAAAGCAGTTGGGTGTTGCCAGTCGGTGGCAGAACGTTTGGCGTTCAACGGAGCGTTTGTTCCGATTAGCGTTTACCGGGAATTTGAAGAAAATTATGTCCGGTATCCAAAAGCGAATCAACAAAACAGTGGAGAAGTGAGCTTATGAAGAAAATCATGCTGTTGGGTGGCGCCAGGTATTTACTGCCGGTTATTGAGGCTGCCCACAAACTGGGGTTGTATGTCATTACCTGCGATTACCTGCCTGATAATATTGCTCATAAGTATGCTGATGAGTATGTGAATGTGAGTATCATCGATAAAGAGGCGGTTTTGCAAAAAGCCAGAGAGTTGGAGATCGATGGCATTACCTCCTTCGCTTGTGATCCCGGTGTGGATACGGCAGCATATGTGGCCGAGCAGATGGGCCTTCCTACACACCCGTATGCTTCTGTGGATATTCTTCAGAACAAGGCTAAATTTAGGGATTTTTTGAAGCAGAACAACTTTAATGTCCCCATGGCCAAGGGCTATACGAATTGGCAGGATGCGATAGCGGATAAGGATATGTTCCGTTGGCCGGTGATTGTGAAACCTACCGATTCTGCTGGCAGTAAAGGTGTTACCAAAGTGGAAAAGTCCGAAGATCTGCAAGTAGCGGCAGAATATGCCATTGGCTTCTCTAAAACCAAGAGTTTTATTATGGAGGAGTTTATTGAAAAAGTGGGATGTTCTTCTGATTCTGACAGTTTCTCCATAGATGGAAAACTGGTTTACTGTTCCTTCAGCAACCAACGGTTTGATGCTGGCGCAGAGAATCCGTATACGCCTTCTGCTTACAGTTGGCCTTCTACCATGCCTGCTGAGGCACAGCAGGAACTGCGCAATGAATTGCAAAGGTTATTCACTTTGTTGGATTTAAAAACCTCTGTCTTTAATATTGAAACTCGTTTGGGAACTGACGGAAAGACGTATATTATGGAGGTTTCTCCCCGTGGTGGCGGTAATCGCTTGTCCGAAATGTTGCGTTACGCATCCGGAACGGATTTGATTATGAATACTGTCAAAGCAACTGTCGGTCTGCCAATAGAAGGCGTTGATCGTGATCCGGTTTACAACGGTGCATGGGCCGAACTGATTTTACATAGTGATGCCGATGGCAAGTTCGACAAGTTGGAGTATGCCCCCGGTTTTGAAGAACATATTGTGGAAACCGATCTGTGGGTGAAAAAAGGGGACGATGTCCATTCTTTTACTGGCGCTAATTTTGCTATAGGTACCTTGGTTCTTCGGTTTGAGGATCAGGATGAATTGGTAAAACACATGGATAATATTCAGCGGTTTGTAAATGTGAAATTGATGTAACGGTACAAAACAAAGCTGTTAAAGGAAGGGCTGACATTATGGAGTTGATTCGTGGTCGGTGGTCAAAGAAATGGATTAATTGCCGCGAAGATAAACGTGATTACGACATGATGCGTCGTGGGTTTGCACAGTCCCATGAAACATTGGCAAGGAACTATTGCGAAAGACTAAATGTTCCGCCGTTGTCCGAACAAGAGAAGAAGGATATTGTGCAATACTGGGCACAGTTTGGCATTAAAATCAATGATTTCAGTTATCATGCCATGTATTACCATGTAACCGGTATTCGGGATCCTCGCTTTGTGCCGGATATGATAGCAGGATTAGTGGTATATGAATACTACAATGATAGCGCTTACGAGGATGCATGGCGGGATAAGAATCTTTTTGATCGTTTACTTCCGGATGTGCCTTTTCCGGATACCTATGGTAAATGTATCAGAAATCGCTTTGTTAGCACCAATGGGGAATATTTCGCCCGGGATGAAGCTGGCGTTTTGCAGTTTGCCAAAACCGTGTGGGAAACCATGAAGACTCCCGGCGATGTGATTGTGAAAAACTCTCGCGATTCAGGCTTTGGCAGGGGAGTGGAAAAATTCCATGTTTCCTGTGAGGAAGATGCAGTCAATATGATCCGCCATTGCGAGAACAGAACCAATTTCATCATTCAGAAGCGGATTCAACAACACCATACATTGGCCGCTTTTAACAAAAGTTCGACTAATATGTTGCGCGTGTGTTCTTGGCGGCATGGCAATCAAGTGGATATCCTATATGCGGCGGTTCGCGCTGGCGTTGATGGATCTATTACGGATGTGTCGTTTGTTGACGGAGTGGAGACCGTTCGATTGATTGGTATCACACCGGATGGCTATTTCTCAGATAAAATGTTGGATCAGGACGGTATCTGCGTTAAGGCACTGCCTCAAAATGTGGCGGTTCCGTCTTGGTCTAAGATTGAGCAGATTGTTAAGAAAAACCACCTGCTTGTTGATAATTTCGATATCATCGGTTGGGATTTTACCATCGACGAAACGGGTGATCCCAAATGTTTTGAGTGGAATGTTCAGTGGCCCGGCACGGTGTTTTATCAGTATACAAACGGTCCGTTGTTTGGCGATAAAACAGAAGAGGTTCTTGCTTTTTTAAAAGAACAGAAGAATCGGGATAATTACATTCCTTATTACATGTGGAATAAATAAGTCTACATAGTAGCAGAAAGGACGAGAAGATATGAAACTTCTTGTTTTAGGCGGTAAGCCTATTGGAAGCGCGGAAATCGTCTCCTGTGCGAAAAATAACGGTATTCGTACCATTGTGGCTGATTATCTGCCGCCGGAGCAGTCCCCTGCAAAACAACTAGCCGACGAGATGTGGGATGTGTCCATTGCGGATGTGGATGCGATGGCTGCCCTTGTTAAAGAAACGAAAGTGGACGGCGTGATCGCTGGTGTCCATGAGTTTTGTATCCGCAAGGGTATCCAGCTGTGCGAGAAGATCGGTTTGCCCGCCTGGTGCTCTTTGGAACAGTGGGATAACTGCTCCAACAAAAAGAACTTTAAGGCTATGTGCGCCTCTTACGGCATTGATATCGCCAGAACCTACCGTCTGGATCAGGAGGACATTGACTACCCTGTGATCGTAAAGCCTGCCGACAGCGACGGCAGCCGTGGCTTCTCTATCTGCCACAACAAGCAGGAGTTGGAGGCAGGGGTGAAAAATGCCCTGCAGTTTTCGGATGACTACCTGATTGAAGAGTATATGCAGTGCGATGCAGCACTGATCCACTATACTGCAGTGAACGGAAAGATCGTCTTTTCCGGCATTTCCGATAAGTACTCCCGTCAGCTGGAAAACGGCTCTATGGTTATGGGTCTGCAACTGTTTCCCTCCAAGGACGAAAAGCGGTACTTGGAAACCGTAAACGAAAAGGCTATTCGGATGTTTGAAGGCTTAGGAATCCAAAATGGCCCCATCTGGATTGAAGCTTTTAACGACGGCAAACGGTTCGTGTTCAACGAAATGGCGTTGCGGTTAGGCGGCTCTATGACCAACTACCCCGTGCAATACTTCACAGGCATTGACCAGCTCCAACTAACCGTGGATGCGGCTTTGAACCAGGCTTACCAAGGTGCGTTTGATGGTTATAACAGCGAAAAGGATCATTACTGTATCCTGCCTGTTCATGTAAAACCCGGCAAGATGGCAAAAGTGATCGGCAAAGAAGAATTGGAAAAGCAATCTTTCATCCAGGCGATCGTTCCGGTACATCATGTGGGTGATGATATTCAGGATTGGGGCACGGCACAACAGGTTTGTTTCTACGTGCATTTCACCTATAAAAATCAAGCGGGTTTCTTTGAAAACCTAAAGAAACTCAAAGAAGGCCTTCACGTTCTGGATTCTAATAGCAACGAGCAGCTATTTTACTTAATGGATACCAGTGCACTGGAAATCGATTGATAGGAGCATCAGTATGACGGACGGCATCTGTGTAAAGATTATTACGCAAAACGATCTATATAAGGCCGGGTGTTTTGACATACCCAATGCCATTGATGTGATCGAAAATGCTTTCTTGGAACGAGAAGCGGGACGCGTTATATTTCCGGATAAGGTGGCGCAGGTTTTCGATCAGGTGTCGCAAAGCAGAATCAACTGTCTGCCTGCAGCGGTTAACGATATCTACGGTATGAAATGGGTATCTGTTTTTCCGGAAAATCCCCGAAAATATCAACTTCCGAATTTGTCGGCGGTAGTTCTTTTATCACGGCTGGATACCGGTTTCCCGGTAGCTTTTATGGAAGGCACCTTATGCTCTAATTTACGTACTGCTGCGATAGGGGCCGTCGCTGCCAAGTATCTGGCTAAAAAAGATGCAGAAACCATTGGGTTTATCGGTGCGGGTGAGCAGGCAAAAGCCCATTTTCTCACCATGATGGCGGTTCGCCCCGGAATTCGGGAGTGTCGAGTATCTTCACGTACGGTAAAAAGTGAGCAGAAGTTTGCAGAACAAATGAAACGGTTCTACCCGGACGTGGACTTTGTTTGTTGTAACGGCGATTATGCTTCTGCGGTTTCCTCGGCAGACATTATTGTAACCGCTATCAGTGGTCAGGAAACGATATTGAAAGCGGATTGGATTAAAGAAGGGGCGTTTTACTGCCACGTGGCGGGCCTCGAGGATGAATTTGCCGTGGCACAAAAAGCCTCTAAGATTGTGGTCGATGATTGGGAAGTGGTAAAACACCGCACCCAGACCATTAGTCAGATGTACCAACAGGGTATTTTATCTGATGAAGATATTTACGCCAATTTGATTGACGTTATCATGGGGAGAAAAGCCGGTCGAGAAAATGAGCAGGAATTTATTTATTTTAACAGTGTAGGCCTTTCTTTTTTAGATATCGCGCTGGCTACTAGCATGTATAACCAGGTTCTAAAACAGGGCTTGGGGCAAGATGTGATGATTCAGGAAAAATCCATGTTTGATTTTGATGACAAAGTGGATATGGGGCAATGGTCCATCAAATACTCGTAACCTGATCTCTCGCGCCTGCTTTTACAAATATTCTAAATCATACAAGTCCGACAGGTTTAATCTGCCGGACTTTTTATATGTTTTTCGGTGCATATTACCGCACATATCTTCAACTGCTAATGGACGGTGTTGGGAGGTGAAAAAGGAATGTTTTTTGGCTATTTTGCATAATATGATCCGTTTAAACGACTGATTTTAGAAAAAATATTATATAAATTGTAGAACTCTTGCAATATTTTGCGGTATAGTGTATAATACAAAACATAAGAGGTTTCTTTTGATAATTCACGCGAAAGGGTGACAGATATATGGCGAGTAAAACGACGAGAAAACCGGCGCTTACGGCCAAACAATTGGAGGAAAAGTTGCAGCAAAAACTGTTGCACCATTTCTCGGTTCAACCGATGGAAGCAACCAACGAGATGGTTTATCATGCGCTGGCATTGGTGTTGTGCGATATTATGCGTGACAAACGCGTTAGTTATATTCACGATACCCACGTACAGCAATCCAAACAGGTGTATTATCTGTGTATGGAATTTTTGATGGGGCGTTCGTTGAAAAATACGTTATTTAACTTGAATATGACCGACGTGGCGAAACAGGTGCTGAAATCGTATGACGTGAAGCTGGATTCGTTGTACGAATTGGAACCGGATGCCGGTCTCGGCAACGGCGGCTTGGGCCGGTTGGCGGCATGTTTCTTGGATGGCTTGGCTACCGAACAAATGCCGGCAATCGGATATTCGTTGTTGTACGAATACGGGATTTTCCGTCAAAAATTGGTGGACGGTTGGCAGACCGAAATGCCGGACTTTTGGTTGCCGGGCGGTGACAGCTGGTTGTTGCCGCGTCCCGAATTGGCAAAAGAAGTTAAGTTCGACGGTAATGTGAGAGAATGGTGGGAAAACGATTTCCACCATGTTGAACACGAAAATGCGACGGTTGTTATCGCGCAACCGTTTGATATGATGGTAGCCGGTAAGGACGGCAAAGGTGTGTCGACTTTGCGTTTGTGGAAAGCGACGGCGCCGGGTATGGATATGACGTTGTTCAATCAAGGTGAATATGTGCGCGCCATGGAGCAAAAGGCGATGGCGGAAGTGATTACGCAGGTGTTGTATCCGGCGGATAACCACCGCGAAGGTAAATCGTTGCGCTTGTCACAACAATATTTCTTGGTGTCAGCTTCGGTACAGGATATCGTGCGTCGTCACCTGGAACAGTTCGGTACGTTGGATAATTTGCCGGAAATGGCGGCCATTCATATCAACGATACTCACCCGACGTTGGCCATTCCCGAATTGATGCGTATTATGCTGGATGAATGCGGATATAGCTGGGACGATGCGTGGAATATCGTGTCGCAAACGGTGGCGTATACCAACCATACCGTTATGGCCGAAGCGTTGGAATGTTGGCCGGAAGATCTGTTTGCGCAGCGTTTGCCGCGTATTTATCAGATCGTGCGCGAAATCAACAATCGATTTAGCGAGCAGATGATGAAAGAAACCGGTTACGATACCGAAAAGGTCAGCCGTATGTCGATCATCAGTTACGGCATTATCCGGATGGCCAATCTGTGTGTGGCGGCGTGCCATTCGATCAACGGCGTATCGAAACTGCACAGTGAAATCGTTAAAGAACGCGTGTTCCACGATATGTATACCGTACATCCGGAAAAGTTTAAAAACGTGACCAACGGTATTGCACACCGTCGTTGGTTGTGTCAGGCTAACCCGGGTTTAACTGACTTTATCACCGATAAAATCGGGGATGATTTCATTTTGGATGCCGCGCATCTTGAAAAACTGCGTCCGTATGCAGACGATGCCGAAGCACGTGCGCAATTTGCGGCTATCAAACGCCAAAACAAAGAGCGTTTGGCGAAATATATTGCGGAACACAACGGCGTCAAACTCAATCCGGATTCGTTGTTCGACGTGCAGGTGAAACGGTTACACGAATATAAACGTCAACACCTTAATGCGCTGCATATTTTACACACCTATCTGCAACTGAAAGACAATCCGAATATGCCGTTTACGCCGCGTACCTATTTGTTTGGTGCGAAAGCGGCCCCCGGTTATCAACTGGCTAAACAGATTATCTTGTTTATCAACTGTCTGGCTGATATGATCAATAACGATCCGGATATCGGGGATAAACTCAAAGTGGTGTATCTGGAAGATTATCGCGTGTCGTTGGCGGAATTGTTGATGCCGGCAGCCGATATCAGTGAACAAATTTCATTGGCCGGTACAGAGGCAAGCGGTACCGGTAATATGAAACTGATGATGAACGGCGCGATCACGCTTGGCACGTTGGACGGCGCGAACGTGGAAATCTGTGAAGCAGTCGGGGAAGAGAATATGTTCTTGTTCGGCATGCGTACCGAAGAAGTGGAAGCGCTCAAGAGATCCGGCTATAATCCGCACGATATTTATATGCAAAATCCGCGCATTCACCGTGTGATCGATGAACTGTTCCGCGGTATTTCCGGTCACGTGTTTCCGGAAATTGCCGGTTCGCTCACCAGTCGTGATCCGTATATGGTGCTGGCGGACTTTGAGGACTATGTACGTGCGCAGAACGTGTCGGCGGCAAAATACAACGATCGGGATGCTTGGGTAAAATCGGCGATGCTCAACACCGCTACCAGCGGCGTGTTTGCGGCCGACCGGTCGATTCGTGATTATTCCGACCGTATCTGGCATTGCCGTCCGTTAAAACGATAAACCTATATCGACAAAAAAGGCGTGGGGAATCCACGCCTTTTTTGGGATGAAAGTTTCATACTTGTTACTTATAAATCACATAAATTCATTGACTTGCTCGCGAAAAAAAGGTATAATAAATCAGTATAGCAAATCGCCATGAAAAGAGGCATTGCGAATGGATAAACCGAAGGGCGGACAGGGCGTGCGAGAGCGTAAACCTGAAACCGATGTTTGTGTTTTTACCGAATCGCAAAAACAATATTTTGTTTGGAAACGTATACTGGATGTCGTTATCTCCTTGCTAGCGTTGATACTGTTGGCGCCGCTGATGTTGGGGATTATGTTGGTTATTAAAACATCGTCGCCAAATCGACCGGTCTTTTTCAAACAATATCGCATTGGTCGGGATTATCATGTGTTTCGCATTTACAAGTTTCGCACGATGCACATAACCGTGCCGAAAAACATACCGACTTACGAGTTAGACAATGCGGATAAAGCAATTACCAAGTTTGGTAAATTTTTGCGCCGATTCAGTTTGGATGAACTGCCGCAGTTGGTCAACGTGCTTAAAGGAGATATGAGCTTGATCGGTCCTCGGCCGTTGGTGTATACCGAACGAGAGATTCGCGCGTTGCGCAAACAACAACACGTTTATGAAATGCGTCCCGGCATTTCCGGTATTGCTCAGATTAACGGACGAGATAACGTGTCTGTTTCTGAAAAGGTGCGCATGGATGTTGAATATGTGCATTACGCGAGTTTTACTTTGGATTTTGAAATCTTTTGTCGTACATTCGTGGCGGTATTGTTACAAAAAGGGGTTGCCGAAGGGCGGCAAGAACTTACCGATGAGAGGAGAACTTAGTCCTATGTGGATTGATTTTCATTCTCATATTTTACCCGATATTGATGACGGCGCAGTCAACGTGGATGTGTCGATCAAGATGCTTCGCCAGTTGCGCGACCAAGGGGTAGAATGCGTGGCGTTAACGCCGCATTTTTACGCGCATTGTCAATCGGTCGAGGATTTTCTCGTCCAACGGCAAAACGCCTTTGATCGGCTTTTAGAGGCTATTGGTGACGAGGAGTTGCCAACGTTGTTGTTGGGGGCAGAAGTGTCACTCGAGTGTGATTTAGAACAGGTGGAACATCTCGACCAACTATGCTTGGAAGGAACCCCTTTCCTGATGATCGAATTACCCGTCCACCAGTATATGCCGTGGATGTTGGATAAAGCGATTTCGGTGTGCCATGCTAATGGGGCGTTGCCGATGTTAGCACATGTTGATCGTTATATTGGCATTTATCCGGATGAGCAACTAGAGAAGATTGCTACGGATGCAGATGCGCTATTACAGTTAAACGTATCGTCACTTGGTCACTGGACGGTTCGCAAACGGATGGTATCGTGGATCAACAGTGGTCGACCGGTCGTGTTTGGCAGCGATGCTCATAACACAACGACGCGCAAACCGCGTTTTGATAAAGGAATCAAACAGTTGTGCCGAAAGGTTTCGGCGGCAACAGTGGAAAAAATACAAGCCGATTCACAAATTGTGTTACAAGGGAAAATGCCTGAAAAGTTCACCTGATGAAAAAGGAGTATTGAAAGATGCCGGAAGAAATTACAAAAGTGAGATTGAATATCTGCGGAGCCGAATATTCGATCACCAGCGACGATTCTAAGGCGCACGTGGTTGAAATGGGTAAAAAAGTGAACGAATTCATGCGCAGCATGATGGCAGGCAATACGCAGGTTTCCACCACGCAAGCGGCGGTTTTAGCGGCACTGAACTTTGCCGATGAAGCCGATAAGGCTAACAAATTGGCTGAAAATTTGCGGGAACAGATGAAAGATTATTTTGCCGATAACGTGCGTGCACACCAGGAAGCCGATAACGCGCGTCGTGAACTCGATGAATTGCGTGCTACTTTACAAGGAACCAAGCAAGATGTGTGATCGTCGTATGGAACTGTTGGCACCGGCCGGTTCTCCGGAGGCGGTGTTGGCCGCGGCGCGTTGTGGCGCTAATGCGGTATATCTTGGCATGTCGGCATTTAACGCCAGACGACATGCGCGTAATTTCGAATCCACCGATGCCCTTGCCGGCGCGGTGGATTATTGTCATTTGCACGGAATGAAGGTGTATCTCACCTTAAACACGCTGATATTAGAATCGGAAATGGATGCCGCCATTGAGGTCGCGCGACAAGCGGCATCGGTTGGTGTAGATGCCTTTATCGTGCAGGATCTCGGTTTGGCACGTCGACTTCGTGTTTGTGCGCCGGAATTGCGGTTACATGCCTCTACGCAATTGTCTTGTCACACGCCGGAGGGAGTGAAACTCTTGGCGGAAAGCGGTTTTTCGCGAGTGGTATTAGCGCGGGAAATGTCTGCAAAAGAGATTGAGGCTTGCGCAGGATTGGGATGCGAACTGGAAGTGTTTGTGCACGGAGCATTATGTATGTCGGTATCGGGGCAATGTTACGTGTCGGCGATGTTGGGCGGTCGTAGCGGTAATCGCGGCGCCTGTGCTCAACCGTGTCGATTACCGTTTAGCGCGATCGGTTTGCGTGCCGACGATACCTATGCGTTAAGTTTGAAGGATCTGTCACTAACCGAACATATCCAAACTCTACGCGCCTGTGGGGTGGATTCATTAAAAATTGAAGGTCGCATGAAACGGCCGGAATATGTAGCGGCAGCCGTGACGGTATGTGCCGCCGCGATAGACGGACGCGCGCCGGATGGGGTAGATCGAGATGATTTACAAGCAGTGTTTTCTCGAAGCGGGTTTACCGATGGTTACTTTACCGGTAAACGCACCGATATGTTCGGCGTAAGACGCGCCGAGGATGCTTCGGCAACCGCTTCGGTGGTGCGCCGATTAGAACCGTTATACCAAAAAGAATGGGCGCACATCCCGGTTGATTTTGATTTCGCTGTATCGGTTGGACAACCGGCCGTTTTGTCGGTACGGGATGCTGACGGCTATACTGCGCTGATAACAGGAACGATGGGGGAAACTGCCATTTCCCGTCCATTGGACGAAGAACGGGTATGTGCGGCTCTCAGCAAAACCGGTGGTACACCGTTTGTGGCGCGCAAGATGACCGTTCGGTTAGGGGATGCGGCTACGTTACCGGTGTCCGCTATCAATGCGATGCGTCGCGATGCGCTGGACACCTTAACCAAATGCCGACAAACCATCGTACCATGTGTATTTGATGCCGATAAACGTCCCGATCAAACGATTGGAAATGTGAATAACGGAAATCCTTTGCTGGTAGCGCGACTGGCCAATCTCAACCAATGTTCTCCTGCCTTACAAGCCGATGCGGTGATATTGCCTTTGTCGGCGTTTGAACAACCATTGCGTATTCAACCGTCGTGTCCGGTATGGGCGGAGGTACCGCGCGGATTATTTGGCCGTTCTAAAGCCTTGTCAAAACAACTGAAACAAGCCGCCGATCAAGGTGTTACCCATGTGTTGTGCAACAACGTCGGCGCGTTACAACCGATTTTAGATGCCGGATTACAGCCAGTTGGTGGATTTGGTTTAAACATTACCAACACGGATGCGTTGGCATATTACGAGGAAAAAGGCTTAGCCGGCGCGACGTTATCGATGGAAATGACTTTTGCACAGATGTCTTTTGCGAGAAAAGCATCTATTCCATGTGGAATACTTGCCTACGGACGTCAACCGTTAATGCTAATGCGAAATTGTCCGAGGCGCAAGGGCGTGGGCTGCGGGAAAACCGGATGTCACGAAGGTTTGGTGGATCGAAAGGGAATTCGGTTTCCGTTGGCGTGCGAGGGCGGATGTACCGAACTGTTAAATTCCTCAGTATTGTATTGGGGCGATCGCCGGGAAGAGATTCCCGATGTGCACTTTTGGCTACTGCATTTTACCGATGAAACGCCGGAATTAGTGGCTAAAACGGTTAAGGAATATCGTTTTGGTGGAAAACCACGTGACGGTATTACACGCGGATTGTACCGCCGTGGCTTATCAGAATAAGAAAAAACGAGAGAATGTGGAAAACATTCTCTCGTTTTTTTATCTTTTCAAGAGTTATTGTGCGATGGCCGCTTTCAGTTGATCAACACGGTCGGTGCGTTCCCACACCACGTCTAAATCTTCGCGGCCGATATGACCGTAAGCCGCTAACCGTCGATAAATTGGACGACGCAGTTCCAACGTTTCGATGATGGCGGCCGGACGGAAATCAAACACTTGGTTGACTGCTTTGGCGATAACGTCATCCGGTAACACGCCGGTGCCGTGGGTATCGACCAATACCGATACCGGACGCGCTACACCGATCGCATAGGCCAATTGGATCTCGCACCGTTTTGCCAAACCGGCCGCTACGACGTTTTTGGCCGCATAACGCGCCATGTACGAAGCGGAACGATCGACTTTGGTCGGATCTTTTCCGGAAAAAGCGCCACCGCCGTGTCCACAATATCCACCGTAAGTATCGACGATGATCTTGCGACCGGTAAGGCCGGTGTCGCCGACCGGGCCGCCAACCACAAACCGACCGGTGGGGTTGACGAAAACATGGGTGCGGTCATCTAACAAATGTGCCGGAATAACCGGTTTGATCACTTCGTTAAGCATGTCTTTGCGAATGGTTTCGAGCGAAACATCTGCAGAATGTTGCGTCGATACGACCACAGTATCCACGCGCACCGGCGTGTCGCCGTCGTATTCTACCGTGACTTGGGTTTTACCGTCCGGTCGCAGATAAGAAAGTGTGCCGTTTTTACGAACTTGCGCCAGCCGTTTCGCCAGTTTATGGGATAACGAAATCGGAAGCGGCATCAATTCATCGGTTTCGTCGCAAGCATAACCAAACATTAACCCTTGGTCTCCGGCGCCAATCTGATCAAATTTATCGCCTTCTTTGCCGCGAATTTCCAACGCTTCGTTTACACCCATGGCGATGTCGGGGGATTGTTCATCGATGGCGGTTAAAACGGCGCAAGTGCGTCCGTCGAATAACGTGTCGGGATTATCGTATCCGATGTCGCAGATCACATCCCGCGCAATTTTCGGAATATCCACGTAACAAGACGTGGTGATTTCACCCATGATCAGAACCATACCGGTTGTGGCGGTGGTTTCGCACGCTACGTGAGCATGCTCATCTTGCGCCAAAATGGCGTCTAACACCGCATCCGAGATCTGATCACACACTTTGTCCGGATGCCCTTCGGTAACCGATTCTGACGTAAATAAACGATAGGCCATGGTTTTGTACCTCCTAAAATAAAAAACATCCCGTACCGACAGGATGTTTTGGGAAACCTCATCTGTCGGCATTTGCCGCAGGAATTAGCACCTTGCCCCTAAGGCAGGTTGCCGGACTTCATAGGGCCTGACCCTCCGTCACTCTTGATAAGGGATATTCAATTGTATCAACGAGGGGAATTATACACCATATATCGACGATTGTCAACCATATTTACAAAAGAAAAAGGATCTGCAAAAGCAGATCCTTTTTCTGGGTTGGTCTCGAATTATTCTTCGCTCTCGATGCTCTTAGACAACATAATGTTTGCCAGGATGCCGAGGATCAAAGCACAAGCGATCGAGGTCAGGGTGATTTTGCCGAACGATACCGACAAACCGCCGATACCGGCAATGAGGATGGTGGATACAACAAACAGGTTTTTGTTTTGTTCCAAATCCACTTTTTGGATCATTTTCAGACCGCTAACCGCGATGAAGCCGTACAACGCCATGCAGACACCGCCCATGACACAGGACGGGATCGAGTTAACAAACGCCACAAACGGGGTAATGAACGAGATCAGGATTGCGCCGACTGCCGCCGCAATAATGGTGACAACCGAAGCATTACCGGTGATCGCTACACAACCGACCGATTCGCCATAGGTGGTGTTCGGGCAACCGCCAAAGATCGCACCAACCATCGAACCAACGCCGTCACCAAGTAGGGTGCGATGCAGGCCCGGTTCTTCCAGCAGATCTTGTTCGATGATGGACGAGATGTTTTTGTGGTCAGCGATATGTTCGGCAAACACAACGAACGCTACCGGAACATATGCCACAGCCAACGTTGCGATGTAGCTGCCATCAATATCTTGTAAACCTTTTGCTGCGGTCAAGAAGGTGAATTCCGGAACGCTGACAAAGGTGTTGAGGGAGATGCCGTTAGCTACCAAATCGGTCAACGGAGTCAAATTCAGTACTTTCAACGCATCGATACCGGCCGCATTACCGATCAAGGTGAAGATCAGGGCGGTGACATAGCCGGCCAAGATACCCATGATAAACGGGATCAAACGCAACATACTTTTGCCTTTGGCATAGCTGGCACATAACATGGTAACTGCCAACGTAACCAAACCGCACACAATGGTGATCAACGGACTGGCAACCGCCACGTTATCGATCACAACACTGCCTTTAGTGAGATCGCCGATCGCATTACCGGCAAGGGATAAACCGATGATAGCAACCGTCGGACCAATGACGACCGCTGGCATCAATTTGTTGATCCATTGTACGCCGACAAATTTAACAATCAGCGCAATGACCACGTACACTAAACCAGCGAAAATAGCACCGATGATCAAACCTACGTAACCGGCTTCCATGCTGACTGCACCGGCAAATGCCGCGGCCATCGAGCCTAGGAAAGCGAACGAAGAGCCGAGAAATACGGGGGAGTTGGCTTTGGTGAACAACACGTAAACCAACGTGCCGATACCGGCGCCGAACAGTGCTGCGGCAGGGCTCATGCCGTTACCGATGATGACCGGTACGACGAGGGTTGCCGCCATAATGGCGAGCAGTTGTTGGATCGCGAACACGATCAACTGACCGAACTTGGGTTTGTCTTTGACATTGTAGATGAGTTGCAAGACAAATCTACCTCCTCAAAATAATTTGTTTCGAATCGGGCAGCGCACAAAGAAAAAGCACCTTGTCCCATTCCGACAAGGTGCTGAAACCCCTTTGTGTGTTGCCGCTTAGCATCTTATCGGTTTCTTTGTACCGCTGATCAAGATTCTAACTTTTCATAGTATAACACACAATATCTTGTTTGAAAAGACATTTTTTGCAAAAAAACTACAATTTATAGGATTATACAAACAAGCCGCCGAAATTTCGGCGGCTTGTTGAAAACTTATAAGTAGCGGACGCGCAAAACGCCTTCGATAGAGGCAATCTTATCGAGACATGCGGCAGACGGCGTACCGGCCAAATCCAAAATAGTATAGGCGGTATCTTTTTTACTGCGGTTGGTCATGTTATCGATGTTGATGCCTTCTTCCGAAACACGCGAACTGATCTGAGCGAGCATGTTCGGAATGTTTTTATGTAAGATGCAAATACGACCACCCATGCCGCGCGGAGCGGATACACTGGGGAAGTTGACCGAGTTGACGATGTTACCGTTTTCCAGGTAATCGATCAATTCGTTGGCGGCCATTACCGCACAGTTGTCTTCGCTTTCGGGAGTCGATGCACCGAGGTGGGGGATCGCTACCACGTTTTCCACACCGAGCATATCGTCGGTCGGGAAATCCACAACGTAACTGGCGACTTTGCCACTGGCTAACGCTTCGATCATATCGGTGGAGTCAACCAAACCGGCACGAGCAAAGTTAAGTACGCGCACACCGTCTTTCATAGTGGCGAGGGTATCTTTGTTGATCATACCTTTGGTATCGGGAGTCAACGGCACGTGAATGGTGATATAATCGCACGCGTTGTAAAGCTCATCCAACGTAGCGGCATGTTGGATGGCAGGGGACAAGCCCCAGGCGGCATCGACCGACAGATACGGATCGTAGCCGTACACTTTCATGCCGAGCGCTTGCGCGGCGTTAGCGACCAAGATACCGATCGCGCCAAGACCGATGATACCAATCGATTTACCTTTGATTTCCGGACCGGCATAGGCGGATTTGCCTTTTTCGACCAATTTGCCGACTTCTTCGCCTTTGCCTTTGAGGGTTTGGGCCCATTCGATTGCCGGAACCACTTTACGGGATGCCAGGAACAAACCGGCGAGAACCAGTTCTTTTACAGCGTTCGCGTTAGCGCCTGGTGTGTTGAATACCACAACACCTTCTTCGGTGCAACGGTCGATCGGAATGTTGTTGACACCGGCACCGGCACGAGCAATCGCATACAGCGATTGCGGCAGTTCCATATCGTGCATCGAAGCCGAACGAACCATAATACCGGCCGGTTCGGTCACGCTATCGCTAACGGTGTATTTTTCATCAAACAAATCGGTGCCGCAAGCGGCAATCTTATTTAAAGTAAGAATTTCCATAATCGTTCCTCTTCTCATTATTAGGCATTGGCTTTTTCGAATTCAGCCATAAACGCAACCAGCTTTTCAACGCCTTCGATCGGCATCGCGTTGTAGATTGAAGCACGCATGCCACCGACCGAACGGTGACCTTTCAGATTAACAAAACCGGCTTCGGTTGCTTCTTTGACAAATTTAGCATCCAGTTCGTCGTTACCGGTAATAAACGGCACGTTCATCAACGAGCGATCTTCTTTCACGACCGTACCTTTAAACAGTTTGGATTGATCCAAGAAATCATACAGGATTTTGGCTTTCTTCTCGTTGATTTCTTTCATCTTATCCAGACCGCCAATGGTATCGCGGATCCATTCTAACACCAGTTTGCACACGTAAATGGTGTAGCAGGGAGGGGTGTTATACATCGAGCCGTTATCAGCGTGAATTTGATAATTGAACATAGTCGGAGTAATATCGCGCGCGTTGCCGATCAGATCCTCACGAATAATGACCACCGTCAAACCGGCCGGAGCCATGTTTTTCTGCGCACCGGCATACAGCATAGCGAATTTCGAGACGTCGATCGGTTCGGACAGGATGCAGGACGAGATATCCGCAATCAACGGCACGTCACCGGTATCCGGCAGTTCTTGGTATTTGGTGCCGTAGATGGTGTTGTTCATGCAGATATGCACATAGTCGGCATCCGGACGGAAATCCGCCGCCGTGGTTTTCGGGATATACGAGAAGGTTTTATCTTTCGAGCTTGCCACCGCGTAAGCATCGCCGTAACGGGCCGCTTCTTGATACGCTTTGTTGGCCCATTGACCGGTGATAATGAAATCGGCCTTACCGTTTTTGTTCATCATGTTCAACGGAACCATCGCGAATTGGGACGAAGCGCCGCCTTGCAAAAACAGTACTTTGTAGTTATCCGGAATTTGCATCGTTTCGCGGAGAAGCGCTTCACATTCCTTGATAATGGCATCGTACGTTTTCGATCGGTGTGACATCTCCATCACCGATTGTCCCGATCCGTTGTAATCCAACATTTCGTCTGCTGCTTTGCGCAATACGCTTTCCGGCAACATCGACGGACCGGCTGAAAAATTGTAAACTCTTGCCATTTTTGAGACCCCCAATAAAAATAAAAATAGTAATTAAAATTTTAACACATTAAACCAATAAAGTCAACGAAAAATTAATAAAAATATCCCACTAAATACCATATGCGGTGTTTAGCGGGATATTGATGGAATATGGTTTATTTTTTGAAGCTATCTTTCAGCGAAACGGACCGGTTAAACACCAAACGATCAGCGGTACTGTCCACGTTATCTACGCAGAAATATCCTAAACGCAGGAATTGGTATGAGGCAGGTGCCTGCACGCCGTCGAGTGCCGATTCGATTTTGCAATCAGTCAGAGTTTCAAGCGATTCCGGGTTGATGAAATCCAAGAAATTGCGATCGCCGGCTTCTGGTTCCGGATCGGAGAACAGGGAAGAGTAGAGGCGCACCTCGGCGGATAAGGCGGTTTCGGCATCTACCCAGTGGATGGTACCACGCACCTTTCGGCCGTCGGGCGTGTTGCCGCCGCGTGTTTCGGGATCATACTCCGCCAATACTTCGATCACATTGCCGTTTTCGTCTTTCACGCAACCGGTACATTTGACCACGTAAGCCGATTTCAACCGCACTTCGTTGCCCGGAAACATGCGGAAATACTTTTTAACCGGTTCTTCCATAAAGTCATCCGCTTCGATCCACAGATTACGCGAGAAGGTCACTTTGTGGGTACCGGCTTCGGGATCAACGGGATTGTTTTCCACTTCAAAGATCTCGCTTTCGCCTTCCGGATAGTTGGTGATGGTCAGTTTGATCGGACGGAGAACCGCCATCGCACGGGTGGCGTTAGCGTTAAGATCTTCGCGCAGACAATGTTCCAACAACGCCACTTCGGCTGTACCGGATACTTTGGCAACACCGACTCGTTCGATGAAGTTGCGGATCGAAGCCGGGGTGTAACCGCGACGGCGCAGACCGCGTAACGTCGGCATGCGAGGATCGTCCCAGCCGGACACGTGCCCTTCTTCCACCAAACAACGCAGTTTGCGTTTGGACATGACCGTATAGTTGATGTTTAAACGTGCAAATTCAATCTGACGCGGACGGGCCGGCAGATCAACGTTTTCTACCACCCAGTTGTATAGCGGGCGGTGATCTTCGAATTCCAGCGAACACAGGGAATGGGTGATCCCTTCCAATGCGTCTTCGATCGGGTGCGCGTAATCGTACATCGGATAGATGCACCATTTGTTTCCGTGACGGTGGTGCGGCAACCGGTTAATACGGTAAATAACCGGATCGCGCATGTTAAAGTTACCGCTGGCCAAATCGATTTTGGCGCGTAAGGTCATCTGTCCGTCTTCAAATTTGCCGGCGCGCATCTGTTCAAACAACATCAAACTTTCTTCGATCGGACGATCGCGATAGGGGCTCGTCGCCGGATGAGTCAAGTCGCCGCGATGTTCACGCATTTGTTCGGGGGTGAGTTCGCACACGTAGGCAAGGCCTTTTTTGATCAGTCCAACCGCCAAATCATACATGGTATCGAAATAATCCGACGCAAAATAGAAGCGATCCTCCCAGTCATAGCCCAGCCAGTGGATATCTTCCTTGATGGCATCGACAAACTCTTCGTCTTCTTTCGTAGGGTTGGTATCGTCCATCCGCAGATTGCAGATACCGTTATATTTTTCCGCCGTTCCGAAATCGATGCAGATTGCTTTTGCGTGGCCGATATGCAGATATCCGTTGGGTTCCGGTGGAAAACGTGTGTGGATCTGTTGTCCATAGCACCGGCCGTCCGGTTTGATCTCTTCGTCAATAATATCGTGGATAAAGTTACCGGCCATCACCGTTTCCGGTGCGGTACCGTTTTTAATTTCTTCCGACATGTGGAAAACCACCTTTCATAACTGGTCAATGGTTTGTTGTAAACGGCGTTGCACTTCGTCTTTGCCGAGCAGTTTCATAATGGCACACAGATCCGGCGTGTTGCGCCGTCCGGTGACCGCCATACGAATCAAGGTGCTTACGTCGCCGACGCTGCCTTTATACGCCTCGGGTTGTTGCTTATATTGTTTGGTATCGGGGCAAAAACCAAGCGGTTCGCAGATGGATTTAACGGTATCAAACCATTGTTGCTTGTCCTGTTCGGGATCGTACACCTTGGCGTATGCTTGCAGGACTGCCGCCGCATCTTCGGCCGAAATGGTATCCGGTTTTTCAAAACAAGGCATATAGGTCTCGTTGAAGAAATAGGCGGCGAATTCCGGCACGTCGTTCCATTTGGCAATATCTTTACGCGGTTTTGCGTTGTCGCGGTCGATAGCCAAAATGCCTTGTAAATAGGCCGGATCGCGTTCGATCAACTGCGAGAACGACGGATCGTGTTGTGCCGCCCAGGCGCGTACCAGCGCGGTAATATCGGCCGACGTCATACCGGCAATGATGTTTTTACTGACATCGTTGAGCTTGTTCAGGTCGAACAAAGCACCGGATTGGTTCATTTTTTTGAGATTGAACGGGAACGCGCTACGCGGGGCAGTGGCATTGCGTTTGCGCCATTCTTCAAAATCACTGTTGGCGATGGTCATCAGATATTCCACTACGCTGTCCGCCGGATACCCTTGTTGTGCGTAATAGTGTACCGCCGCTTCGGGATCTTTCCGCTTGGACAATTTGCGCTTGCTGCCGTTTTCTTCTTTCATGATCGGGCTGACGTGTGCGTATTTCGGCGGTTTAAACCCTAACAAACGGAACAGTTGCAGGTGAACCGGCACCGAGGCGATCCACTCATCTCCGCGAATAACGTGGGTGGTGCGCATCAAATGATCGTCCACCGCGTGAGCAAAATGGTAGGTGGGAATACCGTCGGATTTCAGCAACACAATATCTTGATCGTTTTCCGGCATTTCAATCGTGCCTTTGATCATATCGTCAAACTTGATACGGCGGTTTTCGTCGCCGTCCGAACGTAACCGCACCACATAGGGTTCGCCTTGTACGATGCGTTCACACGCTTGCTCCGGCGTCAGTTTACGGCATACCGCGTCGTCCCCGTAATAACCGGTGCGGCGTTTGTTTGCTTCTTGCACTTCACGCACGGCTCCGAGTTGTTCTGCGGTACAGAAGCACGGATAGGCAAGCCCTTTGATAACCAGATCTTTGACATATGCGCGATAAATTTCGCCGCGTTTGCTTTGTTGGTACGGGGCATACAGGCCTTCGACCGTGTTCGGTGCGGTAAATCCTTCGTCGATGGTGATACCGTATTCTTGCAGACCGGTCAAAATATCTTCAGCACCGCCGTCTACTTCACGTTTTTTATCGGTGTCTTCCAACCGGAAATAAAATAGACCGTCACTGACGTTAGCGGTCAATCGATTGATCATAGCGGTAAACAATACACCCAGATGCAGATAGCCGGTGGGACTGGGAGCGATCCGTGTAACCCGTGCGCCTTCTTTCAGGTCGCGCACCGGATACAACGCCTCATAATCCGCCGGTGTTTTATCGATATCCGGAAACAAGGTGTTTGCTAATTTTTCCAGAGCAGTCATGTGTATCCTCCAAGATTTAACATTCTTCCGTACATTTTACAAGTTTTAGTTGAAAATGTCAATAAACCTATGATAGAATAAAACCAATTCATCGATAAGGATAGTGACTTTTTTATGAATTTTGTGTTCCCGAAACGGATTGCGGAGTTAAATCCATCCGCTATTCGTGAGATTTTAAAATCGGCGGCCGGCAAAAATGTCATTCCGTTTTCGGCCGGTAACCCGGCTCCGGAAGCTTTTCCGGTTAAAGAGATTGCGGAAATTTCCAACCGTATTTTAACAACACAAGCCAACGCGGCATTACAGTACGGCGTGACCGAAGGATATACGCCGCTGGTAAATCACTTGAAACAATATATGGCGGAAAAATATCACGTTGGCGGAGAGGGGACCGATCTGCTGATCACTTCCGGTGCCCAACAAGCTATCGAGCTTGCCGCAAAAGCCCTTTGCGAATCCGGCGACGTAGTGGTGTGTGAAGATCCGAGTTTTATCGGTTCGCTTAACTCATTCCGTTCGCTCGGTACCCGTTTGGTGGGTGTGCCGGTGGACGATGACGGCATGAATATGGAACAACTGGAGGCGGTGCTTAAATCCGAACCGCGTTGTAAGATGATCTATACCATTCCGAATTTCCAAAACCCGACCGGTATTACCATGTCGCTTGCCAAGCGCAAAGCGATGTTGGCGCTCGCCAAACGGTACGGTGTGTTGATTGTGGAAGATAACCCGTACGGCGATCTGCGGTATGTGGGTGAGGATATTCCGGCGATCCAAAGTTTGGATACCGATGGCTATGTCGTGTATGTAGGCAGTTTCTCGAAAGTGGTAGCCCCGGCGATGCGCGTAGGTTATGCCATCGGACCGGCGGAACTGCTCAAAAAGATGGCGGTTTGCAAGCAAGGGGAAGACGTTCACTCGTCCCAGTGGGCACAGATGGTGATTCATCAGTTTATGACCGAATACGATTATGAGAATCATCTGGAACATCTGCGTAGTTTGTACCGTGAAAAACGGCAAGCGATGTGTTCGTTGTTGGATGAAAAACTGGTGCCATACGGTATAGAGTATCCGCCGGCGGATGGCGGTTTATTCATGTGGTGTCGGTTGCCTGATACCATTGATCCGACCGAATATGTACGCCGCGCTATTGGGGAATACCAAACGGCCGTTATCCCCGGTAGTGCGTTTGCGGTAGATACTGCCGCTGCACCGATGTCGGCCTTCCGCGTCAATTTTTCCACCCCGACGATCGAACAAATGCAAGTGGGTGTGGAAAACTTAGCGAATTTGACGCGCTCGATTTTGGGGAAATAAAGGAGATATACCATGGAACAAAATCTTGTCAACGAACAACCGAAAAAACGAATGCTCAGCTGTATTCAACCGACCGGAGTGCCGACTCTCGGCAACTATCTCGGTGCGCTTCGCAACTGGGTGAATCTGCAGGATGAGATGGATAGCGCGTTCGCGGTAGCGGATATGCATGCGATTACGGTACGGCAAGAACCGGCACAACTGCGTAAACAAATCACCGAGATGTTTGCATTGCTGATCGCGATTGGGTTGGATCCGCAAAAGAGCATTTTGTTTGTGCAATCGCACGTACCGGCACACGCGCAGATGTCGTGGTTGCTTTCTTGTAACACCCAATTTGGCGAATTGTCGCGCATGACGCAGTTTAAAGATAAGTCACAAAAACATGCCGACAATATCAATCTTGGTTTGTTTGCGTACCCGACGTTGATGGCGGCAGATATTTTGTTGTATCAACCGCAGTATGTGCCGGTGGGTGCAGACCAAAAACAACACGTGGAACTTACCCGCAACATTGCCGAGCGCGTGAACAATCTGTACGGCAACGTGTTTACCGTGCCGGAACCGTTAATCATGAAAACCGGCGCTAAGGTGTATTCGCTGCAAGATCCGACTAAAAAAATGTCGAAATCGGATGAGAACCAAAACTCCTTTATCTCGTTGAAAGACGATAAAGATACCATCATTCGCAAATTTAAACGGGCCGTTACCGATAGTGAAGCGTGTGTGCACTATGCACCGGGAAAAGACGGTATTAACAACCTGATGGATATCTATTCGGCCATCACCGGTAAGTCTCATGCGGATATCGAACGGGAGTTTGACGGCAAAGGGTACGGCGATTTTAAATTGGCGGTTGGGGAAGCAGTTGCGGATGAACTGCAACCGATCCAAGACCGGTTAGCGAAACTGCTTACCGAAAAAGCCTATCTTGAAACTACGATGCGCGAAGGGGCGGAAAAAGCGTCTCGTATCGCCGGCCGAACTGTCGATAAGCTGTCTAAAAAAATGGGCTTTGTATTACTGAAATGAGGGAAGACTCATGAGAATCGGACACGGATATGACGTGCACCGTTTGGTGGAAAACCGCAAACTGATTTTGGGCGGAGTAGAGATCCCGTTTGAAAAAGGGTTGCTTGGCCATTCGGATGCCGATGTGTTGTGCCACGCAATCAGCGATGCGTTGCTGGGCGCCGGTGCGTTGGGCGATATCGGGTTGTGGTTTCCGGATAACGATCCGGCTTTTGCCGGTGCCGATAGCGTAAAACTGTTAAAACAAGTGGTGTCTATCCTATCTGAACGCGGGTTTACCGTCGGTAATGTGGATGCTACGGTATTGGCACAAGCACCGAAACTTCGGTCGTATATCGACCGTATGCGCGATACGATTTCCGACGCTATCGGTATACCGATGGATCGAGTCAGTATCAAAGCCACCACCGAGGAAGGTCTCGGATTTACAGGTTCGGGTGAAGGCATTGCGGTTCACGCAATATGCTTGATTGAAGAAAAAGAATAGTGCAAGGTTCCCCCGTTACGCATATAGTGGAGTAACGGGGGATTTTTTTGGCATTGGCCTGTTGATCCTTCCGTGAATATTTTACAAGGAGGAGGCCAGAGTCGCATGAATTCGACCGCTTTTCAGGTGAATTCCGTCACGTATGCTATGCGTGGGCGGACCTTACTCGAACAACACGGTATTCGCGCACAAATTCGGCGATCCACAAAGACTACTGCCGATAACGGATGCGGATATTCGCTTATCGTGTCGGGGCAAACCGAAGTTGCCGAAAAATTGTTACGTGCGAACGGGGTTCCAATCCGGCGTGTTGCCCGGGCGGATACGCTATGACGTATTGGGATAATGCCGCTACTACGTGGCCCAAACCGCCGTCCGTGCGTGCGGCGGTGGCAAACGCGTTTCAACACTATGGGGCAAATCCAGGTCGTGCCGGTCATGATTTTTCACTTCAAACCGCCGAGATGATCTGGTCGTGTCGGACGCTGGCTGCGGATCTGTTTGGCGTACCGAAAGCCGAACGTGTGGTGTTTACGTCCAATTGCACGGACGGGTTGAATATCGTGATTCACAGTTTGGCTAAGCGTGGGGGACATGTTATCTTGTCAGATATGGAACACAATGCGGTTTTAAGGCCGCTTTATGCCTATGCCAAACAAGGTTTGCTGAGTTACGATATCGCTGTCACCGATCCTGCGTCGCCGGAAAATACCGTTCGCCACTTTGAACGGTTGATTCGTCCGTCCACCAGTGCCATTATCTGCACACAGGCGTCGAACGTGTTTGGTAATGCCATGCCGATTCGGGCGATCGGCGAGATGGCGCATCGATACGGTATATGGGTTGTGGTAGACGGCGCGCAAGGGGCCGGCCTGATACCAATACATCTTGTTCGTGATCATGTAGATGTATATTGTGCGCCGGGGCACAAAGGATTGTATGGACCAACCGGTACGGGATTGATTTGTTGTCAAGATCACGTCGTTCTCGAGCCGCTTGTATATGGTGGTACCGGTACTAAGTCGCTCGATCGCCGTCAACCGACCGATTGGCCGGAAGCGTTGGAGAGCGGCACGCTAAACGTGATAGGGATCGCCGGTCTACGGGCCGGAATACAGTCGGTGTTACAGATGGGTGTGGAAAACATTGCTCATCACGAGCGAACGGTGTTGTATCCGCTATACCGTGTATTATCGGCTTGCGAGGGGATCACACTGTATAACCGGTGGCAGGATATCGGTATCGGCGCACCGGTATTATCGTTTAACGTTAACGGCTTGCACAGCGAGGAAACAGCGGCGCTGTTAAATGAGCATCAGATTTTTTGCCGAGCCGGTCTGCATTGCGCGCCGTTAGCGCACCGTAAATATCAAACGCTTGAATCGGGAACCGTTCGATTGTCACCATCTCGGTATACGACCATACAAGAGGCGAAATTTGTGGAAAAAGTTATTAAAAATATACAAAAAGATGGGTAAAAAGCATTGAAATATTTCCGGAATGTGCTATGATATATATGTATAGGAATGCAAAGGGGAGAGACGGACCGAATGGGAGCTTTTTGGGCAGATGTATGGCAAAGTATCGTTGGATTTATACAGTCTTACCGCCTGTTTATCGACACGGCGGATATTTTGTTGATTGCATTTGCGATTTTTAGCGTTGTTAAATTAGTAAGAGATTCCCGTGCAGAACAGTTACTCAAGGGAATTGTCATATTGTTATTGCTATACGCATTGGCATCTTGGTTCGATCTAAAAACCGCGCGCTACGTGTTACAGATGATCTTCGACAATGCGTTGATCATTTTAGTGGTGATTTTCCAACCAGAACTTCGTCGCGCGCTGGAAAAAGCAGGGCACAGTAAGATTGGTGCAAATATCTTTAATTTTGGCGAAGATCGAGACCGCGAGAGTATGAAAAAATGGCAATCGGCGATTATTGCCGTATGTGATGCGGTCACAATTTTGAAAAAACAACGTATGGGTGCGTTGATTGTGTTTGAACGTACCACAAAACTGGGCGATATTATCAATACCGGCACGGTGGTGGATGCCGCTCCGTCCAGTGAACTGGTCGCGAATCTGTTTTTCAATAAAGCGCCGCTTCATGACGGTGCGATGATCATCCGCGACGGACAGGTATATGCGGCCGGTTGTATTCTGCCGTTGACCGATAACCGGCAACTTAGCAGTGAACTCGGTACTCGTCACCGTGCCGCCGTCGGTATGAGTGAGAACTCCGATGCGTTGGTCGTAGTGGTTTCGGAAGAAACCGGTACGGTCGGTATTGCTCTCGGTGGAAAACTCACCCGTGGATATAGCGAAGAATCCTTGCGGATAGCCATCGAGAACACGATCCTTTGGGAGGATTTGCAACTCGATGAGCCCAAGCCGAAAAAGGCGATCTTCCCAAGGAGGAAATCAAAATGAAAGCAAAATTTTCGTTGACTAAATTGTTGCATAATGATCGGCTGATGTTGGCGGTTTCATTGGTGTTGGCAATCATCCTATGGAGTATCGTTGTATATGGGCCCAGCGCAACCGATAAAAAGACGATTACCGTACCGGTTACGGTGCGTCTCAACGCTGCGGCCGAAAGTGGGCAAAATTTGCCCGATCAATATTTTAACGTGATTTCCAAATCGGTTGATACCGTAGATGTGACAGTGTCCGGCAACCGTTCGGTGTTGTCGAAACTGAATGCAGACAGTTTATCGGTTACCGCTGATTTGAGTGGCGTTGTAAACGCCGTTACCGATTATGAGGTGTCGTTGGAATACCAGTCCAACGTGTCGGGTGCGTTTACCGTAACCAATATCTCCAAGAACAAGATAAAGGTGACGTGTGATTATATTGGCTCAAACAGTTATCCGGTGTCGGTGGATATGTCACAGGTATCGTTGGCTAATGAGACCAAATATTTGCTTGGCAGTCCGGTGTTAGGTTCGCCGGTATCGGAGGACAATACGATTGTCATCACCGGACCGAAAACCGTGCGCGATAAAATTGCTTCGGTGGCTGCTAAAGTGAAGCAGACGGGTGATTTAACCGAAACGACAGTCGCACAAGCAACGTTGAGAGCGTTGGATAAGGACGGAAACGAGTTAACGGATGCCGAATGGCAGTTCTGCTCGTTTGACAACGTTTCAGAAGGGGAAATCCCGGTTACGGTGATTGTACAAGGGTATCGCAAAACGAAGGTGAAACCGACGTTGGTTAATGTGCCTGATGCATATAAAAACGCGACGAATTTAGTAACCTTGACTCCGTCAGAGATTGAGTTTAAAGGCGATCCCGAGACGGTGGAAGTATTTGAAAAGTATCTGAAAAACTTTACCATCGATTTTAACGACTTGTATCCGACCAACGGTGTGTGTTCCGTGCCAATTGAGGTGCCGGACGGTATTACCGTGATCGATAATATCGATTCTTTCGAAGCGAAAATCGATATTGCCTCGCTTTCTTCTAAAATGTTAGAGACCGTGCTCGATACCGATTTGGAGAAGAATGGAACCACTTGGAAATCCAGCAATGTTACCATCCTTAATGTACCGAAAGGATATGATATTGCGTTAACGCAAACGAAATTAACGGATATTGTGTTGGTGGGAAACAGCAGTTCTATCTCTAAAATGACAGCGTCTAACGTATCGGTAGTGGTCGATATGAAAAACGAGCCGAAACTCGGTCCGGCGGAATATACCGCGACGGTTTCGGTAACCGGTTCGCAAGCCGTGTGGGTGTATTATGGAGAAGCGGGTTATAGTTTATATATCACGGCATCCGAATAATAAAAAAGAACCGAGACTTTATGTGTCTCGGTTCTTTTTTTATTATTCGGCGATACACCGATCGTTGCGTATGGCGGTAATGGTGGCGGTTACCATCTCACCGGCGGTGTGATTGGTTTTAACGGTTACCGGTAGATAATTAGCGGTATATCCGTCCACAAAACCATCCTCATCGGTTTTGGTTTCCAGTAATATCTCTACTTGTTGCCCAATATGCGTTTTCATAAAAGTATGTTGATCCTGCTCACAGGAGGCGATCATACGACGACTGCGTTCCGCTTTTGTGCGATTTTCCACCTGGTTGGATGCGATGTCGGCCGGCGTGCCGGGACGGCGTGAATAGGCGAATACATGCACCTTAGCAAACCCAATGGATGACACAAACGATAACGATTCGGCAAATTCTTCATCGGTTTCGCCGGGGAATCCGACCATCACATCGGTGGTCAATGCGCAACCAGGGAATGCCTGGCGCAATTTATCGCAAACTGTCGCGTAATCGGTCGGGGTATATCGACGGTTCATTCGGCGCAAGGTGTCTTGACAACCGCTTTGTAACGATAAATGAAATTGGGGACATAGTTTCGGTTGTGCTGCTAATCGAGCGATCACTTCATCGGTCATCATATCCGGTTCAAGCGATCCTAAACGGACCCGGCAAATTCCCTCATGTTCGCAAGCTGTCTCGACTGCGTCGCAGATGGATAATCCCAAATCCTGGCCGTAGGCGGTCAAATTGATACCGACCAACACGATTTCACGATACCCGTTTTGTGCCAGTGCCGCCACTTCGTCGCGAAGATCGTCGAGCGGTTTGGAACGCACTCTGCCACGCGCATATGGAATAATACAATACGAACAAAAGCGGTTGCACCCGTCTTCAATTTTCAGAAAAGCGCGTGTACGTCCCTCAAACGAATCGATCGACAACGGTTCAAACTGTTTGGTGTGTTCGCCAATCGATACGACACGTTGTCCGTTCATGAGAAACCGGTTCAAATGATCCGGTAGTTGGCGGCGGGCATCGTTGCCGAGCACAATATCCGCTTCGGTCAGAGTTTCGGCTTGTTTAGGGAACGCTTGTGGCATACAACCGGTCAACACCAGAATGGCATCCGGATAGGTTCGGCGATACCGGCGAAGCAATTGACGAAGTTTTCGATCACTTTCGCCGGTTACGGTGCAGGAATTGATTACGATCACATCGTGCCCAACGGATGTATCGCCGGTTAGTTCTCCAACCACAAACCCGTTTTGGCGCATGATGGACATCATCGCTTGCGTTTCATATTGATTCACTTTACACCCTAAGGTGTGAAACCATATATTCATAGTCATTCTCTTTCTTGTGGAAAATTCATCTTTTTTATCATAACAGAGAACAGATGGTTTTTCAATCGTTTTTCAAGATATATTGTGTAATTGTGTTGCATACACATATATCAAAAAGTCTGCAAGGAGAGATGAATATGTGGTGGAAACGAACCATCGCCACGGTATGTATCGGTGCGATCGGGTTTTTCGGTGCCGTGGTACGTGCGGAAGAAATACCGCAACTTATTTTCGATCTTGAATCCGGGGAAACGTGGGATCAACTCACCACGTTTGTACCGTCCGAAGACGTTTCCGCGGTGCCAACGCCGGAAGTTGGTGGAAAATCATCCGTGTTGATGGAATTATCTACCGGTGAGGTGTTGATAGCGACTAACGAGCATGCGCCGGTGCCGATTGCCTCGGTGACCAAGATCATGACATTGTTGTTGGTTATGGAAGCGATAGATGATGGACAACTGACGTTAACCGATGAGGTGGTTTGTTCCGCAACGGCGGCTTCGATGGGTGGATCGCAGATATGGTTAGAGGAAGGGGAGTGCATGACGGTTCACGAACTGTTAAAAGCCGCTGCCGTGGTATCGGCTAACGATGCGTGTGCGGCATTGGCGGAAAAAGTAAGCGGTTCGATCGAAGGGTTTGTTGCGAGGATGAACGAACGCGCCAAAGAACTTGGCATGAACGATACCAACTTTTTAGATTGTAGTGGTTTAAACGATGAAGCGGTATCGTCGGCTTATGATGTGGCGGTGATGTCGCGCGAGTTGATGAAACATGATAAAATCACCGAATACACCACCATTTGGATGGATAGCTTACGTAATGGAGCTTCGCAACTGGTAAACACCAATAAACTGGTTCGGTTTTACGATGGGGCAACGGGTTTAAAAACCGGCACCACCTCTGCGGCAGGGCACTGTTTAGCTGCTACCGCTGCCCGAGATGAGATTTCCTTTGTAGCGGTTATTCTCGGTTGCTCCACGACGGATGAACGATTTGGCGGTGCTCGTAAAATGTTGGACTATGGGTTTGCAAACTATACTTTATATCGGCCGGATGTAACGTTGGATGATACGGTACGTGTATTACACGGAACACAACCTCAGGTGTCGGTGACAGTAGATGCACCGGAAGCGATCTTGTTAAAAAAAGGACACGAGAAAGATATTACCAGTGTGGTAGAATTGGATGAAACGATTACGGCACCGGTCGAACCGCGCCAAGCGGTGGGGACGATGACCTATTTGCTGAACGAAGAGCCGGTCGCAACCTATACGATTCGTGCTGCCGAAACGGTATCGCGCATGACGGTTTGGCGAGCGCTTGGCCGCTTGTTATCTACTTTGCTTGCTTAGGTTCGTGTTATCGAAATATTTTATAGAAAAATACGCTTGAAACAGTTGAAAATTGGGGCATAATCTTTTATAATAGATGTAAGCAAATACAAAAGGGGAGTCAAACAGGTTGAGCGTTTCGTTAAAAACTAATTATTTAAACGGTGTTATCCGTTCTCACGAGTGGGAAGGGATTCAATCACAGGTAACGGCAGCGCATGATATGCTTCATGCTAAATCCGGCTTAGGGAACGATTTTCTCGGTTGGTTAACGTTACCGTATGATTATGATAAAGAAGAATTCAGCCGTATTCAAGTGGCAGCTAAGCGCATTAAGCAAAATACCGATGTGTTCATTGTGATCGGTATCGGCGGTTCGTATCTCGGTGCTCGCGCAGCGATCGAGTTTTTGAAATCGCCGTTATATAACAACAAATCTAAAGATACGCCGGATATCTATTTTGCCGGTAATAGCATCAGTTCGACGGCATTGTCCGAACTGTTGGAGATTTGTGAAGGACGTCGTGTATCGATCAACGTCATCAGCAAATCCGGCACCACAACCGAACCGGCGGTAGCGTTCCGCGTGTTCCGTGATTATTTGGAAAAAACCATTGGCGCCGAAAAAGCAAAAGAGCACATCTTCGTGACAACCGATAAGGCTCGCGGCACGTTAAAAGGATTGGCAGACCGAGAAGGATACGAAACCTTTGTTGTGCCGGATGATGTCGGCGGTCGTTTCTCGGTGTTGACGGCTGTTGGCTTGTTGCCAATTGCGGTGGCCGGTTGTGATATCGAAAAACTGATGCGTGGTGCTCAACAAGCGCACGATGCATTGCAAAACCCGGATATCAACGTAAACGATTGTTATCGCTATGCGGCGGCGCGCAACATTTTGCTCCGCAAAGGCCGTGTGTCGGAAATGATGGTTAGTTATGAACCGTGTTACGCTATGATGTCGGAATGGTGGAAACAACTGTACGGCGAAAGTGAAGGAAAAGACGGCAAAGGTTTGTTGCCGACTTCGGTCGTGTTTTCTACCGACCTGCATTCGCTGGGCCAGTTCATTCAGGATGGCGCGAACGTGTTGTTTGAAACGGTGGTGCAGATCAACAAACCGCAAGCGGAGATTACTTTGAAAGAGGATCCGGAAAATGTGGACGGTTTGAATTTCTTGGCCGGTAAAACGATGGACTTTATTAATAAAAAAGCGTTTGAAGGTACGATTTTAGCGCATGCTGACGGTGGAACGCCGAGTTTGGTGCTCGATATTCCGTCGATCTGTGAAGAGGAACTCGGCTATTTGATCTATTTCTTTGAAAAAGCGTGTGCGATTTCGGGTTATATGCTCGGTGTCAATCCGTTTGATCAACCGGGTGTGGAAAGTTATAAAAAGAACATGTTTGCGTTGCTCGGTAAACCGGGCTACGAAAACGAAAAAGAAGCTTTGGAACAACGTTTACAGGGCTAATAACAAAGGACGTAAGCCGTTTACACGGCAAATTATACGTAGGAGGAAGAACTATGATTACTTTGATTCTCGGGAAAAAAGGCTCCGGAAAAACCAAACGGTTACTCGCTATGTGTAACGAAGCGGTAGCATCTTCGAACGGGAACGTAGTGTTTATCGAAAAAGATAACACTGTAACTTATGATGTGAGTCATAAAGCTCGTTTGGCGGTCGCCGAAGAATATGGCATTAACGGATATGACACGTTCTATGGCTTTGTTGCCGGTATGTGCGCCGGCAACTACGATATCACCGATATTTTTGTCGATTCGACCTTGAAAATCGGCGGCGGTGACAGAGAAGAATTGGCTCGTTTTGTGGAAAAACTGCACGTGATGGCTCAAAAAGCCAACATCAATATCGTTATGTCGGTATCGGCTGACGCGAGCGAAATTCCGGAACGTTTGGCCACCATCACCAAGGAAATCTAACATACGATTTTTCTGTGTGAATAGGCCCTTGGCAGGTTTCTGTCAAGGGCCTCACTTTTGAAATAGGAAAGGAGGGGCAACACCGTGTTCGAAACGCATCTGCACACATCCGAAACCAGCGAATGCGCCGAATTGTCGGCAGAACAGTTGGTGGCAATATATCGCGAAAAAGGGTATAGTGGTTTGGTAGTGACCGATCATTATGTCGACACGTTTTTCGAAACTACGACACTTTCGTGGTCGGATAAAATTGAACGATTTTTACTGGGATATCGCTTGGTTAAACGTGCTGGCGATGCCTGCGGTATGACGGTCTTGCTAGGAATTGAGTTGCGGTTTCAACACAACGCTAACGATTATTTGGTGTATGGTGTAACCCCGGAGTTTTTACGAAAATATCCCCGCTTATACGCTATGAACGAAGCTGCCTTTTATGCTTTGGCGAAACAGAACGGGCTATTGGTGATACAAGCGCATCCTTTCCGTGACCACAACGAGTTGTGTCCGGTAGCATATCTTGACGGGATCGAAGTGTTTAACGGACAACCTAAACACACCAACCGTAACGAGAAAGCGCTGGAAGCGGCGCAACGGTACGGTTTGGTTGGGGTTTCAGGTTCGGATTGCCACGATATACATTCGGCATGTACCGGCGGTATTGTCGAGGTATATCCCATTCGGTCAAACAAGGATTTATTGGCACAATTACGTGCAGGAGCTTTCCGCAGAATATCGTAAAAAAGTATTGACAAATCTATACTTTATATATATAATATTTTGCGTGACCTATGAGGTGAACTATGTTATTACAACTAAAATCGGTATTTATGGGGGATACATCGTCCATCCCGATTGATACCGAACTGGATTTTTCTTCATTGGAATGGCAAGGTGTTTGCCCGTTTGTCAAACCGGTTCATGTCAAAGGACAGGTCGCCGAATCGGCCGGTGTCGTGCGGTTATCCGCTACGGTGTCGTATACGTATGACGGCACGTGTGACCGATGTGCAGAACCGATGTCGGACAACCGTTCATTTAAAATGGATCACATTTTGGTAACGACGGTAGCGGGTGAAGATACCGAAGAGTTCTTAGTGGTGGAAAACTTTGAACTGGCTCTGGACGAATTGGTTCAGGCGGATCTTCTGTTAAATCTGCCCATGAAAAACCTTTGCAAGCCCGATTGTCGCGGATTGTGTGTCCGTTGCGGGAAGAACTTGAATCAAGGCTTGTGTGGTTGTCAGCATGACGAAGTTGACCCACGGCTTGAGATATTAAAACAGTTAATCAACTGATTTTTGCTGATTATTATAAGGAGGTGCTGACATGGCGGTACCCAAGAGAAAACATTCGAAAGCTCGTCGCGACAAAAGACGTAACAACGTCTGGAAACTGGACGCGCCGGCGCTGATGCGTTGCCCGCAGTGCGGCGAATACAAACGCCCGCATCGCCTTTGCGCAAACTGCGGTTATTATAACGGCCAGCAGGTTGTTAAAGTTGACGCGTAATGTTGAAGAAATGATAAAAACAGAGAGGGACGTTATATATCCTTCTCTGTTTTTATATTTCGACAAAAACATCGGTTGACGAATCGGTGGAAAAATGGCATAATCTTGTTAGAAACAAGGAAGTTTAAAAGACGGTGATTCTATGTCAAAACCCATAGTGGCCGTGGTGGGACGTCCCAACGTCGGCAAATCTACTTTATTTAATAAATTGATTGGACAACGCCTATCTATCGTTAAAGATACGCCGGGCGTTACGCGTGATCGCATTTTTGCCCCGTGTGAATGGCGCGGCCGCACCTTTATGCTGGCCGATACCGGTGGTATCGAACCTAGAACGGATGATGTGATCTTGTCACAAATGCGCAAACAAGCGCAGTTGGCAATTGAACAAGCCGATGTCATTGTGTTGGTGACCGATTTGTTGTCCGGCGTTACCGCAAACGATATGGATGTGACGTCCATGCTGCAAAGAAGCGGAAAACCGATTGTGTTATGCGTTAATAAGTGTGATGGAATCGGCGATGTGCCGCCGGCTTTTTATGAGTTTTATAACCTCGGTTTAGGGGATCCGATCGCGGTTTCGTCGGTACATGGGCACGGAACCGGCGATTTGTTGGACGCTGTGTGTGCGTATTTACCCGAAGATATCGACGATGGGGAAGAAGACGACCAGATTAAAGTTGCGGTTATCGGCCGCCCCAATGCCGGTAAATCCTCGTTGATCAACGCCATTGCCGGCGAAGAACGTGCCATCGTATCGTCGATTGCCGGCACAACACGTGATGCGATTGATACGCCGATCGAAAATGAACACGGGAAATTTGTGTTTATCGATACGGCCGGCATCCGCCGTAAGAGTCGCGTGGATGACGAAGTGGAAAAATACAGTATTTTACGTGCACAAATGGCGGTGGATCGTGCGGATGTGTGTGTCATCATGATTGACGGTACACAAGGCTTTACCGAGCAGGATAGTAAGGTGGCCGGTATTGCGCACGAACAAGGAAAAGCCTGCATTGTCGCGATCAACAAATGGGACGCGGTGGAAAAAGGCGATAAAACCATGGATCAAATGAAACGGAAACTCAAAGAAGATTTTTCGTTTATGTCTTATGTACCGTTTGTGTTTTTATCAGCCAAAACCGGACAACGCGTGGATAAATTGTTTGATATGATCGTGTCGGTTCATCGGCAAAATTCAATGCGAATCCCCACCGGTACATTAAACGAGATTTTGGCGCAAGCCACTTCGCGCGTACAACCGCCTACGGATAAAGGAAAACGACTGCGTATTTATTATATGACACAATCGTCGACCTGTCCGCCGACTTTTGTGTGTTTTGTCAACAAAGCCGATTTGTTCCATTTTTCCTACCAACGATATCTGGAAAACCAGATCCGTGACACATTTGGGTTAGAAGGTACACCGGTTCGGTTTATCGTGCGGGAAAAAGGGGATAAAAACGTTTAAGGGTGATTCAATATGGAAAGTATCTTGTCTTTTTTATCCAATACGTGGCACTTAACGTTGTTAGTGGCCGTGATTTCGTATTTGCTCGGTAGTATTAGCTTTGCGATCCTGGTAACGCGCTGGTTTTCCGGCACCGATATTCGCAACTACGGTAGCGGTAATGCCGGCGCAACTAACGTGTTGCGTGCGCAAGGCGTTTGGCCGGCTGCCATTACCGCCATTGGCGATTTGGGGAAAAGTGTGTTATCGGTGTTGATCGGTCGTCAATTGTTTGTCTATATGATCAACCCGGATTACACCCAGGCAGAATATGTCGGAATTATCGGTTCGTATGTGGCCGGCGTGTTCTGCGTGTTAGGGCATTTGTATCCGTTGTTCTTTAAATTTCGAGGTGGCAAAGGGGTTATCACGGCATTTGGCCTGTTCTTGATCCTAGACTATCGGGTGGCATTGATTGGTCTGGCTGTGTTTGCGGTTGTGGTTGCAATCAGTAAAATGGTATCGCTTGGATCGATGATTGCGTCCTGCGCCGTAGTAACACTGACGTTTGTGTTCCGCACCTATGTGTATCAACAACCGCCGATCGTTGCGTGGTTTTGTACCGGTGTCGGGATTATAGTATTGGCCGTTTTGATCATTAAACATGCCTCGAATATTAAACGTATCGTGCAAGGAACCGAAAGTAAAATTTCCATAGGGAAATCGAAAAAACAGGGGTAAAAACATGGCAAATATCGCGATTTTAGGATCCGGCGGATGGGGAACGGCGTTAGCCGTTATGCTGGATCGATTTGGTCATCAGGTGACGTTATGGTCACCATTCGACGACGAAATTGCTCAGATGCGTCGATTTGGTCAACATAAAAAGTTGTTGCCGGATGTGGCATTATCGCCGCGCATTATATTGACTACTGATATTACCTGTGCAGTTGATGTTGATTTGGTGATTATGGCAGTTCCGTCCTTTGCTATTCGGGAAACGGCTAAACGATTAAAATCAATCTTGCCGGACGGCATGATCATCGCCAATGCCGGTAAAGGATTGGAAGATGGTACGCATTTACGGTTTTCTACCGTTATCAAGCAAGAGATTCCTCAAGCAACGGTGGTGGCATTGTCCGGCCCGTCCCACGCAGAAGAAGTGGCCCGTGCGATGCCGACCAGTCTTTGTGCCGCTTGTGCGGATTTGCGCGCTGCGCAAACGGTTCAGGATATTTGTATGAACCCGACGTTTCGCGTATATACCACCGACGATATCATCGGGGTAGAATTAGGCGGCGCACTGAAAAATGTGGTTGCATTAGCGGCTGGTATTATCGATGGGTTGAATTTGGGCGATAACAGCAAAGCGGCGTTGATGACGAGAGGATTGGCCGAAATGGCGCGTCTTGGAACAAAACTCGGCGCCAGAACGGAAACCTTTGCCGGGCTTAGCGGCATTGGTGATTTGATTGTGACGTGCGGTAGTATGCATTCGCGTAATCGTCGTGCCGGTATTTTGATCGGACAAGGTTGTTCTCCTGAAGATGCAGTCGCCAATATCGGGACAGTTGAAGGATATTTAGCGGCTAAATCTACCTATCGGTTAGCTTGTCAATTACAAGTGGATATGCCGATTGTGGAACAATGTTATGCTGTGTGTTATAAGCATAGGTCGGCCAAAGAAGCGGTTGATATCTTAATGAATCGTCCCAAGTGCAGTGAAACGGAACTGTCTTGGTTATAAAGCAAAAGAGCTTACAAAGAACAATCTTCTTTGTAAGCTCTTTTTTTGGCATTCATGATACACAAACGCAGATCCATAAGTATCATTGGCGCCGATACTATTGTTTGCAATTTGCCTCTTATTATGATTGGGATTTTTTAGAGATATGTTGATGTGCCAAAGGATTACTTTCCACTGCGCGCTTAACTTGTTCAGACGACAAGTGTGTGTAGATTTCGGTAGTGCCTAAGTTTTGATGTCCGAGAATATCCTGCAACACGCGAATATCCACGCCGCCTTGTTGATACATCAGCGTAGCGGCCGTGTGGCGCAGTTTATGGGTGGACATTTCTTCAGCACCTTGTACTTGACGAAGATAACCTTTTACTACGACGTGCACACCCTGTAAACTGATGCGTTTTTTCAATCGGCTTAAAAACAAAGCGTTTTTATCGATCACACCGTCTACCGGACGCACTTTCAAATAGGCTTGAATGGCTTCCCAACACGCATCGTTTAGATATAATACCCGTTCTTTATTGCCTTTTCCGCGCACCAATAAGGTGCGTTCGGAGGAAATGTCTTTTAGATTAATGCCGGCCAATTCTGCGCGCCGTAATCCACAGTTTAGCAATAAAGTCAGCATACAATAGTCGCGTTCGCGATAGGGACCATTTACCGATTGTAACAGTTCGATCGATTGATCGACCGTAAGATATTTCGGTAAGGATTTTTTGGTTTTCGGGGTATCTAAATTTTGCACCGGGTTGATCTCTAATTGGTGGGTGCGATCGGTTAAATACCGGAAAAACATACGCAACGATGTCGTTTTGCGTGCGCGCGTTTTATTATTATTTTCGTGATCTTCACGCAAAAAATTCATAAATTCGTATACGTCGGTCAAGGTAATCTCCCGAACTAGCTGAATATCCACGTCTTCAATGGTGATTTCGTTTTCGGGCGTATCGGCCGGTACCAAACCACGCATTATCTTAATATGCCGAAAAAAAGTGCGTAAATCGGTGAAATACTCATTTACCGTAGCAGGGGAGCGCCCTTTAATAGTTTCCATATAACCTAAATATTCGCGCAACAAAGGGGACGATTGCTGCCAATATTCTTTTTTCAAGCAAATCGCCTCCTGCTAAATCGATTTATGTTATTAGTATTAGTGTATCACAAATTATGCAAAAGCACAATACTCCCTTTTATGTGAAATTTCATCACATTGAAGAGGGGTGTATGATCGCAAAAGGGTATAAGATATTTTTAATCATACCCGCATATAAATGGCATGCTATCAAAAAACAAGTGTTTTCGGCAAAATCAACACAGCATATATGCCACGAGTTATGGTTCAAGCGCTAATCGCTTAAACGATTAAATTGCTTGTATTAACCGATTGCATAACATTTTTGCGCCGATTTACGCCGATTTGGTCATTATACGTACGTCTGTCAGCCGATAGCGTTAATTCCAATGAACCGAACATCGTTTCAAAAAAACTGAGACGATAACAGCGTTGCAAAAAGAAATAAAAACATAATTATAAAAAGGAATAGAAACGGATTGGATAATTGATACATTCATCAGATATCATCCGATAGAAATTGGATAATTGATCTGAGATCCAGCAAAAAAGCCTCTGTTAACCCAAAAGGCCCCAAAACCACGCCATAACGGCCTTCTTAGTGTTTTTGGTATCCCCTCAACTATACAAAATATTCATTTTGTATAGTTTGCAATTGGACATTATGCCCAATTTACAAATACAACCACATTAGATGCCTTATCTCCCTGCACGTCAATTCAAACTCTGCTTTACGGTATAAACACTCTTTTACACGTTCAATATGTTCGTGATCAGGCTTGTGCATCTGCCACAGATTGTCGACCGCTATCCGTATATCATCATCCAGCCGTTGTGCTTTCAAATACATATACGATGCGATCATTTCTCGAAATCGTCTATCGTTCATCCTGCATCCGACCCTTTAGTCATTGTCCAATGTTTGGATTTTAGGAACTCACGCATTACCAACGTGCCACTATCGCACAGAATACGGAACCAATCGAACCGTTCACGTCTTGAGTAGTCCAGTAGATCAGCATAACTGACGATAGACATCTCGTTGCAAAAGTCGATCATTTCCCCTATTGCCTTGTAACGATCAAGCGCACATCCGCACACGCCAACGTAATCAGCACCGCCGAACGAGGTCACGTCTTGTTGTTCATATTGGTGTTTGTCGGCATTATCCATGTGACACAAATACCGAGCGTATGCCCGAATACTCTGCACTTGCTTACAACCGACACCGCCGATTTTATCCAAAAGGACTTGCACTTGTTCGAAGGTCTTCACACCTTCATACATCAACAACACGTGGTAGTGTGCTTTTTTAGGTTCGCCCGTTGGGTCAAAATCTTTATCGTGTAATGGACTAACAAACGCAGGGACTAACTCTTCACCGAGTATCTGCAACCACCCTTCGGGTGCACTCTCGGGATAGACGATCGAGGCAAAATTGCGATATCTTTTAGAACCTTCTGCCAATTTTTACACCTCAATTTTGATCAATGATCAATGATCACATGGGGGTGTGTCGTAGTACACCCCCTATATCCCCCTCATAAGGTCGGGAGATATGTTTTTGAAAATTCCGCGCCCAAAGCACAATTTCATCAAATAATGTACTTGATCACCCAAAAACTCATTCGTTATGTCGTGCATTGCTTCGTCGAGTGCTCCTTCGGTGAACTGGACCAACTCTTGATCTGTCATTTTGTCGGTGATCTCTTTTAGCCGTTTTCGTTCGTTTCTGTCGAGTTTTCTCATTTTCTTTACCGCCTTTCTTTTTTGTCCTACCCTTCCCCGATCTGTAAGGCGGTCCCACAGATCAGGAAAGAGTAGGTGTGTGGGTCATTTGTGCCCCATAACTCTATTAAGGGCCACTTGTGACCCTTGTCAAGAGGGAAATTTATGACCCGTGATACAATTGCACTGAAGGTAGGTGCGAATTATGAAAAAATACTTTGAAATTCTACGAGATTTACGTGAAGATCACGACCTAACCCAACAGAACGTAGCAGACATTTTGAAAACAGATCGCAGTTATTACGGCAAGTATGAACGTGGTATACGACCAATCCCGATCGAGCATATCAGCACATTAGCAATGTTTTACCACGTCAGCGCAGATTACATTCTCGGCTTGCCCGATAATTTGCCATATCCGAAACGGTAACAGAAAACCCCCGAAGGGCATTCGCCCTGATCGGGGGTTTTCTTGTTTCTACCGTTCCCTATCGGGAAAATCAGACGTTGCATCGGCACCCTACGGGCTTCCCCCGATGCGGACACTCCTACTATCCGTCAGCGGAAAAGGTAATTATAGACGGCAATGATGGTACCGATGTTCTTGATGAGCAACCACCGCAAGAAAATCCATACCAACAAGCCAGTCAAAATGGTTGCGCCCCAATCGGTCAAGAACAAGTTCACGACAGATCTAGCGAATACGAGTGCATCACCACATACGTCGAGAATCGCGGCGATACCGTCACCGAAGGCGCCGAGATCGACCGCGAAGATCGGGAGTTGCAGGACCATTGCGACCAGGATCACTATACCTGCAATGAGTAATCCCCATTTGACTAAATCACCCATTACGCGCCACCCCCGTCTTTTTTATACGCGAGTATAATATAGATCACATCGTATATTTCCTTGATGCAATAGATTACAAGGGCGCAAGATAGCAAATTACGTACTAATGTTACTATCGCTTCGGGTATCATCTCTACGTAATCGTTAAAGTCGACTTTTTGTTCCTCTAACAAAGGTATTTCCTCAAATACTCCATCGATCGCCGGGATGGCCACACGTGGGATCGTTAGCACGGCTCCTTTGGTATCATCGACCGAAAAAGCGCCGACCAGGTTTGACATAGCACCGATGATATTTCCGGTGTCCGGGATCGGCAACATGTTTTGCACGTCTTCGGCATATCCGCCGGCTTCGTCTTCAATATGATCTTGTTCGCCGATCATATCACCGGTTGTAACAGTAATATCATCGTAAAAGCCAAACATAAAACCGTGATGTCCACTGCCTAATGATGTAAAATCATCCATAATAAATTGAATAGTTATCAGTACAATTGGGCTCTCTTCTTCGTTTATTCCCTCAAAAACGATTTCACCCTGGTAATGCTCAATACCCATATCACCGTAATATGCTTTCACATTATTGCTCTTAATATCACCGTGATAAGAATAACCATCTTCATCAAACATTTGAAGAACATAATCAATAGACCGGTGATCTATTTCACTATCTGCAAAATAGTTTATCGGAAACGTTATATTGTAGCCTTCGCCAACCTCAAGCGTTATGGGAATACTGTACTCAACCCATAACCAAGAATAATCCGTCACCTTAATGGCATTATCAAAGCCTGCATAAAAGAAATCATGCGGTGTTCCGGCTACATCCTTTGATACTTTATCTGTACCATTCACAATCAACTCGTATTCTTCATCCGGAGCACCGGTATACCACAAATAAGTCGATTCTTCAGTTGCTTTCACATGATCAATCTTTCTCAATGTGTTTGCAGACACCGGCATAGCGATAATAGCCACAAGTAATAACAAACAAGTCGACACCGAAATTGCTTTTTTGATAACCTGTTGTTTCATATTATCGCCGCCTTCCGAAGATCATTCCGAAGAATACCGCGAGAACCAAAAAACACATAATGCTGACGTTCGCAATGCTTGAGATTCTCGCTTGATTGTCGATGATCGGTTGACCGAACCCGATCGTGCTATATGCGTAGTATTCGTTGTTACAGGTGTACGACATTTCGTCGATCGACGTGGTTGCGGTAGACCAATACGTAGAATAGCCGGAACTTGACGTACGATATACCCTGATTTGTTCGACCGCGCCGGTGATCTTGTTTTCGATCTGTGCGGTATATTCATAATCGCCAGTTTGCAAAATCACGGCATCATCAAATGCGCCGATTTTGTTTTTGATGATGTTCACGACCGTGCTGGGAATACTACTCCAGGAGTCTGTCACTTGTGTCATTACAAACTACCCCCTTTAAAAGCGCGAACTACCATTGTAACAACGATATAATAACAGCAGAGTATAAACACATGAGGGAAAATCGCGCCAAATGCTTCGGCAATAAAGATCATTTTTCATCATCCTTTCCATCATCACGCCGGACTACTTCGAGTGTGTTATACATCAACATTGCGTTTTTGTTTGGGATGTAAAAGTGTCTACGTGGCATTTCTTCGTCTTCTTTAAGAATATACTTTCCTTCGTCGTTATAGTTGCCACCGTCAAGGACACGGTATTTATAAATTAAACCGAGAAAATCCCCAGAACACTCATAATGCCACTTGCATTGCTCTCTAATGCCTTTGGCAATACGGGTGAACCGTTGACTTGTTCCAAGGATTACACGGCGATTCTTGCGGTTTTGCGACCAAACCTGAATAGTACTAACAGGCATATTCTTGCTTTCGAGCGAATTAAACAACGTGTGTATCTCGTCGATCACATACACTATGCCTTTTTTGCCGTTGTTGTATTTTTCAAAATCTTCAATGCCTTGGTATGGGATGGACGGAACACCGAAGATAGAAATATTTGACACGATCAATACGTCAGGATATGCGGTCACAATATCTCGAACAGCGTGCATCATCAATAAGGTTTTACCCGAGCCTTGCGAACCCGAAAACATCCAAAGACCATCATACGGAAAACTGTCTTCGGTGCCTTTAAAAGCGTTTAAACGTATCTTATCCCCAATACCTTTAAGGTTAAATTTGGGCAAATAGTCTGCTTTTTCTATTGTCATTTGATTTTCCTCCTAAAAAGAAAGAGAGCAGATTGCTCTGCCCTCTTTTTTAATCAGCCCAGTTTGCCGGACTTCATCGCGCCGCTCAACTTGCGAGTGAGCCAACGATAAGCGAACCACGCGAGAACAAGGGCGATCGTGATACCGAGACCTGCCACCAAAATGGTGCCCAGGTTGCTGGCGGTCATATCAGCCAAGGCGGTTTTGATGGTATCCATAAAAGCGCTCAATTCTTGCGAAGCGGTGGTCACCTCTGCGGTAATCGGCATAGTCATTGTGCATTCTCCTTTCTCGTTTACTTAACGTATTCGACCCGTCCACCTACGCAGAAGATCGAAATTGTTACACCATCACCGTCTGTTGAGCGCCAAGTGCCCAACAGTTCTTTGAATTCGTCTTCATTGATGAAGACATTCGCACAGTTCATCCCTGCCGTCATTTCGGGATCCTCGAACAATACGTTGATCAAAAAGTATTCCTGACCAGTTTTTTTCGATTTGAATGCCTTCAAACCCACTACCATCGCATCTTGTACCTTTGCCATAGTTCATTTCTCCTTTTCTTCGACAATATTCATTTTGTATAGTTACGTGTGTTTTTTTAGGGGTATGGCACAAATCCCTCTCTCCTGGGTACGATTTAAAAAAACGGCCGGATGTATTTATAGGTGCATCTTAATACACGTAAATAATCTGCGTGCAAGCAATCATGTTCTCTAAAAGACTTTGTGTTTTGAAATTTAAAAATGAATAAAACAGGAAAATTTGCACATGATATGGTTGCTCCCCTGTATTCATTCTAAATGAGGTGTTTTAAAATGATGAAAACCAATTTGTCGTGTGATGTTATCCATTGCAGCAGCAACTCTCAACATTGTTGTTGCCGAAACGAGATCCATGTTGGCGGCACATCGGCCAAAAGCAGCAAGGATACTCGCTGTGATTCCTTTACCAAGATTCCGGAAGGCGCGACCAACAACGTCGGTTACGAGCGTCCGAACCAGTCGCTGACCATTACCTGTGATGCGGTAAATTGCGTATACAACGAAGATCGACGTTGTGAAGCTCCCAGCGTATCGGTAAAAAACTGCAACGCTTGTACTTGCGGCGAAACCGAATGCGCTACCTTTAGAGCTCGATAACAGTAAGATAAAAGGCATAAGCAGTAAAGTGCTGCTTATGCCTTTTATTAGTTGCTATTTAAGTACCGGTGCTACCGAATCCGCCGTTTCGCACGTCGGTGACGTCGTCATCCATTGTGATTCCGTATTCCACAAAAATTCCTTGTGCAAAACCGTCCCCTTTTTTCAGACTAACCGTTTTGCCTTCGTTGGAATCGTTGGTGATTTTGATAAAGATATGGCCTTCATTATCGGAATGGTAATAATCGCTATCGATAATGCCGACCGTATTGTTGAGCTGTAGACGGAATTTAAAACCCAGACCACTGCGCGGATACAGTTTTAACACCCATCCGTTGTCGATTTTGGCACGAATGCCGGTCGGGATTTTAACCGTTTCTCCCGGTGCCAAACACACGTCACACGTTAAGAAAAAGTCATACCCGGCAGAACCAGCCGTTGCCCGGCGTGGCAAGGTAATACCATCGTAATCCGATGCGAGTTTTCCACCAAACGTGTCTTCCCAGTCGGTTTGGAACTGTGCGCGGCTTACCTTTTCGAACTGTGCAATCCGTTTCATAGGCGGCTTTCTCCCCCTTTTGTTACATCTTTAAACGTTCCCAAAGTTGGGCATAGTAAGTATTCCACTCTTCCGGTAATGCGATAAAGATTTCCGCTTTATTGAGTACCTCTTCCGGCGGATAAAACACCGGATTATCGGCATAAAACGGATCCAATTGCGCTAACGCCTCGGTGTGCGGTGTGGAATATCCGATTTCTTCCGCGTTCGCGAGTGCCACTTCCGTGCGGCACATAAAATTGATGTACGATTCTGCTTGAGATTTGTGTTTTACGCCTTTGGGAACACACATCGCATCAACGAACAGGTTGGTTCCTTCGTCCGGGATAAAGCATTTAATATGCTCATTTCCTTCTTCGGAATCCATCATAATAACACCATCGCCGGTATAATACGGGGCGATCCATCCCTCTTCGTTGATCATTTTGCTATAGATCTGATCCATCACGTATTGTTGCAAGATCGGTTTTTGCTTCTTTAATTCTTCAAACGCTTCTTCGATCTGCCCTTTATCAGTGGAATTCATCGAATATCCCAACCGTTTGAGTGAAATACCGAACGCATCACGCGGATTGTCGAACATATAGATCTTGCCGGCGTATTTCTTGTCCCAAAGCAGATTCCAACCTTGCGCTAAGTCTTCTTCGTCTACAAATTTTTCGTTATAGAAAATACCGACCGTTCCCCACGTATACGGAACCGAATACAGGTTCTCCGGATCGTAATCCGGATTTTTTAAACTGTCATCGATCAATGCAAAATTCGGGATATTATCGAAATTAAGCGGTTCGAGCAATCCCTCGTTGCGCATCTTGCCTACCATATAGTCCGACGGAATAATCACATCATAACTGACGCCGGCCATCAAGGTTGCGTACATACTTTCGTTATCGGTAAATTGTTTATAGTTTACCGTAACGCCGGTCAGATGTTCGAACGCATCGTTGGTATCCGGTGCGATGTATTCGCCCCAGTTATATACATTTAGCGTAATACCGGTTGCATCGGCTTGTTCTTCTTCACTCCAACCCCAACTGTCTTCGGCTTGTAATACGTCGTTACAACCGGAGAAAGACACCGCGAGAGCAAGACACAATACCATCAAAATGAGTCGTTTCATTTGACTGATCTTCCTCCCATCTTACGAGCGCCGTTTGTTTTTATTCTCATCTCGAATTTGCAACACGTTGATCGCGATTAACAAAATTAATACCGTACCGAACATTAAGGTCGACAAGGCGTTGATTTCCGGCGTAACGTGTCGTTTTACCATCGAATAGATACTGACCGATAAGTTCTGAGCGCTTGATCCGGACGTGAACAAACTGATTACAAAATCGTCCAGCGACATCGTAAACGCCATCAAGGCGCCGGTCGCAACACCGGGCATAATTTCGGGTAATACCACCTTGAAAAACGCTTTAAACGGCGGACATCCCAGATCCAATGCCGCTTCGTACATGTGTTGGTTCATTTGACGCAGTTTCGGCATGACCTGCAGCAACACATACGGGATACAAAACGTAATGTGCGAGATCAATAAGGTACCGTATCCGAGTTCCAACACGCCAACCGTGCGATAGATAAAAGCAAACATTAACATCATCGAAATACCGGTTACAATTTCGGGATTAACCATCGGCAGGTTGTTTACCGCCATAAAAACATTACGCAGTTTGCGGTTCATTCGATGAATACCGAGCGCCGCTGCCGTACCGATGACGGTGGATACAACCGTGGAAATTAACGCAACAGTAATCGTTACGCCGAGCGCATTCATGATTTCACTGTTGTGAAACAAATCCTCGTACCATCTAAGCGAAAAACCGGTAAATATTACGCGGTTTTGGGTGGAGTTAAACGAGAATAAAATCAGCAGAAAAATCGGTAAATACAAAAAGCCAAAAATCAACACGTTATAAATCTTAGACAGCGTTTTCATATAACGAACCCACCGCCTTCCTCGTTTGTGTTATCCACTTTATTGGTAAATACCATACAGATCAAAATTAAAATCATCAATATCAGCGAAAGCGAGGCACCAACGTGATAATTCTGCGCTTGCCCGATGAATTTTAACTCGATCGCATCGCCAATCATCAAATCCTTGCCGCCACCAAGCAGTTTACTGATAACAAACGTGCTGACGGCCGGTACAAACACCATCGTAATCCCCGTTACAATGCCGGGTGTCGAAAGCGGTAAAATCACACGACGAAACACGTGATAACCGTTTGCACCGAGATCTTGCGCCGCTTCGGTTACACGACCGTCAATCTTCACCATGACCGAATATAACGGAATGACCATAAACGGCAGGAAATTGTATACCATGCCCAACACAACGGCGCCTTCGGTGTTAATCAACGGAAACGATTCGGTTTCACCCAACACGCCGATCATCCGGAACAAACGGTTGATCCAACCGTTATTTTCTAAAATCGACATCCACGCATACGTTCTCAACAAAAAATTCATCCACATCGGCAACATCACCATCATTACCATGGTTTGTTGTGCTCGTTGGTTTTTACGAGAGATACTGTATGCTAATGGATACGCCAATAATAGGCAGATCGCCGTGGCAATCGCCCCAAGTTTAATGGAATTCGCAAATACCCCGATATAATCCCCTATCGCCCAAATGTTTTCGAGCGTGAATTCGCCGGCATCGTTGGTAAAAGCGAACCAGATCACCACGCCGAGTGGTACAACCGTAAACAAGGTCATCCACAAAGCAAACGGCGCGGCAGACAGGCGGCTTTTATTCATCCCTCTACCCCGCTTTCTTCCGAAACGAGGTCGATGTCCGGATCGGCCATCTCATCAAATTCTTCCGAATAGGAACTATAATCGCCAAACATACCGGAATATTCCGATTTTTTCATAATATGAATATCTTCGGGATTCAGCACAATTCCAATGACCGAATCGGGCGCATAATAATCGGTAGTCTGGATCATCCATTTAAAGCCTTTAAATTCTACTATGGTTTCAAAATGGACACCCTTAAAGGTTACGCTCGTCACACGGCCGATGAGATCACCTTTTTCCGCCGATACGATATCGATGTCTTCCGGACGAATGACCACGTCAACCGGTTCGTGCGGTTCAAACCCTTTATCTAGGCACCGGAATTTACGGTCAAAAAACTCCACCAAATAGTCTTCGTGCATAATGCCATCTAAGATATTAGACTCCCCGATAAAATCGGCTACAAAGGCATTTTTCGGCTCGTTATAAATATCTTCCGGTGTACCGATCTGTTGAATTTTACCGGCATCCATGACTACAACCGTATCGGACATGGACAAGGCTTCTTCCTGGTCGTGCGTTACATAAATAAAGGTGATGCCGAGGTTTTGTTGGATGCTTTTCAGTTCGACCTGCATATCTTTACGCAGTTTTAAATCCAGTGCCGCCAACGGTTCGTCTAATAATAAAACGCGCGGGTGGTTGGCCAGCGCACGCGCAATAGCCACGCGTTGTTGTTGACCGCCGGACAAGGTGCCGACCGAACGTTTTTCAAACCCTTTCAAGTTGACCATTTTCAACATTTGCTCTACGGTTTCTTGAATTTCAGATTTGGATTTCTTTTGCAACCGCAATCCGAACGCCACGTTTTCGAACACGTTTAGATGTGGAAACAAAGCATAGCGTTGAAAAATCGTATTTACTTTTCGTTTATGAGGCGGCAGATCGTTAATCTTTTTGCCATCAAAAAGAACATCGCCATTGTCCGGCGTGACGAAGCCGCCGATAATTCTCAGCGTTGTTGTTTTGCCGCAACCGGACGGTCCCAGCAAAGTAACAAATTCTCCGTCGCTGATACTCAAATTCAAGTTTTCGAGTACCTGTTCGCCATCGAACGAAACTGCGATGTTCTGCAATGTAATGATATTCTGTTGATTCATTGTGTGCATCCCCCTTTGCGGTAATGAAGTTCTGTTTCAGAACCCGCAACATCCTTTCCAACGCCCTCCGCAAAGGGTTTTTCACAATCAACTACGTGATTGCGGCGATGTGTGGTTGTTGCGTTTGTGTCTTGCTACAGATGCAAGGTTTTTTGGTAAAAACCTCGTTGTCACCTCAGATTCCCTATAATAGGTAATTTTCCATCGTTTCTTATAATAAGAACGACAAGTAACAATATAAAATGTTTATCGTGAAAAGTCAAGCAATTTTCCATGTTTGGGCGAATTTTGTCGATTGCAGTTTTATTGCCCTTTGATCTTTTTCCAATACTCGGTAAATGCTTGCTCGGTTTTGTTGTCACCCGGCGTGTAATACCGTACGTGCTTCAGTTCATCCGGCAGATACTGTTGTGCTACCCAGTGTCCCGGAAACTCGTGCGGATATTGATAAAATTGTCCTTTGTGTGCTTGATCTTCCCCATCGAAATGTTTGTTTTGCAGCGTACGCGGAATATCGCCGGTTTTGCCGGATTCCAAGTCGCGCATTGCTTGGTTAATGCCGTTATACACCGAATTGGATTTCGGTGCAGAAGCTACCAATACCACAGCGTTCGCGAGCGGAATACGCGCTTCGGGCAAACCTACCTGCAGAGCGGTATCAACAGCGGCTTTTACAATAGGAATGATCATCGGATACGCCAATCCCACGTCTTCATTAGCACAAACCAATAAACGCCGACAAGCCGACGGCAGATCGCCGGCTTCGAGCAATCGTGCTAAATAGTGTAACGCCGCGTCGGGATCGGAACCGCGCATGGATTTTTGATATGCGGACACAATATCGTAATGCGCATCTCCGGATTTATCATATTGAATCGGATTGGCGTGAGCCACTTGTTTGGCAATCTCACACGTGACAATGCGGTTGCCCTCTGCATTGATCGGCGTAGATAACACACACAATTCCACCGTGTTGATCGCGCGGCGCACGTCTCCGCCGGCTGTGCTGGCAATATGTTCGGCAACACCTTGTTCAACCGTGATCTCACATTGTTGCTCTTGTTCTAAAAAGCGGAACGCGTTTTCCACCGCGCGCTTAATTTCCGATGCCGATACCGATTTAAACTCAAACACCGTCGATCGACTGAGCAGTGCTCCGTAAATGTAAAAATACGGATTTTCTGTGGTAGCGGCAATCAAGGTGATGCGGCCGTTTTCCACGTGTTCCAACAAAGCTTGTTGTTGCTTTTTGTTGAAATACTGGATTTCGTCCAAGTATAACAAAATACCGCCGGCACCATCCAACGTATCCAGTTCGGCGATCGCGGTTTTGATATCGGCGATCGACGCCGTGGTACCGTTTAGCTTGTATAAGCGTTTATCCGTGCGTTTGGCAATGATATCCGCCACAGTGGTTTTGCCCACGCCGGACGGACCGTAAAAAATCAGGTTCGGGATATGGCCGGATTCGATGATGTTACGAAATGCTTTTCCTTGTGTTAACAAATGCGGTTGACCGACCATATCTTCAATGGTTTGAGGACGCATTCTTTCGGCTAACGGTGCCATATCCTATCCCCTTTCTTGTCGTAATACTATGTAAAACATTATAGCATCATTTATACATATATACAAGAATTTTCGATAAATTTCACGCATAGAATTTATCGTTCATTGACGGGCTTTTGTGAACATGATATACTAAAACACGGTGATGTATATGAAAGCAAAAAAAGCCCGCGCTTTGCAGGCTGTAGAAGCGTTAAAAACGCAATATCCGGATGCGGTTTGTTCGTTACAATCCGATAAACCGTTTCAGCTGTTGATCGCCGTTCGCCTATCGGCGCAATGCACCGATGCGCGCGTGAACCTGGTTACACCGGCCTTATTTGAACGATTCCCCACCATTGAATCGTTTGCGCAAGCTGATTCCGAAGAGGTCGGTCGGTATATCCATTCCTGCGGTCTGTATAAAACCAAGGCGCGAGATATCGTGGCGATGTGCCAAATGCTCCGCGACGTGTATCACGGACAGGTGCCGGACACCATCGAAGAGTTACTTAAACTACCGGGTGTTGGCCGCAAAACGGCTAATTTGATCTGCGGCGATGTGTATGGAAAACCGGCCGTTGTGGCGGATACCCACTGTATCCGGATATCCAACCGATTGGGACTATGTGATTCCAAAGATCCCTTAAAAGTGGAAAACCAACTGCGCGCCGTGTTGCCGCCGGAAGAAAGTAATGATTTCTGTCATCGACTGGTATTGTTCGGAAGAGATACCTGCACGGCCCGTTCTCCAAAATGTGACGAGTGTCCGTTGGCATCGTGTTGTGAACAACGGTTGTGATGTGGCTTTATTTGCGCGTTACAACGATCAAACACCGGTTTAGCAAGCAAACTTAACGCACCCCAACAAACGCTGAAAACGGGGCAAATTTGGCCCAAAATGTTAAAGGGTATTCGGCTATAATCCCACACGTCCAGCTGAAACCATTTATTAACGATCAATCCTGCGATAAGTTCTACCAAACTAATCACACCGGCACACAGTGCGCAACGCGTGATGGTGGAATATATGGCGCGATATCGTTCGTGTATATAACCAATCAAGCGGAAACAAATACCACCTACGATTATCATAGACCAATGGGTTCGACCGCGCCAACATAGTTCGATCAACCCGTACAATATTCCGCCAATTCCAAACAACCAGATTTCTTTGGTTATACGATATCGCATATCATCCCTCGTTTCGGTAGTAGTGTGCCACCAAACCAGATAAATATCAACAAATGAAAAAAGAACCCGTCTGTTTAGAACGGGTTCTTTTTTGTTGTTTCGAGTTCAGATCAATAATAAATCAGTTCTCTCCACGCATGGCTGCGAAGCATTCGCTGCAATAAACCGGACGATCTTCGCGCGGTTTAAAAGGAACTTTGGCTTCTTTGCCGCAGTTGGCGCAGATGGCGGTATGCATCTCGCGTTCAGGTTTTGCTGCATTTTTGCGGGCATCGCGGCAAGCTTTGCAACGTTGCGGCTCGTTCACGAAACCTTTTTCAGCATAGAATTCCTGTTCACCAGCGGTGAATACAAATTCCGCGCCACATTCCTTGCAGACTAAGGTCTTGTCTTCGTACATGATTTTACCTCGCTTTAATAAAGTTGTGATTTGCCCTGCGACGGACGAACAGACGTACAGTTTTCGGGCATATACAGAAAACGGTTTGCTCCGTTTACTGACCAATTATATCCGGCAGATTAGTCCCTGCCGTAAGTTTGCGGCGAACACGCTGCATAGCGTTATCGACCGCTTTGTCGGAAATCGAGAACGTTTCCGCAATTTCCGCATAAGAATACGAGGCCAATCGATATACGAGCACCTGATATTCCAGTTCAGTAAGGATAGTTTTTAGATGTTGCATCAATCGTTCGTCTTCGTACCGTTGGATCAGCATCGAAGCCGGATCGACTTGTCCGTCGACCGAAAGTGATGCATCGTTTTCCCATTCATCCAACGACACTTGATCTTCCGATGCGTGTTTCCGCAAGGTAGAGATCATACGATTGCGCACACAAACGGCCGCAAAAGCACTAAACGGCACTTCTTTTTTCATGTCGAAGCCGTTTACTGCTGATAATATCGCTAACAATCCTTCCTGTGCGAGATCTTCTTGCGCCAAATCAAATCGGCAAAACTTAGACGCTTGCATCTGAACCATCGGTTCAAACCGAATGATCAGTTCAGCAAGCGCCTCATCCGATCCCGTTTGTGCTGCCAACACCAACTGTTCGTCAGTACTGGAATTAGCCGTTTCCGTATTGTAGATAGGTTCCATTATCTGTCTCCTCTGAAAAGGCCTAATTGGCTTACGCACTTACCCAAATATACTCTTATTTTGAGACGATGTCAACACTTATTTTGATTTTTTTATTCATTTTGTTTATTTTTTTCGCCCATTGTCAAAAGTTTTTGCTATAATTTGACAAAATGTACAAAAAGGTTCATTTCTTTTGCAAGTATTCGTCAATCGAGTTGGCGGCTTTTTTGCCGGCGCCCATCGCCAGAATAACCGTTGCTGCACCGGTCACGGCGTCACCGCCGGCATATACACCGGATTTGGTGGTTTGCAAGGTGTTTTCATCCACCACCAAACATCCCTTTCGATTAACCTGTAAACCGGCCGTTGTGGATTGAATCAGCGGATTGGGCGTGTTACCGATCGCCACCACAACCATATCCACATCCAATATAAACTCGCTATTATCCACCGGAATAGGACGACTGCGCCCGGATTCATCCGGCTCGCCCATTCGCATACGTTGACAAACCAGGCCTTTCACCTGTCCATCCTCGTCCCCTACGATCGAAAGCGGTGCAGTAAGCAAGGAAAATTTGACACCTTCTTCTTTTGCATGGTGAATTTCTTCCAGTCTGGCCGGCATCTCTAATTCGCCGCGTCGATACACGATCGAGACCGATTCCGCCCCTAAACGCAACGCCGAACGTGCCGCATCCATCGCCACGTTACCGCCACCGATTACTGCCACCGATTTGGCGCGTTTAACCGGCGTATCGTAGTCGTCGCGATACCCTTTCATCAAGTTGATACGGGTTAAAAACTCATTAGCGGACAGCACTCCGAGCAGCGATTCGCCCGGGACCCCCAAAAAGCTCGGTAACCCGGCACCGCTACCGATAAATACGGCCTCATATCCCATTTCCGTCAATTCGTCAATCGATAAGACTTTACCGATCACCATATTGGTTTGAATATCGACACCGAGCGATTTTAAACCTTCGATTTCCTGTTGCACAATCTGTTTCGGTAACCGAAACTCCGGAATACCGTACATTAAGACACCACCGGCGGTATGTAACGCTTCAAATACTGTTACGTCATAACCGCGCCGTGCCAGTTCACCCGCACACGATAAACCGGAAGGACCCGATCCTACCACCGCTACGCGATGTCCGTTGTGCGGCGGAGCGGCCACGAGTTGTTCGGGTTGTTTCATATGATGATCGGCTACAAAACGTTCCAACCGACCGATCGCCACCGGTTCCCCTTTTAAGCCGCGAACGCATTTTGCTTCGCATTGGGTTTCTTGAGGACATACACGTCCACAAACCGCCGGCAACGAACTGGCTTCAGATATAATTCGATAGGCCGATTCAAAATCACCGTTTGCCACTTGTTCGATAAAACGCGGAATCGGCACGTGTACCGGACACCCCTTTACACACAACGGGTTTTTACAGTTCAGGCAACGAGCCGCTTCGTTTACCACCATTTCTTCGGTATAACCACACGCGACTTCTTCAAAGTTGCGTGCGCGAACCAACGGATCTTGTTCCGGCATGGGCGTTTTGGTTGTTTGCTGATTGATCGCCATGTTGTTGTCACTTCGCCTTTCCATGCAGGCCTGAACGGCACTGATGTTCTTCTTCCTTGTACTGGTTCAAACGATGCATCGCCTCATCCCAATCCACTTGATGGGCATCAAATTCCGGTCCGTCGACGCAAGCGAACTTCACTTCGCCGCCAACCGTTAAACGGCATCCACCGCACATACCGGTACCGTCTATCATGATCGGATTCATACTGACGATGGTTTTAATAGCGGCCTCTTTGGTCACGTTGGCAACGGCGCGCATCATCGGCAACGGCCCGATCGCCATCACCAGATCGTAATCGTTCCCCTCTTGTAACAATTGTTGCAGTTTCGCGGTCACAAACCCTTGTTCCCCATACGAACCGTCATCGGTCATCACGAACAAACGCGAACTCACCGCGCGAAATTCGTCTTCCAGCATCACGATATCCTTGTTACGGAATCCTACGATCATATCCACGTGTGCACCGTTTTGTAAAAATGCTTTCGCTTCCGGATAGGCGATTGCACAGCCGACGCCGCCGCCAATGACCGCCACGCGTTTAAATCCGTCAATTTCGGTCGCGCGGCCGAGAGGTCCTACTACATCCAAAATGTAGTCTCCGATCTCTAACGTATCGAGCAATCGAGTGGTGTTCCCTACTTTTTGAAAAATCACGGTAATAGTACCGGTTTGTTCGTTATGATCGGCCACCGTCAACGGAATGCGTTCTCCGTGTTCGTCGACACGTAAGATCACAAATTGTCCGGCTTTGACTTTTTTAGCGATAAACGGTGCCTCGATCTCCAACCACGAAACAAGTGAATTTAACACACGTTTATTGACGATTCGGTACATACGGTTTTGCTCCTTTGAGAATTATTGCGAAGATAATCGATTGACCAACGTTTCATCCGGTGTCACGTACATCGTTTTGTTGGTCTCGTAAATCACTTTACCGGGTTTGGCACCTGCCGGCTTTTTCACATATCGCACCGGCGTATAATCCACCGGCACTTGGGACGACGAAGCGGCTTTAGAATGGGTTGCCGCCAAAACAGCCGCCTGTTCCATGGTGCGATCCGGCGGTGTTTGCCCACCCGTCACTAAAATCACGTGCGATCCGGCGATGTTTTTGGTGTGGAACCAGATATCTTGATTGTGTGCCGTTTTCAGCGTTAAGGTATCGTTTTGCACGTTGTTGCGCCCGATCCAAATATCAAACCCATCGTCCGAAACGCAATGTATCGGCGGTAACGGAGGCGGAAATTTCACCTTTTTACCGCGAGTGGATTGCCGCATATACCCTTGAGCAATCAGTTCTTGACGCAGTTCATCCAGTTCGCGTGCCGTCGTGGCGCGACTGAGCGCATCAAACACCGTATCGATATATTGCAGTTCTAAATGTCCTTGTTCGATCTGCTCGGTCAATACCTTTTGCGCCGTCTGCGCTTTGCGGTAATCTTTATAGTACCGTTGCGCATTTTGTGCTGCTGACCAAGCCGGATTCAACGGAATCGATATCATCGGACAGGCTTCGTCAAAATAGTTGACGACTTCCATGCTCGATGCTCCACGTTGTGCTAAATGCAGATTGGCATTGATTAAATCGCCGTATATCCGTTTGGTTTCCCGTTGTTCGGAACGACGCAAATCTTCCTGTTGATTGGCCAGTTTACGGGTGATACGGTCATGCGCATTGGTCAACACACGCAAAATATCCTGTGACCGTTGTTTCATCCGCTGGGCGGCGTCTCGTTTTTCATAAAATTCACAAAGAAGTTCGGAAAACGAGCTCATCACCCGACCGACTGCCGTTAATCCAAACTGCGTGATCGGAATAAAGCTGTACTCTTTTGGTGTATCGTCTTTGGTGATCAAATACGGTTGCCGATATTCACCGGTCAAAATAGCGCTTTGCACCCGTCCGATAAAGAAACGTAATCGATCCACCATATCTGTATCCATAATTCCAACCGTCGTATCCACGCCGCGCGCGGTTTGATGCGCGATTTCGCGGCATACCAGCGGCGCTACCCCACAAGTAGCATTGATCAACGCTTCCGATAAATCGACGTCTTTTTGTGTGAGAACCGCATCGAGGATGTTGTCCACGGATGCGAGTGAAAAATCCAGTTTTTTGGCCAACGCGACCGGTGGCTCATAACGCAACCCCGGTAACAACGGACGGGTTGGCGACATATCCCAATCCACCCGTTTGAGCACGTCAATGATCAGGCTGGTTTCATCCAATAAGATCACGTTGCTGAACCGTCCCATCAATTCGACCGCCAACGTTAAACGGACCAGATCCCCCAGTTCATTCACACAATCGAAATCTAAATATAAAGCTCTTTCGATTCCATTTTGACGAATAGCCACCAATCGCCCACCGACTAACCGTTTGCGTAACAACATGCAAAACATCGGCGGTGTATCGGGGTTTTCCGGTGTAACCGTCACCAAGTGGATCCGCGGTGATGACGGACGAGCCGAAATATACACTTTTCGAGTCCCTTGGCGACCGCGCATCGCAATCACCAACTCTTCTTTCGACGGCTGATAGATCTTGTCGATCTTCGTATCGGCAAGTGCCGTCGTCAGTTCTTCTTTCAGGCAATGTACCGTTGCCCCATCGAGCGCCATAACTACTCCCTCTTATTTCACCATATAGGGGGCCGTTTCTTTCGCTTTGGCCACCCGCAACATTGGAAATTGTTGTTGTATCCGCGCAACCAAAGCATCCACCACCGGGTGCTCGGTCGCAAAGTGTCCGGCTTCTACCACCACGCAGTCGCAGTTTTCCACCGATAACCATTCGTGGTGTTTGATTTCACCGGTCACTATCGCATCCGGTGCTGTATCACCAGCTAATAAAGCGTCAATAAAATCACCGCCACTGCCGCCGACTACCGCTACGGTAGAAACCGACCGGTTACCGTGAAAACGCACCTTGGTTTGTAAAGAGTTTTCCACCAAATCAATAAATTCGTCTGTCGTCAGCGGTTTTGTCAGCGTTCCGATACGGGTATATCCATCCTCGGCCACCGCTATGTCACACAAAGAAAACCGCTTCGCCAAGGCGTCGTTCACGCCGCCTTGCGCCTTATCCAAACAGGTGTGCAAACAACAAGCGGCAATACCGTGCTTGGCCAATTGATACGGCACCGAATCGGCCGGTAAAGCGGCCATCGGCGCAAAAATCACCGGGTGATGGCTCACGATCAACTGTGCTCCCATCTCCACCGCTTGACACACTACCGACGGGGTGATATCCAGTGCCACTAACACATCGGTTACCGGCGCTTCGGCATCACCGACAAGCAATCCGACGTTATCCCATTCTTCCGCCGTATTGGTCGGCGCAAAAGCGGTTAAGTTTTCCACAATATCGTTTACTGAGTAGTTCATACACCCACCCCATCTTCTAAAAAAGCTCGTAATCGGTCGGCCAATTGTTCAAATTCGGCCGCCGCCTGTAAGTTACCACTGATGTTAAGCCCGTTCGCTTTTTTGGTTAACCGGCGCAACTGCCATTGCAAATACGCACGATCGTCTACCGGGTTTAACAACCCCACGTAGTAGGTAAAAGCATCGGTGATCGGCGGAGCATCGGCAAAACGCGCCGATAACACCAAATACCGATGGCCGTGATCGGTTACCGAACATTCTTGGTCAATGACAAACCCGTTGGTAAGCAGATATTTACGCAACGTTTCCGGACGAGTCATCGGTTGTAATACCAAACGATACGCCTCGTTTTTCACCCAGGGAGCGTCATTTAAAATATCCGCGATGTTTTCGCCGCCCATACCGGCAATGATGATATCGTCGACCTCATCCGGTAAGACCGGCGCTAACCCATCCCCTAACCGCACGTCGATACACGCGCCCAAACCGGTCAACTGTACCGTTTTTTGTGCCGAGGCGACAGGGCCTGTCAAAATATCCGTCGCGATAACACGCGAACACCGGCCCGATTGTATTAACACGACCGGCAGATGGGCATGATCGGATCCGATATCTGCCGCGCGACTACCGTGGCGAACCATCGTAGCAACCGTCGAAAGCCGTTTATTAAGATTCATCCGCATCCCCATCCTCCTATCGTTTTCATATTCCTTCTAAAAACAACGAGGCAATCACAGCGTGACCGCCTCGTTGTTCATCTGCATTATTCCGCGATAAAGGCGTTGAGTTTCGCGACCATTTCGTCCGCATCAGCATCGTGCACCATGCAGGCTTGCTCCAACGTTTCACCGCGTGCCGACGGACATCCCAAACAATGCATACCCATTTCCAAGAAAATAGGAGCCGTGGTCGGGTAATTATCCAAAATATCGCCGATAATCATATCTTTACTAATCATAGATCTTTCCTTCCTTTCTGAAACATCTTCCCTATTATACCCTTTTATTAAGCAAAATGCAACCCCTGATTGACGGTTACGTTGGCTCATCCGCCATAGCTTCCAACGCCTCACGCAAGGTGTCGAGTGAGGTAAGTCCTTTTTTTACTTTAACCGCATAATACGGACGCGCACCGGCGTTGATCATCACTCGTCCAACCAAGGCGGAAGTCAGTTGTTTACCACGATCCAAATCCAATCGTTTCGGGAACAATAACACGGTATCGTGTTGTTGTTTGACTTCGATGATACCGGCCGCCGCTGCCATGTTGCGCAACAACGCAATGTCGATCAACCCTTGAATAGCCACCGGCGGTTCACCAAACCGGTCGATCAACTCATCGTACACATCCAACGAATCCTCTAACGTGCGGATATCCGCAATACGACGATAGATCTCCAATCGTTGCATCGAACCGGCAATGTAATCTTCCGGTATGTGCGCCGAAATTGGCAGGTCGATCAAACATTCCACTTCCGGCGTCTTGTTTTTGACACCTTTTTCCTCGTTGACGGCTTCGGCTAACAATTTCAAATACAGATCATATCCAACCGATTCCATGTGACCGTGTTGTTGTGCCCCAAGCAGGTTGCCGGCACCGCGAATTTCCATATCGCGCATCGCGATTTTGAACCCGGCCCCAAACTCGGTGAATTCGCGCATGGCTTCTAAGCGTTTGGTGGAAACGTCGCTTAACACTTTTCCACGAACGAAGGTTAAATACGCAAAGGCACGTCGGGACGAACGCCCCACACGTCCACGTAACTGGTGTAATTGCGATAAACCGAATCGATCGGCGTTTTCGATGATCAGCGTGTTAACGTTCGAGATATCAATGCCGGTTTCGATAATCGTGGTACATACCAACACGTCGATTTCGTGATCCAACATTTGTTGCCACACGTCCGATAATTGATCTTGCGTCATTTTACCATGTGCCACACCAACACGCGCTTCGGGAATACGCATCTGAATACCGGCAGCGCATTGTTCAATGTTTTCCACTCGATTGTGTAAATAATACACCTGTCCGTCACGACGCAATTCCCGTTTGATCGCCTCGGTAATTAAGGTATTATCGTGTTCCACCACATAGGTTTGAACCGGACGGCGATCCATGGGTGCTTCTTCGATCACCGACATATCGCGAATACCACTCATGGCCATGTTAAGGGTGCGCGGAATCGGAGTGGCAGATAACGTCAACGTGTCCACGTTCGGCGCGATTTCCTTAATTCGCTCCTTTTGCGCTACACCAAACCGTTGTTCTTCATCCACGATGAACAACCCAATATCACGAAACTTGACATCTGCGGATAACATGCGATGAGTACCCACTAAAATATCAATTTCACCACGTGCCGCTTTTTTCAGGATAGCCTCCTGTTGACGTGGCGTGCGGAAGCGGCTAAGCATTTCCACTGTTACCGGAAACCCGTCAAACCGTTCCACAATCGTATTATAGTGTTGTAACGCCAAGATGGTAGTCGGTACTAATAACACACATTGTTTTCCACTGGCAACACATTTAAAAGCCGCACGAAGGGCTACTTCGGTTTTACCAAACCCTACGTCCCCACAAAGCAGTCGATCCATGGGAATCGAACGTTCCATATCGGATTTGATCTCCTCTACGCAACGCAGTTGATCTTCGGTTTCCTCAAACGGGAACCGTCGTTCAAAATCATACTGCCATTCCTCGTCTTCCGGAAAGGCAAAACCAGGTGTGTTCATGCGTTTGCTATACAACGCAATCAGTTGTTTGGCAATATCCTTTACCGCCGCCCGAACACGCGATTTGGATTTTTGCCATTCCTGTCCACCCAATCGGTGAATCTTGACGTGCGCCTCTTCTTTAGCACCAATGTATTTCGATACCATATCCAGTTGGGTAACCGGTACGTATAACACGTCGTTTTTATCGTATTTGATCTTAATATAATCTTTGATAGCCCCTTGTACCGTCATCTGTTGAATACCGTCGTAAATACCGATTCCATGAATGACGTGTACCACGTAATCGCCGCGTTGCAATTCGGAAATGCTATGAATCTTATCGCCTTGATTCTTGGTATATCGTCGCGTTTTACGGCGATTGGTGGCAGCCTGACCATGGGTGATCACCGCAAAACCGGCATCCGGGAATTCGGCACCAGCCGACAATCCTCCGCACATGACTAATACTTGCCCTTTGATCGGACGATCGGGCGAGGCCGCGTACAACGCCGGTATACCGCGCGCCGATAGATCTTCTGCCAAGGTTTTAGCGTTCTTTTCTTCCGAGCCGGCCAACACCACGCACGCCATACGGCGGTGCATCAAATCCTGTAAATCTTCCACCAATAAATCCAAATTGCCAGACCATACTGACAACCGTCTTGCCTGAATGGCATGCATAGCACGAAGCGGCACTTCGGTGGATTGTGCAAAGGTATCCATCAAGATGGTATCGCCACCGGCAAGAATGCGTTTCCAGTCATCGGTAGAAAGCGCAAATTCCGTGATGCCGCGGCACAAGGTACCATCCTCGAGTAAAGCTTCGATATCTTGATTGCGCTGCCATTCAGTCGCGGTGGCGCGTTCACGCACCTTGGCTTGTTCCGACACCACCAACAACGCTTTAGGCGCATAATCGAACACCGTAGCAGGTTCGTCGTAAATCAGCGAGATATACCGTTCAGCCGAACCGATATATCCACCGCCGCGCAGTATATCCGCATCGGCCGTCAGTTTACTTTTTTGCACTGGAGCGTGTTTGCCGGTCAAACTATTGGCCAAACGATCTAAACGAGCCGCCAACTCGTAAGCGTCCTCATACATAATTTCGGCTGCAGGCGGAATCGACACTTGTTCAAGCGAGTTGGTGCGACGTTGCGTCAATACGTCGAATTCCGAAATCGTATCGACCGTATCGCCCCACAATTCAATTCGGATGGGTGCATCGAGATTAGCGGCATACACGTCGATAATACCGCCACGACAAGAGAATTGACCGGGCCCTTCGGTGAGTTCGCATCGTTCATATCCGGCCGCCGTCAACATCGCCGGCAGATTGGCCGCATCCACATCCATGCCCGAAACAAAATGTAGGGTGCGTCGCTGTAATATTTCCGGCGAAACGGTATACTGCATAGCGGCGTCCACGCAAGCGACCACCACGTCGTATTCACCGGTCGCCATTTTCGCTAAAACGCCAAGACGTTGCTGTTCGTATTCGCGGGACACCGATTCCACCTTGTGCAAAGTTACGTCACGCACCGGCAACAACAATGCCCGTTCGCCAAGTGCGTTAAGGTCTTCACTAAATCGAGTGGCTTCCGCCTCATCTGCCGTCACCAAAACAACCGGTCTGTCGGTAGTTCGACGGATCAGTTGTGTAAACATCGCTTTATGAATGTGACCGAGTCCGGTCAGTTGAATCGGGAGGTTACCCGATTTTAAACCGGCGCATAACGCGCCGTAGGCCGGCAAACCTGCCAGCCCCCTTGTAAACAGCGACATAGGATTCTCCTTGTCTTATATAATGTGCGTCCATAAATAGTATGGCCGTTTATTTCGAATACAAATTCATCGCTTCGTCAATCTTGTCCTGCACGATCAAACAAGCCGCATTCGCCGCCCGTTCGGCCGCATCACACATCAATGTATACTCCTCGGTGGAAAACTTTGACAGTACCCACGCCGCTAAATCATAGTCCGGATGCGGTTTTGCGCCGATTCCAAGCTTAATGCGTGGAAAATTATTGGTGCCACACAGTTGAATGATATTTTGCATGCCGCGTTGGCCGCCGTCACTCCCCTTGCGGCGGACGCGCACTCCACCCACCGGTAAGGAAATATCGTCGAACAATATAACCGTACGTTCCGCCGGCACTTTATAGAACTGCATCGCTTCTCGAACCGATTCGCCACTTGCGTTCATAAAAGTTTGAGGCATCAGGAGCAACACGCGAACGTCACCGATATTGGCAGTCGCACAATAGCCTTTAAAACGGATCCGATCCACTTTAACGTTTAATTTATCAGCCACGGCTTTTAGCGCCATAAAACCGGCGTTATGGCGCGTTTTATCATATTTAGTGCCGGGATTACCAAGCCCTACGATGATATAATCAATGGGGCCATCTGCTTTTTTCTTGCGAAAAAACATTTTGCGGTATCTTCCTTTCAAAAAGAAAGGCAAATCCGCCATGAGAGTCGGATTTGCCTTTTCTCATCCTTTACAGAATCAGACAAACATCAGCGAAACCGGTTTATCTTCATAGATACGTTCAATCGCTTCCGAAAATACCGGTGCAATATTGAGTACCGTGAATTTTTCCAACATTTTTTCTTCCGGCATTTTGATGGTGTTCAGGAACACCACGTTGTCGATCACACTGTTCTTCAACCGTTCGATCGCCGGACCGGACAACACGGCGTGCGAGCAAGCCGCAATTACGCTGGAAGCGCCGCCTTTTTCCACCAACGCCGCTGCCGCGTTGCAGAGCGTACCGGCGGTATCGATCATATCGTCAAGCAGGATCACGCGTTTGCCGCGCACATCACCGATCAGGTTCATGACTTCACACACATTAGCGCGTTGACGACGTTTGTCCACGATCGCCATCGGGCAATCGAGCAACGCCGCAAAGTTACGGGCACGGGTAACCGAACCAAGGTCCGGCGAAACCACAACGAATTCATCGTTGTGACCGGCAATCAAGCCGCGGAAATAGTTAGCCAAAACCGGCGCACCAACCAAGTGGTCAACCGGAATGTTAAAGAAACCTTGAATCTGCGGCGCATGCAGATCCATCGTCAGGATACGATCGGCACCGGCCGTCGTCAACAAGTCAGCCACCAATTTAGCAGAGATCGGATCACGGGCTTTTGCTTTGCGATCTTGACGCGCATAACCCATGTACGGAATAACCGCCGTGATACGTGCAGCAGATGCACGTTTAAACGCATCAATCATAATCAATAATTCCATCAAGTTGTCGTTGACCGGAGCACTGGTCGATTGTACTACGAACACGTCCGAACCACGAACCGATTCGTTGATCGAAACCGAGATTTCGCCATCGCTAAACGTGGTTACTTCCGATTTGCCAAGTTGCAAACCAAGTGACTCTGCAATCATGGTTGCGAGTTCTTTGTTTGAGTTAGCCGAAAAAATCTTGATGTCCTTGCCGTGAAAATTCATGTTTGATACCCCTGCCCTTTCTGCGGCGTCTCTCGGTGAAAAAAGACGCTATATTCTATTTTCAATCACGCTAGATACATTATGACAGAAAAATTGACATTTTTCAAGGGGTATAAACAATATATTGTGTATTATTTTCAATAGACTATTACCACAAAATGGTCAAAAGTATGTATAAATAGTAAAAAATCGAAAAAATATCAAAAAAGTGTGGAAATTTATAATTAGATTTGGTATAATACGGTGTGGTTCGGTTTATTGTACAAAAACCGAACCGGAATGCATCGGGGAATCGGCTTGTTTGAGCAACGTTTCCCGAAAAAAATATTGTAGGAGGTTGACTTAAATGAGTCACAAGTATGTGTACCTGTTCAGCGAAGGCGACGCGACCATGCGTGAACTGCTGGGCGGTAAAGGTGCTAACCTTGCTGAAATGACCAAAATCGGTCTTCCGGTTCCGCAAGGCTTCACTGTTACGACTGAGGCTTGCACTCAGTATTACGAAGACGGCAGAAAGATCAATGATGACATCCAGGCACAGATCATGGAGTACATCGACAAAATGGAAGGCATCACCGGTATGAAATTCGGTGATAAAGAAAACCCGTTGCTCGTTTCGGTGCGTTCGGGCGCTCGTGCTTCCATGCCGGGTATGATGGATACCATCCTCAACCTCGGTTTGAACGAAGACGTTGTCGAAACCATGGCCGCTAAATCCGGTAATGCTCGTTGGGCTTACGACTGCTATCGTCGTTTCATCCAGATGTATTCCGACGTTGTTATGGAAGTCGGCAAAAAATACTTTGAGGAACTCATCGACAAGATGAAAGAAGAAAAAGGCGTGACCCAAGACGTGGAACTCACCGCCGAAGACCTCAAAGAACTGGCTTGCCAATTTAAAGCTGAATACAAAGCGAAAATCGGCAAAGACTTCCCGTCCGATCCGAAAGAACAACTCATGGGCGCTGTTGAAGCGGTGTTCCGTTCTTGGGACAACCCGCGTGCGAACGTGTATCGCCGTGACAACGATATCCCCTATTCTTGGGGTACTGCCGTTAACGTGCAGATGATGGCGTTCGGTAACATGGGCGACGATTGCGGTACCGGTGTTGCGTTTACCCGTGACCCTGCGACCGGCGAACCCGGCTTGATGGGCGAATTCCTCGTCAACGCACAAGGCGAAGACGTTGTGGCCGGTGTCCGTACCCCGATGCCGATTGCTGAAATGGCTGATAAATTCCCGGCGGCGTTCAAACAATTCCAAGAAGTTTGCGCTACCCTGGAAGATCACTATCGCGATATGCAGGATATGGAATTCACCGTTCAAGCGGGCAAACTGTACATGTTGCAGACCCGTATCGGTAAACGTACCGCTAAAGCTGCTTTGAAGATCGCTTGCGACCTCGTGGACGAAGGCATGATCGACAAAAAACAAGCGGTTGCGATGATCGATCCGCGTAACCTCGACACTCTGTTGCACCCGCAGTTCGACGCGAAAGCGTTGAAAGCGGCTACCCCGGCCGGCAAAGGCTTGGGCGCGTCCCCCGGTGCTGCTTGCGGTAAAGTGGTATTCACCGCGGAAGATGCCGAATCGTGGAACGCTCGCGGCGAAAAAGTCATCTTGGTTCGTTTGGAAACCTCGCCGGAAGATATCACCGGTATGAAAGCGTCGCAAGGCATCCTGACCGTTCGCGGCGGTATGACCTCTCACGCGGCGGTTGTTGCTCGTGGTATGGGTACCTGCTGCGTATCCGGTTGCGGCGACATCATCATGGATGAAGAAAACAAGAAATTCACCCTCGCCGGCAAAACTTACAACGAAGGCGATTATATCTCCATCGACGGTTCGACCGGTAACATCTACGACGGCATTATCCCGACCGTAGACGCGGAAATCGCTGGTGAATTCGGCCGCATCATGGCTTGGGCTGACGAATTCAGAACCCTGAAAGTTCGCACCAACGCTGATACTCCGGCCGATGCGAAAAAAGCTCGCGAACTCGGCGCTGAAGGTATTGGTCTGTGCCGTACCGAGCACATGTTCTTCGAAGCGGAAAGAATCGCGGCGTTCCGTGAAATGATCTGCGCCGACACGGTGGAAGAACGCGAAGCGGCTCTCGCTAAGATTCTCCCCTATCAACAAGGCGACTTTGAAAAACTGTACGAAGCTCTGGAAGGCAACCCGGTAACCATCCGTTTCCTGGATCCGCCGTTGCACGAGTTTGTACCGACCGAAGAAGCGGACATAGCGGCTCTCGCGAATGCGCAAGGCAAAACTGTGGAAGACATCAAAAACATCATCACTGGTTTGCACGAATTCAACCCGATGATGGGTCACCGTGGTTGCCGTCTGGCTGTTACCTATCCGGAAATCGCCAAGATGCAAACCTCTGCGGTTATCCGTGCGGCTATCGCGGTTCAAAAGAAACATGCCGACTGGAACATCATTCCGGAAATCATGATTCCGTTGACCGGCGAAGTGAAAGAAATGAAATTCGTTAAGGATATCGTCGTGGCTACTGCGGATGCGGAAATCGCCGCTGCCGGCAGCGACCTCAAATATGAAGTCGGTACCATGATGGAAATCCCGCGTGCTTGCTTGACGGCAGACGAAATCGCGAAAGAGGCGGAATTCTTCTGCTTCGGCACCAACGACCTTACCCAAATGACCTTCGGCTTCAGCCGTGACGATGCCGGTAAGTTCTTGACTGCCTACTATGATAGCAAGATCTATGAAAACGATCCGTTTGCGAAACTCGACCAGAACGGTGTTGGCAAACTGATGGAAATGGCAGTTACCTTGGGTAAACAAGCTCGCCCGACCATGCACTGCGGTATCTGCGGTGAACACGGCGGTGACCCGGTTTCCGTGGAATTCTGCCATAAGATCGGTTTGGACTATGTGTCCTGCTCGCCGTTCCGCGTGCCGATCGCTCGCTTGGCTGCTGCCCAGGCAGCAATTAAGGATATGAAATAATCATAACCTAAAAGAAAAATCCGCCCGAATTTCTTCGGGCGGATTTTTCTTTACAAAGTCCTTTTTATTGGACACAAGGTGTGTTATAATATGTTCAAGAGGTGAGGGAAATGTTTTGCGATGAAAAAATTATAAATGTTTTCCTTGGGCAAAATGAGTACGACGATATAGAGGGAGTAAATTGTTGGCTTGATTGCTTTCACAATATTGCTTTTCATACTACCGAGGGTTACAGACTCATATTAGAAACTGACAATCATATGATATCCCTCGGTGTTGAAGGTGTTATCATTCAAAACAAAAATGAATTCAAACCCTATGATAATGAATGGCTGGAAGAAACCGTTCATATTTGGGAAGAAGAAACCGAGAACGGAATTGAGCGAGACACCATTGTGGACTTGGAGAACACTCTTTTCGTTGGGCAAAGATTATGTTCCGTTAAAAATTGCAGTGGCTATTTCCTTTTGAGATTTGATGATTTTGAGATGAAACTAATTCCGTATAATTTAGGCGATGATATTCCGAGTTTAAGAAACGCTGACCACTGGTCGTATAATTATGTTTTAGGATTTGATAGATTTCTCAAAACAAAATGTCCCATTTGCGATGGCAATGGCGAAATACTGCTTGACTTCGTATCAGACTACGTTGTGTGGTGCAAACAGTGCAAAAAATCGACTTATGCAGAAATGGAAATTAGACACGCTATTGAGAATTGGAATAAGGGCGAAGTTCAATGCGATTTGTCGGATATAACCATTGAGTGATTTCCCACTTTTGCTGATAGCACCACAGGCTGCTATTAAAGATATGAAATAATTTATAACCGAATAGCAAAAACCCGCCTGAATTTCTTCGGGCGGATTTTTTGTTTGCGTTGAAAATCAAACATAAACATGTTACAATATCAATAAATTAGACTATATGTGGGGAGAAAATAATGGCTTTTGGTATTTTCTTGAATTTTGAAAAATTAGCTTTATCAATCATTGAGGATGAGATAGCTAAAATGACAAATGATATTGTTAATGTTTATGATGATGCTGTCGGAGAAGTAGATGCCGGAAAATTCATTCACAATCTGTACCACGGTTGCATAGCAGCGACATTTATAGTTAATCTATATGAAACGACATTAAATACAATAATAGGAAGAAGATTAGGGTGTGAGGAAAATGAAATTTTCAAGACTTCTCACGATGTAAAATTGCAATTAATTTGTACAATGTTTCATGTAGACTTATCCGAAATTAAAAGTGATAATTCATATAGTTATTTGCGTTCTATGGTCAGATTAAGAAATGATATTACCCATTTCAAAAGCAATATGATTACAGAGGGGCATTACATTACTACGGAAAACAAAATACCTATGGGAACATCAAAGGATACGCTTGCTTTACAATTTACTAAAGACTATATAGAAAAACACTACAAGGGCGTTCTTGACTTGCTTGGGTTAATCTGTCAAAAATGCGGCTTGGTTTTATATAAGGATTGCTTAATCATTGACTGCGATGGACGAGATTGCGCTTGTGAGTTTGTATTAACTCAAGAGGTTTACGAAGAACGAGACCGATAATTTCCCACTTTTGCATACTACACCACAGGATACCATCAAGGATATGAAATAATTAAAATTTCACAAATCAATTATCCCCTTGGATTGCTCTGAGGGGATTTTTGTATACCGAATAGAATGTCCTCGTTACGGGGAGTCATTCTCTTTTATCAAAGGAACCGGAAGCCGATTGTCCCTGGTACAATACAATATACAAATGAAACCATCTTCCCTAGCCGTCTGCCGTTTTTTCGGGAAACGGTTTTATATCGGTTGTGTGTGATTATTCATTGACTTATACGGTAAATTTTGCTATACTGTTTGGCGATATGTAATTGGATGAAAGGGACGGTAAACGGCGTGAATTCTCGTTTTTTACAAGGCATGCGGCACGGTATTCCCATCATGTTGGGGTATCTATCGGTGTCGTTTGGATTCGGCATTTTGGCGGTGCAATTAGGGCTATCTACCTTTGCCGCAACGGCTATTTCAGCAACCAACCTGACCTCGGCCGGACAAGCCATGGGCGTGCAGGTTATCGCGGCCGGTGGTACACTCATTGAAATGATTCTGACACAGTTGATCATCAACGTTCGGTATTCGTTGATGGGGATCTCCCTTTCGCAAAAATTAGACGTATCTTTCACCACGCCGCACCGTCTTCTAGCCTCCTACGGCATTACCGACGAAATCTTTGCGGTAGCCTCTTCCCAACCGTTTCCGATCACTCCGACCTATATGTATGGGTTAATTTTAGTATCGATGCTCGGTTGGATAACCGGCACCTTCCTTGGTGCCACCGCCGGTCAATTACTGCCACTAATCGTGACAGAAGCAATGGGCATTTTGCTGTACGGTATGTTTTTGGCGATCATTATTCCACCGGCACGGCGCAATTTTCGCGTTTTATGGGTGGTGTTGATCGCATCGGCAATTAGTGTATTGTTCCATTTCTGTATCCCGATGATTCCGGACGGTTTTGCGGTGATTATCAGCGCGACGGTGGCTTCGGCCCTTTGTGCTTGGTGGTTCCCGGTTTCGGAGGAAACGGAGGTGCCAGCATGAGCGTCCTTATCTACGCAGCCGTAATGGCCGGTGTCACCTATCTGATCCGCATGATTCCGTTTGTGGCATTTCGGCAAAAGATCAAGTCACGATTTATCCGTGATTTCCTCGCCTATATCCCGTATGCGGTATTGGCGGCGATGACCATTCCGGCGATCTTTTATTCCACCGGCAATTACGTTACCGCCATTGTTGGCACCATCGTCGCTTTAGCATTAGCCTTTTTCAACTGCCCCTTGATCATCGTAGCACTGGCGGCGGCGATTGCCGCTTTAATTACCGGGTTCATTCTATAACGTCACCACAGGCCTATGGTTCTACGCCATAGGTCTTTTTATGTCACCGCCTTCCCTGTTTGGACATACGCTAACAATGGGAGGTGAATACGGTATGTGCAATAGTTGGTTTTGGATCATTTTAGTTGTTTGGTTTATCTTCGGGCGCAATAACGAGTGCGATAACGGTTGTGCTTATGATAACAACGGTTGCTATAACGTTAACACAACGGTTCATCGCAACACCAACAACGGTTGCGGTTGCGGATGTGTCGAAACGGTAACTACCAACAACGGTTGCGGCTGCACGCAAGCTACGACCACCAATAACGGTTGTAACACCTGCTATTAATCGCTAAAAAAAGAGAACGGTACAAACGTACCGTTCTCTTTTCCCTATTACATCGTAGCGTTCGTGCCCATGCCCGAAGACGGGGTCAACAAATCCGATGCCGATGTAGTACTGGTCGTGGTAGTGGTACTACTGGTGGTCGTCGTACTACTGCTGGACGAAGTATCCTTATCGGTTGTGTTGTTTTTACGACCACAACCGGTCAGCAATAAGCTCATTAACGATACAGCGATCAGAGCCGTGACCACTCGTTTGCTTGTACTTTTCAACTGATTCTCTCCCCTTTACGGCGGATATAGTGATCCCACGTGTGTGGTATCTAATAATAGGGTTACGCAGATGGATTGCTTTCTTGTGATTCCGACAATCCTATATAATCAGATACCTGCGAAGCAAGACGACGATATTCATCTCGAATACGGTCACCGTACTGTCGCGATACATGATGTCCCAACAACATTGCTACGGTTAACAACACCATTAACAGTACCGTTTTTACAATAGTCAGTCCATGGTCGAAAACACGGCTTTTTTTCATAAAACAATCTCTTTTCATGCGTGACACCTGTTGATAGTTTATCCACTAATAAATATGGTATGTCACTAAAAATTTGGAAATGAAAAAAGCTCGATTTTTCAATTGAAAAATCGAGCTTTTAATTATACGTATTAGATTACATATATTGCCACAATTCCTCATGCGGAGAAGCAATAACCGACTGACTGCAGAACAAGCCTTGATCTTTAGCATGTTTTCCACCAGCTTCGACTGCCGCGGTCACGTCGCTGACATGGCCGGTCAACAACACAACGCCCTTACCACCCATACCGCGCGAAACACGCAGATCCAGGATATCGACTTTGGCGGTTTTAACCGCCGTGTCGGCCGCTTTAATAGCACTGGCACCGGAGAAGGTTTCGATCACGCCGAGCGCGCCGTTGGGTTTCACATCCAACGTGCCAAGCAAGGCCGCGATAACCGTTTCATCGATACGTCCCATCATGGTAGCATCGATCACTTTATCCCCCATCCGAGCTTTAACCAGATCCATCGCCGTTTGCACGTCCGACAGTTCACCGGTAAGTACCATTTCGAATTTGCCGGGACAAACCGCGTGTGCCGATACCAATCGGATACCGGCCGCTTTCAACGCATCGTCGCACGCTTGAATGCCGGATGCGATACTTTTAATTTCTATAACACCAACCGAATACATCATGTTTGTTTCAGCCTTTCTCTCTCAATATTACGCTTCGATAACCAATTCTGTGTCTGTGATTTTGGTTACTCGACCGGCAATAGCGGTATGAATCGACGCAGAAATAGCTGCCGATGCTTGCGCTACGAGTTGATCTTCAACTACCGTGTCCCCTACCTTGACCACCGGCGTAGCCGGTGCGCCAACGTGTTGTTTCAGCGGCAACCGAACAATATTGGGTTTCCAAGCGTTGGAGTGCTGGAATTCGGTCACAATATCAAACGGAGCCACTCCGATCATTTGTTTAAAGCGCTCAACTGGCAACATACGGAACTCGCGATTCGGATCCACCGGATTTTGCCCTTTGTAGGTATAACGAATTCCTTTTTGCGCCAACTTGCCTTTTACTTCGGCAAACACACGGCGCGGACTGATCTGTTGACAACAGGCCACTAATTCGCACACGCCGCAACTGCAACACAAAGCCGCATCGGCATAATTTTCAGGATGTTCATCCATATCGAGCGACACGCCTCGCACTACTTTGTGCGGATTCAACGGATACCCAATCAAAGCACGCGGACACATATCGGTGCATCGGGTACATTGGCAACAGTTTGAGGTTGCGTGAGTGCGCGCGGTACGGCCATTCCCCAATTTTGACGCAATCGCCGGAATGCTTTTCGGTAAGATCAACAACCCCTTGGTGGTTTTGGTAATTACCGCCGTGTTGGGGTTGATGATACCGCCCATTGCCGGACCGCCATCGATGATCACATGATCGTCCGGTACGGTAAAACCATGTTTTTCCATCAAATACGATACCGGCGTACCGACCGGCACTTTGATGACTTTACGATTCGGCACATTACCGCCAATCGTCACCCATTTTTCGGTAACCGGTGAATGATACTCAATTGCTTTATAAACATTATACAACGTTTCGACGTTGAAAACCAACACACCACTGGAAATCGGCAATGAACCGGGTTGTACCACGCGACGTGTCACCTCATAAATCAAGATGATCTCATCGCCCATCGGATACACGTCCGGAAGCGCGTACACTTCTACGCGATCGGACAGTTTTTGCCCATGCGTAAGCGACAGACGTTCCGCCGTATGTTTTTTCAGTGCCAAAAACGCTTTTTTTATACCGGTTGCATTCAGCACCTGCTCAGCGCCGCCGACTACACGATCCATATGACGTTTCATCAATACATAGTCGGTATAGAGCAACGGTTCGCATTCAGCCGCGTTGATAATTAACGTATCGGCACCTTCGGCCACTTTCATAGCGGTCGGGAAACCGGCGCCACCGGCACCAACGTCGCCGGCATCACGCAATACCTGTTTCAAATCTTCTAAAGTCATGGTATGTTCCTCATTTCGGTAAGGTCATAAACTTATCAATCGATAATACCGACGATCACCGCGTCGACCGGTTCTTCGATATTCGGCAACGCCAAACGAGCGCTGCTTCCCGTGGTGATCAATACATGTTCACCGATACCGGCTCCAACACTATCGATCGCTACGATATATTTATCGGTTTCTCTTTGATTTTCAATAAGACGAACTTCCAATATCTTGGAGCCGACCATTTTTTCGTTTTTACGGGTAGATACGATGTTCCCGACCACTTTTCCCATCAGCATGACGGTATCCTCCTTTATTCGTGAGCAATGGTGACTTGTGCGCCATTACCGACGCCTGCGGCATTCGCATCATCGGTATCGATATGCATTTCCAGTCGAAATTCCGGATGAACACGAACCTGCACATCATAAAAACGTGTGCGACGCTGCCCATTGACATCGATCGTCACGTAATCGCCGTCGTTTAATCCAAAATGTGCACCATCTGCCGGACTCATGTGGATGTGACGGTTAGCAATGATGCATCCTTCCTTCAAGGTAACGATGCCTTTCGGCCCGATAATGGTGATCGGCGCCGAACCATCCAATTTGCCCGATTCACGAACCGGAGGTTTCACTTTTAAAGTAAAGGAATCGGTACGCGAGATTTCCACCTGCGATTGTTTACGAACCGGACCGAGCACGCGCACGTTTTCGATCGAACGCATCGACGGACCGATAATCGTCAAGGTTTCTTTGCAAGCGAATTGACCGGGTTGTGACAAATCTTTCATGTGTGTCAATTGATAACCGGCACCAAACAAGATTTCCACATCTTCTTGCGTTAAGTGGATGTGTCGATTGGATACACCCACCGGAATGGTATTATCGGTCGGCTTAGATTCAGGTGCACCGTATTCGGTTAAAATCTGCCGTACGATTTGAGCAATATCTTGCGTATTCATGCTCGTGTTCCACCTTTCTTGATGATCTCTCTTGTGTTTTCTTAACGATATCGCGTCTAGAACAAGGTATCCTTAACAAAACACAACGTTTTCTACAAACCAGCGGTCTCCCGACGCACATATGTGCGTCGGGAGA
>JAZPYZ010000018.1:0-77986 GCA_045544455.1 Acutalibacteraceae bacterium | reverse complement strand
GTGCACGCCGCAAAAGATGCTTCTATTGACCATAATGTAATGACAACAGACCATACTACAATGTAGGCGGCAAGAATTATTGCAAATGCTGCAATTAAAAGCGAAAGCCATATTGGAGAACCTAATATGAGAAGTACAATTTCCAAAGGCTTCACCGTTCTTTTTGGTTTAGCTTTCTCTTTAACAAGTTTTGTAAGTGGTGTGTCTGATAAAATTTGTGTAATAATAGCATTCACCGTTCCAATCGCACTTACAGCTTCCAATTCTGACAGCCCTTCTTCCATTCGATCATCTATCATTTCACTGTAAAAGGTCAAGCGTTCCTCAATGTCCTCCTGGGGTAAGCCTGACAAACCTTTGCGTAATTGCACAAGAAACTCTTGCTTACTCATTGCCATTATCCTCCTTGGTTACGAATCGATATATAGACAGAATTTCTTTCCACTCATCCTTGAAATCCTCAATACGTTTTAGTCCCTCGCTGGTTATCCGGTAATATTTCCGAAGCCTGCCGCCATGCTCTGCGGTGCGGACGGTCAGCATATTTGCGGTTTCTAAACGTTTTAGAATGGTATATAAGGTCGATTCGGAAAGTTCAATGTACGGCTTCATATCTTTTATGATCTTATATCCGTATGAATCTTCGCTTTTAATCGCAGCCAACACACATACATCTAAAAGACCTCGCTTTAACTGAATATCCATATAATACCTCCTATTGCATAATACATCATATCGCGAAGTATTGTTTTTGTCAATAGATTTTGCAAAAGCGTCAAAAAGAAATCAAAAAAAGAGCATACACTGCGAACATAATCGCAGTGTCTGCTCCTAAAAGCTCAAGTATTTAGTTCAAGTCCTCCCCATAGGTCGATTTTGGGAAATGATATCTTTTTAATCATACTTTAAAAAATGGCATAAAAAAACCCAGAAACCGTTGTGGTTTCTGGGTTTTCCGAACCGATATCTTTTTCGGTTCGCAATGTTGGTTGCGGGAGCTGGACTTGAACCAACGACCTTACGGGTTGCGGTACCCAAAATCGGTGGTCACGGCTATCGCCGTTACCGATTTTGACCGCTGCCCCTTTGCCATCTCCCTGTATCCGCCACCGGCGGCGGTCGATGGCAAAGCAGGTTATTCGCCCTTCGGGCTCATTACCCTCTAAGCGCGTGCATCCAACCCGTTTCCTGCACAATAAAAAATCCGATACCCGTTTGGGTATCGGATTTTTATGGGTGTTTTGAACTTAGTGGCACGAATGAAAGGGCACTGAAAACCGTTAATTTTCAATTATTAGAACCAATTAAATGATGAATCATTTTCTCAGGTTCCTCAACAAAAAGTTTTGTTGTTTTATAATGCTCAGTTTCATAATATTTCACCTTTTCAATTCCTGATTCAGAAAACTGTAATATTTCTGCATTTGGAAATGCCATTAAAATCGGTGAATGGGTTGCAATTATAAATTGAGAATTGTTTTTCAACAGACTATCCATTTCAACAATTAAAGTCATTAACCGCATAGGAGAAAGTGCTGCTTCGGGCTCGTCTAAAAGATATAAACCTTTTCCGCTAAAGCGATTTTGTACTATAGATAGAAAACTTTCCCCATGAGATTGATTATGCAAAGAAACATTACCATAGTTGTGGGTTGCTTTGACCTCATCAATATAGGTAGCAGCATTATATAAACTTTCCGCACGTAAAAAGAAACCGTCTTTTGCATAATCTCTTTTAATTAAGGTTAAATGTTCGGAAAGTTCCGAATGCGTATCCTTAGTGGAAAACGAAAAGTTTTTTGTGCCGCCTTCAGCATTAAAACCATACGCAACTGCTATTGCCTCCAACAAGGTAGATTTACCAGTGCCGTTTTCGCCTACGAAAAAAGTAATATTGGAAGCAAACTTTAGTTCTTTATTATCTGCAAGATATTTAATAATAGGCAAATCATTCAGATAGGAGTTTTTTTCTAAGAAATTGTCAAAAAGAATACTGCTTATGTAGTTTGCTGTGTTCATTTTGAATTCCCCTTCAAAGTTTTAGAACTTGAAATTAAAATTCGTCTTATACGCCCACAAAGATTTCTGTTCTTTTTATATACATCTTCATCAATAGAATTTGTATTAAATAAAAGTTGCAACCAACCTTCTGTTTCACTACATTCTTTAAGTGCTATTTCAAATTTAGAAAGCATATCTGCCCTACTTTGACCATAATTTGCTTCGCGGATATTAGCATAAACACTGGTTGAACTTTTGCGAATTTGGAACGAAGTATTTGAAGGCGCTTTTATACTTTGGCAAAGTAATTCAATGTCGGTTGCTAATTGTTCGGAATATATAAGCAAATAATTCTTGGGCATAATCTCACTTCCTCTGTATTGATTATACTTCAAATTACAAGTAAAATCAACGGCTTGCCGTTGTATATCATCAATTCCGCAAGGAATTGCATGTCATCAAAACTTTAGTTTTGTATATCATCAAGCCGACAGTTTTTATGCACACCTAAAGGTGTGATGAGATGCAAAGGCGGCTCGGCGCCTTTGATGATATACACGCTAAAGCGTGATGATATACCAAGCCTGTCGGCTTGGATAAAAAAACTCCCGTTCCGAAGAACGAGAGTTTTTTGGTTGCGGGAGCTGGACTTGAACCAACGACCTTCGGGTTATGAGCCCGACGAGCTACCAACTGCTCCATCCCGCGATATAGGCGCTTTATCAGCGAAGATAAGGATATCACATTTGCAATCGATTGTCAAGAGGGAAATTATCGGCAAATTTCGCGCTTGTTCGAACAGACAAACACAACGGCACGGAATAGAATTCCGTGCCGTTGAACAAATCCTTTTGTTGATTACAGCCGAGCGGCAATCTCGCGCAAGAAGGTTTCGGTATCGACGGTACGCTTATTCGGCAAGGTCGACAGCGCCGCCAAGTCGCCGGTCATGACACCTTCTTCGATGGTGCGGATGGTGGCCGCTTCCAGTTTATCCGCGAACGCACACAGATCCGGCGTGTTATCGAGTTCGCCGCGTTTGCGGAGCGCCCCCGTCCACGCGAACAAGGTCGCGACGCTGTTGGTCGATGTGGTTTCCCCTTTGAGATGTTTATAATAGTGGCGTTGCACCGTGCCGTGCGCCGCTTCGTACTCGTACACGCCGTCCGGCGAGACCAGTACCGAGGTCATCATCGCCAAACTGCCGTAGGCGGTGGCGACCATATCCGACATGACGTCGCCGTCGTAGTTCTTGCACGCCCAGATGTAACCGCCGTTCGAGCGAACCACGCGCGCGACGGCATCGTCGATCAGGGTGTAGAAATACTCAATTCCCAGCGCATCGAATTTCTCTTTATATTCGGTGTCAAACACTTCGCGGAAAATATCCTTGAAGCGATGATCGTATTGTTTCGAAATGGTGTCTTTCGACGAGAACCACACGTCTTGTTTGGTATCGAGCGCGTAGTTGAAACAACTTCTCGCGAAACTGCGGATCGACGCATCGACGTTGTGCATACCTTGGATGATACCGCTGGATTCGCCAAACTGATGGATCAAAGCGCGGGTTTCGTTGCCGTCTTGATCGGTGCAAACGAGTTCGCATTTGCTACCGGCCGGCACCTGCATTTCGGTGTTTTTATACACGTCGCCGTATGCGTGACGGGCGATGGTGATGGGTTTAGTCCAGGTGGGGATAAACGGGGTGATGCCGTTGACCAAAATCGGTGCACGGAACACCGTGCCGTCCAAAATCGCACGGATGGTGCCGTTGGGCGATTTCCACATCTCTTTGAGATTGTATTCGGTCATGCGATCGGCGTTGGGGGTGATGGTTGCGCATTTGACCGCCACGCCGTATTGTTTAGTCGCGTTGGCCGCGTCGATGGTCACTTGGTCATCGGTTTCGTTGCGGTATTCCAAACCGAGGTCATAATACTCGGTGTTGAGATCGATATACGGTTCGAGCAGAATGTCTTTGATCATCTTCCAGATGATACGGGTCATTTCGTCGCCGTCCATTTCGACCAACGGCGTCAGCATTTTAATTTTATCAGCCATGAAAATTCCTCCTATTCATCAAGGACATATTGTATCAAACAGCGCCCTCTTTGTCAAGCAAACGAAAAGAGCGCCGAGAGTGTTCTCGACGCCCTTTGGATAACGAGGATTATGCCCACCACATCTCGGCGGCCGGTTCGGTGATGATCACGTCTTTGAGGAACGCGATGGCTTTTTCCAAGCCTTCTTTCACCGACATCAAACCGTCTTCGTGTTCGATGCTGACCGCGCCGTCGTAACCGATCATGCGCAACGTCGACATCATCTGTTTCCACACGGCGGTATCCGAACCGTAACCGATGGTACGGAACGACCACGAACGTTCCAACAAACCGGTGTAACTGCCGGTCGAGAGAACGCCGTTTCTCGCTTTGTTGTACGGATCGACCTTGGTATCTTTCGCGTGGAAATGATACACCGCGCCTTGCAGTTCGCGCAACGCCAACGACGGATCCATGCCCTGCCAGATCAAGTGGCTGGGATCAAAGTTTGCGCCGATGATATCGCCGACCGCGGCACGCAGACGCAACAACGATTCCGGATTATAGACACAGAAACCGGGGTGCAGTTCCAACGCAATCTTTTTCACGCCGTAGCTTTCTGCCAGTTTCGCCGCTTCTTTCCAGTACGGGATCAGCACTTCATTCCATTGCCAATCGAGAATCTGGGTATAATCCGGCGGCCACGAGCAGGTAACCCAGTTGGGCAGTTTGGAATCTTCACAATCGCCGGGGCAACCCGAGAAAGTGATGACCGTGTCTACGCCGAGTTTTTGCGCGAGTTTACAGGTGTCGACAAACGCCTGATGATATTCCTGCGCGACGGCTTTGTCCGGGTGCACGGGGTTGCCGTGACAGGACAGGGCCGAAATTTCCAAATCGTATTTTTTGAGCAACGCTTTCATCTCATCGATTTTGGCATCGTCTTTCAGATATACCTCCGGATTGAGATGGTTGCGATTGGTGTAACCACCGGTACCGAGTTCTACCGTTTGTACACCCAGCGAATGCAAATACGCAAACGCCTGTTCGGTTTCCATGCCTTGCAGCGGCACAGTCAATACGCCAAGTTTCATGTGCAATAACCTCCCATTCATTTGTCCTTGCTAATTTGTATTATAAGACGAATTGTGCGGTATTACAAGACAAAAATCGCCATTTTTAAGACAAAATTTGCTATACCGCAGTTTTTGGAAATTTAAAATCGTAGGAATATATCCAAAACCAAGTATAAACACCACGCGTTCGGTCACACTAACAACGGATCGTTTGAAACAGGATTGAACGGTCCGGCACGAAACGGAGGGACAAAATCATGTCGAATCAAAACCAGAACCAAAACAAGAATCAGAACCAGAACAGCAACCAGAATCAGAACAAAAACCAAAATCAAAACAAAAATCAGCAAAATCAGAACAAAAAAGATCAGCAGAACAAATTCTAAGTCTCCCAAAAAAGCGGTCACCCGGTCGGGTGGCCGCTTTCGATTTATTCGGTTTGTGATAACAACGGGATCGACGCGATCGCTTCGGCTACCGGTTCACGCATCCACAAACTCGGCGTGATGCGCAGAGTAAATCCGGCTCCGTCCTCGGCTGCCCACTCATGCATAGGGGCGCGCGGCAACGCATACGCCGCCATCAACATCATGATAACGCCACCATGGGTGCAGATAACCGCTTCTGTATCGTCGCTTTTCATCAGATCCCATACCGTTTCTTCAAACGCCGCCATCACCCGCGCCTGAAAATCGGCCGCCGCTTCCCCACCGGGAATCTCGGCTTGTTCGCCGGTGATCCATTTTTGAAACCCTTCGTCGTGTTTCAACTGCTCCACACTTTGGCCGTCCCATTCGCCAAAATTGCATTCGCGCAGATCGTTTACCACCGTCGGTTCACAACCGGCATACAACACCTGCAACGTCTGTTGGCAACGCGTCATGGGACTGGTATAAAACCGCGTGGCCGGCGGATAGACGTATTGTTGTTTCATCTCTAACAATTTTTTGACACCCACCCCCGAAAGCGGCAGGTCGGTGCGGCTGCCGATATACAAACCGCGCGCGTTCGCTTCGGTTTGACCGTGGCGGATGAGATGAATTTTAAACGTTTTCATAAAAAAGTTCCTCCAAGCCGGAAATTTAGACTTTACAAATCGTATCAACGGGTGTATAATAAACTCCGCGTATTTTTTAAGAACGATAGATTAAGCTGGTGAATGATGTGAAAAACGCGTTTCCGCGTATCCTGACATTGTTGCGAAAAGAGCGTGGCGTCAGCCAAAAAGAAGCGGCGGCCAACCTGCAAATTTCGCAAGCGTTGTTATCCCACTACGAAAAAGGTATCCGCGAATGCGGACTGGATTTTGTGGTGCGCGCCGCCGATTATTACGGCGTGTCGTGCGACTATTTATTGGGGCGCACGCCGGATAAAACCGGTGCGATCTTGACGGTGGACGACATCCCCGAAAACGAGGAAGACGGGACCGAACGGACCGAATCGATCGACGCGCTCGCGGTGTTGAACAAGAAGTTGGTGCTCAACTCCGTACATATTTTATTCGATTTGTTGCAAAAATGCAACCATAAACAGTTAACGGTGGAGGCTTCTGCCTTTTTGAACATGGCGGTATACACCCTGTTTCGGCAGTTGTATCAAGCCAATGCGAAAAACTCGAAAGCGCTGTTTTCGGTGCCGAGTTACCTGTTTATGCCGTTGACTTCCGGCGGTATGGAGGTGGCGGCGGCCAAGTTTGGACGGTTGGCAAACGGGCACGTGGTGGACGGCATCGACGGATTGGAACAAGCACCGTTGATTTTGCCGGACGAGTTGACGAAAGAATACCCGTTGTTTGCCTCGTCGTTGCTGAATTTGCTCAAAAACGCCGAAACGAGAATTTTATAAAATCACAGATAAAACGCCGTTTGCCACATGGCAAACGGCGTTCTTTTTATAGGTGGGATTGGGCAAACTGCAAGGTGTCTGCCAACTTTTTGATCTGGGATAATACCGACAGATACAGTTTGCGGCCGGCCTTGATACACGCCTTGTTGCCTGAGGCGCCGCACAAGGTGGCGAACGTTTCGCCGACGGCGGTTTCGGCTTGGCCACGATCCGCGCGGATCCCGAGATAGTAGAACGAAAACGCGCCGGTTTGCGTGAGCAATGCATACCATTCCGGCGAGGTGATCTTTAACGTTTGGTCGAACATATTTTGCGCCGTTTGCGACAGGTTGGCGTTCGGTAAAAACGCATCAAACCCGACCTCGACCGCAAAGTTTGCCAAAATAAACCGTTGGCGCCGCAATTCTTCGTCCGCGATACCGTCGATCGACGAAAACGTCTCGTCTGCCAGCACACTACCGGCTAAAATCGCACCGGCACGACGCGCTTTGGCGACGTTACCGTTGGCCTTGTCCTGCGTCCACAGTTTCGCCGACGCATCCGCCGCGTTGGTATCGATCCGATCATCGGGCAGATTGTCCAACGAATCGTGGACCACTTTCATATCGCTGTCATCGTATTTAGGTGCCATATTCGATCACTCCTTGACCAAAAATCAATCCGCCTGCAAGGCTTGTTGAATTGCCACCGCCAACTGGTCGGGGCAAGAGGTGGATTTCATGCCGCAACGAATACCCGCCAGACGGCGAACCGCCTCTTCGGCATCCATGCCTTCCACTAAACTGGCAACCCCTTGGGTGTTGCCGGAACAACCGCCTTCAAACCGGACGTTACAGACGCGGCCTTCGGCGTCGATGTCAAAGGTGATGCCGCGTGAACAGGTACCGCGCGTTTTATAGTGATGTGTCATACTCGCATACCTCGTTATATCTAAAATTATGTACCCGATTATGCCTCTACCATCCGCTTGTGGTTCAAGATCGCCTGGACCATCTCTTCGGTGACGTGCGGCGTACCGATGGGTTGCGGATGCGACGAATACGAACCGTGAAAATCGGTTCCGGCGGTGATAAGTAACCGGTGGTCTTTTGCATATTGTTCGAGCATGGCCGACTGTTCTTCGGTCTGGCGGGAATGCCATACCTCTACTCCGTCGATCCCCATAGCGGTCATCTCTTCCAAGATGCGGTCGTTATGATACTCAAACGGGTGCGCCAACACCGCGACACCGCCGGCGGAATGGATCAGATCGATCACTTCTTGCGGTTCGGGATACCATTCCATTTTACGGTACGCAATACCGGTTTTAGAGTTGAACAACCGTTGATAGACGTCGCCATACATCGAGGAAGCATACCCGGCTTCCATCAGTGCATGCATGATATGTTGCCGGAACACGTTGGTGCTGCCGGTGGCGCAACGCGTCACCAGTTCCGGCGGAATGGGATAATACCGCATAACCAAACGCAACTGTTCCATCGTCGCTTTGCGGCGCGATTCGCCGATCTTGCGGCACATACCTTCCAACCGATCGGGTTTTCGACAATCGTAACACAAAATGTGTGATTTGAGCCCGTGTTGTTTGCTGAAGGCGGAAAACTCCACCCCGTGAATTACCTGAATACCTTGTCGTCGCCCAATGATCACCGCGCGAGTTGCCCCGGCAACGGTATCGTGGTCGGTCACCGCGATGGCACACATATTTCTGCGTTTCGCCATCGAGATCAGTTCTTCAATGCCGACCGAGCCGTCAGACATCTTGGTATGGCAATGTAAATCGCCTGCCAAAATTACACCCCCAAAAAGAGAAAGAGTTGCGATCGGGGATCTGCCCGGATCTGAGTATCTTCTCATACTTACGAACACACTGTGGCACCGCAACCAGCACCGTCTCCCATCAAAAGCCAGGCGCGGTACCGCTGCCACGGTTATATTATACACTATTTTTGGTCAAAACACAACTGTCGATTTGACAAAATTTTTGTTTTTTACCATCGTCCGCCATTGGCATATTGACTTTTTTCCCTTTTTTATATAGAATAAAAGTACTTATCACTTGTATTATGTTAGGGAGGCTTTACCATGCCGAAACATCCTATTCCGAATATCGAAAAAACCACCCGTATCGACCGGTTGGTAGATCATCTGTTTGCCAATCCGCCCGAGATCGAGGCGGATCGTGCGGTACTGTTGACCGAATCGTATAAACAGACCGAAGGTATGCCGATCATCACCCGTCGCGCCGCGGCATTTGCCCATATTTTAAAAGGGATCCCGGTGGTGATTCGTCCGGACGAACTGATCGTCGGCAGCGCGACCAAAGCGCCGCGCGGATGCCAGACTTTCCCGGAATTTTCGTACGAATGGTTAGAGGCGGAACTGGATACCGTGGCGAATCGTTCGGCCGATCCGTTCTATATCTCGGAAGATACCAAAAAAGCGTTGCGCGAGGTGTTCCCTTATTGGAAAGGGCGCACCACCAGCGAATTGGCGACCTCGTATATGGACGAAACTACCCTCACCATGATGGAACACAACATCTTTACCCCCGGCAACTATTTCTACAACGGGGTTGGGCACGTGTGCGTGCATTACGACCGGGTGTTGGCGATCGGGTATCGCGGTATTATCGAGCAAGTTGAACAAGAGATGGATAAACTCACCATCGCCGACGGCGATTATGTGCAACGGCACACCTTCTTGCAAGCGGTGCTTGATTCGTGCGAAGCGGTCATCGCCTATGCACATCGGTACGCGGCGTTGGCTAAAGAACAAGCCGCCACCTGCACCGACGTGAAACGCCGCGCCGAGTTGGAACGCATTGCCGCCAACTGCGAACGGGTACCGGAATTCGGTGCACGCAACTTCTACGAGGCGTGCCAATCCTTCTGGTTTGTGCAAATGTTACTGCAGATCGAGTCGAGTGGTCACTCCATCTCCCCCGGTCGGTTTGACCAATACATGTATCCGTACTATCGTGCGGATATCGATAACGGCACGCTGACGCCGGAATTTGCCCAAGAATTGATGGATTGCATCTGGGTGAAACTCAACGACCTGAACAAGGTGCGTGATGAAGCATCGGCGAAAGGATTTGCCGGTTACAGTTTGTTCCAAAACTTAATCGCCGGCGGTCAGGATGAACACGGAGTCGATGCGACCAACGAATTGTCGTATATGTGTATCCAAGCGAGTATGCACGTGCATCTGCCGGCGCCGTCTCTGTCGGTGCGTATTTGGAACGGCACGCCGTTGGAATTTATGATGAAAGCCGCCGAACTCACCCGAACGGGGATCGGTCTGCCGGCGTATTACAACGACGAAGTGATTATCCCGGCGTTGGTCAACCGCGGCGTTTCGCTGAAAGATGCACGCGGCTATTGCATCATCGGATGCGTGGAACCGCAAGCACCCGGCAAAACCGATGGGTGGCACGACGCGGCATTCTTTAACATGTGCCGGCCGTTGGAACTGGTGTTCTCGAACGGTATGGACAAAGGCGTGCAGATCGGGCCGAAAACCGGTGACGTGACCGCCATGACCACTTTTGATGAATTTTACGATGCGTACAAAGCGCAGATGAACTACGCGTTGGATCGGTTGGTCAACGCCGATAATGCGATCGACGTGGCCCATGCCGAACGGTGTCCGTTGCCGTTCTTGTCTGCAATGGTGGACGATTGTATTGCGCGCGGTAAGAGCGTGCAAGAAGGCGGCGCCGTTTACAACTTCACCGGTCCGCAAGGGTTTGGCATCGCCAACATGGCCGACTCGCTGTATGCGGTCAAAACCTTGGTGTTTGATGAGAAAAAGGTGACGATGGCCGAACTCAAAGACGCGTTGGAACATAACTTCGGGCACGCCATGTCGGACGAAGAAGCCGGTCAGATCACCGCGAGCATCGCGCAAGAACTGATGCAAAACGGCATCGAGATGAACGAGGCGCGTGTAGCGGATATTCTGCACAAGGTGCGCAACCACGGTGTGGACGAAACCAAACGCGCACAGTATCAAGCGTTGCGCGACATGATCGACGAAGTGCCAAAATTCGGTAACGATATCGAAGAAGTGGACCGGTTTGCCCGCGACGTGGCGTATACCTACACCCGTCCGCTGGAATCGTATAAAAATCCGCGTGGCGGTATGTATCAAGCCGGTTTGTATCCGGTATCGGCGAACGTGCCGCTTGGTGCGCAGACCGGTGCTACTCCCGATGGACGGTTGGCGTACACGCCGGTGGCAGACGGGGTATCGCCGTCCGCCGGTAAAGACGTGAACGGACCGACCGCATCGGCCAACTCGGTATCGAAACTCGACCACTTTATCGCGTCGAACGGTACGCTGTTGAACATGAAGTTCCACCCGTCGGCGCTCAAAGGCGATTCGGGCTTGTACTCGTTCTGCTCGTTGATTCGCGGGTATTTCGACCAAAAAGGCAGTCACATGCAGTTTAACGTCGTCAGCCGCGAAACCCTGCGCGATGCACAGGCACATCCGGAAAAATATAAATCGTTGGTGGTACGTGTCGCCGGTTACAGCGCGCTGTTTACCACCTTGTCTCGCTCGTTGCAAGACGATATTATCAACCGTACCGAACAAGGGAGTATCGGATAATGCAAGATTTTTGGCAACAGACCGGTCGTATTTTTAATACGCAACGGTTCTCTACCCACGACGGTCCCGGCGTGCGCACCATCATCTTTTTAAAAGGATGTTTCCTGCGGTGTCGGTGGTGCTGTAACCCCGAATCGCAGCGTTACGATATCGAAACGCTGATCTCGAACGGCAAAGAAACGGTGTGCGGCCAAGACGTGACCGTGAAAGAGGTTATGGAAATCATCCTGCAAGACATGCCATATTATCGGCGGTCAGGCGGCGGTGTGACCTTGTCGGGGGGCGAAACCCTCGCGCAACCCGATTTTGCCGAAGCGTTGTTGCGCGCGTGCAAAGAGATGAACATTCATACCGCGGTGGAAACGACGGCATATGCCGACTATGCGGTGATTCAACGACTGTTGCCGTATTTGGATCTGGTGTTGCTGGATATCAAACACCTCAATAGCGACAAACACCAACAGTATACCACCCGGGCCAATCACCTGATTTTGGAGAATGCCAAACGGTTGGCGAACGATGCCAAGGAACTGATCATCCGCGTGCCGGTGATCCCGACCTTTAACGATACCGAAGAGGAAATTTCGGCGATTGCCCAGTTTACCAAACGGCTCGGCACGGTGAAAGAACTGCACCTGTTACCGTATCACCGACTCGGGCAGGACAAATATCGCGGACTCGGCCGCGAATACACCTTAGAACATATCACGCCCCCCACCGACGAACACATGCAAAAACTGCTTCGTGTGGCGGCACATACCGGTCTGGACGTACAGATCGGCGGATAAACCATAGCAACGGTAAGGAGATAATCAGTATGAATCTCGAACAAAATATGCGGATCGTACAGGAACTGGTACCCGGTAAACAGGTGTCGTTGGCGCACGTGATCGCCAATCCCGATCCGGTATTGTATCAAAAATTGGGGTTGGATCCGAAGATCGATTATACCAAAGCGGCGATCGGGATCGTGACGGTATCGCCGGCCGAAACCGCGATCATCGCGGCGGACGTCGCGACCAAAGCGTCCGGCGCACAAATCGGATTTGTCGATCGGTTTAGCGGTACGTTGATCTTGACCGGCACGGTGTCGGAAGTGGAATTCGCGGTACAGGCGTTGGTGGACTACACCCGCGACGTGCTCGGATTTACGGTTTGTGAGTTGACCAAGACCTGATGAAAAAGACGATTTTGATCGGCCGAAGCGAGTGTGGTAAAACCACCTTGATTCAGGCGTTACACGGCGAATCGGCGCATTATGACAAAACCCAAGCCATTGAATATGGCGTGGATCTCATCGATACGCCGGGCGAATATGCGCAGACCAAAATGCTCGCCGGCGCGTTAGCGGTATATTCTTACGAATCGGACGTGGTGATTTTGGCGGTCGGTGCAGACGAGCCGTTTTCGTTGTTCAGTCCGTGCGTGACAGGGCAGGCCAACCGCGAAGTGATCGGAGTGGTAACCCAGATCGATCGACCGAACGCCAATCCGGAACGGGCCGAACGGTGGTTACGGTTAGCCGGATGCGAAACGGTGTTTCGCGTCAGCGCAGTGACCGGCGAAGGAATCGATGCGTTGCGCGCCCATTTATCTTAAACAAAAAAGCCGATAGACGGTTGTCTGTCGGCTTTTTTATGTTCGTCGAGATCGGATCGCAACGCGTATTCATATACGCGGTCACGCAGGGAAAAATATCGGGGAAATCCATCGATATTTTTGTTGAAAAAAGTGAGATTGTGATTTATAATAGAAATGTTGAGTTTTAGCACGGGAGGGCGAATCTTATGAAAGCTATCGGGTTCGATAACGACAAATATTTGGACATGCAGTCCAAGCATATCGAGGAACGGATCAACAAGTTTAACGGTAAGTTATACTTGGAACTCGGCGGCAAATTGTTTGACGATTATCACGCGTCCCGTGTGTTGCCCGGTTTTGAACCGGATAGCAAGATCAAGATGTTGTTGCATCTGCGCGATCAAGCCGAGATCATCATTGCGATCAACGCCTGCGATATCGAGAAAAACAAAATTCGCAGCGATCTCGGCATTTCGTATGACGCGGACGTTATTCGGTTGATCGATGCGTTCCGCGGCATGGGGTTACACGTCAGCAGCGTGGTCATGACGCGGTATGCCGGTCAATACGCCGCCGACGTGTTTCAGAAAAAACTGACCAATTTGGGTGTGCGGGTATACCGCCACTACCCCATCGTCGGCTACCCGAACAACATTCCGCTGATCGCCAGTGACGAAGGGTATGGCCGCAACGAATATATCGAAACCAAAAAACCGCTTGTGATCGTGACGGCACCGGGTCCCGGCAGCGGGAAACTGGCAACCTGCTTATCGCAACTGTATCACGAACACAAACGCGGTGTGACTGCCGGCTATGCGAAATTCGAGACCTTCCCGATCTGGAACCTGCCACTGAAACACCCCGTCAACCTGGCATATGAGGCGGCGACTGCCGATCTCAACGACCTGAATATGATCGATCCGTTCCATCTCGAAGCGTACGGCGAAACCACCGTCAACTACAACCGCGACGTCGAAGCGTTTCCGCTTTTGCGCGCTATTTTGGAAAACATCCTTGGGGAATGTCCGTATCAATCCCCCACCGATATGGGTGTTAACATGGTGGGTAACTGCATCGTGGACGATGCGGTGGTGTGTGACGCGGCGAAAACCGAGATCGTGCGCCGATACTATAAAGTGCAATGTGACAAAGCAATGGGCCTGGTCGGTGACAGCGCCGTGAGCAAGGCCGAATCGATCATGAAACAAGCCGGCGTGACGCCGGAACATCGGCCGGTAGTACAATATGCGTTGAACAAAGCGAACATGGCCAACGCCCACGCGGTGGCGATTGAACTGGATGACGGCACCATCGTGACCGGCAAATCCACCGATCTGCTCGGCTCGGTTTCGGCGGCGTTGCTCAACGCGCTAAAAGTGATGGCCGGCATCGATGACGACGTGCCGTTGTTGGCGCAAACGTTTATCGAACCGATCGTAAAACTCAAACGCGAGACCTTCCGGTCGGCGACGTCGCATTTGGATTCCAACGAGATGTTGATCGCGTTGTCATCCAGCGCTTCGGTCAATCCGCAAGCGAGTAAAGCGTTGTCGCAAATCACCCGGTTACGCGATATGGAATTGCACTCGTCGGTGATGCTGTGCGACGCCGATCAATCGGTGTTGAAAAAACTCGGTGTCAACTACACCTGTGAACCGATCCGTCGCACCAAAACCTTATATTGATACACAAAAAAACCGCCTTGCATCCTGTGATGCAGGGCGGTTTTTATATACCGTCTTACGGTTGATACATTGTGCCGATAAAGAACGGCGTGTTGGTTTCACAATCGATCAACAGATACACAAACGGGCGGTTGAGATAAACGACGTGGTTTTCCGGCCGGTCCAAACCGGTGGCCTTGACCATTTCCACCACGGTCGCGGCACCGGCTTTGGTGCCTTGTTCCGCCACCGATATAAAGGTCTTATGCAACACACGGTTGATGTGAACGTTACCGTCGACCGCGTGGCCAAGCGCGGTAAAATCCGCACGTTCACGGTCGAACGCATCCGGCATACCCATGGCCGCCAACGTATCGGACAACTCCACGTCACTCACGGCCTCGAATTTCGGGATCGCAGTATCGACCGGTGTATTCTTAGCATTTTGCAACAACCGGTGCAATCGTTCACCGGTCAATCCGGCAACATAGTCGTTCAGCGCCACCCCTTCGTCCGGCAATAATGCCGCAAACGCATACCGACGACCTTGATAATACTTGATAAATCCGGTTGCGTGATCGTCCTCGATATAGTGATCATCGGTGGCGTACATAAAGGTGGTCGTGTGAACAGCTCCCGACTCGTCGGTGAACCGTCCCGGGTGGACGGTGTCCTCGCTATATACGGTTTCCCATTCAGCTTCAAACGCCAACGCGTTGATGAGATACATGACCGCCTTATCGGGAATCTCGTCTAACACGTGTTCGATCATGCCGTCGGTTTCGGTTTCTATCCATTCGTTAATATCGTTTAAAGTCGCGTCGTCGAACGGCGTGCGAAACACATCCGCCCCATAATAATCGGCATTGGTTTGTAAAAAGTCCGATTCTACCTTAAAGCGACTGTCATCCGTGAACCATACCGAATTGGCCAAATGCAACGCATCGTCTTGTGATAACGCAGACAGATACGTATATAAATAAGGGTTAAGGGTTTTGACCGACGATCCCAACACCGATTCCATCTGGGACAAGGTATCTCCTTTGGCGCCGTTGGCAGTCATGGCCAACGCATACAACACCGAAAGCGGCGATACCGATCGGTTTTGCCCATCGGCGGCGCTTGCTTGGAACAACCGGACCGCAAAATCGGTCAAGACGGTCTCCTCGTCCAGATCCGCCACGTCATCGGACGGATTGGGGGTGATATCGGCCATCAGATCGGTCGCGCCGACACCGGCGGTACAACCGGTGAGCATGCACAACATCGCCACGATCGCCAGCCACGCTATCACCGATAAAAACGCGTTTCGTTTCATGGTCAATCCCCTTTCACGTATCGTTCCTTTATAGTATATCATACTTCCCGATATTTGACAAAACTTATTTCATATTTTATAGTTAATACAATATTATTAAAGAAGGGTTGGGCCCTATGAAGCGATGGATCGCGTTGTGGTTAAGTCTGTTATTCCTGTTGACCGGATGTTCCGACACGGCCAACGAAGAAGAGGTGCGGCCATCTGTGCCGGGCGAGTCTCAAACCGGTGATTCGGCCGATACCGACGGCGATGATCCGTACGTGCGATTGGCCGGCGGCGTGACGATGGAGATGTTGGACGTCGAATACTGGTTGCGAGACGAACACCGCGAAGTGGTGATGACCACCGACGAGATCGCGGCATATAATGAGCACGCAGACGAATTGTTAGACGATCCGAACGGGCACGCGTTTGCGTTGACCGACGTGGAACCGATCGTGTCGGGCGATTTTGTGCGACATTACGTGTCTTGTCGCGTACCGCAAGATCCGTTTGCGTTTTACGTCGACGGTGAATCGACCGATATGGCGTTTTGGGATTCGTTGATGAAACAATGCAACGTCGATTCGGTCGGGAAAACCGCTACGGTGTTGTTTGGGTATTCGGTCAAACGCACCGACGTGCGCACCTGGCCTACCGATACCTTTATCGGGGAAACCGCCGACGATACCTTTTACGATGCGGGGGTCAGTTCGGAATGTTTGCCGTATCTGCCGGTATGTATTCTGCACGACAGTCAAGACGGTGAATGGTATTACTGTTTGATGTACGGCATGCGCGGTTGGATTAAAAAAGAGTGTATCGCCATCTGCGAAAGCCGCGACGAATGGATGATGCGGCAACAACAAAGCGAGTTTTTGGTGGTGACCGGCAAGGAGTTGCGGTTGACCGAAGATCCGTTGACGCCGGCGCTGAGCAATCTGGTGTTGCCGATGGGTACCAAGTTGCCACTGGTTTCGGCCGACGAAGCGCCCAAAGAGATCAACGGACGGCGTACCTACGGCAACTACATTGTGTTGTTGCCGGTACGAGATCCCGAAACCGGGTTGCTATACAACGAATATGCGTTAATTCCGATAGCGGCGGACGTCAACGTGGGGTATCTGCCGTATACGCGTGAAAACGTGTTGCGGCAAGCGTTTAAACTATTGGGTGATCGGTACGGATGGGCCGGTATGTTCAACGCCAACGATTGTTCGGGCATTGTGCATGAGATCTTCTCCTGTTTTGGATTGGTGTTACCGCGCGCGTCCATCAATCAACAAGACGCCGCCGGGTTAACACGCATCGACGTCAGCAACCAAACCGCCGACGAAAAACGCGCGACACTCGACGAGACGCCGGCCGGGGCGCTGTTGTATTTCCCGGGACATATCATGCTGTATCTCGGGCGAGTGGACGGTAACGATTACGTCATCAGTGCGACCGGCTCGTTTTTACAAAACGGCAACGCCGAACACGTGTCGAACGTGGTGGTCAACACGTTGGATATCGAGCGTGCCGACGGCCGCACGTGGTTGGAGCATATCGCGGCGATTCAACTGGTGCAACCGAAATAACGATACATAACAAAGCGGTATCGCGTTGGCGATACCGCTTTGTTTATCGCATGGCAACAATTTCGCCGCAAGCGATTTTGGTGCCGGCATTACCGGCCGGTTGGGTGGTAAAATCGTCCGGCGACGAGTGGATGATCACGGTTTTGCCGATGATCTCCCGTACCGTGAACCGGTCGGTGAGAAACGCCGTAAACGCACGGCCACCGGCCTCGAACAACGGCGGCAGGTCTCCGGCGTGGGACGGGTGCGGACAATCGTCGGGATTATAGTGCGAACCGACGTCCGCAAACGGATCGGACGACGGGCCGGTACAGGTTGTGCCTTCGTGGATATGGAACCCAAATACCGGTTTGGTGCAGTCGGCCGTTGCCAACGGTAATCCGCCGATATCCGCCGCCACCAACACCCCGTACCGGGTGGAATAAAACCGAACTGTGCCGCGCAGTTGCGGATCGATACCGCGTATCACGGCGACTGCCGCCGGTTTGGTTTGCAATACACGGCCAACCGTTTGGAATCGACTTTCTGTTTTCATATCCGATACTCCTTTATGCGTATTTGTATCAGTATATGAACTTAGCCTGTCTCTTGACTTAATCACCTGAATTCTCTATAATAAACTTGCTTTTATCATACAAAGGACGTGATCAGATGTCGTACCGGATAGTGGCCTGTGATTTGGACGGAACGTTATTGCAAGCGGACAAATCGCTGAGTCCCGAAAACAACCAAGCCATCGTTGATATAGATGCTAAAGGCGTACAGTTTGTGCCGTGTTCGGGGCGGGCTTTGTATGAGATTCCCGAATATGTGCGCAACCATCCGGCGGTGCGCTATATCATCGGCGGAGATGGCTCGATGATTTACGATCGCGTCACCGGCGAACAACTCATCTTCGGGATGGAGCCGGACGTGTATACGGCGGTATTGGATATCTTCGCCGATTATCGCACGAGTTTGTCGGTGCGACACAAAGGGCATTGTTACGTGCGGGCCGATGAGCATAACGAAGAGGCTTATCGCCGATACCGATTAGACGATGCCTATATTCAGTTTCTATACGATTTCAGTCGACAAGTGGATGATTTTGACGGGTTTTGCCGAGGGTTGGATGAGATCGAGATGATCTCGGCGTTTTTTGCCGACGACGATGAACTGGAAGCGTGCCGAGCGCGGATCGACGCACTGGGAACGGTGCAGACGGCCGTGTGTAACCTGAACAGTTTTGAAGTGTTCTCGAACAAGGCCGGCAAAGGCACAGCATTGTTGACGTTAGCCGACAAATTGGGCGTGGCGCCAAACGATACCATCGCGGTGGGCGATACCATCAACGATCGCAGCAGCGTGGCTTGTGCCGGGTTAGGACTGGCGATGGGCAACGCCTACGAAGAACTCAAAGCGATAGCCGACGAAGTGGTCTGCCGCAACGACGAACACGTCGCGCGGTATATTTGGGAACACTATCTGTGATTCGACAAATATCGTTGACAGATATTTGGCAGCATATTATACTATCATTAGACATACACCATAAAGAAAGGGTGATTTATATGGCTTGGATTGTATTGGTAATCGTTATGTTGGTGTTGGCGGTGGGACTGAAGATCGTGCCGCAAGCGACCGAATTTGTGGTGGAACGGCTGGGTAAATACCAGAAAACCTGGACCGCCGGTTTGCACTTTTTGGTTCCGATCATCGATCGGATCGCTAAAAAGGTCACACTTAAAGAACAGGTATTGGATTCGCCACCGCAACCGGTAATCACAAAAGATAACGTCACCATGCAGATCGACACCGTAGTGTATTTTAAGGTGTTTGATGCGAAACTGTTTACGTATGGCGCCGTTAATCCGATCAGCGCGTTATCCAATCTGACCGCGACCACCTTGCGTAACTTGGTGGGCGAACTTGAATTGGACGATACCTTGACCTCGCGCGATACCATCAACGGTAAAATGACCGATATCTTGGACTCGGCCACCGATCAATGGGGCATTAAGGTTAATCGCGTGGAATTAAAAAATATCATTCCGCCGGCCGAAATCCAAAACGCTATGGAAAAACAAATGAAAGCGGAACGCGATCGCCGCGAAACCTTGCTCGAAGCCGAAGGACACAAGGCGGCGGTCATCACCCGGGCAGAAGGGGATAAACAAGCGATGATCCTCGCTGCAGAAGGGGAACGCGATGCGCGGATCGCCCGAGCCGAAGGTGAGGCCAAAGCCATTTTGCTGGCCAAACAAGCAGAGGCGGACGGGTTGGCGGCACTTAAAAAAGTCGGTGCCGATACGGCTTTGTTGGAACTGAAAAAGTATGAAGCGCTGGTGTCGATGTCTAACGGACGTGCGTCTAAAATCATTGTGCCAACCGATGCTGTCAACATGACCAAAGCAAACGTGTTGTTCTCGGAAACGACCGGACTTGGTGACACGACCGTGCCGGCCGCCACCCCGGTAACACCCGAAAAGGTCGATCCCTGTTGTGATAACTGAGTTTTGTAAAAAAGCGGATGCCTACCCGGCATCCGCTTTTTTTGTAGATTGACAAACATGAGATTTGTGATATAATATGCGATAGTTTTTTGGGGCGGGGGGTTACCGGCAATGGCGTATTATTTGTTTGATTTTGACGGGACGTTGGTGGATTCGATGCCGACTTTCGTAGCGGTGATGAAACGGTTGCTTGATGAAAACGATATCCCCTACGGCGACGATTTGGTGAAAACCATTACACCGCTTGGATACGGCGGAACGGCAGAATATTACATCTCGCTGGGCCTAAACATGAAAAAAGACGATATTGTGGCTTTGGCGAACGAATATGCGCTAGACGATTACGTCAATCGTATCGTAGCGAAAGAGCACGTGGTCGAGGTATTAACACAACTGAAAGCGCGCGGCGATGATCTGAACGTGCTGACCGCGAGCCCCCACTCGGTGTTGGATCCGTGTTTGAAACGCAACGGACTCTACGATCTGTTTACCAACGTGTGGTCTTGCGACGATTTCAACACCAGTAAAGCCGATCCGGCCATCTATCACATGGCGGCGAAAAAGATCGGTGTTCCGGTGGACAAGGTGTTGTTTTTGGACGATAACTACAACGCGGACAAAACCGCTAAAACCGCCGGTATGCGCGTGTGTGGTGTGTACGATCCGAGTTCCGATGAGTTTGTGGAGGAGATCAAATCGGTAGCCGATTGGTATATCTACGATTTCTCCGAACTGCCGGCGATTGAATTTTGAACATAAAAAAGAGACTTTGCTGTTTGGCAAAGTCTCTTTTTGTTTTATTTGTCGGTGATGGATTGTAACGCGAATTTACCTTTATCTTCATCGAGCACCTTGACCGCATACACTTGCCGATATACGGCGGCGCTCGGTTCGGGTTCGATGAGCCGGCCTTGATCGTCATACGACAGATCCATCGTCGGCACAAAGCCGATTTCGAGCGACAACACGTTTCCTTTGCGCGATGCGTCGATCAAGATGGTGTGATACAACGACGACGCGGCGGTGGACGGCACGTAGTAACAACCGTCCTTTTTATCGTATTGGGTGATCAACGCCTTGTTTTCCGCCTCTCCGATCGAATGGTGGTGCGGTTTAGCATCGTCTCCAAACAAGGTGGCATATGCCGCGTTTACGTTATCGATCGGCAATCGGTAGCGACCGTATTCATCGACCGGATACCGACCATCGGTGGTGTGTTGTTGCAGTTGGCGAATACGTTCATCCTCTACCACACGCCAAATGGCCGCCATGATCAGATCGTCGCGTTCGTTATCGTCGGTGGAATCGAGTGAAGCAGGCGCTTGAACCAAGATCGGTTTCAGAAAATCGGTCGCGGCGACAGACACTTCGTCGATATTGCCGATGCCGGCGATCAACCCGATCGCCAGGTCCACGATCGCAAACACACCGATCGCCGAAAGCAACAATAAGATAAAGCCAAGCGGAGCCGCCAGTTTGGATCGACGGGTGTGAGCCCGGCGTTGGACGATCTCTTCCACCTCTTCGGCGGTAAAAATCGGTTCGGTTGCTAAATCTTCGGCAGACGTTTCGAGTTTTTCCCAATCGTTCACGTAGGTCACCCCTTTGTTTTATCGAATTTGTCCGGTTCCCCGAACCAGGTATTTCATCGAGGTCATTTCACGCAACCCCATCGGGCCGCGCGCATGCAGTTTTTGGGTGGAGATGCCGATTTCCGCGCCGTAGCCGAACTCACCCCCGTCGGTAAAACGGGTGGAGGCATTGACGTACACCACGGCGGCATCAATAGCGGCGGCGAACCGCGAAGCGGCCGTTTCGTCCGCGGTGACGATACATTCGCTGTGGCCGGTGGTATAACGGCGGATGTGGGCAACCGCTTCATCCAGCGAATCGACCACCCGAACCGCTAAGATATAATCTAAAAATTCGGTAGCAAAATCGGCGTCGGTCGCCGGTTCGATCTCAAACGGGATCAACGAACACGCACGGTCACAACCACGCAAGGATACGCCGGCCTCTTTGAGCGCCGCAGCTAAGACCGGCAACGCTTTGGCGGCGATATCGCGATGAACCAACAAGGTTTCGGCCGCATTACATACCGACGGACGAGACGCTTTGGCGTTGACGATGATGTTTTTTGCCATCTCGATATCGGCGGCGGCATCCACGTATACATGGCAGTTGCCGGTACCGGTTTCGATGACCGGTACGGTCGCGTTCTCGACCAGGGTGCGAATCAAACCGGCACCGCCGCGCGGAATCAACACGTCGATCAGACCGTTAAGTTTCATCATGGCGGTGGCGGTTTCGCGAGAGGTATCTTCCACCAACAGCACCACGTCGGGATCTTGTCCGACAGACGAAAGACCGGCGCGCATCGCGCCCACCAACGCCGTGTTGGAACGAATCGCCTCTTTCCCGCCGCGCAGGATCACCGCACTGCCGGCTTTGAGACACAACGCCGCGGCGTCCGCCGTGACGTTGGGACGCGCTTCGTAGATGATGCCGATCACCCCGAACGGTACCCGAATTTTCCGGATATCCAAACCGGTCTCGGTGGTGAACGCATCGATCGTCTCGCCAATCGGATCGGGCAACGAAATCACGTTGCGAATACCGGCACAAATCCCGTCGATCCGCGCATCGTTTAAGGTCAACCGTTCGATCAGTTGGGGCGAAAGGCCGGCCGCGGCGGCCGCTTCGATATCGGCGGCGTTCGCGGTTAAAATCTCTCGGCGCTTAGCATCGATGGCATCGGCCATCGCGGCAAGCGCGGCATTTTTGGCGGCGGTATCGGCCGTCGCCAGACCGACTGACGCTGTGCGCGCACGGGCGGCCAAAGCACGTATATCAAACATATCGATTACTCCTTATCGATCAGGGTGCCGACGGCTTCGCCGGCGAGCAGGTCATACAACCGTGCCGGTTGGTCACCGGCCATGATAACGGTGGGGATATCAAACCGCAACGCGTGCCGCGCGGCAACGAGTTTGGTGTGCATGCCGCCGGTGCCTCTGGCCGAACCGGCCCCACCGGCAAGCGCGATATCCGCCTCACTCACACCGACGAGTTTATCGATCTTGGTAGCATCGGGATCTTTTCGCGGATCGGCGGTGTATAATCCGTCGATATCGGTGAGCAATACCAACAAATCGGCTTCGGCCAGTTCGGCCACGATAGCCGACAAGGTATCGTTATCGCCAAAATGGTCGCCTTCAAGTTCGTCGGTGGCGACGGTATCGTTTTCGTTAACCACCGGTATGACGCCCATCTGCATCAACGACCGGAAGGTATTGATAACGTTGCGGCGTTTGGTTTCTTCGGCAGTCACGTCATACGTCAACAAGATCTGCGCCACCGTTTGGTGGTATTCGCTGCAGAGTTTATCGTATAAAAACATCAATTCACACTGTCCAACCGCGGCGCATGCCTGTTTTTCGCTAAGTTCTTTCGGGCGGGCGGAAAGGCCCAACTTCCCGACGCCGACGCCGACCGCGCCGGAACTGACCAGCACCATTTCGTGGCCGGCGTTTTGCAGATCGCACAACACCCGACACAACGCGTCGATAGCGCGGATATTCACCTTGCCGTTTTGATAGGTCAAGGTAGAGGTACCGACCTTAATGACAATGCGTTTGGCTTGTTGAATGTTCGACATTTGGGTTCACTCCCACAAGAGATAATACGGTATTATAGCACAGGCAAAGCCACTTGGTCAATCCCGCGCTTGGATGAATTGCACGTTCGGGAACGTTTCTCTAAGGGGTGCATCGATCTCACAATCGCTAATCACATAGTCTACGTCGTTTAAACTCATGCGCACGTCCAGCGTTTTGGCACCAAACTTTTCGTGGTCGACGAGTAGAAAGGTTTCTTTCGCGTGGCGACGCATCGCCGATACAATTTCAAAATTCACCCGGCCGATCTGGCCGTCTTCCAACAACGTGCCTGCCGAGAAAAACAGTTTATCCGCGCGGTACCGATCGATGGTAGCGAGGGCATCTCGTCCTCCGAGAAAACAGGGGACCTCTACCACTGTGCCGCCGGTACACACCACCTTGACCCCGTGTTCGCTCAGATACGACACGATGGTGAGGTTGTTGGTGATGACGGTGATATCTTTGTTGACGATGTGCGGAACCATGCACTGTGTTGTCGTGGTAGCATCGATAAACACCACGTCGCCATCTTGGATATAGGTCGCGGCGCATTTCGCAATATGGTCTTTGGCGGCGCGCATCTTGTGGTAGCGAAACCGCAGCGGAATCCCCTGCTGTTCGACGATCTCCACTCCTCCGTAACTGCGTTTAACCAACTGTTGCTCCTGCAAACGGTTGAGATCGCGGTTGATGGTGGCGGTGGAATAATGCAATTCTTCGGTCAAAAACTTGACCGTGACGTACCCATGCTTTTTCAAAATTCTCAGAATATCTTCCAAACGGTCGTTTTGGTGCATAAATACCCCTCTTTTCATGAGAAAACATGAGAATTTGTCAACATTTTAAACTCATATTGCAAATTCTTGATAAATTTACTATGATTATAGCAGTTCAATTTCTCATTGTCAACGGAGATGAGCACGGTGAAAGATCTGACCAAAGGAAACATTTACAAAACCTTCTTTCTGTTTTCCATTCCGTTGGTGTTGTCCGGGGTGCTCAGCCAGATGTTCAGCACCGTCAACGCCATCATGGCCGGATGGTTTTTTGATAATGGGTTGGCGTCGCTGGGCGCGACCGAACCGTTTATTCAGTTTGTGTCGTCCATCTTTTGGGGATATAGCACCGGATTTGGGGTGTTGCTGGCCAAGATGTTTGGGGCCAAAGATTACGCCGGAATCAAAAAAGCCGTGACCACCAACTTTTTACTGATGGGGGCGGCGGTAATCGCCACTTCGATATTGATCATTCTCTGTCAACCGATCATTTTTGATTTTTTACAGGTTGATCCGGCACTTCGCCAAGATGCGGCGGCGTATTTTATCGTGTATATGATCGGGTTACCGCTGTTTATCTTCCACCACGCGTTTGTCTGCGTGATGCACGCGTTTGGTGTCAGCGGATTCACCTCTGTGATGTCCATTTTGTCGATGTCGATCAATTTGGTCGGCAATCTAATCATCGTGGGTTGTTTCAACATCGGGCCGATGGGATTGGCGATCTCCAGCATCGCCGGTAATCTGACGGTCGTCATTATATATCTGTTCAAGTTGCGGCGTTGTTACAAAGAGATGGGTGTTCAAAATCTGAAAACGCGGTTTGACCGCATGTTGTTACCGGACATACTCCGCTATTCGTTGCCGACCTCGTTTCAGCAGTTGTCGATGTATTTTGCCAGCATGATCCTCTCCCCCTTCACCAATATGCTCGGCGCGGATGCCTCGGCGGCGTATTCGGTGCAGACGAAACTCACCTCTTTGTGCACCGCATTGATATTCAACGCCTCGAAGGCTCTGTCCGCATATACAGCGCAATCGATCGGTGCCGGCGAACTGGGTAACCTGAAAAAAGGGGTGCGTGCCGGCGCGTTGCAAGGCTTGATCGTCACCCTGCCCGGGATGTTGGCCTGCGTCCTGTTCCCGAATGGGGTATCCACGTTGTTTCTCGGCACGGGGGACACTGGGATGGCGGCGACTTATGCGGCACAGTTTGCGCAATATTGCATGCCGTTTATTATCTTTAACATGTTGGGAAACCTGTTCCACTCGTATTTCCGCGGATGCGGCGTGATGCGTGCGCTGATCGCGACCACGATGTTCGGTTCGATCGTGCGGATCGTGTTGACGGCGTTGTTGGTCGGAACGTACGGTATGTACGGCGTGTTCATCGGGTGGGTTGGTTCCTGGGTTGCGGACGGAGGACTTGGTGTGTTCCTCTATCTCACCACCAACTGGCCGGCCCTTCTGGCTGATAAAGTACCGCACGCTCCCAAACCGACCGAGCCGGCTGAAAAAAGCACTGTTTCGTAACAAACGCCACTTTTTGAAAGGCAATTTTGTGCAATATTTTATTGTTTTTATGCGGCGTTTATGCTATTCTTAAAACAAGAAAACGTCCGATAAAAGCGGGCGAGCAAAGTGAGGCGTTGTGTATGAAGATCGGTGGTAGAGCCAGTGCGTGGATCAAACCCGATACCCCGAAAATGCGGGAATTGGTGGAACATCACCACAAACTGGGATTCGACAATATGGGCAGACAGACGTTGTTCTTGATGAACGGCGTTTTGGAAGAAGACGTTGTAAAACTTCGTGCGGCATTGGAAACCATGAAAGAACTTGGTTACGATACCATGGATTGCAACTTGGTATCTCTCGCATGCGGGGCACTGAAAGATGCTTCGGACGAAGAACTGAAAACCTACTATACGGCCGCTCGCAAGATTGCAGACGAAGTCGGGATGGGCATCGAACAAGTGCACGGTCCGTGGCGGTATCCGCCGAAAGACGGCACCGTGGAAGATCGTGCCGAATGGTTTGGCATGATGGTGCGCGAAATGGAAGCCTGCGCGTATCTTGGGTGCAAAAACTTTGTTATTCACCCGTTGATGCCGTACGGTGCGTGGCAAAACCCCAACCCGGAAGAATTTTGGAAGATCAACTTTGATTTCTTCTCCGAACTGGTTAAAGTGGCGGAGAAACTCGACGTGGTGATCAACTTTGAAAATATGCCCTTCCCGGCGCTGACCTTGGCCAGACCGCAGGAGATCGTCGATTTTGTTAAGGCAATCGATTCCCCGCACATGAAAGTGTGTTTGGATACCGGGCACAGTTTGGTGTGCGGTGTTCCGATGGAAGACGCGGTACGCCAGATTGGCAAAGAATACCTGTCCACCTTCCACATCCACGGCAACAACGGCAAAGAAGACATTCACTGGTTACCGTTCACCGGCGTGGGCAACTGGCACGCGTTTGCCGAAGCCTTGCGCGAGATCGGTTACGAAGGCGCGTTGACGGTGGAATGCTCGGTGGAACCGCCGGTACCGGACGACGTACGCTTTGAAATGGAACAAACGCTGGTGGATTCGCTCAACTATTTGGCGGATATCGTGGAAAAGGGGGAATAACGCTATGAAGATCGGTATTGTATCGAGTTCGTATTTTCGGTACGGGGACGATTTTGTCGCCGGCATGAAAAAGATCAAATCGTTGGGGTACGACTGCATCGATTACGGCATTGTCGGTCAAGTGGATAGCGATTTGTTTAAACTGCCACAAGCGGAATTTGAACAATATTTCCTCGACACCAAACAAGCCGCCGAAGAGATCGGCATAGAACTGTATCAGGCACACGGTCCGTGGCGGTATCCGCCGCAGGACGCGACCGAAGAAGATCGCGCCGAACGGTTTGAAAAAATGAGCCGTTCGATCGAAGCGACCGCCATTTTGGGGATCAAAAACTGGATTATCCACCCCATTATGCCGTTCGGTTGTTGGGAAAATCCCGAACCGGAGACGTTTTATGAGATGAACTTCGAGTTCTTCTCGAAACTCGTTAAGGTCGCCGAAAAACACAACGTGGTAATCAACTTTGAAAACATGCCGTTTCCGGCGTTGACCTTATCGCGGCCGGCCGAGATCTTGGAATTTGTAAAAAAGATCAATTCTCCGAACATGAAGGTATGTTTGGATACCGGTCACTGCTTTGTGTGCAAAGAGGATCTAGCAGAATCGGTGAAACTCATCGGCAAGGAATATCTGGCATCGGTGCACGTACACGACAACCGTGGTAAAGGACAGGATGAACATTTCCTCCCCTTCTTCGGTGCAAAGGATTGGCGCGATTATTCCCGCGCGTATCAATGGAACGAATTCTCCCGCGCACTGCATGAGATTGGGTTCGACGGTGCGTTGTCGATTGAAACCCACGCGCATGGTAAAGAGATGCCCGAAGTGATTCGCGACCGGTATCAGAAAGCGCTCGTGATGTTGGCCAAACACTTGGCCAAAATGCCCAAATAACACAAAAGGGCGGCATATGTCGCCCTTTTTACTGCCATATTTTATATTTTTTTAACGATATCGCTTATTTACAATACTGTGTTTTCAATATACCATTGAAATATATTATATATCGCAAGGAGAATCATCAATGAACGGATTTAAACGAGTAACCAAACATTACGATTTTATCGTGGTGGGCGGCGGCCTGACCGGGCTTTGTGCGGCGTTGGCGGCGGCCAGACACGGTGCGAACACCGCGTTGGTACACGACCGGCCGGTGTTGGGCGGTAACGCATCGAGCGAGATCCGCATGCATATCTGCGGCGCAACAATGAACATGCAAAAGCCGGAACTCGCAGAAGGCGGTATCGTACACGAACTGCAACTGGCTAACAAACGCCTGAATGACAGTTACAATTTCTCGATCTGGGACGCGGTGTTGTTTGACGCGGTGAAAAAAGAGAAAAATCTCACGATGTATCTCAACGCGCCGATGCATTCCGCCACCTGTGAAAACGGCAAGGTCAAATCCATCGAATGTTATCAAATGACCACCGAACGGCAACTGATCCTGTCGGCAGACTTGTTCGCCGACTGTACCGGCAACGGTACGCTGTGCGCCTTTGTGGATGCGCCGTACCGCACGGGCAGCGAAGGCAAAGACGCATTTGACGAACCGGATGCGCCCGAAACGGCCAACAATCACCGGATGGGCAACACACTGTTGTTTAAAGCGGCGGATATGGGACGGCCCGTAAAATTCACCCCGCCGGTGGATGCGATCCATTTCACCGAAGATATGCTGAAGTTCCGCAAACACACCGCCGAACTGCCTGCCGAACTTAAGAAAAATCTGGAAGATCACGAATATAAAATCATGTTCGACGGATTTGCACAGGATTATGGGTATTGGTGGATCGAGCTGACGGGCGAAGGCGAAGATATCATCGACGAATACGAAGATATCCGCGACGAATTGGTGCGTGCAGTATACGGCATATGGGATCACATTAAAAACGTCGGCGATCACGGCGCCGAAAACTTTGAACTGACGTGGGTGGGCATGTTGCCCGGCGTGCGCGAGAGCCGACGCGTGGAATGCGACTATATGCTCAATGAAAACGATCTGCTCGCCAACCGGCGGTTTGACGACGTGGTGGCGTACGGTGGATGGCACGTGGATAACCACAACCCGAAAGGTCTGTACGCGTTTGACGAACTGCCGTCTTTCTCTCACCCGATCGACGGATCGTATGATATCCCCTACCGTAGCTATCTCGTCAAAGGGTTCGACAACTTGTTTGTCGGCGGCAGATGTATGGGCGCCAGCAAACTGGCGATGGCTTCCACCCGCGTGATGGGCACCTGCGCTATCGGCGGGCAAGCGATCGGTACGGCGGCGGCACAGGCGATTATCGACAACACCGATATCCGCGGTATTGATATCGCGAAACTGCAACAAACCCTGCTTAAAGACGACTGCTATCTGCCGTTAAAAGAAAACGAAGACGTCGCCGATCTCGCGCGCTGCGCGACGGTGACGGCATCGAGCGAAGCCGATGGATTTGAAGCGAACAAAGCCATTGACGGGGTAACCCGCCGCATTGACGGGGTGGAACACGCGTGGCGCGCGACCGCGCCGGACGCCTGGTTGCAGGTGGCGTTCGACACACCGGCGACGGTTTCGACGGTACAACTGGTGTTCGATTCAAATTTCGATATTGAGAAGAAGATCACCTTATCGTCCCGTCGGCAAAAACAACAAGTGTTGGGAATTCCGGCCGAACTGGTCAAGGATTTCACGGTGGAACTGATCCGTGACGGCAACGTTGTGGCGACCAAAACCATGACCGATAACTATCTGCGCCTGGTTCGCATCGCGTTTGACGCCGTGGTTTGCGATACCGTCAAGGTGACGGTGCACAGCACCAACGGCGCACCCGAAGCACGCATCTTTGAAGTACGTGCCTACGCATAAACGTAACGATACAAAAAGCACCGACCAAACGGTCGGTGCTTTTTTAAAACGTTCTTATTTGACCAGTTCAAAACGGGCGGTTTGCAACGTTTCGCTGTTCGGGCCGACCATGACGTCGAATTCGCCGGCTTCCGACTCGTACCGCATGTCCGCCGTCCAGAAACGTAAGGTTTCATCGGTGACGGTGAAGGTGACGGTTTTGGTTTCGCCGGGGGCCAGTTCGACCTTGGCGAAATCTTTGAGTTCTTTGATCGGGCGAACGGCACTCGCGACGCGGTCACGGATATACAGTTGTACCGTTTCTTTACCGGCCATATCACCGGTGTTAGTAACGTCTACCGACACGGTGAGCGCGCCGTCCGGCATGAGCGTATCGCCGCTGACGGTCATGTCGCCGTACGCAAAGGTGGTGTACGACAAGCCGTGACCAAACGCAAACAACGGATCGACCGGCGCATCGATATACCGCGAGGTGTACCGCGTGACTGGGAATTTTTTGGCGTTCGGAACAGGACGGCCGGTGTTTTGCCGATTATACGTGATCGGCACTTGACCGACGCACCACGGGAACGACATGGTGAGTTTGCCGCTGGGATTGACTTTGCCGAACAACAGGTTCGCCGCGGCAGAACCACCTTCGGTACCGGGTTGCCACATATCCAAAATAGCCGGTGCATCGCCGACGAGATCGGTCAATACCAACGGACGGCCATTGAACAACACCACCGCGGTGTTCGGGTTAGCGGCGCACACCGCTTTGGCGAGCGCGTTTTGTGCCGGCGACAAACCGAGATCGGCACGGGAGTTACCCTCGCCGGAATACTGCTGATGTTCGCCCAAGCACAAGACCACCACGTCGGCCGATTTGGCCGCCGCAACGGCCGCGTCTACACCCGACGTATCGGTGTCGAAAATATCCCACGAGCAACCCGGTTCGTAAACGATTTCGGTGTTCGGCAACAACGCTCGGATGCCTTGCAGGACGGTGACCGAATCTTCGTCACGGCCGGCACACACCCATTCGCCCAAAATGCCGTGTTCGTCGGCAAACGGACCGACGACCGCGACCTTTTTAACGGTATCGCTAAACGGCAACACGCCGTCGTTTTTCAGCAATACGGCCGACTGTTCCGCTGCACGGCGAACCATGTCGCGGTGTTCGGTGCACAGGTGGAGACGCGCTTCCTCTTCTTCGTCCGCCGAACGGTACGGGTTCTCAAACAAGCCGAGATCCTCTTTGAGTTGCAGTACGCGCAGTACCGCTTCGTCGATCTGTTGCATCGTGACGCGGCCTTCATCCAACAGTTGTTTGACATACACGTAGAAGTGCGCCGATACCATTTCGATATCGCAACCGGCATCGAACGCGGCAAACGCCGCTTCTTTTTCGTTCTCGTACGCGCCGTGCACGATCATTTCGCGGTACGCGTCGTAGTCGCTGATGACGAGGCCGTCAAAGCCCCATTCGCCGCGCAGAACATCGCTGAGCAGGTATTTGTTACCGGTGGACGGAATGCCGCCGATGGTATTGAACGACGCCATCACCATCCGCACGCCGGCATCCACCGCCGCTTTGTAAGCCGGCAGATAGGTTTGCCGCAAGCCGCGGTCGGACACGTCCACCGCGTTGTAGTCACGGCCGCCTTCCGGCGCGCCGTAGGCCGCAAAATGCTTGACGCAAGCCGCAATATCGTATTTACCTTTCAGGTCATCGCCTTGATAGCCACGCACGAATGCATCCACCATACGGCAGTTGACTTCGGCATCTTCACCGGTGGATTCCATCACGCGGCCCCAACGCGCATCACGGACCATATCGGCCATCGGCGAAAAGGTGACGTGCACACCACTGACCGCCGATTCTTTCGCGGTCATACGCGCTAATTCGTACACCATATCGGGATCGAATGCACAACCGAGTGCCAACGGAATCGGATAGATCGTGCGATACCCATGAATGACATCCTGCATAAACAACAGCGGAATGTGATGCGGGTTACGCTCGGTGGCGTTTTCCTGAATCGAGCGCATCGCGGCCGCGCCGATAAAGGTCAAGGTAGACCCGGCGTTGGCGACGTCGGCCGGCGTGATGTTGAGTTTAGCCGCCGGGCCGGTGATGGCCGCTTCGTTGTTTTTGCGGAAAAACGAGGCGTTGAGTTGTACCAACTGACCTACCTTTTCCTGTAACGACATGTTCCTGAGCAATGCTTGAATATCCATAATATCCTCCTGTCGGAAAATTATTTACACACTTGATGCGCCGCCATATCGACGCGGCCGTCCGGCGTGAAGGTCACGCCTTCGGCTTCGAGCATGGCGCGCTGTACGTCCGGACCGCCAAATGCGAATCCCGGCGCGGTACGACCGTCTTTCATCACCACGCGGTGACAGGGAATCTCTCCAAAGGCCGGGTTGCCGTGTAGCGCATAGCCCACCACCCGCGACCAACGCGGATTGCCGGCAAGGCGCGCAACCTGTCCGTAACTCATCACGTACCCTTGCGGAATGGTACACACCACGGCATAGATCCGTTCAAACGTCGTCATGCGCTTGCCTCCTGTTTGACCAACCGGTGCGTATCCAACGGATGACGCACAAAATACGTGAACATGACGATCGCGCAAACCAACCAACCGACCGGATAACCCATCGCGACCGGAAGTAATTCGTTGGCGATATAATTCGATACGATAAACAAATACAGTTGGCGGAACCCGACAAACGAACCGAGCATAATCAACATCGGTGCACGAGCGTTACCGGCACCGCGCAAAGCGGCGGCAACAATCTGGTTTATACAGGTCAAGATATAAAACGGCGTCACGTGACGCAACAGAATTTCCGCGTAATAAGCCACCTGTTCGTCCGGGTTGAAAATACCGGCCAAAGTCGGAGCAAACAACATGACCAATGTGATCAAAACGATGTTGATGCCGAACGCCATCGCCATCGCGATATACGTGCCGCGACGGGCACGCGCCGGATCGTTGTTGCCGAGATTCTGCCCCACAAACGTGGTCACCGCCAACCCGATCGACTGGACCGGTAAAAAGAGAAAATGATCGATTTTGGTATAACTGGTCCAACCGCCGAGACAATAGGTTTGGTTGGCATTAACACCGGCGATATAGGATTGCACAAACACGTTGGAAAACGCGGTGAGCGCCATTTGAATGGCGGCCGGAATCCCCACCTTGACGATCTGGCGCAGGATCGACCAATCGATCTTCATCGCTGACCACCGGATACGCACCGGTGACGGGGTGGTGTGCAACGTGATCAAAATCAAAACCGCTGAAATCCCTTGAGCAATGACGGTGGCGTAGGCCACGCCGGCAACACCCATCTCGAATGAGAACACAAACAACAGATCGAGCACCACGTTGGTGAGCGCCGACACGATCAGAAAATAAAACGGGCGTTTGGAGTCCCCCACGGCGCGCAGAATACCGGCGACCATGTTGTAGATCATCAGGCCGATGACACCGGCAAAGTAGATGGTGAGATAGGTTTTGGCAAACGGGTATACCCCGTCGTCTCCACCATCGGTATGAAGCATCATCTGCAACATCCACGGTGCCATCACCACCCCGATAACGGTGAACACCACGCCCAGCACCAACGTCATGCACAGGGCCGTATGGGTTGCGCGTTGGACCTCTTCCTCACGTTTCGCACCATAATATTGCGAAATCACGACGCCGGCGCCACTGGCGAGGCCGGGAAAAAAGCCAATGAGAATATTGATAATCGGTGCGACACTGCCCACCGCAGCAAAGGCGTTGTTTTCGCCGGTTTGTCCGATCACCCACGTATCGACCATGTTGTAGAATTGTTGAAACAAGTTTCCGGCAAGCAATGGCAAGGTAAAGAGAATCAAGTTGCGAACGATACTGCCTTGCGTCATATCCCGGTCATGCCGTTTGGCGATTGTCACGAGAAAGCACCTTCTTCCAGAGGGACGCCTCTATCCGGTATTATACCAATTCCGCGCCTAAAGTGCAACTGTGCAAACCCATTTTTTGTCAAAAAACACCCGTGAAACGATGTTTCACGGGTGTCTGCCGTATAAACGGTGATATCGCGACCGATTTATCGGCCTTGTAACAAAACGCGTGTCCCGGCCGGGAACGTATACGAGTCGGAAAGCGTCAGCCACACATACGGTGCTTGTGCTATGATGGATTCATCAAAGTTTTGCAGGGCGGTATAGGGAGACCGCGCCCCACCGGTAGCGGTATACATCGTATCGGTCGTATAGAGCATATCGTCCCCCATTTTGGTAGCATAGCTGCTGATCAACAACCTACCACCGGCCGATATCGCAATCGAACTGCGCGAAAACAGCGTATTGACCGAAAGCAAATCGGCTGTAGTGAGAAAGGCTTTGATATAAAACGCACCGGCCGTTACCGCCTCGCTAAACGGTATCCTAACCATCATTTTGAAGTCGCTCATGGTCGCAACTGCCGGATCCAACGGTAACATCAGCGACGTTTTCCCGGCAGCCGTATCGTCTAACGTGGTGTCCACCAAGGTTTTCCAACCGGTTCGCCCGTCCACGTACCGCTTGTTGGAGACATCGGTATCGGTTGTCGGATCGGCCACGTTTTGAACCAAGCAGATTCCCTCTTGGTTGTCCGCCGGCCATATAGACACCCGGTCCAACAGGATCGGCGCGCCGCTATCGCCGGTCGAAAAGGTAATCGGTCCGGACGCGTTGTATTCGATGTTACCGGTCCCGTCCATCCGCACACTGAGATCCGTATCGATACGATAGTAGTAATCTTCTACCCGGACCTCGCCGAACTTATCCATCTTCGTGGCGGCGGCGTGATCGTCCACGTACCGCTTGTTCGCGGCGTCGGTATCGGCGACCGGATCGGCTACGTTGTGAATCGCACCGAGCGTATTGTCCAAAGCGATCACGTCCACCCCATTGAGATGAACCGTCGCATCCACACCGCTTTTTAGCGCGATCGAACCCTCACTGCTGAGCACCGTGTCGGTTTGCCAAGCAATGTCGGTCGCTTTGGAAAACTGAACTTGTTGATAGTCCGGTTGCTCAAACAAGGTGCTGATCGGTTGTCCGGGCGAAACCAGCCCGGCATCTTGGGTGGTACCGTCTTGATACCGGATGATCAGATGGCCGTCTGTGATCCGCGCATCCGCAATCCCGACACCCGGATAGATCAGGCCGGTAAAATCGGCCGGCAGTTCGGTGTCTGGTTCGATCGACGGCGCTACCATAAGCGACGGTGTGCATTTTGGCGTGTGCAGAATCACTTCGTTTTGATACACCACCAACTGCATCTGCAACGAGCCTTCCACCATCAAAACGTGAGGGATCGCAAAGGTCAATTCCCCGGCTTCGTTTGGCACAAGCAGTTCGGTCAAACAACGGTATCCATCGGCGGTTTCAAACGCCAACTGATAGGTATACGCAGTTCCTTGTAAATCGGCATCCAACGCAATGCGTAATATCGTCGATAGGTGGTCGTGAGCACAACCCACTATAGGTGACGAGGCAGCCAACGCATCACGAGTCGCCGTAATGGCTATGGTTTTCATATCTGTCTCCTTATGTTTAAGAATACGGACAAAACGGCGGTTCGGCGCGGTTTTGCCAAGCGTGTCATCCCCCAAATGGCTGCTGCACACACGGTTTCTGCCGCCAACCGGTGTGCGTTTTTCGGGTTTTGACATCTTTATGATAGCATCGCTTTTTTGTCGCCGTCAAGACACTTTACGAGAGTTTTTGACCGGCAAAAAGCGCTCTTTCTCTCCACGAGAAAGAGCGTTTGGTTTAATCCATAACCAAATGGACCAAGTGGGCAATGCCGGGGATACTTTCCCCTTGTTGAGCAGAGGTCGGGGACATCAACGCACCGGTCCCGATGAACAACACGTTGTGCCAACGGCCTTGTTCCATACCGCTTAAAATATGCGAACACAGCACCGCCGCCGAACAACCGCAACCCGATCCGCCGGCATGTACGTCCTGCGTTTCACGATCGTATATCAACAAACCGCAGTCCTGATACCGTTCGTCAAGGATAACCCCCTCTTTTTCAAGCAGATTCCGTAACAATTCCGCCCCAACCGCCGACAGATCACCGGTCAAAATCATATCGTAGTCGCTCACCGCGGTGCCGGTATCTTGCAAAAAGTGTAACAAGGTATCGGCGGCGGCCGGTGCCATGGCCGCGCCCATATTGTTGGCATCGGTGATACCGAGATCGTTGACCGCGCCGATGCATACCGATTCGATCCGTACGCCGTGACCACTCATGCCAACTACTGCACATCCCGATGCCGTGGCCGTCCATTGGGCGGATTGCGGCCGTTGGCCGCCATATTCCAGCGGATAGCGAAACTGGCGTTCGGCGGTACAAAAATGTGACGAGGTAACCGCCGCGCACAGATCGGCCGCGCCGCTATCCACAAAAATCGCCGACATGGCTAACGTTTGCGCCATGGTGGAACACGCGCCAAACTGACCAAGCAACGGTACGCCGCTACCGCGTATCCCGAACGTGGACGCGATGTTTTGATTGAGCAGATCACCCGCAAACAGAAAATTGATCTGCGACGGCGAAACAGACGCTTTGGCAACCGCACGGGAAAACGCTTCTTTTTGCAAGGCACTTTCGGCTTTTTCCCAACTCTTTTCCCCCATGGTGGTGTCTTCAAAAATACAGTCAAAGCAAGACGACAAAGGACCTTCTCCCTCTTTTTTGCCGACTACCGCCGCATACCCTACCACGCGTGGCCGGTTGGATAACAACACGGTGTATTGTCCTTTTCGTTCCGGCATATCGGTCTCCTCCTCTTACCAAATGGTGATTACAGTATTCGCACATTCGGTCCAATTATTCCACTGCACCCATTGGATATGTGCAAAAAATGGTGTGCGGTGACGTTTACAACACCTGGTGCTATGTTTACTTGACATACCCGGTATGTTACAAGGACTAACGGAGATGTCGCCATGCGTTTTGTTGAAAAGTCCGGCAAACGAAAAGCCGTGACGCTCCGTTACGACGACGGTGTCACACAGGATATTCGTCTGATCGAACGATTGAATACATACGGGTTGAAAGCCACCTTTAACCTCCATTCCGAATTGTTGGGAACACACCATCTTCTTCAGTGGGAAGGGTTGCGCATCGCCCATGATAAAGTGGCGCCACAGGATAGGTTGTTATAACCCGTTCCCCATCACCACCACGGATTGTGCGTTGTGTTTAAAAAAACAAAATCGATATCTATCACTTTTTATCGGTCTGCCGATTGACAAAATACACAAGATATTGTAGAATACCAATAGACCTTTACACAACTGACGGGTTTCGCGGACTACCGCGGTGGAGTGTAAAGCGTTGCAAGCCGACCGTCTGGGCAAATTCAGTTCAACACGAACCGGGTTTGCCCTTTTTTATGAACTAAGGAGAGATCACCTATGAAACACGAACATTGGAATGGTTTTGTCGGCGGCGCGTGGCAGGATGAGATCAACGTGCGCGACTTTATTCAAACCAACTATACCGCCTATACCGGCGATGCCGATTTTCTTGCCGGGGCGACCGCGCGTACCAACAAACTGATGGAGCGCGTGCAAAAACTGTTTAAGTTTGAACGAAAAAACGGGGGCGTGCTGGACGTCGATACCGATACGGTATCGTCGCTGACCAGTTATGCGCCGGGTTATATCGATAAAGAGAACGAATTGATCGTCGGGATGCAGACCGATGCGCCTTTAAAACGCGGCGTTAACCCGTTTGGCGGTATCCGTATGGCGCGGCAAGCTTGTGCGGCATACGGCTATCGGTTGAGCGATAAAGTGGAAGACGAATTCCGGTTCAGAACCACCCATAACGACGCAGTGTTCCGCGTATATACCGACGAAATGCGTGCCGCACGGAAAAGTCACGTGATCACCGGTTTGCCGGACGCGTACGGACGCGGGCGGATCATCGGTGACTATCGCCGGGTGGCGTTGTACGGCGTGAACCGCTTGATTGAGGAAAAGAAACAGGACAAGCAAGCGCTTTCCGGCGCTACCTTTAACGTGGATACGGCGCGGCAATCGGAAGAGTTGTTCCGGCAGATCCTATTCTTGGGATATCTGAAAGATATGGCAGCGATGTACGGGTATGACATCAGCGAACCGGCGAAAAACGCACACGAAGCGATCCAATGGACCTATTTTGCGTATTTGGCGGCCATCAAAGAACAAAACGGCGCGGCGATGTCGTTGGGACGGGTGAGCACCTTCTTCGATATTTATATCGAACGTGACCTGGCGAACGGCACCTTGACCGAAGAGGGCGCGCAAGAACTGATGGACGATTTTGTCATGAAACTGCGGATTGCACGGCATCTGCGCACCCCCGAATACAACGAACTGTTCGGCGGCGATCCGATGTGGATCACCGAAGCGGTCGGCGGCATGGGCGAAGACGGCCGCACGCTGGTCACCAAAAACAGTTATCGGATGCTCAACACCCTGTATACCCTCGGCTCGTCTCCCGAACCGAACCTGACCATTCTGTGGTCGACCGCTTTGCCCGCAACCTTTAAACGGTTCTGCGCCAAAGTATCGGCCGACACCGACTCGATCCAATACGAAAACGACGATCTGATGCGGCCGTTGCACGGAGACGATTATGCTATCGCGTGTTGCGTGTCGGCGATGACGCTCGGTAAACAGATGCAGTTCTTTGGAGCGCGGTGCAACCTGGCAAAACTGTTGTTGATTGCGCTCAACGGCGGATACGATACCACCAGCGGTATTCATATCGGGCCGCAGATGCCGGTCATGGACGGCGATACCCTGGGTTTCGATGCCGTAATGGAACGGTATTCGGTATATGTTTCGTGGTTGAGCGCGTTGTACGTCAACACGATGAACCTCATCCACTATATGCACGATAAATACGCCTATGAAAAAACCCAAATGGCGTTGCACGATACCGAAGTCGAACGTTTGATGGCGTTTGGTATTGCCGGATTGTCGGTGGTGGCCGATTCCCTGAGCGCGATCAAATACGCCAACGTACACCCCATTAAAGACGAACTCGGCTATATTGTCGATTTCAAAACCGAGGGCGAATTCCCGAAATTCGGTAACGACGACGATCGCGTGGATCTGATTGCACGAGACATGACGCATCAAGTGATCACCGAACTGCGCAAAACCCCGACCTATCGAAACGCGGTACATACCTTGTCGGTGTTGACCATCACGTCTAACGTGATGTACGGTAAAAATACCGGTGCCACGCCGGACGGTCGCGCGTCCGGTGCACCGTTTGCACCGGGTGCCAACCCGATGCACAACCGGGAAGAAAACGGCGCGCTCGCGTCGTTGAACTCGGTGGCGAAGATCCGGTATGAGGATTGCCGCGACGGTATTTCCAACACCTTCTCGATCACGCCGGAAGCGCTGGGTAAAACCGAGGACGAACGGATCGACAACTTGGTATCAATCCTCGACGGGTATTTTGCGAAAAAAGCGCATCACATCAACGTGAACGTTCTCAATCGCGAGACGTTGATCAACGCGTATAAAGATCCGGAAGCCTACCCCAATTTGACCATTCGGGTGTCGGGTTACGCGGTGAACTTCAACAAGCTGTCTCGCGAACAACAACGCGAGGTCATCAGCCGGACCTTCCACGAAGCCGTATGAGTACCGGACGCGTACATTCGATCCAATCGCTCGGCACGGTAGACGGACCGGGCGTGCGGTTTGTAGTGTTTTTACAAGGGTGTCATCTGCGGTGTAAGTGTTGTCACAATCCCGACACGTGGAATCCCGACGGCGGCACGGTGTATACCCACGACGAAATCGTGCAAAAGGCGTTGCGGTGCCGGGACTATTTCGGCGAGAACGGCGGCATTACCCTGTCGGGCGGTGAACCGTTGCTGCAACCCGATTTTGTGCGCGACGTGTTTACCTTGTGCCACGAAAACGGCGTTCACACCTGCTTGGATACCGCCGGCGCACCGCTGACCGATGCGGTCAAGGCGGTGCTGGGTGTGACCGATCGGGTGTTGTTGGATATCAAATACACCGACGAAGCCGGGTATCGCGAACACGTGGGCGGCCGGTTGGATACCACGTTATCCTTTCTCGACTATCTCGACGAACACCACGTCCCCACCACCCTTCGCCAGGTCATCATCCCCACCGTTAACGATACCGAAGAAAACGTGCAAACGTTAAACGATATCGCCACCGCACACCCGTGCGTGGACAAAGTGGAGTTGCTGCCGTTTCGCAAGATCTGCCAAACGAAATACGACAACATGCACCTGACGTTCCCGTTTGGGCATCTGCCCGAGCCCTCTCGGGAACGCATGGCGGTATTAAACCGTATCCTAACTATCTAACGAACAGCAGGCGTAGCCAATCCGGCTACGCCTGCTGTTTTGTGTGAGGGATATATCCCGTTGCGGTGGCACGTGCACGTGCCTATTTTGAAAAGCGGCACACCGCAGCAGAAAGGCGGCCGTTACCGCCCGCGATACTCGCTCTTCAGAACTTCGGCCATTTCCTCGGGTAATTCTTGACATCCGTTCGCAAGCCATAACTTGATAATGGCGTTTAGTCCGTTTCGGAAAAATTCAATGTGATACTTGATGTTACTATCGATGTGTTCCTGTTCGGCGCGTTTCGTATCGTATATGGATATAAGATGTTTATCGTCATAACACAACTTGAAATAGGTTCTGTAAAACAGTTGATTTTCGCGAATATGGGTAAACATCTTCAACGCGCCGGTGCGCTCGTTAAAATAATCGTAATCCGCAAACAGATTGCTGAAATCTCTTTCCAACTTTTCTCTCGTTTTATCCGCCAGATCGAATATGTCTATATAATTCGCATAAAAGGTACTGCGGTTCAACCCGGATATTTTAATAAGATCCGAAACGGTAATATCCTTAATGTCACGGGTTTGCAACAGTTCGATAAACGTCCTTTCGATCTTCTCCTGCGATTCGCGGCGCCGCTTGTTATTCTTTACGTTCATACCCATTCTCCATTATTCCAACACTCACGTCCAAATTGTTGGCCGCTTTTTCGTTTATTCCAACACTTGTTGCGAAGTTGTTGGTTGTTTTTTCTTATCCAAAAACAGTATACTATATTTGCAATAAAAACACAAGTGTTGGTTTAATGAAAGGAGAAGTCATATGAAAAAGAGTAGTTTTGTGGCGTTGTTAATGGGAACGGTAAGCGGCGTGCTGTTTGCGCTGGGAATGTGCATGGCACTGTTGCCGGAATGGAACGCGTTCACCGAAGGGATCGTGTTCGGGGGTGTCGGTATTGTGTTGGGCGTTATCACGGCACTGGTTTGGTGCAAAATGGAACATAAAACGTTGCCCAAGATGAATGGTAAAAACGTGTTTCGCACCGTGTATACCGTGGTCGCCGCGTTGGTGTTGGGTGTAGGTATGTGTATGTGTCTGGTATGGGAGCAGATCGTTTGGGGAACCCTTGTGGGGTTGCTGGGCATCACGATGTTGATTGCGCTCATCCCGATGATTAAAGGCATCAAATGAACGCATTAAACACGCTGAGAAATCCGTATACAAGCCTGATCGTTAATGTTATCTATGCGCTCGGCAACGGTGTGGTCGGATTTCTGACACATTCTTGGTGGTTTATAACGGTAGGAGCGTATTATATCGTGCTCGCCGTAACCCGATATTCCGTATTGCAGATCCGGCGAAAAGCAAAAGGAAATTACGATACCGAGTTTTTTGCCCGACGCGTAACCGGGGTTTTGTTAGTAGTTCTTTCGTTTTGCATCGTGGGCGTAAACGTTTTAGCGGTGATAAAAGAGCGCGGGACGGTTTTTCATGAAATCACAATGATCACGATCGCAACCTACACGTTTAGTAAAATTACGATAGCGATTATCGGCATGGTAAAGGCAAAACATTCCGCCTCACCGGTAGTAAAAACACTTCGCAACATTTCATTAGCGGATGCGTGTGTGTCTATGTATACCATGCAAAGATCCATGCTGGTGTCTTTTCCCGGGATGGAAGCGGCGGATATGGTATTATTAAACATATTTACCGGAACGGCGGTATGGATCGTTGTACTGCTTCTTGGTATCAATCTAATTGGAGGGACTTATACAGATATGGCTAAATCTAAACTGATCAAAGCAAACCAAAAAATCGCCGAAGCGGTTGCCGGCGGTTACAAAAAAATCGAACAAGGCGTTGTGGACGGTTATAAAAAAATGGAAAAAGGTGTGGTGGATGGCTACACCAAAATCGAAGACAGATTTGTGGATGCGTATCTCACGAAAGACGGCGAAACCGTTGAAGAAGCCAAAGCGAGATTAAAAAAAGACAACCGATAATCCGGTATGTCTCACCCTATTAAACCGCCTCACGGCCGCATGGCTGTGAGGCGGTTTTTGCCTGGACCATCTCCACAACCCGTGTTACACGGTGTTTCCCTTTCAAACTTATGTGTCTCCGAAGTTTTCATCTCAATTTATTTCAGATTTAGGGCTGCAGTTATACAATCGTTTATACATCTTACATAAGTAGCTTACGTCATTAAAACCGCAAGATAAAGCAATGCTTTTTAATTTTATATGCGGATTTGAGTTGATCATATTCTGCGCATGGCTGAGCCGAATTTTTGTCAGCATTTCAAATTACGTTCACTGCTATTTGTACGATAAGTCAGGGTATTGTGTTGCCCAGAAGCAACTGGAGATCCCTGCTTCGCTGCAAAAAAAGACTACTGTATCGAAAGCAGCAGAAGCAACAGAGGATGATCACTTTATCCTCTTTAAGGGAGAAAGTTTTTGCTATACGTTTTCAAAGAATCTCGGTACGTTCGTGAGCCTTGTGAAAAATGGAGAAGAGCAACTGAAAGCACCAATCAGAATAACATCCATGCGCGCACCGATTGACAACGAAAGAAAAATCAAGCAGGAGTGGTACTGGTACAATGTATGGCAGGGTGAAAACCTGGACAAACAGTTTGAAAAGGTGTATGAATGTACTTTAACCGGAGCCGAGATTACGGTTAAGGGTAGTCTTGCGGGTGTTTCAAGAACGCCGTATTTCAGATACACATTAACATACACGGTGATGTCAGACGGTGAAATACATATTGCACTTGACGGAAAAGTCAAAGACAGGTGTAAATGGCTGCCACGCCTTGGTTTTGAAATCAAAACGGCTTACGAAAAATCGGATTTTCGTTATTACGGCATGGGCCCATATGAAAACTACTGCGATATGCACCATTCTTCAATGATTGATTGGTACGAAAGTAGTGCAGACGATGAATATGTAAATTACATCATGCCTCAAGAGCATGGCAATCATATCAAAACAAAGGTTCTTGCTATCAAGAACGGTTTATCCTTTGAAGCCGAAGAAAACATGGAATTCAGCGTCTCGCATTATTCAACCGAGATGCTTATGCAGGCAAGTCACCAGGATGAACTCACAAAGTCAGATTGCACTAATATACGTATTGATTACAAAAATTCCGGTGTTGGTTCGCACTCCTGCGGTCCCGCGCTTCTGGAAAAATACCGGCTCTCGGAAAAGGAGATTCACTTTGAGTTTTCCATAAAATAGTGTGAGTAAGACAAAAAGACCAGATTGTACCAAGATAGAAAATGAGCAGCCATAGTTGGCTGCTCATTTTAGTATTTGACAAATCCAATACAAAACCCCATACACCACACTCGCCACCGTACCGTAGACGAGGACGGGACCCGCGACGGTAAACATTTTGGCACCGAGTCCCAGCACGTAGCCTTCTGCTGCTGTCAATATAGGACACAGTATTTTGCAAAAATATTTACATTGAAAAGACAGTGTCGTATAATGAAATAAAGGACGGTGTATATATGAACAACAAACGCAAGGCTATTACATTCAGCTATGATGATGGCGTTACACAGGATATCCGATTAATCGAGTTGCTTAATAAGTATGGATTAAAATGTACATTTAACCTCAATTCGGAATTGTTAGGCAGGAAAGGCATATTAATCCGTGAAGGACAGCGGATCTCCCACTATAAGGTTCATCCCGAAGATGTAAAAAGTGTGTATGAAGGGCACGAGGTAGCCGTACACACCTTGACACATCCCAATCTTACCCAATTAACCGATGCTGAGATTATACATCAAGTGGAGCAAGATCGCTTAAATCTGTCTGAGTTGGTAGGATACGATGTCATCGGTATGGCGTATCCCTGCGGAGGTGTAAACAACGATGATCGTACTGCTAAAATCATACGAGAAAATACGGGCGTAAAATATTGCCGCACAATCAACTGCAACAACAGTTTTAGTTTACAGAATAATTTATACCGATTTAACCCCAGTGCTTTTCATTTGAATTTTGACAATCTAATGAGTTTGGGACAGCAATTTATTGACTTGGATGCCAAAACTCCGCAGATACTTTACGTATGGGGGCATTCCTACGAAATGGACTATTACCCCGATTATTGGATTCGGTTAGAAGAATTTTTTAAGCTGATCAGTAATAGAAGTGATATCTTTTACGGAACAAATAAAGAAGTTTTACTATAAATTTGGAAGCGACGGCAGTGCTGTCGCTTCTTCTTTAAATCATATTAAATATCCAATACAAAACCCCATACACCACACTCGCCACCGTGCCGTAGACGAGAACGGGACCGGCGACGGTAAACATTTTGGCACCGAGTCCCAGCACGTAGCCTTCTGCTTGTGGTCAAGTAGGACCCATTAATTAATTCGCAAAATCAATCTGGATGCTGACTTTTGAGGATTTAATATCCGTTAACTCAAAATCAACATAGTTAGAATTCTCGATCGTTGCGATTTTATATTCCGTGTTATATCCGTCAATCCAAAGTCCGGAGCAAATCTTATCTTTAGGCAATAAGACATGTGCGGTGATTTTTTTCGCAGGCGAGTACACATCGTACCGCATTCCCTCGTCGGTCAGGATATATCGCACGTCAACCATCGCCTTTGTAACCTCGTATCCCGTCAGATAGCGAAGCTCGGTATAATGTGTAACGGGAAATTTCGGGGCAAAGACTATCTCGTCGTAATTGGCGCCAGCGTCATTGATCCCTGCGAGCCCCTCGTCAACCGCACTGACAAGAGCGGCAGCCCCCCACGCGCTGGGACCACCCTCGGGCTGGGGTGTTCCATCGGTATCGTAAAGGAAGTAGATGGTTCCGTCACGCTCTGCAAGTTGAATGAAGCGTTGAATGATATCCCATCCGTACTCCTCATATCCGTTATTGAACGCTGCTTTTGCAAGTTCGCCCGCAGTGAACGGAGAGATCGCACCATTGACGTATCTGCCTTTTTCGTATACGTAGAATTTCTCATAGGGCGGATCAATGGAAAACCATTCCGCAAAGCAATCGGTTCGTTCGCGTCTCGCCATGTATTCCTGAATGATCGAACGGGATTGTTCGGTGTCGGTCAGCCCTCGGTTGATATCATACGTGTTGGAAAGAGAGAGACGTTCATTTTCAAGATTATCGAGACCGTTGTGATTCAAGTGAAGCTGATGTATAAAAAATTTTCCATTCCAAAGATGCTTGAATATATTTCCTTTCAACACCTCCGCGCGAACTTCCCATTCTCGCGCTTTTTCTTCATTTCCAAGCCTGCGGTTGAACCAAGCAAGTTGATTCATTGCTTGATAAACGCCGGAGTTATCGCCATGCATAATAGACATAGGGGAATTGGGATTGATTCTGCGATTTTCTCCTGCATCAGGAAGATACGTAAAGTCCCACGTGTCAATGGTGAACGGTCTTTTTACAAGACCGTGCTCTTTATCAAAGCGTTTTTCATCGGACATCATATAATCAATACCCTTTTCAAGCTTTGGTAAAACCTTTTTCAGCCACGCATCATCGCCTGTTGTCTTGTAAAGATAAACCGCGCCTTCCACCACCAGATATTCAATATCCGCTTCAAGCTCCAAGCGAACGAGAGAAAGGTTATCCTCGGGGTACATTACGTAGCAATCCTCATTAACGAAGCTCCAATGCTTGTCATCGACCTGCTTGATCAGCTCGTAAAACTGACCGTCTTCACGCTGTGTTTCAATGATAAAATCCAAAAAAGATTTCAGGTCATATTCCCAATGCCGCATTGCCTTCATTACGTGAACGTGATCACGGATCCAGTTTTTATCGGTCATCAGAATCCTTCCGTCAATAAAGACCAGACTTCTGTCGGCAAAAATATTGCTTCGCATTTGATGCAGAAAAATACCGAGCTTTGGGTCGGTGGTGGTGAGGATCGAGGGGAAACCCAGCTCACGGTTGTTGTATGTACCGCAATGAACACCGTCTATATTCATGGCGGGTAGCTTGTGTTGGAATTCAATCTTTTTCATACTAAAATACTCCTATTATAAAAATTGCTAAAAGCCCAAGTGAAAAGCCAATCCATTGTTTTTTTGAAAGCTTTTCCTTAAAAATCAAACCGCTCAACACCCCCGACAAAATAACAACGCCGCCGTTAAACGCAGGGAAAAATATAACTGCGTCCATCGAACTTGAAAGTGTAATGTTAAGCCGGTTATACAAGCAGCTTAAAATACCTGCCGCCAAGGCGACAACAAGAAACTTCTTCTTGGAGAACGGAATCGTTTTGTCTTTCGTGAAGCAAATGGTGCAGAAGTAAAAAAACGTCATAACCGCTGCCGATACCAAAAGCATATCTCCTGTGTGGTCTGAAACCGCCGACTTTCCAAATCCCTTGAAAATAATTCCAACCGCCGCCGCAAGCAAAAAGAAAACCAAGGCATAGTATTTCCAACGCTTGCTTGCGTCGGTGTAGCTCTTTGAACATGTAGATAAAACGATTCCCAAAAACAAAAGAAACAAACTAAAAACATCAGCCATGCTGATCTTTTCGCCCCACACGATACAGCTAAAAACGATTGAGACTAAAAGCGAAGCGTTACCGACCAAGGTTGTGACCGATACCGAACCTGCATTCATTGCCTTGGCCTTAAAAAGCACAAACAAGGCCTGAACAATACCGTACCCCACACCCCAAAGCAGTATTTCTTTGTTGAGCGTTACGGTGCATTTGTTGAAAATAAACAAGAGAACAATCCAACTCAGCGAAGCAAAAAGATTTAGCTTAAAAATGTTCCCTTTTTCATTTGCAGGATAGCCGTGTAACAAAATACTGTAAAGGGATGCTGCAGATATGGAAAGGCATAACCAAAGATACATCGAAAATCACCTCCCTCAATAATGATAAAAGAGCGAGTGCGTAAAATCAATGTCAAAATAGTCAAAATAATGCGATTTCTAATCATTTTATTGACTATGTTTTAAGAATATGCTATCGTTTTAAGGAGGTGATTTGTGTGAAATATACTCGTTATGATTTTGATAAGATGATGAGTTCCAACGAAAGCAAGTATATTTTTCAATATGTAAAAAATCGAAAATTAACAAACATTTACCATAGCCACAGTTTTTACGAGGTATGTATTATATTAAGCGGGTCGGCAACGGAACTGTTCAACGGGCAAAAGCGCTTGCTTAAGGAAGGTACGGTAGTAATTCTAAAGCCCGAGGATTTACACTGCTTTGTTGACCAATCTGAAAATCTGAGGCTTGTTTGCCTGTCGGTCAAAGCGGAAGAAGCTTTACGGCTGATAGATGTGTTTGAGGTAAAGCTGCTGCCAAAGGAGGTTATTTTTGATGTTGGAACTTCTGTTGCAAAATTAAGCAATATAATCAGCCAAGCTTCGGAGGAGCATCACTACAAGCTGCTGTTTTGCCAAATTCTAACCTTTTTTGAGGACTATCAAAAGCAAAGTGTGCCGTATATCTTAAAAATGGCAGTTCAAAAAATGCAACGGTTTGAAAATATGCGGGTTGGCGCGCCGAAGCTTGTTGAACTTTCGGGGTATAGTCGCAGTCATTTAACCCGCTTGATTCGGCAGTATTATCATTGCACGTTGCAAGATTTGATGACGAAAATCCGGCTGGATGCAGCGTATAATGAGGTGATTTTATCCAAAGATTCTCTGGAAGATATTGCATATAAGGTCGGGTATTCAAGCTTTAGTCACTTCCAGAAGGTGTTTAAAAAGTTTTTTGGCATAACACCTGCTGTTTTGCGAAAGACAAACTCGATGTGGACGATATAGCTCAGGAAAGGACGGTATATGCGCATTCAGCTATGATGATGTTGTTACGCAAGATATCAGGTTAATCGAGTTGCTTAATGAATATATCTTTTACGGAACAAACAAATAAGTTTTACTGTAAGGCAGGAAAGCGACGGCAGATGCCGTCGCTTCTTAGTTACAGTAAGGCTTAACCAACTCGGTCAACTTTCCTCTGTTATCTGTTATCTAAAAACACCACAGGGGCAGTAGGTAACAGATAATATTGAATCGATAATCGATACTAAAACAATGTCGTTATCCAATACACAACCCCATACACCACACTCGCCACCGTGCCGTAGACGAGGACGGGACCCGCGACGGTAAACATTTTGGCACCGAGTCCCAGCACGTAGCCTTCGCTTTTAAACTCGATGGCCGGGGACACCATGGCGTTGGCAAACCCGGTAATCGGGACGATGGTGCCGGCGCCGGCGTGTTTGGCAATGTTATCGAACACCCCAAACCCGGTGAGGATCATACTTGTCAAGATCAGCGAAACCGATACCAACGTGCGTGCATCCGGCAAGCTCATCCCGAGCGACTGATACCAGGTGCCAAGCGCCTGTCCGGCCGCGCATATCGTGCCCCCGATCAAAAATGCCCACAAGCAATTTTTTAACACAGGAGATTTGGGTTCGACCTGCTTGTTCATCTGCTGATATTCGCGTCCGGTGATATGCAACACCCATCGCCCCTTTCTTAAGATGTATTTTGTGCGATGGCGACCATATTTATGCATTTTTTTGTTTACTTGAACAAAAACTTGTGATATAATAGATTGCGTATAATTTTAGGAAAGGGTAGGACAAGCCGAATGGGTACGGTGTTAGTGGTTACCTCCGGCAAAGGCGGCGCCGGAAAATCGACGGTTTCGGCCGGTTTGGGGTGTGCACTGGCGCGCCTTGGCAGACGCGTTTTGTTGGTGGATGCCGACGCCGGACTGCGCAGCCTGGATCTGATGCTCGGTGTGGCCGGCACCACGGTGTATGACTCGTCCGACGTGTTTAGCGGTAGTTGTAACCCGATGCGTGCGATTTACCCTTCCCCCATCTGTTCCGACGTGTTTGTACTGTCGGCACCGGTCAATCTGGACGAACGTGCCACCCCCGAACAGATGCGGAATTTGTGTCAAGAACTGGCTGAACATTTTGACCACGTGATCGTGGACTGTCCGGCCGGGATCGGGCTGGGATTTCGCATTGCCACCCACGCGGCCGACCGCGCTTTGGTGGTGACTACCCCCGACATGGTGTGTGCAAGGGACGCACAAATCGTGAGCCGCTTGTTGGAAGAAGCCGGCACACCGGCGTACCTGATCATCAACCGGTTGCGGTCTAACCCGATTCGCAAAGGGCGGATGCCGGACGTAGACGAGATCATCGACATTGCCGGTTTGCAATTACTGGGCATTTTGCCGGAAGACGAAGCGGTGGCCATTGCGAACGCCAACGGCGCCCCGTTGCCAAGCGCCTGTAACGCTACGGTTTGTTTTGAAAATATCGCCCAACGGTATATCGGGAACCCAGTGCCGTTGGCCGCGTTAAACAAGATGTAAACGTATTTCCGAACGATAAAACAAGAAAGGATGACAACACATGAACATCGCTCTGATTGCACATGATTCGAAAAAAGAATTGATGGTTCAATTCTGTATCGCCTATTGCGGCATTTTGAATCGACATAACCTGTGCGCGACCGGCACGACCGGCAAGTTGGTAGCAGAAGCAACCGGCCTGCAGATCACCCGCTATTTGAGTGGGATGCAAGGCGGTGATCAACAGATTTCGGCACGGATTTCCTGTGACGAGATCGACCTGTTGTTATATTTCCGCGATCCGCTGACCGTGAAAGCCAACGAGCCGAACGAGGCCGATATGTTGCGGTTGTGCGATATGCGGAACATCCCCGTCGCGACCAATATCGCGACCGCCGAAGTATTGATCCATGGGTTGGATCGCGGTGACCTCGATTGGCGAACCATTATCAATCCGGAATACAATTAACCGGTTAAAACCCCTACAGGGAACGCGCGGCCAACGCGTTGTTCCCTGCTTTTTTGAAAATTTGGCGAAGATCTTTCGCACGAAAGGATGCTCTTTAGATTATGGCGTTAATTACCAATGCGATTCGCGGCACACAGGATATTTTGCCGGGAACCAGCGAAAAATGGCAATATGTAGAACGGACCGTGTTATCGATCGCGCGGGATTTCGGGTTTTCGGAAATCCGCACGCCGGTGTTTGAACATACGCCGCTGTTTTTGCGGTCGGTCGGTGAAACCACCGACGTGGTACAAAAGGAAATGTATACCTTTGATGACAAAGGCGGTCGATCCATCACCTTGCGGCCCGAAGGAACCGCCGGTGTCGCGCGGGCGGTGCTGGAACACGGTCTGACCAACGAGGCGTTGCCGGTGAAGGTGTCTTATGTGACCTCTTGTTACCGATACGAAAAACCGCAAGCCGGACGGTTGCGTGAATTCCACCAATTTGGGGTGGAGTGCTTTGGGGCGGCGTCTCCCACGGCGGATGCCGAAGTCATCGCGCTGGCCTCGACCGTGTTGGCACAACTCGGCGTGACCGGTGTATCGTTGCACATCAACTCGATCGGGTGTCCGGAATGCCGCGCCAAATACCACGCAGCGCTCAAAGCCTATTTTGAATCCAAAAAAGAAGATCTGTGCGGCACCTGTTTGGATCGTTTGGATCGTAACCCGATGCGGATTTTGGATTGCAAGTCGCCGGTATGTTCGGCGATTGCGGCGGATGCGCCGGTGATGTTGGATTTCTTGTGTGACGATTGCGCCGCGCATTTTGAACAGGTGAAAGGGTTCTTGGACGAGGCGGAGATCGCCTACACCATTGATCCGCACATCGTACGCGGTTTGGACTATTACACCAGAACGGTGTTTGAATTTGTATCCGACGCGTTAGGCGCGCAGGCAGTGGTCTGCGGCGGCGGACGGTACGACGGATTGACCGAAGAACTCGGCGGCGCACGGTTGCCGTCGTTAGGGTTTGGGATGGGGATCGAACGGCTGCTGATGGTGATGGAAGCGCAAAACGTGACCTTCCCCACGCCGACACGTTGCGAACTGTATCTCGCCCCGATGGGCGAAGCGGCGGCCAGACGGTGTTTTGCGATCGCGACGCGCCTTCGCGAAGGCGGCGTGACGGTCGAAACCGATACCGTCGGCAGAGGCTTGAAAGCGCAGATGAAATACGCGAACAAGATCGGTGCCCGATACGTCATCGTGGTGGGCGACAACGAACTTACCACCGCGACGGCGGCGTTGAAAGATATGGAAACCGGCGAAACGGTCGATATTGCGCTGGACGACAGTTTGTATACCACATTATACAACAAGGCGCTCGACCGGCAGTTGGCCGATATCACGACTCTCTTTGAATAAGGAGGATACATCATGGCAGAATCTTTGAAAGGCCTTAAACGCACCCATTATTGTGGAGATCTGCGTGCGGCGAACGAAGGCGAACAGGTGGTACTGTTCGGTTGGGCGCAACGGCAACGCGATCTCGGACAGTTGATCTTTATCGATCTGCGCGACCGGACCGGTATTGTGCAGTTGACCTTTGACGAAGCCACCGACAAAGCGGTGTTTGACAAAGCGTTTTCGGTGCGGTCGGAATACGTGCTCGCGGCGGTGGGCACGGTACGGATCCGTTCGGCGAAAAACCCGGAACTGCCGACCGGGGATATTGAAGTGGCGGTAGAGGAACTGCGGATCCTAAACAAGTCCGAGACCACACCGTTTGAAATTATCGATAACTGCAATACTGCCGAAGCGACGAGATTGAAATATCGGTATCTCGACCTGCGCCGTCCGGCGTTGCAAAACAACATTGTGCTGCGGCATCGTATCACCAAGGTGATTCGCGATTATTTTGATCAAAACGGGTTTATCGAGATCGAAACCCCGATCCTGATCAAATCCACGCCGGAAGGCGCGCGCGATTTCCTGGTGCCGTCCCGTATTCACAACGGTGAATTTTACGCGTTGCCGCAATCGCCGCAGTTGTATAAACAACTGTCGATGGTGGCCGGCTTTGACCGGTACGTACAGTTGGCTCGTTGTTTCCGCGATGAAGACCTGCGCGCCGACCGGCAACCGGAATTTACCCAGATCGACCTGGAAATGTCGTTTGTGGACGTGGAAGACGTGCTCGCGATGGGCGAAGGGTTTGTGTCCACCTTGTTCCGCGAGATTTTGGACGTCGAACTGCCGATGCCGTTACCGCGGATGACCTATACCGAGGCGATGGAACGGTACGGTTCGGATAAGCCGGATACCCGGTTTGGCATGGAACTGATCGACCTGTCGGACGTGGTACAAGATTGCGGGTTCGGGGTGTTTACCGGCGCACTCGAAGCCGGCGGTACGGTACGCGGTATCACGGTCAAAGATGCGGCGGCGCTTACCCGGAAAGAGATCGATAAACTCACCGAGTTTGTGCGCGGTATCGGAGCCAAAGGGTTGGCTTGGGCGAGACTGACGCCCGACGGGATGACCGCCTCGTTTGCCAAATTCCTGACCGAAGATCAGATGCAAGCGGTGCTGGATCGCATGGATGCGAAGACCGGCGACGTGGTGTTGATTGTGGCGGATACGTCGGTGAAACGCGTATTGAACACGCTGGGCGCGTTGCGGTTGGAAGTGGCGAATAAACTGAATATCGAACGTACCGGCTATAACCTGCTTTGGATTACCGAGTTCCCGTTCTTTGAATGGGACGAGGAAACCGAACAATACGTCGCGATGCACCATCCCTTCACCTCGCCGTTGGACGAATGCGTGCCGTATCTGGATACCGCACCTGAAAAGGTGTTTGCGAAAGCGTATGACTTGGTACTCAACGGCATTGAACTCGCGTCGGGTTCGATCCGAATCACCGATCCGGAACTGCAAAGCCGGATGTTCCATGCGCTGGGCCTGTCGGACGAAGAAGCGCATGAGAAATTCGGGTATCTGCTGGATGCGTTCCGGTACGGGGCACCGCCGCACGGTGGCATGGGGATCGGACTGGATCGGTTGGTGATGCAGATGATCGGCGCGGCAACGTTGCGCGACGTTATCGCCTATCCGAAAGTACAGAACATGGCGGAATTGATGACCGATTGTCCGGCTCCGGTAGACGAACAACAACTCATCGACCTCGGCATTCAGTTGCGACCGGTTGAATAAATTTCATAAACAAACCCCCTCATCCACCTGGATGAGGGGGTTTGTTCGTTTTCGTTATTATCGGTTAACACCGAACACGCCGACGATGATCAGCACACAACAAACCAGCTGTTCGATCGACATGGTTTCGTGCAGAAGCACCATGCCGGCAAGCACCGATACCACCGTGATGAGGTTGGAAAACGACGCGGCGCGCACGGTACTGATATTGGTGGTGGCGTAGTTGTATAGCATAAACGCCATGATCGACGAGGCGATCGACAGATACCCAATCGCGCCCCAAAACATCGGTTGCGATACGGCGGCGACCAATTCGGACAAGTATGTCGTGCCGAGCGCGGCCGGTGCGATGACGTTAAACCCGACCGTGCCGACCAAGAACATTACGTACGTGCGCTCGAACGGGGTGAATTGTGCCGATTCGCTGCGGCTTAGGATGTTAAACACCGCGGCGCAGATAACGGCGGCAATCAAACATAAGATCCCGATGGCGTGGTTGTAACCGCCGTCGTTAGAAAGCAGACTGATCGCGACGACCGCGGCCAGCGAAAGGGCGGAAAATAACAATTGCGTACGGGTGGGTTTTTCCTTTAAAAACAGGGTGGATAGCAAGATCACCGCGACCGGAACGAGCGAAATGATGATGCCCGACATGGCGCTGGAGGTGTATTCGATACCGTACAGTTCGGCGATAAAATAGAGCAACGGTTGCGCAACAGCCATCAGCATCAACCGCTTTTTTGGTTTGCCGCGCAAGGTCAACTTGACCGCACCGCACCACCACAACACATTGAGCACCACAAACGCGACGGTAAACCGTACGGCTAAAATAATCAACGGATGCGCATAATCGAGCGCAATTTTGGAAAACAAGAAACTGAATCCAAAAATCACGTTGGCGATCAACGCCGCGATACTCCCTTGAGTCTGTTGGTTCGGCATCGTCTATTCCCACCTTTCGAGCGTTGTTATTGTAACAGAAACCCCTGCGTTTGACAAGGTGTTTTGCGGTTCAGCCGACAAAAAAGGCCGGCAAACGGTTGCCGGCCTTTTGGAATATCGATTATTTGTCGGAATTGTACGCTTCGATGTTATCCATCCAGAAGGTATGTGCGCCGTCGCCTTCTACATACAAGCCGATGTTGGAAATCTTGCCGAGCGCCCATTCTTCGGAGGCGGATTCTTCGGCCGGTGTGAAATCGGATAACGGAATCGTTACGATCTGTCCTTCTTTTCCTTCCAGAGTATAGGTGTAGTGGAAGACCGCCCCATTAACGCAGGAGATCGACCATTTCAGCGTTTGGGTGGTACCGTCACCTTGTACCCAGAACCGTAACCCGTTGTTGGTTTCCCACGTTTTGCCGTAGTTGAGGGTAACGCCGCCCCAACCGGTATCCGACACGTCGTACTGATACTGCATGGCGTATTTACTGTCACCTTGTGCATGTTCGGCGTTGAGGGTGACGGTGACGTTTTGACTGCCTTGCGGATTGACGGCGTAAGCGGTCAGCGGCGTCGCGATATCGCCGTAAAATTCAAACGTATCGACTGGTTTGGGTGAGATCGCGAGATCTTCTTCCAACGGTTTAAACAAACTTTCGATCTGCGCTTGGATCGAACCTTCGACCTTGCCCAGTTCCACTTCCCAGGTGCTGGACCGCAAAATGGTGTACCAATCCGCACCGCCGGTCATCCACGGTGTCAGTTCCAACACGGGTTTGACCTTGGTTTGGTCCAGGCACGTGCGAACTTGTTCCATGTTGAGTTCCGAGAAGCCGTTCGCTTCACACTTTTCAAAGGTCTCTTGCAGGTAACCGCCGTCTACGCGGTCTTTGATGCAAACGTTCCAATATGCAATGGCGCCACCGGGGTTTTTCGCCCCTTTGACCAACCACCACGACGAACACGCGCCACGCGCATAATATCCGTCGGTATCTTTATCACGCGCCATCGGTGCCATACCGAGTACCCCGTCTTGCGCGAGTTGGGTGACCGCGTCGTTGGTATAGAACCCTTGCGAGAACACCATGGCGACTTTACCGCTGGTAAACCAACCAAGGGTTTGTTCGCAGTCGGGCGGCGTGCATTTATATTTCGTGATCCAGTCCGACAGATAGCCCATAACGCGAGCAAAATCCGGATCTTTCGTGTTGTTGACAACCGAACCGGTTTTCGGATCATAGCCGCCGAGCGCTTTGCCGGTGGTGTAGAAAATACCAAACGGGCGGTTAAACGCGAACCCGTAGCGCGTGGGAACGCCGTCGGTGCCGATTTCGGTCAGCGTGATGGCGTATTCCTGCAATTTATCCAGCGTCCATTCGTCTTTGAGATACAATTCCCACGGTGTTTCCAAACCGGCTTCGCGGAACAGTTTTTCGTTGTAGAACACCGTTTGGCTGGTGCCGACACCATACGGCATCATATAGTTGCCGCCTTGATAGGTGGTCGCATCTAACAGATCGCGGACCGGATCGTAATATTCGTGGCTGAGATCGACGTAGTTGTTCACGTCATCGACCAAGCCGTTAACGATATACCGCGGAAAATCCGATTGGTCCGAACGATAGAAGCCGACGTCCGGCGCATCGCCCGACAACACCAACGTGGCAAATCGGGTGGTGTATTGGTTATAGTGAACGACAATATCTTCGACTGTCAGGCCATAGATCTCTTCCAACAGTTCCTTGTATCGGTCACGGGTTTCGGTGTTGGAGCACACCACGACCTTGTCGCCTGTGATGGTGACTTCCGGATAGCCTTCCACGCCACCGGTAACTTGTCCGCCATCGTTTTTATCGGTTGTATCGGTTTTCTTTTCGCCGCACGCGACACAACTGAATGCCAGTAATATCGCCAGCAACGCACATACCCATCGTTTCACACGAATTCTCCTTTCAATCTCTGGTTTCTTATATCATACCATGAGATTGCGGTTTTGGATAGAGGTTTTCAAAAAATAATCTAACAAAAACCCCCGTGACGTTCGTCACAGGGGGTTCAAGCATAGGATAGGTGGAATTAGCGATCGCGGCGCGGGCGGAAACCGCCTTCACGGCGCGGACGCGGCGCATCGTGTACCGGTTCTTCCGGAGTGATGCCTTCCACTTCGATCAACGCGTCGCGGCGCGACAGGTTGATACGGCCTTGTTCGTCGATTTCGGACACTTTGACGATGACTTCGTCACCGACCGCGACCACATCTTCGACTTTTTCCACGCGTTTGACGTCCAGACGGCTGATGTGCACCAAACCTTCTTTACCCGGCGCGATTTCGACAAACGCACCAAAGGTCATCAAACGGGTGACTTTACCTTTATAGATCGCACCGACTTCCGGATCTTTAGCAATCGTTTCTACGATGCTGAGCGCGCGTTTCGCATCGTCGCCATTGACCGCGGAAATAAAGACAGTACCGTCTTCTTCGATATCGATCTTGCAGTTGCATTCGGCCTGGATTTTTTGGATGACCGAGCCGCCTTTACCGATGACTTCGCGGATCTTGTCCACGTCGATCTTGGTGGACAGCATTTTCGGCGCCCATTTCGACAGTTCCGGACGGACTTCCGGAATGGCTTTGAGCATGATTTCATCCAGAATATACAGACGTGCTTTATGGGTTTTTTCCAGCGCTTCTTTGATGATCGCCGGGGTAAGACCATGCACTTTGAGGTCCATTTGGATCGCGGTGATACCTTTATGCGTACCGCCGACTTTAAAGTCCATGTCGCCGAAGAAATCTTCGAGACCTTGGATATCGACCATGGTCATGAAACGGTCGCCTTCGGTCACGAGACCGCAGGAAATACCGGCAACCGGCGCGTTGATCGGCACACCGGCCGCCATCAACGCCAAGGTCGAGCCACAGATCGAGGCCTGCGAAGTCGAACCGTTGGAAGACAACACTTCACTGACCAGACGCATGGTGTACGGGAATTCTTCCACCGACGGGATAACCGGCAACAACGCACGTTCTGCCAACGCACCGTGACCGATTTCGCGACGGCCCGGGCCACGCGACGGTTTGGTTTCACCGACCGAGTAGGACGGGAAGTTGTAGTGGTGCATGTAGCGTTTTTCGGTTTCGTCATCCAAGCCGTCGAGCAACTGCGCATCGCCCGAAGAACCGAGCGTTACGGTGGTGAGAACTTGGGTTTGACCGCGGGTGAACATACCCGAACCGTGGACGCGCGGCAACAGATCCACTTCCGCCGCGAGCGGACGGATCTCATCGATGGCGCGGCCGTCAACACGTTTGCCGTCATCCAGCAACCAGCGGCGCACGACGAATTTCTGCAATTTATACATGCATTCTTCGATCTTGCCTTCTTGTTCCGGATAGATCTCGTCGAATTTTTCGTGCACGCTTTCGTACACCGGTTTCAACCGTTCGTCACGGATGCGTTTATCATCGGTATCGAGCGCCGCACGCACGTCTTCGATCGCGAATTCTTTGATCGCTTCGAACATGTCCGGATCGGGATCATTGGATTCGAACGCAAATTTTTCTTTGCCGATTTCGGCGGTGATATCGTTGATGAATTTCACGATCTGTTGGTTGGCTTCGTGACCGGCCATGATACCGTTGAACATGGTTTCGTCATCGATTTCGTTCGCGCCGGCTTCGATCATCGCCACGAGGTCTGCGGTGGACGCCACGGTCACGTGCATCTGCGATACTTTTTCTTGTGCGGCAGTCGGGTTGATGACGTATTCGCCATCGATCAAACCAACCACAACACCCGAAATCGGGCCGTCCCACGGGATATCCGAGATGGAGATCGCGATCGACGCACCGATCATCGCGGTGGTTTCGGGCGGGCAATCCGGATCGACCGACATGACCGTACACACGATCGACACGTCGTTGCGCATGTCTTTCGGGAACAACGGACGGATCGGGCGGTCGATGACGCGCGAGGTCAAGATCGCTTTTTCGGACGGACGGGCTTCACGGCGTTGGAACGAGCCGGGAATATGACCGACCGCATACAGTTTTTCTTCATAATCGACCGAAAGCGGGAAAAAGTCCACGCCGTCACGCGGTTTCGCGGACGCGGTCACGTTGCACAGAATAACGGTTTCGCCGTAACGAACCAAGCAAGAGCCGTTGGATAACTGTGCCATTTTGCCGGTTTCGACCACGAGAGGACGTCCGGCGAGGGTGGTTTCAAACACTTTGTAATCCTGAAACATAGTTTTACCTCCGATTAAATTTGATATATTTCCATCGAAGATGACACCCGGAATTTTAGCAATAAAACCGACGTTTCGTGGCCGAAACGCCCGTTTCACTGCTAAACCCAAAGCCCATCTTCGCGTTGGACAAAAAGCAGGTAGAGGCAGACGGGAAAATCCCGTCTGCCTCTTTCGGTTTTATTTACGGATGCCGAGTTTCTCGATGATCGCACGATAGCGATTGATGTCTTTTTTCATCAAGTAGTCGAGCAGGTTGCGGCGATGACCGATCATCTTAAACATGCCGCGACGGGAGTGATGGTCTTTTTTGTGCACTTTCAAGTGCTCGGTCAGATCGTTGATGCGTTTGGTCAGCACCGCGATCTGAACTTCCGGCGAACCGGTGTCGCCTTCGTGGGTTGCATAGGTTTGCATGATTTGCGTTTTTTCTTGCGGTAACATATTCTGTTCCACCTTCCTTTAATATTTCCCAAAACCCAGTGCCGGGGAACCAGGCGTCCCACTGCGTGGGCATACTCCGCCGTCCGGGTAAAAGGATCGCGCTTTGCGCGTGCCTTATGATTATAACACAGGCTTTTTCATTTGTAAAGAAAAATTTTTATAACAGATCCACCAGTTCGGTCGTGTGATCGATCGTGGGCACATCATCGTACGGGTTATCGGCGTGTCGTATTGTTTGTACCAACACCGGCCGCATACCGGCCGCTTTGGCGCCGGCAATATCGGTGTTAGGATAGTCACCGACAAACACACACCGGGACGGATGCACGCCGAGTCGTGCTGCGGCGCGATAGTAGATTTCGGGATCCGGTTTTCCAACCCCTTCTTCGCCACTGACCAACACCACGTCAACATACGGGCGCAAACCGCTGTTATCGATTTTCAGATGTTGCATTAACAAAGATCCGTTGGTGACGATCCCTAACTTATAGCCGCGCCGGCGCAGATCTTCCAACATCGGCAAAAGGCCGTCATACGGCTCGCCGGTCCACGGGAACAACCGTTGCACCTCGCGGTGATACAATAGCGGATCCTCGTTCACGCCCCATTCCTCGAACAGTTCCGCAAAATACAGTTGATACCACATGTTGGTCGGTTTGTCGACGTATCGACGGGCAAAATTGCCGCCGTTGCGTCGTTTGACCATGATGGCCACACGCGCCGCTTTCGTCGCCTCATCCCAATGCGGAAAATGCTTCTCGATCAATTGGCGAGCTACCCGTTCGTACGCGATCTCGCTGTTTTGTAACGTATCGTCAAAATCGAACAAAATCGCCTGTATGCTCTCCCCTGCTTCGCCGAATACCGCTAACCGGGCCTCTTGTTCGTCGCGGGTAATTTGCTCTTTCAAGGCGGTGAGTCCGTCAAATTTGACCTCGTCTCGCAAAAATTTAACCAGCGATACCTGCACGCGTTTATGGTACAGGTCACCGATGAAATCGGGAATCCAGGTTTCGGCCAACGGGGCCGGGGCCCCCACGGTCGGACGAACACCGATATTGGTGACGCCGTGCATACACACGCCGTTTACGATGACGGCGGTGGCATATACCCCAAACCGCGGTCGCACGAATCCGTCCGGCAAGGGCTGGTTGATGGTGGGTGTGCCGAGACGGCGGCCAAGGTGTTGGCCATGTTGCACCGCTACGTCGATGGTGACCGGTCGGCCGAGCAGACGGCCGGCCAAGGCCACCTGGCCCTCTTCGATGGCGCGGCGGATACGGCTGGTGCTGACAGGTTCTCCGTCCACTTCGACCGCGTCGGCGACTTCCACCGTTATATCCAACGCTTCACACAGCGTTTTCAGCAACGATACGTCTCCGGCTGCGCCGGCACCGAATCGGAAATTAAACCCACATCGGACGACCTTGGCGCCGAGCCGGTCGTGCAAGATCTCCTTGACGAACGCTTGCGGTGACAGGTCGCGAATCGCGGCAAATTCCAGTTCAAACACGTCTTCGATCACCATGGTTTGCAGTAATCGGTCGCGTGTATCGGGCGCGGCAAGCGACGAAGGAGGTTTGCCGTCGATGCCGGTGATGATGACGACTGACGGGACAAGATTCGGATGCCGCGCCAGAGGCGCGATGACCGCACGATGACCGATATGTATCCCGTCAAACGCGCCCAATGCCACGGCACGCGGACGGCTCGGTATGGCATCGGTAATCCGATAACTGTTCATACGGTCTTCCCCTTTCAGTCGATAGTTTGACAAAACAGACGGCGAACTTTGAGTTCTCCGTCAAGCGGGGTGCCCAACCCCAAAAAGCGTCCGTCTGCTCCATAGACACGGACGGTATCGTTGACCGGCTCTTTTAACCGGTCGAGCGCCAGTGCGCCGCCGTTGGCGAACCGCACGGTCTGTGCTTCGGTGACGGCGACCGATGCGTAATCTTGAAATACCGTATCGATCGGACGGATATAGGCGCCGAGTTCGCCGGTTTTGGCTAAGGTTTGGGCCCGGTCGAGGGATATACACTCCTCGATCGACAAACCGGCCGCCATCGTCCGGCGAAGCGCGGTCATCACCGCGCCGCACCCTAAGGTTCGGCCGATATCGTCACATAACGAGCGAATATACGTGCCTTTGGAACAATGGCAATCGATCGTCATTTCGCCGGCTTGTTCATCAAAATCCAACAATTCCAGCGAAAAGATGGTGACCGGACGGGCGTCCCGTTCGATCTCGATCCCTTTACGCGCCAGTTCGTATAGCCGTACTCCGTCTTTTTGTAAAGCCGAAGTCATGGGCGGCACCTGTAAGATGTCACCGCGAAACGCGGCGAGCGCTTGTTCGGCGGCGACACGGGTAGGACGTGGACCGCCGGTTTCGGTGACGGTGCCCCACACGTCCAGCGTATCGCTGGTATAGCCGAACCGCATGGTCGCCACGTACCGCTTGTCCTGTGCCGGCATCAAGTCCATGGCACGGGTGGCAGGGCCGATCAAGACTGGCAACACGCCGGTCGCCATCGGATCCAGCGTGCCGCCGTGACCGATCTTTTTCACACCGAGCGCGCGGCGTAATCGCGAACAGACAAAAAACGAACTGATATTTTGCGGTTTATCTAACGCTAATATTCCGTTCATACTGGTAACCTACTTTTTAAAAAACGGCCGAACACGAAACTGCCGACCGTTTTGGGATATTACTGGATTCGTGGGACGGTTTGTTTGATCGCGGCAATCAGTTGATCAACCACTTCGTCCCGGTCGCCGGCCGGTTCACAACCGGATGCGCGCATATGGCCGCCGCCACCGAGTACCGCACAAATGGCGGACGCATCGGCGTGGGTGCCGGTTCGTACACTGACTTTATAGCCACCGTCGGCTTTTTGTCGCAAGGTCAAGCCCACCCAAACGCCTTCGATCTGGCGAGACAGCGGCGTAAGACCTTCGAGATCGTCGTCACCGGCACCACTGCGCCGGATCATATCCTGCGTGATGGTGAGGATGGCGACGCGATCGTCGCACCGGTATTCGATACCGTCGAGCGCCATGCGTTCGAGTTCGATCCGGGCGCGGCTTTTGGTTTCGAACATGAGTTGGTTGATCATGCTTGCGCGGACACCTCGTTCCAACAGTTGTGCCGCCAACCGGAAGGTTTCGGCGGTGGTGTTGGAATATCGGAAACAACCCGTGTCGGTCGAAATGCCGGTATACAACGCTTCCGCCATCGGTAAATCGAGTTCCACGCCAAGCAGCGGAATCAGTTTGGCCACCACCATGGCGGCCGCCGAACACGAACTGTCGAGTAACAAGTGGTCGGCGTATTCCGAGTTGGTGCCGTGGTGATCGATACACAAAGCGATACGGCCGTCGTATTGTTCAAACCCATCGCCCAACAAACGCGGCGTCGCGACGTCGACGGCGCAAAACCAGGTCGGTTCGAACGCCGGAGATTCTTCACCGGCATCGAGATAGTCGTATTTCGCCGGAATGGGATCGCTGCAAATCAGAGTGACGTGTTTGCCGAGTTGGCGAAGCGCCCGGCAAAGCGCCGTGCCGGACCCGATGGTATCGCCATCGGGGAACCGGTGTAACAAAATACCAATATAATCCTGTTGGCGTAACAGGTCGGCCGTCTGCGCTAAGGTCAGCCGGTCAGACATGCCCCTCACCTCTTTCGATATCGGCCAAGGTTTTGGCAATGCGCGCACTGTACCCAATCGAATCGTCGGCGACGAATTTGAGTTCCGGCACATGGCGGAGTTTGAGCGCGAGCCCCAGTTCCCGGCGCATATAGCCAGCGGCACTGGTCAACCCTTTTACCGCCGTTTTGGCGGCTTCCAGGCCTTCCATCGCGCTAATATAGACCGTCGCATACGACAGGTCACGGGTGACGTCCACCCGCACGATGCTGATCATACCACCGCTGACGCGCGGATCTTTGACCGTGCGCAAAATCGCGGTCAGTTCACGCATAATGTCTTCGCCGGTACGATCCATACGATAACTTGCCATCTGGTCGTCCTCCTTTGTTCGGACTTATCAATCGCGATATTCTTCGATGATATAGGTTTCGTAGATGTCGCCCTCTTTGATATCGTTAAAGCGTTCCAGGCCGATACCGCATTCGTAACCGGCGGCCACTTCTTTCTGGTCGTCTTTAAACCGTTTGAGCGATACCATCTTATCGTCTGCAATAATGATACCGTTACGCACAACACGCAACAGATCGTTGCGGTAAACTTTACCGTCTTGCACGTAACAACCGGCAACCGTGCCGACGCCGGTGATCTTATACACCTGACGCACTTCCACACGGCCGTGCAACACTTCGCGCGTTTTGGGTGCGAGCATACCTTTCATCGCCGCTTCGATCTCTTCGAGGCAATCGTAGATGATGCGGTACAGCCGCAGATCCACGCTGTTGCGTTTGGCGACCTCTTCGGCGACCGGTTCGGGACGGACGTTAAACCCGACGATGATCGCGTTGGACGCGTTGGCGAGCATAACGTCGCTTTCGTTGACCGCGCCGACCGCGCCGTGAATAACCTTGACGCGCACTTCCTCGTTGGTGAGTTTTTCGAGCGATTGGATAACCGCTTCGACCGAACCTTGCACGTCGGCTTTGACGATGATCTTAAGTTCTTTCATCTCGCCGAGTTGCATTTGATCGAACAGGTTGTCGAGGGTAACTTTTTGATATTGTTTAAATTGTTCTTCTTTCGCGGCGTTGCGGCGTTGTTCAACGAGTTCACGCGCGAGTTTCTCATCGGTAACGGCGTTGAAGATATCGCCGGAAGTCGGTACTTCGTCCAGACCCATGATTTCGGCCGGGACCGACGGGCCGGCGGCGGTGAGTTTCGCGCCGCGATCATCGGTCATGGCGCGAACGCGGCCGACCGCTTGACCGGCGACGATGATATCACCGCTGCGAAGCGTACCGTTTTGGACAAGAACCGTGGCGATCGGGCCGCGACCTTTGTCCAGACGCGCTTCGATGACCGTACCTTTGGCGGCGCGGTCGGGGTTAGCGCGCAATTCTTTCATTTCAGCGACCAACAGGATGGTTTCGAGCAATTGGTCAATACCCATGCGGGTGTGTGCCGATACCGGCACGCAGATCACGTCGCCACCCCATTCTTCCGGCACCAACTCATGTTCGGTGAGTTGTTGTTTAACACGGTCGGGGTTGGCTTCGGGTTTATCCATTTTGTTGATCGCGACGATGATCGAAACACCGGCCGCTTTGGCATGGTTGATCGCTTCGATGGTTTGCGGCATGATACCGTCGTCCGCCGCGACCACCAGCACCGCAATATCGGTGACCTGCGCACCGCGCGCACGCATCGAGGTAAACGCGGCGTGGCCCGGCGTATCGAGGAAGGTGATGAACTGATCGTTCACCTTGACGCGCGACGCACCGATGTGTTGGGTAATACCGCCCGCTTCACCGGCGGTAACGTCGGTTTGACGAATGGCGTCGAGGATAGAGGTTTTACCGTGGTCAACGTGGCCCATGACCACCACAACGGGATCACGCGGCATCAGGTTATCGTCGGTATCTTCGCTATCGTCGATGATGCGTTCTTCAATGGTAACAACCACTTCCCGTTCGACTTTGACGTGCAGTTCTTCACCCACCAAAAACGCGGTGTCGAAATCGACCTCTTGGTTGGCGGTAACCAACATGCCCATTAACATGAGTTTCTTGATCACTTCGGCGACGGTCACCTTCATGCGGGCGGCGAGTTCGGTCACGGTAATGGTTTCGCCGACTTGGATGGTCATTTGTTTTTGTTTCCGTTCCTGCGCGATCCGTTGCAAACGTTCGGCTTCGGTTTCTTTGCGCGGACGTTGTTTGCGGTATTGTTGCGATTTTTGGTTGATCTTCTGTTTGCGAACCTCGCTACCGCGGCTCACGTGTTTCGAAGATTGTGCCATCATATCGAACTTTTCATCGTATTTGTTGCCGACGTCGGCTTGCACCGCACGGGTATCGACGGTACGGCGTTCGATCGGCGCTTTCGGCTGAGCCGGTTGTTTTTGCTTGACCGGTTTTTGTACCGGCGGCACGTAGACAGGCGCTTCTTGCTTCGCCGGTTTTTCGGCGGTCGGCGCAGCACCTTTCTTCGCCGCGGCTTCGGCGGCGGGCGCTTCTTTCGCGGCTTGTTGCAACGCTTCGAGCGCGGCTTGTTGTTCAGCAAGCATGCGTTCTTGTTCCGCTTTTTTCGCCTGTTCGCGCGCGGCTTTCTTTTCCGCGCCCATCGCAAAATAGGCGTCAAGCGAATCTTGCGCCGTCTTTTGCGTATAGTATTCGAAGATAATGTCGAGTTCGTCCTCGGTCAGCGCGGTTGCGCTTTTTTTCGGCGCATCGACATACGGTTCGAGCAAGGCAATGACGTCTTTGCTCGGCACATTTAAGTCTTTCGCCACATCGCTTACGCGATATTTAATCATCATATCGATTCATCCTCCCCTATTTCGTCGCCATACGTGCGGAGTGTGTCGGCAAATCCCGTATCACAAACCGTCAAGATCCCGACGGGTTTTGCCGCGCCGAGTGCGCGGCCGATTTCGTCTTTTCCGGCGGTTAACCGAACCACCGCTATCGGAGTATCCTTTATCGCGAACCGCCATTCTTTCTCGGTTTTCGCGGACAGGTCGGATGCCAGCACCGCCAGCACCGCTTTGTGATCGCGGATCGATGTAATCGTCGCGTCATATCCGATCGTCAGTTTACCTGCACGGCGCGCAAGGCCGAGCAGCGATAAGGTTTTAGTTGGCATCCGCTTTCAGTTCCTCCTCCATCCGGTCGTAGATCTCGTCCGGAATTTGGCAAGAAAAGGCACGTTCGAGCCGTCTGGCTTTGCGCGCGGCTTGCAGACACGCGAGATCTCGGCAGATATACGCGCCGCGACCGGCCTGTTTACCGGTCAGGTCGAGCGACATCGCACCGTCTTGCGATCTCACCACACGAACCAATTCTTTTTTCGGTTTCATTTCACCGCAACCAACACATTTACGCAGCGGTATCTTTTTATTCGACACTGCGAATCACACCTTTATATTATTCTTCCCCGTAAAAACCACTTTCGGGACGAATGTCGATTTTCCAACCGGTCAATTTCGCCGCCAAACGTGCGTTTTGACCTTTGTTACCGATAGCGAGCGACAGTTGCGCGTCCGGCACGGTCACGCGGCAGTTTTTGCTGCCGTCGGCATCGATCTCAACCGCCACCACTTTCGCCGGGGCGAGCGCCGCCGCGATATAGGTTTGCGGATCTTCGGTATATTCGATAATATCAATTTTTTCGCCGCCGAGTTCTTCTACGATCTCGGCAACACGCGCGCCGCGCGTACCGATGCAAGCACCGACCGCATCAACGTTTTCGTCGTGCGACAACACCGCCATCTTGGTACGGGAACCGGCTTCACGCGAGATGGATTTCACTTCGATGGTACCGTTGAAGATTTCCGGCACTTCGAGTTCGAACAGGCGTTTGACCAAGCCCGGATGGGTGCGCGAGATCAACACGCGCGGTCCTTTGGTGCCTTCGCGAACGTCCACCACGAACACCTTGATATGTTCGCCTTCGTGCAGGTTTTCGTTGCCGATCTGTTCGTTTTTCGGCAACACCGCTTCGGCTTTGCCGATCTCCAACGTGGCCGCACCGCTGACCGGATCCACACGCAGAATACGCGCGGTAACGAGTTCCTGGTTGCGGCGGGAAAACTCTTCAAACTGTTGGCCGCGTTCCACTTCGTGGATGCCTTGACGGATCACGTGTTTCGCGGTTTGCGCCGCAATACGGCCGAATTTTTTGGTTTGCAACGGAATTTCGATCACGTCGCCGATCTTGGCGCGTTTTTTGTAAACGACCGCTTCGGTCAACAACATCTCTTCCGCCGGATTTTCGATCTCTTCCACCACGGTTTTGCGGAGCGATACCGAAAACTCGTTGGTTTCGGGATTCATCACAACGCCGATGTTTTCTTCGGCGCCGTATTCACGTTTTACCGCGTTGACAATGGCGGTGCTGATCTTCTCCAGCAGATATTCCGCCGCGACGCCTCTCTCTTTCTCCAGCAGACGGACTGCTTCGAAAAACTCTTTGTTGGTAGCCATTTTGATAATTCCTCCCTATATTCCGTTAGTCCCAGGCTTCGATCAAACGGACCGAAGCGGTTTCTTTTTTTACAAATTCACGGGCGGTGCCGTCCTCTTCTTCGATGAAGACCACACCGTCTCGATACGCGGTTAAGATGCCGGCAAAATCGCGTTTGCCGTCCACCGGCCGGATGGTGCGAATCTGAACCGGCCAACCGATATACGCGTCAAAATGTTCGGGTTGGATGAGTTCGCGCTCGATGCCGGGCGACTCAACCTCCATACAATAACTTTGCGAGATGGGATCTGCTTCATCCAGAATGGTGTTCATCCGGCGGGACATCGCCACGCAATCATCGATGGTGACACCATCCTCTTTATCGATGATAAATCGCAAGTACCACATCGTGCCTTCTTTAACGAATCGCACGTCCCACAGCATCAATCCCAGTTCGTCCGCGACCGGTTGTGCCAGTTGGCGGCAGATCGATACCGTGGAGCCGGACGGTTTGGCCCGTTTATCCATACGCGTATCTCCTTTCGGTATGTTTCCATACAACACAAAAGAGCAGGTTGCCCTACTCTTTGTCAAGTCCGTATTCACTATGGATAGTATACCACGCTTTTTGGTAAAATGCAACTGTTATTTTTGGAACGCGTATATCGGGAAAATCTGCGCGAATACTGTTCTTGTAGGAGGGATTTTGATGGAAGAAAAGAAAACCAAAAAGAAACCGAAACACCCCGAAGATCATCCCGGCATTTCGCCGATCATGCTCGCCGCCAACACCATTGTGCAGGAAGGCCGCGGCTTGATCCAGTCGGACGTGTTGGGGAGTTATACCGGCACAGCAATCGACGGTGAAATGCCGGAACAAGACGCCGACGATCTCTAACTCGATGCGATACACCGCAAAAACGCCACCCGTTTGGGTGGCGTTTTTCGTGATACGGTTTATTTCGTAGCCGGGTTTTTCAGACATTCGTCGATCAGTTCGTCGATGTTGCCGATGGCCAAGCCGATGTTGGTATCGGCGGCACCGTAGTAAACCTTGACCGAGCCGTCTTCTTCCGGAATGGCGTTACACACAAAGGTAACGTTCATGACGCGACCTTGCATTTCATAATCGTGTTCCGGCCAGAGCAAGAAATCTTTGGTATAGCCGAGGATCTTCGCCGGATTTTCCAGGTCAAGCAACGCCGCTTTGATGCGGTATACAAATCCGTTACAGGTGGTGGACACGGTATGATAGATCTCCAACCAACCTTTATCGGTTTTGATCGGCGGTGCGCCGGCGCCCATTTTGAAACCGTCCATAAAGGGAACGCCTTCAAACTTGACCGGTTCGCTCTTGCCCCAGAACACCAAGTCGGGCGAATAACTCACCCACATCGAGCAGGGATCCATTTCACTGCCGAACGGGCGGTCTAAGCGGCAATACAATCCATTGATTTTTTCCGGGAACAACGCGCCGTTACGGTTGCCGAGTTCGCTGCCGATGGCCACGCGTTCAAAGGTTTCGAAATCTTTGGTTTTCAAAATGCCGACGCGCACGTTGTTTTGGTTGAGGTCGCTGGCATACAGAATGATGTATTCATCCCCGATTTTGGTGATACGGGGATCGTAGGTGCAGGTTTCGGGATGGATGGGATCGGGTTCGGGCCATTTCGGCGGATTGGGATCCGGGGTCCAGTGATAGCCGTCTTTACTGCGTGCCACCCAAATGCGATGAATATCGTCCAGCGTGGTGACGTCCATCATGATGATATACTCATCGTTATATTTGATAGCGCCGGGATTGAAGGTGTACAAACACTGAATCGGCATCATGGCTGGCGTGATGACCGGGTTGTTTTCGTACTTTTTGAACAAGCGTTTAGTTTGAAACTCCATTGCTTTTTCTCCTTTTTCTAAAATAGAAAGAAACTGACGAGGATATTCCCCTCGTCAGTTTACCGCTTTATAAAAGGCTTTGTCAATAGGAAAACCCTATAAAGTATATAGACTTTTTTACGAACTTTACGAATATATGTCGGCTATGAACGGGAAGACCGGCAATCCGTTTTGATCAAACAAATTCACCGGTGTGGGCGGCGCATCGATCTGCAGATATTGTACCGCGCACACGCGGATATCCGGCTCCCACGATACCGCAACGGTTGCCGGTCCGCTAATCCTGCCAATACACGGATAAAGCGTGCCGTCGGCATCGGCAACGGCCAGGTTGTTGACCGTATCGCCTTGAGAAAGCGTTAACGGGGCATCCGCTGCAAAGGTGAGGGTGCAACCGTTTTCTGTCGCCGATGCTGCCGCAAGTCTGGCCGACGTGCCGAAAAACGCCGCGTCGCGATACTGAATCTGCATCGCGGCATCTGCCAAACGCCGTGCCGGACTCAACTTATCGTTCGGGTGGATGTTATCGTGTTCGCCCATATCGATGGTGCATACGGTATGCACGTCATCAAACGTGTCCATAAACGCCTCTTGCGTGCGGCGAATGTTTACCCAACCTTGGTCCCCGTTTTCGCCATCCGCGGCAAAGGCCGGTAATTGCACCACAAAGATCCGCATATCCGGCGCGTTAAAATCGGTCTTAAACATCGTTCTCAGCGCGGCAAACCGAGTGGCGTATTCGCAATCCATGTTGGCCAGACGATCCGACTCACCCTGGTACCACACACAACCGGTAAACCGCATATCGGTCCAGGCTTTGGCGGTGTTGAGATAGACAAAGTTCGAGGTAGTATCGCCGATCCACTGCGAAATGGCACTGCCACCCCAGGCGGCGGTCACCACGCCCACCGGGATGTTTAATATATCGCGCAGACGTTTGGCAAACGCGATACCGATCGCCCCTTGCCGATCCACGTCTTCGGTTCCGTTTACCCAAGTCACGCGGTCGCAAAAGTCACCGGTTTCGGTCATGTGGGGATGATGACAGGTCGTGACACTGCGCACCGACGTATCGCGCACAAATTCCGTCAGTTCGGAACGGCAATCCATATCCACGACCTGATCGATTTGATACGCGGCGTTGGATTGGCCGGTGATCAACCACACGTCTCCGATCAACACGTCGGTTACGACGACTTGTTCGCCTCGGTCGTTCGATACCGTCAAGGTCAGCGGTTCAAACGAGGCATCCATCGGCGGCAACGTGACCGACCACATACGCGCGGTGGTGACGGTGGAGGTTTCGGCCGTTCCCAACCGGACGGTCACGGTATCTCCGACCGAACTGTAACCCGCTATCGTAATCGGTTGTCGTTGTTGAAACATCATCCCATTGTTATAAACGTGACGCAGAGCTAACGTCGTTTTAGCCATTTGATTGATCATGTGTAAACACTCCTTTGAAACGCCGTATGCAGATAAAAGCAGGGCCGTTCGAGCCCTGCTTTTATTATGGTTTAGTTCAAAATGTTATCGCGAATGGCTTCGAGGTAACCGAATCGATCCGCAACGGTCGGGATCAAGCCCGGGCCGCCTTCTGCCCATTCGGACACGTTGTAGCAGGTAACGATCTGTGCGCGCGAAGTATCCGCGGTGGTCGCGGCAACTGCTTTTTGCAACCAGCTGCCGAACAGAGCCGGCGTAGTGCCAGGGGTGTTCCAGTACGAGGTGTGCGGGCCGTGCGAAAACAGACCGGTGGCCACACCGTACAACTTATTGGTGTTGGTCAGATTGGTGAAGTTCGCAATCTTGTCGCCATAGGTCGAGCCGGAACCCAAACCATTACCGTTATAATCAATCGCCATCCATTTCACGCCGGCGGCATCCAACGTCGCGAGCGACGAGGTTGCACTGGTCAACGCCGGCGTACGAGCGAGGATGCACACGCCGGGATAGCCGGCATCTTTAAACGCGGTCGCTACGTCTTGATACAACGTAACCAACGGCGCCGTGCTGGTGGTGCTTAACGAGTACCGTGTCGCACTTTCATCCCACAACCAAACGACCGGATATTGTTCACCGTCAATTTCGTAGCAATACACTTGATTTTTATACGCAGAATTGAAATAGAACGCATCAAACGTTGCCCACCAACTGGTACGAATCTCTTCTTCGGTGGCCGAATAACTCGACGACGACAACCATAAGGCGAAATCCATCTGTTTGCCGTTGGGCGAGTTCAACAGTTGATAGATCCAGTAGGATTCGCTAGACGGATCACTCGCGATGTTGGAACCAACCAACGCCGCTTGATCGACGCCGTATTCACGCAGCCAGTAACTTTGCCAATCCAGCACCGTCGAATCGTCACCGAAATAGTAACCGAGCAACGGGTGACGGGCGGCATCGTATACCACGTCGGCAATCGACGAGTTGAACGAAGCGGTCGCGCCGCTGGATTGTTTCATCGCTTGGCCGTTGGCATAGATCGTGACGGTACGGGTTTTATCGTTGTTCAATTCAAAATACATCGTGTAGGTCACCGCCGAGGTGGTGGACAAGCCACTTTGTGCAAAGGTCAAGGCGGTGCCGTTATAGGTAACACCGGTATTGGTGATCACCAATTTTTCCAAACGTTTCGTAGTCACGGCAAGCGTTGCGTTCGCATCGTCGGGCGCGGCTACCGTGAACTGTACCGCATAGGAATCGTTTCCGTATTTCAAGGTGCTTTGATAGAAACTACCGGTTGCCGCATAGGTCAGGTTCAATACCGAAGATGCCCACGTGCCTTTTTCGTAGTTACTGTCGGAAACCGACAAAGACGGCGAGGCGGCATAGTTGGTCGCGCCGGCCGTGCTGGTAACGTTCGAACCGGTGGGTTTATACATCGTGATACCGGAGATCGCAAAGGTCGATTCGTTCGCGGTGCCTGTTTGATGTTCAAACTTCAAGCTGGCACGGTTGGTGGACGGATCGGTATGGTTCCAAGACCAGTCGTACCAAGTGATCGAACCGGAACTAGTCGCATAACGCGTATACAGACCGAAGTCGTTGTACCAGAACGGCAGGAATTCTACTTTCGTATTGTTAACCGCATCCGATACCGGCGGCGATACCAAACTGCCACTCTTGACAAAGGTCGCATCGTTTTTGCCCGAGCAGGTATCCTGGAGATGGTTTTGCATGAGGCCGATCAGGTTGCCGGCATCGTCAAAGTTGAGGATATTGACGTCTGAAATCGAGTTACGGACCAGGACGCCGTCTTGCGATTCGAATTCGACACCGCCGGTTAGATCCAACGTTTCGCCGTTGAACAAGTAGGTGCCGTCCGGATAATAGATACGTTTTCCGGTGGCGTGCAACGCGGTGAGTTTGTCGGTCACGTCGGTTGCGCCGGTGTTATCGACACCGCGGTCGGTGACCACGATGGTCGGGATATACGGCGCTTCATAGCCGGTCCAGTTAGCGAAATAACGGTTGAGGGCCACTTCGTCCAACGGCGTGACCGAACCGTCTTGGTCCATGTCGGCGTTGCCGAGATGGATGTCTTCCGCGGTGTAGCCGTCCCAGTTCGCGAGGTAACGCGACAACGCGGTGACGTCTTGAGCCGAGATACTGCCGTCGCCGTTTACGTCGCCGTATTTATCGGCGGTCGCATACAACTTGATGTTGCTGACAACCGGTTGCCAAGACTGCGCACCTTCTGCACCGTAGATCGCAAAGGTGGGAACGAGATCTTGTTGTTTATGGAACTCGCCTTTCAGCGTGCCGTTTAAGTAGATGTATACGCCACAGTTGTTGTTGGCCTCTTCGCGCACGTAGACCGTAACGGTGGATTGCGCACCGTTGGTGGTGGTGCCGGCCAGTTGATGCAACGTACCGCCGGCATCGGTATAGCCGACGTATTTATCGCAGATCGACACCCCTTGCCACAAACCGTTTTTCTCGGCAAACCGCACGATGATCGACCACGTGTTGGACCAACCCTTGGTTTTGGTCGAGAAGGACAACACGTAGTTCATCCCATCAATGGCGGCCGGCGCATCGGTACGCGCGGTACTCCGCCCGTAGTTGATACCGGTCATGGTGATGGAGTCGGTGTCCGCATTATAGGTCGCGACCGCATTCGGATATTTATCCACCGCGGTATGCGACAAGGTCAAGGTCGAGGCTTCTGCCAAGTTGGCGGCCGCACCTTGTTCCGGCAGAGTCACCGTGAGTGCATCGATCGAAACGACCGGTGCCAGCAGCAAAGTGAATACCGCTACTAAACTTACGAGTCTCTTTTTCAAAGTAACATCTCCTTTATATCGTCCGCTTAAACTTCCTTAAAATATCAACGTTATTTCACGATCGCTTTGTAGATCGCATCCAGATACCCAAACCGGTTGCCGACCGTCGGAACCAAGCCGGGACCGCCTTCTGCCCACTCGGATACGTTGTAGCAGGTGACAATCTTGGCGCGGTTGCTATCCGAAACGGTAGCATTGACAGCTTTCTTCAACCAACTGCCAAACAACGCCGGTGTGGTGCCGGCACACGTCCAGCCGGACGGGTGCGGCGTATGGGTGTTCAGGCCGGTCGACACTTCGTACAGCTCGTTCACGTCGTCCGATGTGGTGAATTTGTTGACGTTATCGCTGTAACTGGTCGCACCGCCGTATCGTTTGGAATACGAGATTTTAAACCACTTTACACCCGCTTTAGACAGCTCGGATAATTTGGTTTCCGGCATACATCCGTATCGGGCCATGAAACAGACGCCATCGTATCCGTTATCCTGGAACGCCTGTGCCACTTCTTTATATAACTTGATGGTGTTGGGCATGTTCTTTTGAGAAGATTGGTCGAGCGAAAACCGGATCGCCCGTTCGTCCCAATGCCATACCACCGCATAGCGCTTGCCATTTTCGATGTAGCAATACACCTGATCTTTATATTGTTCATTAAAATAGAACGCGTTAAAGGTCTTCCACCAACCGGCTTTATATCTGTCGTAGGTTTCGCTGTATCCGCGGTTGGGCAACCACATAGCGAAATCCATCTTTTGCGCGTTGCGGGCATGGTTGAGCAGTTGATATACCCAATAACTGCCGCTGGCCGGATCGCTGTTTACGTTATCGGCCACCAATGCTGCTTGATCGATGCCGTATTCGCGCAACCAGTAACATTGCCAGTCCAAAACCGTCGCATCGTCACCAAAATAGTAGCCCAGCAACGGATGCAACGCCGGATCGTATGGATCGTTACCGGCGGTATTGCCGGCATCGTGATGGTTCCAGCGCCAGTCGTACCATACAACCCCGCCTGACGAGGATACCAACCGCGTATGTAAGCCGAAATCGTTGTACCAAAACGGTAACACGTCCACTTTCGTAGAGTAGTTGGCGGTAGACAACGGCGGCGATACCAAAGAACCGGTTTTGACAAAATCCATATCGTTTTTACCGGACACTTTGTATTCGAGATGGTTTTGCATCAAGCCGATGAGGTTGCCTTTATCGTCAAAGTTAAGAATATTGACGTTCGAAATCGAGTTGCGAACCGTAACCCCTTTCAGGGACTGGAACCGCACACCGCCCGACAAATCCAGGGTTTCCCCATTGAACAGATACGTGCCGTTGGGATAATAGATGCGTTTTCCGGTGGCGTGAAGTTCGGTAAGTTTGTCGGTCATGTCCTTTTTACCGGTATTGTCCACACCATGGTCCAACACGTTGATTTCTTCTACGTTGGACGAGACGGTCGTGCCACCGCCGGTATACGATCCATCGCCGTATCCGTTCGAATCGTATCCGTCGGGATACGGATAAGTGGCCCAATATTGCTCGTCCTGTTCGTTGGCAAGCGGATTATAATCGTCCGGATAGGACGGTTGGTACCGATCGCCGCCGGTATACGTAACCCAAAAATCATCCACAAATTCGGACGTTTGGATCGTGGTCGAGGATGACGTTGCTGTAGAGGATGTCGACGAAGAACTCTTGTCGGTATGGTTGGATCCGGTCTGTGTATCTTCACAACCGGTTAACATGCTGCACACCCATATCGTTATCAACAACCACACCAAGGGTTTCCGATTCATGACACCCTCCTTTCTATCTGCTATTAGATCGTTTCTCGTTTAATTCTATTGCCTGTAAATAACAAGCAAGAATGGTTTTCAACCGGTGTTGTTCCACTTAGTGAAAAACATCGGCTCAAAACCAACCTTGCCAACGCGCCCAAACTGAGCACGAATCCTGTTTGTTTGTTCGATGATGGACGTCCATCGACCGTCCATATCGCGGTAGCAAGGGGCCCTTGAAAAAACGGCCTAATAGACAAGAGCATCTATTAGGCCGTTTTTCACACTAGGGGTTTGGCTTTACTAACGAGACCGTTCGGTCACCTTAGAACTCGCCTTCATCTTCATAAAGATGATCGCTCGGAGCAGCCATTTTTTCCTGTGCCATCAAGGGAGTGAGTTCCAATTCAGGAGTCTCATATTTCTGCATCGTTCTTCCCTCCATTCGGAAAAGTCGTACTGTTTGACATCCGGATCTGATTATGCAGACCAGGAAGCATCGCACAGACCGCTGTAAACGGTGAGTTGTTCACCGGTAGCGATGTTTTCAATCACCATGTATGCACGGCCGGTGATGGTGGTGTTCTTCGGAGCGTTCTTCAAGGTGTACGCATATTGACCTTCGGTGGTCTTGGTCGACACTTTCTGTTTCACGCTGTTGCCGTTCACCGTACCGCCGATGACGAAACTGTTGATGTTCGCATCGTCAACCGCCGCCGTGACGTAGATGATACCGCATTCGATCAAGCGATAGTCATCGCTGAACGCGGTTTCCGATACCATGGTCATGGTGAACTTGGTATCGCTCGTGCTGGTGTTGAGCGAGGTCGGGTTGGTAATCACCGAGTAATCCGGCGTGGCATCCGAAATTTCGCTAACCGCCGAGATGGTGATATCGCGCGTTACGAAGAACGCATACGCATAGTGCGTGCTCAGCACGTTGCCGTCTTCATCCACCCACGCAACAAAGTTGTCGATGGTGGCGCGCAAGGTAACACGGGTTTCGTATTCCACTTCCGTACCGGTCGAGGTGCCGCCGTTCACCGTTACGGTGTAGAGCTTCGCCTCTTTGGTATAGGTCGGGTACACGTTCATATCCGAGGTGATACCGTCAGCCGGTTCGAAATCCCAAGCACCGTTGGTGTAACCGTAACGATACGGAACCGCCGGGAGTTCGGCGTCTTCGGCGATTTCGGTCGAGGTCAACGAACCGATCACACGACCGTCGATCGAGTAGAAGGTAACGACGTATTCGTCGGCTTCTACCGCACGGAACACCGGCGTCGCGGTGACGTCCGCGTTGACCGTCCAGGTGATGGTTTCGTCGGTGTAGGTACGGGTGCCGATCAGCCAGTAGGCAAATTCGTAGCCTTCGTCCGCGGTAGCAGTCAAGGTAACGATCGTGCCATAAGTCAAATCGGTAGCCGCGCCAGTAGCCGAACCGCCGTCCACGTCCGGAATAATCACGTCGTAGAACGGATCTGCTTCTTCAACAAACACCGCGGTAACGGTAGCGGTTTGACCATTGCCGATCGGGTTTGCCAACGGGTTATCGGTGTATTCGGTGCCATCGACATCGAAGTGGCTGAACACCCAACCGTCAGCCGGGGTAGCCGTGATTTCGGTGCCTTTGGCATAGTAACCGGTTTCGAGATCCACCGAGCCTTCGCCTTCGACAGCGATGGTCAGGTACGGTTTCGTGTCGGGTTGCAGCACAATGCTCCAATCCGCCGCAATGTTTTCGATGGTGTAGACCGGATCGTTGAGTTGCAACGTGCTCCAACCGTTATTGCCATCTTTGAAGTGGGCAACTTTGGTGTCGTCCAGATACATCGTGATGGTCACGGTAGTACCTTCGACAACGCTGAAGGTCTTGGCCGCGTCAAATCTTTCGGCCGGGTCAACGCCGTTGACGCCGTCGATCGAATATTCAACGTTGGTCCAAGCAATCCTCACGTCGTAAGCCGCCGCGAAGACAGGCGTATAAGTCGCCGCTGCGTCAGCCGCGAAGGTGTATTTCGCATCGGTGCTGACGTATTCGGTGCCGTCGTCTTTCAGCCAGCCAACGAACACGTAACCATCTTCAGCCGTAGCGGTGATGGTCACTTCGTTACCGGTGGTAACCGTCGTGGTGCCGGTAGCAGTACCGCCGGTTACGGTTTCGGTAACGGTAATGTCGGTGGTGCCGACATAGGTGAAGCTCGGTGCATAGGTATCGTTGGCTTCCGCAACAATTTCGAGAGTCGCTTCGCCATCGATCGGTTCACCGTTCTTGGTCCAGCCGGCGAACACATAGCCGGCATCCGGCGTAGCGGTCAAGGTGACCACATCGCCCGGTTGCGCAACTTTGCCGCCGGTAGCTTTACCACCTTCGATGGTGTTAGTTACGTCAACCGCCACAGCAGTCGCTTCGCCGACTTCGTACACGGCCACGTTGGAAACAGACGGCGCATAGTTGTTGTGCGAACCGCATTGGTCGAACATCAAGTAGCCCGGAGTCGGTTGATTTTCCATCGTCAGCACGTGAGCGCCGCCGACGAAGAAATAGTAGTTATAGGTGTCATCGTCATTCGCTTCCATGTAGATCGCGTATACTTTCGCGCCTTTGTTCGCGATGACGGTGTTCATCGTGGTTTCCGCTTTGTCGCCATCGACATACACGATACCGGCAGAGGTGTTGTTGCGCAGCAACCAGTAGTTGGTAGCGGTAGCACCCGTGAAGGATACGCGCACGC
>JAZPYZ010000017.1:0-5977 GCA_045544455.1 Acutalibacteraceae bacterium | reverse complement strand
CGGGCAAACAACGGGCAACCGCCTTTGTGTCGTCCAACGCGTCGTGTGCGTGGAACGTTTCGCCCGGGAAACAACGGGCGTACAGTTCGCCAAGATTCGGGAATTTCAGTTTTCCCCAACTTGTGCGGGCATCAACCCATTTCATTGTCGAACGCATCGTGTCAATTCGCTTGCCCTTATACAACGCCGTTTCGACGTCGTTGGCGTCGTAATATTCCCGGCCAAGGTCGCGCAAGATGTTTGCTTTCACAATGCCGGTATCGAAATGGATGTTGTGGCCGCAAATCAACCCGGCGTCGTGGCAATCCTGTACGAACATATCCACGACGGCGGCGAACGGTTCGCCGTGTTCCATCGCGTATTCGGTCGTTATGCCGTGGATTTCCACGGTTTCGTCCGGAATGGTCCAACCATCCGGCCGGATAATGTGGTTTTCTACCTTGCAACCGTGAATCCACGCCATTTGCACGACGTGCGGGTATTCCATAAAGTCAACGTCCCATTTGGCGGCGCGGTCCGGAATACCGGTCGTTTCGGTATCGAAAAATAATACGTCGTTAATCGTCATAATGTCGTATCGCCTTTTGTGTGTTACTTGGCATCAAGAATCGCCCGGGTTCCGTCGGGTTTGTTCCCGTACAACGTCCCGAATTTCATACCGGCCCATTCGCGTTTCGCGTCGGCAAAGTTGTGGACGGTAAACGACCATCCGGAACCGGCAATGGTATAATTCACGTAATTGTTTTCGTTAATCTTTCGCATATCGGTAATTGTTAAAGTGTTCGCGGGTCCTCAATGTAAACGTACAGGTTTTCGGCGGCAAACTGTTTCAACCAATCCAAGAAATCAAACATTTGGCGTTTGTCCATTTGCCGGGCTTCCTTGACATCATCCCCAAATCCCAAAATCCGTTCATCCTTTTCGCCCGGGTATTGTTCAACCAACCATTTGTCCACGGCGCGTTCACGCATCCGGGTTCCCTGTTCATATAATGCGGCGGAAATAGTCGGAACAATGTAATTGTAATAATACGCCAACTGCAATTCGCTTGAACCGGGTTCGGCGGCCTCGAACTTGACAACCACCCGCTCGCCTTTATGCTTGACGAAAAACGCGTTTAACCGGTCCATCGGCAACCGTAATTTCCCATCCGTCCCGATAATGCCGGATTCGCTAATTTTCGCCATCCTCTTTCAATTTATCAATTAACATTTGCGCCCCCGCCATCGCATCATCTATTCGGTCAATATAAGTAGTATTACTAATTACGTTTTCGTTCCCTTCAATATAATCGCAAATTTCTTCGGAACAAAGAATCAATAATGTGGCTATTGCCTTAAATTTCGTCCAATCCATCGTTAATTCGCTTTTGCTTTTGGAATCAACACGGATTCCAATTCCGGGTATTCCTCAACAACCATTTGGGCCACGGTCAAATTGTACGCCTGTTGGCCAATTTGGCGAATGTATTTGCGTTGGGCGTGGTTCCGGGTCGAACCGCCCGCCACGACCTTGGCATATTCAATCGCCAATTCTTCCGTCGGCAAACTTTCCAACGCGTCCAATGGATGCGCGGGCAATTTGTAACCCTTGGCCCCGCCAACCTTGCGCATCGCTTGGTATGATTTCCGTATGGCGTCGCGGTCGGTCTTTTGGGCGGTCCAATAGGCGGCCAAATTTTCGATGAATCGCGGCATAACAACCACGTCGAAAATGGTCTTGCCCTGTAACGCCTTGCAAGATGCAATCTTTCGTTTCGTTTCTTTGTCAAGCATATTTCCACACGTAATTATAAGCGGTTTTCTGTTTCCCTTTCAAACAGGCATTTAACGAACCATTGTTTACAGGGATTCCGTTTTCAATTTTTGCGTCCGAAATACTGTCATAACGCCGTATGAAATTACCGGATAAATCATATTGAACAATTGGACGTTTACGCCTTTCGACATCATCTTTGCATCTTTTTGAACATTTGCGGGTTTTCGAAATTCTATCCTTGTTTGTTCCATAATTCGCGTTTTGCGTTGCCGTACACCATTCCAAATTTTCAACCCGGTTATCCGTCTTGATTTCGTTTTTGTGGTTGATTTGTGGCAACCCGTCCGGATTCGGAATAAAGGCCATTGCAACCAAACGATGGACGGCAAACATTTTGTGTCCTTTTGAATACAGAACAACAACATTATATCCGTTTCCGCGATTCGATTGTTTCAAGATTCTTTCACGCACCAAATGTTTGTTTGAATCAATACGTTCGTTGCTTTTCACGCGTCCCGTGTTGCTTACTTGATACAACCCGGAATAACCGGGTACATCTTTCCAAATTTCGCTTTGCATTTTTCGCCAATATTTAAGTGTTGCCAATAAATTGAAAATGCGCGGCCGGGCTATTGGCGTACCTTTTCGACCGGGTAATTAGGCCGGTCTATCCGCGCATTGCAAAGTTACTGTTTTTTCTCAAATTCCGTATATTCTTCAATACGTAATTCTTCTTGACCACGGACCACGTTCTCAACGAAGCCTTGAAAATGATTTTCGCGGGCAATTTCAATAATTTCGGCCAATCTTTTTGCGCCTAAACTTTCGCCACGGGCAATTCGGAATATACGCGTATTAGGATTTGACGCAACAACCAATTTTGTTGCCGTCATTAAAATTTGCGAATCGGAAACTTTGCCCGGGACAAATGGAACGCCGTTCAATTCCAACCCGTCGTCCGTGAACGACAACCCGGCAATCGGCAATTCGGCGTTGGCAATCAACGTGGTGCGTTCGTCTGACAATTTGGCAATATCGGCGTCCATCTGTTCGGATTTGGCCTTAAACGCGTCGTATTGGGCTTTCTTTTCCCTGTATTGGCAAACGACGTGGTAACGCTTGTTATGGGCTTCCGCTTCCGCCAACAGGGCCGGAACGTTGGTGTTTTCCGGGTTGTTCGCTTCGTACCGTTTAATCCAATCTTCGCCGTTGGCCTTGCAGCTTTCGTAATCGGCGCGTTCCGCTTCAATGGCGGCAACATTGGCGTTGTAAACGGCGGTAATCTTTTGTTCCGCTTCCTTTTGTTCGGCCACGGCCTTTTCGTACAGGATGCGGGCGGATTCCACGCGTTGGGCGTACACGGCCCGGGTTTCGTCGGCCTTGGCCTTTTCCGCTTCGATGCGGCCGGGAATGGCGGCAATCTGTTGTTTGCGTTGCTCAATCGCGGCGCGTACCGTCTTGGCCTTTTCAATCAACTTTGCGTTGGTTTCTTGGCGTTCCATCAATTCGGTAACGTCCACGGGTTCGGCGTATTTTGTAAGGTCGTCCGGGTCCAACTGTTTGGCCATCGTGTCAACGAATCCGGCGAACGTCTTGACGTCCCGGTTTACGCCGGTGCGTTCGTCTTTCAAAGTCTTTACCGATTCGTCAATTTCGGCAATCCGGTTCCGGACCTTTTCGGGCAACAGGGCCTTAACCACGGCAATTTGTTTGCGGCGGCCGTCGGCGGTTTCGGACCAACGGGAAAATTCCACGGCGTCGAAATCTTGATACCCGAAAATGCGTTGCAACATCGAAACGTTGTTGGTCGCCATTCCGGTTGTCTTTTGCTTGATGGTAAGCGTTCCGCGTGGGTTCGCTTCCGTGAACGACAATTGTACGTCGTATTCTTCGCCGTCGTCGACCACGACCATTTTGGCAAACCCCTTGGATGCGCCGTTGCGCAACACGTCGTCGCGTTGGCCGGTCAACAATGCGCCGATTGCTTTTAACAACGTGGATTTACCCAATTCGTTGTCGCCGGTCACGAAATAAACCGTTCCGTCAAAGTCGGCGGAAAACTGTTCGATAACTTGGAAATTCAGTAATTCCAATCTTTTAATGTACATAATCGTATCGCCTGTTTATTGGTTTAACATCCCGGGAATCCGCCCGGTCGGTTTTCGTGCCCCCCCCGGGAATCGAACCCGGCCGCATCCTAGCATTACGTCTGAATTGTTCCACGTGTTCAGATTTGGAGAGCGTTTTTTGTGGCCCTTGCCGGAATCGAACCGGCACACCATTACGGTACAACATTTTGAGTGTTGCTCGGCTACCATTTCGCCACACGGGTATTTTTTGTTGCGCCGCCCCGATTCGAACGGGGATTACCGGAACCAAAATCCGGGGTGTTGCCGTTACACCACGGCGCAATTCCGTATGTTATACCCAAACGGCAACGTTGGGTCGAAATTCAACGATAAGGCCAAATTTGTCACGGGCTTCGTACATTCCGTTTGCGGCCGTGCCAACAAGCGTATAAACGTCGGATTTAATCTTAAATTCCATTCCGAAATCCAACAGGTAAAGCGGCATTTTCGTTTTCATTGTCATTCCATTTACTGTTTCCGAGAACCGGCCCGGGCCGTCGGAATAATCATCGTTCCGGGTACAAATGTAAGGATAATTTTTATATTTCCAAACATTTTTCGCTAAATTTTACGAAAAAGTCTTGTTTTATCCTCAATCGCCGGATTCCATCGTACCGTTCCGGCCGCCAACGCCTGTTCAAACGCGGCGTCGGTCGGCCCGTGTTGGCCCAATTCGAACCAATGTTTGAATTTGGCCCGCTTGACTATAACCCGGCAAATCCCGTTCGGGTCGCGGGCAATATACGCGTCAACCTTATTTGCCATTGGTCCCACCGTATTTGGTCAATCTCTTTTGCAATCGTTCAATCTTCCGTTTCCGTTCATCCGCAACGGTTTGTTCGCCGAACATATATGAAAGTTGTTCGCACATAATTTGAACGTCGGCAATTTCCGTTACAACGTCCAATGTTCCGACACGTTCACGGCGCATTTTGCACAATGCGTTTATCAATTCGGCGCATTCTTCAATTGCCATATCAATTTGCGATTGCGGGCCGAACGTTTCCACGGCCAAAACGCAAATGGTTTTTTCGTTCTGTTCCATCATTTTTTTTTACTTGGTTCAACTAATATCCCATATCCATATTGGGTTTGTTTACACACGACATTTTCCAAGGCTTCCGGCGGGTAAAAATAACGGCAACAATCTTTCGGGCCGATTCTTGTATTCATCGTTCCGCAAAACTTACAACGGCCACCGATTGCGCATTGTTCTTTCGTCATATCAAAACAAATTTGGGGTTGGGTCCAACAAATGCGCGTTAAGTACGTCCAATTCTGTTTCCATTTTCTTGGCTAATAATAACGCCGTGCGATTGTGTAAATTAAACCATCGCCGTTGTTGGTGGCGCAATTCAGCGACAAACCGGACGTATTCGGCCGCCTGTTCGGGCGTTATTTTTGCCAAATTTTCGATTTGCGGGCATTTTATCCCGTCTTGGTACAACTTATCCATTTTTCTTTTTGAGTGTCTTTACGGGCTTGGAAATGGCCTTTTTGGCCGGACGTCCTCTTTTCTTCGTTTTTGGAACGTCTTTGGTCGCTTTTGATACGGTTTTCCGTGTTTTCGGCACGGATTCGGGCGTTTTTGGCACGGATTCGACGGGATGAGTACACCAAAAGAACGTTTCGGTTCCTATCCTGTAAAAATATTCGCAAGAACGGCAACCCGTGGAATCAATCATAATTTTCTTTCCAAACGGGCATAACCCGGTTATGGTCGTAAATATCTTGGTCGGCATATTATTGTAATTCTTCGCCGGTCAAATCAAAAACGCGTTGTTTGATTTTCCCCGCTTCAACTAACAAACGAAAACGCAATTGTTTTAATTCTTTGGCGTCCATTTCTTCCAATTTGGCGGGTTTTCCATCCGAATATTGAACATTGATTTGAATAATAACGTGTCGCATATTAAAACAACTTTTGGTATTCCCTTTCCGGCAAATTCGCCTTTACCCATTTCGGTTCATTGACCAACGCCCAACGGCCGAAATGCAACAACAACAGGGCGTCCGCGTTCCACAACGTCACATTGACGCCCGGGTACAATTGCGCGGCCGTTTCCCTGTACCGGCGTTTCCGGTCGGCC
>JAZPYZ010000016.1:0-1904 GCA_045544455.1 Acutalibacteraceae bacterium | reverse complement strand
ATCGGCCGGTAAAAACCGGCTTGAACCTTGCGATTTGCCGTGTTGCGGCGGGGCCTGTATGATTAGTTTTTTAATCCGGCGTTTGGCGAACAAATCCAATACCCGGTAATACGCTTTATGGAACGGCGTTGGTTGAAAGTTCGCATCCATATATTGGGCGAACCACAACAGGTTACGCCGTGCGCCCTCTTGTAAGAACAATTCCGGGTGTTCCGATAACGCCCGGGTTATTTGCATCGTATCAACGTCCATTCGTGAAAAATGGCCCTTTGGCGACGGGCCGGGTTTCATCGCCGCCGGGCCGTAACATAAACATAAACCCGTGTTAATTATTCCGGCCAATCAATTGTCAATCCCAATGTGCGCAACATCCGGCCATCGTGCGTTCATAAACGCAATAACGGATTGTTGTACCCGTTCAAACTGTTCGTCGGTCAACGACCGGCCCAAATGGATAATAATAACATCTTCGTTCGGGTCGGCCGGTCCGTCCGTCTTACTGAATCCCGCCATATTAAACCCATTCCCATATTTTGGTTTATCCCAAATCTTATTGTAATACGCCCAACCGATTTTGTGTTGTCGGTATAATTCATCCAATTCGCGCCCGGCTTTGGACCGCTTGCGCCGTGATTCTCCCCGAAATGGCATATTATTTCCCGTTTATCGCGTCAATAACTTGCGCCAACAGGTTATCCGGGACGTTGGCCAAGGTAAGGCCCGGTTTTGTTTCCGTTTCAATCTTGCCGGTTAACTCTTGGATGTGCTTATTGGACCATTCGCCCGGGGCGCGGTTGCACAACGCAAAGATAATCGCCGTTGGATTCGGCGCGGCCTTTTTGTGTACAACCTTGGTTTTCATGACCACTCCTTTGCCATCTTTCCCCGGGGACGTTTCCGTTGTGGTTTCATCCCATTCGTACCCGCGTATCAGTTCCAACAACGAACGTTTGGAATCAACGACCAATTGGGAATCGTACCAATCTTGGTATGTCTGTTCGGCCTTTTTAATCTTTTCAATAAATTCCGCGTCGTTGTTAAGATGGGAATAAAACGCCGTATGGGAAACACGGGCCGCCGTGTATGCATCTTTGTACGATTTGCCGTTGGCAATCGCCTTGCACATAATATCCACTTTGGTATCGGTCCATTGTGGTTTGCGTCCTTTCTTTTTGGGTTCGGTCTGTTCCATAATTCCGGGGTTTTTGCAAAGTTAGTTAATTTTCAAAATACGACGAATCCCGGGCGTCAATGCGTCCGGGGTTTCGGGTTTACTGAAATACACGCGGGGCCGTCTTTGTCAACGGGGAATCCGCCTATTTCGCACACGCGTTGCGGGTCCCACCAACCCGACAACACGAAATGCAAACAATCGCCGCATTTTAGTTCGTTCAATGGTTTGTTTTCTGTTGCCATATCTTCAAACGTTCCCGTGCGGCCTTGGCCGTGTTAATGTCGGGGTTTTCTTCAAGGAATCGCAAGAATTGTTCCCGGCCCAATTTCCGGTAAATCGGCACAAATTCCACGCGGCACAAATCCGCCGGTTCCCCGGGTTCAATGGCCTTTTCGCGCCCGGCCTTTTCGGCTTCGCGTGAACATTCGAAAATGTCGTGGCCGCGTTTGTCAACGATTACGTACATACAACCGTCCATCCCGATTTTCCCGGTATGACGGGCGATTGACAATTGGGTGTTGGCCCAATACGATTCCGACATAACGATTGTTCGGTTTTCCTTGCGCCTGTACATCATTGTTCGATTTTAGGGATAAACGCGGCGTCCGGGCAACCGTCGTTGTAAAACTTGACACGGACGAACAGGGCGTGGCGGTCGGCGTCGTCCTTAATGGAAATAAGACGTTTTCCCGTCCGGCCCTCTATTGCGTCCCAAATGGCCAAAATATAT
>JAZPYZ010000015.1:0-46940 GCA_045544455.1 Acutalibacteraceae bacterium | reverse complement strand
CCTGACGGCAATGCCGTCAGGGCGGTTTTTTATGTGGACTTATTTATGACGAATGAATCCGAGGAGTTTGGACAGTTCCATCACCACAAACGGGACCAAGAACAGGCCAATCGCTTCGAGATACATATACCACGGCATCAGCGTTAAACCGAACGCCAGGCGGGCCGGCGTGAGCAGGACCAACGACGTGAGCACCACGGTGCCGATAGCCGCCAGGTTAAGGGTACGGTTGGTGAACGGGCCAATTTTGAACAGCGAGTGTTCGGACCGCATGTTATACGCCTGCACGATCTGCGACATGGCAAGCACGATGAACGCCATCGTTTGTCCTTGTGCCATGTTGGCATCGTTGCCTTGCCAACCGAGCCAGAACGCAATCAGCGATAAGAGACCGAACATACAACCTTGCAGAACCACACGCACGCCGAGACCATGCGCGAAGATGCCTTCGTTTTTCGGTTTAGGCGGTTTGTTCATGACATCCGATTCGACCGCTTCCATACCAAGCGCGATGGCCGGCAAACTATCGGTTACGAGGTTGATCCACAACAGTTGCATCGACAGCAACGGCGTTTTGTGCCACAACAACATCGCGACAAACACGGTGATGACTTCGCCGATATTGGTGCCGAGCAGGAAGCCGACCACCTTTTTGATGTGGGCATAGATGCCGCGCCCTTCGTGAACGGCGTCCACGATGGTGGCAAAGTTGTCATCGGTCAAGGTCATGTCGGCGGCCGATTTCGCCACGTCGGTACCGGTGATGCCCATCGCGCAACCGATGTCGGCGGCTTTCAGAGCCGGCGCGTCGTTGACACCGTCGCCGGTCATCGACACCACTTGACCTTTGCGTTGCCAGGCTTTGACAATGCGGATTTTGTTTTCGGGCGATACACGCGCATAGACCGAAATTTGTTCGACCTGTGCGTCGAGTTCGGTATCGGTCATGGCATCGAGTTCGGCACCGGTGATGGCGCGGTCGCCATCTTCCAAAATGCCGAGTTCTTTGGCAATGGCCGAGGCGGTAACCACGTGGTCACCGGTGATCATCACCGGTTTGATGCCGGCTTTACGGCAGGTGGCAACCGCGGCTTTTGCTTCCGGACGAGGCGGATCGATCATACCGAGCAAGCCCATGAACACCAAATCGGTTTCGAGTTGATCCGAGGTGGGGTTGTCGGGCAGGGTGGTAATTTCTTTATAGGCGACGGCCAGTACGCGCAAGGCGTCACGGCTCATCTCTTCGTTGATACGTTTCGCGGTTTCGATATCCCCTTGGACGCACCGGGCGGCCATGACGTCGAATGCACCTTTAACAATGACGATCAGACGATCGCCGATGCGGTTGACGGTGGTCATGAGTTTACGGTCGGAATCGAACGGGATTTCCGCCAAACGCGGATAACGTTTGTTTAAGTCGTCGTTGGGCATGCCCGCTTTATGTGCCGCGAGCACGATAGCAGTTTCGGTGGGATCGCCAATGTGGGTTTCTTCTTCCCCATGGAACACCACCGAGCCATCGCAACAAAGCGAACCGTGCGCCAACAAGGCTTTCGCCGCGTCCGACACGGTATCGCCTACCGCTTCGGTATCACCACCATCGGTATAAAGTTTGACCAGCGTCATGCGATTTTGGGTGAGGGTACCGGTTTTATCCGAGCAGATGATCGACGCGCTACCCAACGTTTCGACCGCCGGCAAACGGCGAATGAGCGCGTTGCGTTTGACCATGCGTTGTACCCCGATGGACAACACCACCGTGACGATAGCCGGCAAGCCTTCCGGAATGGCGGATACCGCCAACGATACCGCCGTCATAAAGATTTCCAACGGTGCAATGTCGTTGAGCAGACCAACCACAAACACGATCGCGCACGCGACCAAGGCCACGATACCGAGATATTTGCCCAAATTCGCCAGTTTTTCCTGAAGCGGCGTTTGGGTTTCGGTTTCGTTATCGAGCAGGTTTGCAATCTTGCCCATTTCGGTATCCATGCCGATGGCGGTGACCACCGCCGTAGCGGTACCATAGGTAATGCTGCAGCCCGAGAACACCATGTTGTGGCGGTCACCAAGCGGGGCATCCAACGCCACTACGGCTTCGGCATCCTTTTCAGTCGGAACCGATTCACCGGTGAGGGCGGATTCTTCGCTTTTCAGGCTGACGCTGTGCAACAGTCTGGCGTCTGCCGGTACAAAGTCACCGGCTTCGAGGCGGATGATATCGCCGACGACCAGATCAGCCGCATCGATGATCTTCTCCTCCCCATCACGCAAGACGCGCGCGTGCGGTGCCGACATATTTTTCAACGCGTCGAGCGCTTTTTCGGCTTTACTTTCTTGGATCACGCCCATAATGGCGTTTAGCACCACAATGAGCAGGATCAAAGCCGGTTCGAAAAATTCCATCGGGTTTTGTTCGACACAGGCAATGACAAACGAAACCACGGCCGCCGCCAACAAAATCAAGATCATGACGTCTTTGAACTGATCTAAAAAGCGTTGCCAATTGGTCTTTTTCTTTTTCTCCTTCAATTTGTTGGGGCCGTACGTGGCCTGCAGGTCGGTCACCTGGTCGGCGGTAAGGCCGGTTTCGACGTTAGAGTGCAACATCGCCACAACGTCTTGTTTGGATTGATCGTGTGCTGACAAGTCAATTCCCTCCTAAAAAAATAAAAGAGTATAGCCGGTGTTGGCTATACTCGAGTACAGACAAAAGCATTGCCAGACTCTGTGCATAGCCGCGCCGTGACACATGAGTCTCGCAAATTAAAGCAAGCCAGACCGAGGATCGGCCAAGATGTTGACTTGCTACGCAACCATGATCGCGCTCGCTACTCCCTCATTAAGTTGATTTTATTTTATCATACTGTCCGCAAAAAAACAATGGGTTTTCCTATTTTTTACAAACAAGATACAAAAAAACAGGTTTCGCATGCGAAACCTGTTTTTTTCTATTACGGAATATCTTCCACAACCTCTTTCGGCGGCATATCGAGTTGCGCCGGATCATCCATGATCGAACGCATTAAGCGCAACGCCGAGGCAAAATAGTATCCGTCGCAAATGCGTTCGTCCGTGACAACGGTAAAATCCATATATTTGCGGCGCACCACCGTGCCGTCGCGCTGAACCTCGTTGACGGCGCGTTTCGCCCCGTACGAGATAAACACCGGCACGTTGCCGAAATTGTACAGGTGGTGGTAGATCGGCGGAATGCCGAGCGAACCCATCGAGGTAATGAACATCGATGCGTGGAACGGACTGACTTTGAGCAAGAATTTCGGTAACAAGCCGAAATAATCCAGTAATTTGAGAAGCCACACCACAAATTTCAATACCAGGCGCGGAATATAGTTGAGAATCCGGGCGGTGGAATCAAAATCGCTTTCGTCACCTGAATTGTTTTGCTTGTATTCCATGACCGCTTGGTTAAACCGATTATACACGTCTTCGGCGGTGCAATCCGGCTCAAACACCACTTTGATGCACGTGTCGGGTGCTTCGAGCGTCATTTCCTTTTTAATGGTCATGGCGATCTCGATATCGTTGCGCGCGAACACCGTTTGGCCGGAGAAAAACCGATTGAGGGCCGGGCGTTGCGATACCGCACGGATATAGGTGGCTAAAAAAACGTGCAACATACCGAAATTGGTTAACCCATCGCGGCGTTTTTGGCGAATATATTTTTCCACTTCTTCCAACGGAAAACTATCACGAATTTGGTTACACGCGCCCGAACGGTCCGGCATGAAAAAACCGGAAATGCGCGACATGGGGTACAAGGTCCGCACCTTGCGCCCATCGGGACGATCGCCGAAGCGGCGTTTGCGTTTTTGGGTAGACATAACATCCACTCTCCCTTATCAAAATACCTAGTTCCTTCACTCAACTGTTTTATTATACCGAAATACGACCGGTTTGTCAATTTTTCGACGATAAGCGACCGGTGGTTACAAGAACCGTTGCAACGTGTTGGTGCGACGGATCGCCGCATATAAGGGTAATCCCAACACCAAACAGGCGACTGCCTCGCCGGCGGCAACCTGTAACATGGTGATCACAAACACAAGAGGGCCGGCACCGGGTACCAACAAAGCCAGTTCGCCGCCGACGATGATCGCGTTGCACACGACCGGTGCCAGTGCCGATAAAATCGGCACACCTTTTATCTGCACGGCACGAAGCCGATACGATAAAACAGCGGCAAGTAACGTGGCAGACGTGCCGATGAGGATATCCCAGGCGCCCACAGGACTGGCGGCCATACCAAACAGGTTGGACACGGCGCACCCGATCGCAAGACCGGGAATGGCGACCGGCGTGAGAGCCGGCAGGATGGTAAGCGCTTCGGCGATACGGCATTGTACCGCGCCGAACGATAAAAACGGCAACGACAAAGTCAACGCCACGTATAACGCAGCGATGACCGATGCCGTTGCCATAGATTTCAACGAATATTGGATTTTCATAACGATACGCCTCCGTAGTTTTGTTTTAAGTCAGGATGGTTTCGAACTGACTGATATACGTTACGATTCTTTGTAGCCGCCCAGAAGCGTAAAGACCTCGGTTTCTTCCGACAATGCACAAAGCAGTTCACGCGTATCGGGCCGATGGGGCGTGGATTCGAAATCGAGATAAAACACGTATTGGAAATTCTGACTGCGTAACGGACGGCTTTCGATCTTGGTCAGGTTCATCCCTACGCGGAAAAATTGGCCGAGCATGCGGTACAACGAGCCGGCGGTGTGCGGTTGGGTGAACATCACGCTGACGCGGTTGGCGTCCGGCGTGATTACCAGTTCATTCGCAATGGCGATAAACCGAGTGACGTTATGATCGTTGGTTTGGATGTTTTCGGCCAACACTTGAAGTCCGTACAATTCGGCCGCTTGACGCGATGCGACAGCGGCGATGGTCGGATCTTGCCGTTCGGCCACCATTTTCGCAGCCAACGCGGTGTTGGCGTACGGGTGCAGTTCCCAATCGTGATCGGCTAAGAACCGGTCACATTGTTCGAGTGCCTGTTCTTTGGAATACACCGTTTGAACTTGGTGGATAGCGGTGCCGGGACAGGCGACTAAACAATGTTCAACCGGCAGTTCCACCGCGGCAACGATGGAAAAGCGGTGTTCGAGCAACAGGTCGTACACGTCCTGGACCGAACCGCCAAACGAGTTTTCGATCGGGAGAACACCGTAATCGGCTTGCCCGTTTTCGACGGCGGTGAATACCTGTTCAAACGTTTTGACAAACGTCGGCGTTCCATCGGCAAACAGGCGCGTTGCCGCTTGGTGCGAGTAAGCGCCGGCACAACCTTGGCAGATGACGCGCGGTGCTTTTCGCAGTTCAGTTTTGGCGTTTGCCAGTTGGTCGCGCAAGGCTTTGCCGCTTTGCAGACGGCGATGTTGCAACGCGCGCGAGGCGTCCATAATGGTGCCGAGCACCAACCGGGCGGTACCGGCGTTATCGGGATGACACCGGGCGGCCGCTTTATCCATAACTTCTTGCTCACGCACGGCGTTGAGGACCGGTATGTTGTTGGCGGCTTTATAAATTGCGACCTGTTCGGACAAGGCGGTGCGTCGATCCAACAAGGCACACAGTTGTTCATCGACCGCATCGATCTCGCGGCGGATATCAGACAGATCCATCATCGGCGTGTTCCCTCCCAAATATCCAACAGGCCGATCGCGCAGGCGGCTTCGAGAACCGGTACCGCGCGAGGCACGATACACGGATCGTGGCGGCCGCGTACCAACAGTTCGGTGTTTTCACCGGTTTGCAGGTCGACCGACGGTTGCGGCAGAGCGATCGACGGGGTGGGTTTGATGACGGCGCGCAACACCACCGGTGCACCGGTGGTGATACCGCCGAGGATGCCGCCGTTATGGTTGGTGATGGGTGTCACAGTCCCGTTTTCGAACCGGTAGCCGTCGTTGGCCTCGCTGCCGCGCATAGAGGCAAGATCAAATCCGGCGCCGAACGCGATCCCTTTGACCGCCGGTACCCCAAACAACAACGATGAGAGCACGTTTTCGACGCCGCCGAACATCGGGTTGCCCAGTCCGGCCGGCAGGCCCACGGCCGCCAGTTCGATCACGCCGCCAACACTGTCACCCATCGCGCGCGCATCGGCAACGGCGGCACGCATGGCCGTTTCGTTGTCGGTGTTAAGCAATGGAAACGACATCGCCGAAAGGCGGCGACATTCGTCCGGTGTGACGGTATCGGCAAACGCCGTATCGCAAACATCGGCGATCTGCAAAATATGGCCGCCGATTTCGACACCGCGCTGTTGTAAAATCTGGCGGCAAATCGCACCGGCGAACACGATCGGAGCGGTGAGTCGACCGCTGAAATGACCGCCGCCGCGCACATCTTGATGACCGGCGTACCGCACGGTCGCCGGATAGTCGGCGTGGGACGGACGCGGTATACGGCGCAATTCTTCATAGTCGGCACTACGCGTATTTTCGTTGCGGATGATGGCCGCTAACGGGGCACCGGTGGTGCGGCCGTTGAGCATGCCCGACAGCCATTCCGGTTGATCGGATTCTTTCCGCGGTGTGGCGGTAGCATCGTTGCCGGGTGCGCGACGCGCCATCTGTTGCCGGACCGCTTCTTCGTCGATGGGGATACCGGCAGGCAGGCCATCGATCACACAACCGATCGCCGGTCCGTGGCTTTCCCCGAACACGGATAGTTTGATATGATTACCCCACATTGATGACATCGGCATGTCCTCCTATGCGATTAAAATCTTCGAAAAAGTGCGGCCAACTTTTGGCGACGCTTTCGGCCTGGTCGATGACGATCGGGTTTTCGCTAACCAGTGCGGCAACCGCCATACTCATAACGATGCGGTGGTCGTTGTAACCCAATACCGTGCCGCCGGTAAGCCGATTAACCCCTTGGATCACCAACCCGTCCGGTGTTTCGGTAACCCGGCCGCCCACACGATTCAGATCGTCCGCCATGGCGGCGAGACGGTCACTTTCTTTAAGACGGACTCGACCGGCCCCGACGATACGGGTTTCCCCTTCGGCGGTGGCGGCCAGTACCGACAAGATCGGAACCAAGTCCGGTACGTCGGTTGCGTCGATCACGCAGCCGTGAAGACGGGATGCGGCGATCTGCCAGGTGTCCCCTTTCTCGGTGATATCGGCACCCATGTGGCGCAGAATATCGACAATCGCGCGATCACCTTGGGCCGAATCGATCGACAATCCATCGAGCGTTAAACTGCCGCCGAGCACGCCGGCCGCAAACAGAAACGCGGCTTGTGACCAATCGGATTCGACGGTGAGGGATTGCGAACGGTAGGTTTGTCCACCCGGAACGTGCCAACCCACGATCTGCCCGTTTTGGTAGTCGGGGATGACGCGAATGCCGGCGGATGCGAGCGCGGTTTCGGTCATGCGGACGTAACCGGCCGATTCCAGCGGCGTGGTCAGGATGATGCGACTATCACCGTCGCACAACGGCAACGCATACAACAATCCGGTGATAAACTGACTGGACACGTTGCCGGCGAGGGTAAAGTCACCGGCGATCAATTGGCCGGAAATGGTAAGGGGCAAGTGATTACTGCTAACCGACACGCCATGTGCCGGGAGCAGATCAGCATAGATGTCCAGAGGACGAGATGGCAGACGCCCGTGACCGGTAAAGGTGACGGTGCGGCCGAGTGCCGCCAAAATCGGGATTAAAAACCGGACGGTCGATCCGCTTTCGCCGCAATCGACCACGTCGGTGAGCGTTCCGCCTGGCGAGACGGTAACACGGGAGCCATCCCATTTGGTCACGAGTCCCATTGCCTGCATGCCGCGCAAGGTGGCGCGCATATCCTCCGACGGCAGAATGCCGTCTACCGAACCGCTTTGAGCGAGCGCCGCGCAAAGCAACGCACGATGGGCGGCGGATTTCGACGCGGGCGGTGTTAAACGGCCGGCGATACGGCCGCCGGTAACGGTGGCGATGTTCATGACAGATTCTCCTTGATATCGAAAAAATCGGCCAGTGCCGAGACCGCCACCCGATGGACAAACCCGTCCCCGATCTCGCGGATCAACGCCAGATCGATCGAGGAACCGGTGCGCTTTTTATCGTTTAACACACCGGCTAAACAATCCGCCGGCGTCGCCGGATCGGTGGTGGGAAGTGCATGCTTTAACAACAACGCTTCGATACGAGCGGTGGTGCCGGGTTTGGACAAGCCTTGCCGTTCGGCGGCGGCGGTGATCATACACATGCCGAGCGCGACCGCGCGGCCGTGACTTAACGTTTCGTAATGATACCGTTTCTCAAGCGCATGCCCCATGGTATGCCCGAAATTGAGCAGTTTGCGCTCGCCGGATTCGCGTTCGTCGCGTTCGACGACGTCGCGTTTGATAGACACGCAAGCGGCGATAACCTCTTCTAAAAAGGTCTTGTCTTCCATATGGCCGGTTTCGAGTTTAGCGAACAAATCCGCGTCTTTAATACACGCGGTTTTGATGACTTCGGCCATACCGTCGGCAAACACGTCTGCCGGTAAGGTTTGCAACACGTCGGCATCCATGAGCACCAAACGCGGTTGCCAAAACGCGCCGACGAGGTTTTTACCGGCCGGAATATCCACGCCGGTTTTGCCCCCGACCGACGAATCGACCTGTGCGAGCAGGGTAGTCGGGATCTGGACAAAATCCATGCCGCGCATCCACGTAGCGGCCGCAAAGCCGGTCATGTCGCCGGTGACGCCGCCGCCCAGTGCCACTAGCAAGTCGGCACGCGACAGGTTGTTGGCGGCGATGCGCTCGTAGATATCGTTGACGGTGGCGAGAGTTTTGCTTTGTTCGCCGGCCGTGAAAGTAAATACGTCGGTTTGGTATCCGGCGGCGATCAAACTCGCCTGCACGTCGGCGGCGTATAACGGGCCGACGTTGGAATCGGTGACGACCAATGCTTTGCTGCCGTGATTAACGGTGCGGCACCAGTCGCCGGTTTGTGCCAAAATGCCACGTTGTTGCCGAATGTCGTACGGCGTAGCGGTTTCGACCGTGATGATATTCATAAACCGGATCACTCCTTGTTGTTTTGCGTTTGTTTGATCTCGCGTCCTTTACGAATGACGTCGGACAGCGCGGCGGCGTTTTGATCGGCAAGCGCCGCACGGTAGGCGGTGAGATGCGCGATAAGATCGTCGATCTCGGTGATCAAATTGTCACGATTGCCTAAAAACAGATCGGTCCACAACTGTTCATCTACGGTAGCGACACGCGACACGTCTTGATAACTGCCGCCGGTAAACCCTTGTTGCCGCGCGCAACGGGCGGATTTGACGTATGCGCCGGCGAGTACGTGTGGCAGTTGACTGGTGAACGCGATGATCTGATCATGATCTTCGGGAGTGGTCATCACCGTTTGGCGGCAACCGATATCGGTGGCCAAAGTTTTGACCTGTTCGATTGCGCGCGGATCGCTGCGATCGGTGGCGGCAATGAGATAACTGGCGCAGACAAACAAGTTCGCATCGGCGTTGACAAAGCCGTTGTGTTCTTTGCCGGCCATAGGGTGACCGCCGACGAACCGTAAGCCGTGCTGTGCACAGATCGGTTCGCACGCCGACACCACATCGCGCTTAATGCCGCACACGTCGGTGACGAGCGCGTTCGGTTGGATGAGCGACGCGTATTGTTGTAAAAACGCAACGGTGCCGCGCGGTGATAACGCCATCACCACCACGTCGGCCAGCCCTAACAACGATACGTCGCCGCATTGTGTGACCGCGCCGCGCGATACCGCTTGGGTGGCGGTGTCGGGATCGGTATCGATACCGAGCACGGTGTATTTACCGGTGGCAGACAAGGCCAGGGCCATCGAACCGCCGATGAGACCTAATCCTACCACTACGATCGTGTTCATGGGTTAATCCTCCCGTTCACAAAAGGTTTTACCGAACAACGGGGCGGCTTTACGCAGTTTGGCGGTAACGCCATCGAATTGTTCGGGGGTAAGCGATTGCGCGCCGTCCGACCAGGCACGGGGCGGATCGTTGTGTACTTCGATAATCAGGCCGTCTGCGCCGGCGGCAAGCGACGCGAGTGCCAACGGTTCGACCAACGAACTGATGCCGGCGGCGTGGGACGGATCGACCACGACCGGCAGATGCGACAGTTGTTTGACCAACGGTACCGCCGAAATGTCGAGCGTGTTACGGGTGGCGGTTTCGAAGGTGCGGATGCCGCGTTCGCACAAGATGACCTGCGGGTTGCCCGACGCCATGATGTATTCGGCGCTCATGAGCCATTCTTCGATGGTGTTGGCCAGGCCGCGTTTGAGCAATACCGGTTTACCGCAAGAACCCAGTTCTTTGAGCAATTCAAAGTTTTGCATGTTACGCGCGCCAACTTGAATGACGTCGACATCCTTGAACATCGGCAGATGCGCCGGCGACATGATCTCGGTGACGATCGGCAGACCGGTATGGGCGCGTGCATGACAAAGCAGATCGATGCCTTTATCGCGTAGGCCTTGGAACGCGTACGGCGAAGTGCGCGGTTTGAACGCGCCGCCGCGTAAAAAGGCAGCGCCCGATGCTTTGACAGAGGTGGCGACCGACGAGATCTGGTCTTCCCCTTCGACCGAACACGGGCCGGCGATGACCGAAAACGCACCGCCACCAATTTGGGAACCGTGCCCTAAATCGATGACGGTATCGTGCGGATGAAATTTACGGTTGGCGCGCTTGTACGGTTCCCCGATGCGGCGAACGGTCGAGACGATTTCCTGCGCGCAGAGCGCATCGGTATCGATGGCGGTGGTGTCACCCACCAAACCGAGAATAATCGAATTTTCACCGTACGAAATATCAATCTTGACACCGGCCGATTTGGTCAAATGGTCACAAAAGCCGGTGATTTGATCACGGGCAACATTCGGTTTTAATACAATAATCATACACGCTCATCGTCCTTTCGGAAAATGGTTTTCTTTACAAAAAAAGCGAGACTCGTGACACGAGTCTCGCCTAATAATACCCAATATCTACTCCTTGGTTATCACGCGTTTCTCGTATCGTTTGCTTGTACGGTATAGCTAAAATAGCCCCGACGGGTGCCGCCGAAACCAAAATACGTATAATAGCTATGCCGCGTACGCACAAGAAACCATCCTTTCGCGTGAATATCGGAAAATATTGTTTATATAATAGTCCTAATTATTCTATTTGTCAACCCTCATCGTCGACAAGCAACCGATAAATATCTCCTTTTTTGCAACCGGTTTGGGCGGCTGCTTGTTTGGCCGCTGCGGCGACCGATACTCCGTCACGACGCATGAGTGTACGCGCCATTTCGGCGGCCTCTTCCGGAGAGGTGGCAGTCGGTTTATCGGCCGGTTTGCCTTCGACAATAACCACAAACTCGCCACGAGGCGGCTGTTGCTCATAATGCGCGATCGCCTGCGACAAGGTAGTGAGCAATACCTCTTCGTGCAGTTTGGTCAGTTCCCGTACCAACGAAACGCGACGGTCGCCGAACGTGCGGTACAGATCGTCAAGCGTGGTTTTGAGTTTGTGGGGTGCTTCGTAAAACACCATGGTGCGCGGTTCGTGTTCCAGTTCGGCCAACCGTTCACGGCGACTGCGTTTGTTGACCGATAAAAACCCTTCGAACGTGAACCGTGCGGTGGGCAAGCCCGATACCGCGAGTGCTGTGGTGACGGCGGTTGGGCCGGGGACCACTCCCACCGAAATGCCGCGCGCGCGACATTCGGCTACCAGATCTTCGCCGGGATCGGAGATGGCCGGCATGCCGGCATCGGTGACGAGCACGGCGTGCTCACCGGCGAGCAGGCGCTCACAGATCTGTGGGCCGCGTTCACGTTTGTTTTGTTCGTAATAACTCACCAACGGCTTTTTGATGCCGAAATGGTTGAGTAATTTTAAGGTTACCCGCGTGTCTTCCGCCGCGATAAAATCACATTGTTCGAGCGCCTGGATCGCGCGCGGCGAAAAATCCGACAGGTTGCCGATCGGGGTGCCGACCAGCGTTAACTGTCCGGACAAAGTATCATCCCGTTTCTATCAATCGTTTGTGACCAGTGTCGGCAACACCGACAGTCCCGGTCGCCCGTTACGACGGGCTTCACACAAGAACAACCACGGCGGTGTTTCGGCGTGGTGTTGTACCATCTGCAACCGTTTGGGTTCGAGCCCGACGGCGCGCATCCCCTCTAACACTTCGCACAGACGTTCCGGTTTGTGACATAATGCAAATCGACCGCCGGTTTGCAACAAACTGGCCCCGACGCGCAACACGCTTTCCAACGGATGTTGATCGTCTTCGTGACGGGCCTCGTTGCGCAACTTTTCCAAATTGCTCATACCGGAATTGACCGGGTAATACGGCGGATTGCACACCACACGGTCAAAGGTGCGTTTTTCCAGCGTGTTCCAATCCTGTTCCAGCAACACAAACCGCGAGCCCAGTCTGTTTTTATCGATCGTTTGGCGACAGATCGCGACCGCATCGGCGTTGCGTTCCACACCGGTGACCACCCCGTAAAAACCGGGATCGTTTAACCACACGGCCGGCATCACGCCGCAACCGGTGCCAAGATCACAAACACGTTCGGCCGCTTTCGGTGCGGAGAACCGCGCCAACAACAAACCGTCCGTTTGTACGGCACAATCGGTATCGGTCAATAATGAAATCGCGCCCAATTGTTCCCAGCGCATATCTGAAACCTCCTAAGAGATACGTTTAGCAAAAACAAAGATGCCGGCCAGCCCTTTCAGACCTGACCGGCATTCTTGTCGAAAATCATTCTGCCACAGGAGCTCCTACGGGGCAGACATCGGCACACGCACCGCAATCGATGCAGGTGTCCGCGTTGATAACGAATTTGCCATCACCTTCGGCAATCGCTTCTACCGGGCAACCGTCCGCGCAAGCGCCGCACGCGATGCAATCATCATTGATAACATAAGCCATGATCTCAGCACCTCCTTTTTATCTTGCAACCGGGTGAAAATCCCACCCGAATGTACACACTTTCTTACAGTATATCACAAAATTCGAAAAAATCAACTTATTCTTGCGCTTTTTCGCGCATCAGATTTTAACGCCGATTACTCTTCGAGTTCGGCCAACTGCTCGGCCTCGGCTTTCTCCACCTTGATTTTATGATCTTTGATGACCTTGACGTCTCGGCGATCCATCGTGACAGGGGGCGAATCGGGCGATTTATCCAACCGCACTTTCAGTTTGCCGGTCAGCAAACTGACTTCCGCAACGACGCCCTTACCTTCCGGGGTGGTGACGACCGCGCCTTGTTTCGGGGTGATCTTGAGCAACGACTCGTACGCTTCCTGTTCATATTTCAAGCAACACATAAGGCGGCCGCAACTACCCGAAATTTTGGTCGGGTTGAGAGACAAACCTTGCTCTTTCGCCATTTTGATGGATACCGGTTGGAATTCGTTGAGGAACCGGTTGCAACAAAACGGTTGGCCACAAATGCCCAGTCCACCGAGCATTTTGGCTTCGTCCCGAACGCCGATCTGGCGCAGTTCGATGCGGGTGTGGAACGCGCCGGCCAAATCCTTGACCAGTTCGCGGAAATCCACCCGCCCGTCAGCGGTGAAATAAAACAATATTTTCGAACCGTCAAACGCGTATTCCGCGTCGACTAGTTTCATTTCCAGTTTATGGGCGGCGATCTTTTCTTGACAGATCTTTAACGCATTGTCGCGTTTTTTTAGGTTTTCGTCCACCTGTTTGAGATCTTTTTCGGTCGCGGCACGAATCACCGATTTCAACGGTTTGACGATGGTATCGTCCGATACGTCACGGTTGCCAACCGCCACTTCGCCACATTCCAATCCGCGCGCCGTTTCGACGATTACCCGATCTCCCGTTTTATACGTACGGCCGTCGGGATTGAAATAGTATACTTTTCCGTCGTTTTTAAAACGGACTCCGATAATTTCCGCCATGTTGTCCTCCTGCGTTTATTTGCCGGCCGCTTGTCGCAACCGGGCGCAAAGTTGAGTTAGAAATAAGGTATGGTTCATGTTGGTGTCCCGCATGCGCTGCAGGGCTAACGTTTGGGTTACCAATGCCATCAAGTGCCGTTTGGTTAATGCGCGTGCCAACCGTTTAGCCACGTCCGGCGCGGTGGACATCGGACTGCCACCGCCTACCCGTTCGCATAACGCGTCCCGGAAGATCAGCAGCAAACCGCCAAGTACCCCGTCGGCCAACGGTTTATTCTTTTCCAACGGAGCGGTCGCTTTGAGCAACGCCAACTCGTCCGGCGCGATCACCGCCTCGGCCAGAGCCGCGGTCATCTCCTGCACCTGTCGGAATCCGCCGTCTTGCACGCCGGCCAGCGTTTGCCCGATTACACCGCCGAACACGCGAATGGCTTGTCGCCATTCGTCTGCCGAAACCGACGGATCGAGGCGGCAAAGCGTGGTAACGCCTTCGTCCTCTTCGACCGGCGACATCGTCAAGCACATCACCCGTGACCGAATGGTTGCGAGCAATTGTGCGCGGTTTTCGCAGGTGAGGATAAACAATAAATGAGACGGCGGTTCTTCTAATATTTTCAGTAACGCGTTTTGCGCGGCCGCCGTCATGGTTTGCACGTCGGTTAAGATCATAACGCGACGATGGGCCTCGTTCGGCATCAAGATCGCGCGCTTGCACAGGTCACGCACCGTATCGATATGAAACGAGCGCGCGCCGCCCGAACCGCTGATCAGTTCGACGTCCGGATGGATGCCGGCGGCGGTTTTGCGGCAAGCGGCACATACGCCGCACGGCTTTTCGCCGGAACCGGTGCAGACCGCTGCTTGCGCGATCAGACCGGCAAAGGTTTTGCGGCCGGAACCGATCGGCCCTTCGATCAAAAGGGCATGCGGAAAATGACCGGCATCCGCAAATGCGGATGCCTGCCGTTTGGCTTGTTCATTTCCTGCAAATCCGTCAAACCGCATGGTGTTTCATTCCTTAGACTTTTTCAAACCGTTCGATATCGGTTACAAAAATGGTTGCGCCGCCGACGGTGACTTCCATCGGGAACGCGCCGTACGCCGAATTCGCCAACGTGGTGCTGGACACCACTGCCGACCGTTTTTTAGCATGGGTTTTGATGAGTTCGATCACCGGTTCCACCTGCTCGTTTTCGAGGCCGAGCAAAAAGGTGGTGTTACCGGCCATGAGAAAGCCGCCGGTGGTGGCGAGTTTGGTCATGGCGTATCCGGCTTTGGTTACCGCCGCCGCGACCGCTGCACTATCGTCTTTATTCACAATAGCGATCATCAATTTCATAGAAAAACCCCCTATCGAATAAGCTACTTTTATTATAATGGAATTTTATCGCTGTTTCAACTGCTTTTTACTGGGTATGGTTCCTCAAATCACATGCTTTCCGGTGCGTCGATCTTCAACAAACCGAGCACGTTGCACAGGGTGATCCGCACCGCTGCACATAACGCCAAACGCGCTTGGGTGAGGGCAGCGTCGTCTCCTTTGACGCGGCAGGCATTGTAGAATTTGTGGAACAAGGTTGCCAGTTCCATACTATATCGCGTCATACGCGCCGGATCCGACGCTTTAGCCGCGCCGACAATCTCTTCCGGATAGGCCGCGATGTGACGGATCAATTCGCGTTCTTCCGGGGTGCCGAGTTTGGATAACGTATCGGCATCGACATCACCGAGCGTGATGCCGTCGGCTTCGAGGTTGCGGAAGATGGAGCAGATACGCGCGTGGGCATACTGCACATAGTACACCGGGTTAGACGACGATTCTTCGATCGCCAAATCGAGGTCAAAGTCGACCTGGCTGGTGGATTCGCGCAGGTTGAAGAAGAAACGCGCCGCATCGACCGGTACTTCATCCAACAGGTCGGCGAGTTGGATCGCTTTGCCGGATCGTTTGGACATACGCACCACTTCGCCGTCACGCATCAAACGAACGAGTTGCATGAGCACCACTTCGAAATGGTCGCCCTGCATGCCGATGGCATCCAGCGCCCCTTTCATTCGAGCGACGTGGCCGTGGTGGTCCGCGCCCCACACATCGATCAACCGGTCAAAACCGCGGTTGAATTTGTTGCGATGGTAGGCGATATCCGCCGCAAAATAGGTCGGGGTGCCGTTGGCACGCACCAACACTTCGTCTTTTTCGCCGCCGCATTCCGAGGCTTTATACCACACGGCGCCGTCTTTTTCATACGTCAAGCCGCGTTGTTTTAAAATGTCCAACACTTCGGCCACTTCGCCGCCGGCATGCAAGGTAGATTCTTTAAACCATTCGTCGTACACGATGCGGTATTTCGCCATGTCGCGTTGCATACGTTCGATGTTAAGCGGCAACGCAAAATCCACCAACGCTTTACGGCGCTCGGCTTCACTCTTTTGCATATAGGCATCACCATAAATGGCGGAAAATTCGGCGGCACGTTCTTTGATATCGTCGCCTTGATACGCATCTTCCGGGAAGGCGACCGCGTCTTCACCGAGGTGGATCTGCCGATACCGACAATCCAACGACGTGGCAAATTTTTCGATTTGATTACCGGCATCGTTGATATAAAATTCACGCCATACCTCATACCCGGCGGCATCCAACACCGAAGCCAGGCAATCGCCCAGGGCGCCACCGCGCGCGTTGCCGAGATGCATCGGGCCGGTGGGGTTGGCGGATACGAATTCGACCATAACGCGCTGGCCTTGGCCGAAATCGGTGCGGCCGTATGCGTCGCCTTCGTTCAAAACGGCGGCGACGGTATCAGCGTAGTAACGATCGGCCAAAAAGAAGTTCAAAAAGCCGGGACCGGCTACTTCGGCGCGAGCCAGTACCGTACCGTCGAGCGACAGATGTTCTAAAATCGCCTCGGCGATTTTACGCGGTGCCATCGAAAAGACGCGCGCCGAGACCATCGCGGCGTTGACCGCAAAATCGCCGTGGGCACGGTCGTTGGGTACTTCGACTGCAAAAGCCGGCAGGTCACCGGCCGGAAGCGCGCCGGCTTGTTGCGCCGCCGAAACGGCGGTTGCGACGGCGGTACGCAATTGAGTTTCTGCCATATTTACCATGTTTGCCATTGTAGGTTCCCTCACTTTTATACTCACTTTTTACAGAATATCGATCACAATTTCGTTTTTCGAAATCAACGCGCCGTCGGCGTACAGACGATAGCGCAAGGTCAGCGTACCGCCATCGGCGGTGAACTGTCGGTCAACCGTTTCGGTCACGGTGCTGAGTTTCAACGTGCCGGTGCCGGTATCGTAATCGAACGCACAACGCTTTTTCGTTTGAAAGATCATATCGGTTTGGGTGATACCGCGACGCGTCATCGTTACCGTATCGTCCGTTACCGTCAAGACGGTGGTCGTGCCGCGCATATCCCCTTGCTCATCGTAGGTGATGGTGATACGGTCGGGTTCGAATTCCCATTTCGCCGGTGCTTCGATCGCGCTTTGGGCCGATTCGCCATCGACGGTTTGCGTGGCGGTCATGGTCATGTGTTTTAGAATCATGTTACGTCCTCCGCATCCATGTTTACGGTATGCACCTCATCACAGATGCCAGTGCCGAGAAACATTTCCGCCACGTTGACGAAATCGTCCGGTCGGTCGCTGACGAAAAACTGACGCGACGGTGTGGCCGCAGTCTCGTTGAGGGCGTCGTGTTCTCGCAACTGCGCGGCGGCGGCGCGGGCGGTTTCCCGTCCGGTATCGATCAAGGTAACCCCCTCGCCCATCACCTGCCCGATGATCGGGGCGAGTAACGGGAAATGGGTGCATCCTAAAATCAAGGTGTCGATCCCTTGTTGTTTCATCGGTTCTAAGTAGCGGCGCGCGGTCGCAACGGTCACCTCGTTATCCGGTTCGATCCAACCGTTTTCGACCAACGGAATAAACAACGGACACGCCTGTGCCACTACGTCGGCTGACGGCATTAACCGGGCGATCGCCTGGGCGAACGCGCCCGACCGCACGGTTGCGGCGGTGCCGATGATGCCGATTTTGCCGGTTTTGGTCGCGGCAACGGCAGCGGCGGCCGGTGCTTCGACCACGCCCATTGCCGGAACCGGCAGATTATCCAATACCGATGCGGCAACCGAACTGACGGTACCGCAAGCGGCAATCACCATTTTCACATCTTTTGAGAGTAAAAACCGACCATCTTGTTTGGCGTATTTTTCGATCGTTTCGGAGCTGCGTGTACCGTACGGTACACGGCCGGTATCTCCGAAATAAACGATATCTTCGTGTGGTAACAGCGAAACCAGTTCACGCACTACCGAAAGACCGCCGAGTCCCGAATCAAACACGCCGATCGGCCGCTTATCCATACCTGTCACTCCTCCATCTGTGAAATGTATAGTCAAATCCTATGCACGTGTGCACAATGTCCCTACTATACCATCTAATAACTATACACCAAATCGCGGCGTTTTGCAAGATTTTATCCGTCTAAAAACGACGGATTACCGAAAAGAACCGGTGCTTAGATGATTTTGTCTTGATTTTCCGGTGAGGAACGGTCGTTTTTTCTTGTAATTTATCGAAAAATATGCTATAACAAAAAGCGAAAGAAGGGGTTGTTACGGACAAGATCGTCTTGATTTTCGAACTCATCGGCACGGCATCGTTTTCGGTATCGGGAGCGTTGTGCGCCATTGCGAAAAAACTCGATATTTTCGGGGTGTTGTTTTGCGGTATTGTGACAGCGTTGGGGGGCGGCGTGTTTCGCGACCTGTTACTGGGGAATCTGCCACCAACAATGTTTACCGAATATATATACGTGTGCGTGGCGGCCGCGACGGCACTGGTCACGTTTATTGCGGTGACCTGTCTGCACCGCGCCCACCATCAACTGGCCGAAAATCGCGCGTTTACCTTTATCAACTACGTGTTGGATGCGGTGGGACTCGCGGTATTTACGGTGGTCGGCGTCAACATCGCGATGGCTTGCGGATTTGAAAACAATCCGTTTTTCGTAGTGAGCCTCGGTATGACGACCGGGTGCGGCGGCGGTATTTTCCGCGACGTGCTGATTCGGGAAATCCCGGTAATTTTCGCCAAGCGTATTTACGCGGTGGCGTCGGTACTGGGCGGTTTGGTGTATTGGATGTTGTGGCATTATGAACTCCTAAATGCGACTGCGGCAATGGTGATCGGGATGGGGATCATTTTCTTGGTGCGGTTAATGGCGATCATCTTTAAGTGGAATTTGCCGAAAGCGGCATAATCAGATTGGTTGACAGCATCTTCCGGTATTGTCAAAAAAATTGTCCGTTTTACCGGAATATTTATCATTTTTTATTGCAAGAATGGAAATAAAGTGATATGATATTGAGTGTATTTTTTTGAAAGCGAGGCTTTTTCTATGGCAGATTATGAGAGAAGAGTGGGTACCGTTTCGCGTGGAATCCGTTGCCCGATCATCCGTGAAGGGGACGATCTCGCCGCTATTGTCGCGAATAGCGTATTAGAAGCCGCCAAATACGAGGGGTTTGAACTGCGTGATCGCGACGTTATTTCGCTTACCGAATCGATCGTGGCGCGTGCGCAAGGAAACTATGCGTCGGTGGATGCGATCGCTCAAGACGTGCGCGAAAAACTTGGTGGAGATACCGTTGGTGTTATTTTCCCGATTCTCTCCCGCAACCGATTCGCTATCTGTTTGCGCGGTATTGCCAAAGGGGCCAAAAAAATCGTGTTGATGCTCAGCTATCCATCGGACGAAGTGGGCAACGAACTGGTGAGTTTGGACAAAATCGACGAAGCCGGCGTTAACCCGTATTCCGACGTGTTGACACTGGACAAGTACCGCGAACTGTTTGGGTACGGCGTGCACGAATTTACCGGCGTGGATTACGTCGATTATTACGCGAATTTGATTCGTGAGTGCGGTGCCGAAGTAGAGATCGTGTTTGCGAACCAAGCGAAGGCAATTTTGGATTATACCGATTGTGTGTTGACCTGTGATATCCACACCCGTGCGCGAACCAAACGCATCCTGAAAGCGGCCGGCGCGAAGGCGGTGTGTGGATTAGACGATATTTTGAACAAACCGGTAAACGGTAGCGGTTGTAACGAAATGTACGGTTTGCTTGGTTCGAACAAATCGACCGAGGATACCGTGAAACTGTTCCCGCGCGAATGCCAAGGATTGGTGTTGGATATCCAACAAAAGATCTTGGAAGCGACCGGTAAACACGTCGAAGTGATGGTGTATGGCGACGGCGCGTTTAAAGATCCAAAGGGGAAAATTTGGGAACTCGCGGATCCGGTGGTTTCGCCGGCGTTTACCGACGGATTGGTCGGTACCCCGAACGAATTGAAATTGAAATATCTGGCCGATAACGATTATAAAGATCTGTCGGGTGAAGCCCTGAAAGAAGCCATTTCGGCGAGCATTCGCGCCAAACAGGATAATCTGGTGGGTAACATGGCGTCGCAAGGCACCACGCCGCGGCAATTGACCGACTTGATCGGTTCGTTGTGCGACCTGACCAGCGGTTCGGGTGACAAAGGCACGCCGGTCGTGTTGGTGCAAGGCTATTTCGACAACTATACCAACTGATCAACAAGGAGGATTCGTAATATGCAAGGGAATGTACGGCCCGATTCGATGCAACGGATTACGACCAAAACGCTCGCCGATGCGTTTATCGACGAACAGGTGAAAGAGATCCGTGAACAAGTCGGTAATAAAAAAGTATTGCTCGCGTTGTCGGGCGGTGTGGACTCGTCGGTGGTGGCGGCGTTGTTGATTAAAGCCATCGGCAAACAGCTCGTTTGTGTGCACGTGAACCACGGGCTGATGCGTAAAGGCGAAAGCGAACAAGTCGTGGACGTGTTTGGTAAAGAACTCGATGCGAACTTGATTTATATCGATGCAACCGATCGATTCCTTGATCTGTTGGCCGGTGTAGCCGAACCGGAAAAGAAACGTAAAATCATCGGTGCGGAATTCATCAACGTGTTTGCGGAAGAAGCGGCCAAACTCGAAGGGATCGAGTTTTTGGCACAAGGTACGATCTATCCGGATATTCTCGAAAGCGACGGCGTGAAAGCGCACCACAACGTGGGCGGTTTGCCGGAAGACCTGCAGTTTGAACTGTGCGAACCGGTGAAACTGTTGTATAAAGACGAGGTGCGCGTGGTGGGTTCGGCGCTTGGATTGCCGGACAACATGGTGTACCGTCAACCGTTCCCGGGACCGGGACTGGGCGTGCGGTGCCTCGGCGCGATCACGCGCGACCGGTTGCACGCGTTGCGTGAAGCGGATGCGATCTTGCGCGAAGAGTTTGATAAAAACGGGCTCGCCGGCAAGGTGTGGCAGTACTTTATCGCGGTGCCGGATATGAAAAGCGTCGGCGTGAAAGACGACAAACGTTACGAAGGATGGCCGGCGATTATTCGTGCGGTAAACACCACCGACGCGATGAGTGCAACCATTGAAGAGATACCGTATGCGTTGTTGCACCGTATCACCGATCGGATTCTGGCGGAAGTTGACGGCATCAACCGCGTATTGTATGACCTGACACCGAAGCCGATCGGCACCATCGAGTGGGAATGAGCCTAAGTGGCTGTGTGGTTCTTTGAATAGTTAGAAAAACACCGTATTTTGTGGTATTTGCCACAAATACGGTGTTTTTTACTGCTGTCCTATGATGAGCCCCCCACTATGATAGTCCTGCTTTTTCTCTCTTTGCAGTGCGCTTGTCTCGTCAGGTCTGGATAAGGATTGCCGTCTGTTTTTTGAAACCTTCGCACCATTCCTGGTTGCTGACTGCCTACGCAGTAGATCTGACTGGTGAAGATCTTGGCTACCTGATCGGCCGCCGTGTCGTCATCGAATATGTAAGATAAAGCTTAAGGGCGCGTTCACAGGAACGCGCCCTTTTAATTAAAAACGGAAAGTTGAAAATGAAACCCCAGTTGTCGATCTGCTCCAGCTTTGTTGTCATTGCGAACCAGTGACCGTGGTGCTCCGCGCAGCGAATCAAAAATATCTATGCTTGTCAGGGGGCAAACATACCTTAATTCGGTCACTGGTGTGGCAATCTCCCATTTACTGCCGGTGCCGAGGTAATCGAGATATCTCTCGACTTCGCTCAAAATGACAAGGTGTATCGAGACGGCTCGATACACCGGAGTTTATCGGGTATCTGTCGATAGAGTATGTAGTGCCTGCGCGGTCAGGATGCCTTTGTATTCGTTGAGAAAATGCTCCGCGGTTTTTTCCATTCGCACAGTAACCTGCGTTTCATCCCGGAAACCAAAGAGGATGCCGAGATTTCCAAAATACTTGTCGATGATCTGCACCCGGACCCGCAGGGTGTTTTCCTCCGGCCAATCGGCAGAAAAGGCAGCATCGTAATAATTGCCGGGACAAGGGATGCCTCCCACCGAATCAGAGTATCCCTCTTGGGGGAACTTGGCAAATACATTGTGACCGAAGCCCAAGGGGAAGACCTTTTCTCCCTGGGTATTTTCGTAGGTGAAGGTACCGGTTTCCCCAGAGAAGTCCAGCCGGAACCAGCGGATGCCCATAGGGTTTTCGTTGCAGGTGAAGGTTTTGCCGCTGACATTTTCCCGAAGGGGACTGGTCGTTGCACCGGACAGGCAAAAAAGCTTTTTGTCTGCAAGGTAGGCATTTAGTTCTGCCTGTGCATCGGGATTTTCCGGAAGAGGATCGCCTAAGTTTTGGATGATGTGGCTGTAAAGCGCCCGGTAGATCTGGTAATAGAAAAAGGGATTTCCCTGGTTGTCGGAATTGATCACAAAGATAAAGTCGTGGGCAGGATCGTACAGCGAGATTTGACCGCCCATACCCTTGGTGGCAAAGCAGCCGTCGGCAGCGCCCCAAAACTGGTAACCGTAGCCCTCTGTGTTGTGAAGATTCCGGAAGCCGTAAGCATCGGTGGCGGCGGTGGCGGCAGTAGCGGCTTTTATGTACCCTTCGTCCAGATACCGCTTGCCTTCCCAGCAGCCGCCGTTTCCGACAAACCGGGTAAACCGCCAAAGATCCCGGGCGGTACAAAGAATACCCGAATCGCTCCAGCTATGTCCACCGGGACAGGTCAGACAGGCAGCGTCTTTAGAAAAGCCAATGGCATCCAACACCTTTTTCTGTAAGTATTTCAAAAATGGCTTGCCGGTGACCCGTTCCACAATGGCACCCAACATAAAATTGGCGGAACTGTCGTATGCGTACAGTGTGCCGGGGTACTTGACAGGGGTATCGGTAAAATAAAAGGCTGCCCGGTCTCCGGTGTGCTTGGTGAACCAGTTGCCGCCGTTTTCCGTACTGCTGCGCATCTGCAGAAAGTCCTGTATGGTGCCGGTATGGCCGTTGGGGTTGCACTCCGGGAAGAATTTGGAAACTGGATCTTCCAAAGAGAGCAGCCCATCCTGCAGGCAAAAGCCTACGGCAATGGATACAAAGGATTTGGAGGAGGAATACATCCGGTGAAGAAAATCCTTGTGAAAAGGGGCATAATAGCACTCAGAAAAGAAGTGTTCGCCCCGGGAGAGGATCACGCTGTGGGTGGAAAGACCGCAGCTGTCCAGCTCCTTGTAAAATGCCAGTACATTCCGGGAGGAAATGCCTGCCTGTTCAGGCGTTTGAAACCGCATAAGCCTGCCTCCTTAATTTTCTGTTAAAATATTGCTGATTTTTGCAAAAATTGTAATATATTGCGCTTTCTCCCTTGCAGTTTTGAAAAACATCCGCTATAATACCGGAAACGGAAGGGGGGGAAGCGCTGTGCCAACCATCGAACAAATATCTTCGTCGGATTTTTATATTGAACGGGAAAGAGTGAAGGTACCGCTGCCCAATATGCATAGGCACCGATCCTTTGAGCTTTACTATCTGGTGAAGGGTCAGCGGGAGTACTTTATTGAAGACCGCTTCTTTATGGTCAACGAGGGGGATGTGGTTATGATTCCCCGGCAGGTGTTCCACAGAACCGACGGTGAAGGCGGTTTGCGGTTTCTGGTGCATTTTTCCGATGCCTTTTTGCGCACTTACTTTACCGGGGAAACGGTATTGCCGCTGCTGCAGAAAGTTCCCTTTGTTTTTCGGGGAGATGCTGCTCAGCAGGAGCGGATCCTATCCCTTTTGGATGCAATGCTGACAGAATATAACCGGGCGACCCAGCAACAGAGAAAGCCGGATGAGCTGCTGTGCAGCGGTCTTTTGTATCAGCTGCTGTTTCAACTGGCACACGGCAAAAACACCTATGTTCCCCATAAGTATGCGGATGTCCGTATCACTCAAATCATACAGTATATCAACGAAAATTACAACCAAATTACCGACATCTCTCAAATTGCAGAGCAGTTTTATATTTCCAAGTACCACCTTTGCCGGTTTTTCCGGAAAAGCCTGGGCATCCCGCTGATGTCTTACCTGAATTCCATTAAGATCAGCAAGGCCTGCGAGATGATCAAGGGCGGCTACGGCAACATGACGAAGGTCGCCATCGATTGTGGCTTTAATTCTTCCAGTTATTTTTGCAAGGTGTTCAAAAAGGAAAAAGGGATCTCCCCGTCAGAGTACAGAAAAAAGCATAAATTCCCCAAAGCACCCCAATGAGGGTGCTTTTTCCATTGCCGCCCGGCACAAATTGAAAATGTCCTACGCAGTGCAAATTCCAATTTATCGACCTGTTTCAAATTCGTACAGTCCAATTGTCATTCCGAGCCAGTCCGCAATGACAACAAAAATTGAACAGGGGCGACTAATGTCGCCCCTACGATTCTATCAATAAACCGGGATGTATCTAAAGGTTACTGATAGTCGCCCAGGTAGGTCTTTGTGCCTTCCACCATTTCGTCAAACAGAGCGCGCTTTTGTTCCTCGGTGAGCTTTTTCAGCATATTCAGCTGACGGAACTTGCCGTAGGCAAACTCCAGGTTGCCGCTGAAGGCTGCGTCCAGAATCATTTCATTTTCCTTGGCTGCCCGGGCTACCAGAGGATAGATATTTTCCGGCACATTGCCTGCAAATACCGGCTTGACCTCGCCGTTGCGGAAGGAAGCATTGGTTTCCACGATGGTACCCAAGGGCAGATTGGGAATCTGGCCGTAGTTGGGCAGGTTCACATTGGTGACCATATCCTTCAGACCCAACACTGCCCGCATTTGCAGTGCGCCTTCCTCACCGGTTTCCCGCAGCTTGTAGACTTCCTCACCGGAATAGAGCCGTGCGCTGCGTGCCAGCCGATTTTGCAGGTCGTCCTTGCGCCATTGGACGGTGGTCAGACCGTAATTCCAGCGCTTGACACATTCCGGGTCTGCCAGGTAGTCCTCCGGGTCCATAAACTCTGCCAAATGCCGGTCACCGGCAGCGCCTACATAGCCGAAGCGCTTAAAAAGGTCCATTCGCACCTTGGCATTGTTCCGGAAGGAGCTGTTCATCCAGTGGTTCAAGTCGCCGCTTTCCGTATTATAGCCGCTTTCGTAGAATTTTTCGATAAACCGGGTGTAGACCTCCAGCAGGTCATAGCCCTGATAGTGACCGTCGGTAAACCAGGTAAAGTGGTTAACACCCACCACATTGACGGTAATATCGTCCCGGGTGACGTAAATGCCTTCCATCTCCTTCAAAGCGCAGGCCAGCAGCTTTTGTGTGCCGAAGACCTCGTGGCAGCAGCCGTAGGCACGAATCTCCGGGAACTCCCGGTACAGTGCGCCGATGCACACGCTCATAGGATTGGTATAATTGATGACCATTGCCTTGGGACAGTATCGGCGGATATGGCCGGCGATTTCTCGAATCATAGGAACGGTACGCAGCGCCCGGATAAAGCCGCCGGGGCCTGCGGTGTCACCGACGGATTGCCAGATACCGTACTTTTCAGGGGCGTGGACATCCACTGCCATCTCGTCGAAAGTGCCGGGCAAAATGGAAATGATCACAAAATCCGCACCGGTCAGCGCCTCACCGATCGTCTCAGAGGCTTTGTATTTCCAGCCTTCGCCGTCAATGCGGTTGCCGATGACCTCGTTGACCTGGGCGGCCTTGTAGTCGATATCGTAAAGATATACGGTGCCGGACATATCGGTTGCCTTTTTCAGATCGTTCATCAGAATCCAGGCCCAGCCACGGGAGCCACCACCGATGTAGGCGATCTTTAAATCCTTTGCGGTATTGTTTTCGTAATACATAGCGACCTCCAAAGTTTCGTTGATAAACCCATTTTAGCAAAGGGGATCTGCCGACGCTACCATTATCTTGCTTTTTATAAAAGAAATTTCATAAAAACAGGTCAATATATTACAAAATTAAAAACTTAAGCAATATTGTACTATCTTTTATTGGCATCCTATAAGAGAATAGAATAAAAATTCGGGTTTACCGAGTTGTTGCTCGAATGCAGAATACAGAATGATGTTGGTTAGACGCACTGACTACCCCAAACCTCTGTCATCGCGAGGAGCATAGCGACGTGGCGATCTCAAGGAATATCGGCATTGCCACGCCCCTTCGGGGCTCGCAATGACACGGTAATTCGGCAGACGAAGCATCTATCGAAACAGCTCGATAAATTGGAATTTGAAGAGGGAAAATAAAACTTACATATAAGGAACAGGATTCATGATTAAGGAAACAGTTAAGCGTACAGAGCGGTTTATTCAGTTCGGTGAGGGCGGCTTTTTGCGCGGCTTTGCGGACTGGATGATTCAGAAAATGAACGACACCACCGATTTTGAGGGCAGTGTGGTGGTAGTACAGCCCATCGAAAAGGGTATGTGCGATCAGCTGTCGGCACAAAACTGCATCTATACCCACATCATTCGGGGCGAAGAGGGTGTGGAAAAGCAGATCGTGGATGTAATCTCCCGGTGCGTCAAGCCTTATGAGGATTTTGAGGCGATGCTGGCTTTGGCAGAGATTCCCACAATGCGCTATGTGATTTCCAACACCACCGAGGCGGGTATCGCCTTCCGTCCGGAAGATAAAGTTACAGATGCACCCCCTGTGTCCTTCCCGGCGAAGGTCACCCGACTGCTGATGCGCCGGTTTGAAACCGGGCTTCCCGGCTTTATTTTCCTGCCCTGTGAGCTGATTGACCGCAACGGCGACAATCTAAAAAAATGCGTTTTGCAGTATGCCAAGCTGTGGGACTTGAGTGCGGAATTTGTTAACTGGGTGGAAACCGAAAATATCTTCTGCTGCACATTGGTGGACAGGATCAACACCGGCTACCCCAGAGATGAGAAGATCGATCTGGGCTATGAAGATAATATGGTCAACACCTCGGAATATTTCCACCTGTGGGTCATTGAAACCGATTACGATCTGGAACAGGAGCTGCCCTTCCGCAAAGCCGGCTTGAATGTGATCGTCACCCCCGATGCGCTGGAAATGTACCGCACCCGGAAGGTGCGGATCCTCAACGGCGCCCACACCTCTATGATTCCCTATGCGATGCTGGAGGGCTTTGATACGGTCAAATCCTGTATGGACAACGCTGCTATGCGGGAATATCTCCGCAAATGCATTTTTGAGGCGATCATCCCCACACTGGATCTGCCGAAGGATAAGTTGGAGGCTTATGCTGCCGATGTGCTGACCCGGTTTGCAAATCCCTACATTAAGCATATGTGCGCTTCTATTGCGCTGAATTCCGTCAGTAAATTTAAAGTCCGGGTACTGCCCTCTATTCTGGAGTACAAGAACCGGTTCGGCACCTACCCCAAGGCCTTGCTGTTTGCCTTTAAAAAGCTGATGGAGTTCTATAAGACCGATATGACCAACGACGATCCGGAGGTCACCGCCTTTATGCGGGAGCATACCCCCAGAGAGATCCTGGCAAACACCGCCCTGTGGGATATGGATTTAAGTAATTTGGCAGAGGAGTTGGAAAAATGCTGATTCATAAGCTTGACAATGTGCAGGTGAATTTGGAAAACGGTCATAAATATGCAGTATGCCCCATCAAAAAAGGGGAAAATGTTATAAAATACGGAAATCCCATTGGCCAAGCAACAGCGGATATTGCACCCGGGGAGCAGGTGCACAGCCACAATCTTGCCACGAATCTGTCGGATAATCTGACCTATACCTATACTCCCGGGACAACGGCCTTTCCTCTGCGGGAAAGCGGCAGCACCTTTCGGGGCTATGTCCGGAAAAACGGGGATGTAGGCATTCGTAACGAGATATGGATCATAAATACGGTCGGTTGTGTCAATAAGGTCGCGGAAAAGCTGGCAAGCCTTACCGGTGCCAACACCTTTCCCCATCCCTTCGGCTGCTCTCAGCTGGGGGATGACCAGACGGTGACTCAGCAGATCCTCCGGGGTTTGGTGAACCACCCCAATGCTGCCGGTGTGCTGGTGTTGGGACTGGGCTGTGAGAATAACAATATTGATGTTTTTAAGGAAGTCCTGGGGGAATACGACCCGGAGCGGGTAAAGTTTCTGATCTGCCAGGAAACCGAAGATGAGATCGCCGCCGGTGTAGCGCTGATTCAGGAGCTAAAGCGCTATGCGGCACAGTTTTCTCCTGTAGATGTGCCGGCGTCCCAGCTGCGGGTAGGTCTCAAGTGCGGCGGCAGTGACGGCTACAGCGGCATCACCGCCAACCCCCTGGTGGGGCGGTTTTCTGACCGGCTGATCAGCGAAGGCGGCAGCTGTATATTAAGTGAAGTGCCGGAAATGTTCGGTGCGGAGCATCTGCTGATGCAGCGGGCAGCAAGCCGGGAGATTTTTGAGAAAACCGTTTCCCTCATTAATGATTTTAAGGACTATTACAAGCGGCATAATCAGGTGATCTACGAAAACCCCTCTCCCGGAAACAAAGCCGGCGGTATTACCACTCTGGAGGAAAAATCCTTGGGCTGCGTGCAAAAAGCCGGCTCTGCACCGGTGGTGGATGTGCTGGATTACGGTGACACCGTAAAAAAGAACGGGCTTTCCCTGCTGAACGGTCCTGGAAACGATATGATCGCTGTGACCAATCTGACGGCAGCCGGTGCCCATTTGATCCTGTTTACCACCGGTCGGGGTACGCCTTTGGGCGGTCCTGTGCCTACGGTGAAGATTGCCACCAATCACCACCTTGCCACCCATAAGGCAAAGTGGATCGATTTTGATGCCTCCCCGGTGCTGGAGGGTAAGGATATTGACGAAGCGTTCTTTGACTATGTTTTGTCCGTTGCTTCCGGTGAGGAAACCAAAAACGAACAGCAGAACTACCGAGAGATTTCCATTTTCAAATCCGGCGTCACATTATAGTTAAGAATTAAGAATTGAGAATGAAATTCGGAGTTTAACGGGCTGATCGCTCGATAAATAATTAATGTGTCGCCTTTGGCGACGATTTTAACCATTTTCCACAGAAAAATACTACAATTCTTCATTCTTAATTTGCTCAACAGAGCAATAAACCGGAATTTGAACAATTCTTCTGTCATCCCGAGCGAAGCCGAGGGATCTCCCGAAACCCCCGGCACCGGCAATAAACGGGAGGGCGGATATGGAGCGCTATAACGCCAAAACCGGCATACAGTTAAAAGATGTGAAAAGCAGCGAGAATGTTGCGTATCGTCTTTCTTGGCTGAATGGCAGCAACGAAACGGATTAAAGGCAGTTCCTGGGTGATCGCCTTCTTGTTTGTGGCGATGTTGCTGTTGACACACTAATCTATCTATTAAAAAACGATCTCCGTGATACGGAGATCGTTTTTGATTGGATAAACCATATTGCGTATAGGTGGCGATCGGTGTATAATGAGGGGAAAAAGGAGGGATTTTATGCGAAAACACGATGAGTGCGTCGACCGGCAGGGCACCTTGCGTCGGCGGCAATGGGTATCCGGCCTTTCGGTGGCGGTGGTGCTGGTGTTGGCGTCGCTGGCGACGTGGTTCGTATACAACTGGTTATCCTCCTTTTCGCAGGATGGGTTTCGAGACTATATTCGATCCTTTGGGGCACTGGGTTGGCTGGTGTTGCTGGGATTACAGTTTTTACAGGTGTTTATTGCGCTGATCCCCGGCGAACTGTTGGAAACGGCGGCCGGATATGCGTTTGGTCCGATCGTTGGCACGGCGATCTGTTATAGTGGGATCGCAGCCGCGTCGACGGTGATCTTTCTGCTGACCAAACGGTTGGGGACGCGGTTGGTGGATCTCTTTTTCGATCGGGAAAAGATCAATGAGTTGCGGTTTATCAACACCGAGCGAAAGCGGAACAACCTATTGTTTTTATTGTTCTTTATTCCGGGGACGCCGAAAGATCTGTTGACCTATTTGGTGGGGTTGACCGATATCAAACTCGGTACGTTTTTGATCATCTCGTTGGTGGCACGGATCCCGTCGGTGGTGACTTCGACGGTGGGTGGTCATCTGCTGGGTGAAGAACAATACATCGACGCGATCTGGCTATACGTGATCACCGGCGCGATCAGTTTAATCGGGTTGTTGATCTACAACGCGATAGTAAAGCGGAAACAAACGCCACGAGAAATCCATTTATAAGGAGACGAACATGCAACTTCTACACGTGGACGAACAGATTGTCGTGTGTGTCAAACCGGTGGGGCCGGATTCGGAAAAAGAGATCCCGAATCAACTGAAAACGATGTTGGGCGGCGAAATCTATCCGATTCATCGATTGGATCGCAACGTGGGTGGCGTGATGGTATATGCACGCACCAAGTCGGCGGCAGCCGCATTATCGAAAACCATACAGGACAAGCGCATGATCAAAGAATACGTTGCGATGGTACACGGTACGCCGCCCGAACGTGGCGACTGGGAAGATCTGCTATGGAAAGACACGCGGAAAAACAAGGTGTTTGTCGTCAACCGCCCACGCGGCGGTGTGAAGGCGGCGCGGTTAGAATTTGTGCGGTTGACCGACGGTGAACCGGCACAGGTGCACGTGCGGTTGCATACCGGGCGGAGTCATCAAATCCGGGTGCAGTTCGCAAGCCGCGGATTTCCGCTGGTGGGGGATCACAAGTACGGAGCGCGCGATACCGAAACGGCACCGCGGTTGTTTTCTTGCCGGATCACCTTCCCCTATCGCGGAAACGAGGTATCGTTTGAAGCGATGCCGGATTGGGCCACGGCACCTAGTTGGAGATAAACCAAAAAATCCCCCGATGCCTAATGCATCGGGGGATTTTTGACGTAGAAATAGGTGACTCCCTCCACCGTCAAACTCATCGGACTGCCCTGCGCATTGTAGGTGAAGCGCCTCGTCTCAACTTCTCTTGAAACGAGGCGCTTTGTGTAGGATTAAGTTAACGAGGTAATTCGTTTTTGATTTTCCAACCTTTACGGAACGCACAAACCACTGCGATAATCCATATACCCAACACAGCGACTGTTAAGAATATAAATATCAATCCTCGCAAACTAATTTCTATACCATCAATTGCTGCTCCAAACCGTTCCACCCACTTAATAATGTGCTCACAATACGATGGTGCCGGAACGAAAACGGAAACAGTGTATACAACAAATGCGATTCCTACGATATCCCCTTGCAGGTTTTTAATTAGGGTTGGAGAGTTGCTAACGTGGCACGAATGGCGGCGAGCGCTTGTGCCGGGGCAGCAATATCCTTGGTAGCTTGTTCCATCGGGCAAAAGCCGGTATCGGTACGGTTGCGGATCGCCTCAACCAATCGGTCACACGACACGGCGATGCCGTGCTGCTGCAGGATCGACTGCGCCGCTACGCTCATGACCGTGGCATGGACGGCGTGAACGCCGAGTAACACATACAAAAAGGCGGCCGCTTTGCCGACCACTTTGTCAGCGGCGGAAAAGCCGGTAACGTCGACCGCGCTATCCAACCAATCGAGCAAAGGTTTGACGCCGCGCGCGATAGCGGTATGTTGCGTCGATCCTTTCACCAACACGCAGGTGTAGTTTCCTTGGTGGAGAAGTGTGATCGCCGTTGACAGATCGCGACACATATCCGATCAATCCCCTCGCTTTTCAAATGCGCCGACGACCTCTTTGAGCAGATCACGAATCGGCAAATGTTGCGGACAGGCGGTTTCGCATACGCCACAACCGATGCAAGTACTGGCTTTGCCGCCGTTTTTGGTATAGATGTCGTAGTAGTAACCGGCATTCCAGTTGTGGAAGGTACGGTGCTCGTTTAGACATGCAAACAAATCCGGAATCGGGATCTGACGTGGGCAACGTTCGGTACAATAGTTGCACGCGGTGCACGGAATGCGGTTTTGTTGTTTGAGAATATCGCACACCTGTTCGACCGCTGCTTTCTCTTTGGCGGTGAGGGGTTTAAAATCCTGCATCGTGCCGACGTTATCGGTCATCATATCCATATTGCCCATGCCGGACAACACCATGATCACGCCATCGAATCCGGCGGCATAACGGAGGGCATAACTGGCGTTACTGCCGTTATCGAGTTGGTCGAATATGGCTTGGGCTGAGGGCGGTAAATTGACCAGGCAACCGCCTTTGACCGGTTCCATCACAATGACGGGTTTGCCGAATTTACGGCAGACTTCGTACACCTGGCGGCCTTCGACCGCGGGATCGTCGTAATCGATATAGTTGAGTTGAATCTGCACAAATTCGATCGCCGGATAGTCGGTTAAAATTTGTTCGAGAACGGAGGCTTTATCGTGAAACGATAAGCCGACGTGCCGCACCTTGCCTTCCGCTTTGAGCGCGAAGGCGGTTTCGTACGCGCGGCACCGTTTGTATTTCTCGTAATTGGTTTGATTTTGCGCGTGCATCAAGTAAAAATCAAAATAGTCCACGCCACACGCATCCAGTTCCTGTTGAAACAACGGGCGAATATCGTCTTCCGACGAAAAATGCGGATCGGACAATTTATCGGCCAGTAAATAGCGGTCACGCGGGTGGCGCGACGTCAAACAATCTCGCACGGCAATCTCGCTTTTGCCGCCGAGATAACCATGAGCCGTGTCGAAATAGTTAAACCCGGCATCTAAAAACGCATCTACCATCTTGCAGGTTTCGACCGTGTCGACGACGCTGTCTTTCATCGGCAGACGCATACACCCGAAGCCGAGTTTCTTTTTAATCGTATTCATTTCGAACACCCCTCTCCGTATACTTTTATTATGCAAGAACCGGCGCGACTCGTCAAGAGATGCGGCGGAATTTTTCGATCCGACTTGAAAATAACCTTGAAAGCGCGTATGATACCAATAGACGACCGGTATAATCACACGGCCTGACGTGAACAATAAACACGAGGTGTAACTATATGTTGATCGATTTTCATACCCATTGTTTTCCCGATAAGATCGCGGCCAAAGCGATCGATAAATTGGCGGCGGCATCGGGTGGACTGAAACCGCATACCGACGGGACGTTGGCCGGATTGCGCAACGTGATGCGGCGCGACGGCGTGGATATGGCGGTGGTGCTGAGCATTGCGACCAACGCGCATCAACAAAAAAGCGTGAACGATTTTGCCGCGATACTGGATCGCGAACCCGATATCGTGGCGTTTGGTTCGGTGTTTCCGGACAGCGAAGATGCTTTGGAAGAACTGGAACGCATCAAGGCATTGGGATTGAAAGGCGTGAAACTGCATCCCGATTATCAAGGTTTTTACGTGGACGACGAAAAATATAAGCCGTTGTATCGCAAAATTTCCGAACTGGGACTCGTTACGGTGTTTCATGCCGGTTGGGATTATGGGTTTGCACCGCCGTACGGCGGTACGCCCGAACGTATGGCCAAGGCGCTGAACTGGTTTGAAGCCCCGGTAGTGGCGGCGCATTGGGGTGGGATCAACTGCAACGAGGCGGTGCTCAAACACCTGTGTGGACGGGACATCTATTTTGATACATCGTTTGGGTATTCGATGATGCCGCGGTATTTTGCCGAAAAGATCTTGGAGGCGCACGGGACGGATAACATGTTGTTTGGAACCGATTCGCCGTGGCATACCGCCGAGATGGAAAAGCGGTTGTTGGAAAATCTGGGTATGAGCAACGAGGATTGGAACAAGATCGCCTGCGAAAATGCCAAAAAATTACTGGGATGATAAGTTGTTTCCATTCGACACAATCCGCCTTGCGTTTTTACGCCATATGGCGTATAATGGGTGTACAGGGGCAAGCCCTGTAGATCGAAACAAGGAGGATTTCGTCACATGAAAAAAGTGATTTGCAAAGTTACGTATGATACCGATGCGGCGGAAGTGGTGGCTAAATACACCAGCGGCGAATTCGGGGAAGCGACCGGTTTTGAAGAAACGTTGTATAAAACGGCGGACGGTAAATTCTTCCTGTACGTAAACGGCGGTGCGGATTCGCAATATCCGACCGAGAACATCACCAGAATGTCGGCGGCGAAAGCCGATGAATGGCGCGCCAAATACGGCCTGTGATGACACACAAAAAAGCACGGTGGAACCGAAGTTCTACCGTGCTTTTTTAGGCAACCTTATACCGTGAAATCCAAACAGGTGCGCGTGGCGGTGTGGGGGCGAACGTGACCGTCGGCGACGGCGACATGCGCCGGGTGGGTGGCGTAGGCTTTGAGGGCCGCTTCGCTCTCAAAGGTGGAATCGAGCATCAAGTCGGCGTTGGAACTCGGCAACGCCGTGGTATGGACCGTGATGGCGAGCAAGCCGGGAATTTGACCGGCGAGCGATTCGAGCGAGGTTTTGATATCCGCTTTGATGACTTGCTTTTGTTCGGCGGAATATTCGCTTTTTAACGTCCATAAAATCACATGTTTAACCATGATAAACCCCTCCGTATACTGGTTGATACCGATAGTATACCACAAACCGGTTGCGTATGTAAAGACTTGACGGTGGCGACAAAATCCGTCATAATACCCTTATGGAGGGGATATGTATGGCAACACAAAAACCGATTTGGCAAGCCGTGAAATTTACGTTGTTTTCGATTTCGGCCGGGATCATTCAGGTGGGTTCGTTTGCGCTGTTTCACGATCTGGCGAAACTGCCGTATTGGCCGTCGTATTTGATTTCGCTGATTCTGTCGATCGTTTGGAATTTTACCTTTAATCGGCGGTATACCTTTCAATCGGCGGCGAACGTGCCGGTAGCGATGGCGAAAGTGTTTGGCTTTTATCTCGTGTTTACGCCGGTATCGACGTGGTTGGGACATTGCGCGGAAACGGCGGGTGTGGCCGATTATATTGTGTTGGCGGTGACCATGTTGGCGAATTTTGTGTTGGAGTTTTTGTTCTGCAAATTCGTGGTGTATCGCAACCAAGAGAATACGTTGGAGTTAACGAAAGATGAATGAGATTTTACAGCAACTGACCGAACGAAAATCGGTACGGGTGTTTGAAGACCGCGATATCGCGTCGGATGACAAGACGGCGATTTTGCACGCGGCTACGCAAGCGCCGACGGCCGGCAATCAACAGTTGTATACGATTTTGGATATTACCGACGAGGCGTTGAAAGCGCGATTGGCGGAAACCTGCGATCATCAACCGTTTATTGCGACAGCCAAGATGGTGTTGATTTTCTGTGCGGATTGTCAAAAGTGGTACGATGCGTTTATCCAAACGGGATGTGCACCGCGCAAGCCGGCGGTGGGCGATCTGATGTTGGCGGTGAACGACGCGGTGATCGCGGCACAAAACGCGGTGGTGGCGGCACAGAGTTTAGGGATCGGATCATGCTATATCGGGGATATCATGGAAAACGCTGAGGTGCATCGCGAGATGCTGAACCTGCCGACCTACGTATTTCCGGCGGCGATGTTGGTGTTTGGGTATCCGACGGCACAACAACTCGCGCGGCCCAAACCCGAACGTGCGGCGCTTTCGCATATCGTGCACGAAAACGCCTATCGCCCGATGGGGGCCGACGAACTCGAAGCGATGTTTGCGCCGAAAACGGGCGAAAAGGATTACGCCGCGTGGATGAAGGCGTTTTGCGAACGGAAGTATAATTCCGATTTTGCACGCGAAATGTCCCGGTCGGTGGCGGTGTATTTAGAGAATTTTTAAGAAAGATATTGGCCCTCGGTGTTGTCCGAGGGCCTTTTTGGCCGAGAAAGGTTGAAATTTCCGCAAAATGCTTGACAACATTAAGGTATATATGCTATGATCGCATCAACCGATAGAGGTGCATCGCATCAAGAGTATCTGCCGCGCGGTACCCTGCCAAAGGGGCGGTAGAAAAAGGGGTGCGTTGCCGAAGACGGAATGTGGCAAGTTCCGCTCTGGCAACCGAAAATAAGATTTTGGTTGTTGTCGCAGCAATGCGGAGCGCTATCTGACAAGGAAATATGCCCTCGGTTTCGCAGGGTTGACTTATCAGGATAGTTGCTATCGGCAACTGTCTTTTTTGTTGTAAGAAAGGAAGAATGCATGATGAAAAATACCGTATTTACCGGCGCGGCAACCGCGATCATTACCCCGTTTAAAGACGGAATGGTGGATTATGAAGCGTTTGGACGGTTGATCGATTGGCAGATCGAACAAGGGATCGATGCGATCGTGGCGGCCGGTACGACCGGCGAAGCCTCTACCCTGACCGATGAAGAACATCGCGACGTGTTGAAATTCTGCGTGGACAGAGTGGACGGCCGGGTGCCGGTGATCGCCGGTACGGGTTCGAACGATACCGCCTATGCGATCGAACTGACCAAGTACGCTTGCGAAATTGGGGCGGACGCCATGTTGCTGGTGACGCCGTATTACAACAAAGCTACCCAAAAAGGGTTGATCGAAACCTTCCGCGCGATTGCAGACGCGTCGACCAAACCGTGTATTTTGTATAACGTGCCCAGCCGGACCGGATGTAACATTTTGCCCGAAACGGTGGCTGTTTTGGCGGAACATCCGAATATTGTGGCGATTAAAGAAGCCAGTGGTAATATCTCGCAGATCGCACAAGTGGCGGCTCTGTGTCGCGATAAGTTGGACATTTATTCAGGAAACGATGACCAGATCGTGCCGGTGTTGTCGTTGGGCGGCAAAGGCGTGATCTCGGTGTTGTCTAACCTGTTGCCGGCCGAAACGGCGGCGATCTGTCACGATTATATGAATGGGGACGTGGCGAAAGCGGCCGACAAACAACTCGATTTGTTGCCGTTGGTGGACGCGTTGTTCTGCGAAGTGAACCCGATTCCGGCGAAAGCGGCGATGGCGGCGATGGGATTTGGCGAGAACAGTTTGCGATTACCGCTTACCCCGATGGAGCCGCAACACGAAGTGGTGTTGCTGGATTTGATGCGCGAACAAGGAATTTTGAACTGAAAAAGAGAGTGAAACGGATATGAGAATTTTAATCAGCGGTTTAGGCGGACACATGGGACAGGAAGTCGCTAAACTGGCGCTGGACGGCTATTACGGTGCCGAAGTGGTGGCCGGTGTGGATATTAACGGCGCCGCAAACAGCGAGATTCCTTGTGTGACGTCCTTTGCGCAAGCGCCGTGTGACGTGGATTGCATTGTGGATTTTTCGCATCATGCGAACACGATAGCGCTGGTAGAGTTTGCGGTGGCAAATCATCTGCCGTTAGTGCTCGCGACCACCGGGCAGACCGAGGCGGAAATGGCGGCGGTAACCCAAGCGGCAACCAAGATTCCGCTGTTTTTCTCGGCCAACTATTCGATGGGAGTGGCGTTGCTGATCGAGCTCGCGAAAAAAACCGCCAGTGCGTTGCCGCAGGCGGAGATCGAAATTATTGAAAAACATCATAATCGAAAAGTGGATGCGCCCAGCGGTACGGCGTTGGCGATTGCCAAGGCGATCTGCGAAGTGCGGCCGGGGACGGATATTGTGACCGGGCGTGACGGATATGGCAAACGTACCCCCAACGAGATCGGGATCCATGCGGTGCGGATGGGTAATATTGTGGGCGAACACGAAGTTATTGTAGGGACGCCGAACCAGACCATCACCTTGAAACACGAGGCGCACAGCCGCGCGTTGTTCGCGGAGGGGGCGTTGGCGGCGGCAAAGTTCCTGTGTGGGAAGCCGGCCGGTTTGTATGATATGAAAAGCATTATTGCGTTTTAACTAATGGGGTGACAATTCCTATGAATATAGCGATCTACGGGTACGGAAACCTCGGCAAAGGGGTGGAATGTGCCATTGCACAAAATCCGGATATGAATGCGGTGGGTGTGTTTACCAGACGCGATCCGGCAGATGTGAAGACGGTGTTATCAACGCCGGTCTATGCGGCCGAAACGATCGTCGATTTTAAAGATCAGATCGACGTGGTGATCATCTGCGGCGGGAGTGCGACCGATCTGCCGGTGCAAACGCCGGCGTTGGCGAAAACCTTTAACGTGGTGGATAGTTTTGATACGCATGCGAAAATTCCGGTGCATTTTGCGGCGGTGGATGCGGCGGCCAAAGAGGGCGGTCACGTGGCGCTGATTTCGGGCGGTTGGGATCCGGGTATGTTCTCGCTGAACCGCTTGTATGCGAGCGCGATCTTGCCGGACGGAAAAGACTATACCTTTTGGGGACGCGGCGTAAGCCAAGGGCATTCGGATGCGATCCGTCGGATCGACGGCGTGTTGGATGCACGGCAATACACCGTGCCGATTGATGCCGCTTTACAGGCGGTGCGTGATGGCGAGATGCCGGAACTGGCGACCGGGGACAAACATCTGCGCGAGTGTTACGTGGTGGCGAAAGACGGCGCGGATAAAGCGGAAATCGAACGGCAGATCAAAACCATGCCGAACTATTTTGCGGATTATACCACGACGGTGACCTTTATTTCGCAAGAGGAACTGGACCGCGATCATCGCGGAATTCCGCACGGCGGTGTGGTGATCCGGACCGGGAAAACCGGGGCGAACGGTGAACACACCCACACGGTGGAATATAGTTTGAAGCTAGATTCCAATCCGGAATTTACGGCGAGTGTGTTGGTTGCGTATGCGCGGGCGGTGAATAAACTCAGCAAACGCGGCGAGATCGGGTGCAAGACGGTATTTGATGTGGCGCCGGCGGATCTGTCGCCGAAATCGAGCGAAGAGTTACGCGCAACGATGTTATAAGGAAGTTGAAACGATGAATCGAGATTTGTTATGTGAAAACGTGACGGTGGATCAAACCGGACATCTGCGGTTTGCCGGCGTGGATACGGCGGCGTTAGCGCGGCAGTACGGAACACCGCTGTATTTGATGGATGAAGCGCGCATCCGCGAACGGTGTCGCACTTATCGGGCGGCGGTGGCAAAGGCGTTTGGCGATAACGGACAGGTGTTATATGCCTCGAAGGCGGCTTCGTTTAAACGGATCTATGAGATCATGCACGAAGAAGAGATGGGTATCGACGTGGTATCGATCGGAGAAATGTATACCGCGGTGAAAGCCGGGTTTCCCCTATCGCGTGCGTATTTTCATTCGAACAACAAGACCGACGCGGATATCGGATTTGCGATGGATCACGGGATCGGGTATTTTGTCGCGGATAATGCGGAAGAATTGCGCGCGATTGACCGGGAAGCGGCGGCACGCGCGACCAAACAACCGGTTTTATTGCGCATTACGCCGGGTATTGATCCGCACACCTTTGCAGCGGTATCGACCGGGAAGGTGGATTCCAAGTTTGGGGCGGCGATCGCGACCGGACAAGCCGACGAACAGATCAAACTGGCGTTATCGCTCGAGCATCTGCGGTTGGTGGGATTCCATTGTCACGTTGGATCGATGGTATTTGATGCGGACGTGTTTTTGAAGACGGCCGACGTGATGTTGCGATTTATCGCCGACGTAACGGACCAATACGGCATCACCGTTGAACAGTTGGATCTCGGCGGCGGATTTGGGGTACGGTATCTGCCGAGTCATCCACACATGGACGTGCCGGCGGTGATCGAACAGGTCGGTGCCTTTGTTCATCAGACGGTGGCCGAACTGGGCATTACGATGCCGAAAATCTCGTTTGAGCCGGGACGCAGTATCGTGGCGGATGCCGGCATGACCTTGTATACGGTGGGTAGTGTTAAAAAAGTGCCGGCGTTTATCAACTATGTGTCGGTGGACGGCGGTATGGCCGATAACGTGCGGTATGCGATGTATCAAGCGCCCTATACCCTGTTGCCGGCGAATAATATGAACGCCGCGCGTAACATGACCTGTACCGTGGTGGGACGATGCTGTGAAAGCGGCGATATTTTGCAAACCGACGTGGCGATGCCGGAAACTATCAAGCGCGGCGATCTGTTGGCGTGTTTGACGACCGGTGCGTACAACTATTCGATGGCATCGAATTACAATCGGATTCCGCGGCCGCCGGTCGTGATGGTGAAAGACGGCGACAGTTACGTGGCGGTGCGGCGCGAGACGATTGACGATCTGGTTTCGCTGGATGTATAACCATATTCAAAAAAAGCGGTAGGCGTGTGTAACGCCTACCGCTTTTTGATTTAGATAATCGCTCGCACTATCCAGGCCAGGCCGTAGATAACGGGTTGATGCAGGATATAGATGAGCAACGCATGCCGCCCCAGAAAAGATAACGGGCGGATATGGTCCCGGTAACAAAACGCCGGTAACGAATGGCCCCGCGACCAACGCCCGAGAAAGGTGCCGGCCAAAAACAAGAACACCCACGGCAATAACGGGAAATAATCTTCGCCGAACACGTAGCCCATGCCGAGTGGGTAAAAGGCAACGCCGAGGTTGGGGGTGGTGACGGTGAACAAACCCTCTATCCCGATATAGCTGCCGGCATCCAGTGGCAGATGATAGGTGACCACGAACAGCAGTACACACAACAACACGCCCAACCACACCGGCAGGTGCGACAGCGGCCGTTCGCACGCGGCAAACAATAAAATGCTGCAGGCCAAAAATTGCAAGATACCGAACCAAATCATGTTATCCGGCATGACAAACCACAAAAAGGCCGACATCGCCAACGACACGAATAACAAGATGGTGCCGCGTTTCCAGTTGTTGTGTGACAGATAGCAACTAAAGCCGCAGATGGCGATAAACAGGCCGGCAAACACCGGTTCGGCCGGCATGAAAAACCAAAACAGGTCCCGACATGCCGCCCAATCAAACAAGTAGCCCAACGTATAAAACCCGTGGAACACCACCATCAACAACACACAAAGTCCGCGCAACTCATCCAACACGCGGATGCGTTTCGTTCCTGCCATTCCCTTCAACTCCTTTATGACGATATCTTATCCTAAAAAAACAAATCGGTCAAGACATATCGCCTTAACCGATTCATTCTATCGATTGTCAGGAAATCAGGGGGTTCCCGTTTTTTCGATATTTTTGAGGACGCTTCGCTGATCCTCGAAAAAATTATAGCAAATGTCGCTGTATATTGCAAGAGATATTTTTCAAAAAACACAAAATATTGTGGTATTTTTAAGATTAAACCATAAATGTAGTGGTGAAAATCGTTGAGAATTGTCGAAAAAAGAAAAACGCAAAAAGACTTGACTTTTTTGGACGTTCGTGGTATCATTATCCATGCTGTTTTCCACAGACAGCAGGTGTCTTTTGACGTAAAGGTTTTTTGGCCGCCTGCCGAGGATGCGAGCGACAAACATCGGCACATTTGTGCGTGAATTTGTTATGCATGTCTCTCTGTGTGATACAGAGGGATTTTTCTTTTTGTTGAGAACAGCAAATTGACGTTCGGAGGTGAATAGTTTGCCTAGTGAAAGCATTTTGCAAAAGAAACAGGCCCTGGTAGATGATCTGGCCGCGAAACTGTCCGGTTCGGTAGCCGGCGTGCTGGTGGATTACAAAGGGATCTCGGTTGCAGACGACACCAAACTGCGTAAACAGTTGCGTGAAGCCGGCGTAACCTATTCCGTTGTGAAAAACACCCTGCTGCACCGTGCCGCGGAAAAGACCGGTTTGTCTGAATTGGATTCTGTGCTCTCCGGCTCGACCGCGATCGCGATCAGCGAAACGGATTATACCGCCGCTGCGAAGATCCTGAGCGATTATGCCGAGAAGAACAAAGGGTTCTCGATCAAGGCCGGCTATGTTGACGGAAAGGTCATCAATGCCAAAGAGGTGGCAGACCTCGCGAATATGCCCTCCAAAGAGGTGCTTATCGCAAAAATGCTCGGTGGTTTCAATGCCCCGATCAGCGGCTTCGTCGGTGTGCTTAACGCTAACCTGCGCAGCTTGGTGGTTGCTCTCAACGCGATCGCCGAACAAAAATCGGCCTAATGAGTGCCAAACAAATTATTTTTAAAAAATAAAAACATTTAGGAGGATTTTATCATGTCTGATAAAGTAATTAAATTGATTGAAGATGTCAAAGCTCTGACCGTTATGGAACTGTCTGAACTCGTGAAAGCTCTCGAAGAAGAATTCGGCGTGTCCGCTGCTGCTCCGGTGGCTGTGGCTGCTGCTCCGGCTGCTGGCGCTGCTGCTCCGGCTGCTGAAGAAAAAACCGAATTTGATATCGTTCTCGCCGGCGTGGGCGACAACAAAATCGCGGTTATCAAAGTGGTTCGCGAAATCACCGGTCTCGGCCTGAAAGAAGCCAAAGATCTGGTTGACAACGCTCCGAAAGCAATCAAAGAAGGCGCCAGCAAAGATGACGCTGAAGCTGCGAAAGCGAAATTGGAAGAAGCCGGCGCGAAAGTCGAACTCAAATAAGATAGGCTCCGAACGCCATTCTTATAATGCGAACGCAGGGTTTCACCTCTCTGCGAAAGCGTGTTATCAAGACAAGCAAAACGTCGAACCGAGAAATCGGTTCGACGTTTTTTGTTTGTCTTGCGAAACATGCGTGCGTTAATAGTCCACCGCCATATTCCTGACGGCCGGTTCCACCGATCCGATGTCGGCTTGCGTCTCGTTTCGCTCGATGGAATCGGTGTTGTAAAAATGCCCTTGCCCGATATGCCGTAATTCGTGATCGACGGTATCTTGCTTCTTTTTGTCACACAGGTTTTCGTTGATATATACGTTGTAGTTGCCGTCGGCATCGACCACCGTTGCCCCGTATACCGTACGCGGCATCGACAGTTGCCGAATAAAAACATCTCCCATAGTTTGCGCTCCGTTACCTATCTCGCTATCCTCCAACCATCGTTACGTGTGGTCGGTAGAATGTGGTTTGCTTAGTGCTTCGATAATTTTAACCGCTTGTTCCACGTCCTCTTTGGTGGCATTTTGCGCCAACCGGAACAACGTTCGCATTTCCGAACGGGTTTTCAGTTGCTCTAAATACGTGCGCACCTCTTCCCCATTCTCCTCTGCATCTGTTTCTCTGCCGAGTAAATACTCGACGCTAACACCGAAATACTGGGCAATTTTTTCGGTATTGGCGGTGGACAACATCTGCGTGCGACCGGACTTTAACTCCGATAACACACTGCGCCCAATCCCCAAATCCCGGCACATCGCCGTGACATTCGTCTTCCGTTGCTGACACAACTGTTCGATCACCTGATACATTTTCTCCATTTGCGGTGAACCCTTCCCCTCTGCTTGTCAAAAAAGTTTCGGATTTCTGAAATTTTACGCTTGACAATTACAGAGTTCTGTTGTATCATGAGGATGCTTGATACAGAACTCTGTGATATCTTGGCTTGACACCCTTATAATATTACAAATTTCTGTAATTGTCAAGGATTTTTTGACGACAAGAGGTGACAAAAGATGCATACCTATTACGGATTCGGGCCGCACGCCGGATTGGTAATTGAGGGGGATGAAGATGCCTTGGCGTATGCGTGCACGATGTGCGGCGTGATGCCGATTGGGGATTGGCGTGCGGTGGATACAGCCTTTCGGCAAGCGATGCTGGAATGGTTTTATTCGGATGCGTGGACGGTAGAAAAACGGTGACGGAGGACAAAGAAAACAAAAATGGTTTGTGTAAAAAACGGATGTGAATGGTTAAACAACGGGGTATGCACACGCGCATGTGTGTGTTCGGTAGACGAAGCGTTGGTCGAGACGCCGCGCATTCCGTCGGTGCCGTGTGCGTCCTGCCCGAAAGAACGGCAATTTCATTGTAACGGGGCGATCTGCCCGAAGTTTGAACGGTGGGTGGCGATCAGTTTACGAAGGTTACGAGAGGTGTTGGGATATGAGAACCTACATACCTCTGAATGATAACGGGCAACGCGCCAAAGCGTTATTAGCACCGATATTGGATAATTTTAAACAGTATCGCGATATTCGGCAACGAATGGCACAGATCGCCGATCAACCGACCGACGTATGGGTAGATGCCGATACCGGCATGGCGGTGTTTGCGCGCAGTTTACAGATAGCGGAACAACATCTAACCGCCAAGATGCGGCGAAACGAACGTTGCATTGCGCGCTCTGAGGCGTTGACGCCGGCTCAGGTGATGATCTTGACCTTGCGGTATGTGCGTGGACACGGTTGGCCGGCGATCGCCGAGGCGGCACAAATGTCGCGTGCGCGGTTGTATCAAGAACATCGCGTAGGACTGAATGGGATAGATCTGAGCAAATGGGAAGCCTGAACTAAAAAACAACCAACCGCGTGTGTACGGTTGGTTGTTTGGTGTTTATAACTGTTCGGTTTCGGTCATTGAAATCAACTCATCGTACAAGCACAAATGCCGGTCGTCGAAGCGTTGGACTTTGTGCCAGTGGCCGCAATACCATTGCCGGAAGGTGACGTTGGTGTCGATGTATTTCGTGAGCCCATCCAGCGACAAGAGGTCGGCGTTTGGATCGTCGATACGGTATTTATGAGTGAGGATATAATCGACCGTATGATTATGAGCGCGCAGGTTGGCGTATGCGGTTTCATATTCCGCATCGGTCGCTTCTTCCGCCGGATACCACGGGCCATTTTTGATCCATTTTTCCGAACTTTTACAACCGCCGAAGGTGAAAAAGGTTTTCCCTTCGAGGGTGTAGATCTGGCCGCGCATCAAGTGAACGATATGGTCGGTCAACCGATGCACGGTGCCGCCGTTCCAAATTTCGGTCGGGAGACCGTTTAAATAGTCGAAGTTTTCGTGGTTGCCGTCGAGGATGGCGACCGGTTTATCCATCGAAAGGAAAAATTGCGTGAACTCTTTGTTATCGTCTGTTTCGCGGAAGTGCATCCCCACGTCACCCAGCATGATTAATAGATCGTGTTCGGTGGCGCGTTCCAAATACTCTTTTAACGGATCGATCTCGCTGAAATCGCCGTGCAAGTCACTGAGAAAATAAATCATCGTGTATGGTCCTCCTGGTTATCGATTGGGGCCTACGATAGCTTCACCGCTTTTGATCAAGCGAATAAACTCTTCCACGGTATCGACCGGGAACAGCGAAGCCGTGACTGCGCCGGCGACGTCTTCGGGACGATGCGCATCCGAACCGGCGGTACGGTATAACCCGTGTTCAGCGACAATAGCCTCACACTTGTCGTCATAGTTTTCGTGACGCGGGTTGGTGTTACAGACCTCCATCCCGTCTACCCACTCGGGTTTGGGAACACAATGGCCGTCGCGGTACGGGTGGGCTTGAATGACTAAAAAGCCGCGTGCGCGCGCGTCTGCCAAAAATTCGGCCGGATCCATTTCGGGAATGTGTTCTCCGTTGATCAAAAAAGATTCGTCAAAACCGTAGATCAAATAGTGGTTTGGGTGTTTGACGAAACCGAATTCGGCCGACAACAGTACCGACACGCCTAATTTGTCCCCTTCGGCTTTGGCGTTGCGGTAGCCGGTTAAAAACGAATCGATGCGCTGCGCCCAATTTTCGCCGCGTTCATCCAAGTGTGTTTTTTGAAAATGGTCACTCACAAACACCGTGTGGTATCCGGCGGCATGGTACCGGCCGATCATATCGGCGGCGGTCAATCGCGAACAGCGGCTACCCTCGGCGGTGTGCAGATGCGTTTCGATTTTATACATATAGCGATCATCCCTTCGTTGACAGAACCGTAAAGTATGATATAATGATACCATATTTAATTTGCAATAACTATTGCAATATCACGCAAATATATGGCGTTTTTCTACATGGAAATGGGTGTGTGCGATGGATTTTAAACACGAGTATGCAAGTGCAGACGATCGGATACGGTCCGGGGATCGGTTGACCGAGTGCGCATTACCGCGCAACATACACGAAACCCATTCACACCACGAACAGTTTGAGATCTACTGGTTTTTAGAAGGAGATTTGTGGTTTTCGTTAGAGGGGAACCGGATTGAGGTGTCGCCCGGCGATATGATCTTCATTGGGAATCGCTTATTGCATCGGCCGATTATTAAAACCACCTGCCGATATCGACGTAAACGGTTGTTGTTTGGCGACGATTTGTGGATGACTTCGGACGGTGGCGGCGTTTTGTTGAAGCAACGATTAGTTGCGAGCAAATATTGGCAGTTTCATGCGCAAGAGATTTGCGAAGCCGGGTTGGGCATCCTGTTCGATGAGGTGGAGACCGGTTTGTCGAAGCAGACGCCGTTTGATGATTTTGCCGCACGGGTGAGTTTGTTGCGATTGCTGGTAACGGCGGCGAGTCGATATTCCAATAAGGACGTGGCGATGCCGACCGGAAAAGTCGGTGAAATGATTCGCTATATTGAGCAAAATATGGCGACCGATCTGAATTATCGATCGATGGCAAAGACGTTTTATTTATCGGAACAGAATTTGTACCGTGTTTTTAAACGCGAAACCGGGTTTACGCTGGGGAAATACATTAAGGAGCAACGCATTATCCGCGCAAAACAGGTGTTGACGCAAGGTGGTAGCGCTTACGAGGCGGCCACGGCGGCCGGGTTTAAAGAATATTCCGTGTTTTATCGCAATTTTGTGCGAAAGACCGGGATGACACCGTCCCAGTTTGCTAAATCCAACGAGTAAGGGTGTAACCCGTTCCCATCCAACTCATACTAAAACGCAAGAAAAAAAGCACACGTATTTGAACGTGTGCTTTTTATTTGTGTTGGCATCTACCTATTTTTCCGGGACCCTGCGGTCCGAGTATCTTCGGCGCAA
>JAZPYZ010000014.1:0-100851 GCA_045544455.1 Acutalibacteraceae bacterium | reverse complement strand
TCCAGATTTCTCTGAATCTTGAATTAACGGGTAGTTAATTCGTTCTTTGTGTTGTTTAATTTTCAAGGTCCTTTTGCGCTCCCGTTTTTCGAGCGCCTGACTATAATATCACATCATTTCTCCCTTGTCAACATCTTTTTTAAAAAAATTAAAAAAATCTTGAAACCCTAGTCGTCTTTTGTTATACTGTGTTTACTGTATGAATATTATCCTTATTCTATAAAAGGAGTTTACCATGCCTATTAAGATTCCCAATCACCTGCCGGCTCGAAAAATCCTGGAGTCGGAGAACATCTTTGTCATGAGCGAAGAACGGGCATCCAAACAAGATATCCGTCCGCTTCAAATATTGATTCTCAACCTGATGCCCACCAAAATCGAAACCGAAACGCAACTTTTGCGTCTGCTCGGTAACTCGCCGCTTCAGGTAGACGTGGATTTGTTGCAAACCGCTACACACGTTTCCAAAAACACTGCCAAGGCACATTTGTTGGAGTTCTATAATACCTTTAATCAAATTAAGAACCACAAATACGATGGCATGATTATCACCGGCGCGCCGGTCGAGACGATGCATTTTGATAAGGTGGATTACTGGGACGAACTGTGCGAAATCATGGATTGGAGTGTCACCAACGTCTACTCGACTTTGCATATCTGCTGGGGCGCTCAAGCCGGCCTTTATCATCATTATAATATAGAGAAACAAGCGCTTAATAAAAAACTGTCCGGCGTATTCCCCCATCGCACCTTAGATCTGACACATCCGCTGATGCGTGGATTTGACGAGATCTTCTATATGCCGCACTCGCGCCACACCGAACTGGTGCCGGATGTGTACCATCACCCGGAACTCCAGATCCTGGCCGATTCGGATGAAGCCGGCGTTGCTATTGTGGCGGCGGCCGATGCGCGACAAATCTTCGTAACCGGGCACTGCGAATACGATCGATTGACGTTAGCGAAAGAATACGCGCGCGATATCGAGCGCGGACTCAACCCGGAGATACCGCAACACTATTTCCCGGATAACAATCCGGAAAACACGCCACCGCTACGGTGGCGCAGTCATGCGAACTTATTATTCTCGAATTGGCTGAACTATTTCGTGTATCAGCAAACTCCTTACGACATCAACGCGATTCGGTAATACAACAAAAACGCCGCAATCCGAAGATTGCGGCGTTTCCCATTGTGGTGAGCCATCGGAGACTCGAACTCCGGACCCTTTGATTAAAAGTCAAATGCTCTACCAACTGAGCTAATGGCTCATGTCTCACTCACAAGTGCTCAATTATTATATCCAACTAAACGGCATTTGTCAACACTTTTTTTATTTTTATTTCAAAAGGAAGGAGAGCCCGCGTATGAAGACCTTGACGATAGGAAAAAACGACGCCGGTCAACGGCTGGATAAATTCTTGACCAAAACGTTTTTTAACCTACCTACCTCTATCATGTATAAGCACATTCGCAAAAAAGACATTAAGATCAACGGGAAACGATGCCAGGCCTCCGACCGGTTACAACCCGGTGACGTGGTTACCTTATATGTGAAAGACGAGTTTCTGGAACAACGCCCCACCACCCACGAATTTTTGTACGCTTCGAAACAACTGGACGTGGTATATGAAGACGACCATATTCTGTTACTGAACAAACCGATCGGGTTGTTGGTACATCCGGACGAAAACGAATATCGCGACACGTTATTATTCCGCATTCAACGCTATTTATTCGAAAAGGGCGAATACGATCCCGAGGCCGAAAACGCCTTTGCGCCGGCATTGGTCAATCGAATCGACCGCAACACTTGCGGAATCGTGATTGCGGCGAAAACAGCGGTTGCTTTACGGATCCTGAACCAAAAGTTGCGCGACCGCGAAATTCACAAACACTATCTATGCATCGTACATGGGACCATGCCGAAAGAGCAGGATACGCTGGAAGGCTTTTTGACGAAAAACGAATCGCAAAACCGCGTATACATCGACCGCGCACCCGGTGCTCATTCACGCAGTATCGCCACGCGATATCGCGTATTGGCACAGAAAAACAACTTATCGTTGCTGGAAATCGAATTATTGACCGGACGCACCCATCAAATCCGGGCACATCTCGCTTCTATTGGGCACCCTTTGCTCGGTGACGGCAAATACGGAACCAATCAACTCAACCAATCAACCGGTTTCACCAAACAGGCGTTATGCTCCTATCGCTTGCAGTTTGATTTTACGACACCGGCCGATGAATTATCCTATCTCAACGGACAAACTTTCACACTCAACGACGTATGGTTTGTCCCCTTGTTTGAAAGCGGACGTATCACCACCAACAAATAAAAAAGACCGCCTTGTGGCGGTCTTTTTTATATCCTTATTTAGATTCTTGATACACAAACGATTCCCACGGAATATTAACCGCCGCTTTGTCGGTCAATATCTCACCGATATGGATCAACAGCGGAAAATCTTTTAAGTCCACGCTGCCGACCGCCGCCCGGTTGCGAATGGCGCGTGCAATACGCACCGCCACCACCAACGATTCGAGCGTGACGCCATCGAGTTGTGCTTTCGCTTCATCCACATCCAATCCGCGACCGAGCAGAATGCCAACGCGTCTGGTGCGGCCACCGTAAACCGCACTATACAAGTCACCCAGGCCGACCGCCAGATTCTCCACCGAGGCCGCGCCCTGATAGGTGAGCAGTTGATACATCTCCTTCACACATTGACCGAACATCGCCGCCTGTGAATTGAAATGTTGACGACTGCGCACACCGTATTCTTTTTGGTTGAGTCCGATGGTCAACGCAATGCCGAGCGCATATCCGTTTTTAAGTGCCGAGGCACTTTCTACCCCGACGACATCAGTCGATAAACTGATATGGAAATAATCGGTGGTCATGATCGAGCGAAGTTTCTTCAACGTTTCCATGTCCGGCCCACAGAAGGTCACTTCGGTATGATCGTGGGCCACCAGTTCGTAACTGATACACGGACCGCCCATAGCATTGATAGACAACTGCTTACCGATGGCATCCATCTTTTGTTTCCAAATTTCAGGATAGGTCAACAGTTTCCCGTTAGACGTATCCATCAACCCTTCGGTCACGGTCAACACCGCCACCGACGACGGCACCAACGGCAAAATCATATCGCCGAACCAGTCCACGCCGTTGCTATTAATACCGCCGATTACCACGTCCGCACCGTTGATGGCCTCTTGCACCTTTTCGATCTGGAAAAAACGAATGCCGGCCGGAAAATCGATATCAAATTTGGGATGGCGGTTGGTACGGATAGCGGTTTGGATGATCTTGCGATCCAGATGCGTACCGACTAAACGCACTTCGTGCCCGTTTTCTCTGGCCGGGAACGTCAACGCAGATCCCATTACCCCGGCACCGATAATCGTCACGACCGCCATACGATTCCCTCGTTTCTCTTAATATTATAATTATTATAGCAAATTTTCCGCCAATTGGCAAGCCTTGCGAGGGATCGTTTGACAAAAAATCTCACCTTGTCCCCTATTGACAATTCAAGGCGGCGTGTGCTACGATTTTAGCATCTTTTCAAGGAGGCGTTTTGCATGGCGCGCATCTACACATCGGTCGATCAATTGATCGGCAACACCCCCCTGTTACAACTGACGCATATCGAGCAAGAGCAGGCACTTAGCGCTACCTTGCTTGCTAAATTAGAACGATGCAACCCGGCCGGTTCGGTTAAAGATCGCGTTGCGAAAGCGATGATCGATCAGGCAGAACGAGACGGAACGCTCACCCCCGATTCGGTCATCATCGAACCGACTTCCGGTAATACCGGCATCGGACTGGCGGCTGTGGCGGCCGCACGCGGCTATCGCGTGATCATCGTTATGCCGGACACCATGTCGATGGAACGGCGTCTGTTGATGACCGCTTACGGTGCCGAACTGGTACTGACCGACGGTGCGAAAGGCATGACCGGCACGATCGAACGGGCTCATGCACTCGCCACCGAAATTCCGGACAGTTTTGTTGCCGGTCAATTTGTTAATCCGGCTAACCCCAAAGCTCATTTCGATACCACCGGTCCGGAAATTTGGAACGATACCGACGGCACGGTTGATATATTCGTTGCCGGCGTCGGTACCGGCGGCACCATTACCGGTGTAGCGCAATATCTCAAATCGCAAAAACCGTCTGTTCGAATCGTCGCTGTGGAACCGGCCGATTCACCGGTGTTGTCAGGCGGCAACTCCGGCGCACACGGGTTACAAGGGATCGGTGCCGGTTTCGTACCGGATGTGTTGGACACGGCCGCGTATGACGAAATTATCCCCGTCACCACCGAACAAGCCTATGCCGCCGGACGGTTGATCGCTAAACGAGAAGGGATTCTCGTCGGTATCTCTTCCGGCGCTGCGTTACACGCCGCGATAACGGTTGCCAAACGGTCCGAAAATGTCGGCAAACGCATTGTGGTGTTGTTACCCGACACCGGCGATCGGTATTTATCGACCACCATGTTTAACGAATAATCGAAAACCGCTATGCTGATGCATAGCGGTTTTTTGTATGTTCTTATTTCCAGTATTCCTTCGTCGGCAACCAACAAGCGTATTTCGAACGCTCATCCCACGTCTTACCAGCCGAGGCATAGTCGATCACCGTGAAAGCAGAACCGTCGGGTTGCGGCACGGTGAAATTGACCAACGTATTAAACGTCGCACTATTCGCCGGTGCCAGTTCTACATACCCGTCCTCATCGCATGCTACGTCGATCGCCTGATCGATCGTGCCGTCGAGTCGCGCATCGCGAGCGAGCACCAACGGGCCACGGCGAAGCGCTAAATGATATTTGGCTTCCGGGGTTTCTTCCACCACTTTAGCCGGCACGTAGTTGTCCTGCCAGATAATATCTACGAAAATGATATCGCGTGGATTGGACACCGGGCGCAACACCTGCGTGCGCATATCGAGCGACAACGAAATCGTGTCACCGGTGTTCCAGACGCGGCGAATCGTCGTGTAACCGGCATCCACCGTCATGTCGGTTCCGTTAACCGAAAGGGCGGTGTTGACACTCCAAGCCGGAACACGCAACGCGATATCGAACGCGGCGGTGTCGTCGGTATCGACCGCGATATCGATCTGCCCGTCACGCGGATAATCGGTTGTCAACGTAAGCGTCAACGGTTTGCCGGACGGCGTCACGGTACGGACAGTGCCGTTTTCGTACAGGTTGACGGTCACGCCGGTTTCGCTCAGCATCACGGCGACCTTATTGGTCATACCGATACCGGCCGCGCCGATACAAGCACAACAACCGTAATAATGGTTGTCTGCCATCAGTTGCAAACCGCCGATGCCGCGACCGCGCGTGTTGGGCAGCAACGAAGCGTAACTGTCAAACGGCAGCGGTTCCAAAACCGCATCCGGGAATTTGTCCAATACCAGTTTATCCACGTTTTGTTCGGTGTTGACTGCGCCAAGATACGCGTTATACAACGATTGTTCAAAATAATCCGCAAAGGTGGGATCACCGGTCAACGCCAGCACCTGCATACAGAATTTCATCCAGGTCACCGTCACGCAGGTTTCCTGCATGATGCCTTGGTAGGCGGTATCGGTTTGGCGAGCGGCGGCATGGTCAAAATACTCATGCGTACAACCGGCGCTACCGATAATGGTAATATCGGTCTTACCGAGCCGGCGCGCAAAATTGATGACCGTGGTTTTGTATTTTTCAATACCGGTCGCACGATAATATTCGAGCAAGCCTTCAAAGCAAGAGATCATCTCATACGCTTTGGTGATCGGATACTGATACGGATCGGTTTTGTCCTCATACGCGAGTTTAAAAATATTCGCAACCGTGGTACCGCCGCATTCGATGATATGTTCGGCAAAATCCAGGTATTCTTTCTTTTTGGTAAGTGCATACAAGCGCACCACCGGTTCCAACAACGACGACGATGCCAGTCCGCGCCACACGCTGGCGGTACGGGTGATCGGGGTTTTCCCCTCGTCGGGAGAACCGATCTTGCTCATGATATAACCGACCTGTGCTTCGAGCGACGCGATGATGCGTTGATTCAACTCGTTATCGTCGCAGATCTCCATAAAATATTGCAAACCGAGCAACACATATTTACGGCACCACACGTCCCAACCCCGGAACTCTTTGTCCGCCGGATAGGACGAAATACGGCCAGTATCCTCGATGGTGGTCAGCATATCCTCCACCGTCTCACGCAACGTCCGGAACAATTCAGGATTACGGGTATACGCGTACACGAACGTGGCGCCGCGCATCATTTTGCCCCAGTATTCCCCTTTCCAACCGTAGTTCTTGATATCGTGTTGCAGACGGAACTGTTCTACAAAACGTGCCCATACTACCGGATCCAACATTTGGATTTTTTCAATATACCGCATGGTTTGATCGATCGGGCCATCAAACGACACCCTCGCGTTATCATCAATAAACAGTCGATCGGTGCCGACGCGCATATAGTTGACCGTGTTGGGTGCATACACCGTTTGGGTTGCTTTACTCATGGTCCTATCCCCTTTTTCGCCACGTATGGCTTTGTCCCCCTCAGTATAGCACATACCCCTTTTGTTTACAAGTACAAATCGCTTGACATCTACCATTATTTTGGTAAAATAAACACGTATTCGTTATAAGACAAGGAGATGCACGATGGAACAATCCCAAAGCAAAGCCAAACGGCTTTGGATACTGTTTACCACCTTTTTGAAAATCGGTGCTTTCACCTTTGGCGGCGGTTACGCTATGATTCCGCTGATTCAAAGAGAAGTGGTGGAAAAACGTCAATGGATAACCGACGATGACATTTTAGAGATCATCGCAATTGCCGAATCTACACCCGGCCCCATTGCAATCAATTCCGCCACGTTTGTCGGATATCGCACCGCCGGCTTTTTCGGCGCGATGTTGTGCACACTCGGGGTGGTTCTTCCCTCATTTATCATCATTTCGCTGATATCGTTGGTATTGCGCGAATTCGCCGATATCCTGGCAGTACAATATGCCTTTTTCGGTATTCGCGCCGGCGTGTTGGCTTTGGTTCTAAAAGCACTTTGGTCGATGTATACCAAATGTCCGAAAGGCATTGTCTCCTACGTGGTAATGGCAGTAGCGTTTGTTACGACGGCATTTTTGAACGTGCCGATCATTTGGGCTATTATCGCCTGCGCGGCGATCGGACTGATCGCCGCTCTCACCGCCGAAAGGAGGTTGGGACAATGATCTGGTTGACATTGTTCGTTACGTTCTTTAAAATCGGATTGTTTACTTTCGGCGGCGGTTACGCCATGTTACCGCTTATCCAGGCAGAGGTGATCTCGCACGGTTGGTTAGAAGAAGCTTCCTTGATCAACTTTATCGCCGTTAGCGAAAGTACGCCCGGTCCGTTTGCCATCAATATCGCAACCTATATCGGGATGGAAACCGGTGGATTTTTAGGAGCGATGTGCGCCACACTTGGTGTAGTGCTACCCTCGTTTATCGTGATCTTGATCGTTGCTAAAGCTTATGAGAAATTTAAAGAAAACCGCATCGTCGCCGGTTGCATGACCGGTTTGAAACCGGCCGTTGTCGGGTTGATCGCGGCCGCCGTACTGTCGATGGGCGAAACGGTGTTTGTGCCGGCAACCGGGTTGTCGACCGCCTTGTTCACCACCCCATCGTTTTACCTGTCGCTCGCGATTTTTGCCGGGTGTGCGGTATTGGCGTTCCGCAAGATACATCCCATTGTGATCGTGTGTCTGTCGGCCGGCATCGGCATTCTCGCCGGCTTTACCATCGGGTTACCGGTATAAATACACCATCAAAAAAGCAGCTCTTCGCATAAGCGGAGAGCTGCTTTTTAATGGATCGTTATACCTCTTTGAAAAATTCGACCTCTTCGCCGTCAGGACCGATAACGAATGCGATGTTAATCGACATCGGTTTCGGTTTCGCATTAAGCGATACAATCTTCGGGGCGGTTTTCGGCAAAAAGCCGGCATCCAAAGCCACACGATAGGCTTGGTCAACATCCTCTACTCCCAATGCAAAATGCTGCCATTTGCCGTTGGTCGCATACGCATCGCCGCCGTTGGCAAACAACTCGATCCGGCCGCCGTCGCCGATATCCAGCATCACGATCTCGCCGTCTCCTTCGCCCCAGCGGGCGACCTCTTGCAGTCCCAACGCTTCATACATCTGCAGGCTTTTATTCAGATTCGCGCATTTCAACGCAATATGATGAAACCGCATTCCACGTATACTGTTATTTGCCATTCTCAACACCCTTTCTGTTGATGTAACCGTATCACACTTTTTCACATTTGGCAAGTGCGAAAAAGTGTGGGTCCAACGGTATAAACCAAACGAGCACCCCTTTTGGGGACAGGTTTCGGCTACTCATCCAACACCGGACTGCGACTCGCAGGCGTTGCCCGCTCGCTGCATAAGTTCGATCGACCAATCGCGCGACGCTTCGCTTGCTCTCTTGGGATCTCACTTATTGAACCGCCGGTTTGCGTGTGGGACCAACGGTATAAACCAAACGAGCACCCCTTTTGGGGTGCTCGTTTGGTTGGTGCCGCTGACCGGACTTGAACCGGTACGGTATTGCTACCGAGGGATTTTAAGTCCCTTGTGTCTGCCATTCCACCACAGCGGCGCGGTCAACAATCAGTATCATACCACATTGTTGCCGAAAACGCAACGGCTTTTTTGGAATTATTTTGTATTAACGCATACGAATTCCGACGAACAGACCGCCGTTATCGCGTGGATAATGAGGTGTTATACCATACCCATACATATTTCAACAACCAGTGCCACCACAACCACCAATGCCGAAATGATAAAACCATGAACCATCGGGCGGATGCCTGCTTTTTTCATGCTGGAAAACGAGGTGTTCAGTCCGATTGCCGCGAGCGCACACACCATTAAAAATTTACTGATGCTCTTGGTGGTCGCTACCACGTCCGCCGGGACCGGGAACACACTGGCCACTAACACCATCGCCAAAAAACCGAGAATAAACCACGGGAACACCTTGCTAAATTTAAAATCCATCTTCATATCGGACACGTCCGCCGCAACCGCCATAGCCTCTTTACGTTTGAGACGCAGTTGGATCAATGCAAATGTAATCACCGTCGGGATAATGGCCAACGTTCTGGTGAGTTTGACCATAGTGGCATAATCGCCGGCCGCTTCGGAATAGGCGTATCCGGTCGCCACTACCGACGAGGTATCGTTCACCGCCGTACCGGCCCACAAACCAAATGCTTCCGCCGACATGTTCATCGCCTGCCCCATGATCGGGAACAGCACAATCATCGCCATATCAAATAAAAACGTCGCACTCATCGCATACGCGATATCGTTATCGTCGGCATCAATGGTCGGAGCGATTGCAGCAATCGCCGAACCGCCGCAAATACCGGTGCCGGCCGAGATCAGGTTAGACAGTTTCCAGTTAAGCCCCAACGCCTTACCAATCACGTAACCGCCGCCAAAACAGGTCAATAGCGTGAACACCATCACCGCGAGCGACATTTTACCGACGTTTAACACGGTCGTGATGTTGAGCGACAACCCTAACAAAATAATCGCAAACTTCAGCACCTTCTTGGATGTGAAAGTAAGGCCGGGTTTTAATACGGTTGACCCTTTTACAAAATGATTGATGATCATTCCGATAAACATCGCGATCACGGCCGATCCGATCACATGGACCGGCAACAAACTCTCTAAAAAGCATGCCAATGACGCAATGGCCACCGACGCCACCATGCCCGGAATCGGTTTAACCAATCGAATATATATCTGTTTCATCGTTACTCCTCTTTTTGTTTCGCACGGCATTTGCGAATCAACACCAGTACCAGTTGTAACGCAATACCGGCGACGATCGCCACCACAAGGTCGAAGATCACCGTCAACGCAAAGGTCAGCATCAATACCGCGATATCGCCCCATTGTTTTTGTCGAATAATGCGAACAAACTCACGCCATTCGCTCATGTTATATGCAACCATAAATAAGATCGCGGCAATCGTCGGCATCGGAATAAGGGCGGCATACGGCATCAGGAACAACAATACCAACAACAAAACTACCGCATGCACCATGCCGGCAATCGGCGTACGGCCACCGTTTTTAGCGTTGGCAGACGTCCGCGCAATCGCCCCGGTAGCCGGTATCCCGCCAAACAACACAGACGCCACGTTGCCGGCACCTTGTGCGACCAGTTCTGCATTGGGATTGTGTTGGGAGTTCACCATACCATCCGCCACCACGCAGGACAACAGCGATTCGATCGCCGCTAAAATCGCAATGGTAACCGCGTTCGGAACCGCCGCCAAAATGTTATCCAAACTAAAATCCATGCCGGCCAGATCAACGGTCGGCAAACCGGTTGGAATGGCATACAAATCTCCAATGGTATATACCTGTTCATCCAACACCGGAACCATCGCGACCAGCACCGCGCTAACGACCACCGCGATCAAGGACGGAGGTACGCGTTTTTCAAGTTTCGGATATACGATCAAAATTGCCAAACTCACCACACCGATCAACAGTGCCCACGGGCTGAAGGTGGTGATCGCCTCTATATTCGCTTCCACCTTTTCAAGTGTTTCGATCGGACGCACACCCGCCGCATACGTGAGTCCTAGAAAATCTTTGATTTGGCCCAGCAAAATCGTCACGGCGATACCGCCGGTAAAACCGACGGTGATGGTATGCGGCATATATTTAATAAAGGAACCCAGTTTCAATACGCCCATCACAACCAACAGTATACCGGCTATCACGGTCGATAAAAACAAGCCGTCCATACCTTGCGTCGCAACCACGCCTGCCACAATGGTGGCAAACGCCGCCGTTGGTCCGGCAATCTGTACGCGACTGCCACCAAGTAACGATACCACAAAACCGGCCGCAATCGCGGTATATACACCACAAGCCGGTTCCACGCCGGATGCCAATGCCAACGCAATGGATAACGGCAGCGCGATGATCGCCACGATGATACCGGCGATCAAATCCCGGACAAACTGTTGGTTGGTATACCCACGAAGAGCGCTCACGATCTTCGGTTGTAAATAAAACGTTTTCATATATAAACCCCTCTCCAACTCGTTGATTATACCACCGTCTGCTATAAAGTCAATCCTCATGACAAAACGTTACCTCGCATGCAAGATGCGAGGCAACGAGATCCTATTCCGTTAAAAAAACTGACTAAACCAAGCGGCAAGGGTAAAGTTGTCTGCAAACGGGAAATTCAAAATACCGATCACAAATACGGCTGCAATAATGATCGGCAACACATACGTCATATACATCCGCATCCATTGTTGCACCTTAAGCCCTTTACCGGCATTGGCCTCGTCCATAAAGCGGTCAAACCCCCATCCGTTTTTGCTGACGCAAAACAGCACGTAGCAAAGTGCACCCAACGGCAGCAAGCAGTTGCTGACCACAAAATCTTCCAAATCCAACACCGCCGATCCGGATGCAAACGGCACAAATGACGACCACAGGTTGTATCCCAGCGCACACGGCACCGACAACGCCAACACCACCGCACCACAAACGATGCACGCTTTGATGCGGCCCCAACCGGTCAGTTCACGCACACACGCCAAGATGTTTTCGAATACGGCAATGATGGTAGACATCGCCGCGAAAAACATGAACAAAAAGAACAACGAACCCCACCATCGGCCGCCGGCCATGTTGTTGAACACTTTCGCCATCGCCACAAACAACAAGCTCGGACCGGCACCCGGTTCCACATCGAAGGTGAAACAGGCCGGAAAAATAATCAAACCGGCCACAATCGCCACGAAGGTATCCAGACATAAAATATTGACCGATTCCCCCATCAGCGAACGTTCCTTACCGATGTAACTGCCGAAAATCGCCATCGAACCGATACCCAGACTCAAGGTGAAAAACGCCTGATTCATCGCACCAACGATCACGTTACCGTCGATTTTCGACAAATCCGGTTTCAGATAAAACCGCAAACCTTCTGCGGCGCCTTCCAACGTAAAACTGTGCATCGCCAACACGAGCATCAAACCCAACAGCGCGATCATCATGTATTTGGTCACGCGCTCAACGCCTTTTTGCAAGCCGAATGATAAGATCAAAAAGCCAAGCACCACCACGACCGCCATAAAACCGACCATCACGACCGGATCGGCCAACATATTGCCGAACAGATTAGCGGACGTTTCGTCCGAGATCCCGGTCATGTCGCCGGATAAAAAGCGGACAAAATAATGCAAAATCCAACCGGTAACCGACGTGTAAAACATCATCAGCAACACATTGGCCACCAACGTCGCATACCCATGCAGATGCCATTTTTGACCTGGTTTTTCCAACTTTTGATACAGTTTCACCGGACTGCTTTGGCTGGCACGACCGAGCGAAAACTCCATCGTCATAACCGGCAATCCTAAAATCAATAAAAACACCAAATAAATCAGTACAAACGCACCGCCGCCGTATTGGCCGGCCATCCACGGAAATTTCCATACGTTGCCAACCCCGATGGCGCATCCGGCACTGAGTAAAATGAAGCCCAGGCGACTGCCTAACCGTTCTCTTTCCATATCCGTCTCCTTTATGCGCATTGACATAGATTGTACCAAAAATCCGTACGTTCGTCAACGCAAAAAACGCACGGGCGATGAATCACCCGTGCGTTAACTGATACGATTACAGTTTTGAGAATCCGTGACTGTTGATCAAAGCGTCTAACTTGTGCCCTGCCTTACATAACGGACATTCGTGCGCCGGCGCACTGATATAATCCGGCAGATCGTTCGGATCAAACACCGAGCGAACCGGGAATCCGCCGCATTCTTTCGCGGTAGAGAAGATCGCCGATACACCCGAGACTGTGCCGCCGTAATAGTTGACCGCGTTGATCGCCGACTGTACGGTGCGGCCGGAAGCAACCGATACCGCCAGAATCATAACGTGTTTCCCTTTAATCATCGGAACCAGGTTGTCGCGGAACAACAACTGCCCACCGTTGGTAAATTCAGGCGTAACCACATAAATGGTTTTGTGCGCATTCATATTAATAAAATCGGCTTTCGACAAACTGTCGGCCAAACAAGCACCGATAACCTCAGTACCGTCCAGACACAAAATGGTATCCACGATGGTATCGGCATAATAGTACGAACGCAGTTCTTCCGCAACGGCACGCGCTTCGGAAAGACGCGTCTTCTGCGAAGCTACATCGATATAATAGTTGCTATGGCGGTTACCGGTCGCAAAATGGCCCATCGCCACACGTAAAAACAAGTTGTTGCGCTTGGTAGCGTATTTCATAATGTGCAAAGTCGGCATACGGTTTCCCCCTCTATTGAGTTTGTATGATTATTTTACACTATTTTTCGCCGTACTGCAAGTGGTTTTTCAGGAATATTCTACAAAAAAGCGAGCCACACCATTGTGCGACTCGCTTTTATCTGGGTTTTACAACCGGACCATACCCGTATCGATCTCCTCAACGATCTTCGCAATCGCGTGTTCGTCGTTGGAAACTGTTATCCGATCGGCCACCGCTTTAGCGGCCGGACGCGCATTGGCAACCGCATATCCCACGCCGGCGACGCGGATCATCGAAACGTCGTTTTCATAATCCCCTACCGCAATCGTACGGTTTATATCGACACCCAATAACTGGGCCATTTTCTCCAATACCGCCCCTTTGCTGACGCCTTTCGGCAACAATTCGTACAGGATCTTCTCTGAACGAATAAAATCAAACTTTTTCGCCTTCGGGTGACCGTTCAACAAACGCGCCGCCTCATCTAACCGAGCCTCATCTTCATGTGCAAATAACACCTTCAACATCGGTTCTGTTATATCGCGATAGTGACGCGAATTCGGTGGCACACCGGTCACCTTGCGAAACCATTCCATCGCAGAATTATCCTTGCTGAAATACACGTCTTGTTCGGTATTGATCTGGATACCAATATCCGGCAACTGGTGATCGATATATTCGACCAATTCTATGGCTTCATACGGCAACGTCGTCTTCCATAGATATGTCCCTTGATGCGGATCATAGATCCCGCCACCATTGATGCATCCATACGGCGCATTCGGTTCAATCACGCGGCAAATCTCGTGAGAAGTCATCGGTATACGGCCGGTGATAAAGGTAAACAAGCCACCTTCGGATTGAAAATATCGAATGGCTTCTCTGTTTTCACGCGACACAGTCGTATCGCTTTGATACAACGTACCGTCCAAATCGGTACAAAATAACAGTCCGTCAAATTTGCCCATCTTTTTGATCTCCTGATATCAAATGTCGTATGGTATAAATGCGCCTTTCTGTAACGTATACAAGTGGGTAAACCCTATCTCTCTAAGTCGTTGTTCGGCTTGTTCAAATCCAAAATCCAACGTGTCTTTGTGGTGACTGTCCGCCGACAAAATCAGCCGCGCATCGAGTTGTTTGAGCCGATGCAACAGATGTTCGCTCGGGTACGGCGTAGTGCGATATCCACGCGAGATCGCGCCCGTGTTGACCTCGATCAAACAACCACTTTGGGCTACTTTGGCCGCGCACGATTCCGCGATCCGTCGATAGGTCGGGTTGTTCAAAAACAGATCGGTATCTTGTTCGTCAAACTTGGTGATCAAATCAAAATGCCCAACGATATCGGGTTTGCGCACCCGGATATATTCCCAAAACGTGTGATAATACGTTTCGGCCAACCGTACCGCATCGTGATTAAACGCGCGCAGACACTGGCTGAAATAATTCATCCCCGAATCGATCGGGTAATACCGATCATGGAGATGAAAATAGTGCGAAGAACCGATGATATAGTCAAATTGACTTCGATCGACGGGTGCAAACGCATCTTCCTCCGCACCAAGATACACCGGAATATCGTTTCGGTATTTTTCTTTCAGTCGCAAGATCTCCGCGCGAAACCCGTCGGTATCGGTCATACAGTACCGCACGTCGAAATCCGTGTATCCGTGACCCGAAAAGCCAATGGCCGAAAACCCCTTTTCCAGTGCAGATAGCACCACTTCTTCCGGCGTGTGTTTTCCGTCATCGAATACGGTATGGGTGTGAAAATTGGCAAGCATCTCTATGTTTGTTCCCCTTTGAACTCAAATCGTTTCTCTTAATTATGATATTCCGTCGAGCGAGAGATGTTTCCCCCGACGGTCGCTATCCGCTAAACGCCGTTTATCATACCACACCGCTTACGATTTTTCAAGTGGATAGGCACGCAAAGATCCGTTCTAAAAAGCGCCTTCATCATAATATAACCCTCTCCATTGCGCAAACAAAAAATCCCGTCCACTTTCGTGAACGGGATATTTGGGACCGACACTCAAAATGGAACCGGTCGAAAACCTGATTTTCTTTATTTTTTGATACAAGAAACATTTTTTAATGTAATTCCTGTGAGTAAATAAATTATGTTTAAACAAATAAGTAACAACCTAAAAAACTTCAACTAACAACATTCGATGTAGGATGTAAGGCTTAGATGCAAATTATTTATTATAAAGCGAAACAAGATGTTTTCCAACAGAGGCAGCAAATCGCATTACTTCTGGGAACAGCTCGTCGGGAAACTTATCAAGAAACTTAATAATTTCAAAAGTTAAGTCACCGGTATATCCTGTCTTTTTCAACGAATGCATAATTGCTTCCCAGTTCAGCTCGCCTGTATAAGGCAAAATATGCCTATCATCAAGATAATCATTATCCTGTACATGCAAAGATTTTAAAATCCTCGGATTAACACCTTCAATAAATTTTTCTGGTTCATATCCGGTCAATGCTGCATGCCCAATATCCACGCATGCTACAATCCATGGTGAATTGATTTTTTCAACAATACTGTTTAATTCATCCGGACTCCCCAGTTTGCCTGTTAACCTTTTTCTTTTTATATCCCTTCCGAACAGATTTTCCACTGCAACATGTATACCAAATTGTTCACAGTACGGGATAAAACTTTTATAATATTCAATATTATATTCCTCAAAATCAACACTATCAGGAACCGTTATGGAATGGACAACTATATTTTCTGCGCCAAGAATTGATGCTGATTCCAAAGAGTGTATCATCCACAGATACTTTTCTTCAAAAATATTATGCTCTAAACCATATTTGAACGAAAAAGGCGCATGTGCCTGATTACAGGATATTCCAACCTTATCAAGATGAACTCTTAACTTTTCTGCATATTCTTTATAACCATCACCTAAAACTTCTTCACATTCTTTGTCATAATAATATGAATAATCTATCGCATCAAAGCCTGCAGCCTTCGATATTTCTATAGCCCTAAAATCCCCAAACCTTTGTGCCAGTGTGTATAATTCCACAGATAATTTCACTTTTAAACACTCCCTTTTTGATAATAACTATACCGTTTAATATGTGATGCTTTTTTCTCTTTCTTCACATTTTAATTCGAGTAACTCTGAAAAATCATAAATATAATAGTCTGAAACTCTTTTTATGTCGTCTGTATAATCTTCAGAAGATGAATCATAAACACCGCACACCTTCATTCCTGACAATTTTGCCGTTTTATCAGCATTGCAGTTATCATCAAGAAATAATATTTCGTTGATAGGTCATTAATTCAGAATATGGTGATTCAACATTTTCTTCCGTCCACAATTCCCACATTTTATTCCACTTTTGTTGTTCCTCTGTCAATTCAACTTTCTTTTTCTTAAATATATCAAATAAACCCATAAAACCATCTCCTTGGGTTTATTATAGCATAAAAGCGGCAAAGCCGCAATACCTCCTCCCTATTCACTATTACCTCTTACTTTCCAAAAATCCCGAATGCGTTTTTAAGTGAAAAGTGAATAGTGAAAAAGTAAAATCCCGAACGCTTTCGCATTCGGGATTTTTGGAGCTGTTAGCCAGATTTGTTTGCATTTTTGCCCCGAAGGGCAAAAATAAAGGTTCGGCTCGGTCCAGCCCTCGCCGGCTGCGCTCATCCGCGCCGCATTTGTTCTTTCAAATCTGGCTATTACTAAAAAAACAAAACCCATCCGAATGGATGGGTTTTGTTCTTTGGAGCTGCTAACCAGAATTGAACTGGTGACCTCATCCTTACCAAGGATGCGCTCTACCACCTGAGCTATAGCAGCAAGTGGCGACCCGGAACGGGCTCGAACCGTCGACCTCTAGCGTGACAGGCTAGCGTTCTAACCAGCTGAACTACCGGGCCACATGCAATCACGATTGCGACTGCAACGGGAATATTATAATAAATCCTCCCTCACTTGTCAAGGCTTTTTTTATATTCCCCTAAGTTTTTTATTCCGCCACGATCAGCGGCAACAAATCGGCGCACACCTCTTGCGGCACATCCGCAAACTGTGTGCATCCTACTGCGATCAGATCCTCACGCGTGCGAAATCCCCACGTGACACCGATCCCGTACACGCCGGCGGCCTGTGCCGTTTGAGCATCTACTTCCGAATCTCCGACAAACACTGCTTCTTCGGCCGAACAGCCGGCCATTTCGAGTGCCAACAACGAACTGTCCGGTGCCGGCTTGGTCGGACGGCCTTCCACCACACCGAAAATGCCGTCAAACGTATCCGCCCCAAACATCGATTTCACGATTTGGATGGCTTCGGCCTCGTTTTTGTTGCTGACGACATACATCTTGACACCGGTTTGTTTCAACACCGTAAGCATCGGTAACACGCCATCGTACGGGGCGGTTTTATCGGTGCAATGTTGCCGATAATCGACCATAAACTCGCCTAATATCCGGTCGATCAATTCGTCCGACGAACCGATCGGCAATGCACGCGTAACCAGCATACGCATCCCGTTGCCCACCATGCGGCGATACGCCGACAGATCATGTCCTGGCATATCGTTGGCATCCAACGTTCGATTCATCGAATCCGCCAGATCTTGCAGCGTATCAAGTAACGTGCCGTCTAAATCAAACAATATTGCTTTTACCACGCTGGGTTTTGTCATACCGTTACCTCCGTTTTCATAAGCGAACGCGGCAACACAAAGCGAATCGCATTCGGAATAATCTCAAAACACGTTTCGTTTTCGACGGTACATTCGCCATCGACGTTGACCACCGCGCCTTTGTTGGCGAACACCTTCATGCTCACGCCGCGGAACGATTCACATATATCTAAATCCAAGTGTTGACCGGCTTTATACTTTTTTAAAAGTCCAATTGCCTGAATCCGGCTAATCGTCCGGATCAACACAAAATCTAACAAGCCATCATCCGGTTTGGCCTTCGGAGCGCCGCGATAGCCGCCACCGTAATATTGACCGTTGGCCGCCAACGCAAACAGATAGTCACCGTTGCGTTCCACGACGTGACGGCCGGTTTCATCTTCCACTTCCATCACAATGCGCAGTTCGTGCCCAATTTTGTGCAGTAACGTGACCAACACCGCCAAACCGTAAGAGGCCGGCCCTGATACCAGCGGCCAACGTTTGAAATATTTCATACGATACCCGACGTCGGCATCCATCCCCATCGAACACAAATTCATCGAGAGTTTACCGTTACAGGAAATCGCATCCATGACGTGTTCTTCACCGTGAATCAGATCGGCAATTTCCAAAAACGTTTCCTCTTTGCCAAAAGCCCGAACAAAATCATTGGCCGAACCACACGGCACCACCGCCAACTGCGCGTTAGAAAAGCCCAGCAAACCGGACGCGGTTTCCATTAAGGTGCCGTCACCACCGCACGCATATATGCGCACCGCATCGCCTTTTTGCGCTTCGCGCCGGGCGATATGTTCCGCATCACGCGGTTCGCTCGTCACCAAAATTTCACACGTTTCGTCCGGTTCGTTTGCAAATGCTTGCTCGATACGTTCTCTCAAATGCAACGCCTTTTGTTTTTTACCGGCGGCCGGATTGAGGATAAACACGTGTCGCATGTCGACACCCCCTTATCGAAAGTACATATACAACTGACATTTTAACATCCCGTTATACAGTTTGCGACGCTTGTCCGCTTTGCGGCCAAACAGCTCTTCAAACTTTTCATGAGGACTGATGATCGCGTATTGCCATCCGGGTTTCGGGCAAAACACCTTGCCCATCGTGCGGTACAAGGCTTCAGCCTGTTGCACGTCGAGCAATCGTTCGCCATACGGCGGATTGCACAGCACCAAACCACGCTCCCCATCCGGTACGAACGTCGCCAAATCGGCGCAATTCACCGAAAAAGCCGCCTCCACACCAGCTTTTTGCGCGTTACTTTTCGTGAGTTCCACACACGACGGATCGATATCGCCACCGCGTAAAAGAATCGATTTATCACGCGTTTCCAGATCCCGTGCACGGGTACGTTCGTCACGCCACACCGATTCCGGCACACTGTTCCAGTTCATCGCCGCAAACCGCCGCCGAATACCGGGGGCAATCCGATACGCTGCCAAAGCCGATTCGATCAATAGCGTGCCGGATCCGCAACACGGATCGCACACCAACGGTGCATTACGGCCGCGCATCAAATCCACGATAGCCGCCGCCAAGGTTTCTTTGATCGGGGCACCGCCTGCCACCGCGCGATAACCGCGTTTGTGCAGTCCGACACCACTGGTATCGAGCAACAACATAGCGCGATCTTTCATGATGGTAAACTGTACCTGCACCGTAGCGTCGGTTTCGGCCAACCATTCGGTACGGTATTTCGCACCCAGTCTGGTCGCGATCGCCTTTTTAATGATCGCCTGGCAATCCGGAATGCTGTGCAACGCCGAATTGAGCGACCATCCTTTTACCGGAAACGCATCCTGTTTCCCGATCCAGCGTTCCCATTCGAGCGCTTTGGTACCCTCGAACAACGCATCAAAGGTTTTCGCCTCAAACTCACCCATCACGATCTGGATGCGTTCGGCATATCGCGAACCGATATTCGCCCGTGCGAGCATCGATTCGTCACCGGTAAACAGTACCCGTCCGTTTTGGGCTTGTACGTTCCCGGCATCCATGCGTTTGAGTTCATCCGCTAAAATGCCTTCGATCCCAAACAGACACGGCGCACAAAATTGTATATCCTTCATAAATGTAAATCTCCTTAGAGTGTTTCGGTGGCGTGGCGTGTCACGTGACAACCCACGTTCACCGCGACCGGTAAACCGGCAATATGTGTTGGGTACCACTCCACGTTCACGCCGAGCGCGGTGGTTTGTCCACCAAACCCTTGTGGCCCGATACCAAGCGCATTCACCGCCGCCAATGCTTCTTGTTCCAACGCAGCATAATACGCATCCGCATTGGGTTGATCCGCCGGACGGCACAACGCCCGTTTAGCTAACGTGGCACACCATTCAAAATCGCCGCCGATTCCCACGCCCAACATCATGGGCGGACACGCGTTACTACCGGCGAGTTTCGCCGTTTCCACAATAAACGCGATCACGTCATCTTTGGTAGCGGATGGTTTCAGCATGCCGATACGGCTCATGTTCTCGCTGCCAAACCCTTTTGGCGCCACGGTGATCTCTATGCGATCGCCCTCCACCATAGTCAAGTGCAAGATCGCCGGCGTATTGTCCGCGGTGTTGACGCGACGAAGCGGATCACCCACCACCGAACAACGCAATTTTCCGTCGAGATAACCGCGCGCTACACCGCGATTGACCGCCTCTTCGAGCAAACCGTCGGTAAGATGCACTTCCTGACCGAGTCGGATAAACACCACCGCCATACCGGTGTCCTGACAGATCGGCAACCCCGTTTCGGCCGCGATTTGACGATTGCGTTCCAAATCGTTCATGATCTCGCGCGCCAGCGGTTGCTGTTCACACGCGGCCGACGCCGCGAGCCGCTGACGTATGTCGTCCGGCAGATATCGGTTGGCTTGCACGCATAACCGTGCAACCGTTTCTTCAATTGTCGACACGGAAACATTCCGCATATCGTTCACCGCCTTGATCCGTATGGAGGATGGGTGTAAACCCAATCTACGAAAACAGAGTGGAGTAGCCCCCACTCTGTTTTATGGTATACATTATTTATTCGAGGAACCACGACGGGTAAATCCGCCGTGTTTGCTGTCCAGTGACCGTTTCAGATCCGACATCTTTTCATCACTGGTCTGCTTGAATTTCGACATCATATCTTCAAAACTACCGGAAGAATTGGTGCTGGGCCTCCATTCAAACGAGCCCGGACCGGTAACGGGAGCAGGACGAGAATACGCCTTTCTCGGCGGCGGATCCATCGCCTTTTTGATCGATAAACTCACCTTGCCATCTTCGCTAATGCTGAGCACTTTGACCTTAACGGTCTGGCCTTCGGTAACGTGATCGCGAATCTCCTTGACGTACGTTTGGGCGATTTCCGAAATATGTACCATGCCGTTCTTTTTGTCCGGCAGTTCCACAAACGCGCCGAACTTGGTGATCCCTGTCACCTTTCCCTCAAAAACCGTTCCTACTTCCAGTTGCATAGATGCCTGATTGCCTCCTTGACCTCTCAACCGTTTCCGGGTGCTTCTTTAAAAATAGTTTCGCCCGGCAACGCCAGCCCTTGTTCTCTGGCTTGTTGTTCCAAATAGGACTCATAGTTATCGCGCATCGCCTGCATGTCTTCGTTGATCTGTTGTTGATACGCAATACTCGTTTCCAGTTTTTCCAACTGTTCATGCCGATTCGCAATTTCGATATGTAGTTGAATCAACATAACCAAAACATAGCAAGAGACCGCTAACAATGCCGTTTTCAAAAGAAAATTGCCTTTTCTTTTACCGGTATGTTTCATTCGTTCTCCTCCTTGTTTACAGTCTGAAAACCACTACTTCCCTATTCTTCTTGATTATACAATACCTTTACACGCTTTTTCAAGAGGTTTTTCGAAAAAAACCGCTTCAATCCGCGTGTTTTTTCGGCCAAAAAAGACCAAACGCGCGCACCGATCCTTTCACCCCAACACGCCAACGCTGAAAACGGGCGCATCACCGCGGCAAACACGGTTCGTAACACCGACACCAAGCGGTCGGATATCGCTAACACAAACCGACCGAGTGTGCCGTAATACACCGCAAATCCAACGGCCAGACCGATAAACAAATACAGGCGCAGTTGGCCGCCTGACAGATACAGATCAAACAAAAATGTGGCGATCGAAGCGGTGACGCAAAACAGTATATCCTGTACAAATATCGCACCTTTTTGCGACCGAAACAACCGACGCATCCATCGAAACAGTTCGTAGTAAATGCCGAGTAAAAAGCCAAAACCGCCGGATAATAACAATCCGTGCAGTTGACTGGCGTTGGTCCATTCCATACCGGCCCCCTACTTAAACAGTCGGCCGAAAAAGCCGGCGGTGCGCGACTGTACGTCCGCATAGGTCATCGATTCGACCTGGCCGTCGATCTGCATCTCACCGGTTTCGAGACTTAACCGCACGATCTGCAGATCAATCCCCTTAACGGTGAGTTCGCCTCCGTCGATATACACCACCACAACCATGTCGTCAAAACTATCGACGTCGCTCACGCCGGATAAGGTCAACGTGCGACGATTATCTAAAATCAAATGATGCGCCGCCGGTACTGTTTTTTTCTCTTCGGGCATACGTATCCCCTCCTAATCAATACACTAATATGACCGAAGGGGGATAAATATGTTATTACGATTCGAGAATACGGTACAACATGGCCGCATCGTTTTTGGCGACGGTTTCCTGCACGGCCACCACTTCCACTTTGATTTCACGTGCACCCAAAGATAACCCGATGGTATCCCCCACCTTCACGTCGTACGAGGCACGTGCCACTTTGCCGTTAACCAATACGCGTCCGGCATCACATGCTTCATTCGCGACGGTGCGCCGTTTGATCAAACGGGACACCTTTAAATATTTATCCAATCGCATGGGCGTTCCACTCCTTTATGGGATAGTATAGCAAGTTCTCACGCGTAAATCAAGCAACGAAAAAACACGGCATGATTGCTCATACCGTGTTTTCTCAAAACATGTTTTGATGTTTTCGTCAACGGATATTCGTTGCTTATTTCGCAACAGCGTCTTTAAGCGCTTTACCCGCTTTGAACACCGGCTGTTTCGACGCCGGAATGGTGATGGTTTCTTTGGTGCGCGGATTGCGACCGGTACGAGCATTGCGGCTACGCACTTCGAAAGTACCGAAGCCTACCAACGCCACTTTGTCACCAGCAGCCAGAGCGCCTTTAACGGAATCCAAAACCGCCGCTAACGCTTTTTCCGCATCTTTCTTGGACAAACCGGATTTTTCTGCAACAGAAGCAATGAGTTCAACCTTGTTCATACTATTTGACCTCCTTAATTTTATATACCAGCGAGAACACTCGCAATGGTTCAATCGTTACGGTGCGCCAACATGTGTTTAGCTTGCACCCACCAGGCATCGAGCTGTTGCTCGTCCACATCGGCCATGGACCGGCCCGCCTGTTTGGCCAACTGTTCCACTACTTCGAACCGATCAATAAACTTATCGCTGGCCGCCGTCAAAGCCTGTTCGGCATCGACGTCGATAAACCGCGATACGTTGACCGCCGAAAATAACAAATCACCGAATTCCTCTTCTATGTTCGATGTGTTACCGGAATCGATCGCTTCGCACAATTCGTCGATTTCCGACCGTAAGGCGGCCAGCGGCCCTTGCAGATCATTCCAATCGAAGCCGACACGACGCGCGCGCCCTTGCACCTTTTCTGCCCGCATCAACGCCGGCATCGCTTTCGGCACACTGCGCAATAGCGTGGTCTGCGAATCGGTCCCTTTGGTCTTGCGTTTGGCGGCATCCCACATCTTTAAGCCCTCGTCGGCATTCGCGGCATGCAGTTCCCCAAACACGTGCGGATGACGAACCACTAGCTTTTTACAAAGCCCGTCCACCACGTCGTCGAAATTAAACCGACCGCCCTCTTTCGCGATCTGCGCATGCAATAACACCTGCAACAACACATCGCCGAATTCTTCGGTCATCAGCGTATCGTCCTGCCGATTGATGGCGTCGATCGCCTCGTACGTTTCTTCGAGCATACTGGTGCGAATGGACTCGTGTGTTTGCTCCCGATCCCACGGACATCCGTCCGGCGACCGCAGAATCTCCACGATCCGTAACAGGTCTTCGATTTGATACCGATCCTTTTCGGTAAAAGAAACACTCATGGTTCGTTCCCCGTCTTTCTTATTTTAACCTATCCAATTTCTTTTTTCAAGTATTTGTGCAATTTTTTCTCCCTTAGGAAGCATTAAAATATCGTCTTTTTTCAACGCTTTCAACAAAAGCAATGCTAAAATATACCCGATTATCGCGACTAAAATGGCCAAAATCGTAGATTTGTTCGTCGAAATGCACAAATTTAACAATTTGTAGCTTCCAAACGCGAATCCACCGCAAACTGCGGCCGCTACCAGTATTTTAGATACTAACTGCCAATAGGAGATGCGCACCTTTGCCACAACGCGCAGTAAAATCAGGCTCAACAACGCCATGACGCCGTAACAAGATACCGTGCTAATGACCGAACCCATAATGTTGAGCGTGGGTTGCGAGATCAGCAACGCGTTGAGCACAAACTTGACCGCACCACCGGCCAACACCACCGCTACCGGCACGTATGGTTTACCGACCGCCTGGAAGATCACGTTTAACGGATTCATCAAACAAATGAATGCCACGGCCGCACCCCATATTGTGAGCATGGGACCAACCACCGACGCGGTATTGGCGCCGTAAATCAACTGCATGATTGGGGTAGCCAATACGCTGAGCCCTACGCCGGCCGGCACCGATAAAAGCAGCGTCATCCGCAAAGCGGATTCGGCGGTGTTTTTCAGTTGCTTTTGATCGCCGGCCGCCCAGGCCGCCGTAATCGCCGGCAACGCCGCAACGCCAAACGTGGTGGTAATGTTCGGCACTAACGCACAATAGGTTTCGGGAATACCCAAACTGCCGACCAACCACGCTAACACGTTTTCGGCTTGCGTAACATCGATTTCGTCAACCGCCAGTTGGGCCGCATACATGTTGGTAACAACATCTCCGTGTTCGGCCAGTGTGTTTTTGAGAAAATATTGCAAGGACATCACGTCGATGATGTTCGTCAACTGGCTGGCGATCGAACCCAACGCGATCGGGATTGCAAACGCGACCATCCCTTTCAACGCTTCGTTTTGCGCCATGGTTTCTTGCGGAACTGTCAACAGTTCCGCCGAGATACCGTCCCCGTTTCGCCGATGACGAACCACCATATACACCAGCGCCATAAACGATCCGAGCGTAACACCGGCCATCGCGCCGGCTGCTACGTACGGCATGATCACGGTGGTGGCTTCGGATACGGAAGATACCGCTTTCCCGAACACAACACCACCGTTTTGGAACTGCCATTGACCGATATACAACATCGCATAAGCGAACGACAAACCAAACACCAATTTGCCAACCGCTTCGAGCACTTGTGAGATTGCCGTCGGCACCATGTTGCGCGATCCCTCGTACAAGCCGCGATACGCCGATACCAAACAACAACACAAGATGGCCGGCGCCATGATCAACATGGTGATACGCACGTTCGGCATACCGATGAACGACGGATACCAAAAACTAGCCGCCAACATCACCGCCGTACCGACCGAACCGGTCACCAAAAAGATTTTCAGCGCCGTTTTATGGATGGTGCGCACGTCCCGATACCGTTCGCGCGCAAAACTCATCGATACCATCCGCGATACCGCAACCGGCAAGCCGGCGATGGCGATGGTATAGATCGGAACATAAATTTTATAAGCCGTGTTAAAGTACCCGAACGCCGCCGTATCGAGCCACTGCAACGGGATCTTGAACAACGCACCGATCACCTTGACCAACACGGTGGCGATGGATAAGATCAACGCCCCTTGCAGAAAATTTTGTTTTTTGGAAACCGCAGACACGGTCTCACCACCTTTGACAAAACAGAAGCGACGGCGGTTTGTCACAAACAAACGCCCATCGCCCCTATCTCGATTTAGATTTCTTTACCGCACGATTTGCAAAAATGAGCATCGTCGGTATTGACCGTGCCGCACGCTTCACAAACGGACGCGTTTTGATATACGCACAACGCCTTTTCGAGTTCGCGTTGTTTGGCCTCAAGTTCGGCCGCCCGTTCATACGCCTGTTGCATCAACTCCGACACGTCGGCATCGGTTTTATGCGCATCGTATACCAAACGCCCCAGCCCTTCCATGGTAGCGGCCATCTCGCGTTTCACATCCGATAACGCCATTTTCAGTTTCGTAACGCTGACAAAATCGGTGGTTTTCTCTTCCACCACACCGGCGACGTCTTTCGCCTTATTCAAAAAATCTTCAAAAAAAGCCATTTCTAAAAACCTCCTTTATAGACATATTATACACAATCGTAACACCAATTTCAACCATCCAAGCCCACTTGGCCTAAAAATTCACGAAGCAAACTGTCCGGCGGTACCAATGCTGCGTCGATCGACTCAAACGCCGCCACTGCATCGCACAACCGCTTGGCCGTTTCGCAAGAAGGATGGTCCGGTGAAACGCTGTTTGCCAAGCCGATCAACTCATCCCGAAACACGCACAATTCAAACGCGTGGGCGGTATCGATCTGGTAGTCTACCGTATCGACAAACGGCATCATGTATTGATTTTCACCGCGAATTACCTGCGGCCACATATTCAGCGTGTTATCCGGTCCGCTATTGCGAAACCGGTTATCGCGCAACATGCGACGTGTCAGGCGCAGTTGCCGATTAGACACCCACAACTCATCCCCACGGTACACCCGGCGTTGCGGATTGACGAACAGTTTGATCATGCGGTCACGCGCGATATGTTGTTCAAAGATCGGATTGATCGCATGGATCCCCTCAAAAATCACCGCCGCGTGCGGCGACATGGTGAGATAACGGGTTTGCGTACTGGGTTTACCGGTAACAAAATCGAAGATCGGCAAGGTGGCTTCCCCTTGTTCGAGCAACGATCCCAAACACGCTTGCATCGCCGGCACGTCCAGCGCTTCGAGCGCTTCATAATCCAAACTGCCATCTTTCAAACGCGGCGCCATACCGCGGCCTCGATAAAAATCGTCGATCGAGATGACGTGCGATTCAACACCGTGAGTCGCAAGTGCCCGACCGAGCATTGATGCCGTGGTGGTTTTGCCGGACGAACTGGGTCCCGACAACATGATAAGCAACCGTTCTTGTGACGACTGCAAGATCCGGTCGCACAACCGATTGATATCGTCGGCATAACGCGCCGTTTCTTCCTGCACAAACCCCTGTGGATCGGTTTTGGCGCGACGGTTAATCTCGCGCAGGTCCAGGGGTTGGTTGATGTTCTTCATAAAAGGTTTCCACCCTCTTTTTCCGTCGAATCATCTCGTCTAAATTGGTGTTATACTCGTACGGGAATTTATAGTTGAAGATCCGCTCCAGATACGGACCGTTTGGTTGTTTTAACTTGGATACCGCACCGGCACCGCATGCCAATATGGTATGTGTTTCGTCCATAATATATACGTTATACAACCCTTCCCGGCCAGGTTTGGCCCAACCGACGTTTTCCTGGTTGCCGACCGTCCGACTTTGCCGATACAGGTAATACGGATGAAAACCGGCTTGCGGCAACTGTGTTGCAGTATGCGCCACCATCCGAACCGCATCGTCCCGGACGGTATAGTCGGCCCGATGCTGAATCGAAATATTGGAAGCGCGTTTCATAGATAACGTATGCACCGTGATGCTTTCAGGTGACAACCTCAGTATTTCGTCCAGTGTGCGGCGAAAGCCGTCAAAATCATCGCCCGGAAGTCCGGCAATCAGATCAGTGTTGATGTTGTCCATACCGCATTCCCTCGCCATAGCAAACGCATCGTAAAACTGCGCGGCGGTATGTTTGCGACCAATGCCTTTGAGCACCGCATCCTGCAATGTTTGCGGATTGATACTGATACGGGTGACACCGGCCTGTTTCATCGCCGCAAACCGATCGATCGAAACGGTATCGGGACGACCGGCTTCGACCGTGAATTCGCGCAGATGCGACAGATCAAAATGTGTCCCGATGGTTTCAAAGATACGGCGCAGTTGATCGGCCGATAGGGTGGTCGGTGTGCCGCCGCCGATGTATACCGTTTCCAGTCGAAGGTTCAGTCGACGTGCCAAATCGCCGGTATACGTGATCTCCTGCACCAACCGGTCAACGTAGGTCGGAATCAGCGAGGCGGCACGTTCGACCGTTTGTGACACGAACGAACAATAATCGCAACGTGTCGGGCAAAACGGGATCGAAACATATAAACTAAACGAATCCGGCCGTGACAAACCAAGCAGATCATTTTCGACCGATAACGTACGTCGACAAAGCGACAATTTCTCATCGCTGACAAGTAACCGATCTCGAAAATACGCCAGCGCCGCCTGTTCGCCGGATTCGGCGATAAGTTGGCGCAACAATTTGACCGGACGAACGCCGGTGACGATCCCCCACGTCTGTTTAACGCCAAACAAGCGCACAAACAAACGGTATAACATGGTCGCAAGCATCAGTTCGCATTCGTCTCGCCAGGTCGGATGTGCATTATCGACCACGGCAGTCTCGCGCTCGGCGAAATCGTCCAGATATAAGGCACATCCCACCGTGGTGGAGATATCGCCTTGATCTAACCAAGTATCAACAACGATCCCGGCCTTTTCGGCGGGCAACGCATCCACCACTACCACCTTTTCTTGCGGCAGAAACAAGCGGCATATATTTTCCAGTTCAAAGCGGAACGCGTGTCCGCCCATGCGTAATGTTAGCATAATCCGTGCCTTCTCATATAAGGATTGTTGATTTTTTCGCGATTTAACGTCGTGGCATCGCCGTGTCCGGCATACACCGTATAGTCATCCGGCAAGGCGGCCAGTTTGCGAAGCGATAAGATCATATCGCGCGGAGAACCGCCGGTAAAATCCACCCGACCGATACTGTTTTCAAACAAGGTATCGCCGCTAAACATCGTGTCACCCACAAGATAGCAACAACTGCCCGGCGTGTGACCGGGCGTATGCAACACCTCGATCGTCATATCCCCGACCGTAAGCGTATCGCCATCGTGTAACAAACGATCCGCTTTTAACGGACAAGGCCCGTCCACCCCGGCCATCGCCCACATGGTGCGGCTCGGATCCGGCAAGGCAATAGCATCCGGTTCCATCATGCACAAGGTCGCACCGGTTTGGCGAAGCACCGCATCGGCCGCCGCAATATGATCGAAATGATGATGTGTCAATAATACATGTTTGACCTTTAAATGAAAGGATTCGACCGCGCGCAAAATGCGATCGGCTTCGGCGCCGGGATCGACGATAAACGCTTGCAACGTATGGTCGTATACGACGTAGCAATTCGCCTGATATCCCCCGACCGGTAACGTGATGATTTGCATAGTGTTCCTCATTTCCAATCCGCGGTATTGAGTAAAATCGTGACCGGCCCGTCATTCAGTAGCGACACGTGCATGTGTGCACCGAACACACCGGTCGATACCGATCGCACGCCGGTATCCCGTAACGTTTGAACGAACAGATCAAACAACGGTTGTGCTTGTTCGGGACGGGCGGCTTGCAAAAATTCCGGGCGGCGACCATGCGAACAATTCGCACATAGCGTAAACTGCGATACCGCCAAGATCTCGCCGCCGATATCTTTGACCGAGAAATTGAATTTCCCGTTTTCGTCCGAAAACACCCGAAGGCCGGCCACTTTATCGGCCATTTTACGAACGTCGGCTTCGGTGTCGCCGACTTCGATGCCGCATAACAGCAGCGCACCGGCACCGATCGACGATATCGGTTGTTCATCCACCGTGACCGATGCTTCGGTCACCCGTTGAAATACCACTTTCATCCTACTAACTCCTTTATATCGCGGTCAACCGCGCATAGTTGGACATGATCTTCTTCACACCGACGGTATCAAATTGGATCTCCAACAGTTTATCGTTGCCCATGGGGGTGATTTTTTTGACCGTACCTTCCCCGAACACCGAATGTTTCACACGCATACCGACCGTAACCGATAACGCATCGCCGGCCGGTTTAGCGACCGGTTGCGGTTTTTGATATCGGTACGCCGCACCGGTCGAAACCGGCGTAGGAGCCGGCGTGGCCGGCCGTTTGGCATACGATACGGTGGTGTTGAATCCAGCGCTGTTGCCGCCACGCGAAAACGACGGATAATACTCGTTCGATTCGCGCTCGTGCTCTTCGGTCAGATGAGCCGGAATATCGTTTAAAAATGCCGACGGCATGTTGCGTTGCGTCGAGCCGTACAGCATACGGCTTTTGGCGCGAGACAAGATCAGCTCTTCCCGCGCGCGCGTCAGTCCCACGTAGCATAACCGGCGTTCTTCTTCCATTTGAGACGGATCAAATACCGATTGATAGCCGGGGAACAAACCGGTTTCCATGCCCGGCAAAAACACCACCGGGAATTCCAATCCTTTGGCGGAATGGATGGTCATCAGCGACACGCAATCCGCCCCGGCATCGTAGTTATCAATATCGGTCATCAGCGCCGCTTCTTCCAAAAAGCCGGTGAGTTCCGGCAATTCGTCGGCACGACTTTCAAAATCTTGAATCGACGAGGACAATTCTTTAAGCGATTCCACCCGTTCGGTTTCGGCCTCGCCGGCGAGTTGCCACATCGCGAGATAGCCGCTTTTTTCCAACATGGTATCATACAATTCACGGATCGAAATGTCCTCGGTCTCGTTAAGAGAACGCAGTTCCTCCATCATCGCCATAAACCCGTCGATCTTGGCCGCCGCGCGCGATATCGTAGGATAATCCCGTGCATTTTTCAGCACCTCGTACAGCGACAGGCCGCATCCGTCGGCAATTTCCGCCGCGTGATCCAACGTGGTGTCGCCGATGCCGCGCTTGGGGTTGTTGATAATCCGCCGCAAGCTCACTGCATCGTCCGGATTGGCAATCACACGCAAATAGGCCATCGCGTCACGAATTTCCAGACGATCAAAGAACCGATGGCCACCGATGATACGGTACTGTACACCGGCTTTGACCAACGCCCGTTCAATGGCGTTGGATTGCGCGTTAGCGCGGTATAATACCGCAAAATCACGCAGATGCCGACCGGCGGTTACCCCGTTCATCACCGTGTCGACGATGAGTTGTCCCTCTTCATCTTCGTTGTTAAGGATATGTACTTGCACCTGTTCGCCAACCCCGTTATTCGTCCACAGCGTTTTGCCTTTGCGGGCGGTGTTTTTCTCGATCACCGCGTTAGCGGCATCCAAAATCGTTTGGGTGGACCGGTAATTTTGTTCCAACCGAATGACGGTACAGTTTGGGAAGGTATCTTCAAACTCCAATATATTCTCAATCGTAGCGCCGCGGAATTTATAGATGCTTTGATCGTCGTCTCCAACGACGCACAGGTTGCCGGATTTAGCGGCAAGCAGACTGACCAACTGGTATTGCGCGTGGTTGGTATCTTGATACTCGTCCACCATCACGTAACGGTACCGCCGTTGATACTTGTCCAACACGTCGGGATGTTCACGAAACAGTGCCACCGTGCGACAGATCAGATCGTCAAAATCCATGGCATCGGCTTCGCGCAGTTTTTGTTGATACAACGCATAGCATTCCGCCACGCGTTTTAACCGCACATCCGAACCGGCATTGATCGCAAACTCTTCCGGCGAGATCAGCGAATCTTTGGCACGGGAAATTTCACCCAATATCGTTTTGTGCGACAACAGTTTTTCGTCGACGTTACGCAGTTTCATACATTCTTTCATCAAACGGCGACTATCATCGGTATCGTAAATAGTAAAGTGGGACGAATAACCGAGTTTATCCCCATCCATTCGCAAAATACGCGCGCAAAACGAGTGGAACGTACCGGCAGTAACCTCGCCGCCTTCGTCCCCCAACATGCGGACCAATCGTTCTTTGAGTTCGCCGGCCGCTTTATTGGTAAAGGTGATCGCCAAGATCTTCCACGCCGGGCACGGATCGGCCGCAATCAGTGCGCGCACGCGATCATCTACCGGGCACAATCCTGCCGCACAATCGCGCAACAACGCCATCGATTCGGCATCCGGTTCGCCAAATCCGGCAAAATCGGCTTTGGCATCGCCGTATTGGATCAGGCAAGCAATCCGATTGACCAGCACGGTGGTTTTACCGCTACCGGCACCGGCCAATATCAAAAGCGGCCCGTTAGCGGTAAAAACCGCTTGGCGTTGCCGATCGTTCATCCGCGCAAATTCCCGTGCGAGAATCTGCTGTTTGTATTGTTTAAACTCCGTGGACATGGTATCTCCTTATTGGTTGTAATAGTCATAACGGGAGGGAGAAACGCATCTCCCTCCCGTTGTGGGATTAACCGAACAAACTCAGCAACACACCTGCCGCTACAGCAGAGCCGATTACGCCGGCCACGTTCGGGCCCATAGCGTGCATCAACAGGAAATTGCCGGGGTTTTCTTCTTGCCCGACTTTTTGCGCCACGCGCGCCGCCATCGGAACCGCCGACACGCCGGCCGAGCCGATCAACGGGTTGACCTTGCCTCCTGTTAAAACATACATCAACTTGCCAAGCAATACGCCACCGGTCGTTCCAAAGCAGAACGCCAACAATCCCAGTGCAATAATCAACAGGGTTTTCCATTGCAAGAAGGTGGCAGCATTAGCTGTTGCACCGACCGTAATGCCAAGTAAAATAGTAATAATATTCATCAATTCGTTTTGTGCAGTTTTGCTTAACCGTTCTACCACCGCGCTTTCGCGGAACAAGTTACCCAACATCAGCATCCCAACCAGCGGTGCGGCGCTTGGCAATAATAACACGCAAATAACCGACACGAAAATCGGGAACAAAATCTTCTCGGTTTTCGAAACCGTGCGCAGTTGTGTCATCACAACCGAACGTTCTTTTTTGGTTGTAAGCGCTTTCATAATGGGCGGTTGGATAATCGGGACCAACGCCATATACGAGTATGCCGCCACCGCAATCGCGCCTAACAAATGCGGCGCCAATTTCGAAGTTAAATAAATCGCCGTCGGCCCATCCGCCCCGCCGATAATCGCAATCGAGGCAGCTTCTTGCGCCGTAAACGCTACCCCTTCTACCCCGAGCAAGCCAACCATGCGCGCGCCGAAATACACAAGGAAAATACCGAGTTGCGCCGCCGCACCCAACAAGAAACTGGCCGGGTTAGATAACAACGGTCCAAAATCGGTCATACAACCGATCCCCAAAAAGATCAAGGGCGGATAAATACCGAATTTTACCCCTTGATACAAATACCAAAACAAGCCGCCCTGCTCAAAGTGTTGCCAATACGGCACAATTACCGTAGCGGTATCGCCTTCGATTTCCTCCACCAAGTAACGGGCCTCGCCAACCGTACATACCACTACCGATTGTCCCTTGGCATTAACCTCTTCCCGAATCGTAACTTGATCGACCGGAACGTTCGCTTCCATGGTATACACCGGATAGTTCTGTTCATATGTACCGTCAACATAGGACGATAATTCTTCATTAGTAAATTGAACCAATGAGTTTTGTTGCGGATCCATGATGCCGGAAAGCGGCAGATTGACCAACAGCATCCCAAACGCAATCGGCAACAGTAACAACGGTTCAAACTGTTTTTTGATCGCCAGATAGATCAGCACGCATGCGATCCCAAGCATAATCAAATTTTTCCAACCGCCGTTTTCAAAATTCAACAGTTGTACAATACCGGATTCGGCCCATAATTGTTGTATGGCTAACCATAAATCTTGCATAAAGAAATCCCCCAGATCAGAAACTGCGCGTATTTTCCGCGATGCCGGCTGCTGCCCATGCCGATCGACCGGTCGTCGAACGCGCAATGCGGCGCACCGCGTAAGTCGTTCCGCTGTCGGCCGACATGGCCGCGACGGCGGCCGCGATCACGGCCACAACCTCATCGCTGACGCCGTTTTGCACGACCGGTTTGGCCGGTGCCGACATGGGTTGTATAGCCGGTTTCGACACCAACACCGGTGCCGGTGCCGCTTCCGGTTTCGTCAACGAACCGGCCACCACACCAAACAATTTAAAGATGATCGTTAATAACAACAACACCGAAAATACGACCACGCAACCGATCAATACCGTCATGCCCGATTCTTGCAGCAACGCCATCACATCCATGTTGGCGGTTAATCCTAATACATTCATAGCTATACACCTTTTCCTGCGGGAGAACAAAAAGCCCAAATCTACCCACGATAATGATTAGTTGTATTATACCCTTTTATAGATGAAAAAGCAATGCTTTTTCGCGTGATGGTAACTATTTTTTAATATTTTTTATTTTATTCTTTTGTTTTGACAACATTTCGTGTATAATGAGAAACACAGTTGCCAAAACGAGGTGTTTTAAATGCAAAAATATGTGATTTTATTGTGCGACGGCATGGCCGACACACCGCACGACGTTCTCGGTGGGAAAACGCCGATGATGTGCGCAAACAAGCCGACTATGGATGCGCTCGCGGCCGTTTCGGAAATCGGCATGGTACAAACCGTACCGGCCGGCATGTCCCCCGGTAGTGACGTGGCCAACTTGTCGGTGCTCGGTTATAACCCGTCGGATTGCTATACCGGCCGTTCCCCGTTGGAGGCGGCTAATATCGGCGTGGAACTAGGTGACAACGATATGGCACTGCGGTGCAATCTGGTTACCTTGTCCGATGAAACCGACTATACCCAAAAGCATATGGCCGACTACTGCGGCGGTGACATCCACACCGACGAAGCCGACGAATTGATCCATACACTACAAGCGGCGTTTGGAAACGAAACCTTTTCGTTCCACACCGGTACAGCATACCGGCATTGTTTAGTGTGGCACGGGCAAACCGGCGATATCGGCACACTCACGCCGCCGCACGATATTTCCGGCCAGGTGATCGGTGATCATCTCGCCAAACATCCCAGCGCTGCACCGCTTTTGGACATGATGCAAAAAAGCGTTGATCTGCTGACCGACCATCCCGTCAACGTTGCGCGACGCGCCAAAGGGTTGGCCCCGGCTAACGCGATCTGGTTGTGGGGGCAAGGCAGTCGCCCGAACCTGCAGAACTTCTACGATCGATTTGGAGTAAACGGCGCTATGATCTCAGCCGTCGACCTGCTCAAAGGTATCGCGCGTCTCAACGGCATGAAGGTGTATGAAGTGGAAGGCGCGACCGGCTATATCGATACCAATTTTGAAGGCAAACAACAAGCAGCCGTGCAAGCGTTGCGTGAGGGGGCCGATTTAGTATACGTCCACGTAGAAGCACCGGACGAATGCGGCCACCGCGGTGAACCAGAAAACAAAGTGCGCGCCATCGAAGAAATAGACCGACGTTTGTTGGCCCCGTTGTTGGAGGAACTGCGGCAGATGGGCGATTTTTCGGTACTGATCCTACCGGATCACCCCACCCCGTTGGCTACACGCACCCACTCAGCCGATCCGGTCCCCTATCTGTTATACCGGTCGGACAAAACCAAGCCGGGCGTCGATTGCTTTACCGAACAGACCGCCGCCGGCATCTGCGCCGAGGTAAAACCGGTCGGTTCTCTGATGAACACCTTGTTACAACATTAATCCTATATATAAAAAAGCTTTCTCCGTTGCGAGAAAGCTTTTTCCATTTTTTTGCAAAAATTTTTGAAAAATTTTTAATTTGGATGTTGACAAAACGCATTCTTGTTGTTATACTAACATTGTAATCATTACAAATTACAATTTATTTCAAAGGAGGGTTGTGTATGAACGTGTGTCTCGCGTTACAGCAACACGGGTTGCGGGTAACGCCACAACGGGCAGCGGTATATGAATATCTTATTCATCACCCGATCCACCCGTCTGCGGATACCATTTATGAAGCGGTTGTGAAACAGTATCCTCATTTTTCACGCACCACGATTTATAATTCTTTGCACGCGTTGGAAAAAGCAGGATTGGTCAAAGTGATTGCCGTCGGTACCGGTGAAAACCGATTTGACGGAAACCCTCACCCACACGGCCATTTTCGATGCACCAAATGCGAACGCGTGTTGGATTTCCCCTTGGATGAGACGCAGGTTCGCGCTATTACCCCCAGCGACATGGCGGAAGTACAATTCGAAACGATTTTGTTTTCCGGCATTTGTCAAGATTGTTGTTCGTGTCAAAAAAATTAAATTATCATATTAACGGAGGAATGAAATTATGAAAAAGTTTGTTTGTACGGTTTGCGGTTACGTTCACACCGGTGACAGTGCCCCGATGGCTTGCCCGACTTGCGGCGTGCCGGCCGAAAAATTCAAAGAAGTCGGCGGCGAAAAACGCGAATGGGCCGATGAACATCGCGTAGGAATCGCGCAAGGCGTGGATGCTGAAATCATCGACATGTTGCGTGCTAACTTTAATGGCGAATGCAGCGAAGTCGGTATGTATCTCGCGATGGCGCGTGTTGCCCACCGCGAAGGCTATCCGGAAATTGGCCTGTATTGGGAAAAAGCGGCGTATGAAGAAGCCGAACACGCCGCCAAATTTGCTGAACTGCTCGGCGAAGTGTTGACCGACAGCACCGCGAAGAACCTGTCGATGCGGGTAGAAGCGGAATTCGGCGCTACCGACGGCAAAATGAAACTGGCGCGTCGCGCTAAAGAGCTCGGACTGGATGCCATCCACGACACCGTCCACGAGATGGCGAAGGACGAAGCGAGACACGGCAAGGCATTCGAAGGACTGCTCAACCGTTATTTCAAATAAGTTCACAAAAGGGGGCGGATGACATCCGCCCCCTTTTTGTCACCCAACAAAGGAGATCGCGTTATGAAAAAACTGCTTGTTTTAATATCTGTCGTTTGCGCCTTGGTAGTGCTTGCCGGGTGTAGTCGGTTGGTGCCAAATCTCGATAAAACCAACGCTGCCTCTTCGTCCGCCACCACAACCACCTCCCCTTCCGCCAACGCGACCGCGAAACTGTTAACGCGCGACCAAGCGAAAGCGGCCGCCTTGGCCCACGCCGGCGTTCATGAAACCGATGTGTTTGATCTGGAAATAGAGCTGGAGAAAGAACGCGGTGTTTCGATATACGACATCACCTTTGAAACCGCTGAATATGAATTCGACTACGATATTCATGCCGAAACCGGCGAAATTCTTCGATCGCAAAAGGAACGCCACGACTAACGGCATCATCCCACACCGTCGTCCTTAAAAGGGCGGCGGTTTTTCATGCCATTTTCGACAAATTTCGGATTTGTAAAACATATATTGATACTTTTTGAAAGATATGATATAATCATAGCACGTTCACCGGAATGGTTTTCGATGAACGACGTTATAGTTTGAGGTGTAAAAGTATGATTGCCGAAAACAAAACCATACCCATGAATATCACCGAAACCGAACAAGGTCATGTGATGTTGCCGGACGGCGTAGAACTCAACATGACGCCGGACGATTATGGATATATGCGATTGTTGCAAGGGTATGTGACCGAAATTTTATTGGTGGTGGATGCGTTTTGCCGCAAGCACAACCTTACGTATTATTTGGGCGAAGGCACCCTGCTTGGCGCGGTGCGTCACAAAGGGTTTATCCCGTGGGACGATGACGTGGATCTGCTGATGCCGCGTGCCGACTACGAACGGTTTTTGGAACTGGCCAAAACCGGGTTGCCGGACGGCTATGAACTGGATAGCCCGGACACCAATCCGCACCACTGGTCGATTTTGTCACAGGTGGAAATGACGCGTAAAACCGAACATACCAAAGAACGGTTAAGCGGTATCGCACTGAACAACGGACCCAGCTTGGATATCTTCCCGCTGGATTACGTGCCGGCCGAATACACCAAATCCATGAAACGGCGTTACCGCACGTTGCGTATTCTGCGCCGCACGTTGTGGGTTAAATCGGGATTGCATACGAAATCGTGGTACAAAACGTTGAAAAAACGTTTGAAATACTACTACCCGTTAAAGGTATACGGTGCTTTACGATCGTTTGATTCGATCCACGATCAGATAACCCGGTTGATGACCGAAACGGACGATCCTTCCATGCCGTGCTTGTGTGTGTTTTCCAGTTTATACAGTGTCAAAAAGGAAACCTTCCCGAAAGACTATTTCGGCGAACCGGCCTATATGGAATTTGAAGGTCACCAGTTACCGGTTCCGGCCAAAGCACACAAAATTTTGGAACGGGTGTATGGGGACTATTTGCAGTTGCCGCCGGTTTCTAAACGAAAAAGCAAGCATTTCTTTGAATTTAACAAACCGGAACTCGATCCGGTACAAACCGGCAAAGCATTTCAGGATCTTGACCTGACACCGGAACCGGAAATTGAGCCCGAACCGGAACAAGCGAAACCCAAAAAGCGCCGCAAATCCAAATGGCGTAAATTGAAAAAGAAACTCATGAAACGCGTCAGACGGTTTGCACTCAGCAATCGGCGTGCCAAAGTGGCGCAGTACCGTCAGCTGCCGATCGAAGAGCAAACGGTGTTGTACGACGCCTTTAGTGGACTGGGTATTTTAGACAGTCCGCGCGCTTTGTTCAAAGCGATGCTCAAACGCGATGAATTTAAAGACTTTACCCACGTGTGGACGGTCAGTAACGAACAAGCTTCCAAACTCAATTTGGATGAGTTCCGCGCGATGCCGAACGTGAAATTCGTCACCCGTATGGGTAACGAGTATCTGCGATATCTGTCTACCGCGAAATACATCGTGACCAACTCATCGGTTCCGCAATTCTTTGCGCGCCGGCCGGAACAGATATCTTTAAACACGTGGCATGGCGTACCCACCAAAGTCATGGGATACGAACGGCCGGGCGAACGCATCGGCGCGACTATGAACATCGTGCACAATTTCCTCAACGCCACCCACTTAGTGGCCGCCAACCACTTTACCGGTGAGCGCATGTTTAAACAAGCGTATAAAATGGATGGCCTGTTCGAAGGACAGTTGTTGGACGAACCGTTGCCGCGCACCGATATGATCCGCAACACCGATCGCGAATACGTGATGGAGCGGATGCGCGCGGCCGGTATTTCGACCGATAAGAAGATCGTGTTGTATGCCCCGACCTGGAAAGGCGCGCGATACAATGCATTAGAATACGATCTGGACGAACTGAAAGAATCGGTCAAGATCCTCAACGAGCACATCAACACCGATGAATACGAAGTGTTTTTGCGGGTGCATTATTTCTTGTATAAAGTCACCTTCAACGATCCCGACATGCGCAAGATCTGTGTGCCGTTTACCATCGATACCGACGAATTGCTTAGCGTGGTCGATATCTTGATTTCCGACTATTCCAGCATCTTTTTTGATTTTGTCGGAACCGGCAAGCCGATCCTGTTCTATGTGCCGGATCTTGAGAATTATACCACTAACCGCGGCCTGTATATCCCGATGGAAGACATGCCCGGACCGGTAAGCACCACTTTGGAAGGTATTGCCGAAAGCATCAACCGTATCGAAGAGGTGAAAGAAGAATATCGCGACAAGTATCAAGCGATGCAAGCGTGGTGTTGTTCGAAGGAAGACGGACAAGCCGCCGACCGTGTGCTGGATGCAGTGTTCTTGAATAAACCGGGCGAAACCATGAACTGCCGCAACGGCAAGGAAAAATGGTTGATCATGGCCGATTTCAGTAAATCGTTTGCGCATTTAACGCCGTTGATTCACTGGTTAAGCGAAGTGGATTATGACAAGTATGACGTGACGTTGATGTCGGCTAAGCCGAAAAAGAAAGCACAAAAACGGTTGCTCGAAACGGTGGTGGATCCGCGCGTACGTATCTTGATTAACGACAAATGTCCCAACGTCAAACGTGGCGCGAAACGACAGATGTTGGACAAGTTGCGTAACCGCCGCATCGACCTAAACGAGGCCGCCACGCTGTATCAAACCAGTGGCGAATGGCAACGCCTGGTGGGCGATGCGAAATTTGATAAACTCATGATGGTACAACCCACCGCCGCCCCATTGGAGTGGTTAACGTTGAGTTATCACGCTCCGATCGATACCAAAGTGTTGGTCAAACGCGAATGCATCGGTCACTCGATCTATCACGAAGAACCGATGATCGCACATTTCAATCACGTGGTCGAATCGATCGACGAATTAAAAGATCTCGTAAAATAAAAAAAGAAGCCTTGACATTGTCAAGGCTTCTTTTTTATCTTTGTTTTAGCGGAAACGGTATTTCTTCGGTCACGATAAGCCCGTGTTTGGCGGCAAACGCCTCCCCTTGTTTTAAGGCCTCTTCGTTTTGGAACATCGCCGGATCGTGCGCATCATACCCAAAGATCACCCGGTTACCCACCTCGCCCGCAATGGCGAAAAAGCGGTCGGACGGGTAATGGCGACCTTCCGAAAGGCCCAATAGATTGATCTCCAACGGCAACCCCTGCGCCTTCGCCGCCTCACACAGCCGGCGCATCTCACGGCGATACAACGCCTCGTCGCCGGTGAAATTCAATCCATCCGGATGGGCCACGTACGAGTACACCCCGGTTTGAATGCCGGCCACCAACTGATCCACGTACGCCAACAGATCGTCTTCCCGATCGGTTTTAAAAAACGCGTGCCGGGGCGAACCGATCTGTTCGTCCACGGTATCATACTCGTTGCCGTAGGCGTGTTGCGATAGAATCAGATAGTCCATCCCAACTTGTTTGGCCGTGCGAACCGCCTCGTCAAACAAGGCCGGGAAATATTCCATCTCTAACCCCAGTAACACCTGAATGCGGCCACGATATTCCTCTTTTAATGCGTTGATCGAGGTCACGTAATCATCCAACGCCTCCGGTTGCACGCGCCACTTGGAAACGTATCCGTCCGGGAACACAAACGGCGCATGATCGGAAAACCCAATCGTGTGAAAACCGGCTTTTAGCGCGGCCTCGATATAATCGCGATCTTCACCGGATGCATGACCGCAACGTTTGGTGTGGGTGTGAAAATTAGCCTGCATAGTTATTCGCCTCCGAATTCGACAAAGCAATAGTCATCGGTCCAATACGGGCCGTGTTCTTGTTCATCCGCCCAACTGCGTTGATCGCCAAACGTAGCCGGCGTAACCATATAACTCTCGCCGACAGGGCGATGGTGCGGCCCTAACCAGTTGCGGTTGCCGGACAACAGTTCGATCTCAATACGGTTGTCGCCGTCGCGCAACCATTCGGTCACGGTGACACGATACGGTGCAAACGCCAAGGTGCCGACCTTGTGCCCGTTAACCCATACCACCGCCGCCGGTGCTTTTAAAGTCGACAGCGACACATAATACTCGGTACGCCGTTTCGGGTGAACCGTGATATCTTGTGAAAACCGCATACGGCCGGCAAAGAACCAAAACCCGTTTGGGGTAATGTCGCGCATATCCACCGAATCGGGCGGCGGTGTGATCGAAAACACACCGGTTTTATCTGTCCAAATCGCGCATCGGTCGCCACGACGGTATTCCCCATCAAACGATACCCCGAAATCCCCCACCAGATACACGCTTTCAAGTTCGGTATCCAGGGTGAGTTTGTTGCGCTCGGTTTCGTGTACGTTGTCGCCAAACAACACCTCGTACACCTTGGGCGATTGATAAAAATCGGCAGCGACGATCAATTCGTTAGCCCCTTCGCGCACAAACGCGCGGATATCGCTTTTACGAAACGCATAATCCCCCACGTGGCCGCTATCCGTAAAGGTGAACGGTTTTCCGTTTAAGGTAAGCGTATATTGGTCGGGCGTTTCCATCGCGAGACACAACGCACCAATCCGATCGAGGTCGGTCACGTTAAAGGTGAATCGCAGATCCACCGCACACGGTTTTTGCTTGGCTAACAATTCATCCTGCAGTAAAATAACCGCTTTTTTCGGTTGCCAGTCGCCGCCATCTACTCGATATTCGCACATATCCAACGTGAGCAAATTATCGGTGCGGTCGGACAATACCAGATGATCCAGCACGATACGTTCGGTTGTCGGTAACGGTTCCGCGGTGTACGCTGCGTCGGTTTCGATAAAGACGTGCGCTTCGGAAGACGCAAACGAAGCCGTCCACACGGTGCGACCGTCGCGCGGCGATACCGCGATCGCCAGTTCACGGCCCTGGATCAGATCCAATTCGAGCAAACCAGTGACGCCGGTAATCGATAACGTACACGCCCCGAAATCGGTTTGTGTACGGTTGGTGACGAAAAACAGGCGACGGCCGTCATCCAACCGGCGCACCATGCAGGATAACCCGTCGCATTCCGCCCCGTTTTGAACGATCGATAAACTATCGTCACCGGCGAGCATGGCGCGCCAGGCGGCATCCGTCTCGGGCAACGGTTTTGCATACGCCGCGAGTTGATTCGCCAACGTATCGGGCGCGGCGTCAATTTCGCACAGGCGATCCCCCATCGCTAACACACGACCACCGTTTTGCGCAAAAGCAAGCAACAACTCGGCCACGCGGCGCGGCAAGGTCGAGCAGGACGGTAAAATGACAGTGTGATAGGTCATCTGCCCTACCCTCAACGCGGCGCCATCCACCGAACCGAATTTCGACATCAACGTCTCGTCGCCGTAATGATGACCGATATGTAATCCATCCAAACGAATACTGGTTTGTTCAAAATCCGCATTGATCTGTGCGGCTTTGGCAATATGGTTTAGATCAAACACCGCCGCAACCGCTTGACGCGGTTGAACCAACAACACGTCAACCAGTTCTTGCCCTTGTGCCAGCGCACTGCCGAGCCGCGTAACGTAATCGTTAAAACCGGCATATTCTTCAAACCAAGGTTGTTGTACGTGCAACGACGGCGGGAAATCACGTTTGCGAAGACCGCGCAAACTGTACGCCGACAGATGTTGACAGATGCGGTTGACGCCGTTGACAAACTGCCAACCGGCTATGCGGCGCAGTTCGTTAAACGGCACGTCCCATCCGCACAACGCAAAACTCTCGGTCAATACACGTTTACGGCCCAGTTGAGCCGCCGCACTACCCACCTGTTTGGGGGTGACGGGCGAACCGACCTGTCTGCCGAGCCAATCCACACCCGGCATATGGAAATATTCATAACACGGCATCGCACCACCGGTTGAAGCCAGTTGCACGACTAAATTTTCTTCCTGCATAACGTGACCGGTGAGTTCGCACCCATGATCGGTGCACCAATCGTACATCTGCTTGATAAAGCATTCTCGATACCGCTCCCCGGCGAGGGTATAATACCGTGTTCTCATCCGACGACTGCCGTCGCCTTCGATAAACAACCATCCCAAAAGGGGACGCAACTCTTCGCCGTAGCGGTCACGCCACGCCTGTTCCAGCAACGGCGACCACGGTGTGTTATACGCCCCATACTGCGGTTCATCGGTAAAAAAGCCTTGCAACCGCGTGCCGAAATCGGCACCGAACTGCCGATAATATTTCTCGTGTGTTTCGTCGAGAAAACGCCGGATGGTATCCGGATTCATGGTGTCGATATAATATGGATTCACCACACAAACCACCGCGATATCCCCGTTTTCGGGCGTATCGGTCATCACCATACCGTCGCCGGTTTTGCGGTAATATCCCAACACGGTATCGGGATCAAACGCATCGGTCCCGACGATACAACGAACCAAGGTCTTTTGCTGATGCTCCACACCCATTTTCGGAATAACGCCATCGGCAAACCCACTCGGCCAGCCGTTCTCATCGTACGCCCACGCTTGCATATCGTCCCCGGCATGATCCATACCGGTGCGAATCGCCTGCATCCATTCGTCCCCCATGTACGGGGTTTCAAGTCCACCGCGCGCGTGCATAAAGTAACCGCCCAATCCGGCTTTGCGCATCAAATCGATCTGGCGTTTGAGTTCGTCCGTTTCCAGTCGATCGTTCCAGCTCCAAAACGGAAGGCAGGTGTGATCTTGTCGGTTCGCTTCAATCACGTTCCAAAATATATCCATATGAACTACCCCCTTGATCCAATGAACTGCACCGTGATCTTCGTCAACAATCTAGCCACCGCATTGGGATGCGGCGGACGAGTCCCACTCGTTTCGCACGCGGCACTGCCAAACGCCACCGCACGCGCCAAACACGCCGCCGGCGAACACCCTTCTTTACGGGCCGCCAAAAACCCGGCGATCGAGCTATCCCCCGCCCCCACGGTAGACTGTACCGTCACGGCCGGTGCGGTGGCCACGTACGTATCGGCCGCCGTGACCAACATCGCGCCCTGTTCGCCTAAGCTGACCATCACCTGTTCGATGCCGGCCGCGCATAACGCTTTCGCGCCGGCCAAAGCATCGGCAAACCCGTTGATCGGGCGATCCAGGTACGTGGTGATTTCCTCTTGGTTCGGTTTAATCAACCACGGGGCAGCCTCGATCAAATCCGCCTTCGTAAACGAACGGGAATCGATCACAAGTTTAGCCCCTTGCGCTTTGAGTTTGGCAACAAATCGTTGTAAATCCGTCATCGGCAAGCTATCCGGCATTCGACCGGTCAACGTAACGATCGGTTCATCCACCAATAACGGCTCGACCATCTCGTATACACGGTCCAACGTGCGGCCATCGATCGAAAAGCCGGCAAATGCAATGCGTGTTTCGGTACCGGTATCGGTATGAATGGTGAGGTTTTCGCGAATACGGCCGGAGACCGTGATATCTTGAAAAGCAAGACCATCCTGCTTTAATTGAGCACAAAACGATTCTCGGTTCTGTTCACCAAGCACAACAACCGTCTCACTTTCCACGCCGTTAACCGTAAGAGCGCGCGCGATGTTGACACCTTTACCGCCGGCATCGATCTGGGTATCGGTCGCCACAAATTCATGTCCGGCCTCAAAATCGGCAATATAACAATGCCGATCAAACGCCGGATTTAAGGTGATGGTAATGATCGTCATACAGACTCTCCCTTTCCTCGTTTAACCGGGATTTCCGCCAGAATAACCGCCGCCAACATCAATACGGCACCGATCAGTTCACGCGGCAACAATCTTTCGTGTAGCAGTACCCAACCGGATAACGCCGCAAACACCGATTCCAAACTCAAGATCAGCGAGGCGACCGCCGGATGGGCATGCCGTTGTCCGAGAATCTGCAACGTGTACGCTACCCCACTCGACAACAAGCCGGTATATAACAACGGCAACCATGCCGCCATTAACGATTCGATGTGATGGTGTTCGAACAACAAGGCCGGAACAAGGTTGCCGATACCGGCCACGGCAAATTCCAAACACGCTAAACTGACACCGTCCACCAACGGAGCGTAATGTCCAACCAGTACCATCTGGATGGCAAACACTACCGCACACAGTAAAATCAACATATCGCCGCGATTTAACGATAATTGTTCGTTGATACAAAGCAGGTACATACCCACCACCGCCATACTGACACCGATCCACACGGTATACGCCACGTGCCGCTTAAACAGTAGCCCGATCAGCGGCACCAACACCACGTATAGCGCGGTCAAAAAGCCGGCTTTTCCGGCCGAGGTTTCGATGAGCCCGTGTTGCTGTAACGCCGAAGCTACCCCTAACGTCACACCGCAAAGCAACGCCCCTATCCATAGCGGACGCCGTTGTGACACGCGCTCGGCCGGCGTGAGTTTCGCTTGTTTATAGGCCGCCAGTGGCCATAGCGCCAGTGCACCCAACACAAAGCGTGCACCGTTAAAGGTAAACGCACCGACGTGATTCATGGCATCGCTTTGCGCCACAAACGCCACGCCCCAAATCAACGCCGCCAGCAACAACAAGCCGTTGCTTTGTAATTGTTTTCGATTCATATCATTCGCTCTTTTCTGTATCGAGTAACCGCCTTAACGTCTGTTCGACTGTGCGAGCATCCGCCGCACCACCGGTCGCACGCATGACACCGCCGACCAACGCGTGTATGGCCGTATGTTTACCGTCGCGATAATCCGTCACCGCGCGCGGATTATCGTGAATCACCTGTCGGCATATACCGCACAAGGTTTCGTCGTCGATGATTGCGCGATCGGCATCGGTGATCAGATCGTCCGGTGCCAAGCCAGTATCCATCATGCGATCCAGAATACGTTTTGCCACGTTCAATCGTAAGGTACCGTCATCTACCAATGCCACCAAACGGCGAAGATGATCCGCCAAAACCGGCATGTCCGCTTGTTGTTTGGCCGATTCGTCCGGCAAGCGACTGAATAACGGGCCGGTGATCCAGCGCGCCACTAACGATTTAGACACATCCCGGCTTGCGGTTTCAAAATAATCCGCTAACGGCCGGTATTTCAACAGCACGTTCGCCTCGCGCTCGGACAATCCGTATTGTTCTATATACCGCGTTTTGCGCGAAGCCGGCAGTTCCGGTAACGCCGCGCGGCACCAATCGATATCCGCTTGCGACACCGTAATGGTGCCGAGATCCGGTTCTCGCATATACCGATAATCCGTCGCATCCTCTTTGCCGCGCATGCTTTCGGTCGTGCGTTTGGTTTCGTTATAACGACGGGTTTCCTGCACGACCGGTTGCCCGTTTTGCAACAAAGCGATCTGGCGGTCCGCCTCAAACGCGACCGCCTGTTCGATAAACCGAAACGAATTGACATTTTTGATCTCGGTACGGATACCAAGCGCCGTGCAACCGACCGGTCGCACCGACACGTTGACGTCGCATCGCATCGATCCTTCCTGCATTTTACCGTCGGACACGCCGGCGTATTGCATCAGGCGTTGCAGTTGTTCCAGATATTCCCGAATCTCATCGGTAGTGCGAAAATCCGGTTCGGTGACGATTTCGATCAACGGCACACCGCATCGATTATAGTCGATCGCCACACCGTCGGTTTGATGGATCAGTTTGCCGGCATCTTCTTCGATATGTATCCGCGCAATGCGGATGCGTTTGCCGGACGACAAGGTCACTTGCCCATCGGTGCATAACGGCCGATCAAACTGTGTGATCTGATACGCTTTCGGCAGATCGGGGTATTGGTACTGTTTGCGATCGGTTTTGGTCACGGGATGAATGGTGCATCCGGTCGCCAGGCCGGCCGTCACCGCGAGCATGACCGCTTGCCGATTGAGTACCGGTAACGCGCCAGGAAACCCCATGCACACCGGACAACATTGGGTGTTGGGCGGCGCACCAAACGCAGTGGAACATCCGCAAAAGATCTTCGAACGTGTCGCCAGTTCCATATGGGTTTCGAGTCCGACCACCATTTCATAGGTCATACCGACACCCCCTGCCGCACAAACACCGACGCGGTCGCTTGTTCAAATTGATGCGCCGCGTTTAAGATCGTCGGTTCCGCAAAGCGTTTACCGACAAGTTGCATCCCGACCGGCAGGCCGGCCAGGTCCGAGCCGCACGGGACCGATACCGCCGGCAAACCGGCCAGGTTGACCGATGCGGTAAAGGTATCGGCAAAAAAGAGATCGTCTTGATCGGCATACTGCGCCGCCGGCGACCGGAACGCCACCGTCGAAGTGGTCGGCATTAATAACACGTCACACCGCTCAAACGCATCGGCGAACATCTGCGTGGTTTGCCGGCGAAACGCGATGGCCCGTTTATAATATCGTTCGTATTGCGCTTGCTGTAACACATACGTCCCGAACAAGATTCGCCGTTTCACCACTTGACCAAATCCTTCGGTACGGGTGTTTACGATACGCTCTTGCCGGCTGTCTCCTTGATCAGACCGGTATCCGTAACGGATGCCGTCGTACCGGGCCAAATTGGACGCAACTTCCGCCCCGGCGATCACGTGATAGGCCGGAATGGCGTGTTTAAGAAGCGGAAGTTCAACCGGTACCAACGTAGCACCCAGCGACTGATATACCTGGGCCGCACGTTCAAGAGAGGCCAGTACGATCGGTTCTACCCATTCTGAACCGGTCGATACCACCCCGATACGCAGTCCGGAAAGTGAATCGTTTAAATGGCTTACCGCCGACACACGTGTGGCGGTATCGCTCGTCGCGTCGCACGGATCGCGATCGGCAATGACGTCGTACACCATCGCTACATCCGCGGCCGTGGCCGCTATCGGTCCTATTTGATCCAAACTCGACGCATGTGCCACCAACCCATAGCGCGACACCGCACCGTAGGTGGGTTTTAACCCAACCACGCCGCAAAAAGCCGCCGGTTGCCGAATCGAACCGCCGGTATCGGAACCCAACCCATACACCGCCAATCCGGCCGCCACGGCACACGCCGTACCGCCGGAACTGCCGCCCGGTACCCGATCGGCGTCCTGCGGATGTTTGGTGGCGCCAAACCAGGAGGTTTCGCCGGTGGATCCCATGGCAAATTCATCCATATTGGATTTGCCCATCAAGATCCCGCCGGCGGTTTGCAACCGTTGCCATACCGTCGCATCATATATCGGGATATAATCCGCCAACATTCGCGATCCGCACGTGGTGCGAATGCCACGGGTGGAAATATTATCTTTTAACGTCATCGGCACACCGGCCAGCATGCCGATCGTCTCTCCGGCCGCCAACCGTTTATCTATACGTGCAGCCGCCGCGACCGCCTCATCGTCGGTCACGGTAATAAACGCGCGCAAACGAGGATTATCCCGCGTAATCGCATTTTGATAGCGCAAAACCAATTCCGCGCACGAAAAATCACGCGCGATCAGTCCTTGGTGAATGGATTTGATCGACATCATAAGCGCGCCTTTCCATTTTGACAAGTAAAAAAGCCATCTTGTGTATCCGCAGCGTTTTGCAATATCTCGTCTCGTTCATACGACGGACGCACCGCGTCATCCCGCTGTGTGCCGACAGCTTGAAACATAGCGTCGTCTGCCTCGTCCAAAACCGGTATCTCATCGACCAACGACAAGATCGCCGCCATCTCTCGACCGATACGGTCAAGCTGATCGTCCTCAAACGATAACGCCGCCAAGCGGGCCGTTTCGTCCAGTTTTTGTCGCGAAATCATAGGCAGACTCCTTCCCTGTGTAATAATCGTGTTTAGTATACCACACGGCATAAATAATCTCAACCTTTTTCAACGAATCCATTGACAAAACCCCCACAAAAGAGGAAAATAGACGTAATGTTTCTTTAAGGATGTGACAAGATGAAATGGTTACGCGCGATGATGGTCTGCTTGATCGGGCTGAGTCTGGTTTTAGCCATGCCGGTATCGGCGACTTCTGTCGGATATCGGGATAACGAATTGGTGATCATCGACGAACCGGGCGACGCTAACAAATCGTACGTGCAATATTACAATGGCGACAAATTGTTGTCGTTAGACGATATCACCTGGGTGGACGGCTACGACGGACAAGGCGTGGCATTAAACGGCGACGGTCATCTGTTGATGGTCAACCATCTGCCGCTGAGCATATCCACCTGCACCTTTACCGCCTGGATCCAATGGAACGGTGACGAGGTAAACGGCGAACCAGCCCCCAACCAACATTTCTTTTCGTTTTATCGCCCTAACTTGAGTTTGCTCACGGTATACCCGAACGCCGTGGACGAAAACGGCAACTCACTCGGCAACCGACTGGTATTAACGCGCGAACAAAAGAAAGGTATCGACATGGAGTATTCCCTGTCGGACGTGGACGGTAATCCGATTGCGTGGGAAACCGGTGAATGGCATCATTTAGCCATCGTGATCGACGGCACCGATTTGAAATATTACATTGACGGCGAATTGCGGTTCCAAGAACTGTGGATGTTGGATTTTGCGCAACTACGTTTTTCGTATTTGCTGATCGGCGATAACATCGAAGAGCACCCCACCTTAAACGCGGTGTTGGATGAGATGTCGTTGTATGACGTGGCGTTATCGCAAGAAAAAATTCAACGGTTGATGGCCGGCATTGAGATCACCGACGAAACCACCCCCACGCCGACCACCACCCAGACAACTACCACCGAAACCACTACGACTACTACCTTTTCGACCACCTCTACGGAATTCGAACGAGACGTTACCGACTGGACGTCTCCCACAACGTGGATTCCGATCATCGTGACCGGTGTGGCCCTAATTTTAGTTATTGTGTGTTGGCCGTACCGAAACAAACCAAAACACATGAAAAAAATCCGATAAATAACCGAAAAGCGGCAGGAGTGTTACTCCTGCCGCTTTGGTTTAGTTTCCGATTATGCAAAGGCGCGTTCCATCAACAAAGCCGCCAAATGCCGCGATATGAGTAACGCATCGTCCTCGCTCATATCGGTGACCGATACGTGTACACTGATCGCATAGCCGCTTTCATATACCAACAACTCGCCGGCGGTCGCCCAATACGCGATGGTACCAAGGTTCGGTGTTTCTTCTATCTCGTCATAATACGAGACCATCTCGTCAAACACGTCGCGTGCGCAATCGCGGAAGGCAACGATTGCCACCGTTTGCATCTCCTCGTTTTGGAAGGATACCGACGTATCGCTTTCGAACACGTTGTTGCCGGTCACGGTCACGCCTAAAATATCCGACATTTCCTCTAAGGTGAACACCGTCGCCAGATCCACGTGGATCAGCGAGGTATCGGTACCGATATCCATTTCATCCTCTTGACCGGATGCATCGTCCGCCGGTTGGCAACCGGCCAACATGCCGATCAACAAGCATCCTATCACACACACGATCCACCAACGTTTTTTCATAGAGTCTCCTCCTCGTTTCGATACAACACAACCGCCGTTTCGCCGTCAAATTCCGGCACACGAACGGCAATTCGTTCGAGTTTGGCGGTGGGAATATTTTTCCCGATATAGTCGCCGCGTATCGGCAGTTCCCGATGGCCGCGATCGATCAACACCGCCAACTGCACCGTCGCCGGACGTCCCATTTTGATCAACGCATCCATCGCCGCCCGGGCGGTTCGACCGGTATACAGTACGTCATCTACCAACACCACGTCGCGTCCGTTGATATCAAACGGAATGTCGGTCACGTTGAGCACCGGCACTTCCCACATCTGCTGGATATCGTCACGATACCGCGTAATATCCAAACTGCCGACCGAAACGCGTTTGCCTTCGATCTGCCAAATATATTCTGCCAAGCGGTTAGCCAACGGCACACCGCGTCGACACACCCCGACCAAACAAATGGTGTCACACCCTTGATTTCGCTCGATGATTTCGTGAGAAATCCGTTTCAGTGCGCGCTCAACGGCGGCACTATCCAACATAACGGATGGTGTTGTCGACATGCCCATCACTCCTTGCTTGTATTAGTGTACCATGTTTCGCTCATTTTGTAAAGAAAACCCGAGAAAAAGCCTTGCAAATACGATATATTGTGGTAAAATAGAAGAAAAGGGCTACTCCATGTTGTACGGAAAGGAGAAACATCCATGGGCGACGCGTTTTCGGCCGGTGTTAAACCGGGTGGTTTGTTTTCATATCAAGAGATTAAAATTTTGATTTGCTATATGTTGATGGGCATTCCGGCTCCGTTGCCGCGCCAAGCCATTTTGGATATTCTTTCAGGCGAGGAGATGGCCAACTTCTTCGAAGCGGAAGCCGCGATTGATGAACTGATCCGGCAAAACCATCTGGAAGAACGGGACGACGAACTGTTGCTTACCGATACCGGCAAACAGGTGGCCACCACCCTTTCCTCCCGTATTCCGTTCACCCTGCGTGAACAATCCATCAAAGCAGCATTGCGGTTACTGCTTCGCAAACAGCGCGAGCGTGACAACACCGTCAAAGTGGAAAAACGCGAACACGGGCGCGACGTGATCTGCACCATCCACGAAGCGGATGAAGCGTTGATGTCGTTGTCGATGCGCGTGGCAGACGATCTGCAAGCCAATTTGATCAAAGAGAATTTTATGGATAATCCCACCCTGTTATACCAAAGCGTGATCGCGATTCTCACCGGCAAAGCGCGCGTGTCGTTCGACGGCACGTCGGTCACCTTGGAACTCAAATAACACACAATCCAAAAAGAGAGAAGCATCGGCTTCTCTCTTTTTTGCTTTGACCGTTTTGGCCCACGAAAGACCGTTGACATTTCGGCCAACGTATTGTATACTTTAGACGTTGATATTTCAACATCTCGCGAGGAGGGGTAGGATGATCAACCGATTTGAAACGTTTTCGTTGGCGGTTTTTAACATAGCCCGTTATTGGAACAAGATCGCCGGCGAGGAGATGAAAAAACACGGACTGAAAGGTCCTTATGCCTTTTATTTGGTGATGATGTCGCAGTATGACGGCGAGGTTACGGCGGCGCATCTTTCGGAGATGTGCGGAAAAGATAAAGCCGACGTCTCGCGCGCTATTACGGCGATGGAGAAAAAAGGCTTTATCACCCGAAAAGGTGAGCACGCCTATCGGGCTAAATTGGTACTGACGGCCGACGGCAAAGCGGTGGCCCATCAGTTGGCCAATCGAGCAACCTTGGCCGTGGAAATGGCCGGAAAAGGATTGTCCGACGAAATGCGTCAAACCTTCTACCAAGCGCTCGGCATCATTTCGTCTAACCTAAAAGCGCTCAGTCAAAAAGGCCTACCCGAAACTGAACCCGTGTCGTAAAAGGAGAACCCTGCAAACCGATGACCGGTATCCTCGTATCGTAACACGTGTTCAAAACCTCATTTAATCTTATTTAGCAAAGGTCGTAATCCATATGAATGATATCAAAATGACAGTCGCAAAAAACATCACCGAACTGCGGATCTTAAACCAGATGACGCAAGCGGAACTGGCGGAAAAATTAAACTATTCCGACAAGGCCGTTTCGAAATGGGAACGCGGCGAATCCTCGCCCGATATCTCGGTACTGGTCCATATCGCCGATGTGTTCGGGGTATCGTTGGACTATTTGGTGCGAGAAGAAAACATCGACGAAAAAGTGATCACCAACCAATCCGACGAAACTAAATACAACCGCAAGGCCATCACCTATATTGCACAAGGCGTGGTGTGGTTTGTGGCGTTATTCGCGTTTATTCTCACGTCGTTGATTACCGAAAAAGCCACTTTCCAGTGGTTGTATTTTGTATATGCCATGCCGATCGCTTGCATCGTGTGGTTGGTGTTTAACTCGATATGGTTCAACCCTCGTCATAACTATCTCATCATTTCGGTTTTGATGTGGTCGGTACTAACCGCTATATATGCGACCTTTTTGTTTGTACAAATCAACGTCGCCTTGATCTTCCTGTTAGGCGTAGCCGGTGAGATCTTCATTCTGCTATGGTCACGCATTAAAAGACCGAAGAATCCCTGAGTTTTCCGTAAAAAAAAGCCGTTGTGTTCCGTGGAACACAACGGCTTTTTTGGTTCTACCATTCGTAGAATGCACACAAGAATGCCCTCTACCCTTTTGTCTGATTTTGTAGACCGTGTTCTTCGACGCTTAGGTTTTGTTCTACCGCTTTTATCGGTATACTGGTCTGTAAAGGGGCGTGATGAAGACGAATATCTTGTTTTGCGGAGACGAACATATCGGAGACGGCATTTGGTTGTCCTGCCTGTCGCTGGTACGCCATACGACACAACCACTCCACATCTATCTGTTGACCGCCGGCATCGCTACCGCACGGCGTACCTTTCGCCCGTTACCGGCGACATTTACGAACCGTTTGGAACAGACGTTGCAAACCAAACGACCGGGTAGCACCGTTACGCGAATCGATGTCTCTCCCCTCTTTACGGAGCACCTGCCGATCGCGAACTTAGATACACGGTTTACACCGCTTTGCATGTTGCGTTTGTTCGCCGATTTGGTGGAGGATATCCCCGACAAGATTTTGTATCTGGATACCGACGTCCTGTGTCGACTGGATTGTACCGATTTTTATAACCAAAACATAGACGGTATCGATATTGTGGGTGTGCCCGACCGATACGGCAAATGGTTTTTCAGTAAACCGTTATGGAAACGCAACTATCTGAATTCAGGCGTGCTACTGATGAACATGGCTCATATCCGCCAAACCGGACTATTCGATCGGTGTCGACGGTTGTGCCGAGATAAGCGCCTGTTTATGCCCGACCAAACCGCGCTCAACCAACATGCCGTAAAGCGGTGTGTGCCTGACCGTTACAATAACCAAGGAACGATTCGTAGCGATACCGTTTTCAAACACTTTACCACCTTTTTTCGGTTCTGGCCGTATATCCGTTCGGTAACCGTCAAACCGTGGGAACCGGAGAAGATGCATCGCGAACTCAACGTGTACGAGTTTGACGAGTTGTGGAATGATTTTCAAAAGGAGAAACTAATCTATGAACCAACCAATTCCGATTTTCTTTACAATTGATGATGCTTATGCCCCGTTTTTGGGCGTGGCGTTGAATTCGGCCATTTGCCATGCCGATCCCAACAAATCCTATCGAGCAATCGTGTTGCATCAAGGTCTGAATGAAACCAACGTGGCGAAACTGAAAGCGTTGCAAACCGATTATTTTCACGTTGAGATCATCGAGATGAAAAACCGATTCGATGCCATTACCGATAGTATCGGTACCCGGTTACGTTGCGACTATTTTACGTTAACCATTTATTTCAGACTGTTTATCCCGACCATGTTTCCGCAGTACGACAAAGGCATCTATATCGACAGCGACGTGGTGCTAAACGGTGATATCGCCGAACTGTTTGACATCGATATCGGCGACAACTTCATTGGCGCTTGTAACGATCTGTCGATTGCCGATACACCGCCGTTGGTTGCGTATACCGAAAACGCCATCGGCGTCAAAGCCAACGAATATATCAATTCCGGTGTGTTGTTGATGAACCTGAAAAAGATGCGCGAAAGCGGTTTTGAAGAACATTTTTTAAACCTGCTTAACACCTATCATTTTGACTGTATCGCACCGGACCAAGATTATCTTAACGCGATCTGTAACGGTAACATCTACTATTTATCCGAGGTGTGGGATGCTATGCCCAACGACCAGCGCGAACCGTTGTCGAACCCGAAACTGATCCACTATAACCTGTTTTCCAAACCGTGGTGTTATGACAACATCCAGTACGGCGACCTGTTTTGGCATCACGCCGAAACCAGCGGCTATTATGACGAGATCGTGGCGTATAAAAATGGATATTCGGACGAACAAAAACAATCCGACACCAACTGTTTGCGATTGTTGGTGGAACGCGGCCTCGCAATCGCCGCAACCGATACCACTTTTAAAGCGATGTTCGAAAACGGAGTGAAGATCAGATTATGATTATTGGCGAAAACCGTGTAGGCGTGATCCAAAACATCAAAAGCTACGCCGAATCCGGGCAGTTTCACCATAAAGTGGAACTCAACGATCCGGTGCTCTCGTTAGCGCAAAGCAAAGCCATTACGGATGCGTTTTTAGAAAACCGAAAACATCTCTCGTTTAAGGCAAAATCGATGTTGGCAGTCGCCTTAGCAAACATCTTAACACGCATCTTAAACAAGCACACCCGTATCGTCGGCATGGAAAAAATTCCGGACGATTTAGCCGGTGTGATCATCACCAGCAACCATTTTTCACCGCTGGAAAACACCGTGATTCGTCATCTGACGAATCAACTGGGCCGATCGCGGTTAAACATCATCTCGCAAGTCAGTAATTTCGCGATGACCGGTCCAATCGGATTCTTGATGAACTACGCTCACACCATCCCGATCTCGATCGAACCCCGGTATTTGGCGCGCGATTTTTTATCGATCTTGAAGGAAAAACTGGTCATGCAAAAACAAGCCGTTTTGCTGTATCCCGAACAAGAGATGTGGTTCAACTATCGAAAACCCCGTCCACCGAAAAACGGCGCGTACTTTTATGCCGCCAAACTAAACGTACCGATTCTGTCTTGCTTTGTGGAAATGGTGGATATGGATCAGGACGATACCCCCGAATTTAAACACGTCCAATACGTGTTACACGTGTTGGACGTGTTGTATCCCGATCCCAATAAATCCGCGAGAGACAATACCGAGTATTTGGCCGAAACCGATTATGCCCTTAAAAAGGCGGCATACGAAACCGTGTATCAAAAGCCGTTGACCTACGAATTCGAAAACACCGATATCGCCGGTTGGAAAGGATCGTTATCATGAAACAACCAATCGTGCGATACTACCGATCCTTCGAGGACGATTTTATACAGTCCCAAGAACAACAATACGTATTACCGGCGCACTATCGGTGGATCCGGCACGACCTGGGTTCCAAACTGTTGTCGGCGTTCATATACACGCTGGCATTGGTTTTTTCAAGCGTGTATTGCCGGTTGTGGTTACATGTCCGGTTTCAAAATGCCGACACCTTGCGCCAAGCGATAAAACAGGGTGGTTTTATATACGGCAACCACACCCAACCCGTCGGGGACGTGTTCAATCCGGCTTTGGCGGCATTTCCGCACCGGATATACACGGTGGTCAGTCCATCGAATTTAGGAATTCCGGTCATTGGCAAGATGTTACCGTTTCTCGGCGCTTTGCCGATCGCCAATACGGTTGCCGGTATCAAACAACTAAACGAAGCCATTGCCTATCGTTTGCAACAAAACCGGTGTATCGTGATCTATCCGGAAGCACACGTGTGGGAATATTGTAAAGATATTCGCCCATTTAAGGAAAGTTCATTCAAGTTTCCAGTCAAACACCGCAAACCGGTTTTCGCCATGACCGCCACGTACCAAACCAGACGGTTTGGTAAGCGGCCAACCATGACGATCTATCTCGACGGCCCGTTTTATCCGGACGATATCCTATCTCCGAGAGAACAAGCCATCCGGTTGCAACAGCAAGTCGAAACCGTCATGAAACAACGAAGCCAAGAAAGTAATTGCGAATATATTGCCTATCGCCCATATCCATGATACCAAGCGGCCGCCCCGCGCATGCGCGTGGCGCCCGTTTTTTACGCCTGGCACAAATCGTCCAGTGTGCCGAAGGTGTAGCCGTCGGCTTTCCATTTGGCGATCAGCTCATCCAAAACAGCGGCGTTGGTCGCGGAGGTGGAATGCAGCAACACCACCGCGCCGGCATGGGTGCGCGGCAACAACTTTTCGAACGCATACTCTGCCGACGGTTGTCGGTCTGTATACCAGTCCACATACGCCAAACTCCAAAAGAAGGTGGCATATCCCATCTCATTAGCCATGCGCAGGTTGGTTTCGCTGTACTTACCTTGCGGCGGCCGATAATACCGTTTCATCGGCTGTCCGATGAGTTGCTCGTAGGCTTGTTCTAACGTTTTCAGTTCTTGTTGAAAGGAAGCTTGATCGGCAATAACGGACATATCCGGATGAGAGTTGGTGTGATTCCCGACGATATGTCCTTCCGCCACCATGCGTTTGACCAGATCGGGCGCCGACTCGATATAGTGCCCGACCACAAAAAAGGCTGCCGGCACTTGGTGTTGTTTTAACGTATCGAGGATCGCGGCAGTATGTCCGTTTTCGTAGCCAGCATCAAAGGTAAGATAGATGGTTTTTTCGCCAGGATCGCCGACAAAATACGCATTGTAATCGGCTAAAAACTCAGGCGAAGCGTTGCCGACGGGCGCTTGCCCTTCTTGCCGGAAACTGAGCCCCCAGTTATCGGTTTGCGCCGATACCGAGGCAGTATCGTGTCTCGCTACGCACCAACCAAGTCCACCGATCAACACACCGAAAAACGCTACTGCCGCTAACCACCGTTTAAGCCGAATGACTTTGACAAACATGACCGACACTCCTTTTCGAGTATTGGTACAACGTATGCCTAATTCTCGAAAAAGATAACCCCCACTCGCCTCAAAACGAGTGGGGGTGTTGTCTTATTTTTTGCCGTCCACAAACGGTCTTGGATCGACGTGTACGCCATCGACACGAATCTCGAAATGCAGGTGCGGGCCGGTACTGTAACCGGTATTGCCAACACGCCCGATAACTTCGCCCTGAGCGACCTTTTGGCCAACCGATACTGATACCGAACTGCAGTGCGCATACATGGTTTGATAGCCGTTTCCGTGATCAATTAACACGTACATGCCATAACTGCCTCTACCGGTGTTGTTGAGCGCCGTAACAGTACCGCCGTCCGATGCGATGATTGGTAACCCATACGTGTTGCCATCGGACACGTCAATACCGGCATGATACGCGCCGTCACGATATCCGAATCCCCAATAAATGTTGGTGCATCCCGGCACCGGCCACACGAAGGTGCCGGTCGAGACACCGTCGCCGATGACCGTTCCTTCTTGGTATACTTTCGCGCCGACGATCACCACACGGTCGACCGGTTCGACGGTAATGTGACGTTCGATGATGGTGCGACCTTGTTCTACTCCATCCACCAAATCCACTTCCGCAACCACGTTGCTTTCACCTTGCCTGCCGGACACTTTCACTTTTTCATAGCCGAGATAATACGATTCGTCATTGATATACTGTGTATTATACGGCACCTTATCTTCGTACTCGATCGTACGCACGATCTTAACCTGTAAAAACGGAACGCTCTTGATAACGGTGATGGTTTTCCCTGCCGTCAATTTGGAAATCTCGGCATTTAAATCCTTCAATTCCTCGACATCCATGTCATAGGCATCCGCAATCTTGGTAAAGGTGTCGCCGGACTGCACCGTATAATCGATGGCTTGCTCGTGTGTTTGATTGAGAATATCCCGCAAAGCAAACACCGAAATGGCCGATTGGGCCGGATATAACCCTTCCACAATTTCAATATTCGATACAAACTCTGCTCGTTCGTTTTCAGCCTCGGGTTCGTGTGGTGCCAACAACTCTTTTAAAACACGATTAATGGTAACCTCGGACGGTAATACCGCGGTTAATTCGCCGTCAATATATAACCCATACGCTTCCGCCACCGCGCTACCGGCCGTGCGCAAAATGGCGTCGCACGTTTCATTCTCATCCATCAATTCGGAGGAACTTGCCATGGCGATGGTCAGTTTCGGAGTGCGTTCGATCTGGAACGAATCGTCCACGTTTACTACACGACCGGCCGCAATCTCTACGGCCGCATCGTATACCGACTCGTCTGCGATATACCCGATCATTTTGCCGTCATATTCGACCGACAACGCATAATTTAGGCTATGCCAATACTGTAACGTCGCCAACAACACCGCTACCGCACAAAGCGGCATCGTAACATTCATCAACCCTCTCACCAACGGTGTGTGGGTTTGATAGGCGCGTTTTGGCAACGACGCCAACACCGACCCCAAGCGTTTCGGTTCGGTCTTAGCAGTATGATAAACCAACTTAGCCGCCGTGGCAAAATGGTTGGCCAACCGACCAAGTTCGTTCGTCACAACCAGTACCGGCGGTTTCAACCAGTTGACGAATCGGCCAAACAAACGGCGGATGGGTTTGGTTTTACGCCAAAAAATGCGCGCATACGATTTGACCACGCGAATCGCCTTGGCACCCACCCAATACGAAATCCGAAACAGCCGTGTGCCGGCCACCCGGTTTTGCCGCGTAGGCGTTCGATTTGATTTTGTCGTTCGCATCCCCTGCACACTCCTTTCGGTTGTCAGTTCTAAAATAATAGTATACTGTATTTCTGCTCAAAAAGCAAGTCAGTGCCCATGCCGACAAAAAAAGCGAGGAAAACGCTAAGCGTTTCCCTCGCTTTTTACGGTTTGATTAGAAATAGCGTAACAACGACACCACTTTGCCAAGTACCGATACTTCGTCCACGATAATCGGTTCGTACTCGTCGTTTTCGGGTTGCAGACGGAAATGCCCGTCTTCTTTATAGAAGCGTTTAACCGTCGCCTCATCTCCGATCAACGCCACCACAATATCGCCGTTTTGAGCAACCGGTGTGCGTTGCACGATCACCACGTCGCGATCGAGAATGCCGGCGTTGATCATACTCGTACCGGATACGCGCAACGCAAACAATTCACTCGCTTGGTAGCCACCACCGGAATACGAGACGTATTCCTCCACCTCTTCGATGGCCAGAATCGGTTGACCGGCCGTCACCTTTCCGAGCAATGGTACACGCATGGTGTTTTCGCCCGGCAGACGAATCGCACGGTTGAGCCCGCTTTGCCGATTGATATAGCCGCCGGCTTCTAAGTTACGCAAACAGGTGTGCACCGTCGAAGTCGATTTGATCTGTGTCGCGGCACAAATCTCGCGCACAGACGGCGGAACGCCATCCTGTAAACGCTCTTGCAAAAACGCCAACACGCGTTGTTCTTTATCGTTTAACCCCTTCATGAGCACCCTCCTTTTGTTTGTTTTTTATTACGACACACATAGTATAGCACATATGTTCGGAAAATGCAAACATTTGTTTGTCATAAAAACAAAAAATTTTTCTTACACATTGTTCACACCCCATTCACAATCGTGTGGTATAGTAAACTTGTACTTGGGAAGCAAGGTACCGCAACCTGGTTTCCTACCGCAAAAGTACATGATACCCTCCTCAAAATACCCCTCAACTCAAAGCGAAAATCTCGTCGCATTACGCGGCGAGGTTTTTGCTTTATCAGAGGGATTCAACTCGGTTTTTGTAAAAATAGTTGACAATCCTTTTTAAACATTGTATATTATATCTATCTAAGGCAAAGGCGCTACGGAAGACGGCCGTAGTGCCTTTGGTTTTAAGAAACGGAGTTTGGGAACATGATTTCTGCAATATTCGGATCGCAGGTGTTTAACGACGACGAGATGCGTAAGCGTCTCCCGAAAGACACGTATAAAGCACTGCGCAAAACCATGGATGAAGGCCGGTCTCTGAAACCGGACGTGGCCAATGCGGTTGCCTCCGCGATGAAAGATTGGGCGGTCGAAAAAGGCGCCACCCATTTCACCCACTGGTTCCAACCGATGACCGGTATCACGGCGGAAAAACACGATAGTTTTATCTCGCCGTCAGCTGATGGACACGTCATCATGGAATTTTCGGGTAAAGAATTGATTAAAGGTGAGTCCGACGCATCTAGTTTTCCGTCGGGCGGATTACGTGCGACTTTTGAGGCGCGCGGCTATACCGCTTGGGACCCGACTTCGTTTGCGTTTATCAAAGATAACACCCTGTGCATCCCGACAGCGTTCTGTTCGTATAACGGGGAAGCCTTGGATAAAAAGACGCCGTTATTGCGGTCGATGGAAGCCATTAACCGTCAGGCGATGCGCGTGGTCAAATTGTTCGGCAACCAAGACGTGTTGTCGGTAAAAACCACCGTCGGATCGGAACAGGAATACTTTTTGATCGACAAGGATATGTACGATCAACGCAAAGACCTGATCTTTACCGGTCGCACCTTGTTCGGCGCGAAACCGCCGAAAGGGCAAGAATTGGAAGATCATTATTTCGGGACGATCAAACCGCGCGTGGCGGCGTTTATGAAGGATTTGGATACCGAGTTGTGGAAACTCGGCATTTTGGCCAAAACCGAGCATAACGAAGCGGCACCGGCGCAACATGAACTCGCGCCGATTTTCACCACCACCAACATCGCCACCGACCACAACCAGTTGACAATGGAAATCATGCAAAAACTGGTTAAACGACACAATTTGGTCTGTTTGCTTCATGAAAAACCATTTGCCGGTGTCAACGGCAGCGGTAAACACAACAACTGGTCGTTGGTGACCAACACCGGCATCAACCTGTTGGAGCCGGGCGATACGCCGTATGAAAACGCACAGTTCCTGCTGTTCTTATGTGCGGTGATCAAAGCGGTGGACGATTATCAAGATCTGCTTCGCATCTCGGCGTCCGGTGCCGGTAACGATCATCGTTTAGGTGCTAACGAAGCACCGCCGGCGATCGTATCGATCTTCTTAGGAGATGAACTGAGCGCGATTCTCGAATCGCTTGAAAACGATACCGCCTATGATGCGAAAGAAAAGGTGCAGATGAAGGTCGGCGTGCACATTTTGCCGCGGTTCCCGAAAGATACCACCGACCGCAACCGCACCTCCCCCTTCGCGTTTACCGGTAACAAGTTTGAATTCCGTATGTTGGGTTCGTCGGTATCGATCGCCGATGCGAATACCGTGCTCAACACCGCGGCGGCGGAATCGCTCAGACAGTTTGCGGACGTGCTTGAAAACGCCGAAGATTTTAATGAAACCCTGCACACCTTGATCCGCGATACCATCAAAGCACATAAACGCATCATCTTTAACGGCAACGGCTACGACGATGCCTGGGTAAAAGAAGCTACCGAAGAACGCGGTTTGTTAAATCTCAAATCCACGCCGGACTGCTTGCCTTACCTGTTGCACGATAAAAACGTGGCGTTGTTTGAAACCCACAAGGTCTTCTCCCGCACCGAGTTGGAATCGCGGTTGGAGATTATGTTGGAAAACTACGCAAAATTGATCAACATCGAAGCGTTGACCATGATCGACATGGTCAACAAGGATATCTTGCCGGCGATCACCGCGTACATGAAAGAACTCAGTGACGTGGCGATGGCGAAAAAATCGTTGGTATCCGACATTGATTGCACCTACGAAACCGACCGTGTCAACCGTTTGGCGGCACTGGCGGCATCGATCTACCGCAAAGTCACCGAGCTGGAAGCGGCGGTCAACACTACGACGGCGGAACATACCGATACGTTGAAAACCGCCAAAGCATTCCGGGACAACGTGTTTGCCTGCATGCAAACCCTGCGCGCCGATTGCGACGAAGCGGAATGCATTACCGCGAAAAAACATTGGCCCTATCCAACTTACAGCGACTTGTTGTTCGGTGTACGGTAATAGACAAACAACAAAAAGGACGGAGACTTGGTCTCCGTCCTTTTTATAGTTCCAGTTGCTTTAAAAAGGTTTGAAATTCGACCGGTAAATCACCGCTGAATTCCAGATATTCGCCCGAACGCGGATGCACAAACCCCAATGTTTTCGCGTGTAAACATTGGCCGTGCAACAGACTCGGTTGGTGGCGACCGCCGTACACCGTGTCCCCGGCCACCGGATGACCGAGCGAGGCCATATGCACCCGAATTTGATGGGTGCGGCCGGTTTCCAATCGCAATCGCAAATGGGAATATCCCCGGTATTCCTGTAGCACACGGTAATGCGTAACCGCCGGTCTGCCGCCAGCCACGATCGCCATTTTTTTGCGATCGGTGGGGTTGCGATCAATGGGAGCATTGACCGTACCGGTCATCTCTTTAAGGTGTCCCACCACCACCGCCTCGTATTCTCTGAGGAAAGAATGGTCTTGTATTTGCGCCGCCAGACCTTGGTGCGCGAAATCGTTTTTCGCCACCATCAACAATCCACTGGTATCTTTATCGATACGATGTACGATACCGGGGCGCAACACCCCGTTGATACCGGAAAGCGAGTCGCCGCAATGCGCCAACAACGCGTTCACGAGCGTACCGTCCCAGTTACCGGCCGCCGGATGCACCACCATGCCTTTAGGCTTATTGACTACCAACAAGTCCGCATCCTCATACACGATGTCCAGCGGAATATCCTGCGGTTTCACATCATACGCTACCGGTTCGGGGATATCGGCACACACGCGGTCATCGGTACGCAACCGATAATTCTTCGCCGGTACCGCACCATTCACCGTCACTGCGCCTTTTTCGATCCAACCCTGCGCGGCCGAACGGGTAATTTCACCATGTTCGGCAACAAACACATCCAACCGGGTTCCGCCCTGTTCCGCTAAACAGATCCACGTCGCCTGCATTATTCGGCCTCGCCTTCATCGGGAAGTGCCGGTTTTATCGGTTGTTTAGCGGTATCTTCGTAGCAGAACAGCAAGAAAATCAAAATCAGCGCCGCACCGATCACCACGCAGCAATCCGCAAAGTTGAAAATCGGGAAATTAATCAGTTTAAAATACAAGAAATCGGTCACTTGACCACCCGAAACAATACGGTCGATCAGGTTGCCGATGCCACCCGATACCAACAACACGCCGCCGATATTCACCAACCGGTATCCGCGCCATTTGCCGGAAAACAGGACGCCCAGCATCACCAGCGACACCACCAGCGGTAATAAAATCAGCAACCAATTTTGACCTTCTAACATACTAAAGGCGGCACCGTCGTTATATTTCAGTTCGAATTCAAACACACCGGGAATCAATGCGAAACTGGCCCCTTCGGTCTCAAGCCAGGCAATCATGATATATTTGGTCAGTTGATCGATCCCGATCAAGCCCGCTATCCCCAAGGCCATCCATACTCGAAACATAGTCTTGTCTCCTTTGTGAAATAAGCGGCAACCATCGCACGACGGTTGCCGCTTGTAATTACGACAATACGGCCGCACAACGATCGCACAAATCGGGATGTTCCGCATTTTGTCCGACCGTTTCGCTGTACATCCAGCAACGGCAGCATTTTTGATGATCGGCATGCGCTACGCGTACCGCCAAACCTTCCACATCGCCTTTGAAATCGCCGTCTTGACCGGCACCGGTTTCGATTGCGACGTTCGATACGATCAAGATCGCCGGCAGGATATCGCTTACCGATTGCACGAACGGTAACAAGGTATCGTCACAAACCAACGTGACTTGCGCATCCAACGAACCGCCGATCGTTTTCGCGGTACGGGCAATTTCAAGCGCTTTTTTCGCATCTTCTCGAATTGCGTGAATGCGATCCCATTTATCCATAAACGCTTGATCGCATGCAATGTCGATGGCCGTCGGCATATCGTTGAGCAGAACCGATACGGCGTTGTCCCCGTCACGGTGCGGCAGATACGACCAAATTTCTTCCGACGTAAAGGCCAAGATCGGCGCGAGCATACGCGTCAACGCATTGAGCACCAGGTAGATCACACTTTGTGCCGCACGGCGAGTCGCGCTATCCGCTTTTTCAACGTACAAACGATCTTTCAATACGTCGAGATAGAAGTTCGACATATCGACCACACAGAAGTTGTGGATCTTGTGGAACGCGTCATGGAATTTGAAGGTTTTGTACGCCGTATCCACTTCGCTCATAAGTTGATTGAGACGCATCAACGCCCAACGATCGATATCTTCGACCGCATCGGTCGACACCATATCGGTATTGGGATCAAAATCGTGGATGTTGCCGAGGATATACCGCGCGGTATTACGGATCTTGCGGTAGGCTTCGGACAGTTGTTTCAAAATCTCTTTCGACAACCGCGCATCCACCGTATAGTCGAGTGAAGCCACCCACAAGCGCAGAATATCCGCGCCATATTGGTTAATCACTTCGTCCGGTCCAATGCCGTTTCCGAGTGATTTCGACATCTTTTTGCCTTCACCGTCAACCGTCCAACCGTGGGTTAACACGTTTTTGTACGGCGCTTTGCCGGTGCAAGCGACCGAAGTAAGCAACGACGATTGGAACCAACCGCGATGTTGGTCGCCACCTTCGAGATACAGATCGGCCGGGAATTTCAAATAATCACGTTGTGCGAGTACCGCTTGGTGCGAAGAACCCGAATCGAACCACACGTCCATGATATCGTTTTCTTTGCGGAACTGTTTGCCGCCGCAATGCGGGCAAGTGGCGTCGGCCGGCAGAATTTCGGCCGCTTCGTGCAACCACCACGCATCCGAACCCTCTTTGGCAAACAGCTCGGATACCGCGTCGATAAATTGTTTGTCGATGATCGGTTTGCCGCAATCTTCGCAATAGAAGATCGGAATCGGCACACCCCACAACCGTTGACGGGAGATACACCAGTCGTTGCGTTCACGCACCATCGAGCAGATGCGATCTTCACCCCAGGCCGGCGTCCATTTAACGTCGTGGATCGCCTTGATGGCTTCATCTTTAAAACTATCCACCGAACAGAACCATTGTTCCGTTGCACGGAACAATACCGGCTTTTTACAACGCCAGCAGTGCGGATATTGGTGAATGAGTTTCTTCATCGCGAACAACGAACCGGTTTTGTCCATGTGAATCGCGATGGCTTTGTTCGCATCATCGGTGGTCATGCCGGCGCAAATCGGACCGGCTTCTTCGGTCATGTGACCGGTGCTGTCCACCGGCACCACGATAGGGACGTCCGGATATTTTTTGCAAACGTCAAAGTCTTCCACACCGTGTCCGGGCGCGGTATGCACGCAACCGGTACCACTTTCAAGCGTAACGTGGTCGCCCACGATGATCTTCGATACGCGATCCAAGAACGGATGTTGCGCGGTCATGTGTTCCAGTTCACTACCGGTAAAGGAGGCGATCACTTCGTAATCGGTTTTACCGGCCGCTTGCATCGCTTGTTCATACAAGCCATCGGCCATGATATAGTTTTCATCGCCGCAGCGGATAACGTTGTAGGTGAAATCCGGACCTAAGCAGATGGCGGTGTTCGCCGGCAAGGTCCATGTCGTGGTCGTCCAGATCACGAAATAGGTGTTAGCCACGTCGATCCCTTTCGCCGCGAGCAACCCTTTATCGTCTTTTACCGCAAATTTAACGTACACCGAATAGCACGGATCTTCCGCATATTCGATTTCGGCTTCAGCCAACGCGGTTTGACATTCCGGACACCAGTATACCGGTTTCAAGCCTTTGTAGATATAGCCTTTCAGCGCCATTTCGCCGAACACTTTGATCTGTGCCGCCTCAAATTCCGGCGCCAAGGTCAAATACGGGTTATCCCATTCGCCAATCGCGCCCAAGCGTTTAAACTGCTCGCGTTGACCGGCCACATATTGCACCGCAAAATCACGGCAGATTTTGCGCAGATCGGCCGGTGCCATAGTCGCGGCATTTTCCATACCGGCTTTTTCACGCGCTTTCAGTTCGATCGGCAATCCGTGCGTATCCCAACCCGGCACATACGGCGCTTTATAGCCGGCCATGTTGTGATACCGCACAATAAAGTCTTTCAAGATCTTGTTCAGCGCGTGTCCAATATGAATGTTACCGTTCGCATACGGAGGGCCATCGTGCAATACGTACAACGGTTTGCCTTCGTTGCGTTTCATAATCGCATTATACAGATCGGCTTGTTCCCAAGTTTTCAGCATGTCCGGTTCGCGTTGCGGCAACCCGGCACGCATGGGAAACTCGGTAACCGGCAGATTTAAAGTTTGGTTGTAATCCTGTTGCATCGGAATATCTCCTTTGTGGTGTGCTTATTTTTTGCGTTTAAACCGACCGCGCGGTTTGACCTCTTCTTCGTCATCATCGTCATCATCCGCCAACGAATACCCTTCGCCAAAACGCAAATTGTTGTAACGGGGATTGCGTGCCGGCGGTGCGACAGGAGTCGGCGCCTCTTCGTCGTTCAGCAACGATAGGTCCGGCGTTTCCGACACCACTTCGGTGTCATCGACCATCGGTTCGCCCGACGAAACGTCTTCCATCTCGTCCTCTTTCACCGGATTGGCTTCGGCCATTTCTTCAGGCTCATCCGTTTCTTCCGCCAAGGTTTCTTCCGTCAAATCTACCGGAACCGGTTCTTTCTCTTCGATGGTAGCTGGCGCTTCTTCGACCGGCTCTTCGGCCGGTTCTTCCACCGGTGCCGGTTTCTCATCCGGCAACGCGGTGATCAATTCCAAATGATCGCGATAGAGCGACAACACGTTGGCTTTGAAATCCGACACTTCCTGTTTCAAGCGGTCAAGCGCGGCTTGCTCTTCGGCAATCTCGATACGCGCAATGTGTTCGATCTGTGCGGCTTTGCCGTTGGCTTCCTGCACAATCTGTTCCGCCTGTAATTTAGCTTCCCGCACCACGGCGTCACCCATCTTTTGTGCGCTGAGCAACGCGGTGCGAATATTATCTTCTTCTTGACGGTACTCCATCACTTTTTGAGCGAGCACACTCAATTTCTCGTTCATTTCTGCCTTTTCGGCGATCAATGCTTCGACGGTTTCTACACAATCGTCTACGAAATCGTCGACCTCGATCGTTTTATAACCGCCAAGTGCTTTCGTGAACTGAATATTGCGAATTTCCTCTACTGTCAGCATGTGTATTCCTCCCTTATATGCATTGGCGGGCACAAAATACGAGCCTGCCTTTTTTGGTCGGTTGATCAACCGCATCGACCCAAAACCGGCCACGACCGGCGATCGAAACACAATCCCCGGCGGCCACATGTGCCGACGTATCGGTGCATACCACGTGGTTAAGCGACACCAAACCGGCGGTGATCTTGTTCGCCGCCGCTTCGCGCGAGATCGCCAACAACGCTTTCACCGCACAATCCAGTCGTGGTGACGCCACAGTCGCGCGAATATCCCGATATTCGTGAGCCACCGGCAGTTCGCCGATATATCCGATTTCGACCGTCACACCTTCCCCGGCAACACGGTCGATACTGTCACACAAAAAGGCGGCGATACTCTCCTCCACGAATACGACCGTAAGCCCGTTTCCGCATAAAATATCCCCGACTTTATCCCGTTTAACCCCACACGACATGATCGTGCCGAGAAAATCCCGGTGGGTTAGTTTGGTTTGTTCCCGATACCGAAAGGCCAGCGCCGTGATCGGGAACCAATCCTCTTGCGGCGACGTGTAAGGTGGAAAGCACCCGGCCATCGCCCGTTCACAGTCGGGATGTCCGCCGTAAAAACAAACTTTATCGGCGTGCAACCGCCGAAACGTCGCTTTCACCAACACCTGTTGACGCTCATCCAAGAACGGCAAGAAGCACGGCGAGTTGCGTAAATCGGATAAACGGACGGCATCTTCTGCGCGAGCGCACAAGACACCGTCCTCATATGTTCGATCAGAAATAGAGCCCATTGTTCTCCAACTCGTCTAACAAATCGCCCATGATACCGACGTTATAGGGCGTGATGATAAAGGTGCAGTTGGCGACCTTTTTGATCTGCCCGTCGTTCGCATACGCGACACCACTCAAGAAATCGAGAATGCGGCGCGCCACGTCTTTGTTAGCCGATTCGAGGTTAAGCACCACGGTGCGTTTCGCGTTGAGGTGATCCGCTACCGTACTGGCATCGTCAAAACGTTCCGGTTTTACCAACACCACCTGCAACTGGGCCGTCGCATGAATGTTGACCACTTTGTTGCTACGTTTCGGTTCGGTCGCAAAATCCTCATCATACGAACGCGAGGGCGTATCCACCGTTTCAACATAATCCAATTCTTCGTCTACGCCTTCTCCGTTAATAATGTCTCTCATCTTGTCCAAAAATCCCATATCTGTATACCTCCTGAAATTAATAAACTCTTTCACCGAAAATCGCGGAACCGACGCGTACCAGCGTCGCCCCTTCCAGGACCGCTTCTTCATAATCCGAAGACATGCCCATGGATAAGATATTCATACTTATATTATGAATGTTTTTATCGCTCATGTCAATAAACAGTTTTTTCATTTTAGCAAAAATCCGTCTTTTTTCGGCGGATTGCTGTAAAATCGGGGGAACCGTCATCAATCCTCGGACCGAAACGTGCGGCATTTCCGAAATTTCAGCCAACAGTTCCGGCAATTCGTCCGGCGCAACGCCCGATTTGGAATCTTCGGCACCGATATTCACTTCAACCAACACCGGTGTCACGATTCCCTGCGCCGCCGACACCGTATCGATCGTACGAGCCACACGTTCGCTATCGACCGATTGGATCATATCCACCTTACCGACAATCTGCTTTACCTTGTTGGTCTGCAGATGTCCAATGAGATGTGCTTGTACGCCATCAAGTAATAACGCGTCGCGTTTTCCCAAAAATTCCTGTACCCGATTTTCACCGATATGGGTAATACCGGCACGGATCGCCGCGTTGATACGGTCTGCATCCACCGTTTTGGTTACCGCCATCAACGTCACCTCGGCCGGATCACGTCCGGCTTTGGCACACGCGGCTTCAATCCGGGCACGCACCTGCGCAATCCGTTCGGCAACCGCGTTATCAACCAACGATCTTTCCATCGTATAACTCCTTCCCTTCGATAACGACATCGTCGTACAGTTTCAAATATTCTTTCCCATCATTTTCCGCACAGATACAGAAATCGGCCGTGCTGTAAAGCAAATCCACTTTGCGAAGAACGATCGTATTACCAATCTGCACATATACACCGGGGTTGTTATCTTCGTCAAACACCAATGCTTTTTTCGGGACACGCAATCCCTCGTACTCTTGTACGAGAATCTGCACGGTTTCACGCCGCAGAGAAGATAGTTCGTTGGACATATACGAGCAACTCATCACCAACGCCATATCGCCGGATACGTCCTTAGAGGCGGAACGCACCGTCATCGGGATGGTTTGACTGGAAACAAACGGCAAACGAATGTTGATCGCGTCGCCCACCGAGACGGCCAACGCCTCATCCGCCGGCACGACGCAGACCATGTACCACTCATAGTCACCAACCACCTTGCCGACGCCCTTGGTGGATCCGGGTTTTGCCTTCAACATATCGCGGATAAACGTGGTGGAAATATTGGTCAGTGAATCTACCGTGAGCATCTCTTCAAACCCATCCACTTCCCCGACGAAATAGCCGGATACCGGTGATTGAATCGACTCGGTGGCTTGTTTATATCCGTTTTCATACTCGGCAAGCGCCGCTTCCAGTTCGGCAATATACTCGTCAAATCCGGCGGTTGTTCCCACCAAAATCGCTTGCTTATTTAAAATATTCGTCAATTCCGATCGCAACGAGTACAGGTTATCAAACTGTGTTCCTTGCAAACTGTCAACCACATCTTGTACGGTATTTTTCAACTGTTTATTGATAACGGTCAGGTTGACGTTGCTGGTGTTTTTCTGACCGGCAATACTTTTGAGCGTATCGATCTGTTGTTGTAGCCGGGCAATCATCGATTGCGCCAACGCATCGTCTACAGACGGGAACACCTGTGCAATTACGCCGTTTTTCGAGATGCGGGTGCCGTTTTCAGCGACGTAGGACACGTATCCGTCCACATCCGCCTGAATCACCGTTTCGTCCCGCACGGTAATCCCTTCGGTATCGATGGTTTGATAGGTTTTATACTGATACACCGTTTCGGTGGTGACGGGAGAATACACCATCTGATACACCTGATATCCCACGTACACCAGTAAAAACAACGAAACCAATATCGTCAACAATCGTTTTACCACTTTGTTCATGGTATTCCCCCTTTCTGTTATCTCACCACGGTATCTGCCATGGCAGCAATTGAATCGTATTCGTCAATATAGAGCGTGGTATCCGCGATCCGGCGAAACCACGACAACTGCCGTTTAGCGTATCGGCGAGTCCCCTGTTTAAGGTTTTCCATCGCTTGTTCAAGCGACACCTCCCCGTCAAGATACGGAAACAATTCTTTATATCCGATGGCCTGCATCGCAGTCGCGGCATCCGGCGTCCCTTGCAGGCGGCGTGCCTCCTCCAGCAACCCATTTTGCAACATCATCTCCGCCCGGCGATTGATACGTTCGTACAAAAACGATCGATCACGCGCATCCAACAAGATGACCTGGGCGCGGTAAGGCGTTTCCTCCCGTACCGAATCGCGCCGTTGCTCACTCATCGTCACACCGGCCGTCTCCCACAACTCAAACGCCCGAATAATACGGCCGGCATCGTTGGGGTGAAGCCGCGCAGCGGTATCGGGATCGATCGCGCGCAGTTGTTCCAGCAAGGCTTCGCCGCCTTGTTGATCATACGTCGCACGCCATTTTTTACGAACGGCATCATCGTGTTCTTGTTCGGTAAATTGTAGATTCCCGATCAACGAACTGATATACAAACCTGTTCCGCCGCAGACGATGGGTTGTTTACCGCGCGCGACGATCTCCGCGATCACGCGATGAGCTTGTTCAACATAGCGCGCGACACTATATCGGTCCGACAACGGTAAAAAGCCGGTCAGATGATGCGGTATGCCGTCCATCTCCGCCTCGGTAGTGCGCGCCGTACCAATCGTCAGCGCCTCGTATATCTGCATCGAATCCGCCGAAACTACTTCTCCGTCCCACCGACGGGCGAGTTCGATCGCCAACGCCGATTTGCCCGAAGCCGTCGGCCCACAGACAACCGGAAGAAACAGTTTGGTTTGTGTCACGTCTATCCCCTACAATCTGCCGAATTTCTGTTCCAATTCCTTGCGCGTCCATTCCATACACACCGGACGCCCGTGCGGACAATATCGAATATCGTCATTTTCTAACACTCGTTTAACCAACGCTTCCAGTTCGATCGCGGAACTACGGTCGCCGGCTTTGATCGCCGCCCGACACGCTACCGAATGATAGATCCAGTCGCGTTTTTCGATCGTGATACTGTTTTTGCCGGATAAAAAGCCACCGGCAATTTCCTGGATCAGCGCCGGAATATCCACGCCCGATAACATCATCGGGATCGAACGCACCAACACCGTACTGTTCCCAAATTCTTCGAGTTCCAATCCGGCTTGTTGTAACCAATCCAAATGTTCAGCAAGGGCCGCATATTCCTCTTTGCTAAGCGTCACCCGTACCGGCGCCAACAGTTGTTGCGCGTCGTCGTGGGTTTGCGTTTTTAACTCGTTATACAACATGCGTTCGTGTGCGGCGTGTTTGTCGATCACAAAAATGGAATCGCCCACTTCCGCCAACACGTACGTCTTAAACGCTTCACCGACCAGACGAATCGTCGGCGCTTCCGGTTGTTCGGTCACGGCCGGAGTCGACGGTTCCGTCGTTGTCGGTTCAACCGGTTGTGTTTGTACCGGTTCGGCCGGCGCAACCGGCATTTCAACCGCACGTGGCGTCGACGAAGCCGGCGGCGCATACGGAATAAAATCATCCCGGAAAACATCGATGCGCGACACCGGTTTAGATGGTATCGTCGGCGCAACCGGCGTGGGCGGTGAAGAAACAATCGGTTTGGCTGCCGGTGCCGGTTGCGAGAACCGCAACTGCACCGCCGGTTGCTCGACAACCGGTTTGGTCGGCATCGGTGCCGGCCGTTTGATCGTAGACGCACCTTCGAGCGCGTTCTTAACCCCATAATGCACCGCATCGAAAATCGGTTTTTCATTGACAAACCGCACTTCCACTTTGGCCGGATGCACGTTGACGTCGACCGCTTCGGCCGGCACATCGATAAACAACACGCACGACGGGAATTTCCCAACCATTAGGTTGCCTTTAAACGCCTGTTCGAGAGCTGCCATCGCGGTACGCGTTTTGACATACCGCCCGTTAACGAAGAAATGTTGCATCGTGCGATTGGCGCGTGCGGCGGTCGGTTTCCCGATAAATCCGTGCACCGCAATCCCGTTTAACGTATAGTCGACCGGAATCAACGCCTCGGAAAAATCGCGGCCAAGCACCGCATAAATACAACCGCGCAGATCATTATCGCCGGGGGTGAGCAGGGTTTGTTGCCCGTCACGCACCATCCGAAACGACACGTCCGGATGAGATAAGGCGATCTTATCGACCACGGCCGCCACGGCGTTAGCTTCGCCAACGTCTTTTTTCAAAAATTTCATCCGTGCCGGCACGTTATAAAACAAATCTTTGACCACGATGGTGGTCCCAACGGCGCAACCGACCTCTTCCAGACCGCATTCAACGCCGCCCTCGATCCGGTACCAAGTACCTTCGAGTTCCTCTTTGGTGCGCGTGACCAGTTCCACCCGCGCCACCGCCGCGACCGATGCTAATGCTTCGCCGCGGAAACCCAGCGTCCCGATGGCATCGAGATCCTGTTCGGTCCGCACTTTACTGGTGGCATGGCGGAGAAACGCCGTCGCCACTTGATCGCGCGGAATACCGCACCCGTTGTCGCATACCGACAGATAGGTAACCCCTCCGTTTTTGATCTCGACTGTCACGACCGATGCACCGGCATCAATGGCATTTTCCAACAGTTCTTTCACGATCGAAGCCGGACGTTCCACCACTTCGCCAGCTGCAATCAGTTCAGCCACATGCTTGTCCAATACGCGAATATCAGCCATACGGTTCACCGCCTTTCTTAACAATCGTTTTTATTCTTTATTCGCTCACCGAGCGAACCAGTTCATATAAAGTTTGCAACGCTTCGATCGGTGTCAGGGTGTTGACGTCGATCTGTTTGATCCGCGCTACCAATTCGTTTTGTTCGGTCGGAAGCAACGATAACTGCCCGTTATCCTCTTCAAACCGATCTTCCCGAACGGCCGGCGCGTGCATTACCAATTCCCCATCGATGATCTGTGCCAAAATCTCTTTAGCGCGTTTGATGACCGGATCGGGCACACCGGCGAGTTTCGCCACTTCGATGCCGTAACTATCATCTGCCGGGCCACGCACAATACGACGTAAGAAGGTGATATCGTCACCACGTTTTTTGACCGCAACGTTATAGTTGCGAATACCGGTCATGGTGTGTTCCATATCGGTCAGTTCGTGATAGTGCGTCGCAAACAAGGTTTTAGCCTTGATCTGTTTTGCCACAAATTCCAATACCGCTTTCGCGATACTCATCCCATCAAAGGTCGATGTGCCGCGTCCGATTTCGTCAAACACGATCAAACTGTTTTCGGTCGCATTGGTTAAGATGTGCGCTACCTCGTTCATCTCGACCATAAAGGTGGATTGTCCCATCGACAGGTCATCCGAAGCCCCCACACGGGTGAAGATGCTGTCCACGATCCCTACTGTCGCACTCTCGGCCGGCACAAAACTGCCGATCTGCGCCATCAGGACAATGAGAGCCGTCTGCCGCATATAAGTGGATTTACCGGCCATGTTCGGGCCGGTGATCACCGCGACACGGTTATCATCGCCATCCAACAACGTATCGTTAGCCACAAACGGCGCATCGGACAGATGCTCGATCACCGGATGGCGACCGCCAACGATCCGCACCGCTTTTTGCATATCGATCACCGGACACACGTACTGTTGCCGAACCGCCACATCCGCTAACGAAACCAACACGTCGGTTTGAGCCAGCGCCTGAGCCGTTTGTTGAATGCGGGGCAACTCGGCGGCAATGCGATCACGCAGTTCGGTAAACAGTTGATATTCCAGTGCAATCAACCGATCTTTGGCACCGAGGATACGCGATTCGAGTTCTTTGAGTTCGCTGGTAATATACCGTTCCGCATTGGTTAAGGTCTGTTTGCGGATATAATGCTCCGGTACTTGATCCACAAACGATTGCGACACTTCGATATAATAACCGAACACCTTGTTGTACCGCACTTTCAGCGTTTTGATGCCGGTTTTCTCTTTTTCCTGCGCTTCTACCTGCGCAATGATATCGGTTCCGTCTTCGATAATATGGCGCAGTTCATCCGCTTCGGCATGATACCCTTCTCGGATCATACCCCCGTCACGAATCTGTAACGGTGGATCGTCCACGATCGCGTGGTCGATCCATTCTTTCACATCGGACAACGGATCCATATGTTCAAAAATGCTTTGTAAAAACTGCGATTTGGTCGGAGCTAACCATTCCCGAATCGGTGCAATGCACCCGATGGTTTGTGCCAACGTGCGCAACTCCTTGGCGTTGGCACTGCCGTACACCACACGCGTCATGATCCGTTCGATATCGTACACGTCGACCAAAATCTGTTGCAGTTCCTGCCGCATCACGTGTTCGCGCACCAGTTCTGCCACCGCGTTTTGCCGCCGCACGATCGGCGCCGGTTGGATCAACGGTTGTTCGATCCACGACCGGATGAGCCGTTTGCCCATCGCGGTACGGGTGCGATCCAACACGCCGAGTAACGAACCTTTTTTATCTTTGGAACGCATCGTTTCGATCAGTTCCAGATTGCGTCGGGTGGCAATGTCCAGACGCATAAACTGTGCATCCGAATAGGTGTGTAATTCTTGAATACGTTGCAACCCGTTCATTTGGGTGACTTGCAGATATTCCAACAACGCGCCCAGCGAACGTACCAACAACGCACTGTCTTGTAAATCCAAATAATGTAACGATTTTTTAGCAAAGTGGTCGCATACGCGCCCGGAAGCCGCTTCGTAATCAAACGCCGCCACGTCACGCACTTCCGCCTGCCGATTCAGCCGCTGCTCGATAAAGGTCATCAGCGTCTTTTGCGCAGCGGCTGCCGTGTTGATCAAAATCTCACTCGGTGAAAACCGCGCCAGTTCGTTACACAGACGTTCGACGATATCTTCGCCCATGATCTGCGTCGCCTGCAAATCGCCGGTCGAACAGTCGGCAAAACATACGCCGACCTCGGTGTATTTGTCGTTCATGCAGATCGCGCACAGATAGTTGTTGCGCGACTCATCCAGCATCGTCCCTTCGATCACCGTGCCTGGCGTGATCACCCGGATAACGTCCCGTTTGACCAACCCTTTTGTGGTGGACGGATCTTCCAGCTGTTCACAGATCGCGACCTTGTAGCCGCGCGCCACCAAACGAGCGATATACGACTCACAACTGTGATACGGCACGCCGCACATGGGAGCGCGTTCCTCCTGTCCGCAATCGCGACCGGTCAGCACGAGTTCCAGTTCCTGCGACGCAATCTTCGCATCGTCGAAAAACATCTCGTAAAAATCGCCCAGCCGAAAAAACAACAGACTGTTCGGATGCTGTTCCTTGATCTCAAAATATTGTTTCATCATCGGCGACAGTTCCGCCATGCCGATTCACCCCTTGTTACATCCAGTCTTGTTCCTCAATGGCATCCGCCGCAACTGCTGCAGTTACCGCTGCATTGCGGTTCGGTATTGATGTTTTCGGGATCTTCACCCTGTGCCGACATCTGCACGATCATCGTGATCTGATGCACCAATTTATCCAGTTCGCTTTTCGCCACTTGATACGCTTTCATGTGTTCGTTTTCCATAAGTTGGGCGTACACTTCGCGCACTTCGCCGTCCAGTTTTTTCATCTTTTCGGGATCTTTGTCCTCACGCACGCTCTCGGTGTTGAGCGCAATGCGTTTGAGGTTGAATTCCCCAATCAGATTTTGCAACGATTCGTCCTCATCAGCCGCGACCTGCGCCATCTGTGCGCGGATAAACCGTTCGTCCTGTTGAATCATATAGCCGAGTTCTCTGGCCGTATCCATAATTTGTTGATGATCCATGATTGTTATGCTCCTTACTTGTCAATAGTTTGTATCTCACCGGTCAGCAGATAACTGCGTGCTTCGGTGATGCGAACGGTCGCCAAGCGACCGACGTGTTCCTCTTCACCCTTAGCGCGTACAACCAAATTTTCGGGCAGCCGCACCTCCAACATACCGTTCTCAAACCGGTCGATCAATCCTTTGCGAACCGTACCGACCAACGGTTTGATCTGCCGTTCGGACAAGGTCTCCTGCAGATCGGTCATCTCTTTAAACCAAGCGGATTTCTCCTTCGCAGACACCGGATCGTCCATCGCGGCCGCCGGGGTTCCCACGCGCGGCGAGAAGATGAAGGTATACAGCGAGATAAACCCGACCTCCTCGATCAGCGACAAGGTTTGCTCAAAATCCTCGCGTGTTTCGCCGGGAAATCCGACGATCACGTCGCTGGTAAACACCGCATCCGGGATCACCTTGCGCGCATACGCGATCAGGTCGAGATACTGCGCACGGGTATAATGCCGGTTCATCGCTTTGAGCACCCGATCACTGCCCGACTGGAACGGCAGGTGAATGTGCCGTTCCACTTTTTTGCAGGCGGCAATCGTATCGAACAATCGCTTGCTCGCGTCCCGTGGATGGGAGGTCATAAACCGGATGAGGAAATCCCCTTCGATATCGTTGATGCGTTTGAGCAGTTCCGGAAAATCCACCCCGTGCGCTTCGCCTTTTCCGTAGGAATTGACGTTTTGCCCCAACAACGTGATCTCTTTACATCCATGAGCCACCAACGCGCGCGCTTCGCTCACGATCAGATCCGGATCGCGGCTGCGTTCACGGCCGCGAACATACGGCACGATGCAGTATGTACAAAAGTTGTTACATCCGTACATGATCGGCAAAAACGCCTTGTAGGTATCTTCCCGCACCACCGGGATCCCCTCGGCGATCACCCCGTCCATATCCGGAATTTCCACCTTGGTGCGGCGGCAACCGGTCAATTCCCACAACAGTTGCGGAAACCGATGTAACACGTGCGTACCCATCACCATATCCACAAACGGATAGCTGGTTTTGATCTTTTGCGCGACGGTCGGTTGTTGTACCATACACCCACATAAAATCAACCGCAGGTGCGCCTTTTCGCCCTTAAGTTTTTTCAAAGCACCGATGTTCCCAAACACGCGGTCTTGCGCATGTTCACGAACGGCACACGTATTAAACAAAATCAGATCGGCCGCGTCCGGTTGTTCGGTGAAATCGAACCCCATATCCGCGAGCATCCCTTTGATACGTTGCGAATCCGCCACGTTTTGCTGACACCCGAAGGTGCGCACCATCGCCAACGGCGTACGGCCGGCGCAAACAGTCGCGTAGTGGGCGGCCACCGCCTCCATATATGGTTTTTGCATCGCCCATTCTTCCGGCGACACGACCTTGATATCCGGCATAAAAATCAGAAAACCCCTTTATAAATATAGACTTTGTTATTATAACAAATTTAATTGTCTTTTTCAATGAAAATCTATGATTTTTTCTCTTTTTCATAATTTTGTAAAAAAAGTATTTCCTTTTTGCGCGTTTGGAAATATAATAAGTAGAGATTCTCGTTTATTTTGGATACGAAAGGTGCGAAAAACGTGACGATGCATCCGGATATATTAACCAACGTTCACAAGGTTCATTTCGTCGGGATCGGCGGTTCCGGGATGAGCCCGTTGGCCGAAATTTTACATCAACTGGGATTTTCGATCACCGGTTCGGACGTTAACGAATCGGATAACGTGGCACGCATGCGCGCCATCGGGATCACGGTACACATGCCGCAAACGGCCGAAAATGTCGGAGACGCGGATCTCGTGGTATATACCGCGGCGGTGGCGGACGATAACCCCGAACTGGTCGAGGCAAAGCGCCGCGAAATCCCATTATTGGAACGTGCAAAACTGTTGGGATTGATCACTCGTCGGTATCCGCGCACGGTAGCGGTCGCCGGCACACACGGGAAAACCACCACCACCTCGATGATCTCGCAGATCTTGTTGCAAGCGGATCTCGATCCGTCGGTATTTATCGGCGGTCGTCTACCGCTGATCGGTGCCAACGGCCGTGCCGGCCGATCGGATACGATGGTGTGCGAAGCGTGTGAATTTAAAGACCATTATCTGGAGATGCGGCCGGCGATTTCGATCGTACTCAACGTCGATGCCGACCATTTGGATTATTTTGGATCGCTCGATGGGGTGATCGATTCGTTCGAGAAGTTTGCCAAACTCACGTCCGACACCTTGATCCTCAACGTGGCAGATGCCAACACCGCCCTGTTACGAGATCGATGTGCCGGTCAAAACATCATCACCTACGGCACCGATCCGTCCTGCGACTGGTCGGCGCAGAATATCCGCGTGCGCGACGGCGCTTACGGCGAATACGATCTGTATTGCAAAAACGACTTTGTCGCGACCGTATCGTTGGGTGCGCCGGGTGCGCATAACGTGCTCAACTCAGTAGCAGCCGCAATCGCGGCGCATCTGTGCGGCGCATCGACGGAACAGATCGTACAAGGGCTCGCGGCTTTCAGCGGTGCTGGTCGCCGGTTCGAATTTTTAGGGCAAGCCAACGGCGTGACCTTCGCCGATGACTACGCCCATCACCCGACCGAGATTTCGGCCACCCTCGACGCGGCGAAAAAACTGTCGTATAAACGGGTGATAGCGGTGTTCCAACCTTTTACGTTTTCCCGTACCGCCCGTCATCTCGACGAATTTGCCGTCTCGCTGTCGGCGGCAGACGTGGTGATCGTCAGTGATATTATGGGCTCGCGCGAACAAAATAGCTTTGGGGTATCGTCCCGGCAAATCACCGATCAAATCCCCCACGCCCACTATATTCCTACGTTTGAAGAGATCACCGCTTTTGTCGCGACCGAAGCCAAGAACGGCGATCTGGTTTTGACGATGGGCGGCGGCGATGTGTATAAATGCGCGCGGATGATGAAAGCCGCTATCGAACAACGAGGAGAGTAACGAATATGATCGGAATTATCGGCGCTATGGCGGTAGAGATCCAGTCATTGCGCGAAAAAATGACCGTTTGCGAAACCGTGTCCGTCAGCGGTATCGAATTCGCGGTCGGTACGATTAACGGACAAGATGTCGTCGTCGCACAATGCGGCGTCGGCAAGGTATATGCAGCAATGTGTGCACAAACCATGATCCTGCGATTTGCACCCGACGTGGTGTTGAATACCGGTGTGGGCGGCGCGCTTAACCCGGACCTGCGGATCGGGGATCTGTTGGTGGCCCAACGCACAGTACAACACGATATGGATACGTCGGCGCTGGGCGATCCGGTAGGCTTGGTATCCGGCATTAACCAAATCTATTTTTCGTGTGATGAACGCGCGGTCATGCTCACCAAAACCGCCGCCGATGCACAAGGGGTTCGATGCATGACCGGTACAGTCGCATCGGGCGATCAATTCGTCTGTGCAGCGGAACAAAAGCAACGGATCGTGTCGCAGTTTGGCGCCGACGTGTGTGAAATGGAGGGCGCGGCGATCGGGCACGTGTGTACCGTCAACCACACCCCCTTTGTGGTCATCCGCGCGGTATCGGATCAAGCCGACGGCGGCGCACCGGCCGATTTTCCAGCCTTTGCGGCGCTGGCCGCCAAAACCGCCGCGGCCGTGGTGGAACGGTTTGTGGCCTTATACCGGCAATAATTTTTCATTTACATTTTTAAAATAGTGTGATACAATAAGCGATACATCGCCATCGGTCGATGTATCGCTATTTTTCAAGAATCCAGGTGACGTTTCATGGGCATGACATTTTTGCAAAACCTTCCCAGCCCGGAAGAAATCAAAGAACGGTATCCGCTTTCGGCGGATTTAATGTCGTGCAAAGCCGCACGGGACGAGCAGATTCGTCGCGTGTTCACCGGCGAAGATGACCGCTTATTATTGCTCATCGGGCCGTGTTCGGCCGATCATGAAGATCCGGTGATGAGTTATATCGAACGGTTGGCCAAGTTGCAGGAAACGGTAAAAGACCGTATCCTTATTGTGCCGCGGGTCTATACCAACAAGCCGCGTACCACCGGCGATGGATACAAAGGCATGGTACACCAACCCGATCCAACCAAAAAAGCCGACATGCTCGCCGGCCTTTTGTCGATTCGAAAACTGCATACCCGCGTTATCGCCGAAACCGGTTTCGGTTGCGCGGACGAAATGTTATATTCCGAAAACTACACCTATCTGGATGACGTGCTCTCGTATATCGCGATCGGCGCGCGTTCGGTTGAAGACCAACAACATCGTTTAACGTCGAGCGGTATTGACGTGCCGGTCGGGATGAAGAACCCCACCAGCGGTGACTATTCGGTGATGCTCAACTCGATCACCGCCGCACAACATCCACACACCTTTATTTATCGCGGACAAGAAGTGCGAACCGACGGCAACCCCTTGGCACACGCCATCTTGCGCGGTTCGGTCGATAAACACGGGCAATCCTTCCCCAACTATCACTTTGAAGACTTGATCCGTCTGCACGATGCATACGCCGCAAAAAAACTGCAAAACATGGCGGTCATCGTGGATGCAAACCATGCCAACTCCAACAAGCAGTATATGGAACAGATCCGCATCTGCAAAGAAGTGGCGCATAGTCGGCGTCACTCGACCGATATTCACAACATGGTGCGCGGCCTGATGATCGAGAGTTATCTCGAAGATGGTTGTCAACCGGTAAACGGCGGCGTGTATGGCCAGTCCATCACCGATCCGTGCCTGGGTTGGGACAAGTCCGAACGCTTGGTACTCGACCTGGCCGAATATTGGTAAAGCAAACAAAAAAAGAACCCGATGTTCACACATCGGGTTCTTTTTTGTTTAGCGGATCTGATTCACAAAATAATGGCCGATATCCGCGATGTACCGAAGGATAATGGCGCGCACTTCGTCCGGCACCGTGTAGCCACACGAGGCGTTATACGAACTGGTTTCGAAATTGATCGAACCGGCATATTCCGTCTCTTTTAACGCTTTCACCAGCCAATCCCAACGAGAAATGCCGGTAAACGGTGCCATATGATCATCCAATACACCGAGCACGTCGTGCAGGTGCAACGCCTTGATGCGAGAACCCAGCGTTGTCACCACGTCGTACAGGTTTAAACCGCACAAAACCGCGTGTCCCGAATCGAGGCAGAAGCCAAACACCTCTTCCCCGGCGAGGGCGTTGAGTTCATCAATGTAACGGACCGCTTCTTCCGGATTTTCGCAGGAACCATCGTAACATTTGCGCTGTTGCACGTCGCGTTCAAACATGTTTTCCAACAACACCTTGACGCCATATTGTTTGGCGGTCGGAATCAAGGCCGTATACAATTTCATGTTGACTTCGTATTCCAGTTGCTTGGTTTTACCGTCGCCGCGTTCCACCAAGGTCCACGGGTGCAACACCATACACGGACAACCCAAAAACGCGGTAACGGCGATGTTTTTCTTAACCACCTCGACGAGATACTCGTTGTATTCGTCGCCGGCCCCATACACATACGCCGGGAAGATCGCGTGGGTTTGTCCAAACGCGATCCCGTTTTCTTTCGCCGCTTGTTTGTGCGGTGCAAAATACGCCTGCAACTCTTCAATCGATTGATCAAAAAACTCGCTGCGGATATGTTGGTTGTGGATCTGCCCATATGTGAAAAAGTTACACAGTTGGAAATCTATCGCTTCAAAACCGGCGGTTTTCATTTCCTGCATACGCTGAGCCGTGTATTCCGGCGTGCAAGGATTTAAACTGACACTGACTTTCATATATACACATCCCCTTATTGTTTGTTTTTTAACACATAACCGGCCAGTTCCTCGACCATTTTGTCGATGTTCGGTTGTTTTTCGCCAACAAGATAATGGATATCCGATCCCGTCTCCAAACCCAGATCCTTTTGGAATTGCTCAAACTCGGTCGCGCGATAGGAATGCTTGGTATTGATCAAAAACGCTTCTTTACGGATAAAGATATGGTTGTTTTTGGTGACATATTCCTTGGGCACTTCCCCGTCCGGTGCGCCGAACGATTTGTGGTACAGCACATCCCGGGTATCGTAAAACACGTTGTTTTCGACCGTGATATCGTGTTTGCCTACCAAAGTGGCGTACATCAGCAAATGCGATCCGTTATGGCGATCGTGACGCGGATAATATGACCAACCGTAACCCGATCCAATACAAATGTTATCGACAAAGGCGCAATTCGTCATCCCTTCATTCGATTTCTCGTTATTGGTCCAGATCTCGAACGACTGCATGTTGCCCCAAAACACATTGCGACGAAACACCACGTTTTTCCAACCTTTTCCCTCTTCCGGGAATCCTTGCATCGTAACGCCGACGTCATAAATATTATAGATGCGGCAATCTTCGACCACGATATTTTCGCCGCCACTCCAAAACTCCACCCCGTTGCCGAAACGGATGATGCGAAAATGCTCTTCCGACCGCAATTGTGCGCCGCCGAAATCGTGGATATCGCAGTTGGATACGGTTGCGTTTTTTACGCCGCCGGTCACACCGTGCGTGCCGCCGCCGAAAATATCAAGGTTGGACACGTGGCAGTTGTTGCCCAGCGAAATACCGCCGCCCACCGCAAAACACACTTCGGAATCGAAACTATTGGGGTTGCGCGGACAATGTACATACACGTAGCCGGACTCGTAATCACAGTAGAAATCCCACGTGGTACGGACGTCTTTCAGATCGTAGTATTTAAAACCGCGAATCTGCCCATCTACGTAAATAAAACCGACGTTGTTATCTTTGTTGTAAACGTTCCCGATAAATTTATCGGTATCCAACAAGTTCACACGATAGATGCACGGGGACACCTCTTCCCACGCATCTTCGCGCACCACTTTTTTATATTGGCACAGTTTCGGTTTAGGTCCTTCACCATACGACGAGATCACCGTCGGGGTGAACGGATCTTCCGATGCCGGTACGATGAACCGACCGTAAAACGTGTCGCCGCATTGAAACAACACCGTATCGCCGCCGCGCACATCGGTGGCAATTTTTTGTGTGGTTTGCCACGCAGTTTTCGGGGTTAACCCATCGTGTTGGTCATTACCGGTCGCACTGATATAATACGTTGCCATGGCCCTTTGCCTCCTTAATTGGCGCATCCAAGCACCAATAGTTCGAGCTGTTTTCTCGAATTTTCCTCATTATACCAAACCCCTTTTTAAAAGAAAACCCCTAAATGGCACAAGAAATATTTATTTTTTTGTGCAATACCGAAAAACGTTAAAAAATGCAGATGAAACCACGTTTCACCTGCATTTAAATTAAATGCCGAATATCCATTTTACCAACAACAACGATATTACCGCCGGCATGCCGCCGATTGCACAACACGCAATCGAAAACGCATTCAACCCAAGCGAAACACCGGTGAATGCACCGGCTACGTTTACCGCCGCCAATGCGCACACACCTTGCACCGTCGAACCGCCTATCGTGCGGATCAATCGCCGATTTTTCAGTGCCATAATCATCACGGCCAAACCGGCTGCCACCAATAGCGCGATCCATATCGTCGTTACCCAAACCGTCATTTTGTCCACCCCATTTCCACTGCCATCTATATGCAGTCGAGTGGACATTCATACCTGAAATCGACGGTTATCGGTTGCGTGCGATGAAAAACACCGCCAACGTACCCGGTCCGGAATGCGAACCGATAACCGGGCCGATATCCGACGTCAAGGTAACCTTGGCACCGGTTTCATCTTCCAACATTTGGGCAAACCGCTTGGCATCGTCTTCACAGTCACCGTGACTGACAAAAATCGGATCGTTTTTCGGATCTATCGCCAATTCTTTGACCTTGTCAACCAACGCTTTCAAAGCCGCTTGACGGCCACGCACCTTGCTTTTCGAAATCAGATGTCCTTCATCGTCCATGTGCAAGACCGGCTTGATACCGAGCATGCCGCCAACCAACGCCACCGTCGGGTTGATGCGACCGCCGCGTTTGAGATGTTGCAGATCATCCACCGTAAACCACAACGCCACGTGCAAACGAATGTCGTTGAGATACTGCGCCAATTCTTGAATCGAAGCGCCGGCTTGCTTTTTCTGTACGGCGAGATACACGATCAACCCGTGTCCAGCTGACGCCGCCAACGTATCGACAACTACCACCGTGCGATCGGGATAGGTTTCTTTAAGTTCATCGGCGGCCAGTTGTGCCATGTGGCTGGTCGAGGAAAGACCGGACGAAAACGCCACGTACAACACATCCAACCCCTGTTTCAACGTCGGCTCAAACGCCTCTTTGAAAGTTTCGGTGTTGATCGCAGCCGTTTTGGACATTTCGCCGGCACGCAGTCTGGCATAAAAATCTTTCGTCGTCACTTCATCGTTGCGATAGTCGGTTTCGCTATCCCCAAACCGGAAGGTCATCGGGATATACGATACCTGCCACTCCTTCAATTTCGCCGGCGCGATATCGCAGCCGGAATCGGTAAACAAAACATACGATTGCATCTCAGTCACTCCTGCCAAATTGATAACATGATCATTATACCGCATATCGCGCCCGTGCGCAATCTACTTTCTTCCGAAAGCACTATACCGTCCGACTTTGATCGGTAGAGTGAAAAAATTATCACTCTACCGATGGTAGATTCGACAAAAATTGCCCATTGCAACCGGTGGAAAAATATGTTAAAATAAGATTCGGGTGAAGATATATGAGTGAATTGAAGCCGATTATCGCTAAAAATATCACCGACCTGCGGCGGGAACGCGGTATCACACAGGCGGAACTGGCCACCTTGCTGCACTATTCCGACAAGGCAGTTTCGAAATGGGAACGCGGCGAATCGATTCCCGACGTGACGGTGTTGAAACAAATCGCCGACCTGTTCGAGGTAACGGTGGATTATCTCCTGCAGGCGGAGCATAAAAAGGACATGCTTAAGCAGATCAGTAAATGGCGAATCCATAATCGCGTCTTTATCACCGGCATCTGCATATTGGCGGTGTGGTTGGTCGCGACGATGGCATTTGTCATCTTGGATATGGCCGTGCCGGATCTGCAACATCATTGGTTGGCATTTGTGTTTGCGGTGCCGATCTCCATGGTAATGTGGCTGATCTTTAACTCAATCTGGTTTAACGCCAAACTCAACTTTTTAATCATTTCGTTGTTGATGTGGTCGGGTTGGTTTTCCATTTGGTTGACGTTGTATCTATGCAACGGTTGGAACGGATGGTTGTTGTTTATCGTGGGGATTCCGGCGCAAGCCATCCTCGGTATGTGGGCCAATATCAAACATAAATCCAATTAAATATCGGACACGCAATCAGGCATTCGCACGGGCGGATGCCTGATTGTTTTGTTCACGTCGAGCGGTACGTAAACGCCGATACACCAATCCGGCTTTACCTCCCTCCAACAACGGTGATATCATCGGCCACGGTATGATCAGCAGATATAATGGCAACCACCACCCAAATCCGCAAAAATACCACACGGTTTGATTGTAGGTACCTTTCATCAATTTACGTGACCACGCAAAGGCTTCGCCGGCATCCATACCGGCAATCATGAGATAGACCGCCGGCAGATACCCCAGCATACACAGTTTCCACGCCACCCATCCTCCAGGCAACGCCACCGCCGTGACTACCTGAAAAAAGATGGCGGCGGCTTCGGTCAACGGGGTGATCGCCAGTGTGTCCAACCAAGCAACCGTACCGTTCCCCAACGCCCACGGCAAACTGCACACCGCCAACCATAGTATTCCGTGCCGCCAATAACACCATCGCCATTCTATAGCACGACGATAATGATGGTGATACGCCTCTGTCAAGCACGTCCAAAGCGTGGTGTCCGGACGATAGATCGAGCGCCAATAAAACGCGGCAACCCCCCACTTAAAGGGTGACACCGCACACAAATCGACGACCAGCACCAGTACGGCGGAAAGCGCATATCCCACCGCACCGGCTAACGAACCAATCCACCATTGTACGCCTATCGCTACGGAAACGGCAACCGCTTGCACGAACTGTGCCGCCACCGCGCTTTTCCATCGACCGCGTAAAATCGTGCGCCCCATTTTATTGATTACCATCGTCCCTCACCACCTATCGGTCCTAGTATGCCCACCGAACCGTGAATTAACAACACCGATCCAACGCACGGCTTTTGACATATAATTACGCGCGTATATACTTTTTTCTTGCATTTTTCAAAAAGTGTGCTATACTGTATAAGAATAACGCCTTGACGAAGCCAAGTAAGGTCCGGCTTCGGCACAGCAGAGAGGGATGTCACCGGCTGAAAGCATCCTGTGCGCGATCGGGCCTGAAATTCTCTTCCGAGCGGCGACGCTGAACGCAAACCGGCGGTTTGTCAGTAGGAGTCGACGGGTGATGCCGTTACCCATCGCCAGAGGATGCCGTATGCGGCATTGAATCAGGGTGGTACCACGGAGAGTGTCTTCGTCCCTATGGGGGACGAGGGCGTTTTTTATTTTAGCGCAACATAGGATAGCCCGATGTTGCATAGGAGGAAAGATCGATGAAAGAAAAACTGGAAGCGATTCGCCAACAGACGTTGGCCTCGCTGAACGAAGCCGATTCGCAAAAAGCACTGGAAGAACTGCGTGTAACCGTGCTTGGTAAGAAAGGGGCGCTGACCGAACTGTTGCGCGGCATGGGCGCCTTGCCGGCGGAAGAACGTCCGAAAGTCGGGGCGTTGGTCAACCAGCTGCGTGCCGAACTCGAACAGGCAATCACCGAACGCGCGACAGCCCTCGAGCAGGCAGAAAAGCAAGCGCGGCTTGCGGCGGAGAAAATCGACGTAACCATGCCGGGTACACAACCGGCTAAAGGCGGTTTACATCCGTTGAATATCGTGTTGGAGAACCTGATCGATATCTTCCAATCAATGGGGTTTGATGTGGTAGACGGTCCGGAAGTGGAAACCGACTACTACAACTTTGAAGCACTTAACCTGCCGGAAGATCATCCAGCGCGCGATATGCAAGACACCTTCTATCTCAGCGAAAATCTGTTGTTGCGCACCCAAACCTCGGCTGCGCAGATTCGCACGATGGAAAACCGCACGCCGCCGATCCGCATGATCTGCCCCGGCCGCGTGTTCCGTGCCGACGAAGTCGACGCCACCCACTCCCCGGTGTTCCATCAGGTTGAGGGACTGGTCGTGGACAAAGGAATCACCATGTGTGATCTAAAAGGCGTGTTGGAACAACTCGCTCATGAAATTTACGGTTCGGATACCAAGGTGCGGTTCCGTCCGTCCTTCTTCCCGTTTACCGAACCGAGCGTCGAGGTGGACGTGAGTTGTTCGGCTTGCGGCGGCAAAGGGTGCCGCGTGTGTAAGGGAGCCGGCTGGATCGAAATTCTCGGCGCCGGTATGGTTCACCCGAAAGTGTTGGCCAACTGCGGCATCGATCCGGACGTATATTCCGGTTTCGCGTTTGGTATTGGATTGGACCGTCTGACCACCACCAGTTATAAGATCAGCGATATTCGCTTGTTGTTCGAAAACGATCAACGGTTCTTGGAACAATTTTGATAAGGGCGAAGGAGGAAGACAAGGATGCAAATTTCATTGAGTTGGCTGAAAAACTATGTGGATATTGACGTGCCGGTAAACGAACTGTGCGACAAAATGGTGATGAGTGGGTTTGAAGTGGAAAGCATGGAAGACCTGTCGAAAACCATGGATAACGTGGTCGTTGGCCAGATTATCAAATTGGAAAAACATCCCGATGCAGACAAATTACAGATCTGCCAAATCGACGTTGGTGCCGAAGAACCGGTACAGATCATCACCGGTGCGAACAACGTGTTTGAAGGGGCGTATGTGCCGGCGGCACTGCACGATTCGCATCTGCCCAACGGCATGCACATCAAAAAAGGAAAACTGCGGGGATTGCCGTCCTACGGCATGTTGTGTTCCGGTGAAGAACTGTGCTTGAAAGAAGAGGATTTTCCGGGTGCCGGCGTGTATGGGATCCTGATTTTGCCCGAACCGCAAATACCCGGTACCGATATGCGCGACGTGTTGGGACTGTGGGATTATGTGATCGATTTCAAAATCACCGCCAATCGTCCCGACTGCCAAAGCGTGCTCGGCGTGGCGCGTGAAGCCGCGGTGGCGTTGAAAAAACCGTTCAACAAACCGCAACCGACCTATAAAACCGTGGGCGGTAACATCCACGATGAAATGCGCGTGACGGTGGAAGATACCGATCTGTGTCCCCGTTATTACGGACGAGTGGTGAAAAACCTGCGAATCGGCCCGTCTCCCGATTGGATGAAAGCGCGATTGAAAGCCGCCGGCATGCGACCGATCAATAATATTGTCGATATCACCAACTACGTGATGCTGGAAACCGGACAACCGATGCACGCGTTTGACATGCGCGATATTCGCGGTCGGCAGATCATCGTGCGGCGCGCGGCCGAAAACGAACCGATCACCACGTTAGACGAAAAGGATCATATCCTGACCACCGATATGTTGGTGATTGCCGACGCCGAAGCGCCGTCTTGCCTGGCCGGTATCATGGGCGGTTTAGACAGTGAGATCAAACCCGACACCACCGACCTGTTCCTTGAATGTGCAAAATTCCGTCGCGATAGCGTGCGCCGCACCGCGCGCGCACTCGGCATGCGGACCGAATCCAGTGCACGGTTTGAAAAAGGCGTGGATATCGTTGGGGTGGAATACGCGATGGAACGCGCCCTGCAACTGATCGATGAACTCGATGCCGGCGATATTTACGACGGCGCGATCGATTGTTGCGAAGCGTTACCGGAAAAACGTAAACTCACGGTAAAGGCCTCTCGCATCAGCGATCTGCTCGGCGTTGAGATTCCGGAAGACGAGATGGTCAATATCCTCAACCGGTTGGAGATCGAAACCACAGTGCAAGACGGCGTGTTGACCTGCTTGGTTCCGTCGTTCCGTGACGATATTGAAGGGCGTGCGGATCTGGCCGAAGAAGTGATGCGTATTTACGGATACGACCACATTGTTGGCACCGCCATGAAGGGCGCAGTTATGCGTGGCAAACGCCTGTTTAACCGTGACAAAGACGATCGCTTGAAAGCGGCGTTGGTGGCGGCCGGATTACAAGAGATCACCACCTATTCGTTTATCAACCCGTCGGTGATCGAGCCGCTGAACCTGCCAACCGACGATGCACGCCGCCGGATGATACCGATCCTCAATCCGCTGGGTGAAGAATATTCGGTGCTGCGCACCCAACTGCTGACCAGTATGTTGACGGTATTGTCGACTAACTACAACCGCAAGATGCCGGCTGTACGATTCTTTGAACGCAGCAAACTTTTTAAAGCCAACGCTCTGCCGTTGACCGAACAACCGCAAGAGTTGCCGGCATTGTGTATCGGTTTGTACGGCAACGACGAATCGTTCCTGACATTGAAAGGGTTAGTGGAAATGTTGCTCGCCCGATTCGGCATCACCGCGGACTATACCGCATCGAGCGAACCGTATCTGCATCCGGGCCGGCAAGCGAACGCCATGGTGAACGGAGAATCCGTTGCCGTGTTCGGCGAACTGCATCCCGATACCGCCGACGCGTTTGAACTCGATACTCGCGTGTACGTGGCCGAAATACAACTCGCGCCGATCTATGCCGTAGAACCGGAACGCGTATTGTATAAACCGTTGCCGAAATTCCCGGCGATGCAACGCGATATTGCGTTGTTGTGTAACGAAGATCTGCCGGTCGCGGACATCGAACGTTGGATCAAAGAAAGCGGCGGAAAACTGTTGGAAAAAATTGCGTTGTTCGACGTATATCAAGGAGCGCAGATCGCTACCGGCATGAAGAGTGTAGCCTATAACCTGACCTTCCGTTCGGCCGAGTCCACCTTGACCGATGCCGAAACCGACCGGGCTTTACAGAAAATTTTCAAACATTTACGTGAAAATGGCTGTATTCTTCGTTCGTAATACTTGCAAAACGCGAAAAAGTCGAGTATAATATGAGTAATATCGAATATTTTACTCGATAAGGAGGTAAATCAAGATGCTGGACAAATCTCGTACTATGACCTTTTCTATCGGTGACGATAAAGAGTTGGAAATGCGGAAAGTGCTGACCACCGTATACGATGCGTTGCGCGAAAAAGGATATAACCCGATCAATCAGATCGTCGGCTACATTCTGTCGGAAGATCCGACCTATATCACCACCCATAACAATGCCCGCAACCTGATTCGCCGTCTGGATCGCGATGAATTGTTGCGCGCGTTGGTACGTGCGTATTTGAACGATTAATAGCCTTGCGGATAAGCGAAGCAAGGGGTGAAACAGACAATTCAGTGGCAGGTTCGTTTATCGACTGTCACGCTACTAGGAGGTTACTATGGCGGAAAAGACCGAACTGCCGTTTTTGATGTATAAGGGCCGTCCCCTTGTGCGTTCGGGCAACACCATTTATTACGGTGACATGGGTGAAAAATGCGTTATCGTCATGCAGATTCTCTCCACCAAACAAAACGGAGATCTCGAAATGGCGGATAAAATTCAAATCCAACTGATGTCCACCGACGAGGACCTGCGGATGAAAGACCGCATCCTTAAAAAGAGCGAGAAAAACGGATTGTATAACGCGCTCGATATCGGTTCCATTTGGTTGGAACGTGAACTGAAAAACTAACGTATAAAAAGAGAGCAGACCGTGTGGTCTGCTCTCTTTTTATATCCAGGCCGTCACCGTCAGCCAACCAAGTCCCAGCACCGTCAACGCTAACGGCACGCCGGCCGATCGCCCCGTTCCGAACGGCTCATGGATGCGTGACAGAAAGCTTAGTGGACGTTTTCCCCACCGAAGCGGCAGATGACCAAGACAAACACCTACCAACAAACCAGCCACTATCAGACCGATCCCACCGTTGGCAAAACCGCGTGACAAAATCGGTAGCGACGTCGGCCACACCGCATACCCGTACAGTTGACCGGTCGACAACAATTCGCGTACCAACCCGATCAACAGACACACACCGGCCGACCACCATACCTGCCTTGCCGGCACATAAGCCGCGCGATCGGTCAAGGCCGGCACAGCGGCCAACACCGACCAAAACGCGCCGATACGCCCTGGTTTTCCGGCTACTACCTGCCACCACCAAACGGCCGATATAGCCAACGCCACACCCCACATATATCGTGGCACCGCTACGTGCGTAAGGTGACATAGCAGACGATCTGCCAACCCGATCATCACCCCGGCAACCGATACAAACAACAACAGCCACAACGTGTTGCGCAAACCCGTGCTTGCGGCGGCAACGGCCAACAACCACCACCCGAACCGTCCGTAAGAGATATCCGATCGTTCCATACCGTTACCCCACCAGTTCCAACACAAACCGATAGGCGGTGTTAGCCGCTTTGACCGCCGCCTTGGAGGATACCGTCGCACCCGATACCCCGTCTATCGCCGCCGAGGCTTCCGATTCGGAAGCCTCTATCGCTTGTTGTAACGCTTCGGCGGCGAGTTGCACAAACTCATTGACCTTAATGGATACACCGGTATACGCATCGGTCAAACCGGTATTGGCATCCACTATTAAGGCTGACGGATCCTGCGTTTGGATCAACGCCTGTTCCATGATATAGGCTTGCTCATGCCATTTCGGACCGGTTTCGGTCATGACATACTCCCCGTCTTGCGACAGTTGTTTTTTGGTGCGATCACCGGTTTCGTTATCGGCATCCCAGTTCACCTGCGTGATCGCTCCCTTTTCGATGGTGACGGTCACAAACGCGCGCCATTCGTTGGTATAGGTTGCTTGTCGCGCCGTATAGGTGCCGTCTTGATACGATACCGCCTCGCCGGACGTCACGTCGATACCGGTATAACCACCCACTGCGACCGGCGCGGCCACACCGGTAAACTGGCCGTAAAACGCGGATTTGGCAATCTTGGCGCCGTACCCTTCCGATTCTTGGTGTTGCCCGATCCGAATACCGCGAAACTGGGTGCCGCCGGCATTCAATCCCACGTGTACCTGCAGGTCACCACCGTATCCCGGAACCGTCACCGTAACGGCATACCCCATTACCGAATCGTCTTTAAATACGCGATACGCCGCGTCAACTTCGTTGTTCGTCGTGTCGATCGGTTCGTACCGGGTAGCGGCGGCGAACAACTCCGAAAAGGTATCGGCCGCTTGTTCACTTTGTTGCGAGGTAATCAACCGATCGGTAATGCGATCCATCCCCCAAAGCAATCCGGCCGAGATCGCCCCGACCACCACAAAAGCTATCAACGTTTTCCAACCGTTTGGTTTCATTATGATCTCATCCTTCTTTCCCCGTATCGTTTTCGTGTGCCGTATACCCGCGGAGTGGTGATATATTCGATTAACGGTGTCAATACGTTAACCGTTAGAATCGCAAAACAAGCCCCTTCCGGATACCGCCCGTATAACCGCAATATTGCCGTTAATATTCCGAACAACGCCGCGTAGATCCCTTCACCCCAAGGAGTGACGGGTTTGGTGGTGTAATCGGTGATCATAAAAAACAACGCGAACAAAAAGCCGCCCGAAAGCAATTGTTCGATCACGGCGCCGGTAAACGGTATGTCTCCTCCAAACACCCAAACCGTGAGTATAAATCCTACAAATCCGCAAACCGGCACGCGCCACTTGACCACCCCACTTGTCAAAAGAATCGCACCACCGAACAAGATCAACAGCGCCGACGTTTCGCCGATACTGCCGTTTTCCTGTCCGAACAACATGGATAACCGGTCACCGCCAATTTCCAACGGCGTAGCGGTGGTCACCGCATCGGGCAAAGTATAGTCGCGAAGCGTCGCCGGAAACACCACCGTGAGAAAGGCGCGTGCGGCCATAGCCGGATTGAACAGATTGCGCCCAATCCCGCCGAACCATTCTTTCACCACGCCGATGGCAAACACCCCGCTCAACGCCACTGCCCATAACGGCATATGGGAAGGCAAAGAAAGCGCTAACAAGATCGCCGTTACAATTTCGCTGCCGTCGCCAAGCCGAAACTCCCCCACACGAAGGGCGCGGCAAACCATATCGGTCACACTACACGTAACGGTAGCCGTCAGCAATACCCATACCGCCTCGATACCAAATCGCCAAATGGCTGATATTATCAGCGGTACCGCGGCCAAACATACCGTTCTCATCACGCTTTCAGTGGTATGGAATGCCCGAATATACGGAGCGTTCGGTTGTGCGGTCATCGGTGATCTCCTTTCACGTGTCGTTGTACGGCGAACCGAGCCGCCATGGTATGAATCGCCAAATCGCGTTTGGCCGGACAGATATAGGAACAACACCGACACGCGATGCATTGGTCCGCCTTTAACGTCACACAACGATCGATTTGACCGTGGCGTTCCGCATCGTCGATCGCAAACGGCATCAAAGAAGCCGGACATACCCGTACACAACCACCGCACCGAATACACGGCGTCTCGTCACGCGTGGTCGGCGATACCACCACCAACCCTTGTGTAGTTTTCGTAACCGGAATTCGTCGATCTGTTAACAACAGGCCGGTCATCGGGCCGCCCAATACCGTAACCTGGGCATCGTCGCGAACCGTTTCCGGCAAAGGCAGGTACCGGTTGATAAGTTCGTGGACCGGCGTGCCGATCGGCACCCGTAAATTGACCGGCTCCAACTCCACGCCACCCACGGTAATCAGGCGATGTGTCACCGGTTTCCCAAGCATGGCATCCGCTACCGCAGCGGCCGTGGCCACGTTCGACACCAATACACCGACATCCGCCGGCAAACCGCCGCGCGGCACCTGATAGCCGGTGACCGCTTCGATCAACTGTCGTTCGCCGCCTTGCGGATACCGGGTTGGCAACACCCGAACCGTCACGTTCCCATCATGTGTCTCTTGTTTTAGCCGTTTGACGGCATCCGTCTTGTTATCTTCGACGCACACGATGGCCGTCGCGCCGACCGATTTGGCTAATTGGGATGCACCAGCGATCACCCGTTCGGGGTATTGCCACATCAATCGGCAATCACACGCGAGGTACGGTTCGCATTCACACCCGTTGATCAGTACCGTATGAATAGCGGCATCGGTTTGATATTTTCGCGCCGTGGGAAATCCGGCACCGCCCATCCCGATCACGCCGGCACGGTTGATGGTATCGAACATAGTCGATCCCACTTCAAGCGGTGGCGCTTGCTCATTTTGACCGTCGTTTTCAATCGTTACGCAAACCGGCGTGCCGGTCGCGGTGGGATACGGTGCTATCTCACGAACCGTGCCCGAAACACCGGTGTGGATCCATATGCCGTCAGGGGATTCCGGCCGGCCGATCGCCTGTCCTGCCAGTACTCGTTGTCCCACCGAAACGATCGGGTGAATCGACCCGCTAAACGGCGATTCCATCGGTAAAATCACACAAGACGGTTCGAAATCTTGAATCGGGGCCAGATGGCTTTTGTGTTTGCCGTCTATCCGTTCCCCGAACGAAAGACCGCCGTGAAAATGCGCCATCATGCTATTTTCCCCCTAAAAAATGAACATTTTTTCAAAAACCGTTGTTATTATACGTCGGTTTGTGGTATGATATACGCAGAGTTTCTCAGCAAAACGATAGAGGAAAATCGAAAGGCGGTTATACGATATGAAACAACTTCATCGTTTGGGTGTTTGGATGCTGATCGGATGTTTGCTGGTCGCGTTGTGCGGATGCGCCGTATCGAAACAAGGAGATAGCGGCGAAACCACCAAAACCACGGCGTCCACCACCGCTTCCAAACCGAAGTCAGAATCTAAAATCGCATATCCGGTAACCGTTTGGGTGACGGCGGATTCGATGCGTGTGCGTTCGGGCCCGGGCGTGCAACACGAGTCGCTCGGTGGCACCGTCAAAGGCGATAAGTGGACAGCGCTGGAACGCAACGGGGATTGGTTGCAGATCCAATTCACGTCCGATACCCTCGGTTATATCAGCGCACAACACGTATCGTTTACCGAACCGGTCGAAGAAACGTCAACCGACGCCGCACCGACCGATGTGGCTGAATAACCAAACATAAAAAAAGCCACCGCCATGTTTAACATGGCGGTGGCTTTTTTGTTTTTAAAATTTGCGCCAGACCATTTTATCCACCACACCGGTGTACGACTGAATGAGTTTGACCACTTTCGTGGAGACGTTTTCTTCCACGTAAGTGGGAACCGGAATACCGTGATCGCCGTTTTGGTTCATACTAACGGCGGTATCTACCGCTTGCAGTAAGGAATGTTCGTCAATACCGGCCAACACAAAGCACGCTTTATCCAATGCTTCCGGCCGTTCGGTCGAGGTGCGGATACATACCGCCGGGAACGGACGACCGATCGAGGTAAAGAACGAACTTTCTTCCGGCAACGTACCGCTATCCGACACCACGGCAAACGCATTCATCTGCAGGTGGTTGTAGTCGTGGAACCCCAACGGTTCGTGCTGGATCACCCGTTTGTCCAGTTTAAAACCACTCGCTTCGAGCCGCTTTTTACTGCGCGGATGACAGGAATACAAGATCGGCATATCGTAGGTTTCGGCCATTTTGTTGATGGCGGTAAACAACGAGGTGAAATTGGCTTCGGTGTCGATGTTCTCTTCACGGTGTGCCGACAACAAAATGTACCGTTTGGATTGCAAGCCGAGTTTATCGAGGATGTTACTCGCTTCGATCTGCGGCAGATTGGCATGTAACACTTCCGCCATCGGGGAACCGGTGACGTAGGTGCGCTCTTTCGGCAATCCGCATTCGTGCAGATAACGGCGGGCGTGTTCGGAATAGGCCAGGTTGACGTCCGAAATGATGTCCACGATCCGACGGTTGGTTTCTTCCGGCAGACACTCGTCCTTGCAACGGTTACCGGCTTCCATGTGGAAGATCGGGATATGTAGCCGTTTAGCCGCGATCGCCGACAGGCAGGAATTGGTATCGCCGAGGATCAACAACGCATCGGGTTTGATTTGGTTCATCAACTTGTATGAACAATTGATGATGTTGCCGACCGTAGCACCCAAGTCGTCGCCCACCGCGTCCATATACACATCCGGATCATCCAACGATAAATCGTGGAAAAATACCCCGTTGAGGTTATAGTCGTAGTTTTGGCCGGTGTGCGCCAACAGGCAGTCGAAATACCGGCGACATTTTTGAATCACCGCCGCCAACCGAATAATTTCCGGACGGGTACCGACGATAATCAACAATTTCAGTTTGCCGTCATTTCGAAATTGAACATCCGTGTAATCCAGTTTCATCTCTATCATTCCTTTGTTTCAAATACATGCAACGATGCATATAGATTTTTCCGTTGAGCGACCTGCGGTGCGACCACGTCAAACGTCGGCCGTTTTTTGCGTAACATCAACACCATGTATCGGCAGGTGCGCCACGCATCGAGAATCGGGTGTAATACCCGCATTTTGCGAACGATCGGGTATACGTCTGCCGTTGACCGATGTAGCGTGTTCCACAAACTGCGGATCGAACCACCGTTTCGTTGCGAGATCATCCACCCGCTGAAAATGCGCCGTTTATCCTTGCGTCCGAAGTTGCCGCCATCGAGCATATCCTGCATGAGATCGCGGCATAAATCCTCGGAAACGTCGGCCGCCCACGCCGGACAAGCCGTTCCAAAATACAAATGGCAAAGTTTGGTCATAACGGCAGCAAACACACACAATCCCACCGATTCCAAAAACGGTAAAAACCGCTCTTGCCAAAACGGTTTGTCGGCGGTGCGGTTGACGAACGCCGCCCAGTCGCACAAATGCCGCAAACCGATCCCCTCGTTGAGGAGGTGTTGTTGCATGTGTAACAACATCAGCAATCCGTGTCGATCGTGTGAGGGGGCCAAAAACGGGGTAACCCCGCTGTCAAACGATTCCAATCGTTTCGGATACCGCATCATATCGGCTAAATACGACCGAATGGCCGGTCCGACTTTGGCATCCTCCATGCCGGTAAACGCAAAGTGCATTTCAAATCCGACGTTGCCTTTTTCAAACGCGACGTGACAGGAATGATCGCTCTCTCGTTTCGTGTATCCATGCGTTTCCAACAAGGCACAAACCGTGTCGATCATATCCGGTTCGATGAAAAAGTCAACGTCTCCGAAGGTGCGCAGTTCCGGCGTAGCATAATAATACGCCGACACCGTCCCTTTAATGATTACGTAGGAAATCTGTTCTTGTTCAAGCAAATGAACCAAAGCGGTTTGTGCCGTGTTGAGTCGACTGTTATTGGCCAGCGTGATAAACGCTTTTTGTTGCCACGTCGTTTTAATATCTTGCGGCAAAACGGTTGCTTTGGATGCCGCGTCAAACGCCGTCAACGCCACCGTTTGATGCACCGCTTCCTCCATGACCGCCTGCCAATCCGGGACAACCGCCGACGGCAACGTCGCCACGGTACCGGTCATCTGTGCACGAAGCAACGATAACAATATGGTTTGTTCATCCGTCATGGTCATCCCCCTTTTCTTAACATGCTAAACCGGTGTCATCAAACCGGTTCGAAGAAGGTGTCTGGTTTGTTGGGATCAAACGATTCGTTCGCCCACATAACCGTCACCAAATCCTGCGAATCCGACAGGTTGATAATGTTGTGCGTATAGCCGGGCAACATGTGGACCGCTTGGATCTTATCGCCCGATACTTCAAAATCCCACACCTCGTCGGTGCCGATTTTGCGTTGTTGGATCAATCCATGCCCCGAAACCACCATAAAGAATTCCCATTTGGTGTGATGCCAATGTTGCCCTTTGGTGATGCCCGGTTTGGAAATATTGATGCTCACCTGTCCGACGTTGACCGATTTGATCAGCTCGGTAAAACTGCCCCGCTCGTCCACGTTCATGTTGAGCGAAAATATCGCTTTGTCTTTCGGCAAATAAGACAGATACGTCGAATACAGTTTTTTCGCGAACGAGCCGGTCGGAATGTCCGGCATCACCAACGTGTTCGGTTGATCACGGAAGGTGTAAAGCAAATCCACGATCTCGCCTAACGTCACTCGGTGGGTAACCGGCGCGGCACAAAAACGGCCGGTCGGCGTTAATACCGTGTTGACACCGTCAAATTCACACCGATGTTCGCCGCCTTTCAACGCCGCGACCATTTCATCGATCAGATCGTCGATATACAACAGTTCGAGTTCGGTAGCGCGATCGTTAACCTGAATGGGCAGATCGTTGGCAATGTTGTGACAGAAGGTCGCAACCGCCGAGTTATAGTTCGGACGGCACCATTTGCCGAACAGGTTGGGAAACCGATACACCAGCACGTTCACGCCGGTCTCGGCCGCATACTCGAAAAACAGGTCTTCCCCGGCTTTTTTGCTTTTGCCGTAGGCACCATCGGCATACCGGCCAACCAAAGTCGCTTGGATCGAACTCGACAGCATAACCGGGCAGGTGTTACCGCACGCTTTCAGGGCGTTGAGCAGTTTGCCGGCAAAATCGCAGTTGCCTTGCATAAATTCTTCGGCGTTTTGCGGCCGGTTAACACCAGCTAAATGAAATACAAAATCGGCTTGTCCGCAGTAATCCGTCAGTTGCTCGTCGGTGTTATCCACATCAAACGCAAACACCTCATCAATGGTGAGGTGCGGATGCGTACGATCTTTTCCGTCACGGATATTTTGCAGTGCCTGCACCAGATTTTTCCCTACAAAACCGGCCGCGCCGGTGACCAGAACGTTCATTCCGTTAACCCCTTTTATGTTCAGCCTTTCGCCAATTCTTCCTGAATGTACGCCAAAGCCGCGATCTTATCTTTCACCTGTTCCACATTCAACAGTTCGGTGTTGTTGGAATTGAATTCCGCCAACGTGTTACGCTCGGTATCGCCGTGTTTGAAATATTTATCGTAGTTGAGTTGCCGTTTGTCGCACGGCACGCGGTAAAAGTCACCCATATCAATGGCGTGGGCACATTCTTCGTTGGTGAGCAACGTCTCGTACATCTTTTCGCCGTGACGGATGCCGATCACCTTGATATCGTGTTTATCGCCGCCAAACAGTTCACACACCGCTTCGGCCTGGGTTTGGATGGTACACGCCGGTGCTTTTTGTACCAAAATATCGCCGCTTTCGCCATGTTCGAACGCGAACAATACCAGGTCGACCGCTTCGTCCAACGACATGATAAACCGCGTCATGGTCGGATCGGTCAACGTGATCGGTTGCCGGTTGCGGATCTGATCGATCCAAAGCGGAATAACTGAACCGCGCGAACACATGACGTTGCCGTATCGGGTGCAGCAGATCTTGGTTTTAGACGGATCAATCGTGCGCGATTTCGCCACGATGACCTTTTCCATCATCGCTTTACTGGTACCCATCGCGTTGACCGGATAGGCTGCTTTGTCGGTCGACAGACAAATGACCGATTTCACCCCGGCATCGATGGCCGCTGTCAACACGTTTTCGGTACCGATGATATTGGTTTTGACCGCTTCCATCGGGAAGAATTCACAAGACGGTACTTGTTTGAGCGCCGCGGCGTGGAATACAAAATCCACCCCGACCATCGCCGGACGGATCGAGTCAATACACCGCACGTCCCCAATATAAAATCGGATTTTTTCGGCCACTTCCGGAAATTTCGCTTGATATTCATGCCGCATATCATCCTGCTTTTTCTCATCGCGGGAAAAAATGCGAATCTCACCAATATCGGTTTGCAAAAAACGGTTAAGTACAAGTCGGATCGTAGCCATGTCGTTC
>JAZPYZ010000013.1:0-15639 GCA_045544455.1 Acutalibacteraceae bacterium | reverse complement strand
CGCGGACGCGCCCGCAAGGGCCAACAGGATTTCGGCCAAAGCCCCGCCCGCGTCAACGTTCGTTCCTTGACCGGCGATTTTCGCGTTAATCAACGCAATAAGTTGTTGTTTGTCCATAATACTTTAACGTTAAAGGTTTATGCAAAGGTAATCAATTTTTCGGCCGGACAACGCCGCCCAATTTATCGGCCCATTTTTCAGTATAAAAAGCGTAATATGAACCGCGTTTGTGTTTCCTGTACCAACAGGCCCACAACAACGACGGGATGCCAATAACGAACAGGTACAAAGGGCCAAGAATCCGGGATTGTTTGACGTGGCCGTATTCGTGTGCGTACAATTCCGGGGATTCGACGAAATAATGCCGAACGATTACCGTTGCGCCAAGCGATATTCCGCCGCCGGGAAAATCCGGAACGACCCGGTACGTTACGCCGCCGCAATGATGGTCGTACAACAGGACGACGGCGACACGTCCCCGATACCAAAGACGCAAGGCAAACCCGACAACGTTTTGCGGGGCTTGCCATATCCATAACAGTATTTCAACAATCCGTTTCATTTCCTTTTCGCCGTGCAAATCGCCATTGGAAATTCCGCCCGGACGTCGAAACACGGACATTGTTTTATCCATTCGTTCGGCGTTATCTTTCCATCCTTGTTTTTATCCGGGCTTGCGTCCCGATGCCCGATAACCTCAACAATCGGGTATTCGTCAATCAACTTGTAAACAAGATTGGCCAACGACAACTTTTGTTCCGCCGTCCGGGTATCGGCCGGGTTCCCGTTCCGGTCAAGGCCGCCAACGTAACAAATCCCGATGGAATGTTTGTTGTACGCAACGCCGGACAATCCGGCCGTATTGCAATGCGCCCCGTTCCTGTTCAACGGGCGGCCAACCTCAACCGTCCCGTCCAGATCGATAACGTAATTATAGCCTATCATGGCGAACCCCCGCTCCTTGTGCCACTTGTCAATATCGGCTGCTCTCACGTCCTGCCCGGCTCTGGTAGCCGAACAATGGATAACAATAGCGTCAATGTCTTCCCGTCTCATTTCTCGTCCTCCTTTTTGGCTGCCTCGAAACTCATCCCTATTTGATCCTCAACCTTAAAGCGCATATATTTCCGAAGCCATCGAAAAATCGGATGGTCGGAAATAACGGCGGCATTTTCCAAAAACGACCAGAACTCCACGCCGCAACTAAAAGCCGTAAAGTAATTGGCAAACCGCAACCGGGTTTCGGCGGCAATGGTTTGGTCCAACATTTCAGCCAATACGATACCGACCAAGATAAAAACGAATTTGTATATGGTCCGCCACGCCTTGACCGATTCAAACGCGAACCGTTGTTTGGTACGCTTTGCCACGACGGCCGATTTGATAACGCCGGTTATGAAATCAACCAATTCGAATACCGTTACCGTTATAAACAACGGCAACAGGTTTTCGACGAATACCGAAAGGAACCCGGCAAGGATTCCGGCCAATATCTTTGCCGGGTATATTGTCATTGTCCGAATCATCGTTTGCCATTTTAATTTGCGGTTACTGTAACATCGCCGTTCGGCATTATAAACGTAAATATGCGGCCGTAATCTGTAACGCCGTGGTCGGTAACACTCAATGCGTTACCGCCCGTTGTGGCGGAAACGGAATTAAGCGTAACGCCATCTTCAATTGTTGCGAACACCGAAACAACCGAACCGGGGATTGTTGACAAATCCTTTACAGAAAGGACAACGCCCGTTTTATTTACCAATGTTATATTCCGCAACGTTACATTGTTTTCGTAACCGATTGCCGGGGCAATACGGTTCAAAATTAAATATTGGCCATAATCCCCAAAATGGGACGCAACCGCGCCAACGTTGATTTGATGCAACAAATTGTCATCGCCATACACATAATTTCCAAGTTTGGACGCACCGCCCAATTGGTACATATCAACCTTTATGGCCGAAATTTCGTTGGCAACTTGCGTTATGGCTTCATTGTTCGCGGGACGTACACGGGTAGAACAACAAACAATGGTTGCGTTCGGGAACCACGCAACAAATTGTTCGACCATCGCTTTATAAGGTGCGTACCAATCCGTTCCCGTATAGTTGTCGCCAAGGAAGAACAACACGCAATCAACATCGGAAAACGCCGAAACATTCGGGCGCAAGTTTTGCCACGCGTCGTTTTCCCAATATGTAAATGTTCCGTTGTCTGTTAAAGAATACGCGCCCGTTTCATAACGACGGCCAAAAACCGGCGTAACCTTTGCGGACGGTTTCTTTTGGCGAATTATAGATTGCAACAAAGTTGTCCACGCGGTATTTTTTGAGGATGCCGCCATAGCCCAATGGCCCCACCACAAATTGTTTGCATAATCGGGTTCCGTATCGTCAACGGTCGGATGGATTGTATAAGAATTTCCGACACAAAGAATGTGCGAAAAATCAAGGGCGAACGCCGCCACGTTTCCATCAACAACCATTAACCGGTATTTGTTTCCCGAACGGTCCGGAATGATGTTTTGGGAACCCTTTAACGCCGCAACATCGGACAAAAGGTTTTGAATTTCGGACGTATTGTTTTCAACTTGTGCCGCCAATGCCGACATTTCGGATTCGTGGACCTCAACTTGAAAAGCAAAGGCAATTGAACGCGTCGCGTTCCCGAATACTTGTAATTGTAACGGGTTCGTTTCAACCATATTGTCTTGCGAATAGTAAAAACTATTCGGCCCGTCCGGCGCACCCGGAAATGTTCTTAAATATCGGCCGCCGTTAAATTTTATTGCGACACGTTCCCCGCCGAAAACATATATTCCCATATCGGAAACATCAATTGTTTGCGCACCGGCCGAAACAGGAATGACGAATTGATTTCGAACAATGAACAAATAATATTGGTCAACGTCGCCAACGTACAAAATAACGTTTCCGGCATTTTCGGATGTTAACGAAATATTCTTTATTTGAGCGGCGGATGATGCGGCACGAACAGGACAAACAACCGAATTATTAACCGCCTGTAATGAATACGTGCCGCCCGTGTCGCCAATTTTTTCAACGGTCACACCCGCCGCCGGTATAATGTCCGATTCGAATATATTGCTATAAATTAGAATATCGGACGCCGCCAAATAACTTGTATTTGCGGCGTCCCAATCAACCGTGAACCGCAAATACATTGAACCAACCGCCTTTTCATAAATCTTTGTACCTGTACGGTCGTTGTCCGTAAATGTAAAATCGGTATAAACGCCATTGTCGCCAACTGTTACTTGAACATTTCCGTTAAAATATCCAATGTGCCGAATTGTGTATTTTTTATTTATGTCAGTATTCGATGAATCATAAAAACATAGACTTTTCAAAAAGTTAAGAATACTAACGTTCGTTGTCGGGACTTGCGCCAAACCACAAAGTTGGGAACGGATAATTACATCCATCGCGTCCAACTCTTTTATCCGGTTATTTATTGCAAGAATCCCATTATAAAACGGGTTTACGGGGTCAATCTTATATGCCGCAATGTTAATTATCTTTGTCGAATCCCCGCCGGGGTAAGCGATAACAAAACGATTTTGGCCCGATGATGGCGTTTTGAATATCAAAACGGGGTTTTCTTCGTCTATGGTACCTAACAATTGATACGTACCGACACCGTACAGTATATTAACGGAAAACGAGGATTCACAAACCATCGAAATTGCGACAACCGACCCATCCGCAACCGAAACACGAATATTTCGGCCCGTTGTATATGTTTCTTCGGATTCAAACAACGATTCGCCTAAAATCTTGGTTTGCAAAGCATAAATTTCGGTTTCTGTAAAAGCGCGATTCTCTAATTTGAACGCATAATTTCCGTTGTTAAGATTCGAAAGGCCGTCCCAATTTACGGTTATCTTTATAAAGTCGTTGCCTTGATGCTTATAATATGTTTTTATTCCCGTCTGCGCCGCATCAACGGAAAAGTTAAAATCTATAAATGTTGATTTATCCTTTGTTATTGTCAATTGAACACGGTTCGGATTTGTGAAATATCCGAATATCCTAATATATGCGTCGCGGGAATCTTGCGCGTTATAAAAATTCGCCGAAACAAGCCCGTTATAAAACGAACGGTCGCCCGCTACCAATTGCGAATCAACAACAACGGAAGAATCCGAAAGGCCAAAAATCTTTTCGAACGTCCACGAACCGTTATATTTCATAATGCCAAGTATTCCACTTGGAACGACGATGCCGCCGAAATTGCTATACACACCGGGACCGGCAAGATATGCCACGTTATTGTCCGGGGTCCCGGGCGTCGTTTCCGTTGTTGCAACGCCTACAAATTGATAATCCGCGCCCAATGAATTGACCATTGAGAAAAGGACCTGTTGCAATAATGCGCCCGTAATCGCATTTGTTCCGTTCGTGCGGACAACCTGTTGTATTGCCGATTTTAGTGTTGCGTAATTTGCCATATTATTGGTTGTTAAAATCGTTATTGAAATCGTCGTTGAAATCGCCGCGTTGGGCCTTTATGTAACCCAATCCAATTTTCTTTGCAACCGTTGCCGTATCAAAAACGGCTTCAACGGCCGCGACGTCGCCGTTATCTTCCCATTCCGGGGTAATTAAGAACGTGTCTAAACTGTAACGTTGGCCGTGGTATTCTATTTCGGCGAAATCCGCCATTCGAATAAACCGCATAACGTCCAACAGGTATTCGGACGAAAGGAAATTGAACCGGTATCGTTTTTCCGAAATCTGTTTGGTCGGGAAAAAGTAACCATCGCGTGTTTCGCCCTCTTCTTCAAACGGATATTCGGGTTTCGCCAAATCGCTTTGAAGATACAACACATTCTTAAACGCCGGATTTGTGTACACAATTGTTCCCGCGTCCATCGTGAAATCGTCAAGGTCCCACCACGTAATTTTCAAATATGGTTGAATGTCGTTTACAACCGTGAAAATTTCCGAATAATAATAAACGCCGTTGATTGTAATACGCAAGTAATAACGCCCATTGGCCAATGACGAAAACGCCGGTAACAATCCCGGATAAACCGCAACCGTGTACCCCAACGCGGAAAATTGTTTGAACGCGAAGCCGGTATTATTCAACTTTGTTGCAACCGCCGAATCAACCACCGCATTTGTATTCGCGTCATAAAGTACACACGCGGACATTGACGGCGTGGCCCTATAATCCAAAAGAATTTGAAACGGCAACAGAAATCCGGCCGGTGTAAACAAAGGATATACGCGCCCATACAACCACCATTTGCGGGCGTTTTGTTGCTCAATTGACGTGTACCACGGCAATACGGATAAATTGTTATTCGGTATCATATTTTAGCGTTGCATTTACGTTCCTTGACGACAAATTTACTGACAATTTTTCAATCGTTCCATTTCCCAAATTCGTTTTAATCAATTGAACCAAATTCGGGTCCTCTAATACAGGGAAACGCAATGTTTGGTTTTTTAATTTCTTGACACCTTGCGCCATTTTCTGTTCGCCATTTATGGAATATAACGGCGCGGGCATATCAAACGCGTAATATTCTTGTAAAATACAAAATGCCGCATAGGCGTTTTGTAAATAATGGTCGTTCGCATCAACAATATAATTGTAATATGGCAACATCAACTTTCCAACTTGAATATTACCAATTTCAATATCAACATTGCGTATTTCGTCCGGCGTTATTGCGGCGTATCCCTCTTTAACAATCAATATGGCAATACGCGTTGCGGAAAATGTCAAATTGACATCCGCAAATCTCCAACCCGAAAAACCCAAAAAATTATTGTTGTTATCAAAATATCCAAGGCCAAAACCATAACCCGGACTATTGATTTTGCAAACCAAAGTATCATTCGGCTTGTTCAATAAACCAATTGAACGAATCGTATTCGATGCCGAAATCAACATATCATAATAATTGGTCCCAACCGGCGCACCACCATTAATTGAACCCTGTTCGAATTTAACCGATTCCGTCGCTGCCAATAAAACAAACCCATCCTTTGAAATCGCACCCGGATTCAACAATATGTAATCAATATCGGACGTAAATTTGGACACATCAATTTGTTCGATGTTATCCGGATTCACGTATTTTGAAATTATATCTATCGGGAAACCCTCAAACAATTGCGTAACATCATCCATCCAACCGAATTGATACCGGGCCGCCATTCCCGGTTTATCAAATTGGAATTGATTTCGACCAAAGGCCCATTCCTTGCCATTGCGCGGGACCTTTTGGGTTGTCAAATCAATACCGACAACCGGCGAAACAGAATATGAACCGCCATTGCGGAAATATTGGTTATGTTCAATTCGTAACCGCCCGGCCCCGTCAACGAACCAATAACAACGGAAGCAATCGCGCAACATATCCAAAACGTTCTTTAACGTAATCGGGGCTTTTTGCGCGGGTTGGTCATATCCGGCCGAAATAATGTTTGATTTTGGCGTAATCAACAATGTTTGAGAAATCCCAATTAAATTATTTGCCCCGTACAGGAATTGGGAATAATCCGTTGTTCCCGCGTGGGTTATGCCGGGCGCAATCTTGGCCAACAACACCGAAATAACCGACGAAATCGGGTATGCGTGGCGAATCGTGAACGGTTGCCGTCCGGATTCCTCAACAATCCAATCGAACGCCGAAAATGTAAACCAAATCGAAACACGGCCCCAAGCGTTACGGGCGACCGGGAACAATTCGGGATTCCAATACAAATACGGTTGTTGGTAATATTGGCCCGGTTGGTATAATCCCCATTGGGTCGGGGTTGATACCAATACGGTTGAAAATATGATGGTATCGGGAAAATAATACCCGATTACGCGTGTATAATTCCGGTTGTTTTCCACAATATCGTCGGCCGGAATCGGGTATGTGTCCAATCCGGAAATTTGCGGCGTGTCTAGAACAAACCGGGAATAAACGGGAATATCGTGAACATACAATGGTACATTTCCGGTTGCGCCTGTTCCGGAAACGGGGTTTAACGTAATTCGAACCGGCAATTGCGGCGGATATTGGTTCGTAACCTCATAATTCCATAATATAACATTATCCGAAAGTCGCACAATCGCCCAAGTATAACGCGAACTGCCGGAAAATGTATAAATTAATTTATAATCCGTATTTGGAAACTCTTGCGTTCCCATTGCCTGCGGATTAAATCTTTCATTCCCGGAAAATACCTTTGAAAACAAGTTTGGCAATTGTGGCGACATCGAACCAGAAACCTCTGCAACTGTCATTGTCTTATTCAACGAAAAATGGAAATCGTTAACCAATTTCGTTTCGTCGCTTTCCGGTTCGGCTTCCTGTTCCCACCACATACCGGAAAGGAAACAACCGACAACGGATTGTCCCGGGACATAAACTTGTACCATTGGCCGCTTATCCGCCTTTACAGGCGTTATTTCCGGCTTTAGGTCTATCAGATTGTATTCCTTCTCAATCCCCGCCAAAACGTCCGTATATTGGTCTTTGACGGACGGGGTGACCGTGACCGTCTCCGAGTCCGCGTCGAACTTGCAATCGGTCTTCCAAAACTCGCCCGACCAATAGACCGACCATGTCGCCCCGGCATTGTATGAGATTGAGATAACTATCCCGAAGCGCGTGTCAAAAGCCGCCGCGACTATTCGCCGATAGTCCACGCTCTGGAACTCCAGCTCGCCGCTCAACTTCCTGCGGAAAAACTCTTGCCCCGTCTCCTTCTCAAACGACAAAGACAGCTCGTTGTTATAAATCGGGTACGCCCTTTGGGTCGTCCCGTTCACGGTCAAATCAAATTTGTATATTGGATTCATTACGATTTTATTTTACGGGTTAAATTCTTGTACCTTATAATCGTGTTTCCTTGACCATCCACATAACGGGATTCGTCGCCCTGTTGACGGATTGCGGCAACGTCCTTTTCAAGCCCGGAAACGTCCGTTGTGCCGCCGCCAATCATTTGGACGGCATAACCGGCCATCGCGGCGTTCGCACGTTGGTAACGGTCCGCAAATGTGCCATCGTTAAACGAATTGATAACGTCCGGGATAACGTCACGGAATCGGCGGGAATTGCGTTTGTTGATAACGGCGAAAAATTCGCCGCCCTCGGCACGTCGTCGGGTTCCATCTTTCTTCGTTCCCAAATCAATGTCGTGGCCGCTTGCGTGGCTTCCGCCCTGTAACAACTCAACCGTACCGTCGCCGTATTGTTCGGTTTGTTGCTTCGATACCTGTACGGCCTTAATCTTGGCGGCCGCGAACGACGCCCACATTGTGACCAACGCGGCGGCGGCCAATCCCGGACCAACAACAGGAATACCGGACAACGACGCCCAAATATTGGCCGACGCTGTTATAAGGCTTGACGCTTGCGTAATCGAATCGGCGGCCAATTGGGCCTTTTGGGCTTTCTGTTGTTCCTTTAATGCCTTTTCTTGGTTTTTCTTGGCCAATTCCAATTCCTTTTGCGCCGTTTCAACCTCATTGGCATAACCGGCGTTCCGGGCTTCAATTTCGGCGTCCAACGTGCGTTGCGCGGCATCAACTTGGGCGTTCGCCGCATTAACGGCCGCTTCCGCCGCCGCATTCCAAGAATCAACCAATGAACCGATGGAATCTTTAATTGAACCAATCGCCGTGTTCAATGCGCTTTGTTGGTCGGAATCCAACCCAATACCCAACAATTCGTAAAGATTGTTATAACCCAATTTCTTGGATTCCTTTTCAATCCCGGCAATGGTCGCTTTTATGGCCTTGATTTCGTCGGCCGTCATTTTCTTTGTGGCCGTTTCGTCTAACTTCAATATCGCTTCCAACCGGGCCTTTTCCTGTTGCAATTTGAACAACGTTTTTTGGCGTTCGTTCCGGTTCATCAAATCAAATTCCGCTTGGGCCAGATCTTGGGCGGCCGCCAAATCCCGTTGCGCCAATTTATTGTTGAAATCGGCGGATTCACGCAACCGTAATGCGTCATACTTGGCGTTAATTGCCTTTTCCGATTGGCGCACCTTTTCATCCTTTTGGCGGTTTTGCGCGATTTCAATTTCGCGTTGTTTTTCGATATTCGCCAACCGCAATTCCAACATCCGGTCGGTCCCATCTTCTGTTATCGCAATTTCCAATTGGATTGCCTGTTGTTCCGCCTGCAACCGTTGGACGTTCAATTTGGCAATTTCCGTGTTAAACGCCTTGACCGCATCCAAACGTTGTTTGTCATATTTGGCGTTAATGGCGGCTTCGTCTTGGCGTTCGGACGCGGCCTTTTGCCTGTTTTGTTCCAATTCCAATTGCCGTTGGGCTTCGATTCTATCTTGGCGCAATTGCAACATCTTATCCGTACCGGCTTCCGTAATCGCAATTTCCAAATCAATGGATTCGATAACCGCCCGGCGGTCGGCAATACGTTGTTTCTTTGCCGCTTCAATTGCCTTTTTCTGTTCCTTGCTTAATTCTTCCCGTTTTTGGTTCGCCTGTTGTTCGGCCAATTCGGCCGCCCTCAATGTCTGTTGTTCGCTTTCCCGGGTATCGTTTTCGATTTGGGAAAGGACAACGCCACGGGCTTGCCGTATCGCTTCCAATGACCGTTCGGCCGCTTTGGCGGCAACCTGTTTGTTTCCAAAACCCAACCAACGATTCAAAAAACCATCGCCCGCGGCTTCCTTTGTCGCTTTTCCGGCCAATGTTTCATAATTGGCCATAAAGTTATCAATAAATGCCGTGGCCGCTTCCGCGCCATTCTTTGCGTAATATTCTTGGAATTGCTTTGTATATTTGTCGGCCGATTCGGAAATGAACGTTTGTTCGGGGAATAATACCCGTTGCGTTGCCTGTACTAATCGCGTCAACCAATCAATCGTATCTTTGATTGCGCCGTTTGAATTTTGGAACGCCAACGTTAAGCCCTCCCACGCGGATTGCAACAATTTTGTTGAACCCTCAACCGTGTTCAAACGTTCTTCCGAAATGCGTTCCAATTCGCCGCTAACATCTTCCAAGGATTGCCGCAATTCCCGGGCGGATTCCGCGCCGGACAACAGGGCCGAAAATGCCGCAACGCTTCGTTTGTCAGTCAATTCCAACGCTTCGTTCAAATCCGTTCCGGCCTTGCGTAACTCAATCATTCCATCAATGATTTCGTCGAACGTCTTTGCCGGTCCGCCCATAGCCTTTGCCAACTTTCCGTTCGCGTCGGCCAAATACAAAATGATGTTACGGGCGGCCGTTGCCGCGCTTGACGCATCGAACCCGGCGTTTGCCAATGCGCCCAACAACGCGGTCGTATCTTTAACCGACAAACCGAACGCGTTTGCGACCGGGAAAACCGTACCGATGGATGTTTGGATGCGGTCAAATGACAATGCCGAATTGTTGGTTGCGACGGCCAACGTTGCAAGTGTTTCCTCTGTTTCCGCGCTTCGAAGATTGAACGCCCGCAATGTCGAACCGGCAACGGCTGCCGCGTCGGCAAGATTCGCGCCCACGGCCGTTGCAAATTCCAATACGGGTTTTTGCATCGCTACAATTGAACCTTGGCCGAAACCAAGTTTCGCCAATTCGATTTGCAAACCGGTAACTTGGCGGGCCGTGTATTCAGTTGTTCGGCCCAACGACAACGCCGAATCGGTTAACGCTTTCATCCCATCCCGTGACGTTCCCAAAATCGTGGACAAATTGGCGTTGGCCTGTTCAAATTCACGCATCGTTTGCGCCGCCCCGGTCAACGAACGCACGAAAGTAACAACCAAACCAAGAGTGCCAAACATGATTGTCGAAAAACCTTGCATGGCCTTTGACGCCAACGGCAAGTTTGACGTCCCGATTGTATGCAATTGGGAACGCATATTGGAAAAACTCGTAACAACTTGGTTGATGGGTCCCGGCAACGCCTTTAACGCGTTTTGATAATGGCCAACTTCCAACGTGTATTTTCCGGTCGCCTGTTGTAACCGGCTCATTTCCTCATAAATCAACCGCGTTTCGGTTTCCAATTGTCGCCCGGCTTCCGTTCCTTTCCGTTCTTCCGCCGACATTTCATTAAGACGAATTTTGTTCAAGCGGTATTGGGCGGACAATCTGTTATAAGAACCCTCTTTCGAATTGTTCAATTGAACAACCAATTTGTCAATTCGTTGTTGCTCCTTGACCGCTTGTGTAACCTGTTGCCGACGTCGATATGTTTCACTTTCAAGGTCGTTACTTTTCTTGTATGCGGCGGCCAATTTATCCGATTCAGTCGTCAACATGGCGATTTGTTGCCGTTGTTCTTCCGTCGCCCCGGATAAATTGCCCATACTCTTTGCCGCTTCCGCCGCCGCGCCTTGAATCTTGCTTTTGGCGGATTCGTACTTTTGTATCAATTCATCCAATTGGGCAATCAAATTGGTAATTGAATTGTCCGGCGTAATTAAATCGCGGTAATAAATTGGGTTCGGGTTGTCCATAACTTATTTTCGTTAAAAATGCCGTATAATGGCGTTTCTTTCCTTGGATGGTAAATTGTATGTCTTTTCGCCTTAACGCCCGGATTTGGCCCGTTTTTGGGCTTTATCGGCCTGTTTCGCCCTTTCCTTGACAAAATCGAACGCGTTGTAAAATTCCAAAACGGAATAATCCTTGGGTTTGACGTGCAATTGTTCGGACAAAACCAAACAAAGGTTTTCAAATTGCCGGTCAAACTGTATTTCCACGCCATCCGAACCGGCAAACGATTTCGGGTTGGAATACGTTATTAACGCCGTGGTCAACTTTTCGATTTCCGGCGTTGCGTCCGGGTTATTTATGCCCGCAACGATGTTCGCCAAAACCGCCATTGTCCGTTTCTTCAAAAGGTCGTAATATTCTTTTATTTCCGAATCGGCAAATATGCCGGGAAAATACAACCTTAATTCCGCGTCAATTTTTTTTTTGACCGCATCCAATTGGGCGGTCAATTCCTTTTCGGGCGCATCTTGCAACGTGTTCAATAATTCAGTCAACGCCACGTCGGAAAGGTCGTCGCAAACCCGGCCGTCAATCTTCGTGACCAACGCGGCGAACGCCCGGTGTTTCGGGTTGATTTCCGTTTGGATTAGGTAAACCGCTTGGCGCAAGTTTTCCAATTCCTGTTGCGCCTTTTCGGTTTTGCCATCCATAAGGAACCGGCGTGTTTTCTCAATGCGTTGGTCGAACGCCGTAATGTCGGCCCCAACGCCCGCATCAATCAACAACAACTTTTGGTATTTATGGAAACGCACAATCGGCAATTCTTCGATTGTGTCGTACATTTCGACCGTGTGTTTTCCTATCTTGACCGTTACCATAATTCCCGGGCAATTACTGTTGAACAAACCGGCACGGCCAACAATGACCAATGCGCCGTTACCGCCAACAAAGTTAACGAAATAACGACGGAAACCCACCATGAACAACAGAATTTACAATTGAACAGTTGTTCGAAAAATTTGTTGGGCGCGTGGATTTGCAACCATTCCAACAAATGCCATTTGACGGCAAGCCCCAACAGGAACGCGGCCGCCAAAGCGACGACCGCAACCCAACACACAAATTCGATTAATCCAAACATAATTCGTCAAATTCCAAAAGCCCATCGAACCGGAACCCGGCAAACGGGTGCATCAAAAATTGATTGTCTATTTCCGAAAGTGTATAACCACGGTATATGTTTTCGGCGCGTTCGTATATCCTGTTCAAGACGATACGACCGCCGGTTAAATGCCAACCGGCCCGGCCATTCAGCACCCGCAAGATTTGGGCTTTGATGTATTCGGTATTCCGGTTGTCCGGTTCATCATATACCCGGGTTAAATCGAACCAAACGATAAGGCCGAACGGGGCTTTGATTTCACGCGCCCACGGTCCGGCGTCAATGGTTTGCGGGTCCTCAATTTCGAAAAACGAAAAATTGCCAATCTTGGCGTCCGGGGATGTTTCGATATAATCGTTTTCGCCGTGGCCATTCCATCCGCCGCAATAGACATTAGGCGTAATAATACGTTTGCCGTTCATCATCTTCGTAAGACGTTGGGACCGGCCAAAGGCCACGTCCAACCACGGCAAATTTTCAATCAATCCGGTTTGGATTTCCGCAATTACCCGGTCCAACATAACCGGGTTTTTGATTACGGGTGCGTTATTATACATAAAGACGTTGTTTTAATTGTTGCATCAATTCGGCGTATGCGCCGCGTTGGACAAATACGACCATCCAATTTGCCATCATCAAACCGAACGTCGTAATTCCATATTTCGCCATAATCCCGGCCGAATACGGCGTTGTCGGGACGATTCCCACGGTATCGGCCGCAAACTGTACGCCCAATTCGTCGTGAAACCGGCCGTTGATGTACAGGTTTGGCGCATCCGGGTTCCTGTTCGCTTTGTACGGGTAATTGATACCGTCTTTTTTCCAAGCCGAATACCGGCCCGCCGATTCGACGGAATGAAAATACCCGGACGGTTTTAAATCTTCCGAATAATACGGCCGTATGTCTTGGCCATTGGCAGCCAATCCTTGGAACAATTGCATTTTTTGCAAATCCAAGATGTCGTCGGGATGTTGGACAATGACATTACGGACCAATTCGCCGGTCTGCAAACCGTCGTTGACGTATTGAACGCGGGTGCGCAAGTCGTTTAATATTCCCATATCCCCATTTTGGCCGTTTTTAGGCGATTTCCGGGGCTTTCGTCAAAAAGACGGGTAATTTATCATCTTTCCGGCGAAAGCCCGTTATACGCCATTTCTTGGAAAATTAACTATACCGTGCGATATTTCACGCCGTGGTTGTTGCATTGCAAACAAATGCGGTCCAATCCCCGCGTGTCAAGTTCCAAAGCCCGGTACGCCTGTTTCAGTTCATACCCAAGCCCGGACGCCCGGCCCGTGGGCGCGCCGTCAAGTTCATACAACAGTTCGTCACGCGTGACGTTCACTTGGTTGCGGTTAACCCGAACGTCCGGGTTCATTGCGATTGTTCGCAATACGTTTGCCGCGACCTGTTTTTGGATTACCGTTGCGAATATGGCCCGTTGCGAAATGATGAAATCGGAAATGTCGCAACCAACGGATATTTCGACATTCATTCCGTAATTCATGGTGTTCGTGTAACCGATTTGGCCAATATCGAACATTTCCGGGTATTCGGCGAAATCCAACGGTGCGTGAATCCCGAACGGGGAAACCTGTAAATACTTGGTCATTTGCCGCCAAGATTCAATCGAACCGCCAAGACACGTTTGGCACGGTTCAACGGACCAATCCTTGGAAACGTTCAACGCCCTCATACCGGCGGGCAATTCGTTTTGATTGTAGCAAAGGAACCACGCACCGCCCGCATCGTTTCCGTCGCCATCCGTTCCCGGGATATACGGCAAATAAATTGGTTCGGCCGGGGCAAACCATTGGAATCCGCCTTTGGTGTTGGTAAATTCCAAGTCAACAACGCGCATCGGCGCAATTTGGGACGAATGGAACAGGTACAACCGGACCGTTCCGGTCGCGCCGACCATTTGCAACCCGATTCGTTCTATTTTCGTTGTAACGCCCATCGCCCGAACCGGGACGATTTCGAAACCGACAATCTTTCCGGTCGGGTCTATCGTGGCGGCCAACCGGGCGGCCCCGTCAAAGAACGTGCGACGTTCCAAAAGATTCTTGGTTTCCTGTTGCAATTGCTTTTCTTGGATGAAATTTTGGACGGCCGTATTGATTCCGTTAATGGTCAATTGGCGCACGAAATCGGAAACCATATTATATTCCGCCCAATCATCCGGGTTTTGGTCCGGTTCAGAACCGACGTTGGCCGTTTTGGCAACCCAAACTTTGTTCGTGTGTTTTACCTTGGCCCCGGCCACGTATGCGGTCGCGTTGTTCCAATTCGGATATTTGTACAAGTAATCGTCCGGCATAATCGCCCGGACGTTCGCCAACGTGCAAAGCGGGTGCGCACCTTGGAACGTCAAACCGCTTTCCGATTGGCATAACGCATCATCAATTTGTTGTTGCGGGTTGTAATCCTGTTGCCATCCCACAACGGGCAACAATGCGTTTTGAATGTCTTGCAATCGTATCATAAAAATTCGTTTTTCTTTACAGGTTTGCCGGACGTGTCAAAATCCTTTACAAATGGAAAACGGGGACGGGGTTAATTCGACCCGTCCCCGCGAAATAATGGTTTAGGATGTGCCCGAAATTAAGGCGTGACCTCTTGGGTGTTAACCGGATTGGTCGTACTGTTCACGACCTCAACAGGTGTTGCGAACGGATTCGCGGAACCCGGCGCGGCCAACTCAACCTTGATAATCGGGTTGGCAACGGTTGTCGGGTCTGAATTGTACGCGACCAAAAAGGCCACGTCAACAGAGAACCCGAAATATTCCTTGACGTTGCACACCATATCGGCGGACGCGGCCCCGGCGATTTGGGATTGGTCGCCGACGGCGGTGTAATAGTGGGAACCCACGGGCAAGTCAATGAACGGCAAGCGCACAACATCCCATTCGTGGAAATTGGCGCGGGTGCGGCTCAACGCTTCGCGGTCCACGCGGGTAAGGACGCCCACGTTACCATCGGCCACAATGTAACCGGTTGCGAAGATGCCGGAACCGTTCACAATGTTG
>JAZPYZ010000012.1:0-15644 GCA_045544455.1 Acutalibacteraceae bacterium | reverse complement strand
CTCTCTTCTCCGTCAAACTGACGGAAAGGGAATCAAAAAGAAACGCCCGGCGTCGTTGTCGAAAGTTAATCATCAAACATGCGTACAAAAGAAGTGCACTGCGGTTTAAACCCCCGGGCGCTTTATATACCTATATATTATCCTTTATATTAACCTTGGTTGGCAATCAGTTTACAGGTGACCTCCACCGTTTCGACTCCATAGTTGGATAACCGGATCAAGGTCAGGGTGACGCTGTCCCCCACTTCATGTTGAACCAGTGCCGCGCGCAGTTCGCTATACCCTTCCACGCGTTCACCATTAACGTGGGTGATGATATCTCCTACCTGCGCTTTGGTGTTTTTCAGATCCGACTCTTCCGCTATCGAGGCAATCTGGAAACCCGGATAACTGAGCAACTTGACCGTCGTACCGGTAATGCCGAGCGATACCCGGCCGGTGACGTATCCGTTTTTAATCAGATCATCGATGATACCTTTTGCTTCGTTGATTGGGATGGAAAATCCGAGACTTTCGTATTCTTCGGCCACGATTTTCGCCGAGTTGATACCCACGACCTGTCCGTACAGGTTGATCAAAGGACCGCCCGAGTTGCCGGGGTTGATCGCCGCGTCGGTTTGCAGGCATTTAATACCATAGCCGGTCGAATCGTACACGTCGCGTGCCGAACCCGAAATAATACCACGGCTCGGCGTCCAACCGAGGCCGCCGGCGTTACCCAGCACGATGACCGTGTCGCCGAGTTCCAAGGTAGAGGAATCGCCAAACGTCGCCGGCGTTAAGCCGGTGGCGTTGATCTTGATAACCGCTAAATCGGTATCGGCATCAGCACCAACCACCTGGGCCGATTCGTATACGGTGCCGTCATACAATTCGACGTCGATCCGGTCATAGACAGCGCCGGTTTCTTCATTCACTACACAATGCGAGTTGGTAATGATAAAACCATCTTCGCTCATGATGATACCGGTCGCGGCACCCGTTTGCACGAGTTGCGATTCGGTATTGTTATAGTTGCCGTAAAACCCACCGAAGCCGGTAACTTGTTGGGAATAGATTACCAGGTTGACTGTGCTGTTTAAATTCGCTTGGATGGCGGATTTCACCGACAACAGTTCGGCGTTTTCGTCTGCACCGGCAATCTCTAACGTCGCGGCCGGATTGTTTTCCTGTGTTTGATCGTCGTCCTCCGACGTTTTGTCGTCTCCGCCAAAAATAGAGATCCAGCTATTTCCTTGCGCTTGATCGCGATCATCATCAACCGGTGTTTTGCCGTCCCCGCCAAATGCTCTGCCGAGCGTGATAGCCAAGGCGCCAATCGCGATCACACCAACGATAGCGATAACCGCCACCAACACGTTCATACCCTTTTTCTTCTTCGGCGGTTGCGGTGCGGTCGGCGGTGTAGGCGGTTGATGTTGCCACGCGTATGGATTGGGATAATTCGACGACGATGCACCCGGAGTATGGGTTACCGGTGCTGTATAGGGTGCGTTCGGATCGTTTTCCGGTGTCGGATTCGTCCAGCCGGTCGATGTGCCGGGATTGGGCGATCCGGATTCCGGTTGTTGTCCCCCTGTCTGCGATTGTTGGTTGGATTGGTTTTCATCATACCATGCCATAGGTATCACGCCTTTCTTGATTTCGCGTCGCTGTCATGCGGCGCCGATAATGTCGTGTCTGCTTGTACGTCCGGCAACCAGAACGAGAATTCACAATACTCACCTTCCACCGACCGAACTATAATTTCGCCTTTGTGTATGTTGATCACGTTTTTGACAATATATAAGCCGAGCCCAACCCCGGTGCGATCTAAACTACGGGATTTATCACTCTTATAAAACCGTTCAAATACGTGCGGCATTTCTTCTGCCGGAATACCGGCGCCGGTGTTGCGAATGGTATAACACACACGCCCATCCGAACGGCCGATATGCATATCGATCGTTCCGCCTTCATTAGTGAATTTTACGGCATTATCGATCAGATTATACATCACCTGCCCGATCAAATCGGGATCCGCCACCACCGGCGTAGGGGCACAGTCTTCCAAACCGGTGATCGAAATGTTTTTTTGGTCAATGCGTTGTTCAAAGGATAACAAAATTTGACAGGCGGCATCGGCCAGATCAAACGTCATCGGACGAATGTGCAGTTCTCCCGTATCGATACGGGACAAATCTAACATGGTGCGTACCAGTCGCGACAACCGTTTGATTTCACCCGATACCAAAACCAGATATTTTTTCTGTTGATCGGCCGGGATCGTGCCGTCTAAAATGCCGTCGATAAAACCAGCAATCGTGGTCATCGGTGTTTTCAGTTCATGCGAGATGTTGGCCACAAAACTGCGACGCATCCCTTCCAGCGACGACAGAGACAACGCCATGTGATTGAGCGAATCGGCCAATTCCGCCAACTCATCTTTGCCGCGCACCGATATTTGACAGGAAAAATCGCCTTCACCAAACCGTCTGGTGGCCGCCGCCATTTCGCGAAGTGGCCGTACCCATCGATAGGTAAACAGATAAATCGCCAACACCGCCACGATCAATACGAACAACATGGCCAACCCATAAATCTTCAGGTTTTCAACAATGTAAGAAGACAAACTATCGGCCGGTGTCGTTACCAACACATATCCGATCTGATGACCGTGAAACTCCAGCGGCACACTCGCCACGTAATGGTTGGATCCGAGTAAATTGTTCATCGACGTAACCGCAAACGATGTATCGGCCGACCACACGCCGTCGGTAGGCAACGTCCGGCCGATCAGATTATCCGAGCCCGGTTTCGACGATAAAACCACCTGATAGCGATTATCGGTAACCAACACCTCGGCATTTCCCAAATCAATCGGTGTTAATCGCAAGATGAGCGATAACGTCCCGTCCGCAATAACAAAATTGACGTTATCCGCGGTGGTAATAAAATCCTCAGAAAGTTTGGCAACCGATTCGGCGTATCGACTCATGGATTCTTCTTTTTCATCCACCCAATACCGAACCGACATCCACAGTTGCACACCGCCTATCGCCAGCGAACACACGCAGATGAAACTGACCATGATGGTGATATATTTCGAAAAAACGCTTTTAAAAATAGCGGTCCTCTCCCCTCATGATGCTCAGTCGCGCACGTCGAATTTATACCCGACACCCCACACAGTCTTCAACGACCACGCATCCGAAACGCCTTCCAGTTTTTCGCGCAGACGTTTCACGTGCACGTCCACCGTGCGGCTGTCTCCATAGTATTCAAAGCCCCATACCTCGTCCAACAATTGGTCGCGGGTATACACGCGATTTGGGTTACTGGCCAGGTGGTACAACAGTTCCATCTCTTTCGGCGGTGCATCCACCGAAACGCCATCGACTTTCAATTCGTAATTTTCCATATTGATATACAGTTTATCAAACTGCACCTCTCTAACCTTCTTGCCGGTTTCTGTCCCGCAACGCCGCAACACCGCTTTGATACGAGCGATCACTTCTTTCGTCTCAAAAGGTTTCACCACATAATCGTCCGCCCCGAGATCGAGTCCCAACACTTTATCAAACACTTCACCTTTAGCGGTCAACATCACAATCGGACAGTCGGATTTTTTGCGGATCTCACGGCACACTTGCCAACCATCCAGTTTCGGCATCATAATGTCCAACAACACCAAATCCGGATGTTCACGATCAAACAAGTTCAACGCTTGTTCGCCGTTGTTCGCCAACACAACCGTAAACCCTTCTTTTTCTAAATATAACCGCAACAATTCACAGATGTTGCTCTCGTCGTCGGCAACCAGGATCTTAGTTCCTACCATGTTATCCGACCTCCTTTTTCATGATTTCAGTTTACCACATTTTTGGTGGCGTTTATGAACAAGTCTTGAACTTTTTTCGATACAAATGTATATAATGAAGAAATACTTGCGATTTTTCGTAAAATGCGCTACACTTATATACAATAATATTAACAGAAACGGATGGAGATTGCAATATGCGTATCACCTTGCGGATATGTCGAATTTTGATGTGGGTAGCGTTTATTTGGACGCTTCTTGCGCAGATCGTGGCGATGATCGGCATTAAAACCTACTCTGCCTTTTTTAATATCAGCGAAATGATTATTTCGCTGGTTGTCCTAACTGTTGGGATGCTATTGTTTACCGTCCTGAAGAACAAACGATTGATTGGACTGATTATCGCCACGGTTTCGCTGGTGTTTTGTGTGATTGCGGCTGTTAAAATCTCCGAGACGTTTGTCACCGGCATCGACGTCGCCGGTGGCGAGTTTGGAATTAGCGGGTTTAAACTGGTGTTTCGACACCTGACCAATTTCATCGTGTGGATATGCATGATCATCATCTGGCTGATCGAACGGTTCAAACGCCAACAAGCCGAACGCATTGCTTCGGGTGCCTACACCGGGCACTACGATTTATCGGGCGAAACGCTTTTCTCGGACAAGATGCAAGATACCCGTCACGTTAAACGCAGCGTTCGCGCTAAACAGAAACAGGACGAACTCGAATCATAATCCCTAACACGCGGCGGCGGTATCGAGCGATACCGCCGCTTTTTATATAAAAAAACGCCCCTCGTTGTCATCAACGAGGGGCGTTAACCGTGTTACCGATTATTTGAATTTTTTGCGCGCCACATACGAAGTATGCAGGATTTCGTGCGCTTTATGGCTACCGAAGCTACCGAGGTATTCCTCATACAGTTTCTTAACCATCGGGTTGTCGTGCGATTTGCGGATCTTCATCGAAGCATCCTGATCGTACAACACTTTAGCGCGTGCCGCTTTCAGGTCAATGAAGCTACGAACCGAAGTCGGTTGTTGCGGTTGACCGCCGCCGGTGACACAGCCGCCCGGGCAGCACATGATTTCAACGAAGGTCCACGGAGCGAGACCTTCTTTAATCATGGTCATGACGTAGTTCGCCGCCGCCAAACCACTGGCAACCGCCACCTTGATTTCTTTGCCGGCGATGGTGTAGGTGGCTTCTTTCAAGCCATCGGTGCCACGCACTTCGTGGAAATCCACGTTGTCGTTGCTCTTACCGGTAAGTACGTCGTTCGCGGTACGCAGAGCCGCTTCCATAACACCACCGGTAGCACCGAAGATGACCGCCGCGCCGGTATCTTCGCCCAGCGGGTTGTCGTATTCTTCGTCCGGCAGCATGGTGAAGTTGAGGCCGGCACGTTCGATCATACGGCCGAGTTCACGCGTGGTGATGGAGATATCCACATCCGCCACACCGGCAGCGTTTTGATCGTCACGACCGATTTCGAATTTCTTCGCCGTACACGGCATGACCGATACCGACACAATGTTTTTCGGATCGATACCGTTCTTCTCGGCATAATAGGTCTTCAAGATCGCACCAAACATCTGTTGCGGCGATTTGCAGGAAGACAGGTGGCCGAGTTGTTCCGGATAGTAATGTTCAGCGAACTTAACCCATCCGGGCGAGCAAGAGGTGATCATCGGGAGTTTGCCGCCGTTTTGAATGCGTTCGACCAGTTCGGTCGCTTCTTCCACGATGGTAACGTCTGCCGCAAAGTTGGTGTCGAATACACGGTCAAAACCGAGGCGACGTAACGCCGCAACCATTTTGCCTTCGACGTTGGTGCCGATCGGCAAACCAAAGCATTCGCCCAGTGCCGCACGAACGGCCGGCGCGGTTTGCACCACGACGTATTTGTCCGGATCGTTGAGAGCTGCCCACACATCCGCAGTGCTGTCTTTTTCGCGGAGAGCACCCGTCGGACAAGCGACGATACATTGACCGCAGGATACGCAAGGCGTATCGGCCAGGTTTTTCTCAAACGGCGAAGCAATGTGGGTATCGATACCGCGATCGTTCGCGCCGATAACCGACACGTATTGTTGCTGACAAACCGCTACGCAGCGGCGGCAGAGAACGCATTTGTTGTTATCGCGAACCAGGTGTGCGGCGGAATCGTCGATTTCGAATTTGCGGCGGTAACCGTCGTAAATGTCTTCATCTTCGATGCCGTAATCGGCACACAGTTTTTGGAATTCGCAGTTGCCGGAACGCACGCAGGACAAGCATTTCTTTTCGTGAGTGGAAAGCAACATTTCCAGCGTGGTTTTACGGGCTTTATGCACCTTTTCGGTGTTGGTTTTGATTTCCATGCCTTCCGCTACCGGATACACGCAAGCGGTCACCAAACCACGAGCGCCGGTCGCTTCGACCATGCAGATACGGCAAGCGCCGATTTCGTTGATATCCTTCAAGAAGCACAGGGTGGGGATTTCCACACCCGCCGCACGGGCGGCTTCCAAAATGGTAGAACCTTTCGGCACGCTAACAGCAATACCGTTTACTTTTACATTAACCATATCCATTTTCAAGCCACTCCTCTCTTATTTCTTCTCAATCGCACCAAAGCGGCATTTTTCCATACAAGCGCCACATTTGATACATTTATTCGAATCGATCACGTGCGGTTCTTTCACCGTGCCGCTGATCGCGCCAACCGGGCACACACGAGCACAAGCGGTACAACCTTTACATTTATCAGCAATGATGCTGTATTTGAGCAAACTCTTGCAGACGCCGGCCGGGCAGGTCTTGTCTTTCACGTGAGCGATATATTCGTCACGGAAGAAACGCAAGGTCGCGAGGACCGGGTTCGGCGCGGTTTGGCCGAGACCGCAAAGCGAGTTCTCTTTAATGTAGTAGCACAGTTGTTCGAGTTCATCGATGTCTTCCATCGTGCCGTTACCATTGGTGATCTTGTCGAGTTTTTCGAGCAATCTCTTGGTACCGACACGGCAGGGCGTACATTTACCGCAGGATTCGTCAACGGTGAATTCCAAGAAGAATTTCGCCATATCGACCATACAGGTATCTTCATCCATGACGATCAAACCACCGGAACCCATCATACAACCGATCGCGGTCAGGTTGTCATAATCAACCGGCGTATCGATCAGTTCTGCCGGAATACAACCACCGGACGGGCCACCGGTTTGCGCCGCTTTGAACTGTTTGCCGTTCGGGATACCGCCACCGATTTCTTCGATGATTTCGCGCAAGGTCGTACCCATCGGAATTTCGACCAAGCCGGTATGTTCGATCTTGCCGCCGAGGGCGAACACTTTGGTGCCTTTGGATTTTTCGGTACCCATCGAAGCAAACCAATCTGCACCGCGCAGGATGATCTGCGGAATGTTAGCAAAGGTTTCAACGTTGTTTTCGACCGTCGGGCAACCGTACAGACCTTTGACCGCCGGGTACGGAGGACGCGGACGCGGTTCACCGCGGTTACCTTCGATCGAGGTCATGAGCGCGGTTTCTTCACCGCACACGAACGCGCCGGCGCCGAGACGAATTTCCATATCGAAATCAAAACCGGAACCGAAGATATCTTTACCCAGCAAACCAGCTTCTCTCGCCGCGTCGATCGCAATTTGCAAACGTCTAACCGCAATCGGATATTCCGCACGGACATACACGTAACCTTTGGTCGCGCCGATCGCATAACCGGCAATCGCCATGGCTTCGATCAAGCAGTGCGGATCGCCTTCGAGAACCGAACGGTCCATGAACGCACCGGGGTCACCTTCGTCCGCGTTACATACGACGTATTTTTGCGGCGCTTGGTTCGGTGCAGTCAATGCCCATTTGCGACCGGTCGGGAACCCACCGCCGCCACGGCCACGAAGACCGGAATCGGTGACGATTTGGATAACTTGTTCGGGCGTGTATTCGGTGAGCACTTTACCCAACGCCTGATAACCGTCTACCGCGATATATTCATCGAGGGATTCCGGGTTGATGACACCGCAGTTACGTAGCGCCACACGCACTTGTTTTTTGTAGAACGGAGTTTCGGTCAACGGAATAACTTCGTCTTCCTTCACCGTTTCTTTGTAGAGCAGGCGTTTCACGATACGACCTTTGAGCAGGTGTTCGGAAACGATTTCCGGCACATCTTCTACCGTGACACACGAATAGAACGAACCTTCCGGATACACGATCATGATCGGGCCCAACGCGCACAGACCGAAACAACCGGTACGCACGACTTTGACTTCTTCCGTCAGACCCTGTTTGGCAATTTCAGATTCCAATGCCTCAATAATTTCTGCGCTGTGCGACGAGGTACAACCGGTACCGCCGCAAACCAGTACATGGGAACGGAACATACTTTTTCCTCCTTAGCTTTTGTTAATGGCCGATGGTATATTCCGCCACCGGATTACCGTTCACTAAATGATCGACCGCTACTTTGACTGCCTTTTCAGGTGTCATTTTCACGTACGTTACCTTTTCCTTGCCGGGTTCGTACACTTCGACGATCGGCTCGTATTGGCAAAGCCCGATGCAACCGGTTTGGGTAACCGTCACGTTGTCCAGACCGCGTTTGGCCACTTCTTCGGTCAACGCCGTCAACACCGGTCTTGCGCCGGCTGCGATACCGCAAGTCGCCATGCCGACAACCACACGAACCTTATCGGTGTTGTCGCCACGCAGTCCAACCGCGTTTTGCATCCGTTCACGAATGGCTTGCAATTCTGCTAAAGTTTTCATTGTGCCACACCTTTCTCTATATCAAATAAATTTTTGCCCTTATATAACAGACTGTTCCCCTTCGGTGAGAAACGCCCGAATATACTGTACCACCTCAGGTTCGGCCAGCGAAATCTCTTCGCCGAGCACCGCCCGAAACTCTCGCGTATCCATCACAAACATTTTGTCTTTACACCGACGTGTGTACACAAAATCCATGTGCGGATTACATTGCACCAATGCCGTCACGGTATCCACCATATTGCCAAGAGGCATTCGATCAATGTGGTGATACCCAAACCGTGCCGTTACCTTCGTGCCGACACCAACCGTCGACTCAATCGAAAGGCCGCCGCCGGTCATCTCTGCCGCCATCTTAATCAACGGAATCCCCAACCCTACCTTGCGGGTGGTACGGGAGGTGAAAAACGGATCGGTCACTTGCTGCAGTTGCTGTTCGCTCATGCCGCAACCGTTGTCTTCGATGATGACGGTCAACCGATCTTCAGCCGGTTGTTCATCCACCGTGATCGTAACCAGAGTTGCCCCGGCTTTCACACCGTTTTCCGCCACATCTAAAATATTGAGTGAAATCTCTTGCAATATCCTCACTCCTCACGACATAGCACTTTTATTATAACAGATAAAACAAAGAAAGGGAATAGCAAAAATAAAGAAATTTGCGAAAAAACACGAAATTTTGTCTTCAAAATACACAAAACTTTTATTTCTTTACATTTTACGCGGTTTCCCTTATAATAAAAACCAAGGATCCTGCGTCGTAACCAGCGACGCGATACAGAAAGGGACGATGATACATGACCATTCAGGATGTGCGCGATATTTTGCAGGCAGAAATGTTGACCGGCGAAGATCTGTTGCAGAAAGAGGTTCATTCCGCCTGCGGCGCCGATATGATGAGCGACGTGTTGGCGTTTGTAAAAGACCAGTCGGTATTGCTGACCGGTTTGATCAATCCGCAGGTGGTTCGCACCGCTGAAATGATGGATATTGTTTGCATTGTGTTCGTGCGCGGTAAAGAGCCGGACGACGATGTGGTGGCGTTGGCGAAAGAGCGCGGCATTGTATTGATGAAAACCGAACGGCGCATGTTCACCGCGTGCGGCCGCTTGTATGAAAAAGGGTTGCGAGGGGGTACGAAACGTGACTGATACCGGTATGCATTGGCATTTTGTGGTGCCGGGTGATGACTTTACACGCGCCGGCGAAGCCTCCGGCAAACTGAAACAAGAACTGAAGCAATTGGGGTTGGCACCCGATATCGTACGGCGTGTCGCGATTGCCTTGTACGAAGGCGAAATCAACATGGTGATCCACGCCGATGGCGGCGACATCGATATTGATCTGACCGATAGCGAAATTCGCATGGTGTTGGCCGATCGCGGACCGGGCATTGCGGACGTGGAATTGGCAATGACGGTGGGGTATTCCACCGCGCCGGATAACGTGCGTTCGCTCGGTTTCGGGGCCGGTATGGGGTTGCCGAACATGCAAAAATATACCGACCGCATGCAGATCGAAAGCACGGTCGGTGTCGGTACCACGGTGACCATGGCCGTGGATTTATAAGATTCTATCCGGAAAGGTGGTAAGTCCTCATGGGCAATTTGTTTCATTCTGTACAACTGGATACGGATAAATGCAAAGGTTGTATCCATTGCATCAAGCGTTGCCCGACCGAAGCCATCCGCGTGCGAAACGGGAAAGCACATATTTTGGCCGACCGATGCATCGACTGCGGGGAATGTATCCGCGTATGTCCGCATCATGCCAAGCGGCCGCTATACGATCCGCTATCGGTGATGGGCCAATTTGCCTATACCATTGCGTTGCCGGCTCCTTCCTTGTATGGGCAATTTCATCGATTGGATGATATTGAGATCGTGCTCAACGCATTACTCGTGTTGGGATTTGACGAAGTGGCAGACGTGGGCGCCGCGGCCGAACTGATCTCGGAGCAATCGCGCGCCATGATCGCAACCGGCACGTTGAAAACGCCGATCATCAGCAACGCCTGTCCGGCGGTAACTCGTTTGATCCAGGTTCGATTCCCCAGTTTAATTGATCATCTGTTGCCGATCTGTGCGCCGGTGGATTTGGCCGCGACACGTGCCAAGCAAGCCGCCGCCGAAAAGACCGGATTACCGATCGAAAAAATCGGGGCTATTTTCATCTCCCCGTGTGTGGCCAAAAACACCGCTACCAAACATCCCATCGGTTTAGAAAAAAGTCCGGTGGATGCGGTAGTGGCGATCAAAGATATCTATCCGCGCCTACTCCCCTTGATGCGCGACGTGCAAGACGCCGGTTTGGAAGAGATTCCGGCAGGCGGTCGCATTGGAATCGGTTGGGCATCCAGCGGTGGTGAAGCCGCCGGCACACTGACCGAACATTATCTCGCGGCAGACGGTCCGGAAAACGTGATTAAGGTGTTGGAAGATTTGGAAGACGAGAAGTTCCCGGATCTGGAATTTGTGGAACTCAATATGTGTAGCGGCGGATGTGTTGGCGGCGTGCTGACGGTGGAAAACCCCTACGTTGCCAGAGCACGGTTGAAACACCTGCGTCAATATCGACCGGTATCTACTTTCCATGGAGACGATGCGTTGGCCGAGCAAGCCGCCTGGAACGCACCGGTGGAATATATTCCGGCAATGAAACTCGCGGATACTATGAAAGAAGCGATGCAAAAACTATCCGAAATCAACCGCATCACTGCCCAGTTGCCGGGTTTGGATTGCGGTTCGTGCGGCGCACCGACCTGTCGGGCGTTGGCCGAAGACATCGTGTTGAAATATGCGAACGAAAACGCCTGTACCGTTCGGATGAGAGAACAGTTTGAACGTATGGCAGCAGAGCAAGAATCCGAAAACGTGTAAAAAGAGGGATTTGCTATGACGGTAAAAGAATTTGCCGATAAAGCCGGCTTGACGGTGGCCGTCGGCGGCGATGCGCTAGACCGCGCAATCACCGGCGGTTATTGCGGCGACCTACTGAGCTGGGTGATGGGCCGCGCCCAGGCGGATTGTGCCTGGATGACGGTGATGGGTAACGTGAACGCGATCGCCGTAGCGGTATTGGCCGATATCGCTTGTATTGTATTGTGCGAAAACGCGGTGTTGGATGAAGACGCGCGTCAAAAAGCCGCGCAACAAGACGTACCGGTCTTGACCACCGAGCAACCGATTTTTGCCGTAGCCAAGCAACTGGCGGAGTGGTTGAAATGAGCCGGTTATATTACGATTTGCACATCCATTCCTGCCTATCCCCTTGCGGTGACGATGACATGACACCGGCGAACATCGTCGGGATGGCACAACTTAAAGAACTCGACGTTATCGCGGTAACCGATCACAACACCTGCCGCAACTGCGGTGCGGTTATAAAAGCGGCTGAAGGGTCCGGCTTGATGGTCATTGCCGGCATGGAACTGTGCACCGAAGAAGAAATCCACACGGTATGTTTGTTTGAACATTTAGAGGATGCCATGGCGTTTGACGCCTACGTCGAAGCACACTCTCCGAAATTCGATAACGATCCAGCCATCTACGGCCGCCAAATACTGATGGACGAAGCCGACGGTGTGCTTGGTGAACTGCCGCACCTGTTGGTCAGTGCATCGGGAATCGGCATCTACGATCTGCCGGCACTGATGAAACGGTTTAACGGCATGTGGTTCCCGGCACACATCGACAAAGCGGCATATAGTGTGATCGCCTCGCTCGGCACACTGCCGGACGATCTGGGTTTTCGCACGGTGGAGATTTCCAAACCGCAAAAAATCGATGCTTTATGCGAACAGTATCCGCTGATCCGTTCGACGCGTGTGGTGACCGATTCGGATGCGCATTATCTGTGGGATATCAGCGAACGGTATTACGCGCTCGATTTTGACGAAAAACCATCGGTGGCCGCCTTTTTGCGCGCACTACAAACCACTTAACTAAAAAAGAACCCTCGAGTAACACTCGAGGGTTCTTTTTTATCCTAAATACGCACCACGGCGAAGCAATTCCGCTTGCACCTCTTGATGCGGCACGTCAAACGCCGCTTGATTGTTGACGACAGCCATGGCGGCGGTAATACCGGCCGCTTCGCCCATGGCGATACACGGCGGCATCACGCGAACCGCCGCAAAGGCGTATCGGTCGGCAGACAGGCTTTTGCCGGCCGTGAGCAGATTATCGATGTTGTTCGAAATCAAACAAGACAGTGGAATATAATAGTTTTCGGTGTTGTGAGCCGTGTAACTGACACCGTTCTTTTGATGAATATCGATCGAGTTGGCACACACCGCAATGCGGTCATCAAATTTACGGACGGTTTGGATATCGTCCAAGCCAAACACCGTTTTGCCTACCAGACGGCGGCTTTCACGGACGCCGAGTTCCGACGCGGTAGCCACCAATTTAATATGTTCCAGCCCAACAATATGTTCCCGCATAAACGCTACGATCTGTGCAATCTGTTTGCGTTGTTCGATTTCGGCCGCGGTTACCGCTTCGTTGTCGAGCTCGTTCAGTTGTTCGTCGATCTGCGCCATATTAACCACCCACGTACCGTCTGGGTTTTCAAAAATACGCAGTTTGTTCGTGCCGCACGGGAAACTGCCGTCGCGTTGTCCGGCTTCGAGCACATCCATAAAAAAGCGAGCGCGCATCTCGGTATGCGTATCCATATACGCATCCAACGCTTGTTTGTCCACACCTGAAATCACGAAAAAGGTGGAGGTGGTTTGCAATATACCGTCGTCGTTACCACGCATGATTTCGGCACCGGCTTTATCGGCAAGCAGGGCGCTACCGGTGGTATCGATAAACATAGTAGCGTCCACCGCCACAACGCGGTTGGGATCGGCCGCATACACGCGCGTGATGCGGCTATCTTCGGTATCGCATCCGATAACGGTCGTGTGGTACAACAGTTGCACACCAGCCTCCAGACACATGGCCTCGGTCACGCGTTTAAGCACTTCGAAATCAAACGGCGTTACCCCGATATGTCCACGCGGACGGTAGCCACTGCGACTGTCGTTACCACGGCATTCCGCCGGCGAAATCGCGCCACCCTCGGCAACCATGCGATCGACCAATTCCGAAAACAAACCACGAATGATCTGCGTCTCCCCTTTGGCATCGTAGCAAGTCATAAACGGGCCAACCAACCCTTTGGTTGCGGTGCCGCCAAGGCAACCGCCCGATTCCAACAAGATGACTTTTGCGCCGCTACGTGCCGCCGCAACCGCCGCCGCAAAACCGCTGACACCGCCACCACAAACCAACACGTCACAAGAATAGGTTTTTTGAATATCCAACACCACTTGATTCATATGTCTGCCCCCTTTTTGTTTCCTTTATTATACGACGAACACTTGACAAGCACCATGTAATATGTCAAAATAAAATTTATAAAATCCATCAATATTTATGGGTGAAATATATGATTATGCCATTTAAAGTTATAGAAAGCAAAATCGACCGTCGACAACAATTCGATACAGAGGACGGACATCAACCCACCCACGCCCTGTTTTTCTTGAAACAAGGAAATTTCACCATGGAGATCGACGGCGCGCGCGAGGATATCCACGCAGGTGATTGCGTAATCTGGCCGGATTATATTCATTTCCGCCGCTATGTGGTCGAGCCCATTGTATTTGTATATATCAAATTCGCGCAAAATCCAAACTGCCCGTTTTCGTTCGAACTGCCGAAAGGCAAGGTGACGGTTAAAAATCAAGCCCGATTTGTATCAAGCATTACCGCATTGGAACAACTGCTTGACCGGGACGAGCCGTTGGCCGTTGGGATGCGCGAACATCTGCTGATGGATATTCTGTTCCAAATATATTGGGAGCAACATCCCATTGGCGCACCACTACAAGATGCGCCGTGTCACGATCCGGTCGTAGCGGCGTCAATGGCGTATATCGAGGAGCATATCACGCAAAAAATCACCATCGAAGAACTGTGTCGTGCGGTAGGCACCAACGCCTCTACACTCAATTTCAAGTTTCGTCGTGAAACCAACTGTTCGATTGGGCAATACATCATCGATCAACGGATGAAAAAGGCGCGTCATCTGCTGATGGGAACGACCTATCCCCTTTCGGAGATCGCGGTGCGGTGTGGGTTTGAAAACGGGTATTATTTTTCAAATGCCTTTAAAAAGTTTCACGGGGTTGCGCCATCGGTTTATCGACAACACCTATAACAAAAGCGGCTCTTGTATCGTAAGAGCCGCTTTTGTTAAAACTTAATTTGATTTTGATAGCACGGTTCACCGTTGTCGGCAAACAGGTGCGAATCGTTGGACCACTGCATCACGCGCGGGACGACAAAGCCATCCCCGGCGAAATCAATAGCCGTAACACCGGTATGCCCCATATCAAACCGCATACAAAATTCAGGGTATGGGATATCGAGCAGGTGACTCATCACCGCCAGGCCGGTCGCTTGGTGGGCAAACCACGCGACGCGTTCGTTGTTCGGCCGTTCGGCAATATAGCCATTTTCCACGTGCCGATACCCGAGCGATAACAGAAAGGTGTCGGTACCTTTGGCGATGCGCGCCATCCCTTGGGGAATTTTGGTTTGTGCAATAGCCGGGTGACGGTACCATTCTTTCCCCCACCGGCGCATCTCCTCCGAGCAAAATAACGCGCGCGTATCGGGATCATAAAACGGCCAACTGCGTTTGCCGTCCTCGTAAATAATGGTGAAATCGTGCCAAGCGAGCGCCTCGTGACACCAATCCATCACCGTGATCTCTTTATCGAGTGCCTCGGCTGTGGGCTTGGCCGTTTGGATCGCGCGAGTGGAGCTCGATGCAAAGAGATAATCGGGCGCGATCCGCCGCATCCGTTTAACCAGCGCTTCGGCTTGTTGCTGGCCGAGTGCGGTCAAACTGTCCGGGTGATAGATTGGATCTCCGTGCCGCACATAAAACAGTAACATAACCACTCATCCTTTGTAAAAAAAAGCCGCCGAAACGTAGTTTCAACGGCTTTTGTTAAACCACTTAGTCAGCGTATTGAGCGAGGATCTTGTCGACATCATCCAAAGTCAGACGACCC
>JAZPYZ010000011.1:0-4071 GCA_045544455.1 Acutalibacteraceae bacterium | reverse complement strand
TTTAACGTTAAAGTATTATGGACAAACAACAACTTATTGCGTTGATTAACGCGAAAATCGCCGGTCAAGGAACGAACGTTGACGCGGGCGGGGCTTTGGCCGAAATCCTGTTGGCCCTTGCGGGCGCGTCCGCGCCGATTGAGGTTGCCGACATTACCGGTTTAACCGACGAACAATTGGATTCGTTGAACGTTGGCGATAAGGTCGCCAAGAAAACCGGAACCGCGCAACACCTGTACGTCGTTTCGTACAAAGACGCCGAAAATGGCGGTTTGTGTTTGACGTACACCGACGCGTCCACGGTCGAAACCGTGTCGTATGACCATACGGAAAGCGGATGGGCGTACAACAGTACGGACAAAACCAACATCGCGGGATAATGAAACCGTTGGAAAAAATTGCCATTATGGCCGTCGTTGTTATTTCGGCGGCCATTTCGGTTATATGGGCGGACCGCAAGATTGAGCAATTGACCGCCGAACGGGACCGGTACGCCGGGAATACGGCGGCGTTGTTGTCAGACATTGAGCGTTACCGGCTTCGGGATTCCTTACACGCCGCCCGGGTGCAATCGCTTGAATTGACCGTAAAGGAATACGAACGATTCCGGGCCGACGATGCGGCATTGATAAAACAGTTGAAGCAACGCAACCGGGATTTGGCCGCCGTGAACAAAACCCAATCCCAAACCATCATTGATTTGCGGGCGGTTCCCAAAGATACGGTCATTGTCCGTGATTCCGTCCGGGTTCCGGCCGTGGCGGTCCATTGCGGCGACGCGTGGTTTGATTTCGACGGCATATTGACGGCCGACCAATTCACGGGTAAATTGTCCAACCGTGATTCCCTGTTGTTGGCGGAAACGGTCAAATACAAACGATTCTTGGGTTTCCTTTGGAAAACCCGGAATATTGAGGACCGGCAATTGGATGTGGTAAGCAAAAACCCGCACACGGAAATAATGGGAATCGAACACGTCGTAATCGAAAAATAATTATCTTTGTTGTGTCAAAAGGTACATTAATTGAATATTAAGGTGACGAACCGGCCCCGTTGTGAAATGTGGCCGGTTTTTTCTATCTTTGCACCAACCGACCGATTCTTATACGCAACAATAGGTTGTCGGCCTGTTAACCGTCCCGATTGGGGCGGTTTTTTTGTGCCATCCCGGATTTGGCCATTTTTAGGCGATTTGCGGGGCTTTTGCGGTCCGGGTGGCACAACTTATCATCCGCGCCGTAAAAGTGTCTTAAATCGAAGAAAAGCAAAAAATAACTTATTTTGCACGAAAGTTTGAAAAATTATCAACTTTTTTTTTGGTAATTAAAAATAAATGCCTAACTTTGTACCCGGGTTGAGGAAATAACCCGACGGCCGGGGCCGGTTCCCGGTAAAGAACAAAGAAATGAATTTCGAATATTTCAAAATCGTTTGCGAAGAACTTGCAAAATCCATCGGTTGCACGTTCAAATTCAACAATTGCCCGGAATTTGGTTGGTTCGGCGGTTCCTTTGAGGTTGACGGGTTCGGCGGAATTGCCGCAATCGTCAAGTTTTACAACGGCGTTTGGTCCAATAACGATTTCGCCTTTGGTTCTCTTTCGGAAGCCCTTGCAAATGTTCCGGAACAGGTAAAGGAAATGGCCGCCACCCGTGCCGATGTTGACTTTTTCCAAAATTACGACTAATCAACCCGGCCCGGGGAAACCCGGGCCACAATTCCAAATCAATATGAAATACGGAATCCAACGCGGCATCATTGACGAAACCGGATGCCAACGGTACACAATGACGTTGGAACAGTTGCAAGCCCTGTATAAGCAATTCGAAAATTTCGTGGCTGATTGCCCGCAACAGGAATACAACGAAAACAAATCGGCAATCATTGCGGTTTATTCGCTAATCCATAAACACATCAACAACGAAATTTACAAGTGACGATTGACCCGGGAATCATCCCGGGTTTTTCGTATCTTTGTTTTGAGTTTAATTTGTTCATAGAGGAATGAAAACCCACGGTTGCGTTGTGAAATGCGGCCGTGGTTCCTTTATGCCCGATTTGGCCCATTTTGGGCGATTTGACGGCATTTCCCGGTAAAATGGACCAACGGACCATCCGGCGGCAAAAAGGCCCTTAAAACGAAAATTCGGGAAAAATAAGTGCTTGCCGGTCCGGCCCGGTCTCGGTCGGCCAAAAACGGTTTTTTAATGGCCGAAAAAGAAATTTACAAAAATTATAAACTTTTTTTTGGTAATTAGAAAATTATGCCTATATTTGCATCGGGTTGAGGAAGCAACCCAACCGACCCGGCGGGTTCCGGGAACCAAAAACAAATTGAGTTTATGAAAATCGAAATTACCTACGACGCATTCAATTTCTTTTTTGAAGCGATGGTTAACAACGCCGATTCGGATTACTTTATGAAATGTAAAGCGTTGGAATCCGACGGTTGGGAAATGATAAACAACGGATGGCCGGAAGATGGCGAAACGTTCACGGTTTATCATAAAAAAACGGATATGGGTTTATTCAAATAAACGAACGGTTATGCGATTCAAGATTGACGAAAATTTGAAACAGGTCGCGGCCGCCAAGATGGCCGACCCGGAAACTGTGGCGGTCGAACTTTTCGCCGCGTTGGTTGATGCGGGAATGATTGAGGACCCGACCGAAAATTGGGGCGAATCCGTGTTGATTGCAACCGGCCCGCAATACGTTTCCGACGTTTGCGCCGTTTTGGCCGAATACCTGTACGACGACGAATCCCATTCCATCCCGGCCGATGTGTTCGACGCGTTTTGCGCCCTTATCGTTTGGGGCGATGGCAATTGTCCGCATTGTGGCGGCGAATTGATTTATGACGGGGATGAGGGCCACGAACTGAAAGACGGGGATTATTTCACGCCGAACACATGGATAAAGGATTTTGAAATATACACATGTCGCCAATGTGGCGAAACAATCAAGATTAAAGCCTAAAAATATGATGCGAATTGAAGAAGCGATTGCCCGCGCCAAACAACAGGGCAACAAAGTATTGAAAAAGGACATTGCCGCCCGTTTGTGGCCCGATTCCACGCCGGTTGCGCAACAGGTTAACATTACGCGTTTATGCGCCGGGAAAACCCCGCGAATCAACGTTGAATGGGTTAACGTCATTTGCGAAATGACCGGATGCACGGCCGATTTTCTTTTTGGACTTTCAAACGAATAACGATATGGAAAAAATCAATCTTGTGTGGGCCGTTATTTGGTCGGTTATGGCGGCGTTGTGCCTGTTGGCAATCTTTTGGAATCCGGCGCATTTCTTCACGTTGGCAATATCCGTTTTGTTTGCCGCGATGTTTTGGCACGATTCCCGTAAAACCAAAGGGATGTAACATTAAAAAGGCGATACAATGAAAGACACAAAGACAATTGACCCGGTGTTGGCCGCATTGACCGAACCGGAACCGGAACAGGCAAAGGAAATCGCGCCCGGAATGACCGTTGAGGAAATCCGCGCCGTATATTTCAACGCCGACGCATTGAAAGAACCCGCGTACCGTGTGTTCCAACTCAATTCCGACGGACACCGGTATTATTACCGGTTCAACGAATCCGGCGAACCCGAATTTTTCCCGTCCGTCACGACGTTGTTAAAACAGGTTATGCCGACACCGGCCGCCCTGTTGGATTGGATGATTGCGAACGGCAAGGATGGCGCAACGGAAAAGCGGGATTTGGCCGCCGCATACGGAACGTTTATGCACATCCAATTCGAAACGTTGGTAATCAACCGGCGTTACGACTTTGATTCCGTCCCGGCGGTCCTGTTGGGCTATATGGAACGGGAAAACTTGCCCGAAAAGGTATTTTCCGAATGGTTGCCGAAAATCCGCAAGGATGTGTTGGCGTTCGCCCAATTCGTCCGGGATTACAACGTAAAGCCGTTGGCAATCGAAATCGGGTTGGTCCATCCCGAATACCATTACGCCGGTTGCATTGATTTGCCGTGCATAATGACCGACCCGAAAACCGGAAAACAGTTTACCGCAATCGTTGATTTCAAAAGCGGCCGGAAAGGGTTTT
>JAZPYZ010000010.1:0-158982 GCA_045544455.1 Acutalibacteraceae bacterium | reverse complement strand
ACTCATTACCAAACAATAGTATTTAATATGTTCAAGATATTCCTGCTCAAAGTCTTTTTGCCAATCGAACGGAATATAGCAACCCTCAACAATAAGATTTTGCTTGTTTTCTATGGCAGTTTTAATCATTTCGCGAACTATCGGCCATAGATATTCTGTCAAGGCGCTGTCATCACTCAAAGGTGTAAGCTCGGTGTTCCCGCTACGAATTAAACCCATTTTAAGATGGTCTATCGATAGATATGGGCATTTATATTTTTCGAGTAGTTTTTGAGCAAGAGCAGTCTTGCCAGTGTGCGAAGCACCTGTAATTAAAATAATCATTGCTTTCATCCTTACAAATGGGTTTAATTTTACTGTTACCAAACAAACGGTATCAAGCGGTACTTGACTTTTTGCTTGTACTCACGGTAGCCGTCGAGTTCTTTTTCGAGGAATTTTTCCTCGTCCTTAATTCTTTTCGCTATGATAAAAGGATATGTGAGGAAAATTAAAAACGAATATACCGAGCCGAGTACCAACGGCATTGATAAAAATAAAAGCAAGGTTACGCTATACATCGGGTGCCTGACGATTCCATACAGTCCCGTATCTATTACCTTTTGGTTTTCCTGCACTTCAATAGTACGGCTTAAATATGTATTTTCTCTAAGCACCTCGGCATAGAGAATGTATGCCGCCAAAAACGCCACCGTTGCACCAATAGAGACACCTTTTGGCAAGGTGTATAGGTTAAAGCGGTAGCCCAGCCCTGCAACTACAAATCCAGCCACAAACATAAGACCGCTCAGTTTCACAACAATACTTTGCTCTTGCCTTTTTTCTTTTGCATTCAGTCTGCTTTTTAATAGATCGGGGTTTTTGAGCATCATTACAATTCCCGCAAAAAACATAGGGATAAACAAAATTCCCATAAGTAGCCAACCGCCAAAAAATGACAAACTGCCTGCAGGTAAGAATATGAGAAGACCTACTAAAGCCACACCTAATATAAATTTTGTTATTGCTGAGATAAACAGTTTTAAGGTCATCGTAATTCTCCTTAAAAATAGATTTTATTTACTGCAATAAACTTTTATTGCTTCACCTGCAAATTCTGCTGTACCGACAGCGTTCTTGTCAATATTTGTTTTAAATCGTTCATCGGCGACATACATTTCCCCCAGCCCTGCGAGGATTTCGTTTGTGCAAGTGTAGTAATTCTCAGTAATGTAGTTTTGCAGTTCAATTACTAGTGCCTGTGCTTCAACAGAGTTGGCGGTGTTTCCGTTATTCATACACTCGGCAAATTTGGCGAAGACTGACATTAAGCCATCGTTTACCTCTTGCCATTTGTCTGCAGTATAGTTTGCAGTTTTTTCTGCGTGTTCTTTATAGGCATCAGTATTACCGAAGCGCTCTTTTACTTCTATATCGTAATTGTTCATGGTTTTCTTCTCCACTTCGACACCATTCTTTTAGTGTTGCACTTTATAACTATATATTTGTTTTGCTATTTCACACAAATCTTTGATAGCTTCAAAGCAAAGCGATATTTCTTTCTCATAGTTTTCAAACGGTTTTGTAAAATCAATTTCCGGAACTCTTTTTCTAATCGCAGCCGATTTACCCGTTTTAACAACAGATAGACCTTGCGCCGTAAAATCACCAAGTATCTTTGCTAATTCTTTTTCTAAATCAATAATTTTATCTGCCGCACCCAAAATTGTCATATCGACATATCCGGACTCGGATTTGTGATAGATGAACATATCATCAAGAATAGTGTTAAAATGCGGCCATCTGGCATTTACACCTTTAGGGCCACGTTTACTGACAAGCCATAAATCGGGATAGTGCTCTTCCTTGTATGTAATATATTTATCCCAAAACTCTGTTACAGCCGTATTTACAATCACTTGATAACCGTGTTTTTGTTTATAAATGGCTTGTTCTATTTGTTGCTTTTTAAAAATTGACCGATTATCTTCTCTTAAACGGAAATATTCAAGACATTCTTCATAGGTGATCTTGTTTGGATATTTTTGTGCTTCTTCATTTTCTTCAAGATATTTTTTGGGTGCAATTATGAAAACGAAAAAGTCTTTGTAATCACCGTTTTGTTTCCCTATTTCGCCACGAGCAATATATCTTTCTGACTGATTCGGCATGGCAACAGCATCAATTTTGTCTTCAATTAAAAGACCGTATTTATTGCCATTTTTCACGACGACAACCGTCATATCCGATTCGCCATATTCGACATCGACTTTCGATTGTTCAACAGAGCAAACTGTCGCATCAAACAAATTTATTTTTGAGAGAAGGATATTCAAAAAATCTTGCGAACTTGCAATTTCTTCGAGAAATAATAAATCCATATCTCTTTCAGAAACGTCACTAAATTTACAATATATCATATAAACCTCCACATAAACAGCGTTTTTTATTTCACAATTTCATACGGCCAGTCGATGATGCCGCCGAATTCTTTTACGTTGGTGTATCCGAGTTTCACAAGCTCCTCGGATGCGATTTTACTTCTTCTACCGCTACGGCAGTAAACAAGGATAAGTTGCTCTTTGTCAGGCAGTTCTTTTTCAGCACGTCTTGCTATTTCGTATTCGGGAATCAGGATTGCATTTTGAATATGTCCCTCGGCAAATTCTTCTTCGGTTCTCGCATCGATAATTATATAATCCTTGTCGGTATCCATAATAGTTTTGGCTTGTTCGGCGGTAATCTGTTCGTAGGTCGATGATTTTTCATTATCGCCACCACAAGCGGTCATTCCAAACAATGATAGAGATATTAAAAGCATTATAATCAATCCTTTAAGTTTTTTCATTTAAACGGGCACCTCACACCGATGCATTGATTGTTCTGTGCAAATTAAACATTCGTCTTTCATAAACCTTCCTCGAAAATTAAGAATTTTTTTGAACCGATTGCATTAAAAATAATTAACAGCCAGGATCACGATGCTAGTGACAATCATAACAATACCGACCACGCGGTTTAAGGTTTTTGCGTTAGACTTGTTGGCGATTTTCGCAGCAATTCTTGCCCACAGCAAAGTAAACACCACGCACAGTACAAGGGAAAGTATATCGGGAACTCCACCGATCATAAAATGGCTGATGCCACCTGTAAGAGCCGTGAACGCCATAATAAACACGCTTGTGCCGACTGCCAAATGCATAGGGTATCCGAGGAAAGTAGTCAGAACAAGAAGCAACATCATTCCGCCGCCCGCGCCTGCAAAGCCACAGATAAATCCAACAAAAATGCCGCCGACGATCGCCTTGATCAGTCTGCTCTTGGGAGAACCTGCTTCCAACTGTTCTCTTGTCTTGTTTACCGGCTTTAATATAAAACGCAAGCCGATAATGATCAGCGCGATCTGCATCGTACCGCTCATGGCTTGCTCGGGCAGAAAGCTTGCGACAAAGCTTCCGATCATCGTTACGATCAGAACGCTCACGAGCAGCGGCAAACTGTTTTTAACATCTAAATTTCCGCTTTTCTTATAGGTATATGCGCTGACAAGGCTTGCCAAAACGTCGCTGATCAGTCCGATCCCCACCGCATCGTAAGCAGGTACGCCCAAAAACGTTATCAGCATCGGGCCGATAACGGCGGCAGCACTCATACCGGCAAATCCCGTGCCGATGCCTGCCCCCGCTCCTGCGAGAAAACACACAAGTATTTTTATTAAAATATCTCCCATACTATATCACCGTTAACTTCTTATTTATCGTTGAGGTTATTATATCATTTTTCGCGCCTTTTCTCAATCCCTTTTTCTTTGTCTACTGCAGGGCAATGATTGATATCCAAATGAGCACATTCATTGGCACATTTGGATATGATAAAGCCGATGCGAAATCGCATGGTTCCACATCGGCTTTTAATAAATACTTACATTATTCTTATTTTGTTTATTTGTCAAGCATATCCGCCAACAATTGTCTTCCCACTACGCCGACACCGATTTTCCATACCTCAGCACCGGTTTCTTTTTCGTATATATAAACAATCGATTTGTACAGTTCCGGACTTTTATCACAATGCGAGGTGTCAAAACGGTACTCATATCTATCCCAATTACGGAAGTTGTGAACATCGTAGGTATTAAAATCACAACAGATAAACTCTCGAAGTCCTTCGTCGTTCTCTAAAATATGATCGTAAGAGGCGCCCAAAAGTAGCATTTTAAATGTCCATGTACATTCATAATTCCAGAACTCATCATTTTCAGGATCACCACATTCGATATGGAAGAAATCCGTCATTGAGTGATCCCAAAATTCCGCGAAACTGTCAGCGGAAAGTCCGTGATCTAAAAGCATTTTCAGGGCAGAAATAGCATTTTCATTAGTGACAAATGCAAATTCCCACAACGGATTTATGCTGTTTGAACCATCGTACGGAACTTTTGGATTATCTACATCCATTCCGTATTTCAAAAACAACTCTGTCAATTGCGGTAATTCCACACTGTCAAAATCTTGCGAGCCACCAACAACGTCGCCATAGATGTGATCGAGCAAAGACCACCCGTATAATTCTGTACCGCCCAAGGGGTCTGCGCCTTGCTTCAACAATTCTTCAACTACGGCAAAATCAATATGTTCTTTCGCACATGCATTAAACAGTTTTTTGTTTAGTTCGATTTCGTTGGGAGTATATGTGCCCTCATATTTTTGTGTTTCTTCTCGCTCATAATCGTTAATATATTTGTGTTCACTCATTTTTACACCTCCCATACATTTTAATGCAACTATTATACCATCTTTCCAGCTTTTTCTCAATCCCTTTTTCTTTGTCTACTGCGGGGCAAAATTTGTTTTGCGAAAGGCCTTGACTTTTAGGGCGGGTAGAGTTACCATACAGACGACAAAAAACTCCCTGAGTACGGCAGATACCGTATTCGGGGAGTATCTTTTTGACCACAGTTTATCCCACATCCACGCACGGAGTACACGGAAACAGTGGAGGTAAGAGTGCCGGAAAGCATCTGTTTCCGAGCGGAAAGGGGCGGAAACGGTTAGAAACGAGCGGAAACAGGTACTCTAGACTTCTTTGGGACCATGGCCGCAGGTTCGATCCCTGCCACCCGCACCAACAATGCTCAGGAATCGTTGATTCCTGAGCATCTTTCATTTGTGCTTGTTTTACTTTCGCATCGCCCTATTTGCTCCCGTTCCCATCATCGGATACCGCGCTTATTTCGCCATAGCCACAAACAAAAAACGCCCCCTCAAAAGAGGGGGTGTTTTTTTGATTTATTTCTTTTTCGGGCGTTTAATCTTGTTGAGTTTAGCGTTCAGCTCAAGCAGTTGCTCTTTGGTGAACTTGACATCCATCATGCCGCCCATCAACGTGAACAGACGCAGCACCGTAAAGCCGCCCATCATGCTCATCATTTCGGCGTTGATCTCGAAACCCATCGCTTCCATCTTGGGTGCTTCGCCATTTTTGCCTTTTTTACCGCCCATCATTTTACCGACCAGACCCATGAAGATCAGTTTACCTTGCACCGTGGAGATAACGTCACTCATCTTATCGTTCAGCGACAGATACCCTTCAGGCGCATCGATATCGAACCAGTTGAGGATCGCACCTTTTTCTTGCAGACGGTATGCTTCGTTGAACACATCCACTTTGCGGATGACGCTTTCGTCCTGATAATCGCCGGCCACGGCCACCAATTTGGTTTCGCCAGCGTTCGGCACATCGAAATAGAAGAAATGATCTGCAGCCGCTTTTTTACCAAGCGAAACACCGTTGGCAAACAATTCCACTTCCGGCAGGTTGGAATACACGGTCACTTTCGTCACGTCTTCCACGCGGTCGACATACCGTTTGCCGCACAAATGCACAAACGGATCGTCCGACAACCACGCTTTGTACGCGTAGAAAGAATCTTTCTTATACTTGCGATCGAAGGTGATCAAGCCCTTATGGTTTTGACCGTTTTCGCCGCCTTCGTTACGCGCATCGGCGCCAAAATCGAACATGTTCCACACGTGAGTGGCCCACATATATTTGCGAGAGAAGAACTGTTTGATAAGTTCTTCATGATAGTAGGCTTGATATTCTTCGGTATAGTCGCCCTGCAATGGGTTGGAGGTGTGCCAGTTCAGCGCTTCACAACCGTATTCCGAACAGCCGATCGGAATGGTGGGATGCATGGCATGGAACTTATCGAACCACGGGCCGTTCATTTCGGTCTCACCGCCGTACCAACCGAAATAGTGATTGTACGAAACCACGTCCGGAATCTGCAAATACGGATCATCCATTTTACACATCGAAACCGCCGCGATGGTGGTCAAACGGGTTTTGTCCAGTTCGTGACACAGGTCGTTCAGAATGCGATGGTTTTCAAGCAGATCATCATCTGAACCACCGATGGTAATCTCGTTAGACAACCCCCACACCACGATCGACGGGTGGTTATAGTTTTGGATTACCAATTCTTTCATCTGCGAAACGGTGTTTTCGCGGCCACCGGACATATGACGAGAGATATACGGAATCTCCGCCCAAATGACCAAGCCGTACTCGTCACACAGATCATAGAAATATTGATCGTGTTGATAGTGCGCCAAGCGAATGGTCGTTGCGCCCATTTCATAGATCAGTTCGATATCTTCTTTATGATCGTCATGGGACAACGCATTACCTTTTTGCCAACGGTCCTGGTGACGCGATACGCCACGCAGCGGATATTCTTCCCCATTGAGAATAAATCCGTTATCGGGATCAATTTTAAAGGTGCGGCACCCAAAACGAGACGAAACGTTGTCCAGTATCGTGCCGTTTTCGACCAATTCGACTTTCGCGGTATACAAATAGGGGTTACGACGGCCGTGCCACAAGGTGACCGCATCGATGTTTAACACCACTTTCGTGTCGTTCGTGGTAGTTTCGGCGACCACGTTCCCTTCTTTATCTTCGATTACATAATGCAGATCTTGACCGATTTTGCCATTGGTCACATAGGCTTCGATTTCGACATTGGCAGACGTGCCGTTTACGGTGGGGGTGATTTTCAGGCCCGGTCCACCATAATAGTCGAGATCAAAGTGGGATTCGTTTACGGCAATCAAGTTAACATCCCGATATAAACCGCCATAGAAGGTAAAGTCTGCGGTTTGGGGATACACCGTTTCGTTCGCCGTATTATCCACCGCCACAACCACCAGATTGATTGCCTCAAGCGCATCGGTAACGTTAACACGCCAGGTGGAATACCCACCGTCGTGATGCGCAAGATGTTTGCCGTTGATATACACATCCGCAGACGAGTTGGCCCCTTGCAGTTCCAGATAATACTGATCCGCTTCCGGAAGATCCATTTTGTTGATGCTCTTAGCATAATAAGCGGTACCGCGGAAATAGTCGTTATCTCCGTCTTGACCGTCAATCGCGTTCCAGGAATGCGGAAGATTGACGAAATCCCATTTGGTAGAGATTTCGGTCGGCACAGCATCGGCCAATTTGGTAAACGCCCACTTGGCGTTTAAATTTACGATGTTTCTCATAAGTTCCTCCTATTTAGAATTCGATAACCACAACCGCATCACGTAAATGCAAACGCCGCGCTACGGTTGGAAATCTTTCAAACAGGCGTCCGACAAGAAGTCGGACGCCTGTCAGTCAAACAAGATTACATTTCGACGGTTTCGGGGACAGCTTCGTCCGCAGGCACACGACCGAGATCGGCGTTCATCTGAGCAAGGGCCTTTTTATCGAGGTTGTAAACCAAACCGAGACCAATGAACTGCAGAATAGCCGAGAACAGGAAGGTCGCCGCTACGATATACCGCATATTGACGGCAACTTCCCACAGTTGGTTACCTTCGTTGGCACCGACATATCCGAACGCCACCATAATGATCAATACGAGCGAAGGACCAATGCCTTGCGCCAGTTTACGGAAGAAGGAGTGCAGGGAGTAAACGGTACCTTCTTCACGGACACCGAATTTCCATTCGTTGTAGTCGATGGCATCGCCCATCATCGCCCAAGAAACGGTGGAATAAATGCCGAGGCCGAGCGAATAGAACAGTTGGCAAATGATGTAAATAGTCAGGTCCAACCCGGTGTTGTCGGGCGTAATGATGAACAAGCCAAGACCAGCAATGATCGATACGATCGAACCAAAGGTAGCGAGTTCTTTTTTGCCGAATTTGGCAACCGCATTACGGGCAAGCGGGGTGAAAACCACAATCGGGATCATCGCAAAAAGTTGCACAATACCCGAGATCTGAACGTTTTTAAAGTAGGATTGGAAGATAACGGTTACCGCCGTGGTTGCGCCCTGCATACCAATGAACATACCCATTGCCGCCAAGGTCGCGCCGACCGCAGGACGGTTTTTCATAAAGTTTCCAAACGCTTTGAAAACGTTGAATTTGGGCATTTCTTCGCCAACGGCAACATCGGCCGTTTCCACGCGAATTTCGGTGTTGCGGATCATAAATTGGAAGCAGATGAATCCCAGAACACCCATGATGAGCGCCGCAATAAACACGCGTTCACCAATCAGGTTATTGTTTTTATCATAGATGATAAAGGGCAGAATGACCATCGGCAACATATTACCGAAGATCGAACCGATCGAACGCCATGCCGACAGCGATGCACGGTCTTTTACGTCGTTGGAAATCAACGACAGAAGCGAGCCGTAAGGAACGTTTGCCACGGTATAGAACGCATCCCACACAACGTAACCGGCGATGAAAATGATGAACTTCGCCCAAGTCGGCGCGGTCGGGAACGGCAGGAAGCAACAAGCGCCGCCGATAATCAAACCAATCGAACCGGCCCAGATGTACGTCAAAAACTTGTTGCGTTTATAGGTGCGTTTGTCTGCGTCGATGATGGAACCGATCAACGGATCGTTGATGGCATCCCATACTTGAACCACGATGAGCAGAAGCGCATACCAAAGATCCATGCCCATAAATTGGGTCCAGAAGATGGACATGGTACCTTTCAACGCAAAGCTCATGTTGCAACCGAGATCACCGGCCGCATACGCAATGCTGTCGCGAATGCCAAACTTGCGTTTGCCGTTGGCATCCAATTTGGGTTGTTTTTTCATGATACTTTCCTCTTTCCGAATGATTTTGTTTGTGTGCCAGAATAGTCTGTCTTTCGCAAAAGACATTCGTCAGAAAATCGCTAATTTTAGTATACGAAATTTGCTGTGACATTGCAAGTAATTTCTTCGAGTGTTTTTGTACTTTTTTCATTATATCGACAAAACAGATGTTGTAATTACACAAAAATAATGGTATACTAAGAAAAACAGTTGGGGAAATTTGTATAATTTTTCCACACAATTAGGAGGATCTCGGCATGGGTTGCGAAAACGAGTTGCGTTTTTTGTGCGAAACATTCCGAAAATGTCGGATACAAGCGAAACTCGTTACACCGAACGAACCGGTTAGTCATATGGTTGATGACGGATTTGCCCCGTTGTTTGAACGTTTGGTATCGACCAATATGCCGATCGGTCGGATAATGGGCGATCTGGCCCCCCGCACGGTATATAAATCGGTCGATACCTTTAAATTGCGATATATGTACCTACTGCTCCCCGACTCCAACCCGACCATGTTGTTGATTGGACCATATGCCCATGCCACGTTGACCGCGCGGCAAATTATGGAGATCGGCGAGCAAAGCGGCATATCGCCGAAAAACCAAAAATTCCTTAACGAATATTACGAAAACATACCCATTATTCCGGAAAACAGCCATCTGTTTATATTGTTGGACACCTTTTGCGAACACATTTGGGGTACCGATTATACCGTATCTGACACGGAACAAGATTGGCAATCGATTAACCTGGCTATCCCCTTGCCCACCGAAAACAACGATCCCGACGATGTGTTGGTGAGTATGAAACGGTTGGAGAAACGATACGATTATGAAAACGCGTTGATGCAAGCCGTCGCACTCGGCCAATCGCATAAAGCCGACCTGTTGTTTTCCGGGTTTTCGGATCAAGTATTTGAAAAGCGAACGGCCGATCCGCTACGCAATATGAAAAACTATTGCATTATCACCAACACGTTATTACGCAAAGCTGCCGAAAGCGGTGGTGTTCACCCGATTCATCTTGACCGCGTTTCCTCGGCGTTTGCCGTCAAAATCGAGCAACTGGCACCGATTGCAGAAGGCCTCAACCTCATGCGCGAGATATTTCGTACCTACTGCCGGCTGGTGCGGCAACAATCGATGAAAAATTATTCACCGGTGGTTCAAAAAGCGCTCGTGTTGATCGATGCGGATTTGTCTGCCAATTTAACCCTGAGTTCTCTGGCAGAAAATCAAAACATCAGCGCCGGCTATCTATCGGCGATCTTTAAAAAAGAAACCGGGAAAACCGTGACCGAATATATCCGTGAAAAGCGGATTAAGCACGCGGCACATCTGTTAGCCAATACCCATCTGCAGATCCAAACAGTGGCGTTGCATTGCGGCATCATGGACGTACAATATTTTTCAAAATTGTTTAAAAAACAAACCGGGAAAACCCCGAAAGAATATCGCGAATCCATTAGACAAGCCTCATTTTGACAGATAAAGGAGAAAAACGTATGCCGACCTTTTTAACGGAAGAGTTTTTATTAACGACACCGACCGCTAAGCGTTTATACGCCGATTATGCGGCCGACATGCCGATCATCGACTACCACTGCCACGTGAGTCCGCAGGAGATTTTTGAAAACAAGCATTTTAAAAACCTGTACGAAGTGTGGTTGTCCGGTGATCATTACAAATGGCGTATCATGCGTTCAAACGGCGTAGATGAATATTACATCACCGGCAACGCACCCGAACGGGAGAAATTTCAAAAATTCGCCGAAGCGTTACCGAAAGCCATTGGTAACCCGATGTATCATTGGTGTCATCTGGAACTGAAAAACTATTTCGGGTTTGACGGGGTACTTAACGGCGATACGGCCGAAACGGTATGGCGTTTAGCCGAAGAAAAACTGCAAGATCCGTCGATGAGTGTGCGCGGTATTATTGAGCAAAGCAACGTCGCGTTTATCGGCACCACCGATGATCCGATCGACTCGCTCGAATGGCATCAAAAGATCCAAGCCGACGATACCTTCAAGGTGACGGTCGCCCCCACCTTCCGCCCGGATAAAGCGCTGAACATCGAAAAACCGGATTGGCGTGCGTATATCCAAGATCTGTCCCGTGCGGCCGATTTGCCGATTACCACACTCGACACGCTGAAAGTAGCGTTGAAGCGCCGGATTGATCATTTCGATAACAGCGGATGTAAAGCCAGCGATCACGGACTCGATTATATGGTGTACCGGCGCATGCCGATCAAACAAGTCGAAAAAATCTTTAAGAAAGGCTTGTGCGGCAAGGCGATCTCGACAGAGGAAGCCGACGCTTTTAAAACCGAGTTGTTGGTGTTTTGTGCGCAACAATATGCCGAGAAGGGTTGGGTTATGCAACTGCATTACAACTGTTTAAGAAATCCCAACACCAAAATGTTCCGCGCACTCGGACCGGACAAAGGGTTCGACTGTATCGGCCCGGCAGCATCCGGCGCGGCTTTATCAGGATTGTTGGACGAGCTTTATAATCATGACCAACTTCCCAAAACGGTCATCTACAGTTTAGATGCGACGGATAACGCCACGATCGATACCATGATCGGCGCGTTCCAAGGAACCGAAATCGCCGGCAAACTCCAACACGGTAGTGCCTGGTGGTTTAACGACAACAAAACCGGCATGCAAGAACAACTTATCAGTTTAGCGAATCTGAGTTTGCTTGGCAACTTTATCGGTATGCTTACCGATTCGCGCAGTTTCTTATCTTACACGCGCCATGAATATTTCCGCCGCATTCTGTGTGATTTGGTTGGCACGTGGGTAGAAAACGGCGAGTATCCGAACAGTGATCAAGATCTGGAACAGATCATTAAAGGCATTTGTTATCAAAACGCGAAAAACTATTTCGGTTTGGAGGAGCACGCATGAACATGAAACTTTCGTTCCGTTGGTACGGAGACAGTGATCCCATTTCGCTCGAGTACATCTCGCAGATTCCCGGTATGCGTTCGATCGTATCGGCCGTCTACGACGTGAAACCCGGCGAAGTTTGGCCCGAAGAGAGTTTGGCCAACATGAAACAACAATGCGAAGATCACGGTTTGGTGTTTGACGTGGTGGAATCGATTCCCGTGCACGAAGATATCAAACTCGGTCGCGGCAATGTTGACCAACTGCTGGATGTCTATTGCGAAAACATCCGTCGTTGTGCCAAATACGGTGTGAAATGTGTAACGTATAACTTTATGCCGGTGTTCGACTGGACCAGAACCCAGTTGGACAAACAAGCACCCGATGGATCCACCAGTTTGGTCATGTACTGGGAACAAATGAAAGGGTTGGATCCGTTGAAAGACGATATCCATCTCCCGGGTTGGGATTCCAGTTACAGCCAAGAAGAAGTGCGTGAACTCATTGCCGCGTACGGTGAGATCGGTGAAGAAGGTCTTTGGAAAAACCTTGAAACCTTCCTCAAAAAAGTGATCCCGGTCGCCGAAGAATGCGACGTTCGTATGGCAATCCATCCGGATGATCCGCCCTACCCCATCTTCGGATTACCGCGTATTATCACCAACGAACAAAATTTAGATCGCTTCTTAAAAATCGTCGACAGCCCTTACAACGGCCTGTGCCTGTGTACCGGCAGTTTGGGATGCGCCAAATTAAACGATATCCCCAAAATGGTGAAAAAATACGCCGCCATGGACCGTATCGCTTTTATGCACATTCGAAACGTTCAATTGATGGAAGACGGTTCGTTTGAAGAAAGAGCCCATCTGTCCACTTGTGGTAGTTTGGATATGCACCAAATTGTCAAAGCGTTGGTGGAAGAAGGGTACTGTGGATACGTCCGGCCGGATCACGGCCGTATGATCTGGGGCGAAACCGGCAAACCCGGTTACGGCCTGTTTGACCGAGCGCTCGGTGCCGCCTATATCAACGGATTGTTTGAAGCATTAGAAAAGGAGAATCAAAATGGTTAAAAACGTGATAAATACCGACCTGTCGGGCAAAGTCGCGGTGGTAACCGGTGCCGGCGGTGTGCTTTGCAGTCACTTTGCCAAGGTGTTGGCTCGCGCCGGTGCTAAAGTTGCTCTGCTGGATCTCAACGAAGAGGCCGCCAAAGTGTATGCCGACGAAATCGTGCAAGAAGGCGGCGTCGCCAAAGCATACGGTTGTAACGTGTTAGATAAAGCTATCTGTTCCGAGGTAGCAGACAAAGTGCTCGCCGATCTCGGCCCTTGCGATATCCTGATCAACGGCGCTGGCGGTAACAATCCGCGCGCGACCACCGATAAGGAATATTTTGAAATCGGAGATATCGATAGCGATACCAAAAGTTTCTTCGATTTGGACGAATCCGGCGTTGGCTTTGTGTTCAACTTAAACTTTCTCGGCACGCTGATTCCGTCGCAATGTTTTGTCAAACAGATGGTCGGTCGCGAAGGGTGTAACATCCTTAACATCTCGTCGATGAACGCCTATACGCCGCTGACCAAAATTCCGGCGTATTCCGGCGCAAAAGCCGCCATCTCAAACTTTACTCAGTGGCTGGCGGTACATTTCAGCAAGGTGGGGATCCGCGTCAACGCGATCGCGCCCGGTTTCTTCTCCACCAAACAAAACGCCAAATTGTTGTTTAACGAAGACGGCACGCCGACCGCACGCACCGGTAAAATCTTAGCTGCGACGCCGATGGGACGGTTTGGAGAATCCAACGAATTAGAAGGCGGATTGCTCTTCTTACTGAATAACGAAGCCGCCGGTTTCATCACCGGCGTGGTATTACCAATAGACGGCGGATTTTCCGCTTATTCGGGGGTGTAATGTATGGAAAAGTTTGTACCTGTTGTTGTCATCAAAGAACTGTCTGAAACCGATAAAATCCTCACGGCATTAAAAGGCGTCGGGATCAACACGGCCGAAATCACCTTCCGCACAGCTTGTGCGGCCGAGGCGATCGAATATGCTTGTAAAAACTATCCGGATATGAGCATCGGTGCCGGTACCGTCATCAATGCCGAACAATGCGAAGCCGCGCTCAAAGCGGGTGCACAGTTCATCGTGTCGCCCGGTCTGTCGGTCGCGGTCGCGAATATCTGTAACGAACGTGGCATCCCGTATTATCCGGGGTGTGTCACGCCGACTGAAATCATGCAAGCGTTAGAACTGGGAATCACCACTGTGAAATTCTTCCCGGCTAACGTATACGGCGGTCTGAAAGCACTGAAAGCGTTGTCGGCACCGTTCCCGCAGGTGAGGTTCATCCCCACCGGTGGCGTGGACAGAAGCAATATCGACGAATTTTTGGCGTTCGATAAGATCGAAGCCATCGGCGGCAGTTTCTTTGTGAAAGAAGCTTTAGACAAAATGGAGGGACAATAAGATGGCTAAAATTGTAACGTTCGGTGAATTGATGTTGAGACTGGCTCCCAACGGCTATTATCGGTTTTTCCAAAACGATCAAATGCAAGCCACCTTCGGCGGCGGCGAAGCCAACGTAGCGGTCAGTTTGGCCAACTATGGCATGGATAGCGTATACGTGACCAAATTGCCGAAACACGCGATCGGGCAAGCGGCGGTAGATTCGCTGCGATATTTTGGAGTAGACACCTCGAAGATCGTGCGCGGCGGCGAGCGTGTCGGCATCTACTATCTTGAAAAAGGTGCGTCGCAACGCGGTTCGGTCTGTATTTATGACCGCAAATATTCCGCTATTCAACAAGCTACTACGGCCGATTTTGATTGGGATAGTGTTTTCGAAGGGGCGGATTGGTTCCACTTTACCGGCATCACCCCAGCACTCGGCGAAAACGTGGTGGCGATCTGCAAAGAAGCTTGTATCGCGGCCAAAAAGCGCGGCGTTAAAATCTCCTGCGACTTAAACTACCGTGGTAAACTGTGGACCAGAGAAGAAGCCAACAAGGCGATGACCGATCTGTGCCAATACGTGGACGTATGCATCTCTAACGAAGAAGATGCTAAAGACGTGTTCGGTATCGAAGCGGAAGGCACCGATATTTACGGTGGCAAACTCAACCACGACGGGTATAAGAGCGTAGCCAAACAACTCGCCGACAAGTTCGGATTCGAAAAGGTTGCCATTACCCTGCGCACCTCGATCTCGGCCAGTGACAACGACTGGGCCGGCATGTTGTATGACGGCGAAGAGTATTATTTCTCCAAATCGTATCATCTGCACATCGTGGACCGCGTCGGCGGTGGTGACTCGTTTGGCGGCGGCTTGATCTATGCGCTGCTTTCGGGTAAATCATCCAAAGATGCGATCGAATTTGCGGTAGCGGCATCCGCGCTGAAACATTCGGTCGAAGGTGACTACAACCGTGTAAGCGTGTCCGAGGTGGAAAAATTGGCAGGCGGCGATGGTTCCGGCCGCGTCCAACGATAACCCTCCCCTAATAAAATCAAAGAACCGTCGACATCTGTCGACGGTTCTTTTTTTGGTGGAGCATACCGCACAGCACCCGAATTCACATCTCGTGGTACAAACTTTATATTTTGCACAAACTTGAACGGATTGGGTGTGGCAGCCTGCCACTGGTGGAGGCGACGGGAATTGAACCCGTGTCCAAAAGTCTATTCACAAAAGCATCTCCGAGTGCAGACGGTCTATGAAAATTCCCTTCGCAAGACGCCGGCCGTCAGGCATCTTGTTACGGTAGCCCCTACGTCATGGTGATCGGTGGAGCAACCGATCGCTCACGTTCACCGCTAATCGACGCCCTTATCGGACCGCGGTACTTCCGACTCGGACGGCTGCCTAATTAGGCAGCAAGTGCAACTTTATTGTTGTTAGTTAATTTATAATTGCGAAGTTTTAAGCGTTTTCGCACCGCTACTCGCTTCTCTTGCTGCAAAACCCCTGTCGAAACCTTTACGCCCCCATATCTGCCGACAAAGTCGGCTTGTTTTTATAAATTTTTGATCCAACGAATCGCCATATCGATCCACACTTGACACTCATCGGTATCGTGCGAATAATGGCCGTACACGGTTTCATTTGACAACGATAAACCGTGTTCCCCATTCGGGAAAATATGCAGTTCGGTGGAAACACCTTGTTCTTCCAAAGCCGCTGCCATAGCAAGCGAATTCTTCACCGGTACGCATCCATCGTTAAAGGTGTGCCAAATGAACGCCGGTGGCGTATCCGCCGATACCTGTTGTTCAGCCGATAACAACTTCACCAATTCTACATCATCGCATTTATCGCCTAACAGATTCGCACGCGAACCACCGTGCGTGTATGCTGTCATGGTGATGACCGGGTAACACAATACCATGCCGTTGGGTTTATGTTCTCCCTTTTCGTACCCAAAATGCGTTTTAATAAAGTCATGATTCCACAACGTGCCAAACGACGCACACAAGTGTCCGCCGGCCGAGAAACCGCAAATCACGATTTTGTCGGTATCAACACACCACTCGTCCGCATGCGCACGAACCGTAGCCATCACCCACGCCAGTTCCAACAACTGTGTCGGAAACCGTGCCGGAGCACAACTGTATCGAACAACCACCGCGTTGTAATCCGCAGCCACAAACCGCAACGCAATCGGTTCGGCTTCCCGATCGGAGGTCGCTCTGTAACCGCCGCCGGGACAAACAATCACCGTCGGACGTTTGCGATTGAGATCAATCTCCGGAGAATTATCCGGCAGATACAAACTCATCGTCGGTTGAAAATCCGATGTTTTTCCACCGATTTTATCATAATTGACCTCGATATTCAACACCTGATAGTTCATATTAAACACCTCACCGATTACGTTCTTTTAAACCGCGTTCCATGTCGCGTTTCGCCTCTTTCGCCGCCATATCGGCGCGTTTATCGTAAAGCTTTTTACCTTTACAAACACCGACTTGCACCTTGACGAGCGAACCTTTGAAATACAATGACAACGGCACCAACGCAATCCCTTGTTGTTTAACCAAACCGAACAGACGCGAGATCTCCCGTTTGTGAACCAGCAATTTGCGTTCACGCGTGGGTTGCCGATTAAAGATATTCCCTTTTTCGTACGGACTGATATGCATACCTTTGACAAACAGTTCTCCATCTTCTACCGCACACCACGAATCTTTGAGGTTAACACCACCGGCACGAATGGATTTCACTTCGGTGCCACATAGTTCAATACCGGCTTCCATACTCTCCAGAACGGTATAGTCGTGAAACGCTTTTCGGTTGGATGCAATTTGTTTAATCCCTGTTTTTTCCATCGGTTGATCTCACCTCCTGTCATCGTAAAAGTGTATCATATCGTCCGAAAAGTGTCAAGGTAACATGTGTCGACATTCTCCGGAAATATCCGTAAAAAAGCGACTCACCAAGCGAAGCCATGGTGAGTCGTCACATTATCGTTTTGTCCATGTAGACGGCGAAAAGGTTACCAATATCGGCAAAATTTCCAACCGACCAAGCAACATATCTACAGACAATACAATTTTAGAAAAAACAGAGAATTCCGAGAAATTGCCGGACGGGCCGACCATCCCAATCCCCGGGCCGACGTTGTTAAAGCACGTAAGCACACCGGAAAAGGTATCTTCGAACGCGAATCCATCGATGGCAACCAACAACACCGATACTATAAACAATACCAGGTACATCACGGCATAGTTACCGGCCGCTTTAACGGTCTCCTCAGGCACAGGCGCTTTATCCATCCGTACCACGTTGACCGACCGCGGATGTAACAGGTGTTTGAGTTCTCGTTTAGCGTTCTTGATCACCAAAATCAAACGACTGATCTTAAAGCCACCGGCCGTCGAACCGGCGCACGCACCGGTAAACATCAAAAACATCAAAATCACTTTACTGAACATCGGCCATTGGTTATAGTCGGTAACCGCAAAACCGGTGGTGGACATAATCGACGTGACGTTAAAGAAACTGACACGCAACACGTCCATAAACCCATCATACATATGCCAAATATTGGCCATAATCAACCCAACACTGACCGCACAGATCAACAGGTAGATCCGCAACTCTTCACTTTTAAACGCATCTTTCGCTTTCTTTAACAGAATCAAATGGAACAAGTTAAAGTTGATCCCGAACAACATCATAAAGATCGCAATCACCCATTCCGCTGCCGGATTGGCGTAACCGGCGATAGAGGAGTTTAAGACCGCGAAACCGCCGGTACCGGCCGTAGCAAAGGTGCTAACCACAGAATCGTATAGCGGCATACCGGTGCACAACAGCACCACCACTTGAACAGCACTGAGCACAATATAGATAAGGTACAAAATTTTGGCCGTTTGTTTCATCTGCGGCACGAGTTTATCTTTCGTCGGGCCCGGAACCTCGGCGCGCATCAGGTGAATCGCACGCGAATTCGAAGGCAAAATGGCCAACATCAACATCAATACACCCATACCGCCAACCCAGTGAGTAAAGCTGCGCCAAAACAAAATCCCTTTCGGTAACCCTTCCACCGCCGTCAAGATGCTCGCGCCGGTGGTGGTAAATCCGGAAACGGTTTCAAACAACGCATCGATATAATGCGGGATCGCACCGCTGAACACAAACGGCAACGCACCGAATAACGACATAAATATCCACGACAAAGAAGACACCACAAAGCCTTCTTTGGCGGCGATACGGGTGTTTTTCGGTTTCAGTAATATCAACGGGATCGAAACGGCCAGCACGATTAAAATCGTGTACAAAAACGGAAGCACGTCTTCCCCATAATACACACTGACGGCCGTCGGCAATAACAATAATGCCGACTCGATGGTCAACAACGCGCCGAGCAGGTAACAAGTCATTCGATAATTCATACTCTTAAAATATCCTTAATATTATTGATGTGAGCGTTGGTCGTAACCACGATTACCGTATCCCCCACCTGAATGGTATCGGTACCGGTGGGAATGATGATTTGGTTGCCGTGGATAATACACGCGATCAACGTACCGTTTTTGAGTTTCAAATCTTTCAGTTCAATATTGGTAACCTCAGATTCTTCTCGAATGATAAATTCCATCGCTTCGGTCGAGTTATTAGCAATTTTATGCAACGTTTCGATTTCCGAATCGCCACTATTGTGCATACCGCGCGCATAGCGCAATACGTTGCTGGCCGTAATCCCTTTGGGAGACACAACACTTTCGAGTCCGACGCCGCTTGCCAGATCGGCGAAATTTTGCCGATCAATTTTCGTGATAACCTTTTCCACACCGAGTTGCATAGCATACATCGAAATAATGGCGTTTTCCTCATCGATACCGGTCAACGCGACAAACGCATCAGCTGTTTCCAAGCCTTCTCCGATCAACATTTCTTGATCGGCACCATCACCGCAAATAACCGTGATCGCCTCAAATTGTTCCGACAACCACAAAGCACGGTCATGATCCTTTTCGATGACGGTGATATTCATACCGGAATCTTTTAACGCTTCAATCAAGTAGTACGCGATAGCGCCGCCGCCAACCACCACCATGTTCTTGATCCGCTTTTTATAAGCACCGATCGCGCGCAAGAACAGTTCGATATCGCGGTCGGCCCCTGTCACACTGATAATATCGTCCGCCTGCAAGGTGAAGTTACCGGTCGGAATAATGACCTCTTTCCCCCGTCGCACGGTGCAGATCAGCACTTTATACTTATACAACCGCCGCAACTCAAACAGCGAAACGCCACAAAGCGGATTCGAAGACGAGATTTTAAATTCGGCAATATCCACTCGCCCTTTAACAAAGGTTTCGATCTTGGCGACCGACGGAAACCGCACAATACGAGCGATCTCTCGCGCAACCGACCGCTCGGGGTTGAGTGTCATAGACAGGGCCCACTCATTTTTCATCACCGAAAGCAATTCATTGTATTCCGGTCCGCGCACACGAGCAATGGTGTTTTTAGCACCCAACCGTTTTGCAATGCCACAACACAACACGTTCAATGCATCGCTGGCCGTGACGGCAATCAACAAGTCACACGATGAGACGTTGGCGCGTTTCAAAGCCGAAACGCTAATACCGCTACCGACGACCGCAAACACATCCATGGTGTTTGTCAAGGTTTGCAAAACCTCCGCGTCGGTATCGATGACGGTGACTTCGTATTGTTCGTTCGCCAGTTGACTGCAAATCTCCACGCCGATCTTGCCGGCGCCTACAATAATCACTTTCATGTTGTTTCTCCTTTGATTCGCTTTCGGTAACCCTTTACAAATCTTCTACTATGCTACCACTATTTTACGTAAAATTCAACCGCTTTTACCAAAAAAGAGTGCGTGTGTAAAACACGCACTCTTTTTATTCCATCTTTATTTTGAGAGACGTTTTTTGCGAATCACGATAAAAGCAACACCGGCACCGGCCAATACCAGCACCACACCACCCACGATCCAAACGGTCAGGCTAATGCCGTTATTCTGCCGTTCGTCACCGGTCGTGTCGTCCTCTCCGAATTCACCGGAATCCACCTGCAAACCTTGTTCCGGTTCTGCTGGCGGTTCTCCCGATGCATCGTCTTGTTCATTGTCGGAACCGGACACCGAGGTAGATCCGGTATCATCATCGGTCGGTTTAGACGCCGGCAAAGTCTCTTTACCAACCGAGCCGGAAGACGTTTTATCGGTGTTGTTCTTTTTGGTAGTCGTGGTTTTGCCTTTGGTAGTCGTCGTTTTACCGTTCGTGGTCGTTTCCTGGGATGTCGACGACGAACCTTGCGAACCATCTTCCCCATCCGGAGAACCGGACACGGTCGGCAAATCCACTAACTGCAACACACCATCTTGATAGGACCAAACCGTCTTATCGGCGATCAGATCTTTAATATCGTTTTTGGTAAAATCCTTCGCCAATTTTTTAGCTGAAATCGCAGCGCCACTGCCAATTGCACTAAAACCGGCATCGTTTTGCACATAGTAGGTTCCGGTGGCAGTTCCGGCATCGTTATCCCCGATCACCTGACCGGCCGTTACACCGGTATTACCGGTAAACGAAACCGTCTGCATTGTGATACTGTTGTTAAGGATACTACCTTCGTTCCAACCGACCAATCCACCGCCAACGATGCTACTTTTAGCAAACCCGACGGTCTCACCGTTACGCAAGCAGTCCGAAACGGCACCTTTGGTTACTTTACTACCGGACGTCGACGTATGGTTGTGGCCGACAACACCACCAATATACAAAGTATACAAGGCATCCCCATCGACCTTGCCGGTGGATTGACTGGCAATCACCTGACCGCCCTCGTTTTCACCGAGAATACCACCAATACGGATGGTGTTACCGGTTGCGACCACGTCGATCGCGGCGTTACAAGCAGAAATGACGGCCAGTTTGGTTTGGCGACCAACCGCACCGCCGATCGCGACGGTATTCGCGCCGGACACACAATTCACACGACCCGAAACCGAGATATTTTCAACTACTCCTTGGCTTTGACCGGCTATCGCGCCCACGCGAGTGCTTTTCGCCTCGGTAACCGTAATATCCACGTCGGCTAAAGACAGATTCTTAACCGTACCGTTCATATGGCCAAACAATCCGGCAAATTTAGCATCTTGTCCATCGCCGGTTTGGTTAATATACAACCCGGTAATGGTGTGTCCGTTCCCATCCAATGTACCGGTAAACGCGGTCGTTTTTGTGTAACTGGAACCGATCGGTTCCCAACCGGCACCGCCGTTATAAAACGCGCCGCCTTTTTTGAAATCAGAAGCCGAGAACACAATATCTTTGACCAATCGATACTGACCATCTAAATCCTTGCGGATATCGGAAAGTTGTTGTGCGGTCGAGATTTCTACCACCGTATCAGCCGACACCGACGGAATCGCCATCAGTACGACGGTAACCATGAGCACAAACGCTAACCATCCTATCTTTTTCATGCGGATTATGCCTCCTGCCATATTGTTATCTGTTAACACAAACACAGTATAGATGTATTATACGATGACGCGTTTGGAAAAGCAACCCACAGCCGTCTACTATTATTTGCCAACCAACGTAGCGGCATAGATCTCAGCTGAATCCCCGTATTTCATCATCGCATCCAACAAATGGGAGAGTTTCGGATCATCGTTATCTTGTTTGGCATACGCATACGATTCGATGCTATATCGCAGTGTATTACTGACTGCCACATCGCCGTTATACACCGTTACGTATACCGACTCGCGCATTTGGGCGGCATGTAATCCACCGAAAAACGCATAGTAGATGCCCTCACCGGCCATCTCAAACGTATCGTTCAAGATCCACCATTCATCACCGGTTTCATTCGTTACCTTAACTTGTAAACCTTCTACGTTCTCCGTCGCGAACTTAAAGCGCATCGTAACCGAATCTTTCAAGTTCAGTCCCGCGCCTTTCCAGGTGGCAGTCGGGTTTTCGACCGTTTGATACGACACGTCCAACACCGTTTGTAGCGCCGGCGACACGGCCGTCCCCCACAATCTTTGTGTTTCGGTCAAGGACGCATCTGCCAAATCATCCACGTCGGTGTTGGTATAGATCTGCGACTGTGCACCATACGTCAGTAAATCCACTAACAACGTGCGGAAGGCCGCATGTTCATCGTCCGCATATTTTTCCAACATGCTGTAACAATAGGTTTCAACGCTGTATTCTTTGGTTTCGCCGGTGTATTCCACATCGTTATAGGTAACGTACAACGTGGCATAGATGATATCGTTCATCTGATCGGGTGCGATATCTTTAAAATCAAACACATACCGGTCACCCACCACCGTATACTCGGTGGCAATGCTTTCTTGTCCGTTCAACTCAAATCGAACATACGGATTTTCATATCCCTGTTGCTCAAACAAGGCTTTATCCACCTTGTAATTGATCGCTATGTTGTTATACAACGTCAAAGAAGCGCTGGCAAACCGAAGATCGCCCAAACACAACACCGTCGCACCGGTTAAAGCCGCATTATCCGCCGCTACCGTGATGGTTGCCCATTGAGATGACGTACCGTCATAACCAATACTGTCATCTATCACCTCTCCGGCAAAAACCGATTCACCGATAGCCGATACCGTAAATCCGTTAACCTGTACCGGAATGGTCACATCCTGCACGTTGCCGGTATATCCAACCAGCGTTGCCGTTTGTCCATCGGCATTGACGGTATAGATATACGTGTTTTCACGCAACGACGGTTGTGACGGCAGTTCGTTCAGCTGTAACGTTCCGTTTTTATATACCCAAAACTCACCGGCATTCAATAAGCCGCTGACATCGCCTTCGGTAAAATCGGCCACCAACTTAGTCGCCGTACCAGACGATCCGCCACCAATGACCGGAATCTCAGAATCGTGTTGAACATAATAGAGATTGGTGACATTACCGTCTTCGTTATCGCCAATGGTTTGGCCAATCGTCACGCCGGTGTCGCCGGTAAGTGAAATCGTTTGTAACGTCACACACATATTCACCGTACTGTCTTGGTTCCAACCGACGATACCACCGCCAACGGTACTGCTTTTGGCAAATCCAACCGTTTCGCCGTCTCGCAAGCAATTGGTGACCGATGCCGGGGAAACCGCACTGCCGGAAGACGCCGCATGACTATGTCCAACAACGCCACCGATATACAGGGTATACAAGGCAGATGCTTCTATCTTCCCGGTTGTTTGACACACCTGCACGACGCCGCCTTCGTTTTCACCGGCAATCCCACCGATACGGATGGTGTTGCCGGTTGCCGTTACATCCACGTCGGCATAACAACCCGACACAATCGCCGTTTTGGTTTGCCGGCCGACTAAACCGCCGACAGCCGTCGTGTTCGTACCGGACATGCATTGTACCCGGCCATCGGCCGATACGTTTTCCACCGTACCCTGACTTTGACCGGCCACAGCACCAGCACGCGCACTTTTGATATTCGTAGTCGTGATATCCACGTTATCCAACGCCAAGTCCTTGACCGTACCGTTCATATGACCGAACAATCCGGCGAATTTGGCATCGTTACCGTTGCCCACCACATTGATATATAGTCCGCTGATGGTGTATCCGTTTCCATCCAACACACCGGTAAACGCCGTGGTCGCGGTATAACTTCTCCCAATCGGGTCCCAACCGGCACCGTCATTGTAAAACGCGCCGCCTTCGGCAAAATCGGCTGGGGTAAATATAATGTCATTCACCAAACGGTAGTTACCGTCCAGATCGTTGCGGATATTCGAGAGTTGTTCTGCGGTAGAGATCTCCACTACCGTATCCGCCACTACAGAGGGAATTGCTAAACATCCGATGGCAAAAAGAAACGTGAGTGCCACGCTAACCATCTTTTTCATATAGTTTTTCCTCCTACGTTATAAAGCCTGGATACCTACCTTACGAAATTCGCATCGAAATATCCATCGCCTTAACTGAATGCGTCAACGCGCCGACCGAGATAATATCCACGCCGGTTTCAGCCACGGCACGGATCGTCTGTTCGTTGATCGAACCACTGGCCTCAAGCAAGGCACGTCCGTCAACGTATTCCACTGCACGGCGCATTTCATCGCAGGTCATGTTATCCAGCATGATCACGTCTGCACCGGCATCAAGCGCTTGTTGTACTTCTTCGAAATTACGCGTCTCGACCTCTAATTTCACCATATGGCCGAGTTTTTGGCGAATCGTTGCCACGGCATTCGCAATACCGCCGGCCGCATCGATGTGGTTGTCTTTCAACATCGCGCCGTCTGACAGGTTGTACCGATGATTTTTGCCGCCGCCGACCGTAACCGCATATTTTTGCAATGCGCGCAAGCCCGGCAAGGTTTTCCGGGTATCGGTCACCCACGCATTCGTGCCTTGCACCAAATCGGCCAGATGTGCCGTGGCCGTTGCAATACCGGACATGTGTTGCAACAGGTTCAACGCGGTGCGTTCCCCTTTCAAAAGGCAACGGGTTTTACCTTCCAGATCAACGATCACGTCTCCGACTTTAACACGGCTGCCTTCCGGTAAGTACACCGTTGCGGTGACCGCGCCGGCATCGATCAGTTCAAACACACGCAAAGCGACGTCCAAACCACATACCACACCATCGGCTTTTGCGATCAAACGGGCTTTCGATACGCTATCCGATGCAATCATCAAATCGGTGGTGGTGTCGAGATAGTGGATATCCTCCGACAACGCGCGTTTAATCACATCGTCGACATAAAAAATCGGTAATTGCATATTATTTTCCCTCCGCCATTTCATCCATAAATTCTTGCAAAATAATCGTACAGACCGTCGCTAAACTCTTGGCCTCGATATAATCGCCGGTTAGTGCAAAGTCACCGGTCTTGATTTCTTGTAAAATCTCCTGCGCACGTTGATACGCTTGCGGAATAAACGCATAATCCGGTACCACAAACCACGCCTTTTGCAACAGTTGCCGCAATTCGGTACGATAACCGGGCATCAGCGGCCGTCCACCGGTCGGCAAAGCCGGCATCGGGGCGGTCACGCCACTTTGCTCGTGTCGCATACGGCGGCTGATATCGTAGGTGGTACGCCGCGCAAACACCAACGCTTCGAGCAACGAGTTACTCGCTAAACGGTTGCGTCCGTGCACACCGGTGTGCGAACATTCCCCGGCGGCATACAACCGGTCAACGGTGGTATCGCCGTATACGTTCACGTCGATGCCACCCATGAGATAGTGTTGACACGGAAACACCGGAATGTAATCCTTGGTGATATCCACGCCCTCTTCCAAACAACGGTTATAGATCATCGGGAACCGGTCGCGGATAAACGCTTCACCGCGATGCCGAATATCGAGATAAAAGGTTTCGCTACCGGTTCGTTTGGCTTCTTGCATGATACAACGCGATACCACGTCACGCGGCGCGAGTTCCCCACGCTCATCATACCGCTGCATAAACTGTTCACCATGGCAGTTGAGCAACAAAGCCCCTTCGCCACGCACCGCTTCGGAAATCAAAAAGCGTTCGCGCCCTTGCTCGGCCGCAAACGCGGTCGGGTGAAATTGCACCAGATGCAGATTTTTGATCCGCGCACCCAGTTCATACGCCAAGGTGATCCCGTCGCCGGTCGCGATGGCGGAATTGGTAGTATACGGATACGCACGTCCGATACCGCCGGTACACAACACACAATACGAGCAAGAATGATATTCCGGCGTGCCGTCGCGCAACAGCAACGCCCAAAAGCCGCCTTCACAGGGCGTTAAATCACACAGTTGGGTGTGTTCCATAAACGAGATATTCGCCCGCTCCTGCGCTTTTTTAAGCAATTTCGCCGTCATTTCATGGCCGGTCGAATCTTTATGGTGCAGAATACGACGACGGGAATGGCCGCCTTCCAACGTCATGGAGATGTGGTGCGAGGCATCGCGGTCGAAATCGACGTCCATCTCTTTCATCAAGCGCGACACGTCTTCCGGCCCTTCGTTGACCAGAATCTCCAAACTGCGCAGATCGTTTTTATAGCCGCCGGCAATCAACGTGTCGGCGATATGTAAACGATAATCGTCATGCTCTTTGTCCATCACCGCGGCCACGCCGCCCTGCGCGAGCGCACTGTTGCACAACATCAGTTCTCGCTTGGTAATCACCAATACACGCACATCCGGATCAAAGTTAAGGGCGGCATATAAGCCGGCCACACCACTGCCAACCACGATTACGTCATATTCATTTTTATGTGTCATTCCGTAGCCTCCCGCTCATAAACGGACATATTCAGGATAATAATACCATAATTATACGAAACTTGCAAGATGTGTAATATTTTTATATCGTGCGGTGGATTTTCCCGATTGGGTGTGTTATACTGAAGGCAGTAACGTTACACAAGGGGACCTTAGCATGGAATGGATTACACAAGAAAAAGCGGTGGAAATCGCCATTCTGGTGACGATCGACACCGGCGAATACGACGTGGATATCTCGTTGGACGAGTTGGAGGAACTGGCCGATACCGCCGGCGCACAAGTAATCGCGCGGATGGTGCAAAAACGGGATAGTGCTGACAAAGCCACCTGTATCGGTGCCGGCCGGCTCGAGGAACTGGTGACGATCTGCGAAAACGAAAAGCCCGATTTGGTGATCTTCGACGTAGAGTTGACCGCCACACAACACCGCAATTTAGAAGATGCGCTCCCCTGCCGTGTTATCGACCGCACCACCTTGATCTTAGATATCTTTGCCCAACGCGCGGTCTCGTCCGAAGGGCGATTACAGGTAGAACTCGCACAACTGCAATATATGTTGCCCCGACTGGCCGGTATGGGACACGCGATGTCCCGACTCGGTGGCGGTATCGGTACGCGCGGACCGGGTGAAACCAAACTCGAAACCGATCGTCGACATATCCGTCGACGCATTCAGGCGTTGCGCGAAAAATTGGCCGCAGTGGAACAACGTCGCGATACCCGGCGGCAACGGCGGCAAAAAGACGGTATCGCCACGGTAGCAATCGTCGGGTATACCAACGCCGGCAAGTCCACCCTTCTCAACGCATTAACCGATGCCGGTGTGCTCGCGGAAGATAAGTTGTTCGCGACGCTCGACACCGCGACCAGGGCGTTGCGATTGCCGGATGGACGGCAGGTATTGCTGATCGATACCGTTGGATTTGTACGGCGATTGCCCCACCACTTAGTCAACGCGTTTCGCTCCACATTGGAAGAAGCGGTATTCTCCGACGTGATCGTACATCTGTGCGATGCGTCTAATCCGCAAGCACAAGAACAAGCCGAAGTGACCAGACAGTTGTTGGAGGAACTCGGATGCACCGACCGTCCAATTTTAACGGTGATGAATAAATGCGATTTGGTAACCGATGCCGATACGATGTACGCACCGAACGCGATCTATATCAGCGCAAAAAACCACGTTGGGTTTGATAAATTACTGCAAGCCATCGCCGAAGCGTTACCGCCGGACAGAAGGCGGGTAACCGTACTGTTTCCGTTTAGCGAAGGCGGTTTGGCACAAAGTTGTCGAACAGACGGTGCCGTCGAATCGGAAGAATACACCGAAAACGGTCTGTTGATGAAGGTCACCCTCGGCACACGCATGTTGGAACTTGTCAAGCCGTATATATTGGAAGAATAAAAAAACACCCCCCGATCAGGAGATCGGGGGTGTTTTTGGCTTATTTTGGCTCAAAAGTAAAGGTATCGTCCTTTACATCGATACAAACCGTATCACCGGCACGGAACAATCCTTCGAGCATTTTTTCAGCCAAAACATCTTCGAGTTTAGACTGGATCGCACGCCGTAACGGACGCGCGCCGTACACCGCATCGAAACCGGCTTCGGCGATTTTCTCGATAGCGGCATCGCTGATTTCACACCGCATATCCATGTCGTGCAACCGTTTATCGAGCGAGGTCATCATACGTCGCGCAATGTTGGCAATATCCTCTTTCGTAAGTTGACGGAACACAATAATGTCGTCTACACGGTTCAAGAATTCCGGGCGGAACGCTTGTTTGAGTTCATCCATCACCTTATCGCAGATGGCGCGTTGATCACTGGTTCCGGCATCGATAAACCCGAGTTGCCGTTGATCGGTAATACGCCGCGCTCCAACGTTGGAGGTCATGATAATCACCGCGTTTTTGAAATCCACTTTGCGGCCTTGCGAATCGGTCAAGATACCGTCTTCCAAGATCTGCAGCAACATATTAAATACATCCGGATGCGCTTTTTCGATCTCATCGAACAAAATCACCGAATAGGGTTTACGGCGCACCTTTTCGGTGAGTTGGCCACCTTCATCGTATCCGACGTAACCGGGCGGCGAACCGACTAAGCGCGACACGGTGTGTTTTTCCATATATTCCGACATATCCAGGCGGATCATCGCATTTTCGTCACCAAACATGGCTTCTGCCAACGCTTTGCACAGTTCGGTTTTGCCAACACCGGTAGGTCCTAAGAAGATGAACGAACCGATTGGGCGTTTAGGATCTTTGAGTCCTACACGGCCGCGGCGAATCGCCTTGGAAACGGCGGTTACCGCTTCGTCCTGTCCGATAATGCGCTGATGCAAAATCTCTTCCATATGCAACAGACGTTCACTTTCGGCTTCGGTGAGTTGTACCACCGGTACGCCGGTCCAGCCGGATACGATTTCGGCGATATCCTGTTCCCCGACCTCGCCGGTGATCCCGGCGTTTTTCTCATCCCACTCTTGTTTCAAGCGTTCCAGTTTGGTACGGGTTTCTTTTTCTTCGTCGCGCAGTCTCGCGGCGCGTTCGAAATCCTGTTCGTTAACAGCGGCTTTTTTCTCATTTTCCAACCGTTTAACCTCTTCTTCCACCGCTTTGAGATCCGGCGGTGCGGTATAGGCTTTCATCCGCACGCGGGACGCGGCTTCGTCGATGAGATCGATGGCTTTGTCCGGCAAGAAACGGTCCGCGATATACCGAACCGACAGTTGCACCGCCGAATCAATAGCTTTATCGGTAATTTTCACCTTGTGGTGCGCTTCGTATTTATCGCGCAAACCGAGCAAGATCCGTACCGCTTCTTCCGGTGTAGGTTCACCTACTGTGACGGGTTGGAACCGTCGTTCAAGCGCGGCATCCTTTTCAATGTGTTTGCGGTATTCGTCCAGCGTTGTCGCGCCGATTACCTGCAACTCACCTCTTGCAAGCGACGGTTTGAGGATGTTCGCCGCATCGACGGCGCCTTCTGCTGCACCGGCACCGATCAAGGTATGCAATTCATCAATAAACAAAACCACGTCTTTGGATTTGACCACTTCGTCGAGCGCGTTTTTGATACGCTCTTCAAAGTCGCCACGGTATTTCGTGCCGGCGACCATACCGGTAAGATCCAACGATACCACTCGTTTGCCTTTTAGCATTTCGGGCACTTCGTCGGCGGCAATTTTTTGTGCCAGTCCTTCGGCAATGGCGGTTTTACCGACACCGGGTTCCCCAATCAAGCACGGGTTGTTTTTCGTGCGCCGAGACAAAATTTGAATTACCCGTTCAATCTCTTTCGCGCGACCGATAACCGGATCGATCTTGCCTTCTTTGGCCATTTTGGTGAGGTCGCGACCGAACTGATCTAACGTCGGTGTTTTGCCTCCACGCGTTTTCGTGCCGCCGGCAACGGCGGTTTCACCGGGATGAGTACCGATGGTTTTGCCGATATCTTCAAACAATTCACTCGGACGCAAACCGCACATGCCAAGCAAACGTACCGCTACACTGGTATCGTCACGCATGACCGCGAGCAACAGGTGTTCGGTTCCAACAAAACCGTGATGCATCGAGGCCGCTTCGGCAACGGCCAGTTCGAGCGTTTTTTTCGAACGCGGCGTAAAGTCATCCGGTGTCAGTTTGGTTGGTTGGCCGGAAGAGGCGGTTTCCACGATCTTTTCTTGGTAGGTGGCGGCGGTAATACCGCGACTACCGAGAACCGTCGCCGCCACACCGGTCCCCTCTCGCAACAGACCGAGCAGGATGTGTTCGGTCCCGATATAGGTGTGGCCGAGTTCTTCGGCCGATGAAATCGCTAAATTCAGCGCTTGATTCGCTTTTTCCGTAAATCCTTTAAAGCGATACATAGATATTCCCCCTTATCCAAGGTATTCGCGCACCGTTTTGGCGCGCAGAGCATCCCGTTCAGACGGGTTGAGTTCTTGGCCGGCCGCGACCATCAAGGTTGCCGGTTGCACGCGGCAGATCAGCGCATTAATCTTATCCAACCCAATATGGTCGATCATGCGAAGCGATACGCCCATACGTACAACTGAGATCAGTTTCATGAACTCTTGGCCGGACAAAATCCGCACATTAGCCAACAAGCCGAGCGAACGGTACAGTTGATCTTCAAACTGCGGATCGGTGCGAAATTCTTCTCTCGCGGCGCGTTCTTCCCGAATGATCTGCGCTGCAATGCTGCGCAGATTTTCCACCGCGGCGGTTTCGGAAATGCCGAGTGTGATCTGATTGGATAATTGATAGATCGCACCTTGCGACTGACTGCCTTCTCCATACATACCGCGGATGGTCAAACCCAGTTTCGACACCGTGCGGGACAGTTGTTCCACCGCACCGCGGCTTTGTAACGCCGGCAGATGCATCATGATCGAAGCCCGCATGCCGGTACCGAGATTGGTCGGGCATTGGGTTAAGTAACCGAGCCGTTCGTCAAATGCAAAATGCAACCGTTCATCGAGAGCCGTATCGATGCGATCCGCCATTTGGTACGCCGCATCCAATTGCAAACCCGGGCACAACACCTGCATCCGCAGATGGTCTTCTTCTTGTAACATAATACTGATGCTCTCGTCCTCGGTCATCAGCAAGCCGCGGCCGGCTACACCGGAAGCAAATTCCGGACTGATCAGATGTCGTTCCATCATCGATACTGCATCGCGTTGTGACACCCCGGTCATATCGCAATACGTCAATCCGCCGATCTCGCCCGACATATCGTCTACTGCGGCGCGAATCAACTCGTTGGCTTGGCGTTTTTGCTCATCGTTCATCGAAGACGGGAACGGAAATTGGCGCAAATTACGCGCTAACCGAATACGAGTACTGATCACCACGTCGCCTTCGGTTCCGTTTTGTTCATACCATTTCATGACAAGTCCCCCTTCCCGTTACGACGGATTGTTCGGTTGTTCGAGTTCCTGAATGCGGTCACGCAGTTCGGCGCACTTCTCATATTCCTGCGCCGCCACCGCTTGTGCCAACTGCTCTTTCAACCGTTGTAACTCTTGTTCTTGTTTATAGGTTTCATCCGCTTTAGACGGAAATTTCCCAACGTGTTTCGCTTTACCGTGTATGCGTTGGATCGACGGCAAAAAGCGATCGTAAAAAGTGGTATAACACGTCGGGCAACCCGGCTTACCGGACTGGGCAATTTCCGAAAACGTTTTTCCGCACCCGTCACACCGCACGTGATCCGCCTGGATACGCACGGTCGGTTCGGCAAACAAACTGCCCCAAAAATCATCCAAACCAAATCCAGCCCCGTTCCAAATCGAGGACAGCCCTTGCGCTTTGGCGCAATCGGCGCATAAATGCATTTCGGTAATAGTTCCGTTTATGTTTCGTTTCACGTGCGTGGTTGCGGTCTTTTGTCCGCAGGATTGACACAACATGATACATCACACTCCTTTTTACATATTATGGACGGTCAACATCTGTTTAAGCAACGAGGCGCGCAAACGGTCACGTTGATCCGGCACCACTTCGCGCAATGCTTGATCCGAAACCGCCGCCGCACATACTCGCGCGACCGATCGGCTCAGGTGACCGTGATGAACTAAACTTTCCAGTATCGCGTTAACAGCGCTAAGCGATACCGTATCCCCGATGGCGTTGACAACGTGCATAAGCGGCGTCATCGCGGCGTTATATTTCACCCGGTGAATGCGTACATAACCGCCACCACCGCGCCGGCTTTCCACCACGTATCCTTGTTCCGGACTAAATCGCGAGGTCAGCACGTAGTTGATTTGGCTGGGCACGCATCCAAGCGTCTCGGCCAATTCGTTGCGTCGCAGCTGTACAATACCATCCTCCGCTTCATCCATTATATGTAGAATATAGGCGGCAATTTCATCGCTAATACGCATATTCCGTCACCTTCTTTTCTGTGTTGAGTTCAGTATATCTTAAAAGTCAAACAAAGTCAAAGTCAAATAAAGTCAAAATAATTTGTTGATTTTTGATTTTGATAAATTATCGGATGTTTTCTCTCGAATTCTTTGATTTTCTCAATTTTTCAGTTTCTTGAATTTCGCAGTAACCGGCCGAAAGATCGCTTCATAGTATGGAATGTAAACCGCGAGAGGAGGCGACAATGTATGTGTTTGCGTAACCTGTTCAACGGCGTGGATTGCAGCTGGTTGCTGTTCATCATCGTGATTCTGTTGTTGATCGACAACAGCGATTGCGGTTGCGGTTGCTAATCCCTAAAACAAAGCCATACACAAAGGTCGGTGGGAATTCCCACCGACCTTTTCGTTGTGTTACGAGCGATCACGCTTCCATTTGTTTGGCTAAAAAGCCGGCCGCTACTTGCGCCAACCGGATATCCCCTTCTCCCGGCATCGAACCGTTGTCCGGCAACATCAAGCAAACTGCACCGCAGATATCTCCAGCCGCCACGATCGATACCGCCACGCCGGCATAACGGTCGAGTTTTTCGACCGGTTGCATGCGCCGGTGTTCGCCGGCACGGGCGATATGTGTCGCGCGCGCCGTCATCATCTCTTCCAGTTGCGGCGAGACCGGTTGGTCCAACACGTCTTTTTTCGGCATGCCGGCCACCGCGATCACGTGATCTCGGTCACAGATCACCACCGGCAGCGCACACGCGCGCGACATCACGTCGGCGTATTGCGAGGCAAACAACGCCAGTTCTCCCACCGGCGAATATTTTTTAAACACCACTTCCCCATTGTTGCTGGTAAAAATCTCCAACGGATCTCCCTCACGAATTCTCATGGTGCGACGAATTTCTTTCGGGATAACTACACGACCAAGGTCGTCTATTCTACGAACTATTCCAGTGGCTTTCATAATATATAATAATCTCCTTGCTTTACAAATTTGTACTGTTATTATCTGTAAAACAAGGAGATTTATACTTTTATATATGCGTTATTTTTATCGTTTTTTATAAATTAACAGTTTGCGTACGAAAAAATTATAAAAGAATACGATTGCTGTTGCTAAAATCTTAGAAATCATTTCATTAATATTGATAATATCAATTGCTAACCACATAATAATGAGATTTAGTAACAATCCAACAATACTCGCTACATATATACTTAAAATTTCTTTTAGGAAAGAACTATGATTGTCCTTAAAAACAAGAAGCCGTCCTACCAACCAATTTACAAATGTGGATATTATATAGGCGATTGCGGTTGCTATACCATAATGGATATGGCATATGTCCATAACGAAAAACAAGACCCATTCTGTTACTGTTGCAATTCCGCCGACCACTAAATACAGTAAAAAATCTTTAAGATTATTTTTCTCCATTGTCCTCTGTTCGCTCACTTATAATATATCTTGGTCTACCTTTAGTTTCCATATAAATTTTGCCTATATATTCACCAATAACACCTAAGCATATAAGCTGAATGCCACCGATAAAGCAAAGGATGGCAATTAAACTTGTCCAACCCGCAACAGTATTGCCAAGCAAATTAGATATAACAGCCCATAAAACTCCTAAAAAACTAACGACAGACAAAATAACACCTGTTACAGAAATCATCCTCAACGGCTTTACTGAAAGACTTGTAATGCCATCAAATGCTAATGCCAGCATTTTTTTCAAAGGATAGTGCGATTCTCCTGCCAGTCGCTCGTTTCTTTCATAATAAACCGAGCTCGATTTAAATCCAACCATCGGTATCATGCCACGCAGGAATAAATTTACTTCTTTGAAGTTCGCAAACTCTATCAAGACTCTGGAAGAAATTAGGCGGTAGTCTGCATGGTTGAACACAACCTCAGCACCCATAGCACTCAAAAATTTATAAAATCCTTCTGCAGCGGCTCTTTTAAAGAAAGTATCAGTTTTTCGGCTGCTTCGAACACCGTAGACCACTTCTGACCCCGACAAATACTCTTCAACCATTTTTGTCATAGCAGAAATGTCATCTTGGCCATCACAGTCGATAGAAATGGTGATATCACACCTGTCTTTTGCTTCCATAAGACCGGCGAGAACGGCATTCTGGTGTCCGCGATTGCGACTTTGAGAAATGCCAATATACGACTCGTTTTCTTCTGCTAACTGTTTGATTATTTCCCAGGTGCTATCTTTGCTTCCGTCATTTACAAACATTATTTTGCTTGCAGAAGATATTAACCCTTTTATTTGCATGGTCTTAAGCTGTTCTAAAAATAAAGGAGCTGTAATTGGCAAGACTTTTTCTTCGTTGTAACAAGGGATTACTATGTATAAAGTGGGTTTCATTTTTGGTTATCCTTTCAATTTCCTTTTGATACGAGGCAAAAAATCACATGCTAACATACCGACATTTCTAACGCCTATAGGAACCAAAGTGCATAAGAGTGGAACAAAAATATAAACATATCTTGCTCTCACTTCGAAAAGCATTTCGTATAACACAAAACCTAAAAGTGCAATCCATAACAGAGAAAGTTTATTTTGGTCATAATTTGCCTTTTTCGAAAAAACAGTTAATAACGAACACAGCAAAATAAAAAGCCAAACGAGATGTTGAAACGTTGCAAAATAAGCAAATCTATTTCCCAAAAAATAAATTGATTTTAGAAAAGGTGCCATCTTATTATTAATGTTTTCAGGAACAACCGCGAAAAAGTTACCCTCGTTTCCCCACGCAAAAGTTCCATCATTGAAAGTAGTAAGCATTTTCTTTGTTAGATGTGTAAATAAACCACTCTTCATCGAAGTAACACGTTCCATAAAAACATCTATATTGGCTTCTTTGCGTTGCTCAGAGGTGGCAAAAGAATAAGAAAAACCAACATCATCTTCCGAATAAACCCCATTTGTTTCTTGATTTGCACCCATCATCAGGAAATGTGAAAAACCAAAAGATTGCTCTTTGTCAATTTGCACACTATATTTTTTGTTCAGAAGCTCTAGGCCGATATTTGTAAAACTAAAAACGATGACAGCAACCAAACATACTGCTATAGGTCGAATCAATTTCTTCAAAGAAAAATTGATGACAAATTTCCAAACCTCCAAAATAGTAATAGCAATTAGTACAAATAAACATTGTGGTTTTATAAAATAACCTATCGCTGACACAAAAACCGCCGATATAAAACCAACTGTTTGCATCTTTGTGTTTTTATACTGTTTGCAATAAAGATATACACTTAAAATTGGCAAAAACAAGGCTATGGCATCTGAATAACAAATAACTGACCATCCTGAAATACCCACAGAAAAAACACAAAAAATATACGCGACAAGCGCAAAAGTGGGAGATACAAATATTCTCGCTGTCTTATACGATAACCAACAAGAGAAAGCGTTAATGGCGCAGTTAAGTATAACAACACACATATAACTGTAAATACCATTAAAAACTCCCAAGCCGTTATTTATTTTTTGAATTAATAAATATAAGTATGAAAGGAATAAATTGTTGGGATAACGTGAGAAATAATCGTTAATGCTACCCCTATCTCCACCGTTCATAATTGTATCAACAAATTTTCGAATCGCTCCCGTATCCCATCCGGAAAGGAAAAATGTGTTGTAAAACACATAACATTGCCCTAAAAACAAAAGCAAAGTAGCCACAAGGACAAATTTATCTATATTAAGCGTAGAACATTGCTTTAATAATGGGTTTTTAGTTTTTACCCAACAATAAAAACCAATACCTACCAAAAGAATCATGAGAACAATACAAAAAATTGCACCGTTAGATAAAATAAACTCTTTTTTGCAATAATATAAAAGGTTATCAAAAAACAACAATATGGTTACAATTATTGAGAAAACGATACCGTACAAGGTTTTAAAAAAAGAAAAGAAGCCAGATTTCATTACAAACTCCTCTTAATGACACTTTATCTTATTGGTTATATGTGAGTTAGCTACAACTATTTATAAACTGTTTCGAAGAACACAACAAAAGGGAACACTAATCTCCCTTGTAATAATGCTTTTATCGTTATATTCAATTAGTTTATCTTAACCATTTTACCACACCACAACTTAAAAAGCAATGCTTCCACATAAATGCAAAGAGGAGCAGATTTCTCCGCTCCTGAAAATATGTAAAAACCCTGTTTTGACACCAATGCGTTCAATGGGGCAAACCAGCAAAAACCCTATTGTTTATGCGGGTTTCTACAACTTTTGTCCTATTATAACACAATCCTCTATTCTACGAACAACTCCTGTTGCTTTCATATATAAATCAATCTCCTTGTTTTACAAATTTGTACTGTTAGTATCTGTAAAACAAGGAGATTTATACTTGTTAGCTTATGATTTCGTAATCAAACACATAATCTTTGTCAGCCCAATATTTTTTATTTTCTTCAAACATATCTAAAATCTTTCTAACCGTTGGTTTTAAGTCCTCAGCCACACTTTCACAGCCAACGATTGTTACAAAATCTACGTCACATTCGCGATTGATGCAGTCCCAAAACGCATCTAAATTTTTGCCGTAGTGATTTGGGAAATCCAACGCTTCTTGAAAGCGTTGATGCAATTCGTAGAGGTATTTGCAATTTGATAAATTGACCGTTGCTTTTTTCATATATATCCGCCTTTCTTAAACAATTTCATAAAATGTTTGATAGTGGTCATATGTAACAAATATCAGTCCGTCATTGGACCACAAGATACGTTGACTGTTTCTTTTGCCAATTTTATAATTGATATCCGCCTCATACCATACGCGCCCCTCCGCATGCGGCAAATGCTGATTATTATTTTTATATGTGCCACCAAACAACATTTTTTCGGCAGTAAATTTTGAAACTTTATCTCCTTTACGCCATCCTAAAAGTTCCAGTTCCTTTTGCGACACATAGTAATCAGGCAAATGTTCTTTAAACATTAACATCCAATCCGCACCGTTTACTCCATTAATGGTTGCTGTTCCCGCTGTAATCGCTTGCATCAATTCAATCGCGCAACGGCAATTCGGATGTATCGGGGGTTCCGGATAAGGCTGCTCTGCAATCAACCAAATTTTTCCGTGGTTACTTGCACACTCTATGCACCTTTTCCAATCTTCAACGCTAACCCAATGCTTATAATTTGAGCTTGTTTTAATTTGAGGTGATAACCTATCTCCGTTTATAGCCGCTACAACAATTGCTAACTCTAAACTCAATTTGTTTTCTCCTTTCGTATTATATCATTGTTCCGCACAAAAGTACAGTTCAAACCTTCCCGCCGCCAAAGACTTGACTTTCGGAGGCTTCGAATATGGAAATGATGAAAGAGTTTTGCTTGCATATTGTATCCAAATATTTTGATGAGATCGTAAAAGATATCGTTTCAGACTAAACGAAAAGCGAGGTGAAATCACCTCGCTTTTGCTATGTATAGGTCAAAATATGCTGTTTTTTGTCAAAATTTTTTTGGAAAATCGCCCGCAAGCCCAGTGTTTATGTGGCTTTAAGCGACTTTTGTGTTATTATAACACAAGCCTCAATTCTACGAACTATTCCAGTTGCCTTCATAATATACACAAAATCTCCTTGCTTTACAGACCTGACTGTTAATATCTGTAAAACAAGGAGATTTATACTGTTACATCATCTTTTTATAACTTGAGAAATCAGATTGTAGTCATTGGTAAGGATCGTGTCGATACCCATTGCAAGATATTCCCTTGCTTCCTCTTCATTATCTGACCAGAACACATTGCAAATAATACCGCTTTCGTGTGCCCTGTCGACCATTTTCTGGTCGAATTTGCCTTTAAATAGTTGAATCTTTTTACAATCATATTTGATTGCTCTTTCAACCATCTCCCAAGGTGCATCACCGGCACCAACACAGCGGCAAATATCCGGCGCCATTTCTTTGGCCAATCGCAGAAAATTGTCGTTTCCACTCATAAAATACACATATTTTCTGCAGTCATACTTGTCGATCAAAGCAACGATCTTCTCCAGAACTTCGGGATCGTATTCGCACTGATTATTAACCGTTTTAATGTGAATGTTCATAATGGTGTGGCAGGCGAATTTTTTAAGGATCTCTTCAAATTTCAGGATTTTCAGACCCCTGAATCTTTCACTGTATTTGACACCGAAATCAAATTTCAGCAGTTCTTCGTAAGTATAATCGTAAATGTTACCGACGCCGGTGCTAACCCGGTCCAGCTTTTCGTCGTGGCAGGAAACGATTTCTCCGTCCTTTGTCACCCAAACATCAAATTCGATTTCCTCTGCTCCCATAGCAACTGCTGCACCGAAAGCTGGCATACTGTTTTCGGGTGCAACGGTATTAAAACCCCTGTGTGCACAGATACGGGGATAAGGCATAATATCATCCGGTTTTACAATTGCGCTGCCTGCTGGACGGTATTTCCACGGGCGGCGCCCTTTTTCTATATATTCGTAGTGTGCAGCTTCCGGATTGCCAAAGCCTGCGGGTTTATAGTATTTCTTTGTAATATCCAAATCAATGGTTTCCAAACCCACACGGCTTTGCATATTGCACAAAACCTCGCCCGTAGGTGCCACCACCATACTCGCACCACCGATGTTGGAATTCACATCCATAGACACAGAGGAACGGATCACATAGGCATTAGTGTTGTAGGCCAAAAACTGATGCATGATCTTCAACGCTTCGTGAGTATCGCTTCGCTGGTGGGAACAAGCAATAATAACATCCAGCTTTTGTCTTGCCATATTCGCAAAGGCTTCATAAAAATAGGCATCATAACAAACAAGAAAACCAAACCGAATACCTTCCATCTCAATTACAGTCGGCTCAGAAAATTCAAAAGAATAGTCGCTGTCCAGCTGCATTACCGAAACCTCACCGGGGGTTAGGTGCTGTTTATAATACTTACCTGTAATTTCACCATTTCTGTTAAAAGCATAGGTGGTATTACGCAGGCCTTTTTCGCTTCTGCTTCTTGCATTTACAAAAAGCATCGCATGGCATCTTTTGGCAGTTGCGCTTGCTGTTTCAAGCAATCTTTGATTGTATTTCTCTACACTTTTTTCTGCATCTTCCTTTGTTTTTGCTAAGCCGGGAGTGTCACAGGACTCCGGGAACACGATCAGATCCATTGAACTATCACATTGCGCAAAAAGTTTCAATTGCTTTTCAAAGAGTTCATCAGAACGATCATAATCCACCGAGTACTCCGGCTGTGCGATGCATATTTTCATTTTACTGCCTCCTTATATTGGGATACCTGGATTATACCATATATGAAAGTAGTCTGACTCTACCAAAAAGCAAGTGTTGCTATATAATAATTTATATAGTAGAATAAAGTGGGTGATAGAAATGAATTTCAATCAATTAAAATACTTCTTAGAAGTTTCACAAAGTGAAAACATTTCCAAAACAGCGCAACAGCACTTATTGCCGCCATCTGCCGTTTCCTCTTCCATCAAAAAGTTGGAACAGGAGCTAGGCGTAGCATTATTTGACAGATCGGGCAATAAAATTACGCTCAATACAAAGGGGAAATTCTTTGCCACCGAAATCGGGGGAATATTCCAAACCATAGACAACGCAGCGAACCAAATCACTACCCCTGACACCTCCCTCCCCAAAATAAAGCTCCTGATTCATGCAAGGTCGAAATGGATTACAGAGCTGATCGTGGAATATATTTCGAAAGAAAAAAACAATAACTTTATCATTTCCAATGACTATGCAAACAGAGAAATTGATGATTACGATATCATTATCGACGAACCAAAGGAAAAATATAGTCATTGGGAGCACTTTGTGTTAAGTGTTGAAAGAATTTGTGTGAAAGCGTCTGTTAACAGTCCGCTAGTAGGAAAATCGCTTTATTTTCATCAATTAGAGGGGGAACCCTTTGTCCTTCCCAGCATTGGCAATGGAATGCGAAAGCGATACGAGGATGCATGCCAAAGGAATAATATAAAGGAACATATTATCGTGGAGTGTAATGACCGGCAGTGTTTACACCAATATATTTCATCAGGAATTGGTCTGACTATCGGCTCGTTTCGTTCTTTGGCTGAATCTACCCAACAAGCGTTGACTGCTCTCAAGGTTATAGATTTTGATGAAATTCAGACAGTTTGTGTTTTTTATAAAAGAAACAGAAAGCAAAACTTTCATCTGACAAAACTATGCGATTACCTTTATTCAAAACGAATTCTATAAAAAAGCGAGGTGAATTTCACCTCGCTTTTGTTTTATGTAATTAGTCGCCCGGTTTGCCTTTAATTTCGGTCAAGCCTTCATCGAATATACTCCAATCCGTTTGGCGGCGTAAATTTTCCAAACGAAAAGCGCACGGCCAAGCAGGAAGCCACTGGGACGGGCTAAACGGTTTGGTCGCGTGACGTCCCCACCGCGTATGAAAGATTGCTTCATCCTGAGACCCCGCGGGACGCAAGCGCCGATTTAAGAACAGCGTTCCGTCGGAAATCCCTTGACAAGCATTGCACCAAAACGCAATCGCACGCTCTTTCCATTGCGTATATCCCGTAATTTCATACAGTTTCAGGAACGAAAGCACATCTCGAAGCGCATATTGATCGAGCGCTTGGTGAGGCGTAGATACGCTGGTGGAACCAAACGTATCGTACCCAAGCTTAGCGATTAAACAATCGTCCGGATAGTCTATCGTAAAATGCATCATCCACGTACAGAGATACCACGCAATGGCTTCTGCTTTTTGGACGTATTCCGGATTCTTCGTGATCTCATACAATGCCAAGGCATCCCGAAGCAAGGGTGACGACGATTCCTTGTCGATGCTATAGGTGTCCAGTGCGCCGGCAGTGGTAAACCCTTCGCGTTCCAACTCCGCGTAATAGAAATCAAACGCCCGCACTGCAGCGTTTAAATACTTTTCGTCGCCCGTCTTTCGATAGGCCGTCAAAACAGGAAGAATTAGGAAACACCCAATGGTTCCTTTCTTATCCAACACGTTGCCCTTTGAGTCCCATGCTTTCGCAAAACAGCCGGTTTCGTCTTGACTTTCCAAGGCAAAATCGCAGGTATCGAGTGCAGCCTTAAGGTATTCCGGTTTATCGATTCCGATTTGTTGTAGCAAATCAAAAGCTTCGAAATACCCTTCCGCTCCCGTCCCCAAATTACAGGCATCGTGGCGAATCAAAACACGGCCTTTTTCATCCCGTATCTGCGGTTTGCCAATCTTATTAAGGATGGATTCGTATTGATCCTCCCCCCACGCCCATCGGTCTACGTCGTCCACCTTCATCGTTTCATAAGGGAGTAGCAAGGCAGGCAAATACCCCATTTTGGCCGACAAAAACCGCCCGTCTGTTTCGGTATACGTTAGCCAAGAATCGTGTACCTCCAACGCCATATCCAAATGGTTGCGGTCCCCGGTTTTTAAATAGTCGTTCAACAGCGCGTTAGCCATAGACGCGCTTTGTCCCACCCATCCGATCTCGTAATAGTGTTCTTTCTTCTTGTAGGAGCAGGTATCCATATGCCACTGAGAACCGGAGACGATTCCGGCAAATCCATCCCGTTCTCTTGCAAACAAGAATTGAGTATAAGCGATGGAAAGGCGGTATAGTTCTTCCGCTTTTCTCGGAGCGGCAATCGAATGCCCATAGTACCGCCAAGCGAAGTCCAACAATCCTTTATAGCGATGTTTGGTTCCGTCAGATGGATATGCCAAAAGGATGCCCCGGAATTCGGTAGCAGGTTCCATCGTTCCCTGAAAAGGATCACCCCAAAAGTGTCGTTGCAAGGTTTTGGGTTGTTCCTCTTCTGGGAAGATCAGGACATGCCGTTCCCCCTCGTCCACACGGTACAGAGAACAAGCGGAATTGCTGTTCGGTTCGGCCATAAGGGCGATACTGACCGTGTCATTTTCGCTATACGTACACGCGGGGATGGTAACGCGGTGAGAAGCAAAACTCCACGGCGTACCGTCTTCGGCGCGGTCTCCCACATATTCGGGCACATCCCCCCAACCATTCCCATTATAGCTCACGGCGGGTATCATGGTAAACGTCGGTTCACCTAACAGAATGACTTCCATACGCATACGATCGGTAGGCGTTTTAACCCGCCGAAACCATTTCCACGCACCGTTTTCAATGGGTTCGAAAACGTCCTCTGCATCCTCCACCGCAGGGATGCGAGCCACAATTTTGCCGTCCACAGTAAGAACGTGTCCGTTTTCTTGCTTTAGCAGCTGCATCATGACAACTCTCCTTTATCAACCGTGTTGGTTTTATGCTTTTCCAAAAGAATCCGCAAAAAGAATAAGGCAATGGACACCATGGTGATCGCTTCGTTGATCAAGCCGGCTCGAGAGCCCACGCCAAGAGCATAAATCGTTTGCGAAACACACACCATCCAGCCTAAGAGCTTAATTCTGTTCGGCGCTGTCTGCCAATATGCCAATGTACCAAGCCACCCCGAAAGCAGAGAGCACACGCTCCATACATTCGTCCAAGTCAGCGTAACCGAACAGGTGTTGAGGACCAGAAACATGAAAAGCAAAAACAGCGGCTTTTTCTCCTTGTTTGTTCCCATTCGATAAAACAAGATTTCCCGAACACAAGCCACCAGACTGATCGCCATACCTGAATAGGCTTGCAAAAACAGGAAATGCAAACCCCATAAAATATCGCAGATCAATTTGAGCAGCAAGATACGGCTGCGTTTCTTCTGTTGAAAAACGAAAAAGCCAACCACCGTTGCAAGGCCGCCGCACAGTTCCCCCATCACAGGAAGCTCCATCCACGCTCTCTCCTTTGTTTCGAAAAAAACATCAATTCTATCTTGGTTATACTGTATTTTTGTGATATAATCAAGATAAAATACAAACCAAAACATTTAAAAAACAAACCAATGAGGTGTGCTATGGAGTTGTATGATCTGAATCCGTTTCTCCGATACGCGGGATTGCAGCCCCGTGTGTTATCCAACGTGCCGCCACGGCGCGCTTACGATTTTCGAATCTTTTATATTTTAGAAGGACGGGCAACTTTTACGTTGGAAGATCAAACGATCCCCCTTTCTCCCGGCTCGGTCATCTATTTTCGCCCGGGTATTCCCTATTCCTTTGACGGCGACGTGAAAGCGATTGTGTTAAACTTCGATATGACACGCAACCAATCCGAGCAAAAAGAACCTCGTAGTCCAGTGGAGAGTTTGACCTATTTTGATCGGAATCAGATTTTCGAGGACGATCCACCGGCGGAATTGGCGAACTATATCTTTTTGGAAAAAGCGTTCGACGTGGAAGAAAAAATTCGGGAATGTTTAGTGCTATATTGTTATCCGTCGCCTTGCTCCGACGGCATCTCCTCTGCGCTTTTAAAACAAATTCTATGTTCGCTGGTTCAAGAACGATCGAACAAACAGCCCGAACTACCGGAAACCGTGCGAAAAGTATTATCCTATCTTCAACAGAATTATGACCGCGACTTAAGCAACAATCAAATCTCTGCCGAGTTTGGTTACCATTCCTTCTACTTGAATCGAACGTTTAAGAAATGCACGGGGATGACTCTGCATCAGGCGTTGATCGGAGAACGCATTCGCGTTGCAAAGCGGATGTTATTGTACAGCGACGTTTCGGTGCAGACAGTAGCTATAGAATGTGGATTTTCCGATCGTTCCCAATTCTGCACCTCGTTTCGAAAGTATACGGGATTTACTCCGGCGGCTTATCGAAAAGGGCACCACGAATCCAATCGCACAAAAACAGCGGAGTGAAATCACTCCGCTGTTTTTTATTCATTTTCTCTGAGTTTGCCGAGCGAGCCACCGGGATGACGCTTGACGTATTCGACAGGAGTGATGTTGACCGCTTCTTGCAACGCCACCGACAAGCACTGCAAAATATAGATTTCTGCAAGAATGGATGCGCGCGGCGCGCGGTTAAGCGGTCCTCCTTCTTGTTGTACGCCTGCGACCAAGCATACGTCACCGTATTTACCAAGCCACGAATCGGGATTGCCGGTAACGGCAATGATGTTGCACCCGTTGTTTCTGATCGCCATGGCGGTGGCTTTTAGTTCTTCGGTTTCACCGCTGTTGGAAATGCAGATCACGACGTCACCCTCTACCAGTTGTCCACACGAACCGTGCACCGCTTCGGTACCGTGCAAAAAATAGGTCGGTGTACCCGTAGACGAGATCAGTGATGCAGTATAACCTGCAACATGGGCGGGCTTACCGATACCCGTAATATGCAAGCGTTTGCCCCGCTTGGTGGCATCCAAAATCAAGTCGGCCGCTTGGCGCAGACTATCCATATCTATATGGCTGACAAACCGATCCCATTCCGATTTGCTGATGTCGATAAACCGTTGTACGTCGTTCATATCATTCACCCCATCTATGTGTTGAAAATCCGTTTTGCCGCATCACCGCGACCACTTCATCCAGCGTGGGCAAACTGGTTTGCGCGCCCATACGCGACACGGTAATCCCGGCGGTACAGTTGGCAAAAGTCAATGCTTCTGGCACCTCAACGCCGGCGGCAACCGCTGTACAAAATGCGCCGATAAAACTGTCTCCCGCAGCGGTCGGATCAACCACCTTGCCGCAATCGACACTCGCGCTGTGGATCACCTTAATCCCGTCGCTAAACGCGCATCCGCTTTTGCCAAGAGTAATAAGCACGTTTGGCACACCCAGTTGGTGTAACATCCGCACCGCTTGTTTTGCATCGGTGGTGCCGGTGATGTCTGCCGCTTCGTGCTCGTTGGGAGAAATATACGTGAGGCACGAAATTAATTCTGTGGGAATAACGGCAGACGGCGCGGGGTTGAGTATCACGGGCACACCCGCATCTTTGGCATACTGCGACACCAGCCGATTGATTTCCATCGGAATTTCGTTTTGCAGGATCACCATATCGTACTGCACGATCTCGGTTTGCAAAAAAGCAACGTCGCTTGGCGCGATTGCCATATTTGCACCGGGAACCACGATAATGCGGTTTTCGGTCCCGTGTTCGTTGGTTTGAATCTGCACGTTCCCGACCGCTGTGGGAGCGGTATCGGTAATGCGGATGTGATCGGTGTTGACACCGCTTTCACGAACCGATTCGATCAACCGTTTGCCGAAATCGTCAGCACCGACCTTACCGACCATCGTGACGTCAGCACCGAGCCGCGCCGCTTGAACGGCTTGGTTGGCGCCTTTACCGCCGGGCGCGGTAGTAAAGCCCGTACCGATAACGGTTTCGCCAGCATGACAAAACCGATTGGTGGTGACGATCAAATCCATCACCAAACTGCCGACAACTAATATATGAGGTCTCATCTCAGTTCTCCCTATCGAATAACATTAGAGGTTCCTGTTTGGTTAATACACCAAATCTCTGAAATTCTTCACCCGGTGGAAGGTGATCAAATTGCCGTTATGCGCATCGGCGCAATCGGCATCTCCCGATCGACTCGCAATCACCTTGCATTTTTCAAAAAGCATGCAGGGCTACCACCCGGCGAATATCGAAAAATGATTAGAAAACAATCGATTGACGAGGTCAAATAATCTCTAAATCGTTTTTCGACGGGAAGGGCAAATACACGTCATCGAGCGTGTCGGAATACCAATACGCCACCGACGAAATATCGTCTTGCAACGGCAGATACCGCCCTTCGCTGCGCCAACCAAGCGCCTGAATGGTAACCTTTAAATCCTCTTTAAAGTAAACAGGATCGGTGATGTGCCAGCGGTACATATTGAAATACCGTTGCGAGCGATACAGCGCATCGGTTTTACCCACTTTATACATCCCCGAATACGGCGTGGCGAACTCGGCATATTCCCCATCGACGTCAAAATTATACGCACCGCAGAAATAATCCTCGGTCCCCGTACCGCAGATGCTGGGGAACGCGGTATCGCCGTCGATATAGAATTTGATCTCCCCTTCACCCCACCAACGATTGGATTTTACGCCCCAATACAGATAGGTGCCGACGTAATGCCCATTGCCTTTGACGTTGTCCAAAATGGTGTACGGTTGTTTGTACGGCAACGGATTGATACGACGAAACTGCGCGTGGAAATACAAGGCATTTTCGGGAAGCGTTTTTTCCTCACAATCGATTTGATAATAGATCTTGCACGGGTCCGATCCGATATTCTCGACTTCGATGCGAAAATGCTTAAAATACGGCATTTCGAAATAGCAATTTAAACCGCGTGCCGGGTTGACACACATTGCCAAACTCGACAGTTGACGATACTCGGTGTGTTCGGCATTGCAGAAAAAATCTGAAAGAGGGCATTCGACTGCCGGATTTTGATGTCCGTCAAAATAGATGCGCAAGATCAGCAATCGACTTGCTTTGGTGTTGTCGGTAATCCAAATGTGTTTGATAGCACCTTGCCCCTTGACGTCTGCCAATACCGCCGTTGTCTGGGCGTCCACGACGATATACGGGTTGACTTTCCAGCCTTGACCCAGTTCTCGCGCTGCCTCCGAAGCACTGCCTTCGGTCGCCATACCGCCTTTTCCTTTTTCGCCGGTCGGATTTTCGGGCGAAACCGAAAAGGTCGTGATATCGCGTTTAACCGTGATGGAATTTAACATTTTTATTCCTCCAATACTGCAACGATATTGAAATTTTACAAAAAACGCGGTAAAATACAAATAACATACCTTGACGTATGTTTAACATTTATTGTGCAGGTGAACGATGATGCTGAATATCTCTGCTGTTAATCCGTACATCCGCAAAGCGATCCATTCGGTGGTTCGTGCCACACACACCATTAAGCGACGCGTGATTTTTGACTACGAGTTGCTGTACGTGGAAGACGGAGAATTTATGTTGCGTTATAACGAGGTGAATTACCGCTGCCGAAAAGGGCAGTTTGTACTGTTGCGGCCGGGCATTGCGCACAGTTTTCAAGTCGGCGAGCGCAATCTTTCACAACCGCACATTCATTTCGATATCACCCACCGTGACGACAGCGCACAAGTGCCTATTTCCTTTAAAGATATCCCCGACATGACCGATCAAGAAAAGCAGTACATTCGTAAAGACGTATTTGCACCATATCCGCAAGAACCATTGGTGAGCTTTTCCAACGCTCCGCAAGCGCTCGATACGTTTTACGAGATCGTGGATCCGTCCGACGCATCCGCATTGGTACGCAAAGCCAAGTTGACATTATTACTGGAAATGCTGATTCGTGACAATTTCCCCAATGTGTTTGAACCGGGAAGTCAATCCTATCGCATTGAACAACAGGTCAAAGATTATATCGACGCGGGACAAGGGATGACCGCCAAACTCGACGATCTTGCCAAACAATTTAACTATAGTAAATACTACTTGGAGAGGCGGTTTCAGGAACAATACGGCACGGGGCTCATCGCCTATCGCAACGACAAGCGGATGCAACTCGCCAAAACCATGTTGCAGAACAAAACCGTATCCGACGTGGCGGACGCGCTAGGTTTTTCGTCCATCTATGTTTTTAGCCGTGCGTTTAAAAACCACTTTGGCATTTCCCCAAGCAATTGTCCAAAAGCGGAGTGAAATTCACCCCGCTTTTGTTATGTATTAAAACAACCGGTTTGCGTCAATCGTCTTTCTCCACAAACCATTTCATTACCGGACTTTAAAATGCTTGTGATTTAATCAAAGAGGTTTGACAAAATTCGCCATTCTTTGATATAATACATATATCCTAAAATCATTAAAGGAGAGTAGCATATGAGCATCAATACCGTTGGCATTATGATCTTTGTAGCAGCAGTCGCCACCATCGTCCTGACCATTTTGGCCTACAAACATATCGTCCCCGAAAAGAAAAGACCGGGCCTTAACAAGTTGGGCCAGTTTTTAAGCGACGTATTCAACTTCAAGTTCCTGATCATTGAGAAAATCCTGCAGTTCCTGTACGTTTTATCCACCATCGCGTGTGTGTGCTTCGGACTTAGTATGCTTTTCGGTATCTCCATTTACCACTCCTCTTTTTCGAACACAACCTATACCGATTGGTACGGCATTTACGGCATTTTGATTGCCGTTCTGGGGCCTATCGCCATCCGTCTGGTTTTTGAAGGCCTGATCATGGGCGTTCTTTTGATCAAAAATGTCATTCAAATCAACAAAAAACTGAAGGATCAGGTAGAGGAAGAAGAATATCGCCTTCCCAGCATGAAGGACCTGATCGACAAAGAAAATTTCGATTTCATCAAAAAGAACAACGCTAAAAACGAAGAAAAACCCGAATAACTTACACAAAACGGCGCAGTGGCATCCCACTGCGCCGTTCCTTTGTGCACGGTTGGTATTGAAAACAGGATACTTGTAACACCTATTCCAAATGTGTATAATGATAAAAAACACAGAAAGGTACGTTTAGGATCATGAAAAACAACGTTCTTATCTTTGGAGACAGTTATTCCACCTTCGAAGGGTACGTTCCGGATGAGTATATTGTATATTACTCTAAAAACGAGAATTCGGAAACCGACGTAAGAAGCGTGGAAAAAAACCTGGTAGTATCAAGTGGTTGAAGAAGGCAACTTGCATCTTGTTTTAAACAACAGTTGGTCAGGATCAACCATTGGCTATACAGGTTATGACAACGCCGATTGCTCTCAATCATCCTCTTTTATATATAGATTAAAACAACTGATTACAACAGGATTTTTTACTAAACACCAGATTGACACCATTTTTGTTTTCGGCGGAACCAACGATAGTTGGTCAAACGCGCCCCTAGGCGAAATGAAATATAGCGACTGGGAAGAAGACGAATTATATTGTGTGTTACCGGCCATCTGCTACTTCTTAAATCTGTTAAAGACAACGTTGCCGCAAGCCGATATCTACTGCTTGATTAACACCGATATCAAACCGGAAATTGCTTCTTGCATGAAAAACGCCTGTGCGAAATACCACATAACACCGGTCGTTTTTGATCGTATCGATAAAACGTGTAGTCATCCCTCTATTCAAGGAATGAAAGACATTAAAGATACCGTTTTAAAGGTTATGAATACGTAAGTGAAAAGCGAGGGGATTTCCCCCTCGCTTTTGCTATGCCTATATGGATGTATCATCTGTTTTAAATGAAACGTCGCTTAGATCCGTGATGATATCGCTGATATCCCATGCGGAACACACTTTAAAAGCGAAGCGTTTGCGATATTTACTGCTGTCAAACAGAAAATACTGGCGTTTGGAGTTTTTGATCATCAACTTTCGAAGCGAGGTTTCCGCCTCGGATTGATCGGAAATAACACCATCTTCATCGATCCCTTGTGCCGAGAAAAAGCAAACGTTGGCGTAAAGACCGGCAACGGTTTGCTCGGCAATACTCCCTACCAAAGCACGGGAATGTTCCACCGGCATACCGCCCGTCAAATAACAACGAATATGCTTTTCTTTTAATCTTTCAACAATCAACGTACTGTTCGTGATAACGGTTAAGTTCTGCTCGGCGGTAAGATATTCCGTTATATGGCTGACCGTTGAAGAGGCATCTAAAAACACAACGTCCCCTTTCCCTATCTGTTTGGCCGCCTTTTTCGCTAACTTTTCCTTTGTGGAAAAATTGTTTTTATTCCGAATTTCAAAAGGAACTTCCCGATTTTCGTATTCGGGAACGGTGGCCCCACCATAACACCGGATAATCAGGCCAGCCGATTCCATTTCGCTCAAATCGCGGCGAACGGTGATCGGTGCTACAAACAGTTGCTTGGATAAAAAATTAACCGTACAATATTTTCTTGCTTTTATGATGTTTAAGATGCTATCTTGTCTTTCTCGTTTGATCATGTTTGTTCCTTTCTGTTCCAAAAAGCGTTCAAGTTTGTTCAATTATCAACTTTACAGACACTTATTGACACACAAACAATCATTTTTTACAATAATAGCATATTAGTGAAGGGATGTCAAAGTATGAAAACGATCACCATTATCGGTTCCGGCATGATGGGCTCTGCCCTAGCTTTTCCCGCGAGAGAAAACGGCAACGACGTTCGTCTTGTAGGTACACATTTAGATCGGGAGATCATTGACCATTGCCGCAAGACCGGGCGCCATCCGAAATTCAACAAAGAGTTCCCCGAAGGGATTCGTTATTACCAAATCGAAGAAATGGAACAAGCCATCCAAGGCGCTGATTTTATCATCTGCGGTGTCAGCAGTTTTGGCGTGGACTGGTTCAAGGATGAAATTTTACCGAAACTTCACGAAAACGTGCCGGTTATCTCGGTAACAAAAGGGTTGATGAATACGCCGGACGGTTCCCTGCTTACCTATTTGGATATCTGGCAGGAAAAACTGAATGAACTCGGCAAAAACATTCCGCTCAATGCCATCGGCGGACCGTGCACCAGTTATGAACTGGTTGCTCACGATCAAACCGAAGTGGCCTTCTGCGGCAAAGATCTATCGGTGCTGCGCATGATCAAATCGGCTATGGCTACCGATTATTATCACATCAGCTTGTCCACCGATATCGTCGGCGTAGAAAGTGCGGTAGCGCTGAAAAACGGCTATGCTTTAGGTATTGCGCTTACCATAGGCTTAAATCAAAAAGCATTCGGCGTTGATAGCGAACTGCATTTCAACTCCCAAGCGGCAATCTTTGGGCAATCGGTAAGAGAAATGTCGAAGTTGCTCAAGTTGCAAGGCGCAGGTGATCTGGATAATCTGGTGATCGGTGCGGGCGACTTGTACGTCACGGTGTACGGCGGCAGAACCCGCTTGGTGGGCATTTTGCTTGGTCGCGGATTGGATATTGATGAGGCGAAAGCCGAATTGCAAGGCGTGACGCTGGAATCGTTGGTCGTGGCGGAACGCGTTGCCAAGGCGATCCGCGTAAAAGCCGAAAAAGGCCTGGTGGACATCAATGAATTTCCGTTGCTGTTGCACGTAGACGAGATCATTACCCAGAAAAAAGACGTTAACCTTCCGTGGGATGCCTTTACGTTTGAAAAATAAAATACAAAAGCGAGGTGATAGTCACCTCGCTTTTGTTATATATCCTGCTTTCAAGAGGATGATCGGTTGTGTAAAAAAGCTTAGTTCACTGTATCACTTCACGACCATTGCATATTCGTTTAAACAAAAAAGAGTGCGCGATAAAGCGCACTCTTTTTATATTTGGTTAAGTGGAATCATTTACGCGACCAGGTCTTCGATCGTCTTTCCGGAATTCGAACGCCACGTATCGGTGTTAAAGGAGTTCGCCGAACCGTAACCACCATAGTTGTTGGCGTCGGCCGTTCCGATCGTCAAAGGAACGAGCTCGGTCCATGTTTCGGATCCGGCTGGTTTGGTGAAACTCGCCGCATAAACCACAACAGATTGGCCACTGGACACATCATCCAAGTTCTCGGCGGTAATATAAATGGTCATCTCCGCACCGTTCACCGTGTACTGCCGTCCCCAGTTGGTATAGGTATAGGAGTCGCCGGTGGCGTTGTTGCCGTCCAGATTTTCCCGTTTGATCATCATGGTGATCGGCTCGGCGGTTCCGTCTCCATCCAGATCCATCGATAGGAATTCCTCACCAAACAACGTTTTAATGGTATTGGAATCCTTACTATCGGCGCCGACCACATTACCGATATACGTCACGGCAGACGCCTTGTTCAAGCCGCTACGGTTATTCATCGCATCTTCCAGCGTCTGATAGGAGTCCGCAAAGGCCTCGTTGTTAAGAATCGCGCGGAAACGATCCAGCGCCGTAAGCGCAACAATGTCACCGATCGCGTCTTTATCCGCCACAAAATTAAAGTGCAGCTCTGCCGAAACGGATGTGGCAGAATAATTGGTTCCATCGTAAGAGACGGTCACCTGGACGGTCTTAAAGGTCTTTCCAGGGATTTCTTCTTTGGATTCAATACCGGAAACGGTATAACCGATCGCATCGTTGGTCCAAGAAACCGTCTCCGTTTTGTTGTAATAAAAGCTGGTAGACATACTGTTGTAGAACGTGACCTCTATCACCGCTTGGGAAGCGGATTGTGGTTGAAGTGTCACATCGGCCAGCATATTCAGTTCTCCGCTTTTAGTTGCTTGTGCGGAACTATACGATCCTTGTAAAACGGAAACTTTCGTAATATACAAGAATCCGTAATGAAACGTCGACATACCGGTTGCAATGGGTTCTTGTCTGGTTTCTGTCGGGCCGTAGTAATGCCACGTTGCAAAAACACCGGAAACCGGAATACAGATCGCCAACAACAGTGTCAAAAGCAATAGGAAGGAAGAATGACGCCGCATAGCCTTATACCTCCACCATATCGACTTCTTCAACGGGAATGACACCGATTTCGGTAAGCCGATCCATCTTGGCTTGCCACAGTTTCTTTTCGGCGATCGGCGTCGCGAACACGGCAAACAGCACTAACAGAATGCAAAGATACCCGGCGGGCGATTGCATAAACGCAAAGAAACTACCCACAAATTTAACGTGTTCGCCACGATAAATGGCGCGCATTTGCTTGTACAACACCGGGTACTCGTCCATATACTTGGACGCATCGCCCTGAAGCATAAAGTGACGGCAGTCGGGATGTTCCTCGTTGGGTTCTTCAATCCCCACGATCCGATGGATAATCATCGTATCGTGATACTCGTATACCACGATATCGTATAACTCCAGTTCCGATTCCTTGGGAAGCGGATCTAAAAAGATCAAGTCAAAGGTGCTAAACTGATCGTCCAGTCCATGTTCTTCCAAATACGTGTTCTTTTCATGTTTAAAGGACATAGATGCGGACATAACCACCTTTGGAACAGAAATATCGCTGCCGATAAAATTACCGAAGATCTGCACACCCACCGAGATCATAAACGCAACCAGGATCACCGCGACCAAAATACCGGAAATGATCCGACACACTAAATCGCCAAAACAGCCGGCGGCTTGCCCTTTTTGATATTCTATTATAATACGTTCATCTTCCAAACCGTGTTTGATGGCTTTGATGGTCATGTTGATGATGTAATAAAGCATCACCGAAAACAGACCGGTCAAAAGCGCAAAGACAATCAAACACAGAAAGAAGATATACCAATCATAACTTGACATAGTTTCTCCAAAAATATTATCCCATGCACCGCATGGGATAATATCTCATACTTGTTCGATGTCTATGTAATTACGCCGTTTTCTCAGAAACCGTAATGCTGATACCACCACGGTGCAACGCTTCTTTAAAGGCGTCGTAGTCCTCTGCGGTCGGCAGATACAAGGTGTTTAGATCGATCAACGCATCCAGATCAGCGGCGTCGATTTCAAAGGTCAAACTTTTATCTAAGTTTTGAACCGTATTATCGACGTCGAAAATCGCGTTGCCTTCGTATTTATAATCGGTAGTGGTGCCCAGCGAATATTGCAACGCAATACCTTCGCTGGCAACGGTTTCGTCAGCACCGTCGTTGGGGGTAAAGGTAATGGAAATCTTGCCGGTGATGCTCAGTTCGCCATAGAAATCGTTGTTCCCATCATCAATGGTGATATTCAACGCAGACGTATCCACGTCAATAACACCCTTCGCCGTATCCGTTACGCTCGTGGTGATAACGGTGGAATCATCGAAGTATTTCACAACCTTCTCGGCACCGCCTTGTGCATAGTTCCAGGTGGCATACACACTACCAACGGTCACGCACAGAATCAAAGCAACCAGAACACTCAGTTTTTTCATATTAACGCCTCCAAATGTAAAAGTGTATAATCTCATTATAGCATCGGGAATCTTTTTGTCAACGGCTTTTAACAAAATCCAAAACGGATTATATCAGGGGTTCCATCGTCGCCGATTATTCTTTGGCCAATGCGCCAAATGCGGCTATGTCCTCTTCCTCAGCAATCTTGATATTATTGACACTGCTTTCGATAAAATTGATGTCGTATCCCAAATTATACAACAACATCGTACAACACGTTTCGGTTAAGGCGTGCTGCTGTGTTTCTGCCTTTTTAAACACTTCCGACATCAACGATAAGCGGTGGGCTTCCGGCGATTGCAAGGCGATTGTCGCGTTTCGATCCACATATCTGGCGGTTCCTTCGGAAACGTCGAACTGCACGTATTCTTTCATCGAATGGCAGATGGTCGCACTCCCCTTTTCCGAGCAGGCCTGCAATAACGTAGAGATCGTTTCAGTGCTCACCAACGGTCTGGTCGACTCTTGAATGATGATCAAATCGTTCGGCGCGTAGAGTTCTTGGATATAATCCAAAGCGTTTTTCAGCGATGCCATACCGCTGTTCCCGGCCGGAATAAGTCCTTTTAGTTTGGTAATGCCGTATTGGTCGGCATACGCTTTGACGATGTTTTCCCACCCTTTTAGGCAAACCACGTAAATATCATCAATAGACGGATGGACCTGATAAGCATCCATACTATATACCAAGATCGGTTTGCTGTGAACATTGACAAACTGACTGGGAATGTTCTGGCGATTGCGCCCGGACTTGCCGCCCGCTAAAACGATGGCAATATTTTTGTTCCGCTTAGAACCGGGCGCATATAACGTCACCGTGGGAACCGGTTGAGAAGACGTATAGCCCACAATCAAAGATTCCACCGTCGTATCCAACACGGCGGCAAATCGTTGCAACTTCTTCTGCGACACGTCGTTTTCGCCGGACTCAATCTTGGCAATCGTCGATCGCGTTTTATACCCCATCGCCTCTGCCAAATCCTGTTGAGACATTCTCAGTTCCAATCTTCTCTTCTTAATGTTAATCCCTACAGACACACAATCACCTCAACACACACAATATGATTATTATAAATCAACATTTCGTGATTTTCAAGCAAAATTTGTGACAACTTCGTCATAAAATTGATTATTTGTTGACATTTTTCGCACTTACCCCTATAATAGGCAAGGTGATCTTTCCAAATCTTTGGGAAGATCACGATATAAATATGTTTATAAAACCTATATACTGAAAGGGGACTCTCTTATGAAAGCGGTTATTTTTAACTCCGGTCTTGGTAATCGCATGGGCGATTTTACGCAGAACAATCACAAATCCATGGCACGTCTCAAAGACGGCGAAACGATTTTTCATCGTCAGATCCGTCTGCTCAGCGCAGAAGGTATCCGCGATTTTCTCGTGACCACCGGTCCTTTTGAAGATCAACTCAAAGCGGAAGCGGCGGATTTCCCGGAGTTGAACTTTACCTTTGTTCGCAATGACATCTATGATAAAACCAACTATATCTATTCGATGTATTTGGCGCGCGAGCACATGAACGATGATCTCGTATTTTTGCACGGCGATCTGGTGTTCAACCGTAAATTGGTACACGATGTGCTGAACTGCAGCGATCCGAACACGGCGACCGTGAACTTCAAAAAAGCGTTACCGGAAAAAGATTTTAAAGGCCGCGTGAAAAACGGAAAAGTGTTGGAAGTATCGATCAATATTTTTGACGAAGATTGCTTCGCGTTCCAACCCTTCTATAAAATGAACAAAGCCACCGCGTCCGCTTGGATCGGTAAAGTTGTGGAATTTATCCACAAAGGCGAAGACAGATGCTATGCCGAAAACGCGCTTAATGAGATTTTCGAAGCACTGAATGTCCGTGCGTTCTCTTACGAAAACTATTATATTGATGAGATCGATAACCTTGACGACTACGCCCGTGTCACGGCGGAAATTCTCCCGTTTGACGAAGCGGATGCGAAGATCTTTGGTTGATCGTATAGGAGGAACCATATGTCTGAAAAATTTACGTACGGCTATAATAGCGAACAATTCAAAAAATTCACTAAGTACGCATGGTTGATGCTGCTTAGTTTCGGTTTCACCTATCTGTTCTTCTACAACGGCCGTCAAAACATCAACTTGGTTTTGCCGTTGATGAAACAAGAATTCCAGTCTGATCTGGGCACTCTGGGCATCGTCTCCTCGGCACTGTTCTGGTGCTATGCGTTTGGTCAACTTGTCAGCGGCCGGCTTGGTTCGTATTTCGGCTACAAAAAGTTGATGATCTTCGGCGTGGTCGCGTCTGCGATTTTAAACGTCGCAATTTCGTTCCAAAGCAGTCTCGCAGTGATTGCTATTCTTTGGGGCTTGAACGGTTTCTGTCAAGCCATGGTTTGGTCGAACGGTCTCGGCGTTATTAACAAATGGTGGCCGAAAGATAAGCGCGGCTTTGCTTCCGGGCTGGCCACGGCTTTCTCGGGCGTTGCCCAAGCTGTTACCTATCTGACCGTTAACTGGTGTTTGATTCTCAACCCCGAATGGACCTGGCGGGCCGGTTTCCGATTCCCGATCATCCCGATGGTGTTGATTTTGGTGGCGTTCGTTTTCTTCTTTAAAGAAACGCCGGAAGATGTCGGTCTGAAACCTTTTGAAGAGGTTAACAAAGATCTGGACGCCAACGATGCAGCTATGGAAGCCAAAATGGCCGAAAAAGGGTTCCTGTATCCGTATAAACTTCTGTTTAGCGAACCCAAAGTGTGGTTATTCTGCTTGATCTCGGCTATTGCCGGTATCGGCCGCTATGGGTTGCTGACCTGGATCCCCACTTACTTTACCGAGGAAATGGGACTTACCCTGAAAAACGATATGTTCACCTACATCGTTCTGCCTTTGGGGCAGGCTTGTGCCATGTTCGTCTTCCCTTTTATCACCGATAAGATCTTCAAAGGCAAGCGCGAACCCATGCTGATTTTAGCATCTGTGGTTGCTTTTGCCGGTATGATCTGTTTCCCCTTGTTCAAAACCCAAGTGCCGGCGACGATTATGTTGTTCGTGGTTGGTGTTTTTAGCATGGTGACCGGTGTTATTTGGGCCATTGCCGGCGATATGGGCGGCCGTGCCCTGTCCTCCACGGTGGTGGGCGTTTTAGATTGGGCCGTTTATATGGGCGCCGCTATCCAAGCTTCCGTTTTCGGTTTTGTGCAACAACAATTCGGTTGGTCGGCGATCTTCGTGACCATTGGTTGCTTGTATATCATCCTGTTGGTGTTGACTTTGATCGCACGCAAGATGAAAATGAAGAAAATCTAAAAAAGCATACAACAACGTAACAGACCGCAGCGTGAAAAACACGTTGCGGTCTGTTTTATTCTATCATGCACAACATCCCTTAACAGAACCTATCCAAAATTGAACCAAACAAAAACCGAGCAGATAACTCTGCTCGGTTTTAACGATCAAACTCGTGTTAGTCTTTGGTATCCGGATCGGATTTCACCGATTGGCGTTCTTCCAAAAACTTGCGCCCATCTTTCAAGAAACTAGCCACAATCAACACCATCACAATGCCGATCGGGAACGCGGCAATAATACTGACTGATTGCAGATTGCTCATCGAACTTTCCGAGAAAATAAGCGCGATAGGCAACACGATCAACAACACGCACCACATAAACTGGATCCATTTAGACGGCGATTCGTTGGGCCCGAGTTTTTTATAGCTGTAGCAAGAACCGATCAACGCAATCGAATCGAACGAAGTGGCATAGAACAACATCATCGTAACCAGTACAATTGCCAATACCAACGGCGCCGCCGGCATGGTGTTGATAATGTTAATGATCACCTCATACAGGTCGCCGGTTTCGTTGTAAACCGAAATAAAATCAGCCGCACCCGAAACCTGTTTGCCGAGCGAATAGTTCCCGAGAATAATGAAACTTAAAATCGTAGAACCAACGCCAAACGCATAACCACCCAAGATGGTTTGGCGAATGGTGCGCCCTTTCGAGATATTGCCGATAAAGAATGGCGCCGCTACACACCATACCATCCAGTATGCCCAATAGAAAATCGTCCAGTTTTGCGGGAACGAGGTGGTTCGGTTTGGATCAGTATAGGTAGACAATTCAAAGAAGTTTTGCACCATCGTGCCAAGCGAAGTGATACCGGTCTCGATAATATATTTGGCTTCGCCGCTAAACAGCAATACAAACGCCAGCAAGCCGAAGAACAACCACACACAACTGTTGGCCAGGAAACTGATCCCTTTAAATCCGCGTAACAACGAGTAGGTATATACCACACACGTGATAATCAAAATGATGATATTAAGCAGTGTGGTATTGAACTGCGTACCAAACAATTCGTTGATGATCCGCGCCATAAGCGGTGTCGCGAGACTAAACGTTGTAGCCGTACCGGCTAACAACGCAAACACCGCCAACAAATCGATTGCACGACCGGCAATACCGTCGGTGTGTTTTCCTAAAAGGGGGCGGCACGCTTCGGAATACTTTTGACGTTCCCGTTTGCGAACGTGCAACATAAACCCAAACGCCACCGCCAGTACCAGGTAAAAGCCCCACGGAATCAAACTCCAGTGGAAAATGGGATACACGCTCGCCCATTTCTGAATACTGCCGAGTTCCGCAATATGCGGATCGGTCGCGTATAAAATCCATTCCGAAAACGAGTAGAACAAAATATCCGCCGCCAGGCCCGCGGTAAACATCATGGACCCCCATGCAAAGAACGAATATTTCGGCTTTTCGTCCTGACCGCCCAATACGATCTTGCCGTATTTGGAACAAGCAATAAAGATGGAAATCAAGAAAATGCCTAACCCAATCACCAAATAATACGAACCCATCGTATCGCCCAGGACAAAGCGAATTTGGCTGACGATCTGATTGGATTGTTCAGGTACCAAGAAAAACAACAGACTGAGTCCCACAATCAGGACCAACGGCACCAATGTGATCATCCAGTCGATTTTGCCGCCGTTTTTGGTAACGGCTTGATCTTTTTTCATGTTACATCCCTCCATCGATATACTCTTTATAATGCGGATCTATTTGCACCAACTCATCAAACCCGTCAATTTCGACAATATCGTCATACGTCATGGCGCGAATCCCCAGTTGATAGGATTCCGGATAACAGAACAACGCCACGTCGTCCCAATAGATCTGACGGTTTTGTTTATCTTCAAACTCCACTTCAAGATGCCGCTTTAACTTAATCGCATCCTCTTTCGACCAACGCGAAATACTGTAAAGTTGCCATCCGCCTTTGCCGCCGGTACGGCTACAATCGGTAACCACGCCATCTTGCACCGTAAGCAACCATTCCTCGGTGTGTCTGTCGGTCCATACCGCGTTATATCCCGAACGTTCAAATTCCGGCGAAACGATCGTATCGTTGTAAATAATCTGATCGCCATCGAGAATGATCGCGTTTTCGATCTTATCCCGCACTACGTACAACGAGGAAATGTTGTTACAGGTATCATAATACGGATTTTCCACCAACGTCAACCCTTTGTACTGTGCCTCCAACGGCTTAAACTGTTCTTTTAAATACCCGACCACTACATAGATCTCAAAAATACCGTTTTTATGTAACGCTTGTATCACCGTGTCGACCATGCGTGTACCGTTTACCGCAATCAACGGCTTGGGCACCGTCAAGGTCACCGGCCGCATACGACTCCCTGTACCGGCCGCCATGATAATCGCACGCTGTACCTTATGCATCGTAACCACCTCGCGATCTGTTCACGAAAATATATATGATCGCATTTCGTGAACCATGGTTACATTATAGCATGTTTGTTCGATTTGTCAACCTTTTTACCAAAGAAAAGGCGGCTGCGACACGTTACCGTGCCGCAGCCGCCCTTATTGAGGCAAAACTGCTTAATGGGTTATTTCATTAATAATAATAGTAATAATTAAAATTGAAATAGTAGCCCACGCCACCGATCACGTGCGAACCGGAGAGCAGATAGCCTTGGGTATCAACATAGAACCATTCGCCATCTACCATGTACCAACCCGTGGTCGTGACCTGCGCGCCGCTAGCACCAAACAAAACGTATCGTTCTGTATCTTCATCATAGAAATAATCGTTCGCGATCATTTGGCCATTATGAGCAAACGCATAACGAACCCCGTTGATCGAGACAATGTCATCGGTAACCAGTTGGCCGTTTTGCACATAGTACCAGTGGGAATCAACCAAATACCAACCGTCGGTGGTCACTTGGCCAAGGCAAGCGCCGCCGGACGCAAAGTTGTAGATTCGGTCATTGATGACCTGATAACCGGTCACCATTCCGATTTCGATCGTGCCGTATTCGTCGATGTATTCGGCATCGGCAAAGTACCGCGTGCCGCCCACCGTGAACCAACCGCTAACCGCTTGGTGTTCGGTGGTGAAATATACCCAACGTCCTTGGATGATCTGCCAACCGGTATATTCGACCATCACACCACTGGCATTCATGTAATACCCTCGGCCATTGAATCCATTGGTAACCATGTAGGCTTCATCGTTGAAGCCGTACCACACGCCGTCGATCTTGCGAATGGTATCGTATACGGGGTTTCCGTTTTGGATATAGTACCATTTGCCGTCGATAGTATGCCAACCTTCGGAAAGGTTCACGCCTTCGTACGGATCGGCCACTTCGCCAAGCCACGCGCCGCCTTTGGCAAACGCATGGTATTTTCCATCGATTTCATACGTACCGTCTTCTGCCATCCAGACACCGTTGAAATAATACCAGGTGGAGCCGATCAGCAACCACTCATCTTCGCAAAGTTCGCCGTTGGCTTTGGCATACCGCCAATCGCCATCATCGTCCTGGATCCAGGTGCTTCTCGCGATGGCGCCGTTATCTTGGAAATAGTAACGCACGTCGTCTATCGTATAAGCACGACCACAGATCATACCTTCCCACTCATCGACATAGCAATCGCCAACCCAACCGGTGTATAAGTTACCGTCTTGGACATAGTAATAGACACCGTGACCAAATTCGGAAACCAGGTTCCAACCTTCGGTAAATTTTTGGGTATAAGCTACCGCGCCCGAACCATCGGTAAACACGATCAGATCATCGTACACAAAGGTACCGAGCTGCATTTGATAGGCGTAGAAATAGTAGTATTTCCCGTCGATCTTTTCCACACCACTTGCCAGTTGTCCATAGTCAAATGCATAATACCATTTGCCGTCTCGCATAAACCAACCGTCGGTATACACCGCTCCGTTGGCTTGATAGTAACAACCGTTATAGATCTCATTGGTTCTCATAACGCCATCGGTATCGAAGCCATACCGTTGACTACCAATCAATTTCTGCGACCAACCCCGGCAAAATTCACCGTCTTCGAGGTAATAATAGTTACCGTTAGCCGGATCTTGATACCAACCGTCTGCCTGCGTGCCGTCCGCAACGACCACGCCGCTGTCATTCACCACGTACTCGACGCCATCGATCTCTTCTACGCCGGCATCATTGAGCAGATTTCCCTCCTCATCGAACGCGTATCTAGTACCATCGATGGTTTGGATGCCGGTGTACAGATTGCCAGACGCATCGGCATAACGCCAACCGTTACCACTTCTCGCGATCCATCCGGTCTGCATGACGCCGTCTTGATCGAAATAGTATTGACTATCGCCGATCGTGTAAACACCATCGGTAAACATAGTATAGTTAAAATAATACCATTTGCCGCCGATCTGTTTCCAGCCGGAAAGCGGAGAGCCGTTTTCGAAATAATACGTTGAATAGCTCGACACCTTATAGAGTCCATTCACCGTGACGTTGATGTACGTACCGTCCGAACGGAAATAATAGGTGTTACCGTTTTCGGTGATATGGGTATTGGTGTACATATACGGATCCAGATAATACCACGTACCGCCGAGCAACTGCCAGCCGGTTTTGAGCACACCGTTTTCGATATATACCCAACCGCGGTTCGTCATATCCCAACCGGCGGTGGTGTTGACCGTACCGTTGGCATGGATGGAATAGTATTCCCAATCATTCTCGCCGTACAATTCGGCACAGGTATCGGTATCATACAGATAACCGTCCCAGTCAAACGCATACAACGTACCGCCGATGTTGGCAACCTCTCCACTGTAATAATAACCGTCTTCGAAATACATATAGCGTTTGGCATCGCTATCCCAGTACCAGCCATCCGGCATCACCGTACCGGCGCCGCTTGCACCAAACAGGTAATAATCGCCGTTATAGTATTGCCAATCGTTGGTGACCATAACGCCATCATAATCGAAGTAATATACCGTATCGCCGATAACACACCCGTCGCCTTCTACGCGAGCAGCCGTATCGTCATAGTATTCCCATTCGCCATCTTTGGTTTGACGCCATTCGTTGCGGTATAAGGAGCCGCCCGATTTGGCGCATACGGTCGCACCGATGGTATAGTCATACACAACATCGTTTTCAACCAAAACACCATTATAATCGAAATAATAATAGTTGCCACCGATGAGATATGTACCATGTTGCAACGTTTCGCCATCTTGGATATAACACCAGTCGCCTTTGTCGTTTATCCAACCGGCGTAGACCGGAACCCCGTTCGCATCGGCATAAGCTATGTTCATTTCGTCATCTTGCTCATACGAAAACCATTCGTTGGAAGCGAGATAACCGTTTCGGAAAAAGTATTCGGTGCCGCCGATGATGTAACGATCGTGGATATAAATATTTCGATTGCCATATTCGTCGACAGCGATGTAGCACCATTTACCGTTGACCGATTGCCAACCGGAACCGGTCACTTCGGTCGCGACACCGTTTTCATCCGACAGGAAAATACGATCATTATAGTATGCACAACCGTTGGTCATGACCTGACCATCCGAATAGAACAGGTAGCCGGTTGCGGCGTGATAGCCATATTCGGGTGCGTGACCGTTGGATTCAAAGAAATACCACGCATCGCGATGTTGGTCCCCGAACCAAAGCTCAGCTTTATGGGGTTGCACCCAACCGGTATACATGATACCGTTGGCATCAAAACCATAACAGGCCCCTTCGATCCAGTAGCTCGTTTCGCCTTTAACAAGTTGGCCGTCATCGTTCATGTAACTCCAACTGCCGTCTGCGTTCTTGATCCAACCGGCCGTTTCAGCCGATACCGTCACCGACAGCAGCAAGGACAGCAACAAGGTCAGCACAACGGCTACCCACATTTTACTCTTGCTCAAAAAAACTCCTCCTTTTGTATTGTGCTTGCGCAAAGTCAAACAACCTCACACACTGCCATGTAAGATATATTCATTATACAAGATATTGTGATATTTTACAATGCTAAATTGTACGATTATTAAAATATTGTGGATATTCTACAAGGTTTCAGAGGCAATTTTATAAAAATCTTTAGCGAATCGGTACTGGGCGAGCGAGTATTCGCCGAATTCCACCCCTAATTGTCGTTTATACTCGCACCAGTTACTCCAAAGCAATCCGCATGCCGCAACGTATGCGTAGATTTTCTTGCGAACAGACGCCAAACACGAACCGGCAAAATACGCATCGATCAACGCATCGATTTGGGGGCGATCGTACATGGCGTATATCGCAAACATCGCGATATCAACGTGCGGATCCTGCATAGCGGCATATTCCCAATCGATCAGGCGAATCTGCTCTTGACCGGTTTGGTCTGTAAAGAACAGAAAATTATCGGGAACGGCATCGATATGTGTCAAGCAATACGGTTCGGCGTGAGCATCGATATAGGATTTTAAGGACAACACGTTTGCTTTGGTTTCACGATAGTCGCGATAAGCAGACGGTTGGCCGTCCCAAAGCGATTCGTAAAAATCGATTTTCTCAAAAATATCGAACACGTGGCCAACCAACAGGTTTTGCTCATGGAAACGCCGCGCGAATTGCATACATCTCGCAACGTCCTGTGCGTTTTCGGGATCACATACGCGAGCGTTTTCAAAAAAGTGCGTCACTTTATACCCGTTATCCGGATTGATATACAGCACGTCTTCACAGATGTCTTTCCCCTGCAACGCGTCATAAACCATCGCTTCTTCTCGCCGGTTGATCAAGCGATCAGTTCCCTCGCCGGGGATACGCATGATATATCGCGCGCCTTTACACTCGAAGATAAACGAACGGTTGGTCATGCCTTTTTTCAACACTTCGATGTTTTGGATATCTTCCGGATTAACGTTCAGCGCCGCCGCGGCAACAGCTATCGTTTTGGTGTTCAATTGGCGAGAATCACTATCGAATTCGCGCAGTTGTTCATACGTATTGATCTCGACCGCTTCGGTTGCCGGTACTACCTTGGCTTTCACCGTCATTTTACCGGCCGAAAGCAACGTTTCTTCCCAAAAAGCATCGTCGTATTTCGCGTCCGCATCCATGCGGTACAAACCGGCTTTTACCTGTTCGGCCTGTTCCGCTAACAAGTACGAAATGCCGATCATGGCATTGCCCTCTTCGTCGGCGGAGATTGTCACCGGTTCGTTTTTGCGATTGACGCGCACCGTACTGTCCCGCACCTTTTTATCACTGAGCATGTACCAGGAATACAGTTCATGCGTCGCAAACGGATTGTGTTCGCACCAAATATCACACGGAACAATATAACTGTTGTCCAGATGTTCAGCCGCTAAGCGCAACGAATGCAGGTTGTTTTTGGCCGCATAGTCCGGGTTAACAATCAGTTTAACGCCATATTGGTCGATCAAATAATCAAACTGCTCTTTCATAAAGCCGACCACTACATAAATCTCGGTAATTCCAACCTCATGCAACTGCCGGATCTGCCGTTCGATGAGCGTTTCTCCTCTCACCTCAACAAATGCTTTCGGGCACTCGACGTTGATCGGTACCATGCGCATGCCGTAACCGGCCGCTAACAGAATAGCGTTTTTAGGCGCTTTTCGGCGAAACTCGTCCGCCGCTTTCTCGGTCGGTTGCCCATTAGCGTCGATCAACCCGTGCGCCGTCAGGCCTTTGATCGCATTGTTGACCGCCCCTACCGAATAGCCGGTTTTCTCCGCTAATACGCGCTGACTTTCATAGGCATATTGTCTCAACGCGTTCAAAACATCCATTTCGCAAACGTTCATGAAACTCTTCCTTTCCGGTTTTGTGAGTGTCTAGGTCAAGGCAAAGCCTTAACGGATCGTTAAGGCTTTGTTGTGATTTCGGTTAAAAATTCGGTAAATTGAGTGAGGGTTTTTTCGGGCGTAAAATCGAGCACACGATCGGCCCCTTTTTGAATCAGCGTTTTCCGTAACGACTCGTCCTCGTATACGCGCTTTATATTTTTGGCAAGCGCATGCGCGTCCCAGTTGGCACTGATCAATCCGTATTCGTTGTTGCCAAGGATCTCTCTGCCGCCGGCCACCGCCTCGGTGGATACGACCGGCAAACCAAAGGTCATAGCCTCTAAAAACACACCCGGCAACCCTTCCATAGTCGAACCGTGCACGTATAGCGATGCCGCCGAGTAATAGTTCTGCACATCGTTGCGCGTGCCTGCGAATATCACACTGTCTTGCATGTGGTATTGAGCGACCAAGGATTCCAAGTAAGCGCGCTTGTTGCCGTCTCCGACGAGCAACAACTTCTTTTGAATACCATAGTCATCACGCAAAACACGCATGGCCTTGATTACGGTTTCTTGGTCCTTGTCTTCGGCAAGACGGCCGACCATAAGGCAAAAATCGCCGTAATCCCGGCGGAGTTGCGTTACCTTTTGCTGATCAATTTCCCCCGTTTTGATTACGCACGGGTTATAGATCTTTCGTTTATTGATATCATGTTTGGTGTTAAAATCCAGACATTCTACATCGTTGTTTTCCGTAAGGCAAACCAAATTCTTAATTTTGGCATACAGGCGGTAAAAACCGGGTGATATCAAAAAATATTGATATTGCGAACCGTGAAGCCAACCGATTTTATAATCACAATCGACAAAACCGTCCGCCACAAACGTAAGATCGAACAAGTGTCCTGAAAAGGCAATCGCTACGTCGTAATGCTTGTTCGCCACCCGGTATTGGTAACCAAACAATTTAGAACGGATCACGCTTACGCCATAGCGTAAAGCGAATTTCAACATGCCCAGTCCGGCATAATCCGATTGAAGCGCATATTGCCAGGAAACCTCCGGGCAAAGTTTGACGTTAAACGGAATCACCGTAACGTCGCATACGCCATCTAACTCTTTTATAATATCCTCATAGTTATCTCGGAGTATATATACGTCAACCGAATGTCCCGCTTGAATCAAAAGGTTAATATACGAAACACCAACACGCTCGATGCCTCCATAGAGGAACTGGTCGAAAACCATCGCTATCTTCATGCCACTACCTCACTTATGCCTTTTTCATGCGTGCTTTGATTTTTTGAAACACACGCTGCTTCTCATCTTTGTTCAGTAACAGCCAAACATCTGCCACATAGCCTAACACGGCGCAAAGGGCACAAATCACAAAGAACGAGATCCAACCGTTAATCGTCAAAATCTGTTTTATAGCCAAAAACAGCAGACAGGTGATGATCAGTGTACCGTGACTCTTCAAAATCGTTCCCAAAAGCGTAAACGGGCGAATCTCCAATTGCTTTTCAACGTATAGCGGAACCACTAACAGGTTTACGATACCCAATACCGCCGTACTGGTGCCGGCCACCGCATATACGCCGAGTCCTGTAAACGCAACAAGCGAAAGCGTTGTACAGATACTGACGATACTGCAACCGAACACCATAATCGAATACACCTTCACCCTATCGAGCGCGATCAGTAAAGCGTGCATACTATACATATAGGCATTGATAATCACGTTGATCAGCGTCAGCAGCATCAGCAGATAAACCTGTTGGATGGCCGCGGAATCATACACACTTTCCGGAAGCCAAAGCCCAAAAAACTCCGGACCGAAAACTATTACGCCGGCAAACGGAACCGTAAGAAATACGCCGAGAATCTTAAACGAAAATTTTGCTTCTTGGACAAGGCGATCCCTATCTCCTGTTGCCAGAATACTGGTAAAGGTGGCGGCGAAAATGTTGGACAAAAAGCCTAATAGACTGCCCACCGCCGTCGGAATGATTTTCGAAATCGATAAGCGGCCCATCGCTTTTTCGCTAATGAACAGGTTGGCAAGCAGAAGATCCATGCCGTTTAAGAACATACTGCTAATGTCCGACACCAGCAACCAAACGCCCGATTTGATCAGTTCTAATATTCTGGAAAACGAGAAATATCGGCGTTGTAGCGACAGATCGGGCAACAGTTTCTTTTTAAGAAACAGGTATGCCACAAAGGCAACCAAGTTACACAGTACCGTCGCGAGACCGACAAAATAGATTTTCGGTACAAAAACCAGGAACGTACCCAAGATCACAAACACGCGGGTTATATTCGTTGCGATCTGAGTATACGCATGTAAATCCATGCGGTTGGTTACGAAGGTGGATGAGTTAAAGCAGGTCGTTAAGAAGGAAATGATAAGACCGGCAAAACTAAACGCAAACACCAGCTTGACATCGGTTACGAGTTGCGGTGTTACGTTGATAATGTGTTCGATGCGGTATATCAATATCGCCGACACGATAAACACGACTACCGATAGGATGACGTTCATCCAAAACACCGATGCGTAATATTGATTCGCTTTTTCTTTGTTGCCGCGATTATATTCCAATGAGATAAATCGACTCGACATAGAGTTTATGGAAACGGCAACCAGCGTAGCATACTGTGTAAAATTGTTGGCAAGCGTGATAAATCCATACGCTTCTTCGCCTAACTGTTCCACCACAAACGGCGATAACCAAAAGCTAATGAAAAACTGTATTAAAAACACAACTACACTTGCTATTAAGTTTACTAAAAGTTGTTTCGATTTAGCCATAATTACTCCTGATTATCAAACGTGTCTTTGAGTAACGTTTTTCGCTCAAAGGGGAACTCGTAGATTTCACCGTCGCACCCTTCTAAGATCTTGACTTCTTCTTCCCACGCTTTCTCAATCCGGAAATTTTGCGTGTTGTTAATGGAATTTTCCGGGATGAATCGCGTACGCGGATGCACATGTTGTTCGGGGGTAAGACCGACAAACTGTTCGATCTTCGCCACCGTTTCGTCGTATTTATACACCAAATCCTCAAAATTAATGTATAAAACATGCGGATTATCGATCCGATGCTCCGCCCGTTTCATACGGATCCGGTGATCCAAAAACGCCTGTGCATCGGTGGGATACGGCGGTTCAAACCCCATGCCGGCCCACACGTATTTGCAAAGCACAAACAAATCGCGTATATCACGATCAACCACGATCAAACGGAAATCATCGTCGAAATACCGATCAATCTTATAAGCATTATGCGGAAACAACAGGTGATCTATCAACAACGTGGGCGCATTGTCCCGATTGATCATATCGCAATACTTTTTAACGAAAACCCTGGCGTGGGCATAGAACTCTTCTTCCGTTACATACGAAATCTCCAGCGGTTGTTTGACCAACAAGGGCGCTTTTCGACCGAATTCACCAATAATCTGTTTGCCCGGCAATACGGTTTTTACGCAGTCTTTTAAAAATTTTATCGGAGAAAACGCGCCACATTTATAATAATTATACCAAAGTCCGTCGCATTCAAATTGCGTGATGTTCGCTAAAAATTCATCAACGTTGTCTTTGAAGGCGGTTCCGAAATATTGTTCATACGTACCCATCCAGCCGAAATTCCGGCGATTGAGTTCATACATAGCGTGTCTAAAACTCTTAATCGCTTCGTCCGAACGATGCGGATCGTTCCCCAACAGAAGCTTGTGTTCCAAATCAAACAATCCGTTCGGAAAATAAAACGGCACATGCTCATAAGAACGCAGTCCACCCTCGGAACAACCCTCATATTCTGCAAGAAGATCCAACACAGCCGACGAGCCCGTACCGTGATAACCTGTAACGGCAACTACCATATGTCCCTCCACCTACACAACGATACTTATAACCCTATTTTCTTGCGCAATGTATTGATGCCACGCAAAACCGGGTTTTGATAAGCCATGATTTTGGCCTTATCTATACCTTTGTACCATTTGTATTGTATATAGTTTTCTTTGACCAGACAATGAATTTCCCGTTTTAAACTCTTGGACAAATAGGCATTTTCAAGATATGACGGAAACTTCTCCGCGATATACGTCATAATCTGGTTTTGCAACGCATCGCCGGGAGACTGGCGATACACGTTTTCGGCAATGGTAAACATCGAATGTGTCAACGCTGCCTCGATCGCATCTCTATACACGTCGATAAGACCGTCGATTTCAAACGCACGGTATACCAAATCGGTTACTGTGATAATATCCAACACACGCGGTGATACCTTGCTATTCATAATCGAACCTTGCCGTTGCACATAGTAATACAGATGCTCTTTGCACAACAAAACCTTATCCGCTTTGGCGGTCAAAATCCGCGTAACCGCATCCTCATACCACATCTTTTCCGGGAACGAAACACCGCTATTCACATAAAACTCGCGGCGAAACACCTTGTTCCAGGCGCAGGGCGGCGCCAACAACAATTGTGCTTTTTGGGCAGTGGTCTCGCAAACGGTATCTTGCGGGAAGAAGGTCGGTTTGGCAAGCACTTCACCCGACGGCAACACCTCTAAGAAATTGAACATCAACATGTCGACCGGCGTTTCATTCAGGCGCGCATCGGCCAATTTCAACGTGCCGTCCGCTATATAGTCATCGCTATCTACAAAGATCAGATATTCGCCCATAGCCGCCTGAACACCGGTGTTACGCGCACCACCTAATCCTTTGTTGGTCTGATGAACGATCTTAATCTTACCGGGATACGCCTGTGCCATGTTCTCAACAATGGCCATACTGTTATCCGGTGTCTCGTCGTCTACCACAATGATCTCATAATCATCAAACTCTTGACGAAGGATCGACTCCAAACATTTTTGTATATAATCTTCAACGTTATAGACCGGTACAATTACACTGAATCTCATATCATCACCATGTCATCCATCATTTACAAATGCTTTTGCGCAGTTTGTTTAGCCAACGGAACAGATAAACCTGCAAAATCGCACTTTTCATTTTCATAATGCGGCAGCACTGCTTATAGCCGGCCACATCGCCCCTCTCCAGACAACCGAGCTTCTTCTTGGCATCGGAGGTAAGATATACGTTTTCCGTATAAGCCGGGAATTTCCCCACCGTATACGCCACCAATTGCTGTTGCAACGGATGGTTCGGACTTTGCCGATAGACATCGTCAATAATACGCATCAAAGACATTATCATGGAAGCTTCTAATGCATTTCCATAACCGGTTAACAGATCATCTCGCACGAAAGCGTCGTACACCAGATCCACAACCTTGGCAATATCCAACACGCGCGGCGATATTTCGCTATTCATGATGGATCCTTCGCGCTGCACGTAATGATACAGGTGCTCGGTGCAACACACGACACTTTCCGCCTTAGCCGTTAAAATACGGGTGACGGCATCTTCATACCGTGTCTTTTCCGGGAACAAAACGCCGCTACCGATAAAAAACTCACGGCGAAACACCTTGTTACATGCAATGGGAGGACCGAGCATCAATTTTGCTTTGTCCTCCACCTGAGTATAAACCGAAACCTCGTCGCACAAACTTTGGCGCCGTAACACACGCCCCGAAGGTGATACTTCCAAATAATTAAACTCGAGAATATCACACGGGGATCGGCGAATATGCGCATCAAGGATTTGCAACATATCGATTTTGATATAGTCGTCACTATCTATAAAGATCAGATATTCGCCCTTGGCAGCGGCCACGCCGGTATTGCGAGCGCCGCCCAAGCCTTTGTTTTGCTGATGGATAACCTGAAACTTATCCGGATACCGATCTGCAAACGTTTGAACGATCTGCATACTGTTATCGGGTGTTTGGTCATCTACCACAACCACCTCAAAATCGCCAAACGTTTGATTCACAATGGAATCCAAACATTGTGTTATGTAGTTTTCCACATTGTACACAGGTACGATAATACTGAATCTCACACTGCCACCTCTTTGGGCTTATCCATTAGCCTTTATATCGATCATACAACGACATAAGCCACGTATATAACGTAACGCTGATTTTAAACACGCCGTATTTTACCTTGTTTTTGTTGCTCAGAAAGTTGAAAAACACCGACGGTTTTATGCCTCGTATCTCACGAATCAACTGTCTTCTGCGATCGGTAAATTCCTTTGCCGCGGCCGATGCGTGAATCAAAATCAAACAAATTTCGACATGACGCGCTACCACATAGCCGATAAGTTCGGGATAATTCTGCTGATACCGTTGAACAATTTCACGGCTGACGTCCGCTTCCATAAACCGTCTTTCTTTGAACGTGCCGCGAATGGTACTTTCTTCCGTCATAATATAATGGTACAACGGAGCAGGATCGTAAACGATACGATCGGCCCGTTCTACGCATTTCGGCATAATTTCAAAATCTTCAAACACCCAACCGACGCGCATGCGAAGCCCGTCAAAAATGCGGCTTTCGAACAGCTTGTTCCAAGGCGCATTGAGGATTTTGGTGTTTAGAGCCAGTTCTCTCAGCGCATCGATTTTGGTCCAATGCTCAATGTCTTGGCAACGCGGATAGTCGGCGTTGCAATAGATGGTTTTACCATCGTTCCAATCGCATTGCACACCGCAAACCGCTATCTGCGCATCATGCTCTTGTACAAGCAGCATCAAGCGTTCGAACATGTCCGGTTCTATCCAGTCGTCGGAATCCACAAACCCGACATACGCCCCTGTCATCACGTCTAACGCCGCGTTACGCGCCGTGGATTGTCCCCCATTTTCTTTATGAATCACCTTAATGCGATTATCCTTTTGGGCGAATTCGTCGCACATGTCGCCGCTACGATCCGGGGAACCGTCATCCACTAAAAATATCTCCAGATTTTTATACGTTTGATCCAGTATGCTGTTGACACATCGTTCCAAGTATTGTTCCGCATTATACACGGGCACAATTACACTAATCAAGGGCTCCGACACCATGCAACATCCTTTCTGGACTTAAAATTGAAACGTGCCTTGCAGCCCCACCCATTTTTGATCTTTGTCGCTCAAATTTAAGGGTGTGCCGTCCGAAAGCGTGTACCCGTCACTGCTGGCAGTACCGTTATACTCCCCTTTCAGTTCGGGCCATTCGATCCCGATTTCGGGATCGTTCCATGCCAGACCACCTTCGTCACCGGGATGATAGAAATCGGTCACCTTATAGCAAAATTCCGCCGTTTCGCTCAACACCAAAAAACCGTGAGCAAATCCTTCGGAAATATAGAACTGTTTTTTATTGTCTTCGGTGAGTTCGACACCATACCACTTACCATAGGTGGCACTGTCTTTCCGAAGATCGACCGCGACGTCAAACACGCGGCCTTTGATGACACGCACCAACTTGCCCTGCGGAAACTCTTTTTGGAAATGCAGGCCGCGCAGCACGCCTTTTACCGACATGCTTTGATTGTCCTGCACAAACACCATATTCAGTCCCGCCTCGGCCATGTCGCGTTGGCTATACGTTTCCATAAAATAGCCTCTGGCATCGCCATGGACGGCCGGTTCGATGATATACAACCCCTCGATCGGGCATTTGGTAACCTGAATTTGTCCCATATCACTTAATCTCCTTTAAATAACGGGAAAGGGCGTCTTGCCACGTTGGTAACGGCGTAAAGCCATTTTGGACCAGTTTAGACTTGTCCAACCGGCTATTGAACGGTCGGGCCGCTTTGGAAAGGCCGTATTCCGCCGTGGTCACCGGCACGACGTTTGTGGTATACCCGGCTTGACGGAAAATTTCGCAGGTGAAATCATACCAACTGATAAAACCACCTTCGTTGGTCGCATGGTAATACCCGTATTGTTCGGTTTCGATCATGTCTACCAACAAGCGCGACAGGTCTAACGTATACGTGGGGGTACCGATTTGATCGCACACCACACGCACCGTATCATACTTGGCGCCGACGTTCAGCATGGTTTTGATAAAGTTCTTTCCGTTCAAACCAAACACCCAGGCGATACGAACGATAAAGTATTTATCCAACATACCGCTTACCGCCAGTTCTCCTTCGAGTTTGGTTTTACCGTAAACGCTTAACGGCGCGTAATCCTTACAATCGGGATCCCACGGCGTTACGCCCTGGCCATCAAACACATAATCGGTCGAAATGTAGACCATTTTACAGTCTAACTCTTTACAAACCTTGGCGATATTTTCAGTACCGCCGGCATTGATGGCGCGCACCTTATCTTGATTCTCCTCATCCTCTGCCGCATCCACTGCCGTCCAGGCCGCACAATGCACCACCGCGTCCGGTTTAACCGCTAACAAGGTTTGGCGCACCGCCTGAGCGTCGGTGATATCGAGTTTTATATACGTCTCGAAATCGCAAGAATCGAGAATGTCACTGCCTACTGCTTCATATCCGCGCGCGGTCAGTTCGTTCATGACGTCAAAGCCTAACTGGCCGCCGACACCTGTTACCAATACTTTCATTATCGATTACCGTACATCTTGTCGTAGTAGTTTTGATATTCACCGGAAATGATGGTTTCCCACCATTCTTTGTTGTCAAGATACCATTGAATGGTTTTTTGGATGCCTTCGGCAAACATGGTTTCCGGCAACCAACCGAGTTCGTTGTGGATCTTGGTCGGGTCGATCGCATACCGCATGTCATGACCTTTACGGTCGGTGACATAGGTGATCAGGCTTTCGGGTTTACCGAGCGCCTTACAAATGATCTTAACGATATCAATGTTCTTCATTTCGTTGTGGCCGCCGATGTTGTAAACCTCGCCCACACGGCCTTTATGGATAATCAGATCGATCGCTTTGCAGTGATCTTCCACGTACAACCAGTCACGCACGTTCAAGCCTTCCCCGTAAACCGGAAGCGGCTTATCGTTGAGCGCGTTAGCGATCATAAGCGGGATCAATTTTTCCGGGAAATGATACGGGCCGTAGTTGTTCGAGCAACGGCTGATGGTCACCGGCAGACCAAAGGTGCGATGGTACGCCAACACCAACAGGTCTGCACCGGCTTTCGAGCTCGAATACGGCGAAGAGGTATGGATCGGCGTTTCTTCAGTAAAGAACAAGTCCGGACGATCCAACGGCAGATCGCCGTACACTTCGTCGGTGGACACCTGATGATAACGCGTGATCCCGTATTTACGGCAAGCGTCCATCAAAACAGCGGTACCCATGATGTTGGTTTGCAGGAAAATGCCGGGATCTTCGATCGAACGATCGACGTGGCTTTCCGCCGCAAAGTTAACCACGATATCGGGTTTTTCTTCTTCAAACAGATTGTAAACCGCTTCGCGGTCACAGATATCCGCTTTCACAAAACGGAATTGCGGATTATCCATCACCGGAGCCAAGGTGGACAAATTGCCTGCATAGGTTAGTTTGTCCAAACAAATGATGCGATAATCGGGATATTTGTCCAGCATATGGAACACAAAGTTCGAACCGATAAAGCCGGCGCCGCCGGTAACAATAATAGTCATAATAACCTCTCCTCAACAATCAACGTAAAGCATCAATATATTTGCCATCGAGCACATCTTTTAAGTACTGTCCGTATTGATTCTTCTTCAGTTCCTCATAAACCTTGAGAACGTCCTCACGGGTGATCCACCCGTTGAGATACGCAATCTCTTCCAGACAAGCAATTTTACGATGTTGATGGGTTTCCACCGTCATAACGAAATTTGTCGCTTCCACCAAGCTTTCGTGTGTGCCGGTATCGAGCCACGTAAATCCTTGACCGAGCAATTCCACGTTCAGGTCGCCCTGTTCCAAGTAGATACGGTTCAGGTCGGTAATTTCCAATTCGCCTCTAGCCGAAGGTTTGAGGTTTTTCGCATAGTCCACGACACGATTATCGTAGAAATATAAACCGGTTACGCAATAGTTGCTCTTCGGTTTAGCCGGTTTCTCTTCGATCGAGATCGCTCGACCTTCTTTGTCAAATTCGACAATGCCAAAACGTTCCGGATCGTCGACGTAGTAGCCAAACACCGTCGCCCCTTTGCCGTTTTCCGCATTTTCAACGGCAGCTTTCAAGCGCTTTTTCAAGCCGTGGCCGGAGAAGATATTGTCCCCTAACACCATGGCAACGGTATCGTCGCCAATGAAATCGGCGCCGATGATAAACGCTTGCGCCAGGCCATCGGGAGAGGGTTGCACCGCATAAGAAAGATTAACCCCAAATTGATGGCCGTCACCCAACAGATCTTGGAAACGAGGCGTATCTTGCGGTGTGGAGATGATCAAAATATCGCGAATACCGGCGTTCATCAACACCGATAACGGATAGTAAATCATCGGTTTGTCATAGATCGGAAGAAGTTGTTTCGATGTGACTTTTGTCAGCGGATACAGTCTGGTGCCCGATCCGCCTGCAAGAATGATACCTTTCATACACGTTTAACCCCTAACATTTTTTTGTTTTTGGCAATATATGAACACACGCAAAAAACATAAATAACAATATGGTGCCCCAAAACAGCCATAACGTAAAGTTTTCGAACCACGGCGAAAAGAAGCAAAACACAACCGGTGTTAAGCAATTCCCCATAGCAGCCAACGCGAAAACGCCTTTATGTTTTAAGTACATCATTTCGATAGCGCCCAAAATAAGGCCCCACAAAAGCACAAATACAGATACGCCCAATTCTCGCAAATCATAGTAAGCACTACTGATTAAATTAGACGTATTTAAATCCGGTTTGACCGTATAGTATTCGGTGTTACTGAGCGCGGCATCTATGGTTCCGCTTCGGAGAATGACGTTGAAGGGTGCTAATTGTCTAACACCATAGGAATATCGCGAAGCATTCGCAACCGCTTCGTTAAAGTTATCATGACTGACCGTGAAATATCCGTACAAGAAGGATAGTTTAGCCGGAAGTTTAAACCCTACGCCACCGTTTCCACTGTTATCGTTCGGTTGAGAGTTATTAGCCTGGGGTTTGGTGGTGCTTGTACTGGGTTTCGTAGTACCTTTGTTCGGTTTGGAACTGTCATGATCGTCGTCTTCATCTTTATCTTGATCCGGTTTAGGATCGTCGATAGGATCAAATTGCGTCGGTTCAAACACGCTGTTTAGATATTCGTTGGTATAGTTTCTCGCCACCGAACCAACCTCATAAAACCCAAACGTCACAACCAAACACATTAGCAGAACCAGAAATTTCTTGCCGTTTAAGAAGAAAACCGGAGCCGTCAACATAAGGGCCGCCACCACAAAAACACCCCTGTTAACCTGCAGAATCGGAATGATGAAGGTGTTGATCGCAATACATGCATACATGCATGCTTTTTGCCAACCGGCCAATTCACCTTTTTTGATACACCAATAGGCTATCGGTGAAACGGCGCAGGCCGCTGTGACAAACACCATTCGTCTGGTGTAAAAATAGGCATATGCATTAAACATGGTGGAGAAAAACGGAACATATCCCTTAATCAGAATATTCCAGACAAACAGCGCTACGGCTATAGCTGTCGAAACCAGGCATATCCAAAACAACCGTTGTTTTTTAAACTGAAACCGGATCCTTCCAACGTCAATTTCTGTTTTGGAACCGATTAAATCTAAAATTTTCTGTCCCACCTTGTGACCAAACGGTATGCCGATTTGGAAACAAACCGTGGATAAAATCAAGTTGATCCAGGTTCGGATTTCCCAAATCTTTTGATAATCCAACAATCTAAGTTGCGCCAATCCAATGGTCGCAATCCACACGGCACTAAAGGTAGCCACAAAATCCAAGTAGTTTTTATCGCTCGTTTTGTGAACCGTAAAAAAATACACGCCAACGGCCCCCGCCACGAGTATCGCGCCGGAGAGAAATTGGTTTACCCATGCGGTGGTCATGCCGATCACTAAAACCAACACGCTGATAACACTAACCAGTATTCTATTCTTTAAAGTGTTATTCTTTACACTGAGTTCCATTGTGTCACCTCACACATTATTTGCCAAAACAAATTAACCAGATATCGCAAATATAGGAAACCGTGCGCAACAATGTCTTGTTTTTATATATGTTGCGCAACTGTTTCAGATCTTTGTTACGCACTGCCTCTTCTCGTAACTGAGACAGCGTTAATCTTTCGCGAATCAAAGCCACATGTTCCGGCGAAAAAGGTAACGAAATCTCCAACAAGCCTTCCAGCATGTCGCTATAAACACGCATATCGCGCAATTTACGTGGCAGATCCAACAGTTTAAAGATTCGGTGCTCTTCGTGCGCCGCGTTGTTATCGTGGCGTCTGTGATAAGCGCCGATATAATCGTAGTCGTAAAACCCTCTTTGTTCGGCAGCAAAATGAGCCAATACTCGATCGTGAGCAACCGCATGATCTTTTATCAAATCCACGATGTTTTTGAAAAACGCACCGCGTACACACATGATCATGCCGGGCCAATAATACACCCTCAACAAATCTAGATGCGTTACTTCTTGGATACCGCCGGTTTGTTTCGCGCGTTTCTCAAGCAATCCGTGCATAACGTTTCCTTGTGCATCTATCATGCCGAATTTGCTGGCCAACAACAAAATCTCTGCGTGATCATCCATGACCGCCGTCATGCGTTCGATCTTATCCTCGCACCACACGTCATCCTGATCACACAAAAAGATCAAATCCGTATCACAAAGCTGCATCGCTTTATAAAAATTTCTCGCATATCCGAGATTTTGTTCGTTGATGACCAGTTTCCACGTATCCTGCAGATTAAATTCTTGTATATATGCCTGTACGATTTCGACCGTTCCGTCTCGCGAACCGTCGTCACACATAACCACTCGATCCGGCACGAGTGTTTGAGTTCGGATAGAATCCAATTGCGTTCGGATGAATTTCGCCCCGTTATAGAGCGCCATGGCAACGCCTACCGTCATCCTCCACAACCCCTTTCAACTTAATCCTTAAACAAAGAACGCATACCGTAATAAAACAGTGTTTTCGAGACCAAATAAAGATACCCGGCTACTTTATGAGAAGAAGAAAGGTTTCTTATTTGTTCTTTAAACGTCTCTGTTTCTATCAACGAGGTGAGCCGTTTGAATTTCTCGAACGGCAACTGCACGGCCCCTTTGCGCAAGGTGGCCAACATGTACCTCGCTTTACCCACACGCCGAAAGACGGTTGCGGCAGCGGAATCTTGTTTCTCAACACGGTCAGCCATGCGCCAAAACGCCTCTATGCCGTTTTGATATTTTTCCATCTTCGGACTGCGTATAGACGAGCCTTCTCGAAGTAAATAGAAATACGTGTCGTTATGCAGTGCGGAAACGGTATCGGCTGCCGCTATCAACGTGGTGATAAACGGGATATCTTCGCAATACGTACATTGTTCATCAAAGAACAAATCGTTTGACAAAAACCATTCTCGGTTAAACATTAAACAGCACGGGCTGATCCATTTGGTATAAAACCGTTTCATGCATTCCTCGGCGGAAATGACTTCACCATCATATTCGCCGACAGGAACGATCTTGTCTTGTTCTTGAAACGGCACACCTTGAAAACCGCAATATCCTAAAACCGTGTTATGTTCGGTAACACTGCGATATAAATACTCTAAAAAACGAGCATCCAACTTATCGTCGCAATCCACAAATGTGATCCATTGAGCGTCAGCTTTTTGAATACCCGTGTTTCTTGCTTTGGAAGCACCCCCGTTTTCCTGATGCACAACCGCATACGGAAAACTAGCCTGTGTCAACGCCTCTTGCAAAGCGGCTAAACTGTTATCGGTCGACCCATCGTCGACAAAAATCACCTTGAAGTCTTTAAAGGTCTGCCCCTCAAACGTATCGATAATGGTCTTCACAAAAGGTTCCCCATTATATACCGGAACGATCACATCAACGACGGGTTTCACCATTTTTTTGCCCTCTCTAAAAATACGCACAAACGTTTTCTGCCAGTATATCGGATCAGAAAACGCTGTGCTCATGTTTATCTATCGTTCAATCTCGAAAAGGGTTTCGACAAACCTTTTCGGCGAATATTGGTTTACAATGTCCTCCTCTACCGGAAGATACTCGCTTTCAAAAAACTGCTCATCTACTCGCGGATCATCCCGATCAATGATACAGAAATTGTTTTCGTTATAAAAAGCAAATTGTTTAACATACGAATTCGTGGTGATAATCTTCTTTTGCATGGGCAACATTTCAACCGGACGAGTGGTGGTGCCGTGTTGCCGCGGATGTTCAATATCCAACACACATTTACTGGCGTTGTAAATACGGCAAACGTCTTCGGTAGACAGTGCTTTAAAATGCGTTTCTTTCAGCGACAGGTACCGATAATCGCGATTAGTCAGCTTGTTGAGCCAAAACACCAACACGTGCGGCGAATAAAAATACGTGAAACAGGTGCGCCCCATACGCTCACACTGCTCTTTAATCTGCTTTACAACGCGCGGTCGCACCGAATGTGCCGTGCCAATAAACGCCACGTCGTATTCATAGGCACCGGTTTGTTCCGTTTTCGTATACTCTTTCCCGTAAGGAATGGGTAAAAACGGCAGGTTGTATTTTTCGGCATCACGGGGATCAAACGTGAATACGCGATCGTACAAGGTAATCTTCTTCTCGCCGTCCGGCACGTTCGCCACCGAATCCCAACAATATAACACCAGTTCCGCGTTCGGATACGCCCGACGAAGCATGGCCACTTCGGTTTCTCCGATTGCCTCACCTTTGACGACAAACACGTAATCAAACGATTCGTTACGGTTTTCATCGATGATGGTTTGGATATACCGTTTAACAACCGGTTTGTAAAACTTCAAGTTATAGCGCAAAGACGCTTTGCAAAGAAACCCCGTATTGGGACGTTCATCGTAAAGGCGAACCAAAAAACCTTCGTCGCGAAGGGCTTTGGCCATCCGGTTTTCATAGCCAAAAAAAGTGGGACAAAGCATTAAAACACGTTTTTGTTTTTCGGCCATGGCAACCGCTCTCCTTAATGTTGATTTCTGTGCGTTTCAGCAATCAATTCCTGTACACGCTTTTCGTTCTCTTGAGCCTTGTCGACTCCCTCGGTGCTATCCTTGCTGAACATGATCCGGATGGTGGTCAGAATCAACTTGATATCCAGTAAGAGTGAATAATTTTCGATATACAACAGATCCATACGCAACTTGTCGTAAGCACCGGTGTTATATTTTCCGTAAATTTGGGCATACCCGGTAAGGCCACCTTTCACCTTCAAGCGATAGGTGAACTCCGGCATTTCCTTACAGAACTCATCGATAAAGTTTTGCCGTTCGGGACGGGGGCCCACCACGCTCATATCCCCTTTCAGGATATTGAGGATCTGGGGCAATTCATCCAAACGCATCGCACGGATGATTTTGCCGACCTTGGTAATACGCGGATCGTTATCGCCGGCCAAAGCCGCACCGCTGTATTTCTCCGCATCTACGATCATGCTTCTGAATTTCAGAATCTCAAACGGTTTGCCGCCGATCGTAACGCGATCCTGTTTGTAAAACACCGGGCCGCCATCTTCCAGTTTGATAGCCAGCGCTACCGCCAACATGACCGGTGCCGCCGGAATCATCGCCACTAAGCAGAGGAAAATGTCCAAAATGCGTTTGAACACACGTTGCGGAACACTTAAACCCGTACCTTTGACAAAAAAGATCGGGGTATCGAACAAACTGATATCTTTGGCGCCGCGCAAGATCACGTCGGTGATTTTGGGAACCACATAGGCACGCAACTCTTTTTCGTAACAGAATTTTAAGATATCGTTTCGGATCTGCGCCGGCACGTCGTTGATAACAACAGCGTTGTATTGGATGATTTCTTCACAAATTTTATCGAAACCTTCTTCGGCGGAAATCAGCTTTTCGATGTGATATTTATCCCAACGGGAATCAATTTTGATCTTAAGGCCGAGTGCCGCGTCGGTTCCGAACACCATGATCATCCGGTGGGGTGCGAAGATGTGATGGTATAACCGCGCATACACAAAAATGAACGCCGTACAAACCACAACGTCCACCAACATCAGCAACAACATCGGAACCGGTGTGATCAAACGGTTTTCGATCAAGCACAGTTGGAAATACGTGATAAAGTTGGTGATAAAACAACCGATCCACTGCGCCAGCGATAAATCCAAGCGACGCAGATCACCGAATTTAAAACCATCCATATTCTTGAGCAGCAAAAAGGTGATGACGGCATAAACCCCCATCAACACATATTTGCCTTTATATTCAAACAAACCGGTCTCGCCGTAACCAAAACGCCAAAACAAATAATAAATGGTCGAGAGAACGGCCACCTCCACAAACACTTCCAACCCACGCACAAGGCTCTTGGAAGTTTCTCGTTTTGCGGTTTTTCCTATCATATTTCTCATCACCTTTGAATACAATTCCTTGCTTTTAAAAGAACCTTTTTCTTCAGTAGGGTGTCACGATCCTGCATGTATGTCTTATTATAACATAGACGCTCTCATAAAACAAGTCCATTTTCGACATAATACTTGGTTGAAAAGCGCAATTTTATGAGGAGTTTGTCGCCACATTCGTAAAGGTAACATTAATAACGTTCCTCAAAACAACGGTATTAACGGTGCAAAAATATGGCGTTTACATGAGTTCAATCGTTTGGTTATACCCTGCAAATGTTTTTGCAAAATCTTGCTCGCTGATTAAATAATCCACATCCGCCAATTCACACTGTTTGAAGGCAGATCGAGATCCGAACTTGGTGCTGTCACATAAAAACACTTTTTTCTTAGCATTATTTAACATACAATTTCGAACCGCAATCTCTTCGCGAGAACAGTCGGTTATCACGCCCTCACCCGAAAGCGATTTAACCGAAAAAAACATCCAATCCGCAAAGATGTTTTCAAAGGTTTTTTGAGCTTCGGCGCCAATGAGACAATTTCGGTTTTCATCGCTTAAATAGCCGCCGGACGAGATCACTTTGACGCCCGAATCGGACAAAAGCATCATAATTTCGATGTTGTTGGTCACCACCGTTAACGAACTGCGATGCACGATCTCGTTGGCCAAATAAAACGAGGTGGTAGACTGGTCCAAAAACAGGATATCGCCATCTTGCACAAGACCGGAAGCCTTTTTAGCGATCAATCGTTTGGCCGTGGTGTTTTGTCGCGTGCGACTGCTAAACGTCGCCACGTTATTGAAATTCGTTATCAACGAGGCACCGCCGTAACTCCGTTTTACTCGTCCGTGTTCCTCCAGGGATTTCAGGTCCCGCCGCACACTGGATTCACTGGCAAACAGCACCTCGCACAAATGCTTGACGGTGACAAATCCGTTGGACATTTTTAAAATGCTCAGTATCTCTTGTTCCCGTTCCTTGTGTAACATGATGCCCTCCCCATTTTGATTGTTTTTGACCGATTTTACCAATAAATCCTGCAAATAATCATTTATTAGGCAAGATTTAGGTCAATTGTTGACTTGTTCTGACAGATAATAGTATACTGGAATTACTCTATAATGTAAAGGAGAAAAATCATGGATATCAACGAACTGCTTAAAGGGGTAGTTTGCTCTTGCGGCAAAACCCACACCTGTGATATTCAATATGTGTATATTGAAAAAAACGCCATTTTGCGATTGCGCGATATCTGCCGCGACAACTGTAACGTTTTGATCGTAGCGGATGAAAACACCTTTGGCGCGGCAGGCGACAAGGTTATGGCCGCGTTGGACGACAAAGCCGTCAAACAAGTGATCTTTCGCGGCGATAAGATTTTAGTGCCGAACGAAGACGCCATCGAAACGGTGGAACAACAATTGGATGGTGTTGATCTGATCATCGGTATCGGTTCGGGCGTAATTCAGGATCTGTGTAAATACGTGTCGTTTGATCGAAAAGTCCCCTATATGGTCGTAGCAACCGCCCCGTCGATGGACGGCTATGCTTCCAACGGTGCCGCGATGATCACCGGCGGCATGAAGGTTACCTATCCGGCTGGACTGCCTGTTGCGATCGTCGCCGATACTCAAGTGTTAAAAGAGGCTCCCATCGACATGATCAAAGCCGGTTACGGCGATATCATCGGTAAATTCTCGGCGCTGAACGACTGGAAACTCAGCCATTGCGTAAACGGCGAATATTTCTGCCAGTACATTTACGATTTGACGTTTGATCAGATCACTCGCACCTTAGATCTGGCCGAAGGGTTGTTAAAGCGCAACGAAGAAAGCGTCAAAACCCTGATGGAAGCGTTGGTCATCATCGGTATTTTGATGAGTTTTGCCGGTTCGTCCAGACCGGCATCCGGCAGCGAGCATCACCTGTCCCATTTCTTTGAAATAACCGGTATTATCACCGATACCGACTATTTCCCCCACGGCATCGATGTAGCGTATTCGACAGTGATCACCGCGCAAGTGCGCGAACGCCTGGTGCAAAACAAGTGGCCGGCCAAGCTCTTTAACCCGAACCGAGACCGCTATCTGCAAACGATGAAAGCAATTTACCGCGACGTAGCAGACGGATGTGTCGCGTTGCAAGACAAGATCGGCACTTATACCACCGATCGGACAAGCGCTTACTTTGATAACGAAGAGACCATTCGGCAGATCTTGTCGGAAATGCCGTCGGCAGACGAGATCAAGCGCATGTTATCTTTGGTACAACTCGATATGGACGCTTTTTACACGTTGTACGGCGACGAAAAAATTCAAAATGCCGTGTGGTATGCGAAAGATTTGAAAGATCGATACACCGTCCTTTGGCTGAATTATGATATGTATGGAGATGAAAGTCATGTACAGTAAAATTAAAGTGATCGCCATGGATCTGGATGGCACTCTTACCCAACACAAAACCCCGTTGAGTCCCGAACACCGCGTAGTATTGGAACAATTATCGAAGAAATACAAGTTGCTGATGGCAGGTGCCGGTCAGGTGATGCGGGTGTTTAATCAACTCGGTCAATTCCCGATCGATATCGTCGGCAACTATGGGTTGCAGTATGGCGAATATAATCCCGAAACCAAAACCATCGATATCGTGCGAGATGTGGTGTTGGATTGTGACCGCGAAACGATTGAGAAAAAAGTGACGATGCTGCGCGAAAAATACGGGTTCACCGAATTTGCCGGTGACAACGTAGAATTTCATCCGTCGGGTTGTGTGACCTTCCCGATTCTCGGCACCAAAGCCAAACAAGAGGACAAATTGGCGTTTGATCCCGACCGTGCCAAACGCCGCGCGATCTACGACGACGTGGTTGCGACGTTTGACGACTACTGTGTGTTTGTGGGCGGATCGTCCTCGTTTGATATGGCGCCGAAACCCTACAACAAATATTATGCATTGGACAAGTATTGCCAAGAAAACGGACTCTCCCACGAAAACGTGTTGTATATCGGGGACGATTACGGACTCGGCGGTAACGACGAATCGGTATACGTATCGGATTTCCCCTATCTGACTATCGATAACTATCTCGATTTTCCGAAAATCGTAGAACCGTTACTGAAATAATTAAAAAACGACCTATCGGCTTGACCGATAGGTCGTTTTTTTAGTTATCACCGCGAGTCAGGTTTTGGGCATAGTCTTTCAAACTCGCGAACGAGTTGACGTGACTGCCGCGTTGTCGGATCTGTTCGCGGACATAGTCGGGCAAGTTGTCAAAATACCGTTTGGCTTCGGGTTCTTGTTTGAGCAGTTTGTCAACGTGTTCGTATTTCATATTGGTTCCCCTCACTGTAAATCTTGTCGGTCGGCGGCAGTCAAGTCATTCTCGATATTATCGCGCGCTAAGTCGTTGTCGATCACCGGATAAATATCCGCCGGAATACGCGCATCCGATTGGTGCGGACGGGCGTGGTACACCTTTTGCGACGGCGGTTCGGTACCGGCGATAATAGGATTTGCCGGTGTATGGCCATGTTTGGCTTTGCCGCTGATTTCCGGAACCGGCGGCAGGTCGTTTTTCAGTTTGGTATGTGTGCGTTCGGGACGCGCCATGCCTTTTTTCGCCATACGATCACCTCCGATGATAGTGTGCCCCGAGAAAGTGTCATCATGCAAAAAAAAGGCACCGCAGTCTGCTGACTGCGGTGCCTTTTTCATTTTACTTTAAAATAAGAAAAAGCGAAATCGAACAGTTCATATACTTCATCCTGTGCGCCAGCGATTATATTGAAGCTGGCATAGTACCGATTGTTCGCCATAAACATCGCTTCGATTTCTTCGGCGACGGGAATCGTAACACGTGTTACGTAATGGCCATCCCAATCGTACACTTCCAAAATACAATCCTTTTTTCCTTTCGATTTTTTACCACTCATGGGAAAATAGATATAGGATTCATCTGCCCACACACTTTGGGTACCGTAGGCCGAATCGACCTTTTTACGGGCGTAAGAGGATTTCAGCGCAAAATCCTTATCCAAAACCCAAAAATCGTATCGTGTATGAATGACATATTCTCCCGTCTTGGGATGAACGGCAATACCGTGCGCTGTTTTGGGAAGCTTGATTTCTTCCGTGATGGTTAAGGTTTCGGGATCAATCATCCACAGTGCGTTTGTTTTATTGAGGCCATCAACCACCAACAAGCATTTCCGTTCGGGATCATAGGCCATGCCATTGGCGTGACCCAGTGCCAATACTTCTGAGGTGGCAACCAATTGGGCATCCTCCATACGGTATTTGGCTATCACCGTGCCGGTATCATCTGCATTTCGTTGTGCAAAATATCCATAGACACCGTCTGATGCCGCGCCCTGCGCAATATGATAATTTTTTTGTTGATCATCATTCGGTAATGTAAGAGCAAATCGGTTGACACAGGATGTTTGGATCGTACCACCAAGTGTGATCATATCACTAAGCGAAAACGATTCTTCAACCGTCCCCGCAAAGACGCTATCTGCACTCATTAAAATATAACCCTTGCCAGTCTGTTTTTCTGACTTTAATACTCGGTTATAAAACTCATGCAACCCCAGTATCAACATGTGATCATCTGTACCGATAATAACCACTTTATTATTTCGAATGGCAACTGCATAACTGTTTTCCGACAAAGTTTTCAGCACAGCTTTGCTTTCGGGACGGTTGGTTTTTCCGATCAGTATCTCGCAGCTTTCATCGTTCGCTTCGTCTCGATCGGTCGAAACAGCAAGAGATACGCCGGTTTTTTGAGCTATCGCTTTATTTAGTTCAACAACGCTGTTGATAACCGCATCCGACGCATCTTGGCCTCGAACAATGGTATACAATCCTTTTCCGTCCTGCATGATGTTCGCATCGGAAACGGATTGTTCTTTTGTATCACATCCGGTAAAAAGACCAACCAGTAATACGACAACCAACCACAAATACCGTACTTTCATACGACATTCCACCCTTCTGTCCCCATTATAAAATCAACCGGCTTTTTTGTAAAGCAAAAAGCGCCCCCAAAAAAACAAGGCGCTTTTTAGTTAAAATGGCCCATAGTCACGTAGACTGCAAGTCATTTTGTTATAGCAAACGCTTCCACTCTTCAAATTGAAAGCACAAGTTTTCGCTGGTATGACTGTCGGAAGATAAGATAAACGTACCGCCATTTTGCCGGATATATTCGTAAATCGGCGTGGACGGATACGGCGTTACACGATAACCGCGAGACATCGCACCCGTGTTGATCTCAAACGGTTTGCCGGTTTTAAGCAGCCGGTCGGCCGCTCCCTTATATGCCGCAACGTAACGCGGGTGTTCGGGATCAAACATCTCGCCGTGTTCATTGAATTTCGAAATCAGATCGAAATGCCCGATGATATCGGCACCCGTTTTGTTCACCACGTCCGCGACCTTGCGATAATACGCCTCACACAGTGCGTAAATATCGCCGCCAAAACACGCATCCGCCGCCGCAAGCAATTCGTCAGGGCGAATGTCCACCGCGACGAATTTGCCATCTAAATACAGATAATGCACCGAACCGATGACGTAATCGTACCCTTTGGTCGACGTGGCAGAATCGTAGTCCTGCTCGATGCCGCAACGAATCTCGATTTGGGCGGCATATTTCTCTTTTAACGCCACGATCTCCGCTTGGTAGGACGAAATACGGTCCAGCGGGATACAACACTCTAAATCAAATGAGGTGTACGAATGATCCGAAAACCCGATGGTGGTCATGCCTTTTTCGATCGCGGCTTGCACCATCTGTTCGGGGGTGTTATGGCCATCCGAATAGGTGGTGTGCACGTGAAAATCCCAGCGAATCATTGTGTCATCTTCTCCTGTTTGACCTTGTGGTCGATCACGTGACGGGACGCAAGTTCTTTGTGAATATCTTCGAGCGAAATGCCCATTTCGATCATCATGACCATCACATGGTATGCGAGATCGGCAATTTCGTAAATGGTTTCTTTTTTATCATCGGCTTTCGCGGCGATAATCACCTCGGTCGATTCTTCGCCGACCTTTTTGAGCATCTTATCGAGCCCTTTTTCGAACAGATAGGTGGTGTAAGAGCCCTCTTTTTTCTCGATTTTACGACCTTCGATCAGTTTCATTAACCCTTGGTACGAAAACTCGTTCAACTCGTCGCTTTGATACACCGGGTTTTCGAAACAGGATTCGGTGCCGAGATGGCATGCCGGACCGTCGGGTTCGACCATCACGACCAACGCGTCGTTATCGCAATCCGCCGTGATCGACACGATGTGTTGATAGTTGCCACTGGTTTCTCCTTTGAGCCACAGTTCCTGGCGCGACCGGCTCCAAAAGCAGGTGAGCCCCTTTTCCATCGAGATCCGCAGGCTTTCTTTATTCATATACGCCAAGGTCAACACCCGTTTGGTGATCGCATCCACTACGATCGCCGGGATCAAACCTGTTTCATCGAATTTCAACGCTTCTATATTCATGCTACTCTCTCCTTATACTCTGGTAGAAATACCGGCGGCCGCCATGTGGGCTTTGAGGTCGGGGATCGCGACTTCTCCGAAATGGAAAATCGACGCCGCTAACCCGGCATCCACTTTGGGCAGCGTTTTAAACAGGGTGATGAAATCATCCATCGAACCGGCGCCGCCCGAAGCGATGACCGGTACCGATACCGCTTGACACACGGCATCCAACATCTCTAAATCGAACCCCTGTTTAACACCGTCGGTATCGATGGAATTGACCACGATCTCACCGGCACCGTTGTCCACGCATCGTTTGATCCAGGAGATCGCTTCCATGCCGGTGTTTTCCCGGCCGCCTTTGGCGAACACGCGAAACACGCCGTCCACTCGTTTGATATCCGCCGACAACACCACGCACTGATTGCCGTAGCGCTTGGCGGCTTCGTACACCAGATCCGGATTGCGGATCGCGCCGGAATTGACGCTGACTTTGTCGGCGCCGCATTTGAGTACCCGATCGAAATCCGCGACGGTATTGATACCGCCGCCGACCGTTAGCGGGATAAACACGCTTTTGGCGGTTTCGCACAGGATATCGGTAAACAATTTGCGGCCGTCGGACGAGGCGGTAATATCGTAAAACACCAGTTCGTCCGCGCCGTTTTCGCTATAAAACTTCGCCAAACTTACCGGTGAAGACACGTCGTGTAATCCCTCGAAATTCACACCCTTGACCACACGGCCGTCGCGCACATCGAGGCATGGGATAATACGTTTGGTAATCATTGTGCCACCTCGATTGCTTGTTTTAGAGAAATTGCGCCGGTGTAGTAGGCTTTGCCGATGATGGCGCCGTACAGGTCAAGATCCGTCAAACGGGTGACGTCCTCCATTGACGATACACCGCCCGACGCGATGATCTGCATATCGAACTTCGCCGACAACTCGCGGTACAGGGCGTGGTTGGTACCTTGCATGGCACCGTCTTTCGAGATATCGGTACAGATGAGCGTACGAACGCCGGCCGCTTGCATCTGTGCACAAAAATCAAAAGCTTGAAGTTCGGATTTTTCGGTCCACCCTTTGATCGCGACAAACCCATCCTTGATATCGATGCCGACGGCGATCTTGTCGCCGTAACGCGCAACCGCTTGTTGTAAAAAGTCAGGATCGGTGACGGCAGCCGTGCCGATAATCACACGGTCGATACCGGCGGCCATATAGCGATCGATTACGTCCATATTACGGATACCGCCGCCGATTTCGCAAAACAAGCCGGTGGCTTGTTTGATGGCGCATACGGTATCGAAGTTCGGAGTAGATCCGCTTTTCGCGCCGTCGAGATCCACAATATGCATATGGGTAGCGCCTTGCCGTTTGAAATCTTGCGCGACTTCGACCGGGTTATCGTTATACACCGTCATATTCGCGTAATCGCCTTTGAACAGGCGCACGGCTTTGCCGTCTATTAAATCGATTGCCGGATAGATCAGCATACGGTATCTCCTTTCATTTGAGCGAATGCGCGCAAAATACGCAGTCCCACGTCGCCGCTTTTTTCGGGATGGAACTGACACCCGTACACATTGCGATAAGCGACCGCGGCAGTCAGTTCGGCACCGTATTCAGCGGTCGCGATGACCGACGGGGTGCAGTCTGCGGCATAGTACGAATGAACAAAATACACGCAATCGCCGTCGGCAATATCCGCAAACAACGGGGATGCTTGTTTAAAGCGAAGTGCATTCCAACCAATATGTGGGATTTTATAGTCCGACGGGATGACGTCGGCGATCGGTTTAACCGCGCCGGGAATCAACCCCAATCCCTCGTGTTCCCCATACTCATAACTTTTCTCGAACAGCATCTGCATACCGAGACAAATACCCAGCAACGGTTTCCCGGATGCGACCAATGCTTTAAGCACATCGGCCAAACCCGATGCGCGCAGTTTGACGGCGGCATCCTCAAACGCACCGACGCCCGGCAACACGATTTGATCGGCTTGTTGCAACGTTTCGGGATCGTCGGTCACGACAACGTCGACACCAATCGCTGCAAACGAACTTTTCAGCGAAAACAGATTGCCGACACCGTAATCAACAATGGCAACCATTATAAAACACCTTTCGTGGACAGAATATCGTCGGCAAAATCCGGATCGATCGCAACCGCTTGTTTAACAGTACGAGCAACCGATTTATACGCACCTTCGATGATGTGGTGCGAGTTGCGGCCGGCAAGTTGTTTGATGTGTAACGTACATTCGGCGTTGCGCACGAAGGCGTACCAAAACTCTTTGACCAGTTCGGTATCGAACCCGCCGACGCGTTTAGCCGGAATGTGCAGATCGAACCCTAAATAGCAACGGCCCGAAAAGTCGATGGCCGACAAGATCAATGCCTCGTCCATTGGCAACACGGTGTCGCCGTAACGCACCATGCCTTTTTTATCGCCGATAGCGCTCTTGAACGCTTGTCCAAGAGCGATGCCGACGTCTTCGACCGTGTGGTGATAGTCCACCTGTACATCCCCTTTACAGGTGACGTCCAAGTCAACCCGGCCGTGTTTGGCAAACAAGGTCAGCATGTGGTCCAGAAAACCACAACCGGTATTAACGTTGCTTTTACCGGTTCCGTCGACACACAAGGTGAGCTTGATATCGGTTTCCGCCGTTTGGCGATTGATGGTAGCCGTTCTCATAACAGTTCCTCCAAAATGGCTTGTAATGTATCGATAAAGGTACGCATTTGATCGGCATTGCCGATGGTGATGCGGTTGTACGGTGCCAACAATTCGGTATCGAAATGCCGCACCAATACCCCTTTCTCTTTTAGTTTGAGATACAGTTGTTTGCCGTTGATCGCGGGATGTTTGGCAAACACGAAATTGGTCATCGAATCCAGCACCTCAAAACCGCGTTTCACCAATTCATCGGTGGTCCATGCGCGCACCTCCATAATGGTGCGACAGTTGGCACGCGTATACGCTTCATCTTCCAGTGAACCGAGCCCGGCGGCCATTGTCATGCGATTGACGTTATACGGATTGGTGGAATATTTGACGGTGTTGAGATCTTGAATCAGCGCTTTACACCCGACACCGAATCCAAGCCGCGCGCCGGCTAAAGAACGCGATTTGGAGAAGGTTTGGGTGACAAGCAGGTTATCGTATTGATGGATCAACCCGATTACACTTTCCGCACCAAAGTCGACGTATGCTTCGTCCACCACCACGACACTGTTCGGATTGTTACAGACGATCGTTTCGATCTGTTTGGCCGACAAGGCAATGCCGGTGGGCGCGTTCGGATTGGCGATCACAATCATGCCGGTGTGTCCGACATAATCCTCGATATCGATCGAAAAATCGGCCTTTAACGGGATTTCCGTATACGGAACACCGTTCAGTTTGGCAAACACGGGATAAAACCCATAAGTGATATTCGGAAACAGCGCCGGATGAGTTTCGTCGCAAAACGCCATAAACGCGAAATTCAGTATCTCGTCCGAACCGTTGGTAAACAAGATCTCATCCGGTGCGACGCCAAACAAATCGACCGCTTTGGCAACGAGATCTTTGCATTCGGGATCGGAATACAGTTGCAGGCTTTCGGCCGCTTTCGCGGCATATGCTTGCGCTTTGGGCGAAGGCGCAAACGGCGACTCGTTGGTATTGAGTTTTAGATATTGCATATCCTTCGGTTGTTCACCGGGGGTATACGGCACGAGCGCCGCGTACTTTTGACTGAAAAAACGACTCACTTTGTTTCATCCTCCGTACGGATAACGGCACTTTTGGCGTGGGCGGTAAGGCCTTCGGCGGTGGCAAAATACGCCACATCGTCCGCCACACGTTTGAGCGCGTCACGCGTGTAGTAGGTGTATTGTGTTTTCTTGACGAAATCGTCGACCGAAAGTGGGCTGGAGAACTTGGCCGTGCCGCTGGTGGGCAGGGTGTGGTTCGGGCCGGCAAAATAGTCGCCGAGCGCTTCCGGGCAGTTACGCCCCATAAAGATCGAGCCGGCGTGACGGATGCTGTCGAGATAATCAAACGGATTATCGACGCACAGTTCCAAGTGCTCGGGGGCGATCTCGTTAGCGATATCGATGGCTTGTTCCAGCGTGTCGGCCACGATGATCTTGCCGTTAACGTCAATCGATTCGCGCGCGATTTCGGCACGGGCCAGTTGCGGAATCTGCACCTCGAGTTCTTGTTGAACCGCCATTGCCAGATCGTACGAATCGGTGACCAATACGGCACTGGCGAGTTTATCGTGTTCGGCCTGGGATAACAGATCGGCCGCCACAAAACGCGGATTGGTCGCGCCGTCGGCCACGATTAAAATCTCACTGGGACCGGCGATCATATCGATCGACACCTGACCGAACACCTGTTTTTTCGCTTCGGCCACAAAGGCGTTGCCAGGGCCGACGATTTTATCGACTTTCGGCACACTTTCGGTGCCGTAAGCCAACGCCGCTACCGCTTGTGCGCCGCCAACTTTGAAAATCTTATCCACGCCGGCGATCTTCGCAGCCGCTAAAATAACCGGATTGACTTTACCTTCCCGATTGGGCGGTGTGACCATCACCACTTCGCGCACGCCGGCAATTTTCGCCGGGATCGAGTCCATCAAAACGGTGGACGGGTAGGCAGCGGTGCCGCCCGGCACGTACAGACCGGCACGGTCGACCGGGATCACCTTTTGGCCGACCACGATGCCGTTTTCGTCGTTGATGATGAAACTATTACGCACTTGTTTTTCATGGAATTTGCGAATATTGATCGCCGCTTGTTCCAAAATATCGAGAAATTTCGGTTCGACCGCGGCCACCGCTTCGTCGATCTCTTCGGGTGTCACCTGTAACGAAGTGAGTACCGCTTTATCGAATTTTTCACAATACGCGAGCAACGCTTTATCGCCATTTTGCCGTACATCGGCAAGAATATCGGCAACCACCGCTTCGACGTTGACCGTCGGAACGGCACGCGCAAACACGTCTGCGTTTTCGACTTCGCCGTATTTAAAAATCTTGATCATGGTTTATGCCTCCGTTTGCGCAGCCATTTCCTGCGCAATTTTTTGAATCGATTCGTTTTTAAACTTGAAACTCGCTTTATTGGCGATCAATCGAGCACTGATCGGTACAATGGTTTCGACCACGGCGAGATGATTTTCTTTAAGGGTGGTGCCGGTTTCGACGATATCCACGATTACGTCCGAAAGTCCTAAAATCGGGGCCAATTCGATCGAACCGTTTAGGTGGATGATGTCGATATCGCGGCCTTGCGACAGATAATAGTCGGCGGCGATGTTGGTAAACTTGGTCGCTACACGCAAGGTGCGCTGAGGATCATCCCGAAAAGATTCTTTCGCTGCAACGGCCATCCGACATTTACCGATATTGAGATCCAACAGTTCGTACACGTCGGGTTTATATTCCAACAAAATGTCTTTGCCGGCTACGCCGATATCCGCGGCACCACGTTCTACGTAGATCGCAACGTCCGACGGTTTTACCCAAAAGTAACGCACACCAACCTGCTCGTTTTCGAAGATCAGTTTACGGTTGTTTTCGCGGATGGACGGACACTCGAATCCCGCTTTTTCAAACATGGCATATACTTTCTCACCGAGCCGCCCTTTCGGCAACGCGACGTTAAGCATGGTTTTCAAGAATGGTCACCTCTCCGTCTGTTATACGCGCTACTTGTTTGTATCGAATATGTTCCGGGATCGTGCGATGCGCCGTCACGCTGAATCCTTGTGCGGCCAACGCTTGCATAGCGCGACACACCGCGGCGGTATCGGTATCCGCCTCGTACAGCAACACGACGTCGACGTCGTAATCGTGTCCCGCCTCATACAGGCGGTCCAGTTGATCGAGATAGACCGCAAACCCGATTGCGCCGGACTTGCGATGCATTTTCTTCATCAATTTATCGTACTGACCGCCCGACAGTACGCCGGTCGGAATCCCATTGATAAACCCTTTAAACACAATTCCGTTATAATACTGAATGTTATCCACAACCGAAAAATCGATTCGCAACATATCGCCGTAACCGGTTTGTTCGAGCGCGGTAACCACACGCGTCAATTGATCCAACGGCGCGGAATCGATCACGTCGGTCAACAATCGCCGCAAAACCGGCAGTACCGCCTCGGGTTTACCACCGACGGTGATCAGGTTGCCAAGCAAGGCAATCTGTTCATTGGTCAGGGCCGCGGCACGACACACGGTCGTGAGTTCGTGCAGGTTTTTCTCGCCGATGCAGTGCACGATAGCAGTTTGATCCACAGACGACAAACCAAAAGCGTCCATCACCGCCGACAAGATACCCAGATGCGACACATCCAACACACAATCGGGTGAAATGCTGCGCAAACTTTCGGCCGCCAGCAAGATCACTTCGCCGATCAGGTAATCGTCGATATCGCCGAAACACTCCAAACCGACCTGCATCAGTTCTTTAAAACCGGCATCTTTCGATACGCGATACACGTTTTCGTTATAAAACACTTTTTGCACGCCGTTCGGCTGGTCTTTACTGTTCTTGACAATCGACAAGGTAACGTCGGGTTTAAGCGCCATCAATTTACCGTTGGTATCGGTAAACGTAATGATCTGATCCGAAATCAAGAAATCCTTATTGCGTGCGTACAGGTCATATTCCTCAAACTTGCTCATGGTATACTGCGTATATCCATAAGCACGGTATAACGAGCGCAACGACAGCATAACCTGTTCATTAAAACCAAGGGCTATGTTTTCGATATTCATGTGTCGTCATCCTCCCCTATACCCAGTTTTTCAATAGCTTTCCGGTAACCGCCGCTACCGTAACGCAGACATTTGCTCACCCGACCGATGGTCGCGGTACTCACGTCTACTTCGTCGGCGATCTTTTGATAACTTTTTCCTTGTGCCAACAGAATCGCCGTATCCAACCGTTGCGCCATATCTTGAATCTCTTTGATGGTGCAGATATCTTCAAAATAGGCATAACATTCCTCTAAATTTTCCAAATTGAGAATGGTTTGAAACAATCTATCCACCGATTCACAACGAAAATTCATCTTAACACAACCTTACTCTAAACAGAATACTTTACCATATTATCACTTTATCATCGTAAAGTAAAGTAAAATTTTCGAAATTTTAAAACTTTTTTTATTTTATCCAAACACACAAGATGATCGGCGGCACCCATCGCACCGCCGATCACCGATTTTCGGTATTTTTATAACACGTTTTGCAGAACAGTAATCGCTTTTTTGAGCAGATCTTCCGGAATGTTAAGAGCCGGAAGCAACCCCACTTTATCGCCATACGGCAAGCACAATACCCCTTGTTTGGCACAGGCACGCACCACTTCGTCAACGGTTTTTTTCGGTGTGAACGCAATCATTAAACCAAGCCCGTCCACCTGTTCTACGCCGGCGGTATTGCGCAACGTATCCAACACCCATGCCCCTTTACGACGCACGTCGGACAACAATGTCTCGTCCAAGCGGGATAACACGTTCAACGCGCCGGCACAACACACCGGATTGCCGCCGAAGATCGAACCGTACCGATCGATGCCCAGTACCGCTTGCACGTGTTGCGAAAGCAAGGTTACGCCAATGGGCAATCCACCGCCGAGTCCGTTGGCGGTGGTGACGATGTCCGGCTGGATACCGTATTGCATATAACTATACCACGTACCGGTACGTCCGTTGCCGCACTGTACCTCGTCTGCAATAAGCAAAATATCCTTTTTCTTCGCAAATGCCGCCACTTGGCGAGCAAATTCTTTATCCAACGGAGTGGCACCGTCCGCTTGCACACATTCGATCAAGATCGCGGCGATTTTGGTCCGGGCGGCAACCGCATCGAGCTCGTATACGTTATCGGTCCCGATTGTGCAAAAACCGTTTGTAGAAAACCGACCGATAAAACCACCGCGCAAGGTCACTACGGTGAAGGGATCGTCCTGATACCGGGCCGTGGCATACCGCCGCGCAATATCCACCGCAAACTCATTGGCCTCATCGCCGGAGTTGCTGAATACCGCCTTGTGCATACCGGTTTTCTCGCACAACAGATCGGCCAGTTCCGAACACGGTTCGTTGCGATACAAATACGAGGTATGCTGCAACGTTTCCAGTTGAGCCGTAACCGCCGCATTCCACGATGCATCCGCTACACCGAATGTGGTCACGCCGCCGCCGGCCCCCATATCGATGTATGCTTTGCCCTGTGCGTCGTACAACCACGATCCTTGGCCGGAAACAACTTCTACGGGCAAACGGGCATAACTATTCACATTGGTCATCGCCTGTTGATTCATACCCGTCCCTCCCTTATATACAGCGATCGTGTGAATAAATATACATCAATTATCCGCACATGTCAACCGTTTTGCGTAAATTTATGCATAAAATTCTGCATATTGTCGCATGTTCAACCAAACAAATACGGCTCTTTACCTGCCGACGGCATACGGTGGCGGTAAACGTAACCCTCTATACCATTGTCGACGCGGTGATAATCCGCCGACACAATAATCAAATCTTTGAGGTCTTGGCCGGCAAAGCAACAACTGGCCGGAATGGTACACGGCGTATCGATATACGACGTTACCGCGAGTGTAACCGGATCGATACACGCCAAATGGCGTTTGCCCCAACAGGCGGCAAACAGACGGCCGTCAGCATCTACCGTTAAGCCGTCTACCCCATCGACCAACACCTGCCGGCCGGTAAAGCGAATGTTGCCGGTCGTTATGTCAAAGGTATATTCTCGAATTCGATTCGTATCGGAATCGGTGTGATACAATATCGTGCCGTCCGGAGACCAGTCCAATCCATTGGACAAGATCAAGCCATCGAGCAATACCGCAACCGAACCGGTTGGATCGATACGGTATAATCGGCCGTCAATCTCATCCGAAAGACGCATGCGTTTGGACGACTGCGTCCCGACATACAAGGCGCCGTCCGGTCCGACTTTTCCATCGTTGGCGTATCGAATACGGGAAGCCTCGTCACTAAGCGGGGTAAGCGAACCGTTATCTTCGCGATACCATACGCCGTGGTGGGTAGCAACCAACATCCGTCCGTCGGTGGTGAACGCTAAACTCGAAGCCGGCTCATCCACCGGTAACCATTCGACCGTGCCGTTGTCTAAACACAACCGCCCGATCTCACGATCTTGCGGATTTACAAAATACAGTCGCCGGTCGTGCGCGCGCCAGACCGGGCCTTCCCCGATAAAACAGGGTTTATCGGTCATGCGTTGCAATACAGCCACCCCCATTCACACATATCTACCATTATATTCGTTTTTTTGCAAAAATCAATCGAAAACCGCCTAAAATATCGGTTTATTATGTAAAAAAAGTGTTGACGAACCAAACGAGTGCTGTTATAATATTATGGCGTTCGTGTACAGGTTACCTGTCACGCGCTATCCTTGCTCTGCCGCGTGGGCAGGGCCACTAGACCATAAGGAGGTGCAAGAATTATGCCTACGATCAAAGCAAACTATGAGGCGGTCTTCATTTTCTCGATGAATTTGGGAGAAGAAGGCATTTCTGCGATGAAGGAGAAATTCCAAACCTTGATCGAGCAGAACGCCGAAATCGGCGAAGTGGAAGAATGGGGCAAACGCCGTTTGGCTTATCTCATCAACGATGAAGCGGACGGTTACTACATGCTGTACAATTTCGTCAGCGGCCCGCAGTTCCCGGCCGAATTGGAACGTATTGCGAAAATCACCGATGGCGTGCTGCGCACGATGGTGATCCGCAAAGAAAACTAAGGGAGTGAACACAAGATGAATGTTATTTGCTTAATGGGCCGTTTGACTGCGGATCCGGAATTGCGTCATACCCCGTCTCAGGTGGCCGTGACGACCTTTTCGCTCGCGGTAGATCGTGCTTATCAGCCGAAAGGTCAAGAAAGACAAACCGATTTCATCAACGTGGTCGCGTGGCGCGGCACGGCGGAATTTGTGTGCAATTATTTCCGCAAAGGCCAGCGCATGGCTTTGCAAGGTTCTTTGCAAAGCCGCAATTATACGGATAAAGACGGCAACAAACGTACCGCTTACGAAGTAATTGCCGACAACGTATTTTTTGCTGAATCCAAACGGGATTCGAATGCCGGTCCTCGGTATGATTCCCAAGTTCCTGCGTTCACCGAAACGGCTCCTGCGTTCTCGACCGCCGCGGCTAACGATTTCGAAGAAATCACCGGCGATGATGAACTGCCGTTCTAATGACGCAACCTCAATTTTGATTAAAGGAGGGCTTTGACATGGCCGAAAATGTTGAACGTTCGATGCGTCCGGCACGCAAAAGCCGCCGCAAGGTTTGCGCTTTCTGCGTCGATCATATCGATAGCATTGATTACAAAGATGTCGCTCGTCTCCGCCGCTTTATGTCGGAACGCGCTAAAATCCTTCCGCGTCGTGTGACCGGCACCTGTGCTCATCACCAACGCGAACTGACTGTCGCGATCAAACGCGCTCGTCAAATTGCTTTGTTGCCGTTTACCAGCGACTGATTGTAACATCAAAACAAAAAGCATCCGGTTTTTACCGGATGCTTTTTTATTATCGTTCGCGCGCTCGCGCGCTTGTTCTCTCTTGTTCTAATACTTTTTTATCAATATCTACATATATACAATCAACGCAACACCCTTGCACATCCAATGAAACTTCTTCGAGCACACATGTATTCCGATCCCAATAAACGCAGAAAATATTATCACATCTCACGTTTTTCCCTCCTTTTAAATAAATAATAGCATAATTTTTGATGTGTATCAAGTACTCGTAGTATTTGTTGAGGATAAATCTCTATACTTTTATCAAGTAATCGAAGCATAGAGGTGTGATTATGCCGTTGAACGAAGCTATTTCCAAAAGGATTCTGGAACTTTGCAAAGAACGAAACTTGACGCAGTATAGACTCTCAATGAAAAGCGGTGTACCGCAATCGACTTTGAGTACCATCTTAAACTGCACATTTCCGAGCATGAAAATGCGAATCATCTATGAAATTTGCGAAGGCTTTGAAATCAGTATAAAAGATTTCTTTGATTCTCCTTTGTTTGACCGTGAAAACCTAATAGACTAATAAAAAAGCATCCGGTTTTTACCGGATGCTTTTTTATGTTAAGGAATCTAAGTAGTTTTGCAAGATCACGGTGGCGGCGACGGTATCGACCACGGCTTTCCGCTTTTTGCCGCGTACGTCGGCGGTGTTAAGATAACCGATCGCGGTAGTGGTGGTCAGTCTCTCGTCCCACAACACGGTTTCGATACCGGTTTTAGCGCGAAGATCAGCCGCAAACTGTTCGGCGCGTTTAGCGCTTTCGCCGCAACTGCCATCCATGTTTCGCGGATGTCCCACGACAATCCGTTTAGGATGATGTTCTGCCACAACCGCGGCTACCTTTTCGAGCAACACATCCAACCGTTTTTCCGCAATGGTGCCAACCGGAGAAGCTAAAAAACCGGTTGGATCAGACACGGCGATACCGGTACGGGCAAGCCCTAAATCAACCGCTACTATTTTCAAGTCGCCTCTCCCCCTTCCATAGTAAAACAGCCGGTGGACCGTTATGGGTACACCGGCTGTTTGTGTATCAATTAGTCTTCTTCGCCATCGCAATCGCAGCAACCGCAATCACAATCGTCGTCACAGCAATCGATATCGAATTCCAGATGTTCGCCGCAGTTCGGGCATTCAACGCAACCGTCGAGCAACGTGTCTTCGTCTACCGCGAATTCTTCTTCACAGTTCGGGCAGCAGACATCGTACATCTCATCTTCGCAATCGCAATCACAGCAATCGCAATCGTCATCACCATAGAATTCGTCTTCGAGATCGGCCAGATCTTCATCAATTTCGTCGACCTGAGCAGCGAGTTCCTCGGTGTAGTTGTCGATATCTTCAATCGCCAACGAAACGTCATCGAGCACGTCGATGATCGCAAGCAACAATTTGCCTTCTTTGGTTTCGGCAGAAATTTCCATGCCTTCTGCCAAGCCTTTCAAGTGAGCCACTTTTTCGGTAATAGTCATGTCGGTCATTCCTTTCTGATTCGATAATGGTTAACCTAACAATTAGGCGCGTTCCATATATTCGCCGGTGCGCGTATCGACGCGGATCATTTCGCCTTCATCGATAAACAACGGCACGCGAATTTCCGCACCGGTTTCCAAAGTAGCCGGTTTGGTCGCGTTGGTGGCGGTGTCGCCTTTGAAACCAGGATCGGTTTTCGTAACCTGCAGCTCTACAAAGTTCGGCGGTTCGACCGCGAACACGTTACCTTTGTAGGAAACCACTTTGCACACCATGTTTTCTTTCACAAAACGCAGTGCATCGCCCAACACGTCTTGGCCGATCGGCAGTTGTTCATAGGTTTCGAGATCCATGAAATAATACAGATCGCCATCGGTATAGGAATATTCCATTTCTTTGCGTTCTACGTACGCAGTCGGGAATTTTTCCGACGGGTTGAAGGTTTTTTCCACGACCGAACCCGCAATCACGTTGCGGATCTTGGTACGCACGAAAGCCGCGCCTTTACCCGGTTTTACGTGCTGGAATTCAATAATCTGATAGACGTTGCCGTCCATTTCAAACGTTACGCCGTTACGAAAATCGCCTGCTGATACCATAATTCAATTCCTCCAAAATTACTTCTTGTTTTATCTTACCGCATTTTGTCCGATATTGCAAGTGTTAATGCGTATTTTATACCGAATTTTATTCCATTTCCGCAAGTGCTCGCATCGCCAGATAATATCCTTCGAACCCGAGTCCGGCGATTTGACCGCGGCAAACCGGTGCAATCACCGATTCGTGACGAAACGCTTCGCGCGCATGAATATTGGAGATGTGCACTTCGATCACCGGAATTTGAATGGAGGCAATCGCATCACGCAACGCATAGCTATAGTGCGTATACGCACCGGCATTGAGCACCACACCGTCAAAGGTATCGGCTGCCTCTTGTAACCAATCGATCAACGTACCTTCGCAGTTGTTTTGGCGCACTTGCGCCTCAACCGACAAGGACGCGGCTTGTTTTTGAATACCGGCACACAGATCGTCATACGTCTGTACCCCGTACACCGTCGGTTCCCGTTTGCCAAGAAAATTCAAGTTCGGACCGTTGAGTATCAAAATCCGTTTCATCACAATTCCTCCTTGTGTTGTTGATACAACTGTTTCATCTGCAAAGCATCTATCGCTTGGGTGCCGGCCGATTCACAGATAATGGTCGGACACAACTGTTGTTCCACCAACAGTTTCATAAGATCGTTCGGTTCGGGACCAAACGCCGTATCAGCAAAGGTAAGGTGGCGCTTTTCGCCGCCGGCCGAATACTCAATTTTAGAAAAATGGACGTGAAACGCTTTGCCTCGTTCTTCCCCCAACGTTTGGTGAATGGTTTTCCATACCGCACGATAGGCGTCATATCCGTTGACCTCACCGCCGGTACGGCTATTGAGGTGTCCGAAATCGATACACGGCAAAAACCGTTCGTCCACCTGACACATGGTCATCACTTCATCCAAGTTACCGAGTTGGTTGATCTTGCCCATGGTTTCGGGACAGATGTGCACATCACACAGCCCCTCTTCATCGAGAGCCGCTTGGGCGCGGCGCAAGGTATCGCACGCAATAACCGTAGCTTCTTCCCGGGAAACACCGCCCAAACCACCGGGATGCACCACGATGCGGTTACCACCCATCGCGCTTACCGCACGCGCACTTTCTAAGATATAGCGAATGCTGTTATCTCGTTTTTCAAGATCCGCCGATGCGAGCGAAATATAATATGGCGCATGCAGCGAAATCGCGATATCGTGTTGTTGTGCTTGATCACGCATGGTCGCGAGCGTGGACTCGTTGACGCGCACACCGCGGCCACACTGGTATTCGTAGGCGGAAAGCCCCATCTCGCGCAACCATTTCGGCGCTTGCACCGTCGATTTATACCCTTGCTCATAAAAGCTTTCGGCATTGCCGGCAGGACCGAATCGTGCGTTCATACCGTGTCACCTGATCCTTTCATCAACCATCGTTCCAAACGACGTTTAAACATCATAAACGGTTTCCCGTATTCCAACTCGATCGGCAATACTTGCACACACCGAATACCGGCGCATTTCGCGCCGAGTAAGTCGGTGAACAGTTGATCGCCAATCACCACACACTGTGATTTTGAAAGCCCTAACCGGCGACGCGCGCGCGCAAATCCGATCCCAAGCGGTTTGGCAGCACGATATTCAAACGCCAGTCCGATCCGGTCGGCAAACGGTTTGACACGGCTTTCTTTCGCGTTGGAGACGATCATCAGCGAAAACCCAACCTCACGCATATATTCGATCCACGCTTCGACCTCGTCGCTAAGCGCTTGACTGTCGTGGGTGGTCAAGGTATTATCTACATCCAACAAAAGGCCTTGTATCCCCCATGCGCGAAGATCCGATTCGGTGAGATCGGTGATGCGCCGTTTTAACAGATCCGGTTGAAACAATTTCATGGTGATACACGTCCTTTCTTTTGGATAATATCTTTACCAGTTAACCGAAAAGCGAGCATTTCTGCTCGCTTTTTCGGTTAAGATTATTTGAATTTTCTTTTGCGAGCCGCTTCCGATTTCTTTTTACGTTTCACGGAAGGTTTCTCATAGTGCTCTCTTTTACGCACTTCGGCGAGGACACCGGAACGCGCACAGGATTTTTTCCATCTACGCAAAGCACTATCCAAAGATTCATTCTCTTTGACTTTGACTTCTGACACAATATTCCCTCCCTCCACCATACAGCAGGGGTATTATCAAATTAGATACAATTTATTATACTGTACGATTATCATTTCGTCAAGATGTTTTTGCACTTATTTTTTGTTATTGCGGTTTTACCACAATATTCACCAGTTTGCCCGGCACGTACAACTCCTTGACGATCTGCATTCCCTGCAGGAGTTCGGCAATCTTGTCTTCCTGTTTGGCTTGAGCGATGACATCGGCCGATGCTGCATCCGCCGCGATCGACATTCTCGCACGCACTTTGCCGTTGACCTGAACCGCAATTTCCACCGTCGATTCGACACATTTGGCCGGATCAAAGGTCGGCCAGGCGGTTTCAGCGATCATGCCGCCGAATTGCATCGTTTCCCAAATTTCTTCGGTCATGTGCGGCGCAAACGGGTTGAGCAAAATCAACAGAATCTTGTATTCTTCACGGGTGATGCCGTTGGCAATAGCGTTGAGCAATTCCATCAACGCGGCGATCGCCGTATTGTATTTCAAGGTTTCGATATCGTCACCCACTTTACGGATGGCGCGGTGGATATCTCCTTCGACCGACGCGCGAACATCGCCGTCTACCACTTGATCTTGTAACGACCAAATGCGATCCAAGAAACGGCGACAACCGCGAATGCTGTTGCTCGACCACGGGGCGGCTTTTTCAAAGTCACCGATAAACATCTCGTACAACCGCATGGTATCGGCGCCGTATTCCTGCACGATCTCATCCGGATTGACCACGTTGCCGCGCGATTTAGACATCTTTTCGCCGTTTTCGCCGAGGATCATGCCGTGACTGGTGCGTTTGCCATACGGTTCTTTGGTCGGAACCACACCGATATCATACAAGAATTTGTGCCAGAAACGGCTATACAACAAGTGCAGCGTGGTGTGTTCCATACCGCCGTTGTACCAGTTGACCGGCAACCAATATGCCAACGCCTCTTTCGAAGCAAGCGCCTCTTTATTGTGCGGATCGGTATACCGCAGGAAATACCACGACGAACCGGCCCATTGGGGCATGGTATCGGTTTCGCGTTTGGCCGGAGCACCGCAATGCGGGCAGGTGACGTTCACCCATTCATCAATGGCCGCCAACGGCGATTCACCGTTATCGGTCGGCTCATAACTGTCGACCATCGGTAACTTGATGGGCAATTCTTCTTCCGGAACCGGCACATAACCACAATGCGGACAATGGATGATCGGGATGGGTTCGCCCCAATAGCGTTGACGGGAGAATACCCAGTCGCGTAGTTTGAAGTTGACCTTTTCCGAACCGATATGTTGTTCTTTAATCCATTCGCACATGGCTTTTTTTGCTTGTTCAACCGTCATGCCATCCATGAAGCCGGAATTGACCATAATGCCAGTGGCACAGTCGACAAACGCTTCTTTTTGCACGTCTGCGCCGCCTTTGACCACTTCGCGGATCGGCAGGTTGAATTTCTTCGCAAATTCCCAGTCGCGGGTATCGTGGGCCGGCACCGCCATGATCGCGCCGGTACCGTACGATACCAACACGTAGTCGGATACAAAGATCGGAATCTCTTCCCCATTAACCGGATTGATGGCCATGACGCCATCCAACCGAACACCGGTTTTATCCTTCGCAACTTCGGTACGTTCGAAATCCGATTTTTTCGAAGCGGCTTCTTGATAAGCGCGCACTTCGTCTATATTTGCCAGTTTATCCGCCCAGGTTTCGAGCAACGGATGTTCCGGCGAAACGACCATATACGTCGCACCGAACAAGGTGTCGGGACGGGTGGTGTAAATATCAATATCCTGACCGGCCGTGGTTTTAAAGGTCAGTTGGGCACCGGTCGAACGGCCGATCCAGTGAATTTGTTGCGCACGCACGCGTTCCGGATAATCCACCAGGTCCAGATCGTCGATCAGGCGTTGTGCATACTCGGTGATTTTGAGCATCCATTGACTTTTCACCTTACGCACAACTTCGCCGCCGCAACGTTCGCACACGCCGCCGACGACCTCTTCGTTCGCCAACACGCATTTGCAGGACGTGCACCAATTAACCGCCATCTCGCTCTTGTACGCCAAGCCTTTTTTGAATAATTGCAAGAAGATCCACTGCGTCCATTTGTAATAGTCCGGATCGGTAGTATTGATCTCACGCGTCCAATCGAACGACAAACCGAGAGATTGCAATTGTTCTTTAAAACGTTTTACGTTGTTTTGCGTCACAATTTCCGGATGAATGTGGTTTTTGATCGCAAAGTTTTCGGTCGGCAAACCGAACGCATCCCAACCCATCGGATACAACACGTTATAGCCTTGTAACCGGCGTTTACGCGATACGACGTCCAATGCCGTATACGAACGCGGATGGCCCACGTGCAACCCCTGGCCCGACGGATAGGGGAATTCGACTAACGCGAAAAACGCCGGTTTGCTTTGATCGTAGGATGCCGCAAAGGTGTTTTCGGTCTGCCATTTGGTTTGCCATTTTTTCTCAATTACAGACGGATCATATTTGTTCATGTTCCCGATTCCTCACTATCCAAAAATTGTTCGATCGGCAGTTGCGGAGCATCTACCCACAACCGTTCCAGATCGTAAAACTCACGCGTGGTTTGCAAAAACACATGCACAACCACCGCACCATAGTCTAATAAAACCCATTGCGCGGATACGTACCCTTCTTCCCGTAACGGGTGTACCCCTTGTTCGGCGAGTGCCTCTTCCACGTAATCGGCCAGCGCCTTGACCTGGGTGGAACTGCCGCCCGATGCGATAATAAACCGATCGGCTACGGAGGTCAGTTCAGCCACGTCTAACACGCGAATATCTTTGGCAAGATGTTTATCCAATGTGCGCACAACCTGCCGTGTTAATGCTTGAAATTCCATATAGTTGCGATTCCCTCACTTATTGATCGGTGTCACGCTTCGCGTTCATCGACTGCGGAGCCAACACTTGTTTCATCGTCTGTTTTTGCATATCGGACGATTCATCGTCGTCGATCTGTTCGGCAACGATATCCGTCTCGGTAATGGTTTCCCCGTACGGGTTAAACGACTTGTTAAGCAACGTCAACAATTCATCCGTGTGCACGGTGAAATACGCCTTTTGATTCTGTTCGGTGGCTTCACCCGGCAACGTATAAACCGTGATATTCTCGGTCGGAACGGTTGCCAGATTTGCCAAAAATTCGATCAGCTCATCCGCCGAAAGTTGCGTACGCATCGGAGTCGGTCCGTATTGCAACAGGCTGATAATTTCATCCGATAACGCGGCATCTTCTTTCAAAGCGTTGAATATCTTGACCGTTTCGGCGCTCTTGACTCTCAACCGTTCGAACAAGGCAAACATTACCTGACGACGGTTGATCATGGTACTCAGTTCGCTGGAGATGGTGTTTTTCGGAGGCGTGATATACGATACCGCCGCTTGACCGTCAATGGTCTGTACACCCGTACCATAGGTAATCTCCCCAACGGTCATGGATTGTGCCAGTTCCACGTCTATTCCATCGACCAAATTCACCAGTTTGAGCAACGCTTCTTGCGGAATGATGAAATATTCATCGATCGGCAGACCGAGAAAATCGTTGGACACTTCCATCAAGTTTTCAACCGACGAACCGGTCTTTTGGGTAATCTCGGTTTCACAACCTTTTAAGTCATGGGTACCGTCTTCTGTGATCTCCGCGTCAAACACCTGCCGTTTGCAGGCTTCGCACCATTTCAACGGTGCCGGATTGGCCCAGATTTCTGCCAATTTATCGACCGCCCATTGACCACCGCCGACATAGGTTTGGCGAGGCAGTTCGAGTACCGACATGGTGTTTTCTTTTTTATCATGGCAGATAACCGACACCATCATCATATCACTATCGGCTTCTTCGCCCAATACACCCACCATATAGTAGGAAACTTTATCGGAATAGGCTTCTGGGGTGGTATCGAACGACGACACGTCCGGCCGTTCGGCGCCACCGCTGTTGCCGAACAAGATCTGCAACACCGTCACCACAAACGCAATCGATACACCGACCAAAACCAACATCAATACTGTCAGGATAATTTTCCCGACGTTGCGTTTCTTTTGACGGGGGCGACGCGCGGCAGAAGACGTAGCATTCCTCTTGCCAATATTACCGGATGATACCGCTTGAGACAAATTCACTTGACTGCCGGAAGCGGTTCTTCTGCGTTTATCTTTCGCCATACTGATCCCTTCTTTTATCGATTATTTCAAATCATCGTTTGTCATCATACATTCGTTATACGCTGCAAGAGTATCGGGATGGACCGGAACGCCGCGTTCGACCAACTCGGTGATCGTGTACCGCAACGCATACTGCATAGCCGGTAACATACCGATATCCACCAAACGGCGCATCTCGTCCACGTCTTCATAATCGCGATCCGCCGACGTGAAATCCGCCAAATACAACACCTTTTCGAGCGTGGACATGCCGGCCTTGGCGGTGGTATGGTACCGCACCGCTTCAACAATATCGCGATCTTTAAGGCCTAACACCTGCTCGATAAACACCGCGCCGGCACGGGCGTGCCACAACTTCGGTGCTTGTTGCTCGATATCACTTAACAGTATACCAAAATCACGTAGGATTTGCAACTGTGTTTCGGGTGAATCATCCTTCAAAATATCGTGTAAAATACCGGCCGTTTTGGCTTTATCCGGATCGGCTCCATATCGTTTGGCTAACCGATAGGCTTCGTCCGCCACCGCTAACGAATGACGAAATCGTTTTTCGGTGAGTCTACCGCGGATAATATCGATAAATTGTTCATCGGTCGTGCGATTTTGCATCTGTTCATCATCCTTATATAATTGGTGAACGGCTATATACTGAGCCACCGCCGCCGGTACCAGATCGTCGATCGGTTGACCGGCATCCAAACGCGTGCGGATCATGGTGGACGAAACAGGCGAATCGGTTACCGGTACGATCTGGCAAACCGCGCCGCGCTGTTTTAATTCTTCGGCATAGCGTTCCATCTCGTCTTGGCCGATTGGGGGGCGCGGTGTGGAACACAAAACGGCGCGTTTGGCAATTTCATCAAACCGATGCCAACTGCCGAGCGTAACAAACATATCCGCACCGGTGATGAGATACCACTCGTTATGCGGCATATCGGCATCCAACTGTGCCAGAGTATCAACCGTAAAACTCGCGCCGCCGCGTCGAATTTCCATATCCGACACTTCCAACACCGGATGGGTTTCGGCCGCCGCTCGGCACATGGCAAAACGATGTTCCGCCGAGGCGGTACGTGGTTTTAATTTATGAGGCGGCATGCCGGTCGGCATAAGCAACACTTTATCGAGTTGCAACACCTTGGCAAACGTAAGCGCCATCTCGAGATGCGCGTTGTGGATCGGATCGAACGTACCACCGAGCAACCCTATTTTCACCGTTACCGCCCCTTTCTGTTTTGTTAAATCAATCCGTCTTATTTCTTCGTTTTCGGAAGTTCAATAACCGGTTTTTCCGGGTTGCGACGGTATAATACAAACACGCGGCCAATCACCTGCACTACCTGTGCATCGACCGATGCCGCCAATGATTCTGCCGCTTCTCGCGCCGAAACCGGCGACGTTTCGAGCGCTTTTCCTTTGATGAGTTCGCGCGCCGTCAACGCATCGTCCGCTTGCTTGATCATCGCATCGGACAAACCGCCTTTCCCGACGTGCACGATCGCTTCGATACTATTGGCTAAGCCGCGCAGATACGCGCGTTGTTTACTGGTCATTGTCCATTCTCCTCTAAATAGGTTGTCAAAACCGCTTTCATCTTACGCATCGCGTTACCGCGGTGGCTGATCGCGTCCTTTTCGGCCGGCGTTAATTCCGCAAACGTACGGCCGCCTTCCACTACGAACACCGGATCGTAACCAAATCCGTCATGCCCTTTGGGCGTGGTGCCGATGATGCCGGGACATTCTCCGCGAACGGTCAACACGTCACCGTTTGGGAACACGCAACAAATGCTCGATACAAATTTCGCACCACGTTTGTCGGCCGGCACGTTTTTCAATTCGTCCAGCACTTTCGCGATACGTTGTTCATCGGTGGCCCCTTCGCCGGCATACCGGGCCGAATACACACCGGGACGCCCATCAAGCGCATCGATCATCAAACCGGAATCGTCAGCAATCGCCGGACAACCGGTTTGTTTGCATGCCGACTCGGCTTTCAATAAGGCATTTTCCTCGAAGGTAGTACCGGTTTCTTCTACGTCTTCCAAGGTCGGATCGATGTATGCATCGATCCCAAGCGGCCCTAAAATACGTTGTAATTCTTCTTTCTTTTTCGGGTTGTGGGATGCTACTACAAAACGCACGTTTATTCCTCCCCAAACAAACCGGTTGCAAAATCTTGCGGATCAAAGGGTTGCAGATCATCGATCCCTTCCCCGACACCGACAAACTTGACCGGCACTTGCAGGTCTTCACGAATCGCCAACACCACACCGCCGCGCGCCGTACCGTCGAGTTTGGTCAACACGATACCGGTGATATCGGCAGCTTGTTTAAATTCGCGCGCTTGCATCACGGCATTTTGCCCGGTGGTGGCATCCACCACCAGCAACACCTCTTTCGCGGCGTCCGGCAATTCCCGATCGATCACGCGATGAATTTTGGCAAGTTCATCCATCAAGTTTTTCTTGTTATGCAGGCGGCCGGCGGTATCGCAGATAATCACGTCCGCACCGCGCGCCTTGGCCGCGGCAATGGTATCGAACACCACGGCCGCCGGATCCGCCCCTTGTGCATGACGTACCATATCGACGTTAGCGCGATCGGCCCAAATTTGCAGTTGTTCGATGGCCGCGTCACGGAAGGTATCGGCGGCGCCCAAAATCACCTTTTTACCGGACGATCGGAGCAACGCCGCCATCTTGCCGATGGTGGTGGTTTTTCCCACCCCGTTAACCCCGATCACCAAAACAATCGACGGTTTGGTGCTGAGATTTAACTCTTGGCCGCCTTCGATCATGCCGGTGACGGTTTGCGCGAGTAATTGTTTGATTTGTTCCGGATCGGTGATCCCTTGACGGCGCACTTCGCCACGCAATTGATCACAGACACGACCGGCGGTGTTAACACCGACATCCGCCATAATTAAGATTTCTTCGAGTTCTTCGAAAAATTCTTCATCGATTTTGGTGAAAGCGTGAATCAGCGAGTTCATCGAACCAACAAGCGACTCGCGCGTCTTTTTTAAGCCTGCACCGATTTTTTTAAATAAGCCCATAGGTTAAGCCATCCTTTTTGCGACATATCAGACTTCTTGTTTGTCACCGGAAATGCCGAGTTTTGCCTCAATTTCGCTGGCGCGCAGTTCAAGCATCTTGGACACGCCTTTTTCCTGCATGGTAATGCCGTACAGTACGTCGGCTTCTTCCATGGTACCGCGACGGTGCGTGATGACGATAAACTGCGTCTTATCACTCATGCGGCGCAGATACTGCGCGTACCGATCGACGTTGACATCGTCGAGCGCGGCTTCGATTTCGTCTAGCGTGCAAAACGGTGACGGTGTCACTTTTAAGATTGCAAACAACAATGCAATCGCGACCAGTGCCTTTTCACCACCCGACAACGATGCCAAACTCAAAATCTTTTTGCCCGGCGGTTGCACGTGGATCTCGATACCTGATTGCAACACGTCGCTCGGATCAGTCAACGACAGCGAAGCTTGACCGCCGTCGAACAGTTCGGTAAAGGTGGTGGAAAAATGCGTGTTGATCTGGCGGAACCGGTCGATAAAGATCTCCTGCATTTGGCCGGTAAGTTCGCGGATGAGTTTGAGCAACTCTTCTTTGGACACTTCCACGTCGCGCACCTGACCGGACAGGAACTCATACCGTTCGCTGACTTCTTTGTATTCCTCGATTGCCCCGACATTGACGTTGCCGAGTGCACGAATCTTGCTTTTCAGTTCATGCAAACGACGGGTAGATTCGGTGACATTTTCGATCGGTTTGGCAATCTCTTCCGCCGCCGCACGAGTGAGTTCATATTCCTCGTACAACCGACGGGTAATGGTTTCGGTTTCTTGCTCGGCGTTGCCGGTTTTTTCTTCCAGACGCACCAGTTCTCGGCCGAGTTTTTCGCGTTCTTCCAATTTTTCACGCGATTGTTGACGCAAGGTGGTTTGCTTGGCTTCGCTATCCAACCGTTGTTTCGTCATATCCTCGATCTCGGTCAAAATCGCTTGCGCTTTTTCACGCAGGAAGGCCGCCGTTTTCGCGGTTTCGTCCATGCGGCCTTCGATCGCGCGGTTTTGTTCTTCCAACTGCTCGATCTGGCGGTTGAGTTCATCACGATAATCCGATGCGTTATGGCAACGCGCGTTGAGTTCCGAGATCGATTCGCGTTGTGCTTCGATCTCTTTTTCGAGCGCCAACACCTGCAGTTTCATATCGGCCATACGGTCGGTCAACGATTCCCGACGCGCAGCCAAATCCTGCCGACCGCCGGTAAGTTGTTCCATCTGAGATTCCAGATCGATCCGTTCGGCATCGGCTTGTTGTTGTTCGACAACGGCCGTCTCTTTGGCTTTTTGACATTCGGCCACACGCGCATTGATCTGCGCAATTTCACGATCGAGATCCGCCAACATCGTTTTGTGCGTATCGGCTACTTCGGTCAACCGACGCATTTCGGCTTCCATGCGGATCGCATCTTCCTGCGCGGTCAGCAATTCGCCTTGCGCGCCGGACAGTTGCGCTTGTACCGCCGCAAAATCCTGTTGAACCCGTTTATAGGTGGCGGCCGCTTCTTCCGCTTTGGCCCGCACCTTTTCGGTTTCCTGTTGCCAACGCTCGATTTCCGCACGACGAGACAACAAACCGGCGTTTTTCACGTGGGAACCACCGGTTAGCGAACCGCCGGCATTGACCACCTGGCCGTCCAGCGTAACCACGCGGAACCGATGGCTATACCGTTTGGCGATCGACACCGCATAGTCCAGATCCTCCACGACCACCGTGCGACCGAGCAGGTTACGGGCAATATCGGTGTAAGCGGCATCGTACTGCGCCAAATCCGACGCAATGCCAACATACCCTTCTTCGTTTTCAAGGCCTTTTTCGGTCAGCACCGTCCCTTTGATGGTGCTCATCGGTAGGAAGGTCGCACGACCACCCTTGTTTTCCTTCAAATAGGCGATGCCGCGTTTGGCATCTTCGTCGCGTTCACACACGATGTTTTGCAACGCCCCGCCGAGCGCCGTTTCGATGGCGAGCGCGTATTTACGGTCGGCGTTGATCAGTTGCGAGATCGGCCCATGAATGCCACGCAGCATACCGCGGCCGGACTGTTTCATCAACAGTTTGACGCTGCCCGACAACCCTTCCATGTTGCGTTCAAGTTCTTCTAACAGTTTGACGCGACGTTCTTTCTCCATCACGTCTAAATTCAGAGCATCGACCGTTTCTTTCGCCGTGTTCAACTTGGTTTCGGCGGATTGATAGCGGCGTTCGTACCCAGCTGCAATATTTTGCAACTCTTGAATTTTATCGCGGCAAAGACGCACATCGTCTTCACATTGTTGGCGTTCGGATTCCGCCGCATTGGCCTGTTCGGTACGCAACGCTACCGAAGCGGTAATTTGGGTAAGTTGAATCGCCATTTCCGCCATGGTGGATTCGGCCGTAACGGCTTTTACGCGGATATCCGACAAACGCGTCGCCACCTGAGCGGCTTTCGCCGACAACGATTCCATCTGTACCGAATAGGCATCGCTATCGTGAACCAGCGATTCCATCTCTTCCGCCAACGCCAGTTGCTGTTGCTTGGCTTCGGTAACCGCTTGTTGTTTATCAACGATCAACGCTTCTTTAGCGGCAATATCTTCGCGCAGTTGGCGGTCGCCCGACTCAGACTGTTCTTGTTCGCCGCGAATACGGGCGATGTTTTCGTTGTTGTGGAATATATCGTTATTCATAACGCCGATCTGCGCATCAAACGCGCTGGCGTTTTCTTCCAGTTCACGGGCCTCACGGCGTTTTTCGTCGATGCCCATCTCGATGGCTTGTGCCGACTGAATCAAGTTTTCGATCTCGGTATCGATCGCCTCGGTCGCGGCACCGGCCGTCTCGTACTGTTCACGAGCCAGTTCCAGTTTGGCGTTCAGGTCGCGTAACACGTCACGGCTATTGTTGAGTGTGCGCAACCACAAGCTGATTTCGATCTCTTTTTTCTCGGCCGACAGGTCCAAAAACTTCTTGGCCTTTTCGGATTGTTGCGCCAACGGGCCTACCCGTTCTTCAAGTTCGGTCACGATGTCCCGCAACCGCAACAAACTTTCTTCGGCCGCGTTTAAGCGACGTTCCGCTTCGTTTTTGCGGTAACGATATTTCGCAATACCGGCCGCTTCTTCAAAAATCTCGCGGCGATCCTCGGATTTGTTGGCTACGATTTCATCGATACGCCCTTGACCGATCATCGAATACCCATCTCGGCCCAAACCGGTATCCATGAACAACATCTGCACGTCTTTTAAACGGACAGTAGCGTTGTTCAGCATATATTCGCTATCACCCGACCGATAATATCGGCGAGTCACCTTGACATAGTCGGCATCGAAATCTAACGTTTTATCGCGGTTATCGATCACGAGCGATACTTCGGCAAAGCCGACGCCTTTTCGCTTTTCGGTACCACTGAAAATAACGTCCTGCATTTTCGATCCACGCAGGCTCTTGCTCGATTGTTCACCAAGCACCCAACGAATCGCGTCACTAATATTCGATTTACCGCTTCCGTTCGGTCCGACAACGGCAGTAATGCCTTTGTCAAACGTCAATACGGTTTTATCCGGAAATGATTTAAACCCCTGCATTTCCAATGCTTTCAGAATCAATCCGGTCACGTCCCCTTTTCTATCATAATATCCCATACGGGAACTGATTCGCTACCGGTTACCGTTACGCGATAACCAAGTCGGTGTAGAGTTTCTATGTTACGGCGGCGTTGTCCAATCATCTTGGATACCGCCGACGGATGTACCGTCAATCGCCACGTGGAACCGTCACTCGGCGGCAACGTGGCCAGAGCCGTTTCTAAATACAGTTGATTTTCGCAATGTTCGCGAAAAGCCGGCAAAAACGGACCGGCAAGAAGGTGTTGTTTGAGATCCGGCTCATCCTGTAATCCCATGCGAATCACACGGATCCCTTGTTCGATCTCGAAATACCGCAACAACCACGCGCCCAGTTCGATAGCTTGGCGCTCGGTCTGCGGCCGGTAGTCGCCGGCACGGTACATCGCGGCAAGCGGCGTATGTTCCAACACCAACGTCGGATATACGCGCATGGTATCGGGGCGCAAGGTCGCGAGTGCTTGGGCGGTGCTTCGGTCGGACTCTTCGGTCGCGCCCGGCAACCCGGTCATCATCTGTAACCCAAGCGAAAACCCGTGCGCACGAACACGGTGCGCGGCCTCCGCCACACAGGCGGCATCATGGCCCCGGCCGGCACGGCACAGTACCGTATCGTCCATACTTTGCGCACCGAGTTCGATCGCGGTGACACCGTAAGATTTCAGTAACACCAACACCTCGTCATCGATTGCATCGGGGCGGGTGGACAACCGAATCCCTTTCACCTGGCTGCGTTGCACAAACGGAAACGCCGCTTGCAACAACGATTCCATTTGATCGCGCGGGATGGCGGTGAAACTGCCGCCGAAAAAAGCGATCTCGGTGTGCGTACCATCGGCGATCGTCTCAAGTGCCGCATGGCAAGTAGCAAGAACATCATCCGGTGTGACCGGAGAGGTTTGGCCGGCAATATGTTTTTGATTGCAAAACGCGCATTGATGTGAACATCCGGCATGCGGCACAAACAACGCGATCGTTTTATGCCGATCAGTCATCGTAGCCCATCAAATGCAGGGCTTCTTTTGCCGCTTTTTGCTCGGCTTCTTTCTTGCTACGCGCGGTACCGGTACCGATGAGGTTGGAATTTAAATATACCCCAAAGGTGAATTTTTTGTTATGATCGGGACCGGACTCGCCCGTCAGGACATATTCCAACGTTTCTTCCGGGTTTTGCTGGACGATCTCCTGAAGGGTGGTCTTGTAATCCCGAAACGGTTTTTTGGTTTGCACGGCCGCCTCTTTTGTGAGATAGGTCATCAAAAACGTTTTGGCCGGTTGCATGCCGCCGTCGAGAAAGATCGCCGCGATTACCGCTTCGAACGCGTCAGACAAAATCGACGGACGATCACCGCCGCCACTTTGTTGTTCACCACGACCGAGCAGTAAAAACTCGCTCAAGCCCAGTTGTTTGGCGTATCCGTACAACGCTTTTTCACACACAAGGGCGGCGCGTTGTTTGGTCATTTCCCCTTCCGGGAGATGTTGTTCGTGGAACAAAAATTCCGCCGTGACCAGTCCCAATACCGAGTCGCCTAAAAACTCCATCCGTTCGTTATTCGGGATCGGCTTTTTAGACTCGTTTGCGTAAGACGAGTGCGTCAACGCTTGTTGTAACAATGTCGGGTTGCGGAAGGTATACCCTATCCGTTGCATCAATTCTTGCAAATGATCTGCCATAACCGATCACCTCCTACATGCGATCTTCAATAAAACTAACCATATCATCCACGGTTTCAAAACCGCGAATATCTTCGGTTTCGGCCGATACGCCGAACAGTTCTTCTAACGCCAGCATCAAATCGGTGCGTTCGTGATCAAACACGTTCAAATCATCGAGCGATGCCGCCATACAGACATCCTCTTCCTCACAACCGCACCGTAAAATCAACAGGTTTCGCAGCGCTTCATACACCATTGTTATCGTCCCCGGTCGGTGTTTGATTGACCGCTTCGGCGATCGACTCGATAATGTTCTGCTGGGCGAACGTAGCCGCAATGCGCACCGCGCTCTTAATGCATTTCGCATCCGAGTTACCGTGCGCTTTGATCACCGGTTTGCGGATACCAAGCAGCGGTGCACCGCCGAACTCGGACATATCCATCGACCGTTTAAGCTCTGTCATCTGCGGTTTGACCACGAGTGCCGCCAGTTTGGTGAAGAGATTGGTCATAAACGCATTTTTCACTTTTTTCATAAAGTGACGGGCCACCCCTTCGATCACTTTGAGCACGACGTTACCGGTAAAGCCGTCCGCGACCAACACTTCCGCTTCGTTGGACAACACCTCACGCGCTTCGACGTTGCCGACAAAATTCAGGTTGCTTTCTTTCAGCATGCGATACGCTTCGAGTTGCAGTTCGCCGCCTTTGGTATCTTCTACGCCGATATTAACCAGGCCCACCCGAACCGGACTGCCGTCGCCAAGCACGCGAGAATAGTAGATACTGCCCATATGGCCGAATTGCAACAACATTTCAGGCCGGCATTCCACGTTAGCGCCGGAATCCAACAGCATGAACGGACCGTTGGCGCCCGGCATGATCGGTGCAAGAGCGCAACGGGAAACGCCTTTAATACGTTTGACCAGGAACGTCGCGCCCATGATCAACGCACCGGTGCTGCCGGCCGAAATAAAGGCGTCGCCTTCGCCGTTCGCGAGTGCTTGCAGACCGACCGCCATCGAAGATCCACGATGTTGTTTGAGAATACTGCGCGGTTCATCGTGCATGCCGATCACGTCGTCCGCTTGTTTGATGTCGATACCGTCCAACGATACGCTAAGCGCTTTGGCGCGGTCGCGGATGGTGGTTTCGTCCCCCACGAGGGTAATATCGTACCCGTATTCCGCTTTGGCGGCTACGGCCCCTTTGATCATCTCATCCGGTGCATAGTCGCCGCCGAATGCATCGATAATAATTCTCATACTGATTTTGTCATTCCTTCCTGTTCCAAAGCCGCGAGTGCCCGATCGGCCAGTGCGGCGTAGCGTTCCCGTTTATCGCGAATGGCCGGTTCGATCGGCGGCAGGACACCGAAATTGGCGCCCATCGGCTGAAAATCGGCCGTTGCTTGATTACTGATATGACGCGATAACGCGCCGAGCATGGTTTCGATCGGCGGTTGCCATAGGTCTTGGCCACGCAGGTATCGCACCGCATTGATGCCGGCCAAGATGCCCGATGCCGCCGATTCCATATACCCTTCCACGCCGGTCATCTGGCCGGCGAAGAAAAGGTGCGGATGTTGTTTCATTTGGAAACCGGCGTTCAACAAACGCGGCGAATCCAAAAAAGTGTTACGGTGCATCACACCGTACCGTACAAATTCGGCATTTTTCAGTGCCGGTATCATACCAAACACCCGTTTTTGTTCCGGGAATTTGAGGTTAGTCTGAAACCCTACCAAGTTGAGCAAACGACCGTCGGCATCTTCCTTGCGCAGTTGCAACACCGCCCACGGACGATGACCGGTTTTGGGATCACGCAACCCGACCGGTTTCATTGGGCCGAACCGAATCGCATCGGTACCGCGTTTGGCCAACACTTCGATCGGCATACATCCCTCGTACACCTTGCGTTTGCCGTCTTGACGGTCAAACTCGTGCATCGGGGTGGTTTCCGCGGTGATCAACGCCGCGTGAAACTGCTCGTATTCGTCTTTGTTTAACGGACAGTTGATATAATCCCCTTGTCCGCTTTCTTCCCGATCGTACCGCGAAGCGGTAAACAGATGCTCGGTATCCAAACTGTCTGCCGTCACAATCGGCGCGGCCGCATCGAAAAAGGATAACGCGCCACCGCAAAGGGTACGGATCTGTTCGGCCAACGCATCGGCGGTAAGCGGACCGGTCGCCACCACGGTAATGCCGTCAGTCGGCAAGTCGGTCACTTCGCGGTGTTCCACCGTGATGAGTGGATGCCCGGTCACGGCTTTGGTGACCGTTGCCGAAAAGGCATGCCGATCAACCGCTAAAGCACCGCCAGCCGGTACCGCGCACGATAAAGCCGCTTGTACACAGACCGAACCGAGCCGACGCATTTCTTCTTTCAACAGGCCGGCCGCGCTATCAAGCCGTTTGGCTTTCAATGAGTTGGAACACACCAGTTCGGCAAACCCGTCGATCTGATGGGCCGGCGTGCGACGATATGGTTTCATCTCAATCAGCGTAACCGGTATGCCGGCAGATGCGATAGCCCACGCGGCTTCGCAACCGGCCAAACCGGCACCGATCACAGTTATGGACGGCATCATGTTATTCTGCCTTCCGTTTCTTCGGTTTATACGCTTCTTTGTAGTCACACGATTCATTCAAGCAGGTCAAACCGGCCGATTTGCCTTTGGTTTTAAACAAGGTTTTACCACATTGCGGGCATGTTTTATCGGTCGGTTCGTTCCAGGTAACGAAATCGCATTTTGGATAGTTCGAACAACCGAAAAATTTGCGGTTGCTTTTGGATTTCTTGGCAATAATCTCGCCGCCGCATTTCGGGCAAACACCACCGGTTTTTTCGATCAGCGGTTTGGTGTTTTTGCAATCCGGATAACCCGGACAGGCTAAAAATTTACCGTAACGGCCACTTTTAATAACCATTTTACGGCCGCATTGTTCGCAAACTACGTCGGTTTCTTGTTCCGGCACGCGGATGCGTTCACCCGACAAATTATCTTCCGCTTTGGCCAACATCGCCGAAAAATCCTTGTAAAACACATCCAGCGTTTGCACCCAATCTGCTTTACCGTCTTCCACGTGGTCGAGATCCCGTTCCATATTAGCGGTAAATTCCACATCGACAATGGTCGGGAACTGTTCTTTCATCACCCGCGTGGTAATCTCACCGAGCGAGGTCGGTTTAAGCGATTTGCCGTCGCGTTCGATATATTCGCGCGCGAGGATCGTACCAATCGTCGGCGCGTAGGTCGACGGACGGCCGATGCCGTTTTCTTCCAGCGCTTTGATCAGTGTCGCTTCGGTATAGCGGCTGGGCGGTTGGGTGAAATGTTGTTCACTCTTCACGCCGCGTAAATGCAGTTTATCGCCGGTGTTGAGGTTCGGCAACACACCGGTGGTTTCGTCTTCTTCGTCTTTACCTTCGACATACAACACGGTGTACCCGTCGAAATTCACGCTGTAACCCGAGGCTTTCAACACGTAGTTATCCGCCAGAATATCCGCTTGGCAGGTATCTTGCACACAGTTGGCCATCAAGCTCGCGATAAAGCGATCCCAGATCAGTTTATACAGTTTATACTGCTCACTGGTCAGCGAATCTTTCACTTGATCCGGCGTGAGTTGCGGCATGGTGGGACGAATCGCTTCGTGCGCGTCCTGTGCATTGCCTTTGGTTTTATAATACCGCGCTTTTTCCGGCAGATACGCGTTGCCGTAAGTGGCGGCAATATAGGCGTTACCCTCTTTACGCGCATCGTCAGAGATCCGCAACGAGTCGGTACGCATGTAGGTGATCAAACCCATTGCGCCGATGCCTTTGACGTCGACACCTTCGTACAGTTCCTGCGCGACCTTCATGGTGCGGCGAGCTGGGAAAGCCAGTTTGCGGCTGGCCTCTTGTTGCAACGTGGACGTAATAAACGGCGGTGCCGGCGCAATCTTGCGCTGACCGCGTTTGACCGTTCCGACGGTATAAGTGGCATTTTGCAGTTGCGCCACAATGTTGTCGGCGGTCGCTTTATCCGAAATTTTGAGTTTGGATTTGCCGGTCCCGTGCAGACGGGCAACAAACCGTTTGCTCTTTTCGGATTGAGACAGGTGCACGTTGACGTTCCAATATTCCTCGCTGACAAAGGCTCGGATTTCGTCTTCACGATCGACCACAATACTCACCGCCGCCGATTGCACACGGCCGGCCGATAAGCCCTTGCGGATCTTTTTCCACAAAAACGGGCTGAGTTGGTAGCCGACGATACGGTCTAAGATGCGGCGCGCTTGTTGTGCGTTGACGAGATCCATATCCAAATGGCGCGGATGTTGCATCCCTTTATCGATACCCGATTTGGTAATTTCGGTAAAGGTCACGCGGTGCGCATCCGCCGGATCTACCTTTAAAATCTGCGCCAGATGCCACGAAATGGCTTCCCCTTCGCGGTCCGGGTCGGTCGCGAGAATCACGCCGTCACTTTCGGCCGCCAAAGCGCGCAGTTGTTTGATGAGCGCCGATTTGCCCGGAATATCGATGTAACGCGGTTTGAATCCGTTTTTGACATCGACACCAAGCAAGGTTTTCGGCAGATCACGGATATGCCCGACCGAAGCAACCACTTCGTATCCGGGACCTAAATATTTTTGGATCGTTTTTGCTTTGGCAGGCGATTCCACAATCACCAATTTTGCCATGTTCCATCACCAATCCTTATCCTTTGATACTGTATAATTTTCCGGGATGGCTTTGCGCCACACCGTAGATTTCAAGTTCTGTTAATACCGACAACACCGCCGACGTCTGCCATTGCAACGCATCGGCCAGATCGTCCGCCGCTTGAGGCGTGGCGGTCAACCGTTCGTACAACGTGCGCGCCTGATCGGTCGCGCCGGCAGGAAGCGGTTGCCTTTCGACCGGCGATTCCACCGTCGATGCCGGTGACGAATCCGGTTGTTCGGTTTTCGGTTGCCGTTTACGTTTGGCCGGTTCAGATTTGATAAACGTGACCGATTGGGCGGCTTCGATATCCAACACGCCGGGAAACCGACTTTCGTATTCGGTTAAAATATCCGCACCGCTATCTACCAAAATCGCTCCTTGGCGAATCAGGCGGTTACAACCGGCACTATGATACGAGAAAATCGAACCGGGGACGGCAAATACATCTTTCCCCTGTTCTCGTGCAAAATTCGCGGTGATCAACGCGCCGCTTCGACGGGGCGCTTCCACCACACAAGTACCCACACACATACCGCTGATCAAGCGGTTACGCGGCCGGAAATGTTGTTTGGTCGCACGGGTTCCGAACGGATATTCCGACAAGATCGCTCCTCCGCGTTGCAGAATCTGACGACGCAAGGTTTCGTTTAACGTAGGATAGTTGATATCCAACCCACACCCTTGCACCGCCACGGTAATGCCGCCGGCTTCCAACGCACCGGCATGACACGCGGCATCGATGCCGATCGCTCCGCCGCTAACCACGATCGCGCCGCCCTTGGCCACACTTTCGGCCAAATAACCGGCACAATCCACACCGGCACGGGTGCATCGTCTGGTACCGACCATCGCGATGGCCGGAATGGTTTGCAGGTTTGGCATTTCGCCGCGTCCGTACAATACCAGCGGAATCCCATCGATGTTGCGCAACCCTTCCGGAAAATAGTGATCGTCCGGCGTGATCACCCAACATCCCGATGCCAACGTCTTTTGCAATATGTACGAAGCACGTTGCAACGATTTATCCAATAAGCCGTGGTATTGCGATTCGCGAAGACCGATCGCTTTATATGCAGCGGCATCCGCCGCATATACCTTGTCCGGCGAACGAAACCGCGCGAGCAACCGGTTGGTAAACTCGCTGCCAGCACCCAATGCCGTTTGCATCCAAATCCAATATACCCGTTGATCCATACTATCACCTACCGCGTCATTTCCCACGCCACGATCGAAGCTGCCACCGCCGCGTTAAGCGATTCGGCGTTGCCGTCCATCGGGATGGTGACACGACCGGTGGCGGCCGCTATGGTTGACGGTGTCAAACCATTCGCCTCATTCCCGATCAAGGCTATACCGCCGGTTCGAAACGATACCGTTCGGATTGAATCAGCCGCGCGATCCGGCACACAGGCATATACCGGCAAACCGGCCGCTTGCCACTGCTGAATGGCAGAGGGAAAATCAGCACACTCCACGATGGGCAGACGAAACACGCCGCCCATACTGCCGCGCACCACTTTCGGCGCGGTCAGGTCACAGCAGTCGGCCGAAACCAACAAACCGTCCAAACCCATCGCCTCGGCGGTACGCACAATGGTACCTATATTGGCAGGATCCTGAATGTTTTCCAACGCTATGTATCGACCGCCGTGACGCAAAATATCGTCTGCAAACGGACGGCGCACGTCTTGACAAACGGCAAAGAACCCTTGTGGGGTTTTGGTATCGGCAACCAGGGGCGCGAGCCGTTCGGCAATGCACACCGATTTATCGGCGGCCGCATCGAGTTTCGCCCACACGTCGCCGTATTGTTGCTTGGCGCGTTCGGTGTAGACAAAGGTCGTTACCACCGCGCCGGAACGGACGGCATCTTCACAAAGGCGCACGCCTTCGATGACGAATCGGCCGGTTTTTTTGCGGTATTTTGCCTGCGATAACAGTTGCCGCATTTCACCGATTAGGGGGTTATCCTTACTGCTGATTTCCATGCCGTCCCTCCTGTTTTGATAGCCGAAAATACGGAACAACGCCCGTCGAACAAATCGGCGGGCGTAGCTATAGCTTATTTTAAGGCGTCTTGTGCCTTGCTGACGAGCGATGCGAAAGCAGCGGCATCGGACACAGCGAGTTCCGCCAACATTTTGCGGTTGAGATAGATACCGGCTTTTTTCAAACCGTTCATGAAGGTCGAGTAGTTCATACCGTTCATCTTAGCAGCAGCCGAGATACGGGTGATCCACAAACGACGGAAATCACGTTTACGTTGTCTACGGCCAATGTAAGCATATTGGCCGGATTTCATAACCGCTTCTTTAGCGGTGCGGAACAGTTTCGATTTCGCACCATAGTAACCCTTTGCGAGTTTCAGAACTTTTTTTCTTCTTTTACGCGTCATCATCGCGCCTTTTATACGAGCCATTTTCGTTACCTCCGTTCAACTTTTCCGATTATTTGTAAGGAATCATACGCTTGACCTTCGCGACGTTCGTCACATCAGCGATAGCCGTCTTGCGGAGGTTTCTCTTACGTTTGGTGGTCTTCTTGTTCAGGATGTGCGATTTGTTGGCGTGAGCGCGCAACACTTTTCCGTTTTTCGTGAGTTTGAAACGTTTTTTCGCACCACTGTGCGTTTTGATCTTAGGCATGGTTTATCCTCCCTTAATAATTTCCTGTTTCGTTATTTGGTCGATTTCGGGGCCAAGAACATTAACATGTTCCGACCTTCGAGTTTCGCCGGCTTTTCTACAGAACCGATTTCGGCGCAGGCCGCCGCAAACCGTTCCATAATGTCCAGACCGATTTCGGGGTGTCCCATTTCACGGCCTCTAAACCGGATCGATACTTTTACCTTGTTGCCCTCTTGCAAGAATCGGGAAGCATGGCGTACCTTTGTGTTAAAGTCGGCGACATCGGTATTCAAACCGAGTCGAATTTCTTTGATTTCCACAACACGTTGATTTTTCCGTGCTTCTTTTTCCCGTTTGGCTTGCTCAAACCGATATTTGCCGTAATCCATGATCTTGCAAACCGGCGGCGTCGCCATCGGCGCGATCTTCACAAGATCCAAATCTCGTTCGTCTGCCAGTTTTTGAGCTTCTCTCGCAGACATAATGCCCAACTGTCCGCCTTCACTATCGATGACGCGAACTTCGTTATCTCGGATCTGCTCATTGATCTGCACTTCTTTGCTTGCTATGGGTCAACACCTCCACCAAAAATTAAAACGCGGGCAGTAATCCTGCCCGCGCAACAATCGACACCAATACCCTTATATAAAAGATATGCGTACTATTGACCTGACGTGAACAAAATCCGCAGGTGAGAACGGGCAAACGCTCTGCTTTGTTTTATTTCCCGATTATTATAACAGACCAATCTGCGTCTGTCAACTCTTTTTTGTTTCTTTTTTTCGAACCAATAACCGCATCGAATTAAGGATCGCCAACATCGATACGCCCACGTCGGCAAAGATCGCTTCCCACATGCCGGTAACACCCAGCGCACCCAAAAGCAACACACCGATCTTGATACCGAGTGCAAACACGATGTTGCCTTTAACGATACGCATGGTTTTGCGCGACAAACGTACCGCCTCTTCCAGTTTGGCCGGATCATCGTCCATCAATATCACATCTGCCGCTTCGACCGCGGCATCGCTGCCCAACGCACCCATCGCCACGCCAACGTCCGCACGGGCCAAAGCCGGCGCATCGTTGATGCCGTCGCCAACGAACGCCACCTTGCCGCGGCGTTCGGGTTGTGCCAATATATCCTCCAGGTAGGCCATCTTGCCGTCCGGCAACAGATCGCCGACGGCGTGTGTAATACCGAGTTGTGCCGCCGTGCGATCGACCTGCGTTTGGTGATCTCCACTGAGCATCACGCACCGCACGCCCATCGACTGCAACCCTTGTACCGCCTGCACCGCATGGCTTTTTAGGGTGTCGACCACGCCCAAGCAACCGATACAAGTGCCATCCAACGCCACGTACACGAGCGTACCTTCGGTCGATACCAAAGGTAGCGACACCCCTTCGCGCGCCATCTGCTTTGGATTGCCTACCAACACGGTATGGCCGTCCACCACAGCGCGCACGCCGTAACCGGCTTGTTCAGAGGCTTGCTCGATCGAATGAGACGACAAATCCCCTTGATACGCACGCACGATTTCCCGCGCGATGGGATGGTTAGACGCCTGTTCTGCCAACGCCGCATACATCCGCAAGGTGTCTTCTGACACTTGATACGGTTGCACGTATACGAGCGAAAACGTACCGTTGGTCAGCGTGCCGGTCTTATCCATCACCACGGTATCGATATCAGCCAACACCTGAAGGTAGTTACTGCCTTTGACCAAGATGCCGCGAGCAGATGCGGCACCGATACCGCTGAAAAACGCCAACGGAACCGAAATAACCAAGGCGCACGGACAAGATACCACTAAAAACGTCAGCGCCCGGTGGAGCCACGTGCTCCATTCTCCGCCAAACACAGGCGGCAACACCGCTAACACGATCGCGGCCGCTACCACCAACGGAGTATACCATCTGGCAAATTGCGTGATAAACTGTTCGCTTTTGGCTTTTTGTTCGACAGCGTTTTCGACCATGTCGAGAATACGCGCTACGGTCGAATCGGCGTATGCTTTGGTGGTGCGCACCGTGAGCATCCCGTTTATGTTAATACTGCCGGATATAATCGCGTCTCCGGCCGACACGTCACGCGGAACCGATTCGCCGGTCAACGCCGCCATATCGAGCGCACTATCGCCATCCACAACCACGCCGTCAATCGGTACCCGTTCGCCGGCCTTGATTTGAATCAACGAATCCACCGCTACCTCTTCCGGCGAAACCGATACCCATTCACCGTCACGCCACACGTGCGCAAAAGACGGACTAACGTCCATCAAGTCCGCCACCGACCGACGCGATTGATCGACCGCATATCGCTGAAAATACTCGCCGATCTGGTATAACAATACCACCATAACCGCCTCGGCATATTCGCCGATAACAAACGCACCGCACGAAGCGATCGTCATCAAAAATTGTTCATCCAACATCTGCAGACGGACCACGTTTTGTAAAGCCGCCCATAAAATATCGGCGCCGAACAGGAGATACGAAAGCGCAAACACGACCGGCCTCACCCATGCGGAATCTGCCGGAACCAACAACGCCGCGACAAACACTGCCACGCCGCACGCTATACGTCCCCAAAAGAGTTTGCGATTGCTCATGGTATCAGACCGCCTTCATCGTCATATGCGGATGTGTTTTGCGACAAACCGCCTCTACCTCTTGCAGCACGCTTGCTTCCCTATCTTCCTCGATATCCAACCGAATCTTTTGCGTCATAAATTGTACCGACGCCGTTTTAACGCCGTCGATTTTTCCAAGTGCGCGTTCCAGTTTGGCCGCGCAATTCGCACAATCAATACCCGTAAATCTAAATTGTTTCACCATGTCAATCCCTCATTCCTGAATATGATCCATACCTTGTGCGATAATCGTCCGCACGTGGTCATCTGCCAACGAATAAAACACCGTTTTGCCGTCACGCCTAGCGCGCGCCAGTTTCGCCTGCTTGAGTAACCGCAACTGATGCGATACCGCCGACTGCGTCATACCAAGCAGCGTGGCAATATCGCACACACACATCTCCGACTCGAACAACACATACAAAATCCGAATGCGTGTCGTGTCACCGAAAATGCGGAACAACTCCGCTAAATCCGCCAGATCGTTCTCTTGCGGCATCTTCTCCTTCACCGATTTGACTAAATCATCGTGCACGTGTATATAATCGCACCGTTCCACTTCGTCGTATCGCGACATTCCGTTTCCTCCTAACATATGAACACTTGTTCATATGTTATTATATTCATGCTTGCGAAATTTGTCAATAGGTGGCATAAAAAAAGACTCGCCAAAGCGAGTCTTTTTTAGGTAAGATATTCTGTCAATCATTCGGCAATCATCCGTAAGAATTCCGCCTCATCGATGATGCGAATACCGAGTTGTTGAGCCTTGACCAGTTTGGAACCGGCATCCTCCCCTGCCAGCACCACCGACGTCTTTTTGGACACACTGCCAGAGGTTTTACCGCCGTATTGTTCGATCAAAGCCGAGGCTTCATCGCGTTTCATGGTGGGAAGTGTGCCGGTGAGCACAAACGTCATGCCGGCAAACCGATCATCTTGGCGCACTACGCGACTTTGCATATTCACACCAAGCGTTTCCAATCGAGCGACCAATTCGCGCGATTGTTCCATTTTGAAAAACGCGACAACACTGTGCGCCATTACCGAACCAAACCCATCGATAGCAGCGATTTCGTCTTCGCTCGCGGCCATCACAGCTTGCATGGTACCGAAATGTTCCGCCAAACTTTTAGCGTTTTTCTGTCCCACATGGCGGATGCCTAACGCAAAGATCACACGCGATAAATCCGCCTCTTTTGACGCTTCGATCGCACCAAACAGGTTATCTGCCGATTTGGCACCCATACGGTCCAACGCCGCGACCGCATCGCGATCGAGGCGATACAGATCGTCCACTTGATGCACCAGATCCTGTTGTACCAACAGCTCTACCAATGCATCGCCCAGCCCTTCGATATCCATGGCATCACGCGAAGCAAAATGGATCACATGACGGATACGTTGTGCCGGACAGGTCGGATTAACGCACCGAAGCGCCACCTCTTCTTCGTCTTGCACCACCGTGCTACCGCAAGACGGGCAAGATGTCGGCAGTTGATACGGCAAAGCGTCCTGAACGTGGTTGGCGACACGAACCACTTCCGGAATAATATCGCCCGCTTTGCGCAACACCACCGTATCTCCAATAGACAAGCCCTTTTCGTCGATAAAATTTTGGTTGTGTAAGGTGGCGCGGCTAACCGTTGTACCGGCTAAGGTAATGGGCTCAAACACGCCGGTCGGCGTTAACACACCGGTACGTCCGACGTTCACCTCGACGTCTATCAACACAGTTTGCTTTTCTTCCGGCGGATATTTATACGCCACCGCCCATTTGGGATATTTCGCGGTAGAACCAAGTTCACCGCGCATGTCGAAATCGTCCACCTTGATAACCGCACCGTCGATATCAAACGGCAAGGTGTTGCGCATCTGCCCGATTCGTTCGATTTCGGCGATTGCCTCCTCGATTGAATCGGTGCGTTTATAAAACGGAATTACCGAAAACCCCAGTTGACGCATACGTTCGAGCGAGGCGGCATGTGACCGCACCGTCTCCCCTTCGATCAACTGCAAATTGAACACAAAAATCGAAAGACCGCGTTGTTTGACCACCGAGGAATCTTTTTGACGCAACGAACCGGCGGCCGCATTGCGCGGATTTTTAAAGGTTTTTTCGCCGTTTTCTTCCTGTTTGGCAACCAGAGCCGCAAATTGTTCGCGCGGCATATACACTTCACCGCGCACAATCACGCGTTCAACCGGTTCGGTCAAGGTTTCCGGAATGTCCGCGATCTGCCGCAAATTATCCGACACATCTTCCCCCGTGTTGCCGTCGCCACGCGTCGCGCCGCGATAAAACACCCCGTTGCGATACTCAATCGCAATCGACAACCCGTCTATTTTCGGTTCCACCACATAAGTAGGCGTAACGGTTTCACGCACGCGAGCGTCAAAATCACGCAATTCTTCAAAGGAAAACACGTCCTGCAAGCTCGCCAGCGGTACTTCGTGTTCAACCGGGGTAAACAAACGAGATACCGTCCCGTGCACTTGTTGACTGTATGAATCGGGACGAACCAACTGCGGATAGGCGGTTTCCAACGCACGTAGTTCGCGCGTCATCGCATCAAACGCATCGTCTTCCAATTCCGGTTGGTCCAAATCGTAATACAAATGGCTATGATATTCGATCAACGCGGTCAATTCGTCGTATCGTTTTTGTGCAGTTGTCCATTCCGGCATATTGTTCATCCCCTTTTATATACCATTATAGTATAACAAATCTTTTTGAATTCTACAACCCAATATCCGCATAATCAAAGATTTTTCCGATCAAATCACTGCGATCGTCGTTCACACTGGTATACGAATCCGGCACGTCGCCGACCAAAACCGATTCGGCAATCAAAAACACCGACGATACGTCGACCGTTGAATAATAGAGCGACGGAATCGCCACAAAGAACCGAACGGTGATGTTTAGGTAAATTTGATGGTTGGTTTGATTGATGCCGGCATCGCCAAATTCGCTGTATAACGTACTTAGCACCGATCCGCTGGTGCTCACCCGTATCGGCAGACGGGGTCCGCGGCCGGTGAAAAACGAACCGCCGATTACCGTGCCAAGCGGAATAGCCAGTTGCTGAAATTCTACCGAAGCCGTACGAGATACGATCTCCTGTGTGATCTGTGATTTTAACAGATTGATTTTCGCGATGTCGGCCGACATCGATTTCACGTTTCCGTCGACATCTTCGGTCACGGTCATCAGTTGCCCGTACCAATCGGTTTGCGAAGCCAACAGATCAGTAACTGCTTCATTGATATACAACGTGGCGTTGCGTTCGGCCACCATGGCCGCATACCGTTTAATCAACGGCATCAATTGTTGGTCAAACCACACCAATCCCACCACACAAAGCGTTAAAAATACACACAACCACCGTTTGACGATGGAACGACTACGACGCCGCCGTCGACGGCATCGGTATCGTCTTCTCATCCCAACCACCCCCTTTTCTCATTCTACACAGGACAAGAAAAAAGCGTGTTAAGCGGTATATTTATCGGTATTTTCTGTCAATACTACCGTTGGAGGTGAGAATATGAGCCCGAAAGAACTGTTGTATATCGAAGACGCGTTGGGCCATGCCAAATTTTTGCAGACAAAGTGTCAGCAAGCGGCCGGTCAACTGCAAGACGGCGAACTGAAATCACTCGCAACCTCGTTGGAAAATAAAACCAACGAAATGTTTAGCCGCCTGTATCAACTGATGTAAAGGAGAAACCATCATGGATGACAAACAAATCATGGAAGATTTACTGATGAACACCAAAGGCATGTGCGATCTGTTCATGCACGGAACAATCGAGTCATCGGCGCAAAACGTGCATCAAGCGTTTGATACGTCCCTAAAAGATGCGCTCGATATGCAAAACACCATTTATCAGAAAATGAGTGCAAAGGGTTGGTATTCGTCCACCCAAGCCGAAACCTCAAAGATCAACGAAGTCAAACAAAAATTTACCGCCAACAGCATGTCGTAAAAAACCGATACCGCACAAGAAAAAAGCGGGTTCAGCCAAATGGCTGAAACCGCTTTTTGTTGTTTTAGAATCGATTAGAAATCGCCGTCGTCTTCGTGGATATGGTCGTCATCTTCTTCTATCCAAGAAGCGTTACACAGATCACTGTATACCGTGACGAAGTTGCCGTCGGCATCTTTCAGTACCATGTACGCACGCACCGTGATGACCGAACCCTTCGGCGCGTTGTTGAGGCGATACATGAACTGACCATTGCCCGTAGCCGAGCTGATCTTCTTCTTAACGCCGGTAGCCCCGATCACGAAATCATCTTTATCGACCGGATCGGCCTGGGTATAGATGATACCGCGTTCGACCATCGTGTAGAGATCTTGATCGTAGTAGGTATTAGCCACTACGTAGAAGCGATATTTCGAATCGCTGGTGCTTACGTTCTGCGTCGTTTTATTGACACTAATGAAATAATCCGGAACCGTCAAATCGGATTTGGATTTAGCGATCAATACAATATCCTGTGTCGCAAAGAACTTGTATTCGGCCGCCACGCTCATCACGTTACCGTTTTCGTCTACCCACGCCGCAAAGTTGTCCGGATCGTTCGCCGTGACGATTACCTTATCTTCAAATTGCGGATTGGCCACGTTCGCCGTGCCGCCGATGACACCAACGGTATAGGTGTCGCTGACTTTTTCATAGCACGGGAACACGTCTTTATCCGAATCGATACCGTCTTCCAACGCGATATCCCAACCGGTAATGGTATATCCGTACCGAATCGGGATTTCCGGAAGATCACGTTCGTTGGTAATATCGGTGGATAACATCGTTGTTTCCAAAACACCGTCAGCCGTAAAGAAACGCAACGTATACACATCACTCTCTTCACCCGGGCTTCGAAGTACCGGCGTGATCACCAGATCGTTGTTAACCGGCAAATCAAAGGTTTTCTTGGCGTGATAATACCGATCGTTGATCAACCAATATGCCAGCGTATACCCTTCATCCAACGTAATGGACACCGTCAACACATCGCCGTAATACGCCGTGCTCGGCAGCGGAGCCACCGTGCCACCTTCGGTATCTACCACCGTTACGGTATACCGCAAGGTGTCCGGCAACGTAATTTCGCTGTTGACCGTCGTAAACGAAACGGCTTGACCAGCCGCATTGTATGTGTCGCCCGCCACAACCGAAACCGACACGTTGGTTTGAACGCCAAGCGGAGCCGTTTCATTCAACTCAAAGGTCAAGTTGGCAATCGTCGTATCAGCTGTCACGTTTGCACCGCCGTTGGTCCAATGCAGTTCATTCCCATTCGTCGTCAAAGAGGAGAACGCGTTCGCATTCGACACGTCGATCAAAGTCATATAGTCAGTATCATAGTCCAGCATCAATTTGAGAGAGGAAACGCCGGGGTTGTTAAACAATTTCACAGCTACTTGCACATAGCGGTTATTAACGGTTACGTCGCTGAGTTCGACATACGGGGTATCCAACGTCAGTTTCGGCAACACCACCGTTTCAACGTCACCGCAATACGAGCAAGTACGGGTTTTATAACCATCGCGTTTGGTGGTCGCCTCTACGACTGTCCAGTCGCTGTACTTGTGTCCGGTAGCCGGGGTGGTAACCACCATTTCGACACCGCAATCCGGGCAAGACATATCGCTTTTTCCGTCTACTTCACAACCGACCTCTACGATCGTGTCATACGATGCGTTATCGTGCGAACACGCCGAAATCGTGCCGGCGGTCATGGAGAAGGCCACTTCGTCCTCATTCTTATCGAGAATATCGCCATAGTTAGCACTGACCGATATTTCATAATTGTCGGTAGCGCCAATCAGCTCGAACCGCAAGGTAGCGATTACGCCGTTGGCCGTAAAGTTGGTGGTCGATACCGCGTTGCTCCAGTACAGATAGTACGGACTCGCATTGTACGAGCTGGTGTGGATAGCATTACCCAACACGCCGGCATCGGTCACACCGATCAATTTGAGATTTTCGGTATCGTAGTTCAGTTTCAACCGCATCATCGTAACACCGGGGTTATCGACCAGCGACACCTTCACCTCGTATACCGACGCATCGTTCGCGCTGATAGTCCCGTTCGATACGACCACTTGCGGAGTAGCTGCCGATGTCAATACCGGTGTCATACCAAAAATCGACACCAGCAGGCACACGACTGCCAATAAGCATAACCATTTCGTTCTCATGCTTAAGCCCTCTCTCTCTTCGTGCGTTTACGCTTTAAAATAAACAAAATCGCTATCGTTATAGCCGCGGTAATCACTACCGCCACTAATATAACCCACCAATAGGACCAAATCGAAACCGGCGAACCGGCTAATGCATACACATCGTTAAGAACGGTGGTTTCGAAAGCCGCACCGCTTTTGACATTGTTCGTCTGCACCAGTGCACCGTCAAACAGCCATTGCCATTCGCCGTACTGTCTGTTCAAATCCTTTGCCGGCGTCACCGTTACCGTCATTGCCTCCTCGGCTTGATACGGTTCATCTTCCCACAACAAGCACATGCTGTACACGGCAGCCAATTCTTTATCCGGCGCCAGACGAGTCACAGCATCGTTCCATGCGGCACGTTGCTTATCCGTCAACTCTTCCACTACGTTTTGTATCGACAACTGCGTATCGCCCGGCAGCGAATGTTCTTTATCCACCGTAACCGTCACGCTAACGTCGCCGTTTTCACTCTCAGCTGTCACCGCAGTGACACGTTTGGGGATCTCCTCTTCGATCAACTGGTTACACACCGTACAAGTGCCGTGTCGCAACCCCGTCTTGGTAAGCGTGGCTTCCCGATCGACGATCCAATCGATTTTATGCGGCGCCAAATCGGCATCGCGCGTTTCCAATTCTTTTCCGCAATCCGGGCAGATCAACACCGCCTCGCCGGGCACTGTACATGTGGACGGCACGGTCAATTCCCATTCGGCACGCGAGTGCGTGCAGGATATGTTTATCATGCCGGATATGCAATTGAAAGCAACCTTATCCAGATCTGCATTCAAAATATCGGTATCATCGAATCGAATCTCAACGGGACATTCCCCGTACAAGGCATCCTCGTTCACTTTGAATCGCAACGTCACGATCGTGCCGTTAGCGGTATAATTCTTTTTCGAGGTGCTGTTTTTCCAATACAGCATAAACGGCATCGCGTCATTCGAATCCGAATGCATCGCTTGTCCGAGTTTGCCGGCATCTTCCACCTCGGTCAGCGTTAACACCGACGTATCATACGTCAACTGCAACCGCATCACCGTCACACCGGGGTTGCCGTCCAGCGATACCGTCAAAGCAACCTCATCGCCCGGATCGGCTTCTGCCGATGACAACGTCACCGATGCATCCGCCGCCTGTACCGGTAATGAGAACAAGCCAACCATCAGCAATAACACCAAAGCTATATGGCACCATTTTCGCAACTTTTCACACATCCGTTTCTCGATGTCGTTTTTGCCAAATTCTAAACAGAATTATTATACCAACTAACGCGCGCTTTGTCAACTCGCACATTAATTATTTTTATTATATAGAGCAATTCTCTCATCGGTAAAGGCGCAACCCTTTCGGATATCGGTTTTTCAACACGCCGCCGGACGATTTTCCAAACCCACAGATCACCCCATCAACCGCCACGGCCGTCCACGAAACTGCCTCGCCGGCTGGTATGGTTTCACCACGTAAAAACGCTATTGCTTCGTCTGAATCACGCGTCAACGAAATAACCGATACGCACGCATCCGGTGTTCGGCTCATAAACCACGCATGGCTCGGTTCCAAGCGATTTTTACATATCTCGGCCGCCGCCAGTCCGGCAGATAAAACTCGCTTTCCGCGCAGATCCGGCAACGTCTCCGGCAACAAACGAACCGTCTGGCCAAACACCGTCGCAACACCCGTTGACGGTTGCGCAAAGCACTGTTGTGCCAACGTGTCAAACGCCGTTCTGATCGCCGGTGCCGGCATCGATATCGTCTGCGACGAGCGATACGGCTCACCGTCCCCGGTGCGGCGTAACAGCGCCACAAAATGCCCTTCGCCCCCTTGCCACGGAAACACGCGACGGGTGCGCTCTAACGGCAATTCCGCCACGCGCCGATCGTCGGAAAAGGGCAACAATACATCCCCGGCAAAACCGGCTTGACCATAGGATTCATCAATAGGTTCCAGCACAAAATCCGGGTGCGTCAACAAAAAACGTCCGATTTGACACTCGTTTTCTTCCGGGGCGAAGGTGCAGGTCGAATACACCAAGCGACCACCCGGACGCACCGCTTCGGCGGCCGCATCTAAAATGGAACTCTGCCGATCGGCACACAAACGAATGTTATCTAAACTCCACTGTGCCAACGCTTCCGGTTCTTTACGGAACATCCCTTCGCCCGAACACGGCGCATCCACCAGCACAGCATCGAACATACCGGTAAGACCGGCACACAAAGAGGGCACGTCGGATTGCGATACCACCGCATTAGTCACACCGCACCGTTCAAGGTTTTGTTGCAAAATTTTCGCGCGAGCCGGCATGAACTCGTTGCACCAAAGCAATCCCGTGCCGGCCAAAGCCGACGCAATCTGGGTGGATTTACCGCCCGGCGCCGCACAAGTATCTAGCACCCATTCATGTGGTTGGGGCGCCAACGTCGTAACCGCCGACATGGCCGACGGTTCTTGCATATAATACGCACCGGCGTGATGCAACGGATCGGTCGACGGGCGGAAATCCCGATCGAACAACTCCCATCCATTTGCACAAAACGGAACAGGTTTCACTCGATCGCCAAACGCTTTATAAATCGTTTCAGCGTTACATTTTAAGGTGTTTACGCGCAGTCCACGTTTTGGTAGCAAATCGAACGCTTGCACAAATCGATCCGCCTCTTCCCCGAGCAACCGACGCATGCGATCCAAGAAAAGAATCGGTAACATACGATATCGTATCTCCTTATTACATCGTTAAAAAGGCCGCCGTTCGGCAACGGCGGCCAAGAATATACCTTATAACAATTCCTTGATGCGCGACGCGCAATCCGGACAGATGTTTTTGCCTTTAAACGTACTGACATCTTTCGCGTTTCCGCAAAAAATACAGGCCGGTTGATATTTTTTCAACACGATCATATTATCTTCGGTAAAGATTTCCAATGAGTCCCCGTCAGCAATCTCCAACATACGGCGTAATTCGATTGGCAGAACCAAACGTCCTAAATCATCAATTTTACGAACAATTCCGGTTGATTTCATATCTTCATCCACTCCAACTTGTTTTCGAACTTTTTCCATTATAACCATTTTCTGCCTTTTTGTCAATTCTTGTCGAACATAATTGCCGTCCATAGCGCGAAAGTTTGAAAAAACGCTTGACAAACCGTACGGTATATGATACCATGTATTCCGTTCTCGGGGGTATAGCTCAGCTGGGAGAGCGCTTGAATGGCATTCAAGAGGTCAGCGGTTCGATCCCGCTTATCTCCACCAAAAAAAGCCTTGAAATCTACGGATTTCAAGGCTTTTTCTTGTTTACCCTGCGCCACACAGACGCATTACAGCGGTGAACGCCAAGCACACCGTGATCCCGACCACAGTCGGCAATACGGCGGCGAGCGCCGTCCATTTGAGGCTTCCAGTTTCTTTTCGAATCGTCAGCAACGTGGTGGAACACGGCCAATGGAACAACGAAAACAGCATGACGTTCACCCCGGTCATCCACGTCCATCCGTTATCGACTAACAGTTGTTTCATCTGTCCCAAAGAAGCGACATCCATCAAACTCCCTTGTTGCAGGTACGCCATCAGCATGATCGGAATAACAATCTCGTTAGCCGGAAACCCCAATAGAAATGCCATTAAAATGACACCATCCATCCCCAACAATCGTCCGAAAGGATCTAAAACATTGGCACAGACCGTCAACAACGCCGTATCGCCAACGGCGATATTAGCCATTAGCCAAATCAAGGCGCCGGCCGGTGCCGCTACCGCCGCCGCGCGCCCCAACACGAACAGCGTGCGATCAAAAATCGAGCGCACGATCACTTTACCGAACGGTGGTCGTCGATACGGCGGTAGTTCCAACGTAAATGAAGACGGTATGCCTTTCAGCACGGTTTGCGATAACAATTTCGTGACCGCCAACGTCATCCCAATTCCCAACGCAATCATCAACGCCAATAAAGCCGCTGAACCAATTGAAGCGGCTAAACCGCCGGTCGTGCCAATCAAAAACATACTAATCATCGCCACCAACAACGGAAACCGCCCGTTGCACGGAACAAAATTGTTCGTTAAAATCGCGAGCAACTGTTCGCGCGGCGAATCGATAATTCGGCAACCAACCACGCCGGCGGCGTTACATCCAAAGCCCATACACATCGTAAGACCTTGTTTGCCGCACGCATGGCATTGTTTGAACGGTTTATCGAGATTATACGCCACACGCGGCAGATAACCGGCATCTTCCAACAAGGTAAATAGTGGAAAAAAGATGGCCATCGGCGGTAACATCACCGATACTACCCACGCCAGCGTGCGATATACACCCAACACCAATAACCCGTGTAGCCATTCCGGCGCTTGCCAAGCAAAGAACCATTCGCTCAGGCGATCCTGCACCCAAAACAACCCATCGGACAATATCTGCGACGGATAGTTGGAACCGGTGATGGTCAACCAAAACACCGCCATCAACAACAGAAACATCACCGGATACGCCGTAAGACGACCGGTAAACCACCGATCCCATCGGCGGTCGGATTCGTGACAAGATACTTGTTCATACGTCACTACGTCGCGACCGATCGAGGCCGCTGTTTCGATGCGCGCCGTTACCAACGCATCTTTGAGTCGGTCACCCGAACATCCATGCGCGGCCAAGTGTTCACGCGCCTCGGCAAGCGCTTGTTGCAACGCCGGTTTTTCCAAAAAACCAGGGCCAAAACGCGCCGTTAGTTCGGCCGAAAAGGAATCATCCTCGTCCAACCAATATAGCCCCATCCATCGGTCCGGAACATGCGGTTGCAAGCGATCAAGCGCTTGTTCCACCGCATCGGGATAGGTCACCTGAAACGGCGCGACGGGCGGTTGATCCACAACCCGATCCAGGGCGGCAACCAAGCCTTTCAGGGTAATTTTTTGTTGCGCAATCACCCCCACCACCGGCACACCCAACCGAGCCGATAGTGCGTCGATATCCACGTGAATATGTTTACGGGCCGCTTCGTCCAACAGATTAACGCACACCACCGTACGCGGTACCACCTCAATGATTTGTAACGCTAAATTCAAGTTGCGCTCCAAACACGTGGCGTCACACACCACAATCACCGCATCCGGTTGATCAAAACACACAAAGTTGCGCGCAATCTCTTCTTCCGTAGAATGTGCCATCAGCGAATAGGTGCCGGGGATATCCACCAACACGTAGGAATGCGCATCCGACGAGTAACGCCCAACGGCATTGGTGACGGTTTTTCCCGGCCAGTTACCGGTATGTTGATGCATGCCGGTAAGCGCATTGAACACGGTGCTTTTCCCCACGTTGGGATTGCCGGCCAGTGCAACAACACGCTCGTTCGGTAACCGTTTGGTAATATGGTCAGCCGTTTCGGTAACGCTAATCCCGACCGATCGATTGGTCAACCCCATCGGTATCCCTCCCCTGCGCCGGTCGTACCAAGATGTCTGCCCCGTCTTCCGACCGAATCGCGATTACCGCACCGCGAATCAGAAACGCCGACGGATCACCCGATGGACTGGTGCCAACACAGGTGACGGTGGTATCTTTTACTAATCCAATATCGAGTAGACGGCGACGCATACGGCCGGTCGCTAATAGATCACTCACGATCGCCACGTCTCCCGGTTTAAGTTCGCACAAACGCATATAAACACCTTCCCTTTTATTGGCAATATATGACCGAGACGCAAGGTTGGTGTCTGACACTTTACTTTGCGGCCGATCCGGCGTATAATACAGATACCGGAAGGAGGTGCCGCATGGAACAAACCTACGACGTATATATGTTGCGATGTCAGGATGGATCGCTGTATACCGGCATTGCCGTCGATTGGCAACGTCGATTTGAAGAACATCGCGCGCAAGGCGACAAATGCGCCAAATACACCTTATCCCATCCAGCCAAACAAGTCGAACGCGTGTGGCGAGCTCCCGATCGACAGATCGCATCCCGTTTAGAATACCGCCTAAAGACCTTGACCAAACCGCAAAAGGAATTGTTGATCCAAGACGGTTCGTTGCTCAATCGGTTGTTAGGCGATAAACTGGATACGTCCCCTTACACGTTGATTCTATAAAAAGGCCGCGAACTTTGGGGTCCGTTGCTTTTGGTTTTGTGTTATTCGCCAGCCATCAATTGTTTAAACTCTTCGCCACTCATCTTTTCGTGTTCCATCAAGAACGCGGCCGTTTCGTGCAATTTGTCGATATGGCGTGACAAAATATCTTTGGTTTTGGCATAGCACGTGCGGATAATCGACGTGATTTCCGCATCGATCTTCGCGGCAGTTTCTTCGGAATAGTTGCGTGTGTGCCCAAAATCGCGGCCGAGGAACACCTCGTTGGATTCGGTGCCGTACACAATCGGACCGAGATCATCGCTCATCCCGTATTTCGTGACCATTTTGGTCGCGGTTTCGGTAGCGCGTTCGATATCGTTGGACGCACCGGTACAAATATCGCCGATGGTCAGTGCTTCGGCCACGCGGCCGCCAAGCAACACCTCAATATCCTCGATCATCTCGGTTTTAGATCGGTGGGTGCGATCTTCGGACGGCAGATTCAACGTAAAGCCGGCCGCCATGCCACGCGGAATAATCGAAATTTGATGAACCGCATCTTGCGTCGGGCAGAAATACGATACGATCGCGTGACCGGCTTCGTGGTACGCGGTGATCTTTTTATCCTTTTCGGTGATGACGTGACTGCGTTTTTCGGTACCGACGATCACCTTGATGGTTGCCTCTTCGATCTCTTCCATGTTGATCGAGCAAAGACCTTTGCGCGCTGACAGCAGCGCCGCTTCGTTAAGCAGGTTTTCGAGATCCGCACCGGTGAAACCGGCCGTGGATTTCGCAATCACCGATAATTCCACATCCGGCGCCAACGGTTTGCCTTTGGCATGCACTTTTAAGATCTCTTCGCGGCCTTTGATATCGGGATAATTGACCACGATCTGGCGGTCAAACCGACCGGGACGCATCAACGCCGGATCCAGGATATCGGGGCGGTTGGTCGCGGCGATCATAATAACCCCTTCGTTAACACCGAAACCGTCCATCTCGACCAACAATTGGTTGAGGGTTTGTTCCCGTTCGTCGTGTCCGCCGCCGAGACCGGCGCCTCTTTGACGGCCGACCGCGTCGATCTCATCGATAAAGATGATACACGGCGCGTTCTTTTTCGCTTGATCAAACAAATCACGCACACGCGATGCACCGACACCGACGTACATTTCTACGAAATCCGAACCGGAAATCGAAAAAAACGGTACACCGGCTTCGCCGGCAACGGCGCGCGCCAACAAGGTTTTACCGGTACCGGGAGGGCCGACAAGCAAAACGCCTTTCGGTACACGAGCACCCAAATTTTCAAACTTTTTCGGCGATTTCAAGAACTCTACGATCTCTTGCAATTCGGTCTTTTCTTCGTCTGCACCGGCGACATCGGCAAAGGTGGTTTTGCGTTTTTCGTCCTTTTGTTGACGCACTTTCGCCTTGCCGAAACCGCGCGCCTTCATGTCGCCGTCCATCGACGTGAGCGAACGACGCATCATAATCCACGAAATGATGAACACGACCACGATCAGCAGCGTCGGCAACATGTTGACGATCCACGGCAATTCTTCCACCGGTTCGTAATCGTAAACGATCTCGTTATCTTCCGCCTGTAAGATCGGCAGTACGTCGTTTAAAAACAGATTGACGTCCGGCACAGCATACGTTACCCGTTTTTCCGAGTCACCAATGGTGCCGTCTTTGTTGGTGTCTTCCCAATAAGCTTCTTTAAGCTGGAATACCAAGTCGCCACTACCGAGATCTAAATCAAACGACTCGACTTTATCTTGTTGGAAATAGGCAATAATTTCCGAATATTTCGGGGTTTTTGCCGTAGACGGGATGCCCAACAGCAACCACAACACGATGAAAAATATCAACGGTAAACCGATCAAAATCGCTATGTTTCGGATATTTTTCGCGTTCCGGTTGTTATTCTCCACGTCGATCACACTCCTTTATTGGATGATATATCCGCATGATTAGCCGTAAATTTCCGGTTTCAACACACCGATGTACGGCAAATTACGGTATTTTTCCGCATAGTCCAACCCGTACCCGACGATAAATTCATCCGGCACGGTCGTGCCGACATAATCCGCTTGGATCGGCATTTTGCGGCGTTCCGGTTTATCCAACATGGTGCAAAGCCGGATGCTGTTCGGATTGCGGGACGACAGATGTTTAAGCAGATACGACAACGTGACACCCGAGTCGAGAATATCTTCGACCACGAGAATGTCTTTGCCTTCCAACGAGGAATCCAAATCTTTTAAAATGCGCACCGCGCCGGTGGTGGTCGTGCCGGCACCGTAACTGGATACCGCCATAAAATCGATCTCGCACGGCACTTCGATCGCGCGCATCAGGTCGGACATAAACATAAGCGACCCTTTCAACACGCTGACCATAAACAGATTTTTATCTGCATAGTCTTCCGAGATTTGTTTGCCGACGCGCGTCACGATATCGTGGATCTCCTGTTCGGAAAACAACACCTGCTTAATATCGTCATGCATACTCATTTTGCCCACATTCCTTTCGGCTGATATAATTATTTACTGGAAATTTTCGTCTAATTTTAATAAACATCCTATACGATCGGTTTGTTCGTCAATCGTGACACGTGCATCGCACCCGTACCCGACCACCAACACCACGCCGCACTCGTCACACACCACGGGAACACATTCCCGCATATGCGCCGGTATGCCGCGTTCGATCATCCATTTCTTGACCGTTTTGCCGCCGGCACGTCCTGCCTCGTGAAAATAATCACCGGTTTGACGTGACCGCAACCATAAACTGCCACATATTTTATCACAATCGAATGTATAATTTAAGACCTTTTTGTTAATTTTTTCATATTTTTTTAATTCCGCTACCGAAACGATCGAAAAACGGTATGATTGGCCGGCAAAATTGACCGTTTCGCCATCATAAAGCGGTACGGCATCGGTCGATGTCTCCACCTCGCGCTGCGTCCAATACAACCGCTGCGGTTTTCCTTGCCAAACGGCCGTTTTATCCCCCGAAACCGAGACCGAACAGCCCTGCTCGGCCGACCGGGACAATTGTTCTTGATGACGGTACGATAAGGTCGAAATTCCATTGCGTAATGCCAGTTTGGCAAACACGCGTTTGCGAATCGACGGTGCGAGAGCACACATGGCCTCACGCGTGGGATGTGACGTATGTTCTTCGATAAACGCGGTTGCCAAACCGTCTAAATAGGCGTCATCTTCCCGGCAACACGCCGATAGATGCGCGATATTCCGTAACGCCGCCTCGTTCGTCGACAACAACGCCGGCACCGCCTGCATGCGTAAGCGATTACGTGCATAATCGGTATCCATGTTGGTGCGATCGGTAACATACGGCAACCGATGTGCTTGACAATACGCTTCGACTTGTGCGCGCGTACAATCCAGTAAAGGGCGCACGACGTTATCCCGTTTAAACGGAATCCCCGCCAAACCACGCAACCCACAACCGCGCGCCAAATGTAACAGTACCGTTTCGGCCTGGTCGTTTAAGGTGTGCGCAGTGGCAATTTTAGCACCAAGAAAAGCGGCTGTTTTTTGCAAAAACGCGTATCGCACATCGCGACCGGTTTCCTCGATTCCACGCTTTTGTTCGGCGGCAAGGGCCGCCACGTCCGCGTGGTGGCAAAACAGTTGTACCCCTAAATCCGCACACATGCGCCGCACGGCCTGTTCGTCGGCATCGGCCTCTGCGCCGCGCAATCCATGATGAATATGAGCCGCTTTCACATCCGCCACGCCGCCGGCATCCCGCCACGCGCACAAAGCGTGCAACAACGCGGCCGAATCGGCGCCGCCGGAAAAAGCGACCAGCACAACATCATCCGGCGAAAGCAGTTGCTCTCTCCGGATGGTTTGTTGCATATGCTGTTGTAACATCACAGACTGTTGCGTTTCCATCATTCACTCCGATAGGTTTCGAGCGTGCTAAACTGACCGAACTCGCCGGAGAACGCCATTTTAACGGTACCCAGTTCGCCGTGTCGGTTTTTCGCCACGATAACTTCCGAAGTACCGACTTCCACTTCATCGGCACTTTTCTTTTCGTTTATGTAGTATTCGTCGCGGTACAAGAACATGACCTGGTCGGCATCCTGCTCGATCGAACCGGATTCACGCAGATCGGCCAGCGCCGGACGGTGGTTCGCTTGTTTTTCGGTGGTACGCGCCAACTGCGCGCACACAATGATCGGGATATTGAGTTCTTTGGCCATCAATTTTAAGGCGCGGGTAATTTCCGACACCTCTTGGGTACGGTTTTCGATCTTACGTGCCGATTTCATCAACTGCAAATAGTCGACCACCGCACAAGAAACCCCTTTAAGCCGCATCAAACGCGCCTTCATTTCCGGCACGGTGATGCTGGCGGTATCGTCCAGATAAATGGGTGCTTTGCACAAGATATCCGCGGCTTTGACCAGACGGTTCCATTCGTCCGGCGTGAGTAAGCCGGTACGCAGTTTCTTACCCGAAATACGCGCTTCGGTCGACAAGAAACGGTTGACCATCTGTTCACGCGACATTTCCAGGTTAAACACCGCCACCGTGCGGTTTTGCAACATCGCCACGTTACGCGCAATGTTTAACGCAAAGCAGGTTTTACCCATACCGGGACGCGCACCGACGATGATCAAGTCCGACCGGTTAAGGCCGGTGGTGATCTCATCCAATCCGCTGAATCCGGTCGAGATACCGACGTACAGATGTCGGTCACTGCCGGACAGTTTGGAATACAGTTCAAAGTTGCTCGCGATCACTTCGTTGATCGGGAGCAATCCTTGCACCTGTTTGCTTTCGCGAATATCGTATATTTTTTGCTCGGCAAAATCGATCGCGGCCCCCACGTCGACACCCGGATCCATCGACATATCGGTAATCTCACGAGACGCTTCTACCAAACAGCGCAGTTGGAATTTTTCGCGTACGATCTTGGCGTAGTTTTTGAGGTTGGAAATTGACGGAACGATCTGCGCAAGCTTAAACAGATAGGTTTTGCCTTCGTCGCCCGAGAAAAAGCCTTCGGTTTTAAGCGATTCGAGCACGGTGACCAGGTCGATGGGTTGCGAGGCCATCATTTTATCCATCATCACGCGATAAATCGCCTGATGTTCCGGCAGATAAAAGTGTTCCGGAGCCAGCATATCCATCGCGATGCTGATCGATTCCGGTTCCATCAACACACAACCCAATACCGATTGTTCCGCTTCTAAACTATACGGCAGATTTAAATTCTGATACGTTGTGTTTCCCTGCATGATACGACGATCCCTTCTGTTATTCGGCGACTTGCACCGTCACCGAAGCCGTAATACCGGCATGTAATTTGATTTCGGCGGTGTACGAACCAAACGCCTTGATATCTGCGACGCTAATCTTGCGTTTGTCGATGTCGACGGCGTATTGTTTTTTCAGTTCGTCCGAAATTTCTTTCGCGGTGACCGAACCGAACAATTTACCGTTTTGGCCCGCTTTGGCGGTGATCTTCACGGTTTTGCCTTCAAGTTTCGCGGCCGTTTCTTCAGCACGGCGTTTCTCTTCAGCGGCATGGTGTTTGGCTGCCGCTTCTTTATTTTTCAGGTCATTCATCGCTTGGGAATCGGCCTCGACCGCCAACCCGCGTGGCAACAAAAAGTTGCGAGCGTATCCGTCCGACACGTTGACGAGTTGTCCCTTTTTTCCTTGACCTTTGACATCTTGTTTTAAAATGACTTTCATAATCGGTTCCTCCTAAAACAGACAGACGTTACCCACGTCACACTCTGTCGTATATTCCTTATCCGTCCACGTCCAAATAATGGTCGATGGCGGTAATCAAGCGTTGTTTTGCTTCCTCTAACGTAACATCGGGCAACTGTGCGCCGGCCATCATAAAATGGCCGCCACCGCCGAGTTCTTCCATGACCAACTGTACGTTAAATTCGCCCAATGAGCGAGCCGAGATATTGATCTCCCCATTTTCCTCGAACATGGTAAACGAGGCGCGCACGTCTTGTACCGACAACAGTTCGTCGGCCGCTTGTGCGGCGGCCACACGCAGTTCGTTGCCATTACCGTCATAACAGGAAATGGCCGCTTGGCGGTACATATCCGCTTTGGATACGATCTCGGCTTTGGTTTGATACATATCCATACTGCCGGCAAACAAGCGTTTAACCTTGATGGTATCGGCCCCAAACCGACGCAAAGATGCCGCCGCTTCAAAGGTGCGTACGCCGACCTTCATGACAAACGAACGGGTATCCAACATAATGCCGGCGAGCAACGCTTCTGCCTCATAACGCGTAATGGCTTTTTTGTTCAAATACGGGATCATCTCGGCCACCATTTCGGATGCCGAGGACGCGTACGGTTCGTGATATACCAACAACGCACGGGTAATGTGTCCGACCATCTTGCGATGATGATCGATCACCACTACCGATTTGGCACGGTGATACAGTTCGGCCGATTCCAACATTTCGCATCGGAACGTATCGGTAATGATGAGCAGGGTGTTCGGGTTGATGAGCGCCAACGCCTTATCCGGCTCGATAAACGTGTCCGGATGGGTTTGTTGATAACTATCGATTAACTCTTGCGCCACGCTCTTAGCCCGATCCACCACCACGTAGGCCGGTTTACCAAGACCTCTGGCTAACGCCGCCATCCCAATGGCAGAACCGATGGCGTCCAAATCGGAAAACCGGTGTCCCATAACCAACACACGATCGCATTCGCCGATGGCATCGCCGATCGCGGCCGCCATTACGCGAGAACGCACTTTGTTATGCTTTTCAACGCCGGCCGACATACCGCCGAAGAAATGATATTCGTTTTCAACTTTGATGGCGACCTGGTCCCCACCACGGCCAAGCGCCATTTCGAGCGCTTGTCTGGCCGACAATTCACAGTCGCGCATCGTGTCGCCGACACCGATGCCGATCGACATAGTCAACCGCATATTATCTGCCGTGTTCACGGCTCGCACCTTGTCCATGATCGAAAATTTGGCATCGATCGCGTGTTGCAAATGACGGTGTTCCATTACCGCCAAAAACCGATCGTCATCGAATTTTCGCAGAATACCGCCGGCATCCGACAACCAGTCTTCTAACAAGTTTTCGACCAGGCCAGACAACCGCGCACGTTCACTTTCACGGGCGTTTTGCAACACTTCGTCCATGTTGTCGATATACAACATCATCACCGCCGGTCGGCTGGCACGGTATTCCGAAGCGATTTCCTTTAAATCGGTATCGTCGACGAAAAACAGTATGTAAGCCGGCTCACCCGACGTGTTTTGTCGGATGAACACGGTGTATTGCTTATCTTGATACGTGACGTCGATCGCGATATGATCCTTCCACGCATCGAGAACCAAACCGCCGAGCAACGGTGTCGCCGAATGACCAATCACAGTATCGTCATCGGTTACCTGTTCGGAGAACAATCGATTATAGTACAACACATCACCATCGGCCGATACGGCTAAGGCCGCCATCGGAAACCGGTTGAGCGCCGATTGTTCCTCACCGGACAAGTCTTTGACCGTCCGTCGTACGTAACGATCCACATCGTGGTCCAGACGCCCGATACGAACCGTTGTATAGATGATTAAGGCCACGGCTGGAATCGCAAACGCTATACACAAGTACAGGTTGAACATCGCCATCAGTCCCACCGACGCAATCAACAACACCGTCAGCAACACCATTGGCAATACCAGTCCCCAGGTTTTGCCTTTCTTCCACATCGGGCCTCACCTCCTCGTTTTTCACTACAGCCCATCGGTCAATGACAGATCAAACGTCCATAATGATCGGTAAAATCATCGGACTGCGTTTGGTTTTTTGGTAAATCATGCGGGACAATTCATCCCGGACGCGCGTTTTCATCGTAGTCCAATCATACGCGTGATGACGGCAACAGTCATCCAACACGTCTCGCACCACACCGCGCGCTTGTTCAATCAACTCTTCGGATTCGCGCACATACACAAACCCACGCGACACGATATCCGGACCGGATACCACCATGCCACTGGCAGGATCCACCGCTGCGACCACCACGATCAGGCCGTCTTCGGCCAGATGTTTGCGGTCTCGTAACACAATACTGCCGACATCCCCGACACCCAAGCCATCGACCAATACGCGGCCTGCCGGCACACTGCCGGTGATCTCCGCTTTATCTTCGGTCAGTTCGATAATTTTGCCGATTTCCGTAATAACCACGTGTTTGGCATCCATACCCATGGTACGCGCTAAAGCGGCGTGTTTGCGCAGATGCTTGATCTCACCATGGACCGGAATAAAGTATTTCGGGCGCACCAACCCCTGTATGATTTTCAATTCTTCTTGACAGGCGTGGCCCGAAACGTGTACGTCATACATCTTTTCGTATACCACATCGCAACCGCGTTTCATCAACTCGTTAACAACGCGGCCAACGGTTTTTTCATTACCGGGGATAGGGGTTGCGGAGATGATGATATAATCATCGGGTCCGACCTCCACCTTGCGGTGATCCGAAAACGCCATCCGCGACAAAGCCGACATCGGTTCACCCTGGCTGCCGGTGGTGATGATGGTCATTTGATCTTTGGGATACCGGTTGATGACGTCGATATCAACCAACAGATTTTCCGGTACGGTTAAATACCCGAGTTCGGTCGCGATACTGACCACGTTGACCATACTGCGGCCCGAAATCGCGACTTTGCGTCCGTCTCGAGCCGCCGCATCGATGATTTGCTGAATACGGTGCAGGTTCGAGGAGAAGGTCGCGATGATGATCCGCTTACCTTCTGCCTTGGGGAACAAATTGGCAAAACTTTCCCCTACGGTGCGTTCACTCGACGTATAGCCCGGCCGTTCGGCGTTGGTGGAGTCGGCCAACAATGCCAACACGCCCTCGTTGCCGAGCGCGCCAAACCGCGCTAAATCGATCATCCGCCCGTGAATCGGGGTACTGTCGATCTTAAAGTCGCCGGTATGCACGATATAACCGGCCGGCGTTTTAATGCCCAAACCAACCGCATCAGGAATCGAGTGGTTAACGTGAATAAATTCGACCGACATACTGCCGAACCCAACCACGTCGCCGTCTCTAACAACGTTGAGCGACACCTTACCGTCCAGCCCGTGTTCTTTGAGTTTGGCCTGCACCAACGCCAAGGTGAGTTTTGTCCCGTAGATCGGGAATTTCATCAATTTCAGCAGATACGGCAATGCCCCAATATGGTCTTCGTGACCGTGGGTTAACACAATACCGCGAATGCGGGATTGGATGGTTTCCAAATAGGTGAAATCCGGCAATACAATATCCACGCCGAGCATGCTTTCATCCGGGAACGACATACCACAATCGATGATGATCGCATCGTCCCCGTATTCACACACGGTCAGGTTTTTGCCGATTTCGTCCATGCCGCCGAGCATCACTAATTTGACCGGCAGTTTCGGTTGTTCGATCGGTTTGTGATACCGTTTACCGGCATAGCGCCGGTTGTTGTTCGATTTGTTCGCCGGTTTACGCGTATCCGGCGATTTGACAGACGACTTTTTCTCCGCCGGTTTGCCGGTCGGTTTCTCTGCCTTTGCGGACGGCGCCGGGCGCTTTTTCGTGTAGCGTGCGCCGCGTGTGTCCGTCTTTTTTTCTGATGTCATAATGTCCTCCTTTTCTGCGGTGGGTTCCCGATCAAAACTCATGGTATTGTTGCTTTGCGTCTTACAAAGCCGTCCGTACCAACACCCATCTTGCTTGGATCGCCAGGGAAAATGCACGCCTGTCGTGCATCCATCCGTTCGCCGGAATCCCGGTTTAAAATGGGGATTCCTCTCCGATAATATATTACCTTTTTTCCCGTGTGATGTCAAGCAAATGGAAGGGGAATTTTGGCGCGTTCCCACCTATGTTCTCTGTTAGTATGGGTGGTTTTTCTTCTCTTTAACACGCGGACGTAGATTTTTCTTGTGTTTCGGCATTTTTTTGATATAATAGAAAGCGAGACCAAGCAATCGACAGAAAGGATGCGGCGGATGAAACAAGTGGAAATGTTTACCGACGGTGCGTGTTCCGGCAACCCCGGCCCGGGCGGATGGGCGGTCATTTTACGGTATCGCGGCGTGGAAAAAGAACTGTCCGGCGGCGCGATCGATACCACCAACAACCGCATGGAACTCACCGCCGCGATCGAAGGATTGGCAGCGCTGAAAGAGTCGTGCGCGGTCACCTTGTGCACCGATTCTCGGTACGTGTCGGACGGCATTCAAAAAGGTTGGGCCGCATCTTGGAAAAAGAACGGATGGCGCAAAGCCGACAAAAAGCCGGCACTTAACGCCGACTTGTGGGACAAACTGCTGACCTTATGTTCGTTCCACGAAGTGACGTGGTTGTGGGTTAACGGGCACACCGGACACCCCGAAAACGAACGGTGCGACCGCATGGCAGTGGCGCAAAGTCAAAAGTTTGCAAAAGGCTTGTAAAAATTTATCCAAACCTATTGCAATATACACCAAAAAGGTATATATTAAAATCTGTTGATCACACTATGGTCAACAGATTTTGTTTTTTCGAAAGTGGGGACTCCCTGTAGATGGATCGAATGATTTATGCGGATAACGCGGCAACCACCCGCTTATTACCGCAGGTTTTAGATAGCATGATGCCGTTTTTGACCGAGGAATACGGCAACCCGTCGTCCTTATATTCGTTCGCTCAAACGGCGGCCGCCGCAGTGCGTGAAGCACGCGATACCGTGGCGACCTGCTTGAACTGTGACAGCAGCGAAGTGTTTTTTACGTCGGGCGGCAGCGAGGCCGACAACTGGGCAATCAAAATGGGCGCGGCATTGTCGGCAGCCAAAGAAAAAAAACATATCATTTCGACCGAATTTGAACATCACGCCGTACTGCACACCTTAAATGCGTTGAAAAAGCAAGGGTTTGAGGTAACGCTGCTACCGGTATATGAAAACGGCATCGTGAAACTCGAAGACGTTCAAGCCGCGATCCGGCCGGACACAGCGTTGGTTTCGGTGATGTTTGCCAACAACGAGATCGGTACGATACAACCGATTGCCGAGATCGGGGCGCTTTGCCGCGAACACGGTGTGTTGTTCCACACCGATGCGGTGCAGGCGGCCGGTCATCTGCCGATCGACTTTAAAGCGATGAACATTGACATGTTATCGTTGTCGGCACACAAGTTCCACGGTCCCAAAGGGATCGGGGCATGTATCGTGCGCAAAGGTATCCGGTTGCCGAACCTGATCGACGGCGGCGCGCAAGAACGCGGAAGGCGTGCCGGTACCGAAAACACGGCCGGTATCGTCGGATTGGCGACGGCGTTAAAACTGGCCTGCGATCAGATGGACACGGTCAATCCGGCCCTGTGCGAAAAACGCGATCGACTGATTCGGGAACTGCTTGCTATCGTGCCGCGTAGCCGTTTAAACGGCGATGCCACCAAACGGTTGCCAGGCAACGTTAACATCAGTTTCGAAGGGATCGAAGGCGAAAGTCTGTTGCTGATGTTGGATTTCAAAGGCATCTGCGCTTCGTCCGGTTCGGCGTGTACGTCGGGTTCGCTCGATCCCAGCCATGTATTGCTCTCGATCGGGCTTGAACACGCGGTGGCACACGGATCTCTACGTTTGTCGATTGGCGAGGATATCACCGATGACGATATCACCTATATGATACAAGAAATCCCGCAAGTGGTGTCGCGGTTACGCGACATGTCGCCGCTGTGGGAAACGATTATGAAAGAATCTCAAGAGTAAAGGACGGATAGATATATGGCAGCCTATTACAGCGATTTGGTGATGGATCACTTTGCCAATCCCCGCAACGTGGGTGAACTGGAAGATGCCAACGGCATCGGCGAGATCGGTAACCCGAAATGCGGCGACATTATGAAGATGTATATTCGCGTCGAAAACGGCGTAATTGACGACGTAAAATTCAAGACTTTCGGATGCGGTTCGGCCATCGCAACGAGTTCGATCGCGACCGAAATGATCAAAGGGAAAACGATTGAAGAAGCGTTACAACTTTCAAACAAAGCCGTCGTTGAAGCACTCGGCGGTTTGCCGGCACACAAGATCCACTGCTCGGTACTGGCGGAACAAGCCATCAAGGCGGCGATCGCCGATTATTACAAGCGACTGGGTATCGATCCCGAACCCATCGTCGGCAAAATCATGGATCACGATGAGATTGAAGCGTGCCATCTGTAATCATATAAAAAAGCACCGTCTTTTCGGACGGTGCTTTTTTATATGTGGTGAGTGGGCCTGTAAGCCGAGTTCTGTCGTGAACAGTCATCTATCTCGACCGCATGTTGCCATACGGCTCAAGCCGCCTGTCAAAGCACATCGGGCCAATGTATCGCTTTTGTCGGCGTTGCTCCGGATAGGGTTTGCAGGGCCACATAGTCTCCTATGTGCCGGTGAGCTCTTACCTCGCCTTTCCACCCTTACCGTTAAAAACGGCGGTATCTCTCTGTTGCACTTTCCCTAGGGTCACCCCCGGCGGCCGTTAGCCGTTATCCCGCCCTGCGGAGCTCGGACTTTCCTCATGCGTTGCCGCACGCGACTGTTCAGCCCACTCGGTATATTATTGTACCCGTGAAAACCGGTTTTGTCAATCGTATTTCCACACGCGAAGTGTCTGCCGGCGATACCGGTGCAACCGCACGGTACACATCGAGAACACCGCCGCGTTCATCAACATCCCCACCGGTGCGCCGTCGATCCCGTACGGTTTTCCCAGCGCATAGTTCCACACTAACGTCGTTGCCAGTCCGGCCACCAACGCGTACCGAAACGCACGCCCATCCGACCGGATCCCGAGCAACGCCGCCGCCAACGGCACCAAAATCAACGGACTCCAAAACGAGTAAGATAACACCAATATCTTAAACACGTTCGGGACCGCAAACGCCACCGCCAACGCCCCCATTCCTATCAACGCATTGGACCATTGCAACAACCGCAGTTCGGTACGGTCCTTCATCTTCGGACAACACGGACGGATCACGTCACACACTAAGCTGACCGCCGCCCCATTCAAAAAACTGTCCGACGCCGACATAATGATCGAAACCATCGCCGCCATCACAATGCCGCGCAACCCGACCGGCAACACCGCGAGCATCAAGGCCGGCATCGCCTGCGCCGGGGTATCGGTCACCTGCAACGCATACGCCGTAAGACCGATATAACAAGTCACGATAAAAAACGGGATCGAAAACAGACCACTGGCCACCGTGCCACGGGCGGTCGCGCGGATGTTTTTGCCGATCAGCAACCGTTGCATATACGGCGGCGCCAACATTTCGCCGAACATCATGGTCGCCATCATCGAAAAGAACCCGGCCACCGTGGTGCCGTTAAACGGGTTGATATGCGAACGCGGAATCGCCGATAACACCGCGTCCAATCCACCGGCGCGGGATAAACCGCATACCAACAACAGCGGCATCCCGACGGCTAACAACGCAAACTGCGTAATGTCGGCGGCGATCACCGATTGCAGACCGCCGAACGTAGAATAAAACAACACCACCGCACATCCCACGATTGAGCCGATTCGCGCCGGAATACCGAACAGAGACTGAAACACCAACCCCATGGTTTCGACCTGTGCGCCCACCACCCCGACACAACAGATAAACGCAAACACGCCGGTCAATATCCGTGCCGCTCGACCGTAACTTTGCCCGATTACGCCGCCTACACTGGTGCATCCTTCAAACCGGGAGATCCCTTGGACCAAAAACAGACCGACAAACACCATCGAGATACTGAATCCAAACAAGGTCAACGTGGTACCGATTCCGGTTTCGAACGCGGCCGCCGCATTACCGGACGAATAGCCGCCCCCGACATACGAGGCGGCGAGTGTTGCAAAGATGACCGGCGCACCGTATCGGTTACCGGACGCGGTAAAATCCCCGGCGTGTTGCATCCGCTTGTTACCGTGGAGTCCCATCCATACCAATACCGCCACATACAACAACACGATCCCTCTATCCAACCACACCGCCATCACCTCTATGGCATGTGTATGTCGATGCTGTCCAAAAAAAGACCGGTTTCCTATCGAAACCGGCCTTTTAAACCACTCTCTTATAAGGGATACAAACGGTTGATCTGGTCACGCAAACGCAGGCGATCCATGGCATAGCCCACTGTCAAAAACCCGACACCGTTAGCGGTCGCTTGAATGAAATTCATCGGAATACCGATCATCGGCGCACCCCAGTTGCCGTAGATGATCACTTCAGCAAAATAGTAACCCACCACGCAGATCACACCGCTGAGCACCACCGCTAAGACGTTGCGTTTGCAAAACAGTTTTCCGGTGTTGGTAAAGGCCGGCACCGATGCCGCTTTGATAAGAATCGTGGGGATTACCCACACGACGTGACCGGTCAATATATCCGCTAATCCAGCACCCACACCGGCCGCCAACATCGCATACGGCATCGGCAAAAAGCAAGCGGCGAGATAGATGAACATATCACCCAAATGGATGTAGCCTTGTCCCACGTGAATATGAAACACAAACGCGGTTGTCAATAAAATCACGGCCGCAAATAACGCCGCAATCACCATTCTCAGTAACGACGATTTTTTCAATTAAGGTCACTCCTCTCTGCACAACTCACGCATAAACGGTTCAAACATAATGCCGTCTGTCGTCGCGGCACCGTGTTGCTTGGTAAACGCCGTGACCTTGCTGACAAAATCGCCGGCAAATGCCACCGCCTCGGTCAACGAATCACCGCGCACCAAACCGCCGCATACCACCGAAGCAAACACATCGCCGGTCCCGGCGTAACACGGCGTTACCATATCCGACGAAAGCACCAACGGTTCACGGTTTTCGCCTTCTAACACCACGTTATGGATGCGTCCATCGGCTACCGCACCGGTGATCACCACCTGTTTCGCGCCGAGTTTTAACAGTTTACGTCCCAATTCGCCGATCCGTTCAAAATAGGTTTCGGGCGCACCGTCACATACTGACCGGTAATCGGTATCGGTCAATAAACACGCCTCGGTCACGTTCGGCGTAATAACTGTCCCGAGCGAGATCAACCGTTTCATCTCTTCACACAGCGCCGGCGTGCAGGTAGCATACCGTTCGCCGTGATCCGCCATAGCCGGATCAATCAGTACCAGGGTATCGTCTTGTCGAAACCGTTCAATAAACTCGTGTAAGATCTCCACCTGCTGCTCGTTACCTAAAAAACCGGTATAGATCGCATCAAAACGCAGGTGCAGTTTCGCCCATTCGTCCGCATAGGCGCGCATCTGTTCGGTAAAATCTTCGAAAAAGTAGGATGGGTAGCCCGTATGGTTGGATAACAACGCCGTCGGCATCGGACACACCTGCATCCCCATCGCCGATAACACCGGTATCGCCGCGGTCAACGAACAACGGCCAAATCCGGATAGATCCTGTACCGTTGCCACTAACGGAATCGCGCTCATCGCACTACCCCTCCTTTCGTAAAGTCAACTTAGTATAGCACATCTCCGACTTGATTGCAAGATTTACAATTCACACACAATTTCGCCAATATTTGGGCATACATATGTGACATAATAGAGAGGCAGAAAGGAGTCTGATCCCTTGAAATCCACACCTCACGTTTTGGTCTGTGTTACCGATCCCATCCGCAGTTATGAACTCATCTCACTCGGCCGCCGGTTGGCCGACGAACAAGTGTTGCCACTGAAAGTGATCGCTGTTTTACGCAACCGAAAGGATGAGAAAAATGCCGAGATTATGCAGACATGGTATAATCTCTGCGCCAAATGTAAAGCCGAACTGACGGTGCTGTTCCACGAAAATCAAGCCTTGACCGTTGCTGTCACCGCCAAACAAACCGGCGCGACACATCTGGTCTGTGACGCTCCGATCGTCGCCGGCCACGATTTTGTGCGGTGCGTACGCGAACTGTTGCCGGATATCCCGGTATCGATCGTCGATACCGATAATCAACTCCTCACCTTTCCGCCGCTGGCGATCAAAACCGTATCGTAGCAAGCAAACTGACGTTTTCGTCATCCACACAGTAAAAGCCGCGAAAGAAGCAATTGCCTCTTTCGCGGCTTCGATTATTCTGCTATCGTGATCCACATGGCCGGTCTCACACCGCCGTTTTTACTGCACAAATATCCACCGGTATATTGCACCAAACCGTTGGTCCGTACAATCGTCGAGAAATGTTGATATTCACCCGGCGTACGAGTCCACCACCAACTGTTATCTTCGGCCATATATACGCCTTGTGCTTTAGCATAGTCTGTCGACACCGCGCGGCGATCGTCTTGATTGGGGAAATACTGTTCCACCTCTTCACCGCAAAGCAAAAACATCCGATCGGTCGTATCAGCGCCGCCATCCGTGTGATACAGAGGATTGTCCGATCTCGTATTATCCGGTGTCACGTTAACGGTCGCCGCTACCATTGCTTGTTCGTCGACCGAAAAGGCCGAGTAATAGAAGTCGTTGTTCAACCAGCCACGCATAAAACTCGTCGCCCACGTCGTGGGAAGATACATATTGTTGTATCGCATCGAATGTAAACAATATTTGCTCAACACCAATACCCGGTCATCGGCGCGGTCCAACACGATCCATTCCACCGGTTCAGCTCCGTTGGTTAGATCGTTATCCTGTTCATAGTGTCCAAAAGTAACGGTATCCCCTACCTTAGCAGATGCCACAACTTCTTGTTCATATCCGGCATGCGCCGTGTTTTTCAACGACAAACTGTCTTTGTAATCACCCAGCGCATCCAATATCGTATAGGAGTCTTGATACCGGCCTTGCTCCAACAAACCGCTGGCTTGGTTGTACCGAATCATCGGCCAAACAACCAGCATAAACACCACAGCTAACGCCGCCACCAACGCGACAATCGCTATAATCAGTACCACACGTTTCCATCTGTGCTTTTTGGACGATCGCTCGGATGTTAAGACGTTTTCTGACATCGGTATGCCCCCTTGTGGCGAAATTTTCTTGCCTAATGCCTTTGTCATTGTAACCTTTTTCCACCAACGTGTCAACCGATTTCACAATGAGAAACGACTTTACCATCCATAGCGTCTGTTTATTGGTCGTTGTGCCGTAGTTCTTGATGTAAGTGTTGCTTTGGATGCGCTCTTTCACTTCGTCGGTGATGAGTTTTGATTCCATCAAAGAATCATAGAACTTGCTTTCTCCGTCGCCATCTCCTTGTTCTTTCGGTTTTCCAAGATCCGGCGTGGTGTTCGCATCCTCCGGCTTGAGCTGCGCGATCGTAAACGGATCGTCTTTCTTGGCCTTGTTCAGTAACCCATCTGCTTCCTCGATCGTCATCGTTCCATCCTGCACCGCTTGCAACACACCCTTGCGGTCGATGGTGTCGGGAAGAGAGAAACTTTTACCGGACTCTGTCGAAATGTTTTTGTTGACTTTCGGCTTTGATTCGGGTATATTGTTAGTGGAAGATTGACTCGCCCACGTTTCGAACGTATGGGCCGGAGCTTTTTGCATCGGCGGGGCTGTAGCAGTCTTCTTTTTTATATAGCTTGCGTTTTCCATATATATAGTTTGCATCTTCAAACTACGTCGTCCATTGGATACGATTTCAAAACTTTGGATGGTACCGTCTGCAAATGTTTTTTTGAACAACAGCCCTTTATTCTTCTGTTTTCGGTCATCCACATACCAGTCGAACGTAACCGAATCATAATCGATGATGGTATCCGCCATTCGATCTAAATAGTCGATAACATCCTGCCGCGTTATTCCTTTTTTGTCTTCCGGAATATGTTGAATGCTGTCCAGTGTTACCGCAACCGAATACGATTTATCTTGTTTGAAAAGAGTCCCCTTTAATTCCGTTGGAATATTCGGGACACTTTTTTCAATTTTGGATAAAATTTCGGGTGACAAAATGCCAAAATAAGCCGTCGCTTTTTTGTTCGGCTCGTTAAATGCCATATCGACAATCTCTTCCAGTTTTTCACGACTGTCGATGATATAATCACCGCGCTGTTCAATTAATTCTCGCATTTCAGCATCGTACGGGAGCAATTGGTCGTTTGCCATACCAGAAGCCGCATCGTTGAAACTATACGACACACCACCGCCATTTGCGGTGGTTTTATTTTGCGCCGTAGATTGTGCAACCTGGCGTGCGGTTTTAAGGAACAGATCTTCCAATCGTTCGATCTCCGATAGCTCCGGTCGCTTTTGGAAAATCTGTTTGATCTTCGCAAAAAACGCTTTGACTTTATCGATAAAGCCGGTCCGTTGTGCCGGTTTCATCGCGTTCAACAGGTTTTCGGTGATATCGGTGCGGCCGCCGAACATCGCATCCCCCACAAACCGTGCTGCCATTTCGCGTTTCGCACGGTACTCACGTGCGTTGGCGTCAGACGTTCGGTATTGCGCATCGTACAGTTGGTATTTTTCAACGATGTCTTTGGCCCATAACTCTGCCGTTTCATAACCTTGTTCCCGGACATAATTATGAAACGCGTCGCTTTTCATAATAGCGCTGAAAAGCAATGTATAAGACGCATCGTTTTCAAAAGAGTGCATCAACTCGTGTTTGAGAATATACGCGACCGGGTTATGAGGTACCCGTTTGCTGGTGTTCAGCCAAATCGTATTGCTTTCTTCGTCAAAATATCCGTCCGGCGAAAACCATTCTTTTTGGCCGGTTTCGGGATTGGTGACGCGACGATCGAGGTTAGCAAACTCCACCTTGGCGCCGAATTGTTGCCCGATCCGGCGCAACTGTCGTTGATCATCGGTTAAATTCTCAATTCCAAGTGCCCGTTCTACCGACATCTGCACCGCATCTTTGGGATCCGATGCCGCGGATAAAGTGGACAGTGGCGATGCGGTGTCGTTTGTAACATCCGTCCCTTCACGTTGCGCGTCTATTTGCGCCGTTTCACCGGTTGTCGAGGGAAGATTGTCACCCACGCCGCCCGGCGCATTAGAACGCAAATTTGGGGCATTTGCAGACGCGCCTTGTGCATAATCCGCCCCATTCTGCATAGACTGATTATTGACAACAGGTACATTTTGTGGTACTCTGTTGTTGGAAAGATTGCCCGATGCGGCGACCGAATTGATTTCGGTTAGACCGCCATTTACGGGCAATCTTTCTATTTTTGTTAATAGCGGCTTCTAACCCGCGCAAGTTTGGAATAGCATCGATTCCCGTCTTGATCATTTGTTTGTTGACCAAAAGTTTCTCGTTCCCGTATTGATCCATTACCTGTTCAATCGGTGATTGCTCCGAACGTAAATTTGTGGCGTTTACAGACGTGCCTTGTGCATAATCCGCCCCATCCTGCATAGACTGTGTATTGACAACAGGTTTACTTTGTGATACATTGTTGTTAGGAGATGGAGAAGGAAGATCGGCTTTGGCCGTCATCTCGGGGGCGGTGTGTTCACCGGCATCGGGAGCTTGCGTAACATCTCCATTATTTTTTTGTAAATACGCAGACTGTACCCATCCAACTCATATTAAAACGCAAGAAAAAAAGCACACGTATTTGAACGTGTGCTTTTTATTTGTGTTGGCATCTACCTATTTTTCCGGGACCCTGCGGTCCGAGTATCTTCGGCGCAAGTGAGCTTAACTGCCGTGTTCGGGATGGGAACGGGTGTACCCTCACCGCCATCAACACCAACTCGTGAACCCGCCAAAAGAGGCGGAAATCAAAGGGCGATGCGCCCTGAAAACTGAATAAAGAAGAGCGAAACATTTCCAAAAAAGATTGTTTGCATGCCCAACAGCGTGTTGGTCAAGCCCTCGGTCTATTAGTACTGCCAAGCTAAATACGTCACCGCACTTACACACGCAGCCTATCAACCATGTAGTCTACATGGGACCTTACCTAATTAAATTAGTGGGATATCTTATCTTGAGGTCGGCTTCACGCTTAGATGCTTTCAGCGTTTATCCGATCCGTACATAGCTGCCCAGCTGTGCCACTGGCGTGACAACTGGTGCACCAGAGGTACGTCCATCCCGGTCCTCTCGTACTAAGGACAGATCCTCTCAAATATCCAGCGCCCACAACAGATAGGGACCGAACTGTCTCACGACGTTCTGAACCCAGCTCGCGTACCACTTTAATCGGCGAACAGCCGAACCCTTGGGACCTACTACAGCCCCAGGATGTGATGAGCCGACATCGAGGTGCCAAACCTCCCCGTCGATGTGGACTCTTGGGGGAGATCAGCCTGTTATCCCCAGGGTAGCTTTTATCCGTTGAGCGACGGCAATTCCACTTTCATACCGCCGGATCACTAACTCCAACTTTCGTTACTGCTCGGCCCGTCGGCCTCGCAGTTAGGCTCGCTTATGCGTTTACACTCAAGGGCACGGTTTCCGTCCGTGCTGAGCGAACCTTTGAGCGCCTCCGTTACCTTTTAGGAGGCGACCGCCCCAGTCAAACTGCCCACCTAACAATGTCCCCCGGCCGGATTCACGGCCGCAGGTTAGAATTCCAATATCTTAAGAGCGGTATCCCAAGGGTGACTCCACCACGGCTGGCGCCGTGGTTTCCAAGTCTCCCGCCTATCCTGTACATAAGATATCGAAACCCAATATTAAGCTACAGTAAAGCTCCATGGGGTCTTTCCGTCTTGTTGCGGGTAACCGGCATCTTCACCGGTACTACAATTTCGCCGGGCAGGTAGTTGAGACAGTGCCCAGATCATTACACCATTCGTGCGGGTCGGAACTTACCCGACAAGGAATTTCGCTACCTTAGGACCGTTATAGTTACGGCCG
>JAZPYZ010000009.1:0-145343 GCA_045544455.1 Acutalibacteraceae bacterium | reverse complement strand
ATTCTGGCCTGAAACTCGTGACGCATATCATCCTGCTTCTTTTCATCGCGTGAGAAGATACGGATCTCTCCGATATCCGTGCGCAAAAAGCGGTTCAAAACCGCATTGCCGAACGAACCGGTACCACCGGTGATCAATAACGTTTTGTTTTTAAACAACGACATGATATATATTCCCCCACAAATTTATTTGTGCGCATACATAGTTAGTATTATTTTAAAACAAAAAGGTCGTTTCGTCAAGCCTCTGCATACGTACAAAAAAACAGGGCCATCGACACGGTTCGCATCGATGACTCTGTTTGGTTTATAACGTGGTTTCCCCTTCCCACAATTGACTTACCACGTAAGCCGAATTAGCGGACAGACCGGTACCGCAGTTGACGCGGTATGCCGCCGGGGACATGCCGTAATTTTTCTTGAAAGCGCGTGAAAAATTGGCAAAATCACGGAACCCTGACAACTGACAGATATCAGCAATACGGGTATCACTACCGGTAATCAAATCCGCCGCATAGGTCAACCGCACGTTGATGAGATAACTTTTAAACGTTTGGCCGATGATCTTGTGGAACTGCGCGCTGAAATAACTGGCCGACAACCCCACTTCCCGCGCGACCTGCTCGAGCGTGAGATCGTCCCGAAAATGCACGTCAACGTATCGTACCGCACGCATGATCGGCGAAAACAGTTCGGTGTGAAACCCCTTTTTTTCATCCTTTTCGATCTGCCGTACCACGTCGATCAACACGTTGTTGAGCAGATGATACAGATATCGATCGTTCCAAGCGTCTTTCTTGGTATATTCGTATTCGCGCAAAATCGCGTCCATCGGCAGATCGTAAGACGGCAACACCGTCCCATAGGACAGGGCGCAAATCAACTGGTCATCGATCCATTTACGGGTAAAGGAAATGTTACACACCTCGACCGGTTCGTACAGTTCCAACCGCTGCAGATCGGCCGGTGTACCGAACATCAAACTGCCCTTTTTGAACGGAATATCCGCACCGTTCAAATGTACCACACCCGAACCGACCAACACATATTCGATCTCATAAAACTCATGCCAATGCAACGGGTAATCGCCGTTTAAGGTGTGGTGATAAATACACAGTCCATATTCGGAATTGTCGTTCAGTTTTTGTGGTTGTACATATGCCAAATATGCCGCCTCCTTTCACCGAAACGGTTGATTTCATTATAGAACGAATTTGGTAAAAAAAACAACCTGTTTTTTCGTTTTCCCAGGATATAACATATTTTTTGCGATAAAAATCATAAAAAAAGCAATGAACCAACCACTTCTTTGTCCGACCGCCAATCCGGGCGTCATCCTCGACGCGAAACGTTGGCAAAATTCGGCGGTTTCGGCAGGAGATTCCTGCCGAAAAAAAGCGTGAAACCGCGCCAAAGGGATTGACATTCCCTTTATAAGGAGTTATAATATGTGGAAACCATTTTTGCATAGTTCTTTGTGTGACACATTGGTTCGGGTAAAATATTGAGAGAGGAGCGAGAATGTGGTCAAGTATACTATTAAGCGCATATTGCTGGCCATTGTGACCATTTTCATTATATGCGTCATCACATTTTTCACCATGCACGCCATTCCCGGCGGCCCGTTTAACAGCGAAAAAGCATTGGACAAAGCAACTGTTCAAGCGTTGGAAGAGAGGTATAATTTGGACAAACCCCTCTACGTACAGTTTGGCCTTTGGATGAAAGGGCTGGTACAAGGAGATTTCGGCGTATCGCTGAAAAACGGTCGTGAAATCGCCGACATTATCGGCGACTCTTTCCCGATTTCGTTAAAACTCGGTTTAATGTCGATGGCGGTCGCCTTGTTCCTCGGAACGATATTCGGCAGTACCGCCGCCTTGATGCGTAACAAGTTCCCCGATCGGGTTATCGTATTCTTTTCGACCTTGTTTACCGCTGTACCCAGTTTCGTATTAGCGACGTTGCTACTGCTGGTGTTCTCGATTAAACTCGGTTGGATCCCGGTATGGAGTGCCAACTCCACCAACTACGTACTGCCGGTCATCGCGCTGGCGGCATACCCGATGGCGTACATCACCCGTTTGTCGAAAACGAGCATGCTCGACGCGTTAAGTCAGGATTACATTCGCACCGCACGCGCTAAGGGTGTTTCGAAATCGAAAATGATCTTTAAACACGCCCTGCGCAACTCGTTGATTCCGGTTATCACCTATGCCGGTCCGCAAATCGCCTACATCATCACCGGTTCAATGGTTGTCGAGACGGTGTTTACCATCGGCGGCTTGGGCAGCAAATTCGTGTCCGCGATCAACGACCGCGACTATACCATGATCATGGCGACTACCGTGTTCTTGGCAGCGTTAATGGTGGTAGCGACGTTAATCTGCGACCTGTTGTACAAACTGGTTGATCCGCGCATCAAATACGATTAAGGAGGATGATCGATATGGAAAAGAAAACAGAAAATGCCCTTCCGAAGAAGAACATCCTCAGTGCGCAGATCGATCTGAGCAAGTTCGCCCCTGCAACGGAAGAGGAAAAACGTCAACAAGACGTTATGAGCGAAAGCACCACCTTCTTTAAAGACGGTATGCGCCGTTTGTTTAAAAACCCTCTCGCGGTGCTGAGTATTGTGTTGTTAGGCCTGATTTTGTTGGTCATTATCTTTGCGCCGATGATCGTTCCGTATGAATACGACGAAATGTTGTCGGTGGACGGCGTGCGTGACCGCGGCGCGAAAAACTTGGCTCCTTTCACTTACAGTGAAGCTGAACAAGAATTTATCGCCAACGGCGGTGATCGTTTTCCGCATATTTTCGGCACCGATGAACTGTGCCGTGACTACTTTATCCGCGTGATCTACGGTACTCGTATTTCGCTGTTGGTCGGCGTGTTCGCGAGTATCATCGTGTTGATCATCGGTATGTTATACGGCAGTATTTCCGGTTACATCGGCGGCAAGGTCGACTTAATCATGATGCGTGTCGTCGATATCATCTATTCCTTGCCGGACATGTTGATCATCATCTTATTGTCGGTTGTGCTCAACGAAGTGCTTAGCTTCCCGCCCGGCACGATTTTAGCCGACATGGGTACCAACATGATCTCGTTGTTTATCGTGTTCGGTACGTTGTACTGGGTTGGTATGGCGCGGTTGATCCGTGGTCAGATCCTCTCGATCAAAGAAAACGAATATGTGTTGGCGGCGCGTTCGATCGGCGCGAAACCCGGTTGGATCATCCGCAAACACATTCTGCCGAACTGCTTGTCGGTTATCATCATCTCGACCGCGTTGCAAATTCCGTCGGCTATTTTTACCGAAAGTTATCTGAGCTTCGTCGGACTTGGCGTTAAAGCCCCGATGCCGTCTCTCGGCTCGTTGGCGAACGCCGCCCGCGAAGGGTTGCAGAGTTATCCGTACAAACTCGTATTCCCGGCACTGATGATTTGCTTGATCGTGCTGAGCCTTAACTTGCTTGGCGACGGTCTGCGGGATGCGTTCGACCCGAAATTGAAGAGGTAAGTGCTATGAGTGAATATTTGTTAAGTGTACAGGATCTGCACACATCGTTTTTCACCGATTCCGGCGAAGTGCAAGCCGTTAACGGCGTGTCGTTTAACCTGAACCCCGGTGAAATTCTCGGTATCGTGGGCGAATCCGGTTCCGGAAAAAGCGTATCCGCGTACTCGATCATGCAGATCTTAGCCGATACCGGCCGTATTGTCGGCGGTAAAGTGCTGTATAAAGGACAAGACTTGTCTACTTGGAGCGAAAAACAGATGCGATCGTTCCGCGGCAAATGCTGCTCGATCATTTTCCAAGATCCGATGACCAGTCTTAATCCGGTGTTTACCATCGGTAACCAACTGTGTGAAGCCATCACGCTGCATACCGATAAAAAAGGTAAAGTCGCACAAGCTCGTGCGGAGGAATTGTTGGAACTCGTTGGTATTAACGAACCGAAAAAACGATTGAAACAGTATCCGTATGAATTATCCGGCGGTATGCGTCAACGCGTCATGATCGCGATGGCTCTCGCTTGTGAACCGGATATTCTGATCGCGGACGAACCGACCACCGCATTGGACGTGACCATCCAAGCACAGATCCTCGAACTGATGCAAGATCTGCAAAAGAAGATGGGCATGGCGGTTATTCTCGTTACCCACGATCTCGGTGTTATTGCCGACATGTGTGACAACATCGTGGTCATGTACGGCGGTCGCATCTGCGAGCGTGGTACGGCACGCGAAATCTTCTATAACCCGAAACACGAATACACCAAAGGGTTGCTTCGTTCGATCCCGAACATCAACAACATGAAGAAAAAGTTGATTCCGATCGCCGGTACCCCCATCAATATGTTGAACCTGCCGGAAGGCTGTGCATTCTGTGCGCGTTGTGACGCGGCCATGAAGATCTGCCTGACCGAACAACCCGAAGAACTCGAAATTAACGAAAACCACAAGGCGTCTTGCTGGATGAACGTGAAAGAATTGGCAGAAGCCGCACAGAAGGGAGGAGAAAACAATGAGTGATATCGTAGAAAAGGATGCCTCGTTAGAACTCCCGTTGTTGGAAGTCCGTGACTTGAAACAACATTTCCCGATCCGTTCCGGTTGGGGACGGCCCACCATGCTCAAAGCGGTTGACGGTGTGTCGTTTGACATTGGCAAAGGTGAAACCTTGGGTTTGGTTGGTGAATCGGGTTGCGGTAAAACCACCGTTGGTCGTTCTCTGCTTCGCTTGTATACCCCGACGTCGGGTGAAGTATTCTTCAAGGGTGAAGCGGTCACCGATAAAAACATCACCCAAATGCGTAAAAAGATGCAGATGGTGTTCCAAGACCCGTATTCGTCTCTCGATCCGCGTATGACGGTCGAAGATATTATCGGGGAACCGTTGGACATCCATAAATTGTATGACAACCGCAAAGAACGTCGCGAAAAGATTTTGGAACTGATGAGTTTTGTTGGCTTGAACGCCGAACACGCTACTCGTTACGCGCACGAATTCTCCGGCGGTCAACGGCAGAGAATCGGTATTGCGCGTGCCTTGGCGGTGAATCCGGAATTCATCGTTTGTGACGAACCGGTTTCGGCGCTGGACGTGTCGATTCAAGCGCAGGTCATCAACATGTTCGAAGATCTGCAAGAAAAGTTGGGTGTGGCATATCTATTTATTGCCCATGACCTGTTGGTGGTACGGCATATTTCCAAACGCATCGCGGTCATGTATTTAGGTAAGATCGTAGAGATCGCCGATGCGGATGAACTCAGCGAACAACCGCAACATCCGTATACCCAATCGCTGCTGTCGGCGGTTCCGATTCCCGATCCGGACGTAACCCGCAACCGTAAACGCATCATGCTGGAAGGGGACGTTCCGAGCCCGCTGCATATGCCGAGTGGTTGTGCGTTCCGTACCCGTTGCCCCTATGCGACCGAACAGTGCGCGGCCGAATGTCCGTCGCTGCAGGATCGCGGAAACGGTCATTTGGTGGCTTGCTGGAATAAATAAGGCGTATTTTCTGAATATATTTCGCATATATATTTAGGAAATATATTAGAAAATCTTGCAGTTTTCAAAAAACCGTGTTATACTTATGTCATAAATTTCCGCTGGGAGGTTGACCTGGCGGATATTTATAAAATTTTTGTGGAGGTAAACTGACATGAAAAAGTTACTCGCACTGACTCTGGCTGTGTTGATGTTGCTCTCGTTGTGTGCTTGCGGTCAAAAAGATACCGACAAAGACACCAACACCGGCGATGATAGCGCGGCGGTCGCTCTGTTGAGCGATGATTTTATCGATCCGGTTAATGACTGGGCGAAGTACGATGACCTGATTGCGCAAATCAAATCGGAAACCGATTATGCAAAACGTACCGAATTGATGCATCAGGCCGAAGATATCTTGATGTCGAACGGGGCTGTTATCCCGATCTACTACTACAACGATATCTACATGCAGAAGGACACTGTCGACGGCATCTATTGCAACCTGTTCGGCTACAAGTTCTTCCAAAAAGCGACCTTGAGCAACGGTTCTAAGACCCTGCGTCTGAACCTTGCCAGCGAACCGGACTACCTCGATCCGGCCCTCAACTCTTCGGTTGACGGCGCTTGCCTCGCGGTTAACTCCTTCGCAGGTCTGTACACCTATGACGAAGAAGGCAAAACTCAACCCGACTGCGCGACCGGTTACACCGTGTCGGAAGACGGCTTGACCTACACCGTGACCTTGAAAGAAGGCCTGAAATGGTCGGATGGTTCTGATCTGACTGCTGCGGACTTCGAATATTCTTGGAAACGTGCCGCTTCGACCAAAACGGCGTCGGACTATGGCTACATGTTCTCGACCTTCAAGGGCTATCCGGACGAACTGGCTGTCACCGCGAAAGATGACACCACCCTGGAATTCGTTCTGACCGCTCCTTGCGCGTACACCGAATGCTTGATGGCGTTCCCGACCTTCTTCCCGGTGAAACAGTCCGCTGTTGAAGCCTACAAAGGTTGGGAAGAAGCTCCGGGCGGCTGGGCGTTTGAAGCTGGCTTCGTCAGCAACGGCCCGTTCGTGTGCACCGAATGGAAACACGACACTTCCATGGTCTATGAAAAGAACAAATACTATCACGATGCTGAAAACGTGACGGTTGACAAACTCGAGTTCATGCTCTCCGCTGACGACACCGCTATCTATGCGGCGTACAACGCGGGCGACGTCGATTTCATCGACACCGTTCCGACTGACGAAATCGCCAGCTTGCTGGACAACGACGAATTCAAAATCGTTGACAACCTCGGCACCTACTATGTGGCGTTCAACGTAACGAGCGAACTGTTCGAAGGCAAAACGGCTGCTCAAGCCGCTTGCATGCGTTTGGCGTTCAACATCCTGATCGACCGTGACTACATCTGCGAAAACATTGGCCAAACCGGTCAAGTTGCTGCTTCGTCCTACATCCCGCTGGGTATGGCAGACGGTAACGGCGGTATCTTCAAACCGACTGCGGCTGACAACTCCTACTACGATGCGTCTGCGATCAACAACGACAAAGAAGGCACCTTGGAAAAAGCTCGCGAATACCTGAAAGCTGCTGGTTTCGAATTCGGCGACGACGGTAAACTCTCCTCGAAGACCCCGATCGACATCGAATACCTGACCAACGACGGCACCGGTCACATCGCGGTTGCGGAATCCATGCAACAAGACTTTGCCGAACTCGGCATCAAAATCACCATTCAATCCGTTGAATGGAACACCTTCCTGAACGAACGTAAAGAAGGCAACTTCGACATCGCTCGTGAAGGCTGGTTGGCCGACTTTGACGATCCGATCAACATGCTGGAAATGTTCACTACCGATTCCGGTAACAACGATTGCCAGTACGGTCGTTATGACGGTTGGGACGCTGAATAAGCTTCTTGATTAGGGTTAACCTAATCATAAAGTGCCATTCGGCTTAGCCGAATGGCACTTTTCTTTTGTAAACAAAAAGCAGGATAGCAACAACTATCCTGCTTTTTGTTTAGATATTATATCAGTTGATCAAACGTCACTTGATCCATTTTATCGATAACGGTACGGGTAATATCGTCAAACACTGTTTGGAACGGACACCGGCCGTTCCCGGACGTGCACTGACACCCTTGGTTACCGTCATCGCATCGGCTAAATCGATACGGTCCTTCTACCGCTTCGATCACCTGCCGCAACGTAATTTCTGCGGCAGGCCGGCTCAACGTATAGCCGCCTTTTGCCCCTTTAAACGACTGTACAATACCGCCGCTTACTAATTTTTGCATAATTTTGAGGGCAAACCGCAACGATACGTTGGTATGTTCCGCGAGCGTTTTCGCATCGGTTTTTCGGTTCAACTGTGCGAGCCGTTGTACCAACCGCACCGCATAGTCAGATTCCCAGTTGATATGCATACCTGTTCCCTGCCGTTAATCTAAAAAGTCTTTGAGTTTTTTGCTGCGGCTCGGATGACGCAATTTGCGTAACGCTTTCGCCTCGATCTGACGGATACGTTCACGGGTAACGTCAAATTCCTTACCGACCTCTTCCAGCGTGCGCGGACGTCCGTCTTCCAGACCAAACCGCAACCGTAACACCTTCGCCTCACGCGGCGTCAAGGTACCGAGCACGTCACCGAGTTGTTCTTTCAACAAGGTGTGCGAAGCGGCATCCGCCGGCGCCGGTGCTTCGTCGTCGGGGATAAAATCGCCCAAATGGCTATCTTCCTCTTCGCCGATCGGAGTTTCCAGCGACACCGGTTCTTGCGCAACACGCATAATTTCGCGTACTTTATCGACCGGCATGCCGAGTTCTTCGGCAATTTCTTCGGCCATCGGTTCATGCCCGTTTTTATGCAACAGTTGGCTGGATACCTTCTTCACTTTATTGATGGTTTCGACCATGTGTACCGGAATACGAATGGTACGCGCCTGATCGGCGATCGCACGGGTAATCGCTTGACGGATCCACCACGTCGCATAGGTCGAGAATTTAAACCCTTTGGTATAATCGAATTTTTCGACCGCTTTGATCAAACCGAGATTGCCTTCTTGGATCAGATCCAAGAACTGCATCCCACGTCCTACATAACGTTTTGCAATACTGACAACCAAACGCAGGTTCGCTTCGGACAAGCGTTTTTTCGCTTGTTCGTCCCCTTCCATAATGCGGATCGCCAATTCAATTTCTTCTTCCGCCGACAACAACGGCACGCGACCAATCTCCTTGAGATACACCTTAACCGGATCGTCCGATGCCGCCCCTTCTACCGTAGACTGTACCGGTGCCGCTTCGGAGGTCTCAAGCACCAAATCGATATCATTGAAAGCGTTGGCATCAAAATCGTCAATAATCTCGATACTTTCGCTTTCCAGCGCCTCGTACAACTTATCCATCTGTTCCGGATCAACGTCGGCATCGTCCATCAGGTTCAAAATTTCCTGGGTAGTCAGTTTATTCCCTTTGGATTTACCGAGTTCGATCAACTCAGTCAGCGGCATTTTTTTATCACGCAGTTTCGCCGTAACCACCGCTTCGGCCATTTCGGCTTCGGCTGCTTCTACCGTCTCGACTGCTTTTTCAATGTGTTCGTTTAATTCTTGTTTTGCCATGTTGTACTTCCTCGCTTTTATTTTTTTTGCTCTTTTAACGTTTTCATCAACGCCTGCATATCGTCTACCGATAGGTCGTCCGGCGTTTTCATCCGCGCCAACTGCCGTTCTTGACGAATCACTTGTACCCAACGGGTAATTTCATCTTTGGTCGCGGCCAGATCTTTCGCACTTTGTACCGTGCGGGTGAGATACGCCATCTCGTCGCCCTCTAAATCCGCCGTCAGGAAACTGAGTTCCACCAACAACCCTTGTGCATGCCGTTCTTTGATCAAGCCGTAAATGCGACGATGAAGGGCGGTTAGCATCTCCTCCGGATCCAGTTGTTCGACCGCCAGATCGATACGATCGGGGTGTCGAATCAACACACCAATCAACGCCTGTTCGGCACTGAATGCACGCGGATATTGTTCCGCTTCGGGGGTGATTTTGCGAGATTCGGTGCGTTCTTGTCGAATGACCTGCGACAATTCACGACCACCTGTTTTTTTCTGTAATCGTTTTGCCTCAAACTGAATCTGCGACAACACCGCCGATTTCGACGCATTTAACTGCTTGGCCAATTTCCCGGCATACACGTCCCGTTCGATCGGACTACTGAGTTTGGCCAATGCCGCACACGCTTCTCTCAAATACGTCACCTGACCATCGGCCGTTTCCAGCGCATGCTTGGCACCGATATCCATCAACTGATACTCAATATCGTTGGCCGACCGTTCCAGCAACAATTTAAACCGTTCGGCTCCGTTTTTCTTGATAAACTCGTCCGGATCCTTTCCGTCGGGAATCCGCACCACACGAATGGATACGTCGGTATTGCGCAACAGACCAATGGCTTTATCCGCCGCTTTTCGCCCGGCCGCATCCGAATCGAAGATCAAGATCACTTCTTTGGTATATCGTGCGATCAAATTCGCGTGATCGGCGGTAAACGAAGTACCGAGTGCCGCCACCGCATTGGTAAAGCCGGCTTGGTGTAACGCGATCACGTCCATATACCCTTCACACAAAATCAGCGTATCGGCCGCCGACTTGGCAAAGTTAAGGGCGAACAAATTGTTAGTTTTCTTAAACGCCAAGGTATCCGAGGTGTTGATGTATTTCGGTTTGGAATCGTCCAACACCCGTCCACCGAAGGCAATCACATTGCCGCGGATATCGATGATAGGGATCATCACGCGGTTGCGGAACACGTCGTACACCGAACCTTTGCTTTGTTTGGTCAAAAAGGCGGCACACAACTCCTCGTCGTGATACCCTTTTTTGCGGAGTTCATCGCGCAAAAAGTGGAAACTTTGCGGCGCGTATCCCAATCCGAAATGTCGGATCGTCCCATCGGTATAGCCGCGCGACCGGTAATAATCCAACCCGATCTTCCCACCCGATGAATACAGGTACTTGTGGTATAACCGGGCCGCCTCACGGTTGGCTTCCAAAATACGGGTGCGCAACCGCGCCGCTTTATCGTCGACCTCACGTTCCGGCATGGTCATGCCGCACCGATCGGCGAGGAATTTGACTGCATCAAGATAATCTAAATTTTCGATCCGGCGAATAAAGGTGATGACGTCGCCGGCCGCCCCACACCCGAAACAATAGAACGAAGCGGTGTCGGGATATAGCGTAAAGGACGGCGTTTTTTCTCCGTGGAACGGACAAAGTCCCACCGAATAGCGACCACGCCGTTTAAGTGCAACGTACGACGATACCACCGATTCGATATCGTTACGTTCGATCAGTTCTTGTATAAATCGATCCGGTAATCGCATGTAAAACGCCTCCTTTCTAATAACTTATCTTATCATAAGGTTTATACAGTAGGCACACCCCACCCGTGCGGAATAAACCATTCCTGCACCATCTGCAACGCATAGTTATCGGTCATGCCGGCAATATAATCGCACGCGGCACGGGCCACACCCTCTTGCTCTAAAATCGTCGCAAACTCTTTCGGCAAGCGGTCGGGGTTGGCGATCAGATAGGTAAACATCTGCTCGATCAATCCGTCCACCTTGCGTTCTTCCCATTTCGCGGCCGAATTGGTATACAGGGTATCGAACATAAACCGATGCAACCGTTCAAAACACTCCGCGGTTTCGTCGTCCATACGAATATCGTCAAGGCTGTTTTCAACCGTCGCACGAACCAGTCGATCGATGCGTTCGGTACGGCGGCCGCCCAGCACCTGCCGCAGATCGGCTGGGATATCGGATTCTCTGAACACCTTCGCGCGGATCGCATCGTCGATATCGTGGTTGATATACGCGATCCGGTCGGCCAACCGCACGACGCGCCCTTCCAGTGTGGCGGCTTGGTCGCCGCGAGTGTGATGCAAGATCCCGTCTCGCACTTCGGCCGTCAGGTTCAAGCCTCGGCCGTCTTTTTCCAACTTTTCAACCACACGCACGCTTTGTTCAAAGTGGCGGAATCCACCGTCCATCAACCGGTTTAACGTACGTTCTCCGGCATGGCCAAACGGCGTATGTCCCAAGTCGTGCCCCAGCGAGATCGCCTCGGTCAAATCTTCGTTTAACTGCAAGGCGCGCGCAATCGTCCGTGCGATTTGCGAAACTTCCAACGTGTGGGTTAAACGGGTGCGGTAGTGGTCCCCTTCCGGTGACAAGAACACCTGTGTTTTATGTTTGAGGCGTCGGAACGATTTGCAGTGCAAAATCCGATCGCGATCACGTTGATATTCGGTACGATAATCACAGGGCGGTTCCGCGCGGTCGCGCCCTTTGGTATCCACCGAATGTGCCGCGTATTCACTTAGCAACGACTTTTCGGCCAAACAATACCGTTCTCTCGGTAACATGCCGACACCCCTTCCCTTTTACTTTACATATATGTATACGCAGAATTTTCCGAAAAACCCTGCAAATTCAGACAAGAAAATTCAAAAAAATGAACTATTAGGTCACGCCAAACGGACGCGTTACGATCTCCCCTTTATCCGCGGTGAGCGTACCAGCACTCATATCGGTCAACCGATCATCAAATACAGATTCTTCGGTAATGGGCAGTTCGTAGGACACCGTCACGGTATCGGCAAACACGGTATCAGCCACTTTGCCGCCAACCGCCTCAATCAAGGTGATCAACGCTTGATACTGCGGATACGGACAGGTGACCGCCCCTTCTCGACAAGGGAGCATCTGCACTACGCCGGCCGCCTCGATCGCGAGCGAAACCGCATGCGAATACGCACGCACCAAACCGCCCGTGCCCAGTAAAATGCCGCCGAAATATCGTGTAACCACCACCAAGCAATCTTCTAACCCTTGGTTTACCAACACGTCCAACATCGGCATACCGGCGGTACCTTGCGGTTCTCCGTCGTCCGAAAAGCGGCGTATCATACCACCGCGCAACACATAGGCATACGTGTTGTGGCGCGCATCCCAATATTCTTTTTTCAGACGGGCAATCGTTGTCAACGCCTCATCCTCGGTGGTAATCGGGAAAATATGCCCGATAAACCGGGATTTCTTTTCGATAAATTCCGCCGTGGCGGCGCGCCCGATGGTTTTATAGCCTTCGTTCATTTGTATTTCCTCCGAAAAAAGAGAAAGACAGCGCGTATACCGCGCTGTCCGCTAAATCGCTTATTTCTCCTCGTTCATACCAAAACGCCGTTTGAAACGATCCACACGTCCGCCGGTATCGACCAATTTTTGCTTACCGGTGAAGAACGGATGGCATTTGGAACAAATTTCCACGCGGATATTCTCTTTGGTGGAAGACGTTTCAATCACTTCGCCGCAAGCGCAGGTGATCGTCGTTTTCTTATAATTCGGATGAATATTCTCTTTCATACTCATTCACCTCTTTCATCTAGTCACAATGTAACATTTAGACTATATCACATATTTTCAAAAAAAGCAACTATAATTTTTCGGAATTTCGTATTTTTTCGGTGAAACGTCGCAGTTTAGCGGCATACCAGTCCGATCAATACCCCGCCGATCGCGCCGGCGCACACACAAACCACCTGCACAAACCGGTTTTGCCGGCGTTTTCGTTTGAGGCCCGAATAACCGGTTAACTGCGCTACAAATCGATCCGCCTCGGTTTGCAGCCGTTTACCGCCTAAATGCTCGCAGTTGGGCCGCACCACCAACAACGCTCGCTCAAAATACACGTTGTGCGTGGCGTTGACCTCGATCATCTGCCGATTTACCCCTTTTATCATCCTATTTGTCCCCCATCTTCATGTTCTGTTTTTAGGATGAACCGCCCGGCAAAATTTTATGCCGAAACGAGGCTTTTTTGGCATTTTTTGTTCGCTAAAATTCGCCAAAATATTACAATTTGTATTATTTAATTTTTCGCGTTTTTGTGGAAAACTCCGTGGAAAATGTGAACAAATCGGCCTATTTCCCCCTTTTCGACAACAAAAAAACGGTGGAAATTTGATGTTTTCCACCGTTTTGAGGCTAATTTTGCATACAATCTGTTGAATGCCCTTTACGCATTGGGGTGCCGGGAGGTTAAAAAATCGACAGTCCGTTCGACCGCATCTCGGGAGTTGCCCCAATCGGCATCCGGGGTGTTGTTTCGGTAGTCAAACATGCGGCAAAAATGCGAAACATCGTTTTGCAGTTCGTTAAGTGTTTTCCGACAGAGCCCTGCCACCATCTTTTGAAAATCCGGTAGGTGTTTACGGCTGATTTCGTCCGGTGCGATCTCGGACAACATCGCAAAGTGCGGCAGACAAAGCGACGGTTGTTCTTCAAATAAACGACGAAACTCGCTATCGTGTTCCCACATCCGGCAAGCATTACCCACCATGCGGCGCATGTTGTCCTCCACGTGGTGGCAGACGAAACAACTGTCGGTTTTGCCGGCGGCATCCTTCCCTTGTTTGGCCGGATGTTTCTTAAACAACCCATCACCGCCGAATACGCGGCTTTCCAGTTCGTCCAGATGGCTTTCCAACATCAAGGCGACACCAAGCCGGTTGCGTTGCTTTAACATCATTTGATAATGTTCAAAACAAAAACCCGTGCGATTGGTTTCGATCCGGATATCGGGTTCCATCATCGCCGCTCCGGTAATATATTCGATCATGCGGGTTTCCAACACGTCACGCAAACGACAGATCGGGCACCCGTCCTTAGGTTCAAACACTTCTCCAATCGGGATACTGACAATATCTTGACGCATACTAACACTCCTTTTCAAAAAGTATAGCATATTCTTATAAAAAAATCGAGTTTTTTTGTAAATGCTCTTTGCAAGTGGGAAAAAGTGGTGTATAATAAGGTGTAATTGATTTTTAGGAGGTCAAAACTATGCCATTGGTTAACACGAAAGAGATGTTCCAAAAAGCGTACGAAGGCGGCTATGCTATCGGTGCGTTTAACGTGAACAACATGGAAATCGTGCAAGGGATCATCGAAGCTTGTAAAGAACTGAATTCGCCGGTTATTTTGCAGGTTTCCGGTTCGGCACGTAAATATGCTCACCATGCGTATCTGTACAATATGGTGAAAGCAGCGGAGGAAGAAACCGGCCTGCCGATCGCGTTGCATCTGGACCACGGTTCCAGCTTTGAACTGTGTAAAGAATGCATCGACGGCGGTTTTACCTCGGTTATGATCGACGGTTCACACCTCGATTATGAAGAAAACGTTGCGTTGACCAAAAAGGTTGTCGAATATGCGCACGCCCACGGCGTCACCGTCGAAGGCGAACTCGGTCAGCTCGCCGGCGTGGAAGACGAAGTGAGCGTCGACGCCGATAAAGCGAACTACACCGATCCGGATCAGGTGCAGGATTTCGTCACCCGTACCGGTGTGGACTCGCTCGCCATCGCGATCGGTACCAGCCACGGTGCGTTTAAATTCAAACCCGGTCAAAAACCGCAACTGCGTTTTGACATTCTGCAAGAAGTGATGGATCGTTTGCCGAACTTCCCGATCGTGCTGCACGGTGCTTCGTCGGTTGACCAAGAACACGTGAAGATGATCAACCAATATGGCGGCAACATGGCGGATGCGATCGGTATTCCGGAAGACATGTTGCGTCAGGCTGCGAAAATGGCGGTTTGCAAAATCAACATGGACTCCGACCTGCGTATGGCGTTGACCGCCGGTATCCGCAAACATCTGGCGGAAAACCCCACCCACTTTGACCCGCGTCAATATTTGGGCGATGGTCGTGCGATGATCACGGAAGTGGTTCGCCACAAGATCACCGAAGTGCTCGGCAGCGCCGACCAAGTGTAATCGACACCATACACGTAATAAAAAACCGCTTGAAGCAATCGCTTCAAGCGGTTTTTATTATTCTGCTTTCGTAGAGATCAAACAAGCAAAGTTAGCGGTAAGCGCGGCCAACAACCAAACAAACAGTTTGATGTAGCCCGAGGACAAACCCCATTCTACATAGGTGCCAAACAAACACCCGACTGCCAACATAACCGCATACACGATCGCTACCACGCGAAAGGTCCAAATATCGATCCGCTTACGCGCACGCGCCATCGCCGCCAGTACCGGTAACGTGAACAACATCAACGGCGAAAAGGATAGCGCGTACATCCCAATCGAGGGCATTGGATCCAACGGTTGCAAGCAACAAACCACCACCGCAAATACCGTACCGATCATCGCGGCCGCCGTCATCACATAGATCAACACCCTTAGCGCCGTGCGAACCGCAACGTGACACGTACCGTACACGTATGCAAGCAACGTACCGATGACGGCAAACGCCAACAATACACCGCCGATTTCGGTTTTCAACATCGAATCTACGTACAAGATCATCGCGGCCACTACCGTGGCAATCGAGACGATTAACGAACCTTTGAGATAGGTTTCGATCCCCCATTTATCTTTGCCGCGAGGGGATGCCTCCGGTTGTTGCGACTGGATTTCGTGTTCCGTTGCCATACTGTCAACCTCACTTTTTATCTGCGTTTGACAGACAGTATACCATATCTACCGTTAAAAATCAAGGCGCGTCATCGAACACCGACTCGATTCGTTTTGCGCACTGAGGCGGTGAATACAGCCAACGAGACAGATGTGTGGTTTCGGTGAAATAGTGAGGTGTTTTCGGCCGTACGGCACCTTCCTGAAAATCGATGATGATGAGTTTGAGTTTCATTTTATCCGGCAGAATACTTTTGATATAAACGGTCACCGCACTGCCGACGACGGCACCTTCTTTTGGTTCGGCTAATCCGGCCAAATTGGGTGTCAGTTCGATAAACACACCATATTCCTCTACCGAACGAATAATGCCGGTGACCGTCTCCCCTTGTGAAAACAGTGCCGCATTCTCCTCCCACGTGCCAAGCAGTTCCCGTTGCGATAAGCAAATACGTCCTTCTTCTTTAGACGATACCACCGCGCGGATCTCCATACCGGTCTGCAAACGGTCAGACGGATGGGAAATTCGACTAACCGAAATGCTGGCAATCGGCATCAGCGCCGGCAAACCGCAACCGATATCGCAAAACGCACCAAAACTCTCCAGTCGGGTGATTCGTGCCAAAATCACATCACCGAGACACAACCGATCGACGTATTGATCGCGACATTTCTCTTGTGCTTTTCGACGAGACAACACCGCGCGACGTTCGCCGGTGGGGGTATGTTCAAAACCGGTTACCACCACGCTGATGGGTTTTCCTACCCGAGAAATCAGCGCAATATCGCGTACCGTCCCTTCGGCAATGCCGATAGCGCCCTCCTCATACGGAACGATCCCTTTCATGGCCGGCATATCGACGTGCAGGTTGTGTGCCGCATCGCACAACACCACTTTGGCTTCCAATACCACGCCGGTGACCGCCGCATCGTACAGCGCCGTCGCCGATCGAATTTTCGCCTGATTGTCCGGCGTATCGAATAAACTGCCTTCCGGATAAAACATGCTCAAAATGTTCGTCATTCCCTTCCTCAACCCACCGTTTTATCGGTGTGCTTTTGTGTTTCGTTTATACTGCTATGTATATGTGTTATCGTTGGGAATGATACCTGTATTTGTTTTTTGATTTTTCGCGATTTTTCGCGATAAAGAGATTGAATTCGAACGCAGGCGTGTTATAATATTAGTCAAAGGAGGTGTCGGATATGTCGTGGCCGGTAATCATCAAACAAATCGTCGGAAAACGATGGATATGGATCACGTTAACTGTAATCGCACTCATTGCGCTTGTCGCCGGATTAGCCGCGGCGGTATGGTGGCCATCTAATGCGCGACCAACCGGTAGCACACCGGAAACCGGCACCACCTCATCCACGACTACTACGACAACGGACACCACCACCGAATCGACAACGGACACCACCACCGAATCGACAACAACAACCACCGAATCGACAACCACCACGGCACCGGCCTTTGTGCCCCCTGCGCCGGATACGTCCGGCGTGCTCAAATATGCGGCCTTGACCTTTGATGACGGACCGGGGCCCTATACCGAGACGTTGTTAAACATTTTGGCCGAAAACAACGTTAAAGCCACCTTCTTTATCGTCGGTAATCGGGCCGGCGCGTACTCGGCGGTGATTCAGCGCATGGCCGCTGAAGGGCATGAGGTGGCCGGACACTCGTATTCTCATGCGCGATTGCCCTCGTTGTCCGAAGCGTCGATAGCGGCCGAGATCAACGATACGGTTTCGGTGTTATCGTCTATAACCGGTCAACCGATCACCGTATTCCGCGCGCCATACGGCGCGGTCGACGATCGGGTAAAACGACAAGCGGCCGCCGCGAATCTGCGGTTGATCCATTGGTCGGTCGACACGTTGGACTGGGAAGTGAAAAAAGAAGATATTTATTACGCGCGATATCGCATTTTAAATCAAATTTTCAACGGATATTATTCCATCTCGGACGGTGGCATCGTCTTGATGCACGATATCCACGAAAACTCGGTTGGATCGGTGCAAATGGTGATCCAACATCTGCGCGAACAAGGGTATGAATTGGTGACCGTAAGCGAACTGTTGAACATGCGCGCCGCCGGCGGTGTACCCGGTGAAGTGTATCGGGAAATTCCCCCTCAATAAATGAAAAAAAGAACCCTCGAATGGTAAACATTCGAGGGTTCTTTTAGATCGTTATGAGCGATAATACGAAAAATGGGCAACCAACGTCTCACACTCACCCGAATATTGGTTGACACCGGTCACAATCACCCCGTTGTGGCTCATAAGTTCGCCACACGTGGTTTGTGCCGCCGCGCAACGAAATACCTCACGATCACCGCAAATGATCGAAACAACGCCATCTACGGCGCAAAAACGGCCATCTTTACCGATCACGATCTCGGTAGTGGAACCAAACTCGTCCGGCACGCGTTTGGTGACGTAGGATAACAGTCGTCCGTCAAAAGCGGCTTGTTCCGGCGTAACGGTATCAATCGGTGTTTTCGAGGTGCGGCGAAACCATTTCATCATAAAAACCTCATTTTTTTGAAAATTTTTCCGCGTGTCGACATGGCGAATCGTTCATATACTATCAGCGGACAAGCAATCGATGTATATTTCATCGAAAACCACACATAATACCCACGCAGAGTGTCACTCTGTCTTCGATTCACAAAAACGAGGAGTGAATAACATGTTAGATAGAATTGCCCTGCTGCTGGTGATTATCGGGGCGGTCAACTGGGGAAGCATCGGTCTCTTCCAGTTCGATATCGTCGCGTGGATCTTCGGTGGTCAGGATGCTTCGATCAGTCGCGTCATCTACACGATCGTCGCGCTCGCAGGCATCTGGTGCATTTCGTTGCTTTTCCGCAGTCGGGACGAATTGGCAGAACGTACTACCCGAGATTGATCCCGAACCGAAAATCCGCCACGCAAACCGATTCTCTGATGAGGGATGGTTTGTGCGGCGGATTTTTCTTTATTTGGATTCGATCAACGCTTTGGTATCGCGTGCGATCAACAACTCTTCGTTGGTCGGAATGACAAACGCACGTACGGAAGAATCCGCCGTCGTGATTTCGATTTCCTGGCCACGGGTAGCGTTGTTGGTTTCGTCCACTTGGATACCCATATAAGCAAACGCTTCGAGAATTTCACTGCGGATGCTGCATTGGTTTTCACCAATACCGGCGGTGAACACGATAGCATCTACGCCGCCGAGCGCCGCCATGTAACTGCCGATGTATTTGATGATCTGATACGAACGCATATCCCAAGCGAGTTTCGCATGAGCGTTACCGGCTTCAACCGCCGCGCACACGTCACGGTCATCGCTCGATACACCCGACACGCCGAGCATACCGGATTTTTTGTTCATCATGGCATCGACTTCTTTGATCGACATGCCTTCTTTTTCCATCAGGAAGGTAACGACCGACGGATCGATCGAACCGCAACGCGTACCCATCAAGAACCCATCCAGAGGCGTCATGCCCATGGTGGTATCGATCACTTCGCCGTCTTTGATCGCGGCAAGGGACGAACCGTTGCCCAAGTGACAGGTGATGATACGCGTGCCTTTACCGTCGGGTTTGCCAAGCAGTTCAAAGCAACGGGCACTGACAAAACGGTGCGAGGTGCCGTGATAGCCGTATTTGCGCACACCGTATTTTTCATAATATTCGTACGGAATACCGTACATATAGGCTTTCGCCGGCATGGTTTGATGGAACGACGTATCGAAGACCGCCGCTTGCGGAATGTCTTTACCGAACGTTTCGGTCGCGGCTTCGATACCTTGTTTATTGGCCGGGTTGTGCAACGGCGCCAAGATCGCGTTATCGTCGATCGCTTTCATGACCGCTTCGTCGATCAGGACCGACGAGCTGAACTGCGAACCGCCTTGTACCACACGGTGACCGATGGCCGATACTTCAGACAGATCGTTGATGACCTGGCCTTCCCCTTCGGTGAGCGCCAGTTTAATCTGAGCAAACGCCTCGGTATGGTTGGACATGGTGACTTCTTTTTTCACGACCACACCGGTGTTGGTTTTGTGGGTGATGATGCCGTCCAAGCCAATACGTTCACAGTTGCCTTTTGCCAATACGATTTCCCCGTTCATATCGATCAACTGATATTTCATCGACGAACTACCGGCATTGATAACCAAAATTTTCATGCTATTTGTCCACTCCTTATATGAAATGTCTTTACGAAAACTTAAACTTATATTATAATAGTATAAAATAGCAATCTTTTCAAGTAGTTTACACGGAAAAGCAGGGATTTTTTATGAAAATCGCAGGGATTGTTGCGGAATACAACCCGTTTCACAAAGGGCATTTGCATCTCATTCAAACCATCCGTGATCGCGCCGGACAGTGCCGTGCGGACGCGGTGGTTGTGGTAATGAGCGGTAACTTTGTGCAACGGGGCGAACCGGCGTTACTCAACAAAGCCGAACGCGCGCGCATGGCAGTCAAGTCCGGAGCCGATCTGGTGTTGGAACTGCCGCTACCGTACGTTTTGTCATCGGCAGAAGGGTTTGCGCGCGGTGCGGTCGGGATTCTCGACGCATTGGGTTGCGTAGACGTTCTGTGTTTCGGGAGTGAGTGTGCCGATGAGACGGCACTCAAACGTGCGGCCGACGCGATGGAAACCGAACGTTTTGTCGAACTGATGCGTTATTTTATGGAAGAAGGCATCTCGTATCCGGCGGCGCGGCAAAAAGCGTTATTGGAAGTGGCCGGTCAAAAATCGGCCGCCTTGTTGAACGGCGCTAACAACGTGCTGGGCATTGAGTATATGCGTGTGTTGGCGCAGCGCGAAAGCCGGATGGACGTATTTACCATTCCGCGTATTGGAGCTGAACACGATGCGTTGACGCCGTTGGGCGATATCGCGAGTGCCTCGTATATTCGGCGGTTGGTGCGTGAAGGGCGGTTGGCCAATATCGCCCCATATATGAATATTGCCGGCTATCAAGTGTTATCGGCAGCATGTGGGAACGGCACCTGTCCGTCCGACGTGCGTTTGATCGAACGGGCGGTACTGGCGAAATTACGCTTGATGTCGGCCGAAGATATTCGCCGGTGGACCGCCACTTCCGAAGGGCTGGAAAACCGATTCTTAAACGCCATCAAACAAGCTCAGGATCTGGAACAACTGATTTCCTTAACCAAAACCAAACGATATCCGCAAACGCGCATTCAGCGGATGATCTGGTCGGCATTCTTGGAGATCCCAGCCACGTATGCGCAAAACAAATTGCCGCCGTACGTGCGGTTGTTAGCGGTTGGTGAAAAAGGGCACGATATCTTGAACCAAGCCAGACGCGGCCCGTTACCGCTGTTATCACGCGTCACGCAGGTAGAACGGTTAACGCCGGAAGGACAAGCCTGGTTTGAGATGGAATGCCGCGCCAGCGACCTGTACGGATTAGCGTTACCCAAACCGCCGGCGTGCGGACAGGAATGTACCTACGCCGTAGCACATCCATAAATCGATGAATCTTCTAAAAAAGCGACTTTGCCAATCGGCAAGGTCGCTTTTTTAACCAACCTACCGGACGAGCATACAATGGAATATAAGCTTTTGTGTTTTGGAATAAATTTCGAATTTTCGGTTCACAATACAAATGCCAAGATTTAGCCGGAGGTGAACAAAACGTGACCATTCGCAGAGGAGATATTTATTATGCCGACCTCAGCCCGGTCGTGGGATCGGAGCAGGGCGGTATTCGTCCGGTACTTATCGTACAAAACGATGTCGGCAACCGATTCAGTCCGACGGTGATCGCCGCCGCGATTACCAGCCAAAAGGACAAAACCAAGTTGCCGACTCATATTCAACTTGAAAGCACCAACAGTAAACTCGCCAAAGATTCCATCATCTTGTTGGAACAGATCCGCACACTCGATAAGCGGCGTTTGAAAGAACACATGGGACGGTTGGATGAATCATCCATGAATCAGGTCGATCAGGCCCTGCAGATCAGTTTTGGGTTACAATAACGCAAAACCGGTAAAGGTGTTTACCTTTACCGGTTTTGGCTTTTTATAGGTTATTTCAAGTCTACACCGCCGAACAAGCAAGTCGCTTCCACATAGATCGTGATGTGGTTATCCGGCGAATTATTGGCGGTTTTATCGGACACGCCACCAAACAACGAACGAGACCGCACCTTGACATTGACCGTATCCGGAAGCAAGATATCCGCACCACCAAAAATGGTTGTGGCGTAGATAACGCAGTCTTTTTCGATCACCGCTTGTTTGAGGTTACATTCGATCCCACCGAAAATAGCGGTCAACTGCACACCGTCAAATGTTTCGCCACCGAAATTTATATCTTGGCCCGAAAAAATCGCCGTACCGTTCGGGAGTGTAGCTGTTTCGGTTGCCGGTAAGGACAAGTCCGTTTCATCCGGACGTTTACGGTCAAATACCAAACGCAAACCGCACAATACGATCAACACCGGAACGGCTAAACTAAACAACACATCCCACTCGATCACCTGTTGACAGGCTAACAACAAAACCACACCGACGCACAAAGTAATAATATTGCCAAATTTGCGGTGCTCGGTAAACAAGCCGACCACACTGGGAATGATAATAAACAACGTCCACCAACCATCAAAGGAAACCGCGTTAAGATCCACCACATCGAAGGCATTTAGCGCCAATAACAGACCAAACACGATCAACACAACGCCCCATAACACACGACTTAACTTTTTCACGGTAAAAGCCTCCTTTTTTCTCCTTTTTCTGCAAACCCACTATACCATTTTTTAGCCGATTCGTCAATAAAAAAGGAGCGTGTTGTTAGTTTAACAACACGCTCCTTTTTTACGCTTTATCCATGCGGATCGCCAATACCGTAATATCGTCGGAATGACCATGTTCTTGACGGCAAAGGGCACGATCGACCACCAGTTGCGCCAACACATCCATCTCGTCGGGTGGCGTTTCTTGTTCAAACCAATCGATCAACCATTCATCCCCGTCCGGGGCAGCCCCGTCGCTCATCATGAGGACAATATCTCCATCGGCCAATCGCTCGTCGATTTGTTCGTACAACGAATCTTGTAAAATGCCGATCGGCAACGAATCGGTATGCAGTCGTGATACCCGGCCACGACTGATCAATAAGGTGGAACAGGCGCCGGCTTTGGTCATGCACACATCTCCCGAAAACAAATCCAACGCCAACACATCCAAGGTGGCGGCGGTTTCGTCGTCGGTACCGACCATCAACGCCGAATTGAGAATTTTAACAATACTGTTCATTCCAAATCCGGCACGCAACATACGGGCGGTAAGTCCTGCCGTCATCGCGCCATCTACCGCCGCACGGCCGCCGCTACCCATCCCGTCACTGAGTACGACGTGCAATTTTCCTTCATCGTCTCCGAAATACTCATACGCATCACCGCAAACCGTTTCGCCTTGACAAATCTGTTGTGCCGCCCCCACCGAAACGGTGTACCGCATCGCTTGATGCAGTGTAATTTTGATACCGTCCTGAATCGGCGTGATTACCGGTTTGCAAAACGGTTTGCCGCAGATGGTTTGTATATCGGATAACCAACCGTCAACATTCCCGTGCAAACGCGGTTCATCCGCCAATAACTCTACGGTTATGCGTCCCTTTGCATCCACCAAACACACCGCATCCACCACCGGCATGCGGTGCTGCCCACACACATCCAAAATGCGCTCGGCGGCTTCGGCATCCACCCGTTTGAGTACCGACAGTTCGGTAGCAAATTCCGAAAAAATGCCCGACATGCCGGCAAATTGACCACGCACCACCGACTGGATCTCGCGTAACCGACGGGCGCCGGCTTCTCGGACGTGGTATTCGGTGTAACGACGGCTGACCTGCCTGGTCATCTCCTCCAATCGGGGACAGTTGCGCGCCAAATACCCGCGCACATCCCCTGCCCCAACCGTCGATTTTTCGCGCAAAATACCAGTCAGATCATTAAACGAAGCCATCGTGTCGCCATAGTACCGTTTCCAACAGGTCATTTTTGAGGCACAGTTGCGGCACACTTCTTCGGCCGCGTCACGGTATACCGAACCGAGATCAGACGCACCCAGTTCGGTGATCTGTTTGGAAACGGTATCGACCGTGGCAGACACCTCTTCCATAGCACGAGATGCCAGGTCCAATCGTGCCGCAATCGATCGACGAAACCCATCTGCCGCCACCGATGACGCATGTCCGAACAACAACGATGCCAAAAACCGTTCGGCGCGACGCGGTATCACCACATATAACACGCCGGCCGCTAACGTTTCGTATACGCCCACCAAAAACGTAGTATCGGAACCGCCGGTCAACGAAATCACGGTAGTCGCGATGGCCCAGGCGGTGACCGTGACCGGCCGACCGAATCGTGCCAACACACCGGCAATCAAACCGCCAAACGCATAGCCAACAGCGATCTGCCACCGTTCGGGATGCATCCACAAGATCGCCACGCTGATTGCAATACCCATGATTGCACCGCCACGTTCATGGCGCGTGTTCGCCATCATCAACACCACGATGCCGGCCAGAATATTCGCCGGATAAATCCCGGCCATATGTATATCGGACAACGCCATGAAAGCGGTGATGCCGAGTAACAGCCAACCGGCGCGTTGTCCATCGGTATAGTCGTCCAATGAGATTCGCTGGGTGGCGGATGCGATGACCGGTTGTATCAAATAACAAAAGCCGGCCGCCATGATCGATTCACTTAGCGCCAACCAACCGGCCGACAACTCATCGGCCGATAAATAGGCGGTAAATAACCCGGTAGCGGCGCAAGCCAACAAAACCAGGATCGGTGCGAACCATCGATGGCCAACCAGTTTGGGGAACGCGGCAAAAGCCCACCGGACACCGCCGATCAAGACGATCATCCCCACGTACGATAACGGGAAGGATACCGGCGACAACATCAAATATCCAATACCGGCAGTCAAACTCACCAGTGCCGCGCCAGGACCGGACACGGCACCGACCAACCCAATTCCAAACGGAGACAATACCTGATACGCGTGCGCGCGCGGAAACAACAGCCCGAATAACGCCCACAGCAATATCCAAGCACTTTGTCCCAACACTACTTCATCGGCAGATTCCTCCACCGCTTGTGTATGATTGATGCCCGCCGCTAATTTTTTCAATCTATTCACCGCCATTTTTGATTTCCGGACAAGCCTATTATACCGAGATTACGCGGTCGTTTTTGTCGTATTGACGGTGTGTGATTTTGTTGTTTTAGTTAAAAAAGTGGCCGGATCACGCGAATCCGGCCACTTTCGTTATCATTTAGTTGATTTGTCCCGTTAAATACATAGCCCAATATTCTTCCAAACACAGATGTTCATCCCATATCACCCGGGCGGCTTCTACCCCCACGTAGCGATAATGCCAGGCTTCATATTGATAGCCGGTGATATGAACTTTATCTTCCGGGAACCGTAAAATAAAGCCATACTCGGCCGCGTGCGCTTGCATCCAATCAAACGCGGGTGTCCCTTCGAAATACTCAAGGGCCAAGCCGCCGGACGGCGTTGGACCGCCAAGATCCATCGCCAGTCCCGTTTGATGTTCGGAAAAACCGGGACGTGCCGAATAGGTGTCGGCCTCATCTACCCCGTCAGACGCGACGTAGTTGTTGTATAGCGTGGATTGGAACGAATAACTGCGATAAGCGGTGGTGATGCGCAGTTCGATCCCATCTTGTTTGGCCGCTTCACACATCAAGGCGTAGGCGTCGTTGGCTTCTTTTCGCAATGTTGCGCCACCACGCGTGTGTTCGACCGCAACCGAAACCAGGTCGCTTGGCACGTATGCAGACGACAGATAATAATATTTGTTGCATAACACCAACGGATCGTCGGGATGTTGAATGGCGATCGGATCGGTATAAAACGCCCGATCAAGATTCATGTTGACCGCTACAATCACCGATTTCGGTGTAAGATCCGGTGACAGATCCCGATACGCGGCGTACCGGTCGGCGTGGTCGGCTACATAATACGGTAACGCCATCGCCGCCGCCCACTCATTCATCGTAGTAGTGGTGGTAGTAGTCGCGGTAGTCGTACCGGTAGTGACCGTTGTGGAGGGCGAGGAACCCGTCTCTTTTAACAAGGTATGACCGCCCATCATCAAGATGAGCACACCGGTCAACCCCAACACCGCCATCGCCGCTATAACCCATTCCGGCCGATCATCGCGTTGACGTTTGGTCATGCGTGTCTCTCCTTTATAACGGCAACAAACCGTCTTCCAACATCTTTTGCGCGGCGAGCAATACGCCGATCTTGCCGGTTTCGTAGATCAAGCCGCCTTGCATATACGCGGCATACGGTTCTCGAAGCGGTGCATCGGCCGACAGTTCGATCGAAGCGCCGCCGGTAAATGCGCCGGCCGCCATAATGACCTGACTGTCATAACCCGGCATGTCCCACGGTTCCGGCACAACAAACGAATCGACCGGGGCGCCGCGTTGCATGCCTTGGCAGAACGACACCAACGGTTCGGCAGAACCAAACCGTACCGTTTGAATAATATCGGCACGTTGTTCGGTCGCGGTGGGTGACACCGCAAATCCCATCTGTCCGAACATCGATGCGCAAAACGCCGCCGTTTTGAGGGCTTGCGCCACCGTGTGCGGTGCGTAAAACAGTCCCATATACAACGATCGGTTTTGCCCTAAACTGGCCCCGATTTCGCGCCCTAATCCCGGCGTAGTCATGCGATAGGAACATTTTTCGACCAGATCGGCACGGCCGCAGATATAGCCGCCGTTGGTGGCCAAACCGCCGCCGGCGTTTTTGATCAACGAGCCGGCCATAATATCCGCCCCGTGTTCACACGGTTCGGTCGTCTGCACAAATTCGCCGTAACAGTTATCGACAAACACCCACACATCCGGCCGTTTTTGCTTGACGACGGTGGCGATCTCTTCGATCTGTTCGACAGTAAGGGACGGGCGCAAGTTGTATCCGCGCGACCGCTGAATATGTACCACTCGTACCGACGGATCTTCTACCGCGCTCGCGATCGCCGGCAGGTCCGGCAACTGTTGTTCGTTTAAATCCACTTGGGTATACCGAACCCCGAATTCCATCAACGAACCGTCGCTCGGACGGATGCCGATCACCTCTTCGAGGGTATCGTACGGGGCACCGGTGGCGGCCAGCAACGTGTCGCCGGGCCGGAGCAGACCAAACAACACGATGGCGAGCGCATGCGTACCGGACAAAATGCTATGCCGCACGAGCGCATCTTCGGCACCCATTGCTTGCGCAAACACTTTGTCTAACGTGTCGCGTCCCTCATCGCCGTAACCGTAACCGGTGGTGGTTTGGAAATGCCGTTCGCTGATTTTATGATCGATAAACGCTTTGAGCACTTTTTGTTGGTTGTGTGCGGCGATCGCCTCGATATCGGCGAACACCTGTTTCAAATCGTTCTCGGCTTTGTCCGCTAATGCGGCAAGCCGCGCATCTATATCAAATAACGAGTTCATACTGTCTCCTTTATATCGTGATCACACCGCCGCAAACCACAAAGCCAATCCGTTCATATAAACGGCGAGCCGCTTCGTGTTTGGGGCAGATGAACACCTGCTTTTGCTCTTGGGATAACGTGGCCGCCAAACCACCGACCAACCGGCCGGCCAAGCCTTGTCGGCGAGCCGTCTCAGCGGTAGCCACCGCACCGATCAGCGCACCGCCGTCACATTCCGCAACGGTCATGGCACAACTGACACATACCCCGTTACGCATGACGCCAACCGTTTGGCAACCGGCGTGCCGCATCCGGTGCGATACATCCGCATACCACACGTCAAACGGCGGTATCGCGTCTCCGAATACGCGTGTCATGAGTTCAAAGGCCGCTTTTGGTGCGACCGGCTCGGCTTGTCCGTTTGATGGAACCACCGATTTCATCACCGGCACCTGTGAAAACGGACGCCCCAAATGCGCGGCCACCGTTTCACCGATACACGCATCGGTGATGAGTTTCGCCAGATCCGGTTGCATCTGCCAAAAGGTCAACCATTCTTCGGTGACGGTCTCGGCATAAAACACCGCCGTACCGTCGATCATCGACGCGTATCGCCCTTCCCCATCTTCCCAAAAGTGGGCAAAGGGATACGCGGCATAGTTTTCATAAGCCGAAAGCAACCGCACCGCACACACCGAATCAGGCGTAAGGGTAGGTCGGCTTGTCAAGGCGCGGATCACGCGTGATCCCCTAAAATCGCATCGATCGCCGCTTTCAGCAACGTGACGGTATGCGCGTAGTCGCGCCGATCGATCACGCAACCCGATGAATGGATGTAACGACCGGGTAGCGATACCGCCGCCACACGCGCCCCACGACCGGTGGTTTGGATCGAGCCGGCATCGTTGCCGCCGGCAATGCGCGTTTTGGTTTGAGCCGGGATCGACAGCGCGTTGGCTGTGTTCATCAACGTATCGTACAGGTCGCTATCGTACAACGTGCGGCCGTCCATAAACGAAATCACCGGTCCGTCGCCTTGGTGGCAAACACAATCCGCGCCACTGACACCAGCGATATCCGCGGCCGTGGTGACGTCCACCACGATCGCGACGTCGGGTTCGGTAGCGAACGCCGCGGTGCGCGCACCGCGCAGACCAACCTCTTCTTGCACGGTAAACGCCAACATCACGTCGTATTTCGGTGTGGTTTGCGCCAGTTCCAACAACAAGGCGCATCCGGCACGATCGTCGAGTGCTTTGGCTTTAATCTTGTGTTCACCGAGAGCAATCCAAGGCGCATCAAACGTGGCCGTATCGCCGACGCGCACGCGTTTGGCGGCGTCCGCTTGATCGGCCGCCCCGATATCGATACGCATTTTATCGGTCGACGGGACGCGGTGTTTGTCATCGCCACTGCATTGATGGATGGCTTTACCACCGATAAGGCCGATGGTATCCCCGATACGCACACGGTGTCCAAACAACGCTTTTTCGTCTATACCGCCAACAGGCGCAAATCGCAACGTGCCGTCACTTTCGATATGGGTAATGATCAAACCCACCTCATCCATGTGAGCAGCAAACAACAAGCGTTGTTTGGCCGGTTGTTCGCCTTTCAGGTGAACCAGGATGTTACCGAGGGGATCCACTGTGACCGTTTTTTCGGTCGGGGTTTCGGAAAGTTTGGTTAACACATATTCGCGCACCGCCTGTTCGCGGCCGGACACACCGTTGAGCGCACACAAATCTTGTAATACACGTGTCATGGTTATCCCTCCTGCACAAAACCGGCGAGCAAGCGCGCGGTTTGTTCGATGTCGCGCAGGTCAACCAGTTCCTGCGGCGTGTGCATATACCGAAGCGGAATCGAAACCAACCCGAACGGAATCCCGTTTTTGGTTAACGTTAGGCGATCGGCGTTGGTGCCGGTGGTTTCGCCCATCACTTCCAACTGCACCGGAATATCACGCTGGGTAGCGACCGTTTGCAACGTATCGGTTACGGCCGCATCCAAAATCGGCGATATGCCGATCATCGGACCGTCGCCGAGCACACCGCACGCGTGGTGGTCGGCATCCGGCGTGTAACCAAAACTGACGTCCACCGCCACACCGGCCTTGATCGGCGGCAGATCAAATGCGGCGACCGCCGCCCCACGGCAACCGAGTTCTTCTTGTACCGTCAAACAATACACCACCGTGTTAACGGTAGATGACGTATACATCTGTTCGGCGCATAACAACAGCGCCGCAACACCGGCGCGATCGTCGATGGCTTTTGCCGATACGGCATGATCGCCGATCCGGTCAAAATGCGGCCGAAACACAATACGGCTTCCGACCGGGATATGCGCTTTGGCCTCCTGATCGGACAGACCGACGTCAATACACAGTTTAGACAAATCCGGGCATTTGTCACGCTCTTTCGCGTCGCTTAAATGCGGCGGTACCGAGCAAACCACCCCGTTATACGGACGGTCACCATATACCACCACGTCGGCGGTGGAAAGCACCCGAACGTCCACACCGCCACACGCGCCCATCCGGACAAATCCATCGTCAATGGCGGTAACCACCATGCCGATTTCGTCCATATGCGCCTCTAACATCACGACCGGTGCGGCCGGATCGGCTGCGTATCGAATACCGCAAATATTACCGAGCGCATCGATGCGCAGATCATCCACCCACGGGCGTAACAGTTCGACGGCCGTATCGCGAATCTCGGTCATACCGCCGACACCGCACGCGTTACACAAGGTCTGTAAACACGTTTGTGCATCCATACATCCCATCTCCTATCAATCGAGAAGTTCCGCCACCAACCGTTTGAAATGGTTGCCGCGTTCTTCAAAGTTTTTATACATATCGAAACTGGCACTCGCCGGTGACATAAACACGATATCCTCGTTTTGGGCCATGGCATCGGCCGCGGCAACCGCTTCTTCCATCGTTTGCACACGCACGATCGGCAGATCACCGACCTTTCGAATTGCCTGTTCGATCGCGTCGGCCGTAGCGCCCAACAGGATCGCACATTTAACGGTATCAATCGCAACCGGACCGATCGGATCGTACGGAATATGCTTATCGTAACCGCCGGCGATCAAGATGACCTTGCGATCAAACGCTTTGAGTCCGGCGATGGTACGCGACGGGCTGGTCCCGATCGAATCGTTATACCACCGCACACCGTGCCGGGTGCGAACCAGTTCGCACCGATGTGCCACACCGCCGAACGTTTGCGCAAAGGCGCGGATGTTGTCGGCGGTGACAGTACCGTAAACCGCGGCAATGGCGGCGAGATAGTTTTCTAAATTGTGTACGCCGGGCAACAAAATATCAGCCCCGTGCATAATCTCGACCGTGGTGTCCCCTTCGGTAACCAATACGCGGTCGGTTGCCTCGTCGTACCAGGCGCCACGTTCGACCGGATGACGACGCGAAAACGCAAACACGTCACCCGACAGATCGGGCGCAAACGAAGCGGTAATCTCGTTATCGGCATTCAGCACCGCGCGGTTATCCGCGTTCTGCCACAACACCAGATTTTTCTTCGCTTCGATATATTCGTCCATATCGGTATGCCAATCCAGATGATTGGGCGCGACGTTGGTAACCACTCCAACCGACGGACTTTGTTCCATGCGCGTCAGTTGGAAACTCGACAGTTCGGTAACCACCAAATCGTCCGGCTCGACCTGTTCCACGATCGGCAAAAGCGGATTACCGATGTTGCCGCCCACCCACACGGTTCGACCGGTGGTTTTTAACAGACCGGCGATAATAGTGGTGGTCGTGGTTTTGCCGTCCGAACCGGTCACGGCGTAAATTTTAGCCGGGCACAGCAGGAAAAACAGCTCCATTTCGGAGGTGACGGTAACCCCGTGACGGCGCGCCTCTTCAAATTCCGGCAGATACGGTTTCATCCCGGGCGTGCGCACCACCATATCCATCCGGTTGAGGTTGGACAAATACGCGTCGCCCAGTTGCCACACAACGCCGAGCGCTTCCAGTTCGGCTACTGTGTCGCCAAGATCGGCCGCCGTACGGCGATCACACGCATACACTTTCGCCCCGTGTTCCAAAAACTGATGTACCACCGGCAGGTTGTTTTTGCCAATACCGCAGATGGCAATATGTTTGTCGCGCAGACTGTTCAAGAAAACCGTAGCCCGTTCGTTCATGCCGCTTTTCTCCTTATATATGACAATAATTACTTAATACAATATTATAATAATTTCCCCCTAAAATATCAATCGCTTTGCCGAAATATTTGCAAAAAGATGAAATTTTTTTAAAACTTTTCGGAAATGCTTGCGTAAACCTTAAACTATCGGTACAATAAACAATAGGATATTATAAAAAGGCTGTGACTTACCTATATGTTCTTTTACGAAGGGTTTTCCTGTCCGGTTTGCGGACAGTTATTTACCGAATCGGACGATATCGTAGCGTGCCCGAAATGTGGGGCTCCGCATCATCGCGCGTGTTGGCAATCGGTTGGGCATTGTGCGTTGCAAGAAGATCACGACACCTCAAAACAATGGTCGCGCGAAACGGCACAAAACACCTCACAATCCCATCCGGAAAACGCCGATGCCTTGGCGTGGACCTGTCCGGCATGCAGTTCTAGAAACCTCGAATATGCCGAATTTTGTGCGCATTGCGGACGGGAACGGCAATCCGCGCCAGATTGGCATTCTCAGCCGCAATCCAAAGCGCCTAACCATCAAGCCGGTGGGACTGCACACCCGTATCGCGAATACACGCCCTTCCACGTTGGGCGTCCGATGCCGGATCCGTACGGCGGTGTCGATCCGAACGAGATGATGGACGACATGCTGGTTTCCGACGCGGTCGCGTATGTCGGGGTGAATTCACATTACTATATCCCCCGTTTCAAAAACATTACTTCCGGCAACGCATTTTCGTGGAACTGGGCGGCATTTTTCTTTGGTCCGTACTGGTTGCTGTACCGCAAGAATTTTCTCGCCGGTTTCATCCTGTTAGCGGTATCCATTGTACAAAGCGTACTGTCGTATCAAATATCGGCCCATATGCTGGATATGATCGGCAGTGGGTTATCTCAAGTCGAAATGGCCGAACGCATGATGGCATTGGCGGCCGAAAATCCGACGTTTAAATATCTGATGTACGGGTTGTTGCTCCTGATGTTGGTGGAACTGGCTATGCGGTTATTGGTCGGTTTTGCCGGCAACTGGATCTATCAAAAAACGGCTTTTTCACGAATTCGGAAATTGAAAGAGAAAAAGCCGGAACGGTATCCTTACGGATTGTCACAGATCGGCGGCATCTCGTTTCTCGCCGGCATGCTGGCTTATCTGTTGTCGGATTATTTGATTCAATTTATCTTTATATTGTAAGAGGAGTTGTTGAAGGATGGGTAAACGCGTAACGAAGGCGATCATTCCGGCTGCCGGACTGGGAACACGGGTGTTGCCGATCTCAAAAGCTATGCCGAAAGAAATGTTACCGATTGTGGACAAACCGGCCATTCAGTATATTGTGGAAGAAGCGGTTGCCTCCGGTATTCGGGATATTTTGATCATCACCAACCGCGGCAAAGGGTTGTTGGAAGATCATTTTGATCACGCGATCGAGTTGGAACAACGGTTAGAAGCCGCCGGTCGGATGGAAGAACTGAAACAAGTTCAAGAAATCACCGACATGGCGAACATCTATTTTGTGCGGCAGAAAGAAACCAAAGGACTGGGACACGCGGTATCGTGTGCACGGTCGTTTGTCGGGGACGATGCGTTTGCGGTGTTGTACGGGGACGACGTGATTCTCGGACAGCCGCCGGTTTGTCGGCAATTGTGTGACGCATACGAGGCGTACGGACTCGGCGCGGTGGGTATCAAAGAAGTGACCGTGGAACAAATTCAAAAATACAGTTCGATGAAGGTAGACTTGTTACAGGACAACCTGTATAAGATCACCGATATGATCGAAAAACCGTCGCCCGATAAAATCATGTCGCTGTATTCGATTTTGGGACGGTGTGTGTTGCCGGCGAAAATTTTCGATATCTTAGACCACACCAAACCCGGTGCCGGTGGCGAAATTCAATTAACCGATGCGATGCGCGAACTCGCCGTGACCGATGGGATGGTCGGTGTCGATTTTATCGGCAAACGGTACGATATGGGTAACAAGTTCGGTATTTTACAAGCTACCTGCGAAGTGGCGTTACAACATCCGCAGGTGAAAGATGAATTCCGCGCTTACATAAAAGAATTGGCCAAAACCTTATAAGATGGTATAGCGAAAGCCATGCACGATATCGTGCATGGCTTTTTTGTATGAAATCTCATTGGTTGACCGACACTACCAAAGAAGGAGGTGAACCGCTATGCCGGATACTCGTCCGTTGAATACCGATCCGGATATGAAACAATATTTCGATTCGCTGCCGAAATATTTACAGGAAACGGTATTGCAATCCGGTGCCGAACTCAACAGTTTGGCACAACTGCAAGAACTCGCCGATCGATTTCGATAACACAAAATTCGGGATGATTTTCATCCCGAATTTTGTGTTTTAAAAATCCAGATTTTGCCTGTCAAAACCTGGATCTCTCCCATAAAACGACAAATGTTACAACAATGAAACTTGTATTTTCCCCTACGTGCCAGTATAATCAATACAGAACAAGAAAGGAGGGAAATGGGATGTCGTACACCTTTTCCGCACCGGCGTTGCCGAGAACCAGTGTCCAATCACATGCCACGTATACGACCTACGGTAAACGGTGGTTAGATATTCTGTTTTCTATCGGTTTGTTCGTGGTATTGGCGCCGATTTTATTGGTAGTGGCGGTGGTTTCAGCCATCGATACCAAAGGGTGCCCGCTGTTTTTCCAATGGCGCGGCGGTGTAGACGGGAAACCGTTTCGCATTATCAAATTCCGCACGATGAGCACCTGTGCTCCGGCGGATGTCGCGACTTGTAAACTAAAAAATCCCGATCAATATATATCCCGTGTAGGTAAGTTCCTTCGTAAAACCAGTTTAGATGAACTGCCGCAACTGTGGAACATCTTTGTCGGAGATATGAGTTTTATTGGTCCGCGGCCGGTGGTGTTGACCGAAAAACGGTTGTTAAACATGCGGTTGCGCAACGGCGCCAGCAGCGTGCGTCCCGGGATGACCGGTTTGGCACAAGTGAGTGGTCGGGACGAATTGCCGATCGAGAAAAAAGCGCGGTTGGATGCGTTTTACGCGCATAACATGTCGATGATGGGCGATCTGGCGATCTTGTCGCGTACCGTGACGTGCGTGTTGCGCGCCGAAGGTGTGCATGACGGTCCGCGCAGTCAAGAAGTGGAAGCCGAGAGTGCACAACCGGCCGTTTGTTGCAAACGGCGGTCTGCGTAACACCTTGACGAAGTCAACAATATGGAGTATAATACAACAGCGGCGAGGGTTTCGTCGCTGTTGTTTTGTTATGGAAAGGAAGTATGATCCATGGGTGAATGTACGCACAATTGCGAAACCTGTTCGAACAAATGCAGCGAACAGGATATGCATGCAAAATTAAATGAATTCAGCACCATTAAAAAGGTGATTGCCGTTGGTTCCGGTAAAGGCGGTGTCGGTAAATCGTCGGTGACCGCAATGTTGGCGGTCATGATGGCGCGACGTGGTTATAAAGTCGGGATCTTAGATGCCGACATTACCGGTCCGTCGATCCCGAAAGCATTTGGCATTACCCGGAAAGCGGTCGGTAATGCGATGGGTATTATGCCGGAAGAAACCCATATGGGCATTAAAGTGATGTCTATCAACCTGTTACTGGAAGACGAAAGTCAACCGGTGGTGTGGCGCGGACCGGTAGTGGCCGGTGCGGTTACTCAATTTTGGACCGACGTGGCTTGGGGCCCGTTGGACATCTTGTTTATTGATATGCCACCGGGAACCGGCGATGTGCCGCTGACGGTGTTCCAGTCGATTCCGGTAGACGGCGCGGTGGTTGTATCCACGCCGCAATCGCTGGTACAAATGGTGGTGACCAAGGCGCAAAAAATGCTGGAAATGCTGAACATTCCGCAAATCGGAATCGTGGAAAACATGAGTTATATCACCTGCCCCGATTGCGGTAAACGTCTGTCGTTGTTCGGTGGACACGAGGATGAGAATGCACCGTCGCCGTATATTGCGCGGTTGCCGATGAATGCGGATATTGCCGCCCTTTGCGACAAAGGCGAGATCGAGCGCGTGGTATGTGACGAAATCACGCCGGCGGTCGATGCGATCGAAGTGTTGTTGCAGGCATAAAAAACGAACAAAAAATGATCTTAAAGCCTTGGCTTTAAGATCATTTTTCATTATGGTTATATGACCAATCCGCCGTTGACACCCAACACTTGGCCGGTGATAAACGAGGCGGTGGTATCGGCTAAAAAGCCAATTGCTTCGGCAACTTCGCCCGGTGTGCCGAGTCGACCGCAAGGCGTTTCCTCCGCCAACGAGGCTTTATCGTCTGCCGACAGGCGAGCGTTCATATCGGTATCGATGACGCCGGGTGCAACACAATTCACCCGAACGCCGGACGGTGCCACCTCTTTGGCCAGCGATTTGGTCATGCCAATCAAACCGGCTTTTGTCGCAGAATACGCTACCTCGCACGAGGCACCGACCTGTCCCCACATCGACGACACCTGCACAATACTGCCACCTTTTCGCGCGATCATAGATTTCAGCACCGCGCGGCAGGTGTAAAACGCACCGCTTAGGTTGACCGACAGCAATCGTTGCCACTGATCGTCGGTGACGTCGGTCAGCAAACCAAACGCGGCGATACCGGCGTTGTTGACCAAGACATCGATATGTCCGAACCGGTCTAACACCTGCGATACCATGTGATCAACCTGGGCAGAATCGGCAATATCGGCACCAACGGCGAAAGCGTCTGCGCCTAAAGCGTTCAGTTCCTTAACCAACGCCTGTGCCCGGTCATGCGACTCGTGATAATGGACCGCTACACCATATCCGTGCGCGGCAAACCAACGGGCAGCCGCGGCACCGATGCCGCGGGAAGCCCCGGTAATTAATACGGTTTTCATAGGCGTTTACAGGTCGATCGAAACCGAACGTTCTTTTTTGTTATACGGACGATAGATCACACCGGCAAGATCGAACATCTTTTTCGACGCACGGGTAGCATCCGTATCGGCGTATTTATCCGAATAATAGATCACCTTTTTAATACCGGATTGAATGATGGCTTTCGCACATTCGTTACACGGGAATAAGGTGGTGTACAACGTGGAACCATGCAGGTCGGTGTTACCACGGTTTAAGATCGCATTAAGTTCAGCATGGCAAACGTAGAGATATTTGGTATCCATGGCGTTGCCATCCCGATCCCACGGCATCACGTCGTCGTTACATCCGGTAGGCATGCCGTTATACCCCATCGAAATGATGCGTTTGTCGCTACCGACGATACAAGCACCAACCTGCGTGCCGGGATCTTTACTGCGTTGTGCGGATAACAACGCGATCCCCATAAAATATTCGTCCCAGCGCAAATAATCTTCTCGTTTCATTGTTACACATCTCCTTGTTCGGATAATATAGTGGGTAATAAGCGCGAATATGTCTGAAAAGCGGTCGGTAGCGCATAATGATCACGCAACTGATCCGCATGAGCCCAAACGTAATCGACCGGGGGCGTGCCGTAAGGGGCATCCACCAACAAGCCGGCTAACTGCCACTCGATATGCGAAAATATGTGTTTGCCGGTCGGTAAGGTAGATCGCACGGTACAGTCCTTAAACGCCGGCGGCAAAGGTTTATCGGTGAAATCGCCATCCAGGTTCGGCAATTCCCAAAGGCCGGCCAACAAACCGGTATCGGCTCGTTTGTGCAACAATACCACCGGTTCTCCTTCTTGTACCGACCGGATAACTAATACGGTTTTTTGTTCGGTGCGACGCCCTTTTTTGACCACCCGAACCGGCAATTCGTCCTGTGTGCCATGACGACGCGCGGCACAAAAAGCCGCCACCGGACAAATTTCGCAACGGGGAGACGTGTTGGGTAAACATATCCGTTCGCCCAGTTCCATCAACCCTTGGTTAAACGAACCGGCCGCATCATCCGGCACGATCTCCGCCAGCGCCGCACGGAACCGTTTGCGGACCGCCGGTTGCATCACGTCGTCGTGACAATCTTCCAACCGCGATAACACACGTAACACGTTACCGTCGACCGCCGGGACAGGCAATCCGTACGCGATCGAAGCGATCGCGCCGGCGGTATAGTCGCCGATGCCGGGTAGTGATACCAATTGATCATAGTCACGCGGCAGTTGGCCACCATACTGTGCCAGCACTATCTGTGCGGCTTTTTTGAGATTGCGAACCCGGCTGTAATAACCGAGCCCTTCCCACAATTTCATCAGCACGTCATCCGGCGCATTGGCAAGCGACGGAATGTCCGGTAACCGCGCGGTAAACCGTTCAAAATACGAGATGGCCGCTTCGATACGGGTTTGTTGCAACATGATTTCGGATACCCACACGCGGTACGGCGTGGGATTTTGCCGCCACGGCATGTCGCGACGGTGTTCCCGTTCATACCACGCGATCAGTGGGGCAACGAAGTCGTTTCGCATGCGGTCACCTCCGGTGCGGCATCGGTTTTGGGCGGTTCTTTTTTCTCGGTCAATTTCCGGCGAATATCCACCCCATCGTAATGCCGTTTGCACTGTACCCGCGCCAGATATCGTTTGTGACACGGGCGGCAGACCATTTCGCAACAAAACGCCCGGTGGGTAAATTTGAATTTACCCTTCCGTTGCAACGATTTGCCGCAATCCGGACAGGTGAATTTAAACGCGGACGCCTCGATCTGCGGATCGGTGGGATCGCTTAAAATCACGGTTTTAAATAAAAACCGTTCATAAAAGATCGCGTCGGTCGGTTGTAAGATCGATGCAAAACTCGCCGGATCGTACACCTTTTCAAGCAATTTGCCGGTTAATCGGCTATCGTCGAGCGCGCGATGGAACTCGACATCGTTCGGTTGAATCTCGGCCAGTTCACAGGCGTGTTCCAGACTGATCTGGTTATTTCCCTCTACCTTGAGCAACCGTTGACAATACGGTTGCACGTCGGCATAGTGGGTAATAAACGGAATGTGATCGCCGAGTTTATAATACCGCATATTTTCAAGCAAAACGCCAAGATCCGTATTGCTCCAGGTGAGCAACGCGACCGGCGGTTTGCCAACCCACGCCGAAAGGGCCTGAAACGCCGTGCAAAAATCGGTGCCGGCAGCCAGTTCCTCTTCGGTGATGCGGGTGAGGTTTTTGACAATGTGGGTGAGTTTTCGACTAACGGTTGGACGAACCGTCATGCGAAACTCATCCACGATGTGCATATCGTCGTCCAACTTGACCGCGCCAATTTCAATAATTTCGTTAAAATAGGCGTTGATCGACGGACACGGTGCACCGTTCCATTCCAAATCCAATACGATTTCTGTCACAACGTCACCTTTAACCCATGATGCCCAGCGTGCGACCGCCGAGAATATGGAAATGCAGATGGTGGACCGTTTGGCCGGCCTGTGCCCCGTTGTTGGAAACCACACGATAATCGGTCAATCCTTCGGCTTTGGCAATCGCCGGAATGGTTTCGAAAATATGTGCTACCACGGCGCTGTTATCGGCCGTGATCTCACGTACGCCGGCGATATGTTGTTTCGGGATCACCAAGATGTGCGTGGGGGCAGCCGGTTGAATATCGCGAAACGCCAAGATTTGATCGTCCTCATACACTTTGGTACTGGGAATCTCGCCGGCAATAATACGGCAAAAAATGCAATCCATTGTTTGTTCTCCTTTTATTTTAACATACCGCTAACCACATCCGCAACGGCACCCAAAGCGCCGTTAAGCGCGGACACGTCTTTCGCACCGGCCATAGCGGAATCCGGGCGGCCGCCGCCGTTACCGCCGCACGCTTGCGCGGTGGCACGCACGATGTTACCGGCATGAGCACCGGCTTTGACCGCATCCGGCATACAGCAACACACCAACGAAGCCGCATCGCCCGATACACCGGCGAGCAGGATTACCATGTTGGAAGCGGCTTGATCTTTACAACGGTCGCCGATGGTGCGCAACGTCGCCGCATCGGTGTTGTCCAGTCGCGCCGTCACAACCTGAACCGCGCCGACCGTTTTCGGGTTAGCGAGCAGGTCGCCGGTTTTCGCGGCGGCTTGTTTTTGTTTCATTTGATCGAGTTCTTGTTGCAACGCTTTAACCTCACCGACCAGTTGAGCCGCACGGCGGACGATATCGTCGGTACCGCTGGCTTTCATGGTTTGGGCGGCTTGCGCGAGCAACGCTTGTTTTTCATCTACCCAAGCGATGGTGTTTCGGCCGGTAACGGCTTCGATACGGCGCACACCGGCCGCTACCGAACTTTCCGATACGATACGGAACAGGCCCAATTGACCGGTACGCGCGGCATGGGTGCCGCCGCAAAGTTCGATCGATACGCCGGGCACGTTGACCACCCGAACCACCGAACCGTATTTCTCACCAAACAACGCCATCGCACCCATGCTTCTCGCTTCGTCGATCGGCATTTCGCGCACATCGGTGGCGATATCGTTTAAGATCCATTCGTTAACCAGCGCCTCGACCTGGGCGATTTCGTCCGCCGTCACCGCCGAGAAATGGGTAAAGTCGAACCGCATGCGCGAACCGTCGACCAACTGACCGGCTTGTTCCACGTGGGTGCCGAGCACTTGACGAAGGGCGGCTTGCAACAAATGCGCCGCCGTATGGTTACGCATAATATCCGCGCGAGCCGACGCTTCTACCGTGGCGGTTACGCGGTCACCGACCGACAGAACGCCTTCGGTGAGGGTGCCGTGATGCAACACCACTTTGCTGGCGGTTTTTTTGGTAGAGGTTACCGCAAAGGTCACGCCGTTAGCGGTGATAACGCCGGTATCGCCGACCTGACCGCCACTTTCGGCATAGAACGCGGTGGTATCGAGTACGATCGTCGCCGCATCGCCCGTACCAAGCGCTTCAACCGATTCGTTATCGCGCAGGATCGCCACGACCGTAGCGTCGTTGGACGTGGTTTCATACCCGACAAAGACCGTTTCGTCGAGTTTTTCGGCCGCACTGGTATCCCCTTTCCACGCATCGGCGCCGGCATCTTTCCGGCTGTTACGTGCGCGTTCACGTTGTTCTTTCATCAGTTGTGCAAACGCTTCTTCATCGACCTTGATGTTCTTTTCTTCTAAGATATCTTTGGTCAAATCCACCGGGAATCCATAGGTATCGTACAATTTAAAGGCGTCCGCACCCGACAGCGTATCACCGTCCAGGTTTTTCAGCATATCATCGAGCAGCGCCAGGCCGGAATCGATGGTTTTACCAAAGGCTTGTTCTTCGGTCAAGATGATCTTTTGGATAAAATCTTTTTTATCTTCAAGCTCCGGATAAGCCGAACGGTTTTCTTCCATAACCGTTGTGCAAATTTCATGCAGGAACGGACGGTTGATGTTGAGCAACCGTCCATGGCGTGCCGCACGGCGAAGCAGACGACGAAGTACGTAGCCGCGACCTTCGTTCGACGGCATGACGCCGTCCCCGAGCATAAAGGTGGTCGAACGGATGTGGTCGGTGATCACGCGCAACGACACGTCGGTTTTCGGATCGTCGCCGTAATGTACGCCGGCAATACGACTGGCGTGTTGCATAATCTTTTGGACGGTATCGACCTCGAACAGGTTGCCGACGTCCTGCATGATGCAGGCCAACCGTTCGAGCCCCATACCGGTATCGATATTGGGTTTCGCCAACGGCGAATAGTTGCCGTTACCGTCGTTGTCAAACTGGGTGAACACCAGGTTCCAGAACTCGATGAACCGATCACATTCGCATCCGACGGCACAGTCGGGCGAACCGCAACCGTATTTTTCGCCGCGGTCGAAATACAGTTCCGAACACGGGCCGCACGGGCCGGCACCATGTTCCCAGAAGTTGTCCTCTTTACCGAGACGCACGATATGATCGGGCGCAACGCCCACTTCTTTGGTCCAGATATCAAACGCCTGGTCGTCGTCTTGATAGATACTGATATAAATGCGATCGATCGGTAATTCGAGCACCTTGGTGCAGAATTCCCAAGCCCACGCAGTAGCTTCGTGTTTGAAATAGTCCCCGAAACTGAAGTTGCCAAGCATCTCAAAATAGGTGCCGTGGCGCGCGGTTTTACCGACGCACTCGATATCGGGGGTGCGGATACATTTTTGACAGGTGGTTACCCGATGACGCGGCGGTTCGATTTCGCCGGTGAAATATTTCTTCATCGGGGCCATGCCGGAGTTGATCAACAACAGCGACGCGTCGTTTTGCGGGATCAACGGAAAGCTCGGCAAACGCAGATGCCCTTTGCTTTCAAAAAACGCCAAATATTTTTCGCGCAGTTCATTTAAGCCTGTCCATTTCATTGTATATAACTTCCTTTCCAAAACAGATGTGCGACGTGCATAAAAAAGAAAACACCCCCGTCCAAACATGGGACGGAGGTTCCGTGGTACCACCCAAATTGCACCGGTTATACGGTGCCACTCGATCCCTTTAACGCAGAGATACGCCATCGCTCATCGCGACAGAACTCGTGGGATGGCTTGTCGGTGCCCATGGCATAAGCAACCTTGCAGCGATGCAAAAAGCACCGGTCGCTCTCTCTGATTGTCGGTTCACCAACATCGTCCCGTCAACATCTTTTTCTTATTAATTCCTATTATAAGCGGTTTTGCCGTTTTGTCAAGTGCCACACACGTAAAAAGCCGTCCAAACAGGACGGCTTTAACGATTTATTCGGCGGTTTTCTTTCGGCCCAGACGAATCATCGCGGTGATAACCGAAAACAAACGAAACACTTCGCAGAAGAAGCCGCCGATCTAACCGATCTCATACAGTTCTATGCAAGGTTGTTCCCTGTTACAGTATCGCGTTTATCTTGGCGATCAAATTGGTTGCGTAATGATCAAACCCGGCATCATCTGGATGTAAGTACCGATCCGAAAACAACGCGGTATCTTGCGGCACCAGATCGAATCCGTCGATCACGGTAACGCGATCCAAATCGGCCGTGACTTCGCGGATGGTGTTTGCAATGGTAAAAAAGTCCCCCATCGGGCGATAGTCCCGATAGTCGCCGCGCCAGATCGGCGTGATGGCAAAGATGCGGGCGGTGGGATAATTGTCGTGCAACGCCTTGTAAAATTCGCGGCAGTTATACCGAAACTGATCGGGCAAACATTTACTCCAATCGTTGGTGCCATAGGCGACCGATATGTAATCGGGAGCGAGATCGTCCGCTTGAGCCGCCAAAGCCGGGAAGAAAATTTCGCCGCCAATGGCTTTGTTACGAGCATCGGCATCCAGTGCATCGGCTAAACGCGACGCATACGTTTTGGACGGACGCAACGCATCGTATCCGTGGGTGATAGAATCCCCAAACATCAACATCGTTTTCGCGGGTTTGATGGGTTCGATACAAGCGCCATCGTCGAGGCACATGTCGGTGACGCACGGTAATACCGACCACGGGAAATACATCTGCACCTCTTTGGTGCCGGCGCCAAGATCGATGGTGCGGTCGACCGGCGTAAGCGGAAATCCTTGTGACGGATACGAAATGGTCGGATCATCGTTATCCATAAATGCGATCGGTTTACCGTCTACCCACACATCGAAGGAATACCGCGAACGACTGGAACTTTGATTCTGGATGCGCGCGCGGAAGGTCAACGTGGTACTATCCGTACGAAAATGCATCCGCACACCGGATGACGCTTGCGTTTTGGCGTAAAAATCCGGTTTTTCCCGTTTATACAACGTTTCCTGTTCCGCTGTAAACCGGTGGAAAACCAACCCGTCCGTTTCTTCGCTGATATACGCAAACCCACGCGCAATCGACCGGATCTGTTCAAAGGTAAGTTTCATGGTTAATTCTCCTTTGGCGCTTGTTTTATTTCCAAACTATGGTTGCGAGCATACAACCATAAATCGATGCCAACCATCACGAGGTTGATGCAATAAAACACCAACACATACCACTTTTCCGAGAAAGAAGCCATATACGCCTCGTTCATAAGTTTGGCCGCAATCCCGGCGATGTAGCCGAAAAAGATCAGGCACAAAAACCACAGGCTTTTACCCTTGGTAGTACGTGCCTTATACGATTTGATGACGTTAAGCGGCCACGAAGCCCCGAAACTCACGATCATCACGATTTCTAACAGTTCTGCCATCTGTCCGTTCCCCTATCGTTATCTCATTCGCCGTCCAACATCCACGCCAGTCGTTTAACGGCAGCAGCCGCTTTTTCCAGATACGCTTGTGGCGTGATATCGTTATATTGATCACTGTTTTTGACGATCGCTTCCAGCGTCAGATTGCCTTGGTAATGATATTGGCGCAGTTGATCGGTTACTCGTGTGAACGATACCGTACCGTCGAACGGAAGAAGGTGTAAATCTTGGTTATACACGCCACGATTATCGTGAAGGTGGGTACAGATCAACCGATCACCGAACAACGGCATGTAGGCACGGCCGGGGGTAAAACAAGCCTCGTGACCGCAATCCCAACAAAATCCCACGCCATCGGCCGGGGTAAAGGTTTCGAACGCCCATGCCAAATTCGCCAGTTTGCGTTGGTTTTCAAACGCGATCTTTATACCACGTTTGTTCGCATAGGCCACCAAGGCTTCAAACCGACCGCGTCCGATATCGGTAATCGGCGGAGCATTCTCTCCGGACGACAAGTGCACCGCGGCGATACCGGCACCGGCAGCCACACATCCGTCCACACAATCGGTGAGTTCTTTGAGCATCGCATCGCCGTCTTCACCGGCGAACCACATATCGTTGATATGCCCAAACGGCGCGTGCAACATTTCAAACGAAGCACCCCGTTTCGCGGCATAATCTGCCAGGTTGGCAAGACGCTCGTGTTCCCACGGGCCGGCAAATACCTTGCTAAGGCCATTGGCGGCAACCGTGTCGATGTATGCTTCATCTGTAAGGCCCGTGATCGCGTGCATATTGATACCCAGTTCTCTCATACCATCTTCCCCCCACTCCATTTTACCTATTATAGCGCAAACGACCGGTTGTGACAAGGTCTGTTGATAAAAAAGGACAAGCAAAAACGGCGATATCCCACACGATATCGCCGTTTTCTGTTAATTGGCGTAACACCCCTTCATGATCGCCAGAACCAAACGGTTTGGCGCAAATTATTTTAAACCGAGTTCGGCCGGGGTGACCGGAGTCATGCCATGCGACTTAAGTAACGCAACGAACGCCGCTTCGTCTTCGATACGAAACACCATATACGCTTTGCCGTCTTGATGGGTAAACAACGAATACATATAGGAAATGTTGATGTTTCCGTCTGCTAACAACGACAACACTTCGGACAGACCGGCCGGTTTGTCCGGCACGGCGACCACCGTAACCGGCGTCATCGACAACACGTTGCCGTGAGCCAGCAACACCGAGGTGGCGCGTTCACTATCGTCTGCGATCAGACGCAACACGCCGTAGTCGGCGGTTTCGGCGATCGAGATGGCACGCAGGTTGATTTCATTTTCGGCGAGCAGACGGGTGATTTCCGACAAGCCACCGGTACGGTTTTCGAGAAATACGGAAATTTGATGGATGTTCATATGTCTGTCCCTCCTTAAATTTTACGGTTATCGATCACGCGCACCGCTTTACCCTCGCTGCGGGCGATGGATTTAGGTGCGACGAGTTTGACTTTGGCATGGATACCGAGCATCGCTTTGAGTGCCGCTACGAGTTGTTTTTCCATCGCGGTGATCTCGCTGAGCGAATCCGAGAATTTTTCGGGAGTCATTTCGACCATAACGTCGAGAGTATCGGAATTGTTGACGCGATCTACCACGATCTGATAGTTCGCTTGATAGCCTTGTTCGAGCAGGACCGTCTCGATCTGCGACGGGAACACGTTGACGCCGCGGATGATAAGCATATCGTCACTGCGGCCCATCGGTTTGCACATCTTGATGTGGGTGCGTCCGCAGGAGCACGGTTTACGGGTGAGGATGCAGATATCTTTCGTGCGATACCGCAACAACGGGAACGCCTGTTTGGTGATCGACGTAAACACCAATTCCCCTTTCGAACCTTCGGGCAACACTTCGCCGGTATCGGGATCGATGATCTCGGCGATAAAGTGGTCCTCGTTAATGTGCATACCCGTTTGTTCTTCACATTCAAAACTAACGCCCGGACCGGAAATTTCGGTCAAGCCATAGATATCGTATGCTTTGATACCTAAACTTTTTTCGATATCGCGGCGCATCTCTTCACTCCATGCTTCGGCGCCGAAAATACCGGCTTTGAGCTTGATCTTATCGCGCAGACCGCGTTCGTGGATGGATTCCGCAAGGTAGGCGGCATACGACGGGGTGCAACACAAAATGGTCGCGCCCAGATCGGTCATGAATTGCAGTTGTCGATCGGTGTTACCCGATGACATCGGCAACGTCAAGCAACCGACCTTATGCGAACCGCCGTTAAGGCCGGGACCACCGGTAAACAAACCATAACCATAGGCCACCTGGCAAACGTCTTCGTTGGTGCCGCCAACCGCCATAATGGCACGGGCGCAACAATCTTCCCACAGTTCGACGTCTTCTTGGGTATAGAATGCCACCACGCGTTTACCGGTGGTGCCGGAGGTGGATTGGATACGCACGCAATCCTCCAGCGGCACGGCGAGCAAACCATACGGATAGGCTTCTCGCAGATCGTCTTTGGTGATAAAGGGAAGTTTGTGCAAATCGGCCGTGGAACGAATATCGTCCGGCGTGACGCCCTTTTCTTCCATCTTTTTGCGATAATACGGTACATTATCCCACACGTGTTTGACCTGTTTGACCAGTCGTTCGTCCTGCCAGGCACGGATCTGTTCGACCGATGCGGTTTCGATTTCGGGTTGATAGTATTTGCCCATTGTCTATGCCTCCTTGACTATACAAAGTTAGATGCCTGCGCCCAGCGCAAAGGCTTTTTTATTGAGTTCCAAGAACTTGGCCGGAACGCTGTCTTCGATGGCTTTTTCCCATTCGGCCGGCGTGAAATCAAACGATTTCGACAGTTGGCCCATCAGCACAATGTTCACCGCTTTGGATGAACCGGCTTGTTCTGCTAAAGACAAAGCGTCGAACGCGGTAATATCGATGCCGGCAGCTTGGATCTTGGCGACCAGATCGGTCGGATAGGTCGCCGCACCGGTGATAACCGGCATAGGATTGATCTGTTGGGTGTTGGTGATGATCTTGCCGCCGGGCTTTAAGTATTCGGTCCAGCGCGCCGCTTCCAACAGTTCAAACGAAACGATTACGTCGGCTTCGCCTTTATCGATGATGGGAGAATATACGTTGTCTCCAAATCGAACATAGGTCACGACGCTACCGCCGCGTTGGCTCATGCCGTGAACTTCGGACACTTTGATATCGTAGCCTTTGGTGAGTAACAGACGGCCGAGTAGTTTGGAGGCGAGCAGACTACCTTGTCCGCCGACACCGACGATCATAATGTTTTTGGTTTGCATACTCACACCTCCCCTTTCTCGAACGCATCGAATTTACACAGTTGTTGACACACGCCGCAACCGGTGCAAAGCGTGTTATCGACCACGGCTTTACCGTTTTGGATACTGATGGCCGGGCAACCGATCTTCATGCACATTTTACAACTCTTACACTTATCAGGATCGACCGACAAGGGTTTGTTATGTTTAACATATTTGAGCAATGCACACGGACGGCGCGAAATAATGACCGACGGCGCGTCTACGGCGAGTTCTTCTCGGATGGCGGTTTCACATTCGGCCAAGTTGTACGGATCGACCACCCGAACACGGTCGATACCCATCGCACGGCAAAGCGTTTCGAGATCGATCTTGGAGGCCGGATCACCTTTAAGGTTATAGCCGGTGGTCGGGTTTTGCTGATGACCGGTCATGCCGGTGATCGAGTTGTCGAGAATGATAACGGTGGCATTCGAACCGTTGTACGCAATATTGACCAGACCGGTCATGCCGGAATGCATAAAGGTGGAATCCCCGATGACGGCAACTGTCTTGCCCGTTGCGGCATCGTTACCTTTCACGAAACCGTGCAAGCCGGAGATCGACGCACCCATACAGATGGTGGAATCGAGGGCGGCCAGAGGCGGTACAGCACCGAGGGTATAGCATCCGATATCGCCCATAACGGTGATCTTGTTTTTCGCGAGTGTATAGAACAAACCGCGGTGCGGACAACCGGCGCACATGACCGGCGGACGCGGCGGAATCTCCTCATCCAGTGCAATGCCGGCCGTCTTGGTAACCGACAGGGTATCGGCTACGAGGTTTTGACTGAGTTCCCCGATGTTGGAGAATAGCGATTTGCCTTCGACAACAAGGCCGATGTTACGGCAATGATCTTCAATAAACCCATCGAGTTCTTCTACCACAACGACCTTTTCCACACCGGCGGCAAAGTCGGTGAGAAGTTTGGTCGGCAGTGGCCACACCAGTCCGAGTTTGAGCACCGGATAGGTATCGCCAAACACTTCTTTCACGTATTGATACGACGTGGACGAGGTGATAAAACCAATTGCCTTATCCGCGCCGGGTTCCACACGGTTGAGATTGGTGGTTTCGGCAAATTTGGCCAGGTTTTGCATCCGTTCTTCCACCACCGGATGGCGGCGTTTAGCGTTGCCGGGCATCATGATGTATTTTTGCGGCGTTTTGACGTAGTCTTTACGCGCCTGTACCCGATCACCGAGTTCAACCACACTTTGCGAGTGAGAGACACGGGTACACATTTTCAGCAGTACGGGCGTATCGAACTGTTCAGACAGATCGTATGCCGCTTTGGTGAAGGCCAACGCCTCGGCCGAATTCGACGGTTCGACCATCGGCAGTTTCGCCGCTTTGGCATAATGCCGGGAATCCTGTTCGTTTTGCGAACTGTGCATGCCGGCATCGTCTGCCACGGCAATCACCATACCGGCGTTGATGCCGGTATACGCGATGGTGAACAACGGATCCGCCGCGACGTTTAAGCCAACGTGTTTCATGCCGCAAAAACTGCGACGGCCGGACAATGCCGCCCCAAACGCCGCTTCCATGGCGACCTTCTCGTTGGGGGCCCATTCGGCATAGACTTCTTGAAATTTTGCAACCGATTCGGTAATTTCGGTGCTGGGGGTGCCGGGATAACTCGAAACAAACTCGCAACCAGCTTCAAACAAGCCGCGCGCGACCGCCTCGTTCCCAAGTAATAAGGTTTTCATTGAGATTAGCCCTCACTTTCGGTAGTGGTGCCGATGGCTTCTTTTGCGGTAACGGTGACCTTGCGGTCATAGCACGAAAATACGCCGTCGATATACTCTTTATCCGGTGCTTTGGTAAACACACTGACAACTGGTACGATAACCAAACCGGCTAGCATGCAAAACGCACCGGCATTGATCGGCGAACGCAAGATCGCCGGGAAATACGAGCCGAAGAAGATATTAGCCAACATAAATGCGGTGGCGAAGATCATGTTCACCCAAACCGCCGCTTTGGTGGTGCGTTTCCAATACAAACCGTACAAGAAAGGTGCCAAGAACGCGCCGGCCAACGCACCCCAAGAAACGCCCATCAGTTGCGCAATAAAGGTAACGCTGGATTTATATTGCAGAATGGCGAGTACCACCGAAACGGCAATAAACACAACGATCAGCAAACGCATGATCAACAGTTGTTTTTTCTCGCTCATATCTTTCGCAAATTTACCCTTGATAAAATCAAGTGTCAGGGTGGAACTGGAGGTCAACACCAACGAAGACAACGTGGACATCGATGCCGACAGTACCAAGATTACCACGACCGCAATCAGGATGGTCGGTAAACCAGATAACATCGTCGGGATAACGGCGTCGTATCCTTCGGTCGCTACGTCCACTTTATCCGAGAACAACCGTCCGAAACCGCCGAGGAAATAGCAACCGCCCGCCACAACTGCGGCAAATATCGTCGAAATGATCATCCCTTTATTGATCGCCTTTTCGCTCTTGATCGCGTAAAACTTTTGGACCATCTGCGGCAAACCCCACGTACCGAGTGACGTCAACAACACCACGCCAAGCAGATTAAGCGGATCCGGCCCGAAGAACGAGGCAAACACGCCGGGCGTTTCGGACACGGTAGCATCGCTGACAAATCCGAGTTTGTTGATGGCTTCTATGAAACCGCCCTGACTGTTGAGCACGGCGGCAACCACCGCGATGATTCCGAAGATCATAATGATCCCTTGGATAAAATCGTTGATCGCCGTTGCCATGTAACCGCCGGCGATAACGTAGATCGCCGTAAGAATCGCCATAACGATGACACAGACCGAATAGTCTATATCAAACGCCATCCCGAACAAACGGCTAAGGCCGTTATACAACGATGCGGTATACGGTATCAAAAAGATAAAGATAACCGCCGACGATAACAGTTTCAACCCTTCGCTTTTAAAGCGGGTTTCAAAGAATTGCGGCATGGTGGCACTGTTGAGATGTTGGGTAAGTACACGCGTGCGCCGGCCCAATACCGCCCACGCAAGGAGCGAACCTAACAACGCGTTGCCGATACCGGCCCAGGTAGCCGCCAGACCGTATTTCCAACCAAACTGGCCGGCATAGCCGACAAACACGACCGCCGAAAAATACGATGTACCGTACGCAAATGCGGTCAACCACGGGCCGACGCTGCGACCGCCGAGCACGAAACCGTTCACGTCTGTAGCGTGTTTACGGCAATACAAACCAACCCAAATCATAACACCGAAAAAGACTACTAACATGGCCAATTTGATAAACAAATCCATACATGATCACCCTTTCAACTGACTTTCAACCAAACTTCCATGACAGTATTTAGCACGCAAGGCCGGTTTTTCGATCTTGCCGGTCGCGTTGCGCGGCACCGGTTCGAAAAAGAGCTTTTTCGGCCGTTTATACCGCGGCAGTTGTTGGCAAAACTCGTTGATTTCGTCCTCGGTACAGGTGAAACCCTCTTTGATCTCGATGATGGCGGCGGCAATTTCGCCCAACCGCGCATCCGGCAATCCGATCACCGCGACGTCTTTGATCTTATCATGACTGCGTAAAAAGTCTTCGATCTGAACCGGATACAGGTTTTCTCCACCGGAAATCACGACGTCTTTTTTGCGGTCTACCAGATAGATAAATCCATCTTCGTCCATGCGAGCCATATCGCCGGTATACAACCAATCGCCTTTAAGTACTTCGGCGGTGGCTTCGGGGTTTTTGTAATAACAGGTCATAACGCCGGGGCCTTTGACGGCCAATTCGCCGACATCCCCTTGCTTAACGGTGTTACCGGCTTCGTCGACGATGTCGACTTCCCAACCGAAACCGGCTTTCCCGATCGCGCCGACTTTATGGGTGTTTTCAACCCCTAAATGCACACAACCCGGTCCGATCGATTCGGACAAGCCGTAGTTGGTGTCGTACGCGTGGTTCGGGAACACCGTTTTCCAACGGTTGACCAAACTCGGCGGTACCGGCTGTGCACCAATATGCATCAACCGCCATTGATCAAGGCGATACCGCGACAGATCGATCTTGCCGGCTTCGACCGCATCCAACAGGTCTTGCGCCCACGGAACCAATAACCAAACGATGGTGCAACTTTCTTCGGTGACGGCACGCAGAATCCATTCAGGTTTCACGCCGCGCAACAACACCGCTTTGCTACCGGCCAGCAGCGAGCCGAACCAGTGCATCTTCGCGCCGGTATGATACAACGGCGGAATACATAAAAACACGTCGTCACGGGTTTGACCGTGATGGTTTTGTTCGGTGCGGCAGGAATGGATCAACGAACGATGTTTATGTAAGATCGCTTTTGGGAATCCGGTGGTACCCGATGAGAAATAAATCGCGGCATCGTCATCCTCTTCCAGCGCGACCGGCGGCGCACTCGATGAGCAAAAGCCGGTCAGATACAAACAATCTTCGCTATATGACGGGGCATCTTTCCCCACGTAAAACACCATTTTCAGCGACAATTTATCGGCAATGGCATCCATCCGGCTGACAAATTCCGGTCCAAACACCAACACGTCGACATCCGCCAGTTTCAAACAATAATCGATCTCGTCCGACGAGTAACGAAAGTTCATCGGAACGGCTATGCATCCCGCTTTGAGAATTCCGAAATAAATCGGTAACCATTCCAGGCAATTCATCAACAGGATCGCGATCTTATCGCCGCGCTTGACGCCACGACTGAGCAATAGGTTGGCAAACCGGTTGGCACGACAATCAAAATCCTTCCAACTCATTTCCCGTCGATAAGGCGCACCGTCCTGCGTGCTTTCGATCAGTTTGTAGTCCCACCAAGTGGTGACTTTGTCATGCTCTTCCGACGGGTTAATCTCGACCAGCGCGGTCTCGCCCCCGTACAGACGGGCATTTCGTTCTAACAATTCGGTAATGACCATAGTACCCTATCCCATCTAAATATGATATGTTACACTTTAACACTTTTATGCGCTAAAGTCAACCGGTATACGACATTTTTCTTAATTACGCGCGCAATTAAAGTGATTTATGGTAGATACGTGACCAATTCATCCCACTTTTTGCGCTTTTTGGGGCGTAACACATCGTCTGCGGCCGGATACCCTACGGTAATCACCAAACGAACCGCACCGTCCAATCCGCAAATGTTGCGAATTTTTGTATCGTCTAACCAACCGAGCATACAACTACCGAGATCTTGTGCAACCGCCTCGGCGGTGATATATGCGGCGACAATGCCGATATCCATCGACCGATAATCGTTACCTTTGACCTTGGCGCCGATAGCGGCCGATTTTACATACGGTTTTTCGGATATGACTAGCAGGATCGGCGCATCCGCGGCAAAACGATTCATGCCCATGCCCATCGTAGCAGCGGCTACCTCTTTCGCGATATCGTCGCGGCAAACGGTGATATGATACGGCTGGCCGTTACACGCGGATGGGGCCAGTTGCGCCGCTTGTAAGATCGCGGTGATTTTTTCGTCTTCGACCGGACGCGTCGCGTCGTAACGACGGCAGGATTGTCGTGTTTGGGCAATGTCTTGAAAATTCATATCGCATACTCCTATAACGCTTAGTTGTGATATATAGTATATCGTATTTTCGGCCGGGATACAATGTTTTTTCGTAGCGCCAGAACACGGACAAACATATATTGTCAATAGAGCATCGATAGACAAGCGCCGTGCTCTGTCTGACGTGCTACTATTGATTTTAGGAGGTTTTTATATGGCTACCTTTACTAACCAAGCAACGTTGACTTATGCCGGCGGCACCGCTATTTCCAATATCGCAACCGGCGAATTGTTGGAAACCCTGTCCGCCACCAAAACCGCCGTGACACAAACCTATCGGGCCGGCGACAACGTGACCTACGTGGTGAGTTTGGTTAACACCGGTACCACCGCATTTAATGATCTGACTGTGACCGACAATCTCGGCGGCTATACCGTCGGGACGACGACCGTGTATCCGCTGACCTACGTGGCCGATACCTTGTTGTATTTTGTCAACGGTGTGTTACAACCCACCCCCACCATCACCGATGAACAACCCTTGACGGTGACCGGTATCACCGTACCGGCCAGCGGCAACGTAACGTTGGTGTATGATACGGTAGTAAACGCAAACGCTCCGATCGATGTGGATGACACCGTTACCAACGAAGTAACGGTTACCGGCAACGGACTTACCACGCCGATCACCGCCGACGAAACCATCACAGCCGCGGCTACCGCTAACCTGACCATCAGCAAAACCATCACACCGGCGGTTGTCACCGAAAATGGACGCGTCACCTATACCTTGACGGTACAAAACTATGGTAATACCGCCGTTGTTGCAACCGATGACGCGGTTATCACCGATGACTTTGATCCGATTTTGACCGATCTGGTCGTTACCTTTAACGGCACGACCTGGGAACAACCGACCAACTACACCTACAACGAAACAACCGGCTTGTTTCAAACGGTTGCCGGACAGATCACCGTACCGGCCGCTACCTTTACGCAAAATCCCGAAACCGGCGAAGTTACCACCATTCCGGGCACCGCTGTATTGACCGTCACCGGTACGATCTAACCCTCTTTTTATGCCAAAAACCGCCCCATGGTATCCATGGGGCGGTTACGTTATACAATCGGTTCAATGCTCACGACCGAAAGGCGGTGCCCTTCGACCGAAAATTTAACTTCGTGTCCGGCGAACACAAAGCCATACACGCGGGTGGGATCCTCTTGATAGGCCGGACGCGGATCATCGGCCAACACTTCGATCAAACCCTGCCGTTGACCTTCCGGAATGCGGAACAACCATTCATCCGGGCAAGCGACGTCTAAACAATAGCCGGCGACCGTGTCGGCAAAACCACCGATCGCATCCGGATGACTGTCGGTATACGCCAGATACGGTTTGATATCCACAATAGGCGTACCATCCATCAAATCCGCACCGGATACGACCAACACCGGTCCTTCTGGCGTATCGCGTTCGATGCGTTCCAGTTTGACCGAAGACAGCGCAATACGGTTGGGACGAAACGGCGAACGCGTAGCAAACACGCCCATTCGGATGTTGCCGCCAAGCCGCGGCGGCCGCACCGTGGTACTGACGGTATCCGGCGACTCGGAAAACTGCCACAGTAGCCAAATATGCGAAAAATCATCTAAACCCTTGATGCAATCGGGATTGCGCCATGCCGGTTCGAACACGATCCGCGCAGTCAACGACGGAGCCAATCCACTTTGGCGCGGCACACCGAACTTGGTCGCAAAATCGGTATGAATACGCGCAATGATTTCCATCTGCTCACTCTCCTATCGAACGGTTTGAATCCCATACCGGTGTAACACGGATTCGGCTTGGGCGCGGGCGATTTCGTCCGGCGGCGTTACCGGCGGCATGTGTTCCGGCATATCCAAGGATTGATACTTGGTACGCGCCAACGCGTGATACGGCAGTACCTTAACCGGCACCGGATGCTTCAACGAAGCCACAAATGCCCCGATCGCCTCCATCTCCCCATCGTTTAAGGTCGGGATCAATGGTATACGCACCTCCACCCGTTTACCGAGTGAATCGAGATACCGCAGGTTATCTAAAATGATCGCGTTATCCTGACCGGTGAGGCGTTTGTGCAGGTTAGCATCGATCGCTTTGATATCGTATAAGAACAGGTCGGTGTCCGTTATCACCTTATCCAGAGCCGTGCGCGAAGCAAATCCACAGGTATCGACGGCAGTATGGATACCGCGACGATGCAGTTCGGCCAACAGATCCGCCACAAAATCCGCCTGCATCAACGGTTCACCACCCGATACAGTGACACCGCCGCCCGAGTTGCGGAAAAAGGGTTCGTCCTCCACCAACCGCGGCACGAGCTCCTCCACGGTATAGGTGGTTCCGTATAACGTCAACGCTTCCCCCATGCATACGGCGGCACACGTTCCGCAGGCGGTACACGTCGAACGGTCCAACCGATGCGTCATACCGGTCTGTTGATGTGAACCGGTCGGGCAGGCCGCCACGCACGCGCCGCAACCAATACATTTATGCGCCAAATAGGATAACTGCGGTTTGGATGAAATACATTCCGGGTTGTGACACCACAAACACGACAGCGGACAACCTTTTAAAAAGACGGTGGTACGGATACCGTCCCCATCATGAATCTCGAAACGCTTGATATTGACCACGCGACCGGTATTCATCGGCAATACTCCTTTTACAATGGTATAATTAAATTATACTAAACCTCCGTTTCGGTTTCAATTATATTTTTCAATCCTATTAGCACTTTTCGGCATTTTTCGTGTCAGTTTGCGAAAAATCGCGGAATACCACTTGACAGAACACCGGTGCGTTGCTATAATAAGTCCCGTATTCAGGATAATTGCTGTGTCCCCGTGTCCGTTGCTGGCCATCATTGTCTGATGAAACGCTACGGATGCGGGTTTTGTATTTTCTGAGGTACAAAATCTCAACGAGGAGGTGCGCTTTGTGAACAACGGTACTGTAAAATGGTTCAACGCAGAAAAAGGCTATGGGTTTATTTCGAACGACGAAGGCGGCGAAGATGTGTTCGTGCATTTCTCGGCCATTATGACGGAAGGTTTCCGTACGCTGACGGAAGGTCAAAAGGTTACTTTTGAAACCGAAGCCGATCCGAAAAACACCGGCAAATTGAGAGCTGTAAATGTAACTCCTCTGTAATCAGCAGGAATTACCAAAGGCGTGTGTTCGCATGAACACACGCCTTTTTTCGGCGCATATACTGAGGATGAGGTGACCAATCTATGAACCGCATCCATCCGGCCGAACAGCCCATCGTCCATCGGCATATGTTGTATAATCTGTATTGGTATTTGGCTTCTACCGTCGATTTGCCGAACGGAAGTACCGTGCGGCAAACCCTTCATACGATATCTTCGATCCTATCACCGCGAACAAGTCCGATCGAAAATCAGCAACTGGCTATTCTGACACAGGCGGTATCTCGCGTGCCTATATGGGCGGATGCCGTTATCACCGATCAAACCCGATCCGAAAGTGGATTAAACGCCTGTATCCTGACCGAACCGGACGGACAGATCGCGGTAGTATTTAAAGGAACGGGCGGCGGTGAATGGATCGATAACGGCGAAGGGTTATCCGGTATACCGGAACCAAACACCTATCTTACTTACCCAAACGGCGAACCTGTTTCGACCACCGTAGCCGTCGATTACGCGACCGACCAACAGGTGCAAGCACTCAACTGGTTTCGACGTGTGGCACACCAAAACGGTTGGTCGGCGGTCTCCCCCGTGCGGATATCGGGACATTCCAAAGGCGGTAATAAAGCGCAATTCATCGCTATCCATTCCGATATTCCCACACGATGTTACAGTTTTGACGGGCAAGGATTTTCGCCGGAAGCTATCGCGTCGTTTGCCGACTTGTTGGGAAACGACTGGGTGCGACGCCGGCAACGCATTTGGAGTTTATCGGCCGATAACGATTATGTGAATGTGTTGGGAAACCGGGCTATGCCGGCGGAAAACGTTGTGTTTTACCGGGCATCGATGGGCGAAGAAAACCCCTTATGGTATCACCGAATCGAGGTCATGCTCGATCGCGACGGTAACCTGCAACCGGCGGTACCGCAGGGAGAACTGTCCCGCTATATCGAATCGGTATCACACAAACTGATGCAACTCCCACCGGCGGTGCGCCGGTATGCGACGTTGGGTGTGATGAACGTGTTACAGACCATATTAGGGCGCGGCGTGCCGGTAAACGGTGACCGGGTATCGCCGGAAGAAACCGCCATCGGGATTGGAGTGGCGATCGGCACTCTGCTACAAACCAAACCGGCAGCCGGCGGTTGGAATCGACTGAATGGATAATATCAAAACGGATACCCGTCATATACGGGTATCCGTTTGTTGTGTCAAATACATACGCAGCGTTTGTTCAAACGCGGCATCTTGCTCCGGTTTTCGTTTGGCCGGCCCGCGCAGTCGACCGCCGGCCATGCGAATTTTCTTCGCGGTATATCGGTCGTGTAACAATTCGTCGATGTTGCGATCGGTAAACACCCATCCGTTTTGATGAATCGGCACGGCGCGGCGCGCCAAACACATAGCGGCCAATCCGTAATCCTGCGTCACTACCACGTCACCGGCACCGATGCGGTTAACTAACGTAAAATCGGCACTGTCGGCTCCTTTGGACACGGTGATGACCTGCACACCGTCGGTTTCTTCAAACACGTGGGCCGTATCGCATACGATCACGCAATTCAACCCATATTCGCGCGCGACGCGCACGGTGATTGATACGACCGGACAACCGTCGGCATCAATCCACACCGTCATCGAAATCCCTCATCTCTTTCAACATCTGTTCGCGGAGTCGGTAATCGGGCAGGTACTGCTCGATCAACGCGTAAAAAGCCGTTTGGTGGTGACGGTAACGCAGATGCGCGAGTTCATGCACCACCACATAGTCGATCGCCTCCGGCGGATACAACATCAACAGACAGGAAAAATTTAAGCGATTGGTGGTGCCGCAACTGCCAAATCGGGTGCGTGCGGCGTTGATGGTGATACCGGTCGGGACGAGCCCCATCAAACGGCTAAAATGCACAACGCGTTCGGGAAGATACGCTTTGGCTCGCTGTTTGAGTTCGGCGATCTGTGCGGCAGAAAGGGGGCGTTTCGGTTGTTGCAGGCGACGATCATAATGCGTACGGATCCATCGCGTGTGCTGATCGACAAAACGGGTGATTTCCTGTTCGGTGACACAAAACGGGACGCGCACCAACACTTGCGCATCCCGTGAAATCTCGATCGCCATCGTGCGGCGACCGGAACGTATCACCGTGTATGAAATACCGTCTACCGTATGTGCGGCGCGGCTCATGATTCGTACACGCGGGGGACGCGATCGGTGATCTGGCATACCAATTCATAGGAAATGGTGGCTTTCCAATCGGCCACTTGTTCGGCCGACAACACCGCATCTCCATCGCGACCAAATACCGTTACGGTCATTCCCTCACACGCGTCAGGAATATCGGTAACGTCTAACACGCACTGATCCATGCATACCCGGCCGACAATCGGTGCTTTACGGCCGGCCACCAACATGTATCCTTGGTTTCCGGCGGAACGGGGATATCCGTCGCCATACCCGATCGGAACGGTGGCCAAACGGGTTTCGCGGTCGGTGGTATACGTTCTGCCATACGAAACGGTCGTGTTGACCGGTACGGTTTTGATCATGGAAATAATCGATTTTACCTGCATCACCGGATGCAGTTCTACCTTGTCGGCGAGCGATGCGTCGGGATACAAGCCGTACAACATCAGGCCGGGACGCACCGCATCCATATGTTTATCGGGGGCGGCGATAGTCGCCGCGGAGTTGCAACAATGTTTCAACGGAAAGGTAATGCCGTTCGCTTGCAGGCGTTCGATGACATCGGTAAACAGCGCAAACTGCCGTTCGGTCGGGACAAGATCCGGTTCGTCTGCCGAAGTAAAATGGGTGAAAATCCCGTCGACCGCCAGATTCGGCAATCGGCAAGCACGCACCATACGTTTGATCGCGGCCGCTTGATCGTCGGTGTCTTGATACCAAAAACCGATGCGCGACATACCGGTATCCACCTTGAGATGGGTGTGCACCGTGACATCCGCTTGACAGGCGGCTTCACTCAAGTGCGTGGCATACTCTTCATCCAACAACGTCTGCACAATGCCGGACGTGGCCAGCGTTTCCGCTTTGGATGGCGGTGTGTATCCCAAAATCAAAATCGGGGTATCGATACCGTTTTCGCGCAAAACCAGAGCCTCATCCAAGTTCGAAACCGCAAAATAGGTAGCTCCGGCCTGGACCAGCGCTTGGGCGCACCGAACCGACCCATGACCATAGGCATCCGCCTTGATCACCGGAATGGGCATGCAGTGAGCCGACACCAGTTGTCGCACGGCACGGAAATTATGTTGTAGGGCAGCGAGATCGACCGTTGCCCACGTACGTTTCAAAAACTCCATGTTTTGGTCCCTCGTTTGTATCAAACTGTTTTTATTATACGGCGTTTTGATGGGATATTCAACCGTTTTTTGAAAGAAAAAAGCATCCATCTCGCAAGATGGATGCTTTTGTTAGATCGATTAGTGGAAGATCGCTCTTTCGGTATCGCGATCGAACAGGTGCATTTTGTTGTTGTCGATAACGATGTCGATGTTGTCGGTCGGACGAGCGGTCGAGGTCGGTTCTACGCGGGCAGTCAGGTTGATGCCTTCCACGTTGACGTACAAATAGGTTTCTGCACCCATTTGTTCGGTCACTTCGACGTCTGCACGAACGATGCAATCTTTCATGCTTTCGAGGTAACGCGGTTCATCATGCACGTCTTCCGGACGGATGCCCAGGATAACGTCTTTACCGACATATTCGTCGATCGCCACGCCTTCGAGTTTTTCTTTCAGGATCTTGATTTGATATTTCACGCCGCGTTTGGTTTTGGTGTCTTCGGAACCGAATTCCACAAAATAATCCGCGTCTTTCTTGATCACTTTCGCATCCACAAAGTTCATTTGCGGGCTGCCGATAAAGCCGGCAACGAACATATTGACCGGTACATCGTACAACACCTGCGGAGCGTTAACCTGTTGAATCAAACCGTCTTTCATGACGACGATACGGTCAGCCATGGTCATAGCTTCGGTCTGATCGTGGGTAACGTAAATGAAGGTGGTGCCGAGTTTTTTGTGGAGTTTGGACAACTCGGTACGCATCTGTGCACGAAGTTTGGCGTCCAAGTTGGACAACGGTTCGTCGAGCAAGAAGACCTTCGGTTCACGCACGATCGCACGGCCCAACGCAACACGTTGACGCTGACCACCGGACAACGCCGCCGGTTTACGGTCGAGCAGGTGCTCAATATCCAAAATGCGAGCCGCTTCTTCTACGCGGCGTTTAATTTCATCTTTCGGGGTTTTGCGCAGTTTCAAACCGAATGCCATGTTATCAAACACAGTCATGTGCGGATACAACGCATAGTTCTGGAACACCATCGCGATGTCACGATCTTTCGGCGCCATGTCATTCACACGTTTGTCACCGATATACAGATCGCCGCTGCTGATTTCTTCCAAACCGGCGATCATACGCAACGTCGTCGATTTACCGCAACCGGACGGGCCGACCAAGATAATGAACTCTTTGTCTTTGATTTCCAAGTTGAAATCGGAAACCGCCGTTACGCCGCCGGCATAGGTTTTGTAGATGTTTTTCAAGGACAAGCTTGCCATAGATTAAAACCTCCCAGAGTTGTTTCGCTTGCTTTTCTATACAACGCATAAAAAATCGCATAAACTTACGCCTATTATGATATCAAATCCTCCGCAAAATAACCATACTGTTTATTCACAAAGATTTATCCACACTATTGTGAAAATACACCAATTTCTGAACAAATTATGTCTGAATACGCGAAGCTATCCGAAAATCCGTTCCCGCTCGTCCTCCGACAGGGGGCGGCAACCACCGCTTGGCAGGGTTTCATCGAGCGCTAAACCGCCCATGGTGCACCGTTTTAACCACACCACGCCGCGATCGATCGTGCCAAACATCCGCTTGATTTGGTGGTATTTTCCTTCGACGATCCGCACTTCGACCAACGGTTCGGTGCCATCTTCGATCACGCGAATGGCGGCCGGCAAACATTTGGTGCCGTCTGCCAAGGTTGTCCCCTCGGCAAAAGCGCGCACGTGGTCGGGCGTGATCGGCCCATCCAGCCGCGCATGATACATCTTTTCGACGTGTTTACGCGGCGCCAACAATCGGTGCGCAAAATCGCCGTCATCGGTCAAGATTACCAAACCCACGGTATCTTTATCCAACCGACCGGCCGGGAACAAGCCTTTGCGTCGGTATTCTTCTGGTACCAGATCCACCACCGTGCGCGCTTTCGGATCGCGCGAAACACACAAAATACCGGCCGGTTTGTTGAGCATGAGATAGGTGAACGCTTGATATACCAAGGGGGTGCCGTCGATCTTGACGGCGGCGGTGGTTTCCACCTTCATCGACGGATCGCGGCAAACGTTGCCATCGACGGTAACGCGACCGGATCGGATCAGTTTCACCGTATCACGACGACTGCGTGTGCCTTGCGAGGCAATCCATTTATCCAAACGCTCTGCCATCGTGCTCTCCCCTTTCATATCGCGGTTGGTATCCTCATATAGTTAGGATATCACCCTTTCTCGATCGGTGTCAACCCTTGGATAAACCCGTTGGCGACTGCATCGGCAATATCGCCGCCGATGATCTTGCCTTTATACACCAACAAGGTCGCGGTGACGTGCGTGGCATGCGGATGATGGATAACCGCATATGTATACCGTTTCACACGCTTGTTACGATACGGTGTCAGATCCATTTGTGCCGTTTGCTGCAAACGATTGTACTCCTCAAACACCTCGTCAAAGGTATCGGGAATCAGCAATTCCCTCACCTCGACCGATGCGGGATCCACCTCATAACCCAACGACGCAAGATAGGCGACACGCTCGTCATCGGTGCGGCCATGAGACACCGTTTCCACCGCATCCGCCGATGGCAAACATACCGTCAACAACAATGCCGTCAACACGATCGCACAACCAAATCCCAACCGAACCAACTGTCGAACCGACGTCTTAACCGAAAACACAAACATTGTTTATCACCCCTTTTTGATAGTGTATGTGAGGTGTCATGAAATTATGTCGGTTCGTTGACATCTTCCACGAGGCGTGATATACTGACAGGTAGAAATTGGTCGACAGGTGTCGAATTTGAGATAAGGAGTTTGAGAATCATGAAAAAACTGTTAGCGGAATTCCGCGCATTTGCGTTGCGCGGCAATGTGATCGATTTGGCAGTCGGTGTTATCATCGGTGGCGCGTTCCAAAAAATTGTCACGTCGGTTGTCAACGACCTGATCATGCCGTGGGTTGGTTTGATTACCGGCGGCGTCAACTTCGTGGATCAGTTCGTGGTGTTGAAAGTGCCGGAAGGTGTTGAAGTGCCGGCTAACCTGACCAAAGATATGGCTACCACGTTGGGTTTGACCACCTTTAACTACGGCGCGTTTATCACCGCGGTGATCGATTTCCTGATCATGGCCGTCATCATCTTTGCGTTGGTGAAACTGATCAACAGCCTGAGCACGATCGGCAAAAAAGAAGTGGTGGAAGAACCGGCTGCTCCCACCACCAAGATCTGCCCGTTCTGCAAAAGCGAGATCGCGATCGAAGCCACTCGCTGTGCACATTGCACCTCGGAACTGGCCGAATAACACGCTTTTTCAAAACAACCCGTTGCTATCCGGCAACGGGTTGTTTTTTATGACGTATAGTCTTCCAACACGGCGGCCAGTTCGGCATCGGTGGTAACCCGAATTCCGTCGATAAGCCGTTGTTGCTCTTCCGGTGGGAACGATGCGATCCACACATCCTCGTACAACCGGGACGGCGTGGTCATACCGTTTTCAAACACCGCCAAATGTCCATCCCATGTCCCTACCACAAACGCAACCTCATCGTTAGCCGGAGTCGGTACATCCCCAGCATCACGATGTACCCACATCACGCCGATCCCACTCAAGATCACCAGCAACATCACCGCTAACAGGACCCCATACAAGATGACTCGTTTTGTCGACACGCACCTCACCCCTTTGTTTTCATCTTGTCCAAGTCGGGAATTTTTATGCAATACGGGATATTTTTAGAAATTTTACAAATATGTTGTTTGACATTTGCGTAAGATTGCTATAATATTAAAGTACTTATAAGAAACTACCCGACGAATACTCACCGCAGTATGGGTGTTCGATTCGGATAAACCGAACTCACTCTACAGTATGGGAGGGGAATCGACGTTTTATGAAAAACCTGAATGCCATCAAAGAACAGTTGGATTCGCTCCGGATTTTTTGGAACAAAAAGCCGGTGCGTATTTTCCGCCTCATTATGTCAGCTGTGCTAAAATGTCTGGCCACCATCGGTATCACCGCGATCATTACCACCAGTTTGGTCGCGTGCGTATTGGTGGTAATGATCGTCACCTCGTTCCGGTCGGAAACCGACGTGCTGAATCTGGCCGATATCAGTAACGGCGGTACCAGTATCGTGTATACCAAAAACGATGACGGCGAGTTTGAAGAATTTATCCGTTTACAAGGTGCCAAAAGCGTTTGGGTGGATTATGACAACGTGCCTGAGCAACTCAAGCAAGCGGTTATCGCGATCGAAGACGAACGGTTCCGCCAACATAGCGGTGTCGACTGGAAACGTACCGTATCGGCAGCGGCCAACCTGGTGTTGCATTTCTCGTCTACCGAGTATGGCGGATCCACCATCACGCAACAGTTGATCAAGGTCGTGACCAACGATAACGACCACAGTATTCAGCGAAAAATCACCGAGATTTTCCGCGCGCTGGATCTCGAACGAAGTCACTATACCAAAGACGATATTCTCGAAGCGTATCTGAACGTCATTCCTTTGAGCGACAACTATACCGGTGTTGGCGCCGGGGCTAACTATTATTTCGGCAAAGACGTCGAGGAACTGTCGTTAGCCGAATGTGCGGTTATGGCCTCGATCACCAACAATCCCAGCAAATACGATCCTTATCGGCATCCCGAAAACGTGCGCGATCGGCAACGTCTGGTGTTGTTTAAGATGTACGAGCTCGGATACATCTCCTTGGATGAATACAAGCAGGCCTATAACGAAGAGTTGAATTTCGAAAGCAAAGTGCAATCGACCAAGATTCAAGACTACTACATCGACCTGTTGATCGAAGATGTTACCGAAGACCTCAGCGAAACGTACGGATACACCAAATCGTATGCGCAATCGCTGGTGTTCTACGGCGGCTTGCAGATCTATTCGGCCGAAGAACCCGAACTGCAAGCGGCGGCCGAGGCGATCTATGCGGATGATAAGAATTTCCCGACCAGTTTTGTCAGCGACACGCAAGATCCCAACGCGGCGATCTTTGTCATCGACTATAACGGACGGGTAATCGTGACGGTCGGTGGACGCGGTGAAAAAACCGCCAACCGTGCATGGAACCGATCCACCATGTCGGAACTGCAACCCGGTTCGTGTATCAAACCGTTAAGCGCGTACACGCCGGCTATCAAAAACGATATTATCCATTTCTCGTCGGTGGTGCGCGATGCACCGATCACCCTGCCCGACGGTTCCAAGTATCCGTCCAACTACGGTTCGTCCGCTAAAGTAGACCGCGGCGATAAGTTAGTACCATACGCCCTTCAGGTGTCGCTGAACACCGTGCCGGTACGTTTGATCGACGAAATGTCGTTGCAACGCAGTTACACCTTCCTGTCCACCACATTGGGGATGACCTCGTTGGTGGAAAGCGAAACCATCAACGGACAGGTTCACTCGGATATCAGCTGGGCGCCGCTGGGACTGGGCGGTTTCACCTACGGTGTGTATGCACGCGAAATGGCGGCGGCGTATCAGATTTTCGGTAACGGCGGTATCTACAACGAGCCGTACACCTATTATTACGTCGAACAACGCGGTGCGCGTATTTTGGAAAAAGCCTCGGTCGAAGACGGCACCACACAAGGCGCCTATGCCGCGGTCGATCCCGACACCGCCTATGTCATGAACCGACTCATGCAACTGGTTGTTCGCGGCGGCAACGGTACGGCGCAGGATATTGCGTCGAGTTGGCCGAGCACCGAAGTGTTTGCCAAAACCGGTACCACCGGTACCACCGACGAAGGCCGCAACGTGTATTTCATGGGGGGTACCCCGTATTACGTCGGGGCCAGTTGGTTCGGCTATGACTATAACCAAACCCTGCGCAATTCGCAAACCAAATACGCACGAACTTTGTGGAACAAGGTTATGCTGATGTTACACGAAGATCTGGAAGCAGCGAAATTTACCAATAAAGGGGAAACCCAAGAAAAATACTACTGTAGCGAAACCGGCAAATTGGCCACGACCGCTTGTCCGGAGCCGGCACTGGGCGTATACAAAAAGACGAACGTGCCGGAACTGTGTGCCACCCACGAAGGTGAAGCATACGATCCGGAAAAAGCCGCCGAAGGAGATGCTACCGGTACGGCGACCGGCGAAACCACCTCGACAGCAGCCGGTGAAACCACGACAACAGCCGCTACTACCACGACGGCAGCGGCCGGTTGATTTAACAAACAAAAAAGCGAGTGTTGCAAAACAACACTCGCTTTTTTATGTCTTAGGATCGAATGAGATCTTTCACGATCTCGCCGGCCATGATCAACCCGGCAACCGGCGGCACAAACGCCGTACTGCCGGTGGTGTCCCCTGTTTTCGGTTGTGGCGGTTCGGGCGAATATACCACTTTTAGCGATGCAATGCCCCGTTCGCGGCAAAGCCGACGCATCACGCGGGCCAGCGGACAACCGCTGGTTTGGGTGATATCTGCTACTCGAAAAGCGGTGGGATCCAGTTTGTTGCCGGCCCCCATCGCACTGATGATCGGGGTGTTACAGGCGTTTGCGCGAACCACCAGTTCTATTTTCCCGGTCACGGTATCGATGGCATCCGCGACATAATCAAACGCCGTAAAATCAAACGTATCGGCGGTATCCGGCAAAAAGAAGGTCGGGTAGGTCGTGACCTGACAGGCCGGATTGATACGCGCAATGCGTTCGCGCGCCACATCCACTTTCAGGCGCCCGACGGTATCGTGTAAGGCATATAACTGCCGATTGATGTTACTGCTCTCTACCGCATCCTTATCGATTAGATCCAATGCTCCCACGCCGCTGCGCGCCAACGCTTCCGCGATGTAAGAGCCCACACCGCCAAGGCCGAAGACGGCAACGCGTGCCTGTTTCAGTTTTATCATACCGTCTGCACCCAGCAGTTGCTCGGTGCGACTGAACATTTCTTGACTCATACGATCGTACCTCCGCCAACCACCGCATCACCATCATACAACACCACGGCTTGTCCGGCGGCAATCGCCCGTTGCGGTTCATCAAATACCACGTGCATCGTGGCGTCGCCCGTCGCGGTAACGGTGGCCCATTGTTCGGCTTGTTTATACCGCACTTTAGCCTTTACGCGAATGGGGGTTGCCGGCGGTGCGTCAAACGCGATCCAGTTCACCCGATCGGCATCGAGTTCACGCGTAAACAGTTGCTCGCTCGGGCCGAGGACCACGGTGTTATCGGCGACCGATTTGCGGCAGACGTATAGCGGTGCCGGCAACGACAGGCCCAACCCTTTGCGTTGTCCAATCGTGTAGCACACCACCCCACGGTGACGGCCGAGCACCCGACCGGTTTGATCGACAAAGTCGCCGGCTACTAGCGGCGTACCGGTGTATCGTTCGATAAACGCGGCATAGTCGCCGTCCGGCACAAAACAAATATCCTGGCTATCCTGTTTGTGGGCGTTGACAAACCCGTTAGCCGCCGCGATTTCACGCGCAGCCGCTTTGGTCAGGTTTCCCAGCGGAAACAGGGTATGCGCCAGTTGTTCTTGTGTCAAGGTATACAGGACATAGCTTTGGTCTTTCGTCGGATCGGCGGCACGGTACAGTTGATACCGTCCGGTCGACTCATCATATACGATGCGTGCATAATGCCCGGTCACAATCCGGTCAAAGCCCAGCGCGACCGCTTCGCGATACAACCGATCAAACTTGATGTGTCGGTTACAATCGACACACGGGTTAGGGGTACCGCCGCCCAAATAGGTATCTACAAAGCGACGTACCACATTTTCTTCAAACTCGGTCGAAAAATCCAGTACCCGATGCGCCATACCGAGTCGCTCGGCCACGCGGCGCGCATCGTCGATATCGCTGGAGGCACCGCAAGGCCGTTTGGAAGCGGCGGCCAACGATTCGTTATCAAACATTTTGATCGTGACGCCTTCGCAGTCGTACCCTTGCTGCTGTGTAAGCAACGCGGCCACCGCACTGTCGACGCCGCCACTCATGGCGATCAACGCCTTGTTCGGCATACGTATGTCTCCTTAGAACGTTAATTTCGGGGGTTGTGAGAGGTTGCGCCGAGCGCAAACGTCACCCTTGAATCATGCGATCGATACACCGACGAGCCTTTGTAAGCGTATCGTCGTCGAGTTGGATCTCAGCACCGCCGTTGCCGTTTAAGCAATGCCACACATCCATCAAGGTGGTCAATCGCATATCGGGACACAGCAATTTTTTGGATAACGGATAAAACCGTTTATCCGGGCAATCGTATTGCAGATGTTCCGCAATACTCATATCGGTACCGATGATAAATTCGGTATGATCCGACGATTTAGCATACGCCATGATGGCGGAGGTTGAACCAATAAAATCGGCCTGTTTCGATACGGCCGGCACACATTCCGGATGTACCAACAGCAGAGCATTTGGATGTGTAGCACGCGCGGCGGCCACCTCGTCCGGGGTGACTTGGGTGTGGACCGGGCATCCGCCTTGCATCAAACGAATCTCCTTGTGCGGTAACATATCCGCAACGTAACTGCCGAGATTGCAGTCGGGGATAAACAAGATGTGATCGCTTTCGATCTTGCTGACCAGATCCACCGCCGAAGCCGACGTCACGCACACGTCGCATACCGATTTGAGCGCGGCGGTGGTGTTGACGTATGCGACAACGGTATATTCGGGATGCGCCTGCTTAAAGGCGGCGATTTCGTCCCGCGTAAATTGTTGTGCCATGGGGCAACCGGCGTCCGGATGTGCCAACCAAACCGTTTTCTCCGGTGATAAAATTTTAACGGTTTCGGCCATAAAGCGCACGCCGCACATCAACATGGTTTGATTAGGTGCGGTAGCGGCTTTTTTACTGAGTTCAAATGAGTCGCCGACAAAGTCCGCAATCTCCAAAATCTCGCGTGCTTGGTAACTGTGCGCCAAGATGCATACGTCTTTTTCTTTCTTAATACGAAGTATCTCTTGTTGCAAATCTTTAATCATGTATATCCCTCATTTTTATCGGACATAGTTTGGGTTTAAGTATACCACGCGCAACGCATCGATGTCAATCGCACAACATTTCCCGCGAGGGGTTGCTTTTTCGTTTTAGCGTGCTATAATGCTACTGAATAAAGGTGTTTGAGGTGGTTAGCTATGTTACGTCGTCGCATGAATATCGATATGTGTAACGGACCGTTATTTAAAAACATCGCTCTGTACACCTTACCGATCATTGTAACCAGCGTGTTGCAGTTGTTGTTTAACACGATGGATCTGCTGGTGGTGGGATGGTATTGCGGCAGCACCTCGGTGGGTGCAGTCGGATCGACCGGCTCGCTCATCAACCTGATGGTGAACCTGTTTATGGGGTTGTCGGTAGGTGTCAGCGTTGCCGTTGCACAAGGCATCGGTGCAAACGACGGTGACCGTGTATCGAAAACGATACATACGGCGTTCCCCGTGGCGGTCATCTGTGCGGTCATTGTCACGGTGATCGGATTAACCTGCTCGCGCACCTTTCTCGAATGGATGGGCAATCCCGATGACACCATTGAACTCGCGGCCGTATATATGCAGTTCTATTTCTGTGGAACGCTCGGCAATTTGATATACAATTTCGGCGCGGCAATCCTGCGTGCCGCCGGTGATACCGTGCGGCCACTGATCTTTTTGAGCATCGCAGGGGTGCTGAACGTGTTACTAAACCTGATCTTCGTGTGCGTGTTTCACATGGACGTGGCCGGTGTAGCGCTCGCAACTGTAATCTCGCAGTCTGTATCGGCGGTACTGGTGGTGCTGGCGCTGATCAAACGGCACGATATGTGTCGCTTGGATCTGCACAAGTTGACCATCGATATGCCGGCGCTGAAACGCATTGCGGTGATCGGGGTTCCGTCGGGCATTCAAGGATCGTTGTTCTCGATCTCTAACGTGATCATTCAATCCGCGGTCAACTCGTTCGAAACCGCAGCAGTGGTCGGCAGTGCAGCGGCATCCAATATCGAGGGGTACGTATACACTTGCCAAAACGCATTTGCGCAAACCGCGATGAATTTCACGGGGCAAAATGTCGGCGCAAAACAATTTAAGCGGGTACAAAAGGTGTGGTTATCCTGCCTGTTGGGCGTAACTGTGATCGGCGTGACGCTCGGCGGTATCGTGAATCTGCTTGGCCGCCCGTTGCTCGGCATCTATATCACCGACTCACCCGAGGCGATCGAGTACGGATTGATCAAACTGTTATGGATCAGTCTGCCGTATTTCGTGTGTGGATTGATGGAAGTAACGAGTTATACGCTTCGCGGACTCGGCAAGTCGCTACTGTCGATGTTGATCTCAGTCATTGGAGTATGCGGATTCCGGTTGGTGTGGATCTTTACCGTGTTCCAAATTCCGGCGTTCCACACACTCGAAAGTCTGTTTGCCTCGTATCTCATTTCCTGGACGGCAACCCTGTTGGTTGGAATGGCACTTTTATTGCCACTGCTAAAGAAACTGCAACGAACCGAAGAAAAAGAATGCATGCACGTATAAAAAAGCCGACACACGGTTTGTGTGTCGGCTTTTTAGCGTTCAAGAACTAAAACATGACCAATAAAAAAACAACACACCGCGAATTTCGGTGTGTTCTTTTCTCTGGTGGGCGTAAACGGACAGCTGCGGGCCAGGCCCTACGCATAACTTCCACCGACCAATCGCGTCGCGTTAACTCTTACGCTCTTGGGGTGTCAGTTATCAAACCGCGGTTCTCGTCCGTAAAACATGACCAATAAAAAAATAACACACCGCGAATTTCGGTGTGTTCTTTTCTCTGGTGGGCGTAAACGGACTCGAACCGCTGACCTCCTGCGTGTGAAGCAGGCGCTCTAACCAGCTGAGCTATACGCCCGTTTTGGTGACCCGAACGGGAATCGAACCCGTGTTACCGCCGTGAAAGGGCGGTGTCTTAACCGCTTGACCATCGGGCCATATAAACCATCCTCCGTATGAAGGATGGCATTGGTAGCGGTAGTCGGATTTGAACCAACGACACTGCGGGTATGAACCGCATGCTCTAGCCAACTGAGCTATACCGCCAAATGCTGCTACCCTCATCGGGCGCAGTTTATTATATAGTATTCCCGGATATTTGTCAATACATTTATTTGAAATATTTTTCTAAAAGTTTTTATTTTTTTCGTCAGGTGGTAGCATTGGTAGGTAAAGTGTGTTAAAATAAAGAAAATTCATCGTTACATCAAGGCGGCTAACAACAACATTTCTTCGGTTTGGTTATAAATGGTTTCGAAATCTCCGATCGGCAACGGGTTTTGTCCTTTTCCCATTTCAATGGTGAAGGCCGGTCGCCCGCATTCCCAAATAAACCAATCCTTAAACCCACCGTGCGCGGCGAGTCCCGTCGGATCGCTGACGGTATACCCCGACGACGCGGCCATAATTTCCGCCATTAAACGGGAACGATCGGGCGTTCGATCGCCGTACCGCCAATAGATCTCTTCCCCTTGTGTGTGTAACGCGATGGCATGACGAAACGAAGTATAGCGGCACAAGCCGGTAAGGGCGGCGGTTTCCGGCTCACTTTCGGGAGTGGGACCACCCCACCGGCGCGGAGACGGACCGGAAATACCGGCTTGTATCTCCTGTTCGTGTAACACATGCCACCCGGCACAGAAATTGTGGTTGAGATCCACACCGCGCGCATTGGCTTGCCAAAGACCTGCCGTATCCCCTCCAAGCGCACGCACACTATCCTCATAAAAGCGGGCAATACCGCTGCCATGACGCGCAATATCCACCCCGTCCGGATTGACCAACGGCACAAATACCAATCCGCGCCCTGCTAACGCGCGACGCAGATCAATGCCGGATAAACACGTATCGGTCGCCATCGCGCGGCAGATATTTTCACACAAGCGCAACAATATCAACGCGGTGATCCATTCTTGTGCATGAAACGCGGCGGTATATAAAATGCGATCGTGGTGATCGCCTAACATCAACGCCCAAATAGGTTTTCCGAGCACACTGTGCCCGATGGGAACGGTATTTAAAAAGCGATAATGGCCGCGCAAAGCATAGATCATCTCTTGTACGCCGGCCGAATCAATCGGTTGACAGTTGGTAATCAAAACGGTCATCTCCTTTTACGGGGGGTGATAGATTAGGTACTATATAACGTATGTAAAAGGAGTGCTTCGTATGAATTTGACAGAAACCACCGTCTCACAAGAATATTTTTTTAAAGGGCATGTGATCAACATGCGTCGGGATGATATCATGTTACCCAACGGATTGCCGGCCACCCGTGAGGTGGTGGAACATCCGGGTGGTGTATGCATTGCCGCTTTAACCGATCAGAACGAACTGCTGTTTGTGCGGCAGTACCGATACCCGTACCGTGAAGAACTGTTGGAGATCCCGGCCGGCAAACTGACGCCCGGAGAAGATCCGTTAAAAGCCGGTATACGCGAACTGAAAGAAGAAACCGGCGCAACGGCGACCGATTACGTATCGCTTGGCAAATTATATCCGTCGCCGGGATACTGTGACGAAGTGATTCACATGTATTTGGCAACCGGATTATCGTACGGTGAGATGGATCTGGACGACGACGAGTTTTTGGAAGTGGAACGTATTCCGCTGGACGTGGCGGCCAAGATGGTATTAACGGGTGAAATCACCGACGCCAAAACCCAAGCCGCCGTGCTCAAAGTATATTACCGCCAAATGCGAGGATAATAAAAAAGCAACCCTTTCGATAGGGTTGCTTTTTTATTCGTTTCAAGTCCTCCCTGAAAATAAAAAAGAAACGGTCCGAAAGACCGTTCCTTTTTTATGGTGCGGATAAGAGGACTTTCTTCTCTCTTGACAAAAGCCCCACCGGGGCTTTTTCCCAAACCCCGTCGCCCTTTGGACGCGGCGTTTGGAGTTCGTTTCAAGTCCTCCCTGAAAATAAAAAAAGAAACGGTCCGAAAGACCGTTCCTTTTTTATGGTGCGGATAAGAGGACTTTCTTCTCTCTTGACAAAAGCCCCACCGGGGCTTTTTCCCAAACCCCGTCGCCCTTTGGGCGCGGCGTTTGGAGTTCGTTTCAAGTCCTCCCTGAAAATAAAAAAGAAACGGTCCGAAAGACCGTTCCTTTTTTATGGTGCGGATAAGAGGACTTGAACCTCCACCGAGTTGCCCCGACTAGAACCTGAATCTAGCGCGTCTGCCAATTCCGCCATATCCGCATACGTATTTTGCTAACCGAAACAGTCAGCGAGACTTATTATAGCGTTATCCCTTGAAAAAGTCAATACCTTTAACAAAAAAATTATCCAAACAAAACACCATCCGATAACCGTGTGTGATCGGATGGTGTTTTGGTATTCTAACCGTTATTTCGCCGCAAATATGCGGAAAATATCCAACACTTTTTCGCGGTCGATGCCGTCCGGATCCAGCGTGGGGTTATACTCCACACATTCAAATGAGGCAACGTCTCCCGTTTGGTAGATATCTCGAATCATGCGATATACCGTATCGTAGGACAAACCATCCGGCATGACGTAGCCGGTCGACGGAAATTCGGCGCCATCAATCGAATCGACGTCCAAACACAAATGGATCGACTTGCCGGCAGTCTGCGCCAACACCTCGTCGAGCACCGTACGCCAACCACACCGTTGAATATCGTCCGCGGTATACAGATGTACCCCTTGTTGTTCCACAATGCCATATTCCGGCTCATCGATGCTGCGCGCGCCGAGAATAAAGGTGTTGTGGCCGTACAAATTGACTTTTTGCGTACCGACGGTCAACCGGTCGGTGCAAAGCCCCATCGCGGCCGCCAACGGCATTCCGTGAATAAACCCCGACAGGGTGGTTTGCTCGGTATGAATATCGGTATGGCCGTCAATATATATAACGGCAGTATTCTCCGCCCCAACCGTGTGCGCAAGCGCTGAAATGGTACTGATCGCGATCGAATGATCCCCACCGACCGTGATGGGGAAATATCCGTTTTGAAACGCATCGGTCAAGGTGGCAAACAGTTGCCGATTGACCAACATCACCGTTTCGATATCGTGCAGTCGTTTGTCACATAAAACCGGCAACGCCGTACGTTCACCGGTAAACCGTGCCAATTCAGCACGATCGCCAAATACCTCGACCAATCCGTTTTCGATTAGATTTTCAAACGCATATTCACTCCCCTGTGTCGGTGATCCGACACAGATGGGCGCTTCACAAATCATGAATTTCATAACTACTTTTCCTTTACGTATGCCAATATTTGCGATCTAAACTGCGATACTGGATGGCTTCTGCCACGTGCGGCAGATCGATCATTTCACTACCGTCTAAATCAGCAATGGTGCGCGATACCTTGAGCAACCGATCGTATGCCCGGGCCGACAAACCCATCTTTTCGAACGCGGTTTTCAGTAACGCGGTGGCGGCATCGGTCAACGGGCAATCGAGTTTCACCCGATCGGCCGGGATTTGCGCATTGGTATAGATACCGGTGCCGGCAAAACGACGTGTTTGAATGTCACGTGCCGCTTGTACGCGTTGCCGCATAGCGGCAGACGATTCCGATTTACCCTTAGCGGATAATTCGTCAAACTCGACCGGCGGCACCTCGATGTGCAGATCAATACGATCGAGCAACGGACCGGAAATACGCGACAGATATTTACTGACGGCTTGCGGCGAACAGGTGCACGAACGAGTGGGATGTCCGAAAAAGCCGCAAGGGCACGGGTTCATCGCCGCAACCAACATGAAAGAGCACGGATATTCAATCGACGCGTTGACACGCGAGATAGTGACCTTGCCGTCTTCCAACGGTTGACGCAAGCTTTCCATCGCGACGCGGGAAAACTCCGGCAATTCATCTAAAAACAATACCCCATTATGCGCCAACGACACTTCCCCCGCACGCGGTACCGTACCGCCACCGGTAAGACCGGGACCGGAAATGTTGTGGTGCGGTGCACGGAACGGACGGGTACGAAGCAATCCCACATCCCCCGGTAACACACCGGCGACTGAATGGATCTTGGTGGTTTCGAGCGCTTCTTCCGGGCTCATATCCGGAATGATCGACGGCAGACGTTTTGCGAGCATGCTTTTGCCCGATCCTGGCGGTCCGATCAACAACACGTTGTGCATACCGGCGGCCGCAATTTCAAGTGCACGGCGCGCGGTCTGTTGTCCCATAACGTCGGCAAAATCGAGCAAACTGTCGGCGGTATCCTGTACGGGCGGCGGCGAGGCCGGTGAAAGTTGAACCCCACCGGTAAGATGCGCTAAAATATCCCGCACGTGTGCCGCTGGATAGACGGTGATCCCATCGACGACACCGCCTTCGGCCGCGTTATCGGCCGGTAAAAACACTTCCCGAATACCGGCATCACGCGCGGCAATCACCATCGGCAACACGCCGCGAACACGGCGCAGTTCCCCTGTGAGCGACAGTTCCCCCAAAAAGGCGCGGCCGTCGAGATCGACGTTTAGTTGATGGCCGGCACGCAAAATCGCGAGAAACAACGGCAAATCATACACCGAGCCTTCTTTTTTGACGTCGGCCGGTGCTAAATTGACGGTGATGCGGCAAACCGGATAGTCCAATCCGTTGTTTTTGATGGCGGCACGCACGCGGTCGCGGGATTCCCGAACCGCCGTGTCCGGTAACCCGACCACGTCAAAACCCGGCAATCCTTGAGACAGATCCGCTTCTACCGTGACCGGAAATCCATGGATCCCGATCAATCCCATGCTCATCGTCTTGGCAAACATTACGGTTCCCCTTTTCACTCGTTTTCATGTATCAATTGTTCAGCCACTTTGATGCCGTCTACCGCCGCGGACATAATACCGCCGGCATAACCGGCCCCTTCCCCACAAGGATAGAGCCCATCGATAACGGTCATGGCCCGTTCATCCCTGGTCATACGAACCGGCGAAGAACTGCGTGTTTCCACACCGGTCATCACCGCATCAGCACGGTCAAACCCATGTAATTGACGGCCGAATCGCGGTAACGCTTGCCGTAACGCATTGGTTACAAATGCCGGCATACACGCGGTAACGTCACACCACGTGACGCCCGGCCGATAGGACGGATTTACGTCGCCGACACCGGTACTGCCGCGACCGGCGAGAAAATCCCCGACCAGAGTGGCCGGTGCGCGATAATCGCCACCGCCAAGCCTAAACGCTGCTTGTTCCATGTCGCGTTGAAACGCAATGCCGGCCAGCGGATGATTGGATCCGAAGTCCGACGGATGGACACCTACCAGTACCGCACTGTTGGAATTGTCCGCGGCGCGATCCTGCTCGCTCATCCCGTTGACCGCCACGCCACCGGTTTCGGAAGCGGCGACAATCACCTCACCGCCCGGACACATGCAAAACGTGTATACACCGCGACCGTTCGGCAGATGACACGACAACTTATAATCGGCCGCACCAAGCGCCGGATGTCCGGCAAAATCGCCGTATTGCGACCGATCGATCATCGCGCGCGGATGCTCGATCCGCACACCCACCGCAAACGGTTTGGCCAACATCGGCACACCGCGCCGATATAACATGTCGATGGTATCCCGTGCACTATGCCCGATCGCCAAAATCGCACGGCGACACGGAATGGTGCGTTCCCCGTCCGGGGTATCGACAATCAGTGCCGTGAGCGCGCCGGATTCGACGGTGATGTCGATTACCCGATGCGAAAACCGCACTTCGCCGCCGGCCTGTTCGATCGCGGTGCGCAACCCTTTCACCGTGGGGCGCAACCGATCGGTACCAACGTGCGGTTTGGCTTGTATCAAAATCTCGGCCGGTGCACCGGCTTCGACCAATTGTTCTAACACGTACCGGCAACGGAAATCCTTGATACCGGTATTGAGTTTGCCGTCTGAAAACGCGCCGGCACCGCCTTCCCCGAACTGGACGTTGGATTGTTCGTCCAGTATCCCGTCGGTGCGCATACGGGCCACGTCTTTTGCGCGGGTGTCTACGTCGCGGCCGCGTTCCAACAACAACGGGCGCAACCCGGCTTTGGCCAACACCAACGCGGCAAATAAACCGGCCGGTCCACCGCCGACCACAACCGGACGATCGTCCGCCGTGACCTGCGGAATGGTATAAACCTTTGGTGTAACAACCGTAGCCGACGGGCAACGCGCAGCAAGCGCCGTTTCGTCACCCGATACGGTAACATCCACCGTGACCACAAAACTGATCGCGGTCTTTTTGCGCGCATCCACGGCGCGCCGTACCAAACGGCAGTCGGTGATCTGCCGATGGGATATGCGTAACATCGACGCGGCCGCCTGTTTGACCGCATCATCGGTATAGCTAAGCGGCAAGGATACGCCACTGATTCGAATCATAACAGCATCCCCTTTGCGGCGAGCGACGCCGAGGCGATGGCCCAATGAAGGTTATATCCACCGCAATCGCCGTCGATATCCAACACTTCCCCGGCGGCAAACACCGCCGGAACGCGGCGCGATTGCATGGTGTGCGGATCAAATTCCGCGGTCGCGATCCCACCGGCGGTAACCTGTGCGTGCGCTAATCCGGTGGTACCGGTAACGGTCACTGTCCACGATTTGACAAGGGTGACCAACCGTTCAACGTACGTATCGGTCAAAGAGGAAACCGGTGCGGTAAGCGGTATATCCGCCATACGCACCACCGTTTGCCCGATGCGATTGTGTAACAAACCGGTAAAAAACAGATCCATCGTGCGACGGCCATCGTCGAGCGTGCGGCGCGACCGCAACCAATCGGCCAACGTTTTCGCTGACACATCGGGAAGCAGATCGATCACCGCGTCGGCGCGGCCGTTCGATTTGCGTTCCCAATCGCCGATCACGCGCGCAATTTGCATGGTGACCGGACCGGATAATCCGTACTCGGTAAACAACAATTCCCCGGTGTGGGATGCCACGGTGCGGCCATCAATACGCAGCGATAACGCCACGTCGGCGCGGATACCTTTAACCGCGCGCAGATAGGTGGTATCGGCTTTTAGCGGTACCACCGACGGGAACAACGGCGTACGCGTATGGCCGAATTGTTCGAGCAACGCATACCCACCGGTCGATCCGCCGCAAGAGGGCGAAGCGGCACCGCCGGTACACACCAGCGCGTTATCCGCCTCAAACCGGTCGCCGACGGCGCTGACCGCCGTGATACCGTGTTTGGACGGGATGAGTTTGACGATATCGGTATCGCAACACAGTTCGCCGCCGAGCGCCGAAAACGCCGTGCGCAAACAGTCCAATACCGACGAGGCTTGTAACGAACGCGGATATACACGCCCGTCCGGACGGGCAATACAGTCCACCCCGACAGACGACAAAAAGGCGGCCGCATCGTCCGGTGAACAGGCGGCAAGCGCCGGTTCCACAAACGACGGGGCAGCCCCGTGATAGTGCGATACATCCATATGGCGGTTGCCGACGTTGCAGGTGCCGTTGCCGGTAGCAAGCAACTTTTTACCGACACGCGCACCGCGTTCGAGCAACGTAACGCGCGCACCGGCGCGCAACAATAACACGCCGGCCGTCAGACCGGCTGCACCGCCGCCGATAATCAAACTATGAGGATGCTTGTCCATAGGCCTCTCCCATTCGTGGATTGATACGATTACATAAAGAAGGACGGAATCACGTACGAAACACACAACATGATGATCGCCGCGATCAACACGCCGGCCGAAATTACCGGAAGTGCACGGCGCAAACGAATGTTGAGCAAAGAGGCCAACATCGCGCCGGTCCAACCGCCGGTACCCGGTAACGGAATCGCGACAAACAACATCAGCCCAATGTTTTGATACCGTTCTACCTTTTCGCGGTTACGCATGGTGCGTTGTTCCAACCAATCGGCAAATCGTTTAAAGATGCCGTTGCGGCGTTGTAAAAAATCCAGGATTTTACGGAAAAAGAGAATGATAAACGGAATCGGTAAAATGTTGCCGATCACGCAAATCACGGTAGCGGTAATCCAGTCAATCCCCAGCAACGAGGCCGCGATCAAACCACCGCGCAGTTCTAAAATCGGCAATAGCGAAATGATGAACACGATCCATTCGGACGGAATGGCATTTTGCAACCAACCGGTGATCTGTTGTGCTAACGTTTCAGCCATGATGTATGTCCTTCCTTTTAATATCTTTACTATCTTTCTATTATAGCGTAAAGCCGCGTCTTTGGCAAGCAAAGCGCGGCTTTTTTCGATTATTTTTGGTAGAGGCCGATAATTTCGGCGATATATACACGATGATAGTCTCCGTTCGGATAGGTTTCGGCGGCAGATCCGTCGGTAAACAAATCCGGTTCGATATCGTCGGCGTACCGTTTACGGCAGATTACGACAGTATCGGCTTGCGCGATACATGGTGCCTCAAAATCGTAACACGGCGTCAGGCCCGTTTCGGCGAATTTGTCACAGTCGCGGCCGGATTTCGTGCCGCAAAACGACAGGGCCGTTCGGTATTCTTCCGGTAAGAAACTCAGCGAAAACACGTCGTTTTCTTCGATAAATCCGTACGTATGGCGCGACGGACGCACATAACACGTGGCGGTGGGTTTGTTCCACAAAACGCCGAAACCACCCCAACTGGCGGTCATGGTATTACAGGCGGCATCGTCGCCGGCGGTGATGAGCATCCAATCTTTCCCGATGCGATGAAACAGATTCGCATTCCATGCTTCGGGCGCAATCGCTTTCCAACTCATAGTGGTGTACCCCCTACAATATCTGTGTATCGTTGATGATTAGTTTAAATTCGGCGCCGAGGAACGTAGCGGCCGATCGGCACAGTTGCATCCGCACCTGAAAGATCTCGAAATAATCCATCACCGGACAGATCGCGGTATCGATGGAAAGCTGCAAGGTGACGGTTCTGGCGGTGGCATCCACCGTGAGCGACGAATCCTCTACCGCATAGTTGACACGGTCGTGAATATCAAACTTCTCTTTTGAAACGCGCACACGACTACGTCGCACGTCGGTTTTGTCTGCTAAAATCAACGCCGCCGTAATCGGCGTGACCGGTACGGCAGTCCCTTCGTCGTGGTTCCCAATGGCCGTCATAATCTCGATGAGATCCGCCGAATCCACTTTGCCATGCAACACCTCAAATGCCAAGTTGGCGCCGGTAAGCGCGTGGTTGACGCGGTTGATGGCGTTGCCGATATCGTGGATATACCCGGCGATGCGGCCGCATTCACACACGTGATCGTCGTAACCGAACGCCTGCAAAATCACGCCGGTGCTGTGCGATACAATACCGGCGTGGGTATAGCCGTGTTCAGTAAATTCCAACACGCCCAGCGCGCGGTCACCGGCTTGGATTAACTGTTTGATTTCGGGGATCACCCGAACATCTTGTACCGTCATAGCATCGCTTCCCTTATTTGGTGTTCGATACTATCATACCCTATTTTCCGTATCAATGCAAGCGAATCCTATACCGGCGCGAGGCGGCGTCGATTCGCCCGATACCGAACCGTTAACCGCGGCCACCGACCGATATAATACCACCAAAACGATCAATACCGCCACGATAGCAATGCCGATTCCACTGAGCAGACGGCGCCATCGAAAACTGATAAACATAACCGATCACCCTTTTCAGTCATCTAAATCAAAATAGGATAAGATCCCCTCGTATAGCCCTTGCGCAAACAGGTCAGGGCGGGTACCCATCAGGTTGGCATCGTAAGCATTGGTGATGTATCCGATCTCCATCAACACCGCCGGCATCCGCGTGCGACGAAGCACGTATAACCCACGATTTATCAACACGCCGCGGTCACGCAAACCGGTGGTATCGTTTAATCCGTCGAGCATATCTTCGGCCAGTTCATAAGCCGGTGAGTTGGCGGCGTAGACGTAGGCTTCACTGCCGCTGATATCCGGATTGGGATTGGCGTTGGCGTGGATACTGATAAAATAATCCGCGCCCCAACTGTTGGCATCGTTAACACGGGCCGCCAAACTGGTGGCGTTGCTGGTACCGAGTTGCGTGGTAGGTTCCGGCCGCGACAGTCGCACCTCGAAGTTGCCGTTGGCGCGCAACAGGTCGGCCAGTTGCCGGCCAACCTCAAAGGTGATGTCCTGTTCACGCAGACCGTTGCCCTCGGCGCCGGCGTTGGGGTTGACCGGATTGTGGCCTTGATCAATATAGATTTTCATACGCATATCCCCTTTTCTGATACTATGTTATCAGTATATGCGACCGGACAACCAGACCATACCGATACAAAAAAATCCCCGTATCCAAACCGGATACGGGGATGGTATGATACCAATCAATCGTTTTCGAGCAAATGGTTAATCGCTTCGTGGAAACTGGTGATGTCTTTGAATTGACGATACACCGACGCGAACCGAATATAGGCCACTTCGTCGATCTTTTTGAGTTTTTCCATCGCATAATCGCCGATTTTGGCGGCCGGGATTTCGCGTTCAAGCGAATTTTGAATTTGGGTTTCGATATCGGTAACCGCTTGTTCCAACATTTCGAGCGATACCGGCCGTTTTTCGCAGGCGCGCAACATCCCGTTGAACAGTTTGTTGCGATCAAACGGTTCCCGTGATTTGTCTTTTTTCACCACGATAATCGGCAAACTCTCGATGATCTCATAGGTGGTAAACCGCTTGCCGCATTGAATACACTCACGGCGGCGGCGGATCCGCGTATCCTCATCGGTCGGACGCGAATCGATAACTTTGCTTTCTACGTATCCGCAAAACGGACATTTCATAGTGCTCACTCCAAACGCAATTCGTTGAACTTTTTGTGATTATACCACATTATTTCAAAATATGCAAGTTGCCATTTTTTGTGCCTTGTCGACACCCTTCGACCAATGATACAATACCGGTTAGAAAGAGGTGGTATTATGCATCCGTGGACGCTCTTAAAACGCATCTGTCCCTATCGGTTTCATCCAACGGCACGATGGATGCGACGGCTTTGTATCGCATTCGCCTTAACACTGACCGTATTTGCCGTTATGGCCGAACAAACCGCCACCACATTCCCCGATTACCTGTTGGTATGCCGATACATACAAGCGGCGTGGGACGCGGTTCCCACCTTGTTGGCAGTAGGCGTTATCGGCGGTGTGTGGCTGGACCTGGCGATACGGCAATATGCTGACCGATCATAGCTGGATCGCTAAGGTATCACAAAAATCCTGCAAAATATCCGACAAATGCACCGGCGACACCCTGCCGCGGTTGACCTGCCGGCAAAACCGACACACCGCTGGCAGGTCATCGGTTAATCCCAACGCACGGCGATACCGTTCCCCGCCGGTCGGCGGTGTCCAATACAGCTCGACGCCCCACACCATCCGGTCGACCGCCGTCTCGCCGATCACGCGACATTTTACCGTAACATCTCCATGCCTATCCGCCGATCTTTCCCGATATATCATCTTTGGACTCCCCCTCATTTCGAACCCATTGTAGCACAAATGTGAAAAAAATGCAATATTTTTTTGACAATTTGCTTATTTTTTTCACATTTTCCGCAGAAAAGGGGGTAGATTTTTCAGGGAAATGGGTATATAATGTGGATATATCATCCGATCGGTTGTAGCGAAGCAAGCCGATACAGGGAGGCAATACGATGCAAGACATCCAACAACAAGCGCGCGCGGCGGTACAAGAATTGATTGAAAAAGCCGGATTACAGCGCGGCGATATATTGGTCATCGGGTGTTCGTCGAGTGAAGTGGCCGGCGAACGGATCGGAACGCATTCGAGCGTGGAGGTCGCGGCGGCAATCGTGGACGGGATCTGTCCGGTACTGCAAGAGGCCGGCGTAGCGATCGCGGCACAATGTTGCGAACACCTTAACCGCGCGCTGATCGTGGAGGCCGACGTGGCAAAAGCGAACGGTTGGCCGGCGGTGAACGTACGGCCGATGCCCAAAGCCGGTGGCTCGTTTGCGACGACGGTATACGATCGATTGAACGAGCCGGTCGCGGTCGAGCATATCCGCGCACAAGCTGGATTGGATATCGGGGGCACATTAATCGGCATGCATCTGCAAGACGTAGCCGTACCGGTGCGGTTGTCGATCGATCGTATCGGCAACGCGATGATTCTGTGCGCACGCACCCGTCCGAAATTCATTGGTGGCGCAAGAGCCCATTATGTCGAAGAATTATTGTGATGTAAAATAACAACACGGTCGTTACCGATTGGTAACGACCGTGTTTTATTATAATGCTTCCGGGGTGCAAAAGAGTTGTACCCAACCGTACCGGTCAAACCCAACGACCAGATGCGTATAGCCATTGTTTAAAATGTTGGCGCGATGACCGGGCGAATCCATCCACCCTTTCACCACTTCGGCCGGTGTGGTGTATCCAAACGCAATGTTCTCCCCTACCATCCAATACTGGATACCCATGTCATCGAGCACGCTATCGCAAGACAACCCGTTGGGACGGGTGTGGTCAAACACACGTAAAATTTCCGCCGCACGAATATCCGCTGCCGGTTGTGCTTGGTAAAAATACGTCAGTGGCAACAATCCGCGACTGGTGCGCTCTACGTTCACCAAGCGCAACACTTCTTGTTGAAACGCGGTCACGTCTACGCCGACGGCTTCCGGCAACGTGGGAACCGTCGTGGTGATCCTGGTGGTGGTCGTGGTGGTCGTCGGTTCGGTTGTGGTGGTCGTAGTCGTCGTGATGATCGTCGGTTCGGTTGTGGTGGTTGTGGTAGTTGTGGTGGTCGTAGTGGTCGTAGTCGTTGTGGTGGTCGTGGTAGTCGTGGTAGTCGTGGTAGTGGCTTTGGTGGTCGTCGTGCGCGGCAACGTCGTGGTACGGGCGAAGCCTAACCGAACGCAAGCGGTCAGCGACAACAACACAGCGATACAACTGACGATATATAGCCATCGTTTCATACGAGATCTCACTCCCTTATGGTTTATCATACCGCAAAACATCCGCATTGGCAAGACGGAATCTTCTGACAAAACAAAAGCGGCCGCCCGTAAGCGACCGCTTGTTTAACGCATTATTCCGGACGGCGAACCGCTTTCATCAATGCTTTGCTGATGGCGGTGCCGAGGGTGAGATTGACGCCGATTTCGATAACGGCATTGATACCGGCAAACACGACGAGCACCGTGACAAAACTGGTGACCGCGCCGCCGAGCAGATTGATGAGGTTGGGATCGGTGGCGAGATCGTGACCAAAGTACAACCACAAACTGCCGAGGAACAACAACGTGTTGAGTGCCGCCGTCAGACCGCAACTGAGTGCGGACGTCCAGATGTGATGACGATCATACCGTTGCAACCATTGGCGAAGCAGCGCCGGAATCCAACCGCACAAGACGCGCGGCAACACACACATCAAGAAAACCAATACCGGATTAATACCCATGAGCACGGTACCGAACGCGTCCATACCAAAGCAGGTCGCAAAACTGGTCAATCCGAAAATCGTACCGAGAATCAAACCGGCTTGCGGGCCGAGCACCGCGCCGCCGATGGCGACGGGCAAGGTGTTTAAGGTGAGTTTCAGCGGCCCGATCGGGATATAGCCGATGCCGGTCAATGTCATCAAGATGATCAATGCCGCGAGCACGCCGGTGCAGCAAAGCTGCCAAATTTGCCTACTGGATTTTGCCATAACATTACCTCCTGCTGCTGTTTTACCACGTGCAAATACAGCGCAAAATTTTATCTATATGATGCGGTTTCGACGCGTTCCCGATAAGATGCCTGTCGGCTGCCTTTCGAGGCGGCGATTCCGCTTATTTTTTATTTTTTTCGTAGATCAGACGAAGCCCGTTTAAAAGCAGGTCGTCGTCGAACACGATCTCACGTTTACAATGTTGCGCAACCTCTTTGCTCAGTCCTCCGGTCACCACCGTCGGGGCCGCATAGCCGAGTTCCGCCTCAATGCGTTCGCACATACCGTCGATCATCGCGGCGGTACCGAACACCGCGCCGGATTGTAACGATTCGATAGTGTTTTTACCAATGGTATGTGCCGGCGCTTCCAACCGGAATCTCGTTAACAACGAGGCGTTGTTGACGAGCGAATCGATCGAAGTGCGCAGGCCGGCCATAATGCCGCCACCAAGCAGATTGCCTTGTTTATCGATCACGGTAACCGTTGTCGCGGTGCCGAGATCCCACACGATACACGGTGCGCCGACCTTAGCGACCGCCGCGACCGCGCCGACCAACAGATCCGCGCCGAGTTGTGCCGGGTTATCGATCGCGATGTTGATGCCGGTTTTAATGCCGGGGCCGACCATCAACGGTGTGAAACCGGTAATGGTTTGTACCGCGGTGCGGATCGGACGTTCGATTTGCGGTACGACCGAACTGATAATTACCCCATTGAAACCACAGGGATCGATGTGATATAATCCAAACAAATTCATCAGTTCGATGGCGTATTGATCGCCGGTTTTGGTCACGTCGGTTGCCATACGGGCTTGTAAACACAACCGATCGCCGTCAAAACCACCGATGGTGATATTGGTGTTGCCGATATCGAGCGCTAACAACATCGCAAATCCCTGCCTTTCGTAAATGCGGAGTTATTGTACCACATTCCTTTTTTAAATGCAACATTTACATTTTATAGGTGTTTGTGTTATACTGTACACATTGATTTTATTCTTTGAGGTGTTATCATGGCCGAATCCCGCGAACTCATCCGCAATTTTTGTATTGTGGCTCATATCGATCACGGAAAATCCACCCTTGCCGACCGCATTTTAGAGCAGACGCAGGCGGTGGCGCTTCGTGATATGGAAGACCAGTTGCTCGACAGTATGGATCTCGAACGGGAACGCGGCATCACCATCAAAGCGCACGCCGTAACCTTGTCCTACCAAGCGCAAGACGGCAAGACCTATACCTTTAACTTGATCGACACGCCCGGTCACGTTGACTTTAACTACGAGGTATCGCGGTCACTCGCCGCCTGTGAAGGCGCGATTCTGATCGTCGACGCCTCACAGGGGATCGAAGCGCACACGCTTGCCAATACGTACCTGGCGCTAGACCACGGGCTGGAGATCGTGCCGGTGATCAACAAAATCGATCTGCCGTCGGCACGCCCCGAAGAGGTGCGCACCGAAATTGAAGATATTATCGGGTTGGACGCGTCCGAAACGCCGTTGGTTTCGGCCAAAATGGGGTTGAACATCGACCAGGTATTAGAGGCAATCGTGCAAAAAATGCCGGCGCCCCAAGGGGACGACGACGCACCGCTTCAAGCGTTGATCTTTGACAGTTATTACGACAGTTATAAAGGTGTTATCGTGTATATCCGGGTAAAAGAAGGCCGCATCAAAGTGGGCGATCGTATCCGGATGATGGCGACCGGCGCGGAATTTGACGTGGTGGAAGTTGGGTTGATGCGTCCGGGTAAACTGGAACCTTGCGGCGAGTTGTGTGCCGGACAGGTCGGTTATATTGCAGCGGCGATCAAAACGGTAGACGATGCGCGTGTGGGCGATACCGTGACGATCGCCGACAAGCCGGCGGCCGAACCGTTGCCGGGGTATCGCAAGGTCAACCCGATGGTATATTGCGGCATCTTCCCGGCCGACAGCGCTCATTATCAAGATCTGCGCGAAGCGCTCGAACGGTTGCAACTCAACGACGCAGCATTGCATTTTGAACCGGAAACGTCTATCGCGCTGGGATTTGGGTTCCGGTGCGGTTTTCTGGGGTTGTTACACCTCGAGATCGTGCAGGAACGCCTGGAACGCGAATATAACCTCGATCTGATTACCACCGCGCCAAGCGTTATCTACCGTATCACGATGAACGACGGCACGGTACAATATATCGATAACCCGACCAACTATCCGGATCCCGGTTCGATCCGGTTGGCGGAAGAACCGATCGCGTATGCGAACATCTTTGCGCCCAACGATTACGTCGGGAACATTATGGAACTGTGTCAAGAACGGCGCGGCGTATTTAAAGATATGAAATATCTGGATCCCACACGGGTGGAAATCCACTACGAACTGCCGCTAAACGAGATCGTGTACGATTTCTTTGACGCGTTGAAATCCCGTACCCGCGGATATGCGAGTTTCGACTATGAACTCAAGGGGTACGCCCCGTCTAAACTGGTCAAGCTCGATATCATGCTCAACGGAGACGTGGTGGATGCTTTGTCGTTTATCGTGTTTTCGGACAACTCGTATTCGCGCGCACGCCGCATGTGCGAAAAACTGAAAGAGCATATTCCGCGCCAGTTGTTTGAAGTGCCGATCCAGGCGGCGATCGGCGGCAAGATCATTGCGCGTGAAACCATCAAAGCGTTGCGCAAAGACGTGTTGGCGAAATGTTACGGTGGCGATATCACGCGTAAAAAGAAACTGCTTGAAAAGCAAAAAGAAGGTAAAAAACGGATGCGGCAACTCGGCAGCGTAGAAGTGCCGCAGGAAGCGTTTATGGCGGTGTTGAAACTGGATGAAACGTGATAAAAAACCGATAGGTATTTATCTTCATATTCCGTTTTGCAAGAGCAAATGTCCCTACTGTGATTTCTATTCGCTGACTGGGCAAACCGACGAGGTGTTAGATCAATACGTGGCGGCGCTTGAGCGCGATCTGGCCGCGTGGGGTAAACACCTGGCTACCCCGGCCGATACCGTATATCTCGGTGGCGGCACGCCATCGTTGTTGGGCGGCACGCGCATCGCGCGCTTACTGGATGGCGTGAACCGCGCGTTCCCGTTGACGGGCGATGCGGAAATCACGATGGAAGCCAATCCCGCAGACGATTTGTACGATACGTTACGTGCGTTTCGTGCCGGGGGCGGCAACCGGGTATCGCTGGGAATGCAATCGGGAAACGACCGCGAACTGCTGGGGTTGGGGCGGCGACATCGCGCCGATCAAACCGCCCGTGCGGCCGAGGCGGTACGTAAAGCCGGTATCGATAACCTATCGTTTGACCTGATGTTGGCCTTGGCCGGACAGACCGCAGCCGACATCGACCAGTCGATCGAAACCTGCCGCACACTCGGCGGCACGCACGTATCGGCCTATATGCTGAAAATCGAGCCGAACACCCCGTTTGGGACGTGTGTCCCGGCCGGGTTGCCGGACGATGACGGGGCGGCCGATCTGTATATCCACGCGTGCGAACAACTGGAACGCGCCGGATATCGTCAGTACGAGATCTCTAACTTTGCTAAAGACGGGCAAAAAAGCCGTCACAATCTCAAGTATTGGGAAGGGGCGGATTATCTGGGAATCGGGGCGGCGGCACATTCCAAAATCGCCGGCAAACGGTTCGCATATCCGCGTGATCTATCGGCGGTGATCCGCGGCGCGGTGCCGACTGAACACGACAACGATCCGCCGACCGATTCGATGCAAGAATACGCGGTACTGCGATTACGATTGACCGACGGTATTGTCGAACACGAGTTTAAACATCGGTTTGGGAGATCTATCCCGACCGCTTGGCGTGAAAACGCCGATAAAATTCCTGCCCATTTGTGCGTATCCGATCCAACCGGTATCCGCTTAACGCGGGACGGCTTTTTGGTCTCGAACGCCATTATGGTGCGGCTGATAACAGGGTAACGTATGAATATCGGACAAGTAACCATTCAAGGAAAAGCAGCACTGGCCCCCATGGCCGGCGTGACCGATCGCGCCTTTCGCGAGATCTGTATCGATTACGGGGCGGCGTACGTCGTCAGCGAAATGGTCAGCGGCAAAGGGCTATGTTATGAAGACAAGAAAAGCCATGATTTAATGCGACTTGGCGAACGGGAGCATCCGGCGGCGATCCAACTGTTTGGGGACGATCCCGACATTTTGGCCAGAGCCGCCGAACACGCGATGCGGTACGGGCCGGATATTTTGGATATCAACATGGGATGTCCGGCCCCGAAAATTGCCGGCAACCATTGCGGCAGTGCGCTGATGCGCGATCCCGATCTGTGTGAACGCATCGTGCGCGCGGTGGCACAAACCGTACCGGTGCCGGTAACGGCGAAGATCCGAAAAGGGTATTCAAAATCGGAAGTTAACGCGGTTGAGGTCGCGCTCGCGTGTGAAGCAGGCGGTGCGGCCGCTATCACGGTGCACGGCCGCACACGCGACCAAATGTATGCGCCGCCGGTGGATTGGGATATTATCCGCGACGTCAAACGCGCGGTGAAGGTGCCGGTTATCGGTAACGGCGACGTGGTCGATGCGAAATCGGCCGCCGCACTCTACGAACACACCGGATGCGACCTGATCATGGTCGGACGCGGTGCGTTGGGCGCACCGTGGTTGTTTGCTCAGATCGAGGCGTATTTGAATGAAGAGCGCCTGTTGCCGGATCCGCCGGTCGCCAAGCGCATGATGGTGTTGTACTCCCAAGTGGAAAGCGCGGTATCGAAAAAAGGTGAAAAACGAGCACTTTTACAAGCGCGCAAACACGCCGCATGGTACATGCGCGGATTGCGTGAAGCGGCTTCCCTGCGTGCACGCGCCGGCACGATCTCCACGCTCGATGATCTGCAGGCCTTGTGCGCCGACGCGATTCGATTTAATGAAGAAGTGTAAATAAGATCGGGAGGTGTAACGATGGAATTGACCGAATTTTTAGGACAGATCATTTCCACTATTTTTAGCACATTTGCAACAACCATCCTTTCGTGGTTATTCCATCCATTCTGCCTAATCGGTATCGCAGTTGCCGCGGTGATCTTTGGCAAAAAGATCAAGGACTATAAAAAGGGAACCTATTATCAAATCACCAAAAAACCGTATCTATCGGTTAGACAAGATGCCGGTCTCTACGGCGAATATCGTATATATAAATATCTTAAACCGTTGGAAGCGAAAGGGTTTAAATTCCTTTTTAACGTCTACGTCCCGAAAGAAAATGGCGAAACATCCGAAATTGACGTTTTGATGATAGGCCCACACGGTATCTTTGTATTTGAAAGCAAAAATTATAGTGGGTGGATCTTCGGTAACGAATATCAAAAAAACTGGTATCAAACCTTACCAACCGGAAAAGGGCATAGCCACAAGGAATCATTTTACAACCCCATTATGCAAAACCGATCCCACATCAAACACCTAACCACCTTTTTAGGCGAAAATATCCCCATGCACTCCATCATTGTCTTTTCGGAAAGATGCACGTTAAAAAGTATCGATGTAAAGAATCCCGATGTTCGTGTTATCAAACGCGACGAGGTAGCCTTTGTGGTCTCGTCGATATGTAACCAAACATCGGACAATGTGCTAAGTGAGCAAGATATAGACACTTTCTACAAACAACTGTATCCTTGCACACAGGTAGACGCTACTATCAAAGAACAACACGTCGCACATATTCGTCAAAATCTAACGTCACCGGCAACTGAATCGACTGACGAACCGGTTTCGGCTTCTCAGACAACGGCAGGAACCGACTCTCTCTCAATGCCGCAGCAAGAACCGTCTCTGTTATGTCCCAAATGCGGTGCCGTGCTTGTTTTGAGGACCGCAACAAAAGGTGCCAATGCCGGCAATCAATTTTACGGTTGTTCAAACTATCCCAAATGCAAATATACCCAAAACATAACCTAAACAAAGAAGCAGTTTGCATCCGGCAAACTGCTTCTTTTTATATCGTTATTCCATATTTCTCCAGCACGTGCCGCATGTCGTCGGGCAGGGGGCTGGTGAGGATTATCGGCTCACCGGTTATGGGATGGGTAAACGACATTTCGGTACAATGCAAGCCGTGGCGCGGCATAACCGTCTCATCCGTGCCGTACATGGTATCGCCGGCAAGTGGAAATCCCAGATGCGCCATGTGCACCCGAATCTGATGCGTGCGGCCGGTTTCCAACCGCAGGCGAATCAGCGATATCTCGTTGCACGCGGCGACCGACTCGTAGTGGGTGACGCTTTCTTTGCCGCCTTCCCCTACCTCGCGCGTGATACAACAACCGTCTTTGATGCGGATGGGCGCGTCCACCGTGCCGCTTCCCTCTAAACGGCCGAGCACGATCGCGAGATAGGTTTTTTGTACCTTGCCACCCAGCGCATAAGTGACGTGACTATTTTTACCGGCAAGTAACAGACCGCTGGTGTTACGATCTAACCGATTAACCGGGCGAAACGAGACGGCACTACCTTGTTTTAGAAAATGGGCCGCGACCATGTTGGCCAAGGTGGGATCGGGCAGTCCGGCGGACGGATGCACCGCAAGATACGGCGGTTTGTCCACCACAAGCAGGTTCTCATCCTCAAACACCACCGAAATGGGCAGATCCATCGGTTCGACGCGCAGAGTATCTTCCGGCATGCGGAGCACCACCGTTTGACCGGCGCTGATTCGGTCGATACTGCGCAACGGTACACCGTCGGCGGTCATACCGCGTTCGACCCGTTTCAGCCGCACCACCATCCGCCACGAAAGGCCGCATGCCTGCCGCAAAAACTGCTGCATGGTGGCGTTGTCAAACGCGTCCGGTACGGTAAAAGTCAGTTCGCGCAAACGACGTCACCCCCCTCTTCGATAACAATACCGTTATGATACCGCCGGCCAATCCGACTTGTCAAGGGCGAATCTTGCCCCACTTTAGCAACTTTTCGCCACAGAGGTCTTGTATTTTTTTGTAAATTTGGTAAAATAAGTAGATAGCACAACGACTCATTTGTCGGAAGGGAGTTTTTCTTATGGATCAAAAAACATTTTACATCACCACCGCGATCGCCTACGCATCGCGCAAACCGCATATCGGCAACGCCTACGATATCGTGCTCGCCGACATGATCGCGCGGTATAAACGAATGCAAGGGTTTGACGTGCATTTTTTGACCGGTTCGGATGAACACGGACAAAAGATCGAAGAATATGCCGCGGCAGAAGGAAGAACCCCCAAAGAATACGTCGACGGAATCGCGGCGCAAATCAAAGCGGTATGGGATTGCTTGGATACCACCTATGACCGGTTTATCCGTACCACCGACGAAGATCACGAAAAAGCGGTCGCCGCGATCTTTAAAAAGTTATATGAACAAGGCGATATTTATAAAAGCGAATACGAGGGTAAATATTGCGTGCCGTGTGAATCCTTCTTTACCCCGTCGCAGTTGGTGGACGGCAAATGTCCCGATTGCGGACGCGACGTTGTGGACGCGAAAGAGGAAGCGTATTTCCTGAAACTCAGCAAATACGGCGATAAATTGATGGAATATTACGAACAACATCCGGATTTCATTAAGCCGGATTCTCGTAAACACGAAATGGTTAACAATTTCCTCAAACCCGGTTTGCAGGATCTGTGCGTGTCGCGCTCGTCCTTTAAATGGGGTGTTCCGGTAGAATTTGATCCCAAACACGTGATCTACGTATGGATCGATGCGTTATCCAACTATATTACCGGGATCGGGTATCATCCCGACGGCAGTGGTGAACTGTATCAAAAATATTGGCCGGCCGATCTGCACGTTATCGGTAAAGATATCGTGCGGTTCCACACCATTTATTGGCCGATCATTTTGATGGCGTTGGGGATTGAACTGCCGAAACAAGTATTGGGACATCCGTGGTTGTTGTCGGGTGAAGACAAGATGTCGAAATCGTTGGGCAACGTGATGTATGCCGACGATTTGGTGAATCGGTTTGGCGTGGATGCGGTGCGGTATTATCTGCTGTCGCAGATGCCGTTTGCGCAGGACGGAACCATCACCTACGAAAGCTTGATTGGGTTATATAACAGCGATCTGGCCAACACCATCGGCAACTTAGTTAACCGAACGGTGGCAATGGCGAACAAGTATTTCGGTGGGGCACTCTCCTCTACCGGTGTGGCCGGTGAAGCGGATACCGAACTGGAAGAAACGATCGTCCGTTCGGTGAACACCTATATGAAAGCGATGGACGAATATCGCAACGCCGATGCGATACAAGCGGTGTTGGAACTCGCAAAACAATGCAACAAATACATCGACCAGACCGCCCCGTGGGCGTTGGCCAAAGACGAAGCACAACACGATCGACTCAAAGAAGTGTTGTATCATTTGGCGGAAGGCATTCGTATCCTCGCGCTGTTGTTCGCGCCGGTGATGCCGTCGACCTGTCGGGCCATGATGGCGCAACTCGGCACCACGTTGGCGGATTCGTTTGACGGTTGTGCGTACGATGCTACCCGGACCTATCAGACCGGCACGGCAACCCCGTTGTTTGCGCGGATCGATGCGGAAAAAATGTTGGAAGAAATCGCCGCCGAAATGCCGAAACCGGCCGAGGAAGCGGCGGAAGAAGATAAACAAAACATCGTATTTCTCGACCAGATTGGGATCAACGATTTTATGAAGGTGGATCTGCGTGTCGCGAAGATTGTGGATTGCGAACCGATCAAAAAAGCGAAAAAGTTGTTGAAATTGACGCTGGATGACGGTACCGATACGCCGCGGACGGTGTGTTCCGGTATTGCGTTGTGGTATACGCCGGACGAACTGAAAGGCAAATCGGTCATTTTGGTCGCGAACCTGAAGCCGGCGGTGCTTTGTGGCGTGGAAAGCCAAGGCATGTTGCTGGCGGCCGACCAAGGGGATGCCGCTAAAGTCATCTTTGTGGACGGAATTGAACCGGGAAGTCGCGTACGATGAGCGCGCGGTTGTTGGATTCCCACGCGCATTACGACGACGCGCGGTTTGAACCCGACCGCGACGAACTGCTTGCCGCGATGCCGGCGCACGGGGTGGAGTTAGTGCTCAATGCCGCCACCTCTCCCGAATCAGTAAAACACACGATCTCGATGGCGGAACAACACCCACACGTGTATGCCGCAATCGGTATTCACCCATCGGAACTCGATACCGCGGACTTTTCGTATCTGGATACGCTGAAAGCCCTGTATGCTCATCCCAAAGTGGTGGCGATCGGGGAAATCGGGTTGGATTACCATTACGACACCTTTCCGCGCGCGTTGCAACAGGAATGGTTTGAACGGCAGTTGGCGCTCGCGTGTGAACTCGATGCGCCGGTGATCGTACACGATCGCGAAGCGCATGAGGACGTGTTGAACCTGTTGCAGAAATACCGGCCGCGCGGCGTGGTACATTGCTTTTCAGGTAGTGTGGAAATGATGCGTGACGTGTTAAATCTCGGGATGTATATCGGACTCGGTGGCGCGGTAACGTTTAAGAACGCAAAAAAACCATGTGCGGTCGCGGCGGCGGTGGATGCCGACCGGTTGTTGATCGAAACCGATTGCCCGTATATGGCACCGGTGCCGCTGCGCGGACATCGGTGCGATTCGACCATGATGACGCATACCGCGGCGAAGATCGCCGAACTGCGCGGTATCACCCCCGACGAGGTGATCGCGCAAACCAATCAAAATGCGCGGAATTTATTTGGTATATAAAAAAAAGGCTGAACCGATCGGTTCAGCCTTTTTTATGTTGTTTATACGCCGACGGCAGGTAGCCCATGTGGTGTTTGAACGCCGCGATAAACGCCGCTTGACTGTGGAATCCCACCGCATACGCAACCTCGGCACCGGTCATCTGTTCGATCAACGGCAAACTTTCGAGCACACGACGTTTCGCCAAATAGTCGGAAATCGCAATGTTGAACCGACTTTTGAATTTGCGTGACAGGTGTTCCCGGCTATAATGAAACCGGTCGGCCACCGCGCCGATCGAATCGATCGAGGCAAACGACGAGTCGATGTATCGCTTGATCTCGGTCATATCGTCGGACAACCGTTCGGCGGCGGAGGCGTCCATATCGATGCGATTAAACAAGCCAAACAATTCGATGATATACGCTTTGATCAGCAAGCCGCCGAACGGCCTGTCGCCATCCGCGACCGCATCGATTTTTTGGACGAGTGCCGCCACCTGTTCGGCAGCCGTTTCGTCCAGCGCAAACGCCGAACGCCGTGCCTTATCGATAAAATCGGTCATCGATACCACGCCGTCTCCGTGGCGGAAAAAGTCATCGGTAAAGTACAAGACCACCCGTTCGTATCGGGACGGTTCGACCAGACGGGCGGTGTGCACCTGGCCGGGTTCAAAGCAAATAACCGAATACGCCGCCGGTTTGATAAGCGTATTTTCTTTGACGTACTCTACCTCGCCGCGCAAATAGATCAGTAGTTCGTAGTATTCGTGCGCGTGCAACCCTTCGGTAAAGTTCGCACGAGTATAGGTGTTGTCGCGGTGAGAATAGATCATCTCCCCATCGATCACGCGATCCACCCAACCGCTATGATTGGTACAACAAAGAGAACCGGCGCGCACCGCTTCCCCGGTGTAGCGGCCGCGGTCACGGCGCAGTTGAATAAACTGTTGTGCCATTGTCATGACCGGCACCTCCTGGAATATCACAAAATCGAAATCTTTTATCACAACATCGATATATTTTTTGTTTTTTAACCGTTACACTTATCTTAGAATACTTTTTAAGAAATGTCAACAGGAGGAAATCAACATGGGTGAACTGATGAAAAAGAGTCGTCGCACCGACGTGTGCGTCGTGGGCGGCGGTATGGCCGGTATTTGTGCGGCGATCTCGGCGGCACGTACCGGTGCGAAAGTCGTATTGATGCAGGATCGTCCGATGCTGGGCGGTAATGCGTCGAGTGAGATTCGGATGTGGGTGTCGGGTGCCGGTAGCCGGGTACGCAACCTGCAGGAAACCGGTATCATGGAAGAGATCCTGCTGGAAAACATGTATCGTAACCCGACGCGTAATTTCTCGATCTGGGATTCGATCTTGTACGAAAAGGTGAAGTTTGAAGAAAACATCGAACTGATGCTTAACTGCGCGTGCTGTGCGGCCGACGTGAAAGACGGACAAATCCGCAGCGTGACGGGGTTCCAACTGACTACCTATACCTGGCAGACGGTGGAAGCCGATATCTTTATCGACTGCTCGGGCGACAGCATTTTGGCGGAACTGAGCGATGCCGAATACATGGTCGGGCGCGAAGCGAAAGAGACCTTTAACGAAGCGTGGGGATTGGATGAAGCCGACCGCAAAACGATGGGTATGAGCTTGATGATCCAAGCGCACGAAACCGATCATGCGTGCCCCTTTACGCCACCGGAATGGGCTTATAAATTCACCACCGACGAAGACATGAAAAACAAACCGCACGATTGTTTGGATAAGATCAACACCAACTTCTATTGGATCGAACTGGGCGGCGAAGTGGATTCGATCCACGACACCGAAGAGGTGCGTGATGAACTGTTGAAGATCGCGTTTGGTGTGTGGGATCACATGAAAAACCACGGCGATCACGGCGCGGAAAACTGGGAACTCGATTTCATCGGCTTTTTGCCGGGTAAACGTGAAAGCCGCCGCTACGTCGGGGACTACGTGTTAACCCAAACCGACGTGGAAAGCGGCCGTCAGTTTGACGACGAAGTAGCGTATGGCGGTTGGCAGATCGATAACCATCTGCCGGGCGGTTTTGCGATGACCGGCAAAGGCGAAGGCCATCTGCAGAAAAAACGCTTGACCGAACCGTACGGTATTCCGTTGCGTTGCCTGTATTCCAAAAACGTCGATAACCTGATGTTTGCCGGCCGTAACATCAGCGCCTCGCACTTGGCGTTTGCAACGACTCGCGTTATGGGTACTTGCGGCGTACTGGGCCAAGCGGCCGGTACGGCGGCGGCGATGGCGGTAGCGCGCGGCATTTCGGTACGCGAACTTGGCAAAACCGGTATCACCGACCTGCAAAATCAATTGATGGAAGACGATTGCTTCTTGCCGGGTATTAAACGGCCGATCTCGCCGTTGTGTACGCCGGATACCTTGTCGGCGGTATGGGGCGATGCGTCCGCGCTGATCAACGGTACCGACCGTAAAATCTGGGGTAACGATAACGGCTATTGGGGCATCGTGGACCGCGCCATCACCTATACTTTCCCGGAAAAGACCGCTATTCACGATTTCCGATTGGTGGTGGACAGCGACCTCGATCGCGAATACACCGAAGGTAACCCCGATGCGTTGAACATCTCGACCACGTTGTTCCGCCGGTTGGATTACAACCGCACCTCGTTTGGGTTCCCGAAATGCATGTTGAAATCCTTTAAAGTGGAAGCGTTGAACGATGCCGGCGAATGGGAAACCGTGTACGAAACCCACGATAACCATCAACGATTTATCCGCGAACCGTTGTCGGTGAGCACCACCGCGATCCGCTTGGTACCGCTGGGTACCTATTTCTCCGAATCGTTGTGGACCACCTACGGCAGCGCACAAGCGCATATCTTCTCGTTTGAAGTACGATAACCAAACATAAAAAAGGAACGCATCGCTTAAGCGGTGCGTTCCTTTTTTTATGTGGTTAGTTGAAAATTCGAGAAGGTGACCTTGAGAGGAATATCGGGAATCGTTAGCGATAACAGATGGCCGGTTTCGGGATCGGTGACCAGTGTGAATTCGCCATTTTCGCCCTGACCTTTGACGGTGGCACCCTCGTCGGTGATATCGGGTGAGTCGTCCGATATCGCAATCGCATCCAAGGCATCGAGCAGGCCGCGCCCCAGTCCACTGACCGGCAAACTGTCCGGATCGAGATCAAACGAAACCCCGTACATCTCGACCTTGACTTCGTTCCCGTTCCACACCATTTTCAAATCCTCAAGCGTGGCCGGATAGGTGATGGCGACACTTAACGCACCGGTATCGGCACGGGTTAGTTGCGCTTTCAGTTCGAGATCTTGATACCGTATATGGGCATCACAGGTAAAGTGGACGGCGGCCGGCGGTGCGGCTTTGTGTGCAGCACAACCGGTCAGCAACACGCCAAAACACACCAACAACCAGACCACTTTACGCATACCGACATCGACCTCTATTTCTCTAAGATTCGAAACAGTCCGCCCAAGGCGTCGATGATGTCGGAGGGTAACATCGCATGTTGTGAAAGCTCGGACGCGGCATGGTCACCGGCGGCACCGTGCAGGTATACCCCACACAACGCGGCGGTAACAACGTCCATATCTTGTGCGATAAAGGACGCGATCATCCCGGCAAGCACGTCGCCGCTACCGCCTGTCGCCATACCGGCATTACCGGTGGAGTTCTCATACAACCCGACGTGCGGCGCGGTGATGATGGTGCGATGCCCTTTGAGCACCACCGTAACGCCGTATTCATCGGAAAAGCGACGCGCCACCCCGATGCGATCGGCTTGCACCTGCTCGACCGTAAGGCCGCAAAGACGCGCCATTTCGGCCGGGTGCGGTGTGATCACCAACGGAACTTTGACTGTTTTCAGTCTATCTATATGCGCCGCGATCGCGTTTATGCCATCGGCATCCAACACCACCGGGCAGGTGGCTTGGTCGAGCAGATCCAGTACGATACTTTCGACCGCGTCGCCGCGTCCGAGTCCACACCCGATTAATAAAGCATCCGCTTTGGCCGCTTGTTCACGCAGAATCGACCGCGCATTTTTGGCGACCGTCCCTTCCCCGGTTTCGGGCAAAGGAACAAAAATCGGTTCGGTCAGGTGGGCAGCCACCAGCGGATAGGCCGATTGCGGCATCGCGGCCACACACAACCCTACCCCACTGCGCAATGCCGCTTTGGCGGCGAGCACCGCCGCGCCGGGCATACGATAACTGCCGCACACCGACAACAACCGCCCGAAATCCCCTTTGTGACTTTCGGGATCGCGTGGAGAAAAATGCGGTTTGATCATATTGATCGTAACGGTTTGCGCGCGACGAGATACCTGGACGAGCACCGCATCGGTGATACCGATATCCACGACCACCACTTCGCCGGACGACATATTGGCCCCGTCAAACGCGGGTTTGCCGGCCGCAAAGGTAATGGTGAGATCGGCGTTGAGTCCGTGAGGCGCGCGTTCACCGGTATCGGCGTTTAAACCGCTGGGTACATCCAGCGCCACCAGCGGACAGGTGCGTGCATTGGCCAGATCAAACAAACGATGCCATTCTTCCGGCACGTCGCCATGAAAACCGATGCCAAACACCGCATCGATCAACAAACCGGCATGACGTACCGTATCGAGTGACAGATACATCTCATCGGTAAACCGCAACAGTTCGACCGGCAATTCGGCCAGTTCGGCGAATTTCTCAGACGCCGGACTGACGTCCGGTTCGGCCCCGACGAGAATCACCGTCACCGGCGCACCCTGCTTATGAAGTTCTCGCGCAACCACCAATCCGTCGCCGCCGTTGTTGCCTTTTCCGACCAACACCACGGTATGGAGTTCTTTTACCGCAAACCGATCGGCGATCAGGTCGGCGGCGGCTATGCCGGCGTTTTCCATCAACGCGCTTGCGGAAATACCCGATTCCATCGCGACCGCTTCGGCGCGACGCATTTCTTCAACGGTGAGTATCATCATAACACGTCTCCTCTAAAAAAGCCGCCCGATGGCGGCTTTTGGCATCAATCTTGCTCTGTAGTCGGTTGGTAGCCGGCCTTTTCCATATCCAGTTGCGCGAGTCGCGGCAGGCCGCGATAGATGTACCGCAACACCTTGTCGTTGGGTTGAAATACCACCGCGGTGAATCCGCTTTTTTTACTGGTATAGGTAAAATACCAGTTGCCGGCGGCATGCAGTGCCGGGGCAGCCATCACAAACCGATCCACCTTTTTTCCGGACAGACAATCGGGTGTAAACGGTGCAATCGCCTGCAGTTTCTTACCTTTGACCGACACAATGCGTTTGCGACGACGTTGACCGACGATCTGATCGATATCGATATCGCCGTTGGTAACACAATATTCAAACTCGACGTTTTGCGAATTCACGATGTACCACATCGCAAACCCCACGCCGAGCAAAATAAACAAAAACAAGAATCGGATCATCAATGCGAGATATAAAATCGCGATCGCCCCGAGCAAAGTCGCGATCAGAATCAACCATTCCAATACGCCTTTTTTCTTTTTCACAATTTGTTCGGTGAAAAAATCCATCTTTTGGCACTTCCTCTCTGTCAACCGAAACCGCGTACGGCTCGATTACCCTTACTATACCAAACTTTTTACCGCTTTTCAATCGGTTCGCGTCGCATTTTAAAAAAATTTAAAATTTTTCCACCCCCTCTTGACAACCAAGATAACGGATGGTATACTGCAACTGTACTACTCGAACTAATACAGTTAGTACAAGGAGGCTTGAACCATCTTGTTTATGATTGATCCTTTGTCGCGACAACCGATCTATCAACAAATTATCCGTCAACTCGAACACTTTATTTTGGTGGGCGTAGTTAAGGCTGGCGACGAGATGCCGTCGGTGCGGGCTTTGTCGGTGGAGTTGCGTATCAACCCCAACACCATTCAAAAAGCGTATGCCGAACTGGGTGCGCGCGGATTGGTGTGTTCGGTACCGGGAAAAGGGTGTTTTATCGCGCCGGACGCGGCGGAGATTGTCACCCGTGTTCGGCGAGAACGGTTGACCGACGTAGAAAAGGCCGTAAAGGAATTAGCAGTTGCCGGTGTTGATCGGCAAGAAATTATGGCGTTGATCGAACAGGTATATACCGCGGTCAACCAAAAGGAGGAACAGATATGATCAAAGCAACCGACATTTCCAAAAAGTTCGGCGATTTTCGCGCACTCGACCATTTGTCGTGCGAGATTCCGCGCGGTTGCATTTATGGCATGGTCGGCTCAAACGGGGCGGGTAAATCCACCTTCTTACGGCTGATTGCCGGCGTATATAAAGCCGACGGCGGTACCGTTACCATTGACGATCAACCGGTGTATGAAAATCCGGCGATGAAAGCGCGGATCGCCTACGTGCCGGATGAATTATACTTTTTACAAGGCGCGACCATGAACCGCATGGCGGATCTGTATGCGGCTTCGTATCCGCAGTTTGATCGGGGTTTTTTCAAAATGTTGACCGGTTTGTTCCGGCTGGATCCAGCCAAACCGATTCACAATTTCTCAAAAGGGATGCGCCGCCAGGCGGCCACCATCCTGTCGCTTGCGTGTCGGCCGGACTATATTTTCTTCGACGAAACGTTTGACGGACTCGATCCGGTGATGCGACAACTCGTGAAACAACTGATCTGTGACGACGTCGCGCAACGGCAAGCCACCGCTATCATTACGTCCCACTCGTTGCGGGAACTCGAGGACACGTGCGACCAGTTGGCGTTACTGCATCAAGGCGGGATCGTGCTACAAAGCGACGTGCAAAATCTCAAAACCAATCTATTTAAAATCCAAGCCGCTTTTGCCACAGACATGGATCGCCAAAAATTCGAAGGATTGGACGTACTGCAATATCAAAAACGCGGTTCGGTTGTGACCATGATCGTGCGCGGAAACCGCGACGCGACGGTTGCACGACTACAGGCGATGATGCCGTTGTTGTTGGACGTGTTGCCGCTTACCCTCGAAGAAGTCTTTACCTACGAAATGGAAGCGATCGGCTATGTATTTGACATGTCGGAGGTGGCGAAATGAAACGATTCTTTAACGGGAAACTGTATCTCGAAGGATTAAAACAACTGCGGTTGGTTGGATTCTTGTCCCTCGCGGTGTTGGAACTGATCACCGTATTGCTCTTGATCAATACCAACTCGATGATCGAGCATCTAACCGATGTGTTTCATATGACGTTTGTAACCTTTAACCCGTCGTTGTTGGGCACCTTTACCGTCGTGGCGCCGCTGATGACCTTGAATCTATTCTCCTTTTTAAATAAGCGGAACACCAGCGACTTTTACCATGCACTCCCCACCACTCGCGCATCGCTCTTTATCTCGTTCTTTCTCGCGATTGTGACCTGGCTCATCGGTCTGTTTGCGGTGACCACCGTCACCGCGACGATTCTGGTAGTTCCGATGGCCGACCACATGTCGATAGACGTATTGAACATCGTTTTATCGACCGCTAACCTGTTCGCCGCATCTTTGTTCATTACGGCGGCGGTAGCCATCGCGATGACCATTACCGGCACCATCTTTACCAACGTTGTGGTCGCACTGATGTTGATTTTCGTGCCGCGTATTTTGATGACCGTTATCTCCATGAGCGTGGTGGAATTTGTCCCGATTATCCCGAACAACACCGTGTTGCCACCTTTGGGTACGATGTATAATATCCCGTTTGGTGTGATGTTTTCGTTACTCGACGGCGCCCTTGATGAAACGCTTGCGTTTTGGCCGGGCGGTTTATACACCCTGGGTGTAGCGTTGGTTTACACGGTGATTGCCTGCGTGTTGTTTATCCGTCGCAAAAGCGAATCGGCCGGTCAAGCCGCGCCGAACCGGGTATTGCAAGCGGTATATCGCTTAACCCTGGCCACAGCGGTATGTTTGGTACCGTGCTGGTTTATCATTGCCGCATGGGTTTGCGGTGATCCGTGGTACACCGACAATGTTCTGTTACTCGTCGATTTCTACGCCATTGCGGTACTGGTGTATTTTGCGTATGAACTCATCACCACCCGCAAATGGAAAAATCTGCTTAAAGCGATTCCATCACTGGGCTTTTTAGTGCTGATCAACGTCGGTATCATCGCGACTGCAGTGGGTATCTGCCGCTATAATCTGCAGATCACCCCGACCGCCGACCAGATCACGTCGGTCGCGATCCTCAACACCGAAGACGGCTATCTGTCTCAAAAGACCACCGAGGTCGAGATTAAAGATAACGCCGTTAAGCAAACCTTGTCGGCGGCGCTCGCGGATACGGTGGACTTGATTCAAAACGGCGGTACTACCAAGTACTATCAAAGCGATCTCAACCGTGTCCGGGTGAGATTTCGTACCAGGACCGGTACCTATGACCGGTATATCCTGATAAGTGCCAGCCAACAAGCGCAACTGATGGATGCCTTGCAATCACAAGAGGCGTTCCGCGACATGTATATGAACCTACCCAAACCGTCGAAAAACACGTTGACTCCCACCACCTATCGGTTGTCGTTCTGGGACGGCAACGAACCGATCGTCAGCGACAAGTTGCACGAGGTATTGCAACAAGAGATCAACGAGATTGGGTTTGAAAAATGGTATGCGTATTGCAACAGTGAAACCATCTATTACGATGACGAGCTGTACGCTAAAGAAAACGGCGAATACGTGCCGTGGTTTAACGTTGAACTGCTTATCGACACCTATGTTGGCGCGCAACAATGCACGTGGTCGATCCAACTCAACGGCCTGTTGCCGCAAACCTCGCAGATCGCTATCGACATGGTGAACGAACGAGCCGATATCGACAAAGCCATCGATTTGATGTGTAGCGAAGAAGCGACACAAGGAGACGTCAACGGATGGTTTGAAACCTATCTCTACTATGTAGAGACAGACGATGCCATCCACACCTATCAAAACTCGTTTAGCACCACCGAATTGAACGAGGACGCGCGTACGGCGTTGCGTGAATGGTTGCAAGCCGATGCCGATAAACCGGTGGATGTCACCAAACCATTTGCGTCCATCTCACTCTACTATTACGATTACGATAACGAAGAAGAGACCTACATCACCTTCTGCGTACCGATTGCCGAAAGCGGCGAACTGCCCGCCTTCTTTAAGATCGATCAAGCCGACAGTGTATACAAATACTAATCTCCACAAAACGAAACGCCGACAGGTATCACGCCTGTCGGCGTTTCGTTTTGGTTCGTTGACAACGGTCGGGGCTTTATGCTATTCTTAACCGAGAAAGGCGGTGAGGCGGCATGTCCTTAACCAAAGCGCATATCGAATCCCATCTGCGCACCCGGGCGCTCGGACGAGCGTTGACGGTGTTACCGGTCGCCGACTCCACCAATCGGCTCGCTATGGCGGCGGCTAAAGACGGCGCGCCGCACGGCACGGTTATCGTGGCCGATACCCAAACCGACGGGCACGGACAAAAAGGCCGTTCGTTTTTTTCACCGGCCGGATGCGGCTTATACGTGAGTATTCTGTGGCGGTCGCCGTCCTCGTCGTTGTTACCGTTGATGACCTCGTGTACGGCGGTGGCCGCGGCACGGGCGATCGAATCGGTCGCGCCGGTATCGGTGCAGATCAAATGGGTAAACGATCTGATAATCGACGGGCGAAAGATCGCGGGTATTTTAACACAAGGTGAATTCGATCCCACAACCGGGCAACCGGCTTTCGCGGTGATTGGAATCGGGATCAACGTTCATCGGGTAGATTTCCCGGACGAGTTGAAACCCATCGCCGGCACGGTGCAAGATGCGTGCGGTGTGGCGGTGGATCGCGGCGAACTGCTGGCGGCGTTGTTAAACGAACTGGAAACCGCGTTGAGCGAGGCCGAAAACCGCGCGTTTTTGACCGAAAGCCGGCGGCGGTCCTGCGTGATCGGACGGCCGGTACGCGTAACCGATTCAAGCGGTACTTACACCGCCGATGCGGTGGATCTGGACGAGAACGGGCAGTTGATAATTGAACGCGACGGTGCGCGACATACCTTGATTGCTGGGGACGTACAGGTGCGTTAACTGTTGTCAAAATTTGTCAAACGAATACTCCTATTGATTTTGGGATATGCTAATTTCAAAACCAATAGGAGATTGTTTATGGAACCGGTTATTCGTGTCGAACATCTGAAAAAATATTACGATACCGCGGCAGGCACGGTGAAATCGCTCGACGACGTTTCGTTTTCGGTAAATGCCGGCGAGTTGGTCGCGATCGTCGGGCAGTCGGGATCGGGTAAATCCACCTTGATGAATCTGCTCGGATGTTTGGATCGGCCGACCAATGGGCGGTACTGGTTTAATGGTCACGATACCGCCCGAATGACCGATAAACAGTTATCGGTTATCCGCAACCGGCAGATCGGATTTGTGTTTCAGAGTTTTCACCTGCTTGGCGATTTGTCGGCACTCGAAAACGTGGAGTTGCCGTTATATTATCGTGGCACAGGCAAGGCCGAACGGCAGCGGATCGCGGCGGACAGCTTACAACAAGTGGGGTTGGATGCGCGCATGTCACACCGTCCGCGCGAGATGTCGGGCGGTCAACAACAACGTGTCGCGATCGCCCGTGCGATCGCCACGCGGCCGCCGTTGATTTTGGCAGACGAACCCACCGGTAATCTCGACCGACAATCCGGCGCGGACGTCATGGCGTTGTTACAAGCGCTCAATCACGCCGGTATGACGGTGGTGTTAATCACGCACGATGCAGGCATTGCGGCGGCTTGTCCGCGAAAATTGTGCATCTCGGACGGTCGATTGGTTAGTGATACGGCACGCGAAACCATACACGCACGGTAATTATCGGCCACCGAAAATACCACCCAGCAACGAGCGCCGACGCGGCAATTCCTGACAAGGTGTGTTGTGATGCACCAAAATGGTTTCCGGACCGATGATCTCAATCTCTTTCCAACCGATAACGATATCGTCTCCATGGCCAAGCAAACCACACAGTTTGGAACGGCCGAAAATAATCAGCGACACCAGTTGCGCGGTGCAGGTATCGACTTCGACATCGTCCACGTAACCGAGACGCCGCCCGTCGCTGACGTTGATGACCTCTTTGTTATGAAGATCGGTAATTCTGCAAAACATACCTTTTCCCCCTTTTGTGTATGGATATGCCGAGCGCAAACGAAATATACCGTGAACGATGATGAAATTTTATCGAAAAAAGACTTGACTTTTATCGCCGGACATGGTATATTAACTCTTGCAATTTTCATATGGGGGAATTCCCGAGCGGTCAAAGGGGGCAGACTGTAAATCTGTTGTCACTGACTTCGGTGGTCCGAATCCACCTTCCCCCACCAAGTAAAAACGCCATCCGTTTGGATGGTGTTTTTTACTTTATCGATCGAGCGCACTTATGCTTGCAAGGCATAGAAAAAGAGATGTCCCATCATCATGTGCAAGTCTTCGACCACCTGCATATTGTGAATATCGATATGCAAGCAGATATCTGCCAACGATTTGAGTGCACCGCCATCGAACCCGACTAACCCAACCGTGTGGTTGCCGTGTGCTTTGGCATAACGGATCGCTCGCAACACGTTTTCGGAATTTCCGCTACCTGAAATTCCGATGACCAGATCACCCGGATTTAAGAAGTTTTTCAGCGGTTCCACGAACACGTCTTCATACGATACGTCGTTGGCCAAACTGAGTAACGTAGGTAGGTTATCGTTTAGGCAGATCATTCGAAACCGTTGCGATTCCGGCAGGGCGAGATGGTAACGACCGGGTTGTTGGCCGAACACGCCTGCCGCACCATCCACACCGACATTATGCTGTTTTCGGCGCATGCGGTGGACCGAAACGGACAGATTACCGACCTGCACGAACACGAAACCAATCTGCGAAAAATCGCCATGGAACACACCAAAAAAACGGTGTTTTTATGCGATAGTTCGAAGTTTGATAAAACATCGGTGTTTCAGGTATGCCACACGAGCGAACTCGACTGTGTGATTACCGATCGGTTACCGACGCCGGATGCGGCAGATGGATTTCAAGCCAAAAACCTGTTGGTTTGCGAACCGTGATTTCGATGAAAGTGGTTGAAAACAACCGGCCTTTTGTGGTATACTGATCGACAAATCCATAAACAGAGGCGATATGTCATGTATTTAGACGATATGTCGGTGGGGTTGACCATCACGACCGAACCGGTGACAATCGATCGCGAGAAAATGATTGCATTTTCCAAAGAATACGATCCGTTTCGATTGCATTTTGACGAGGAATTTGCGGCGAAAAGCCGATACGGAAAACTGATTGCACCGGGTGTTATGACCTTTATGGCGGTGTGGGCCAAGGTGATTGAAAGCGGCTTGTTTGGTGAAGAACAAATCGCCGGCAAATCCACCCATATCGAATGGGAGAAACCGGTGTTTCCCGGCGATACGTTAACCGGGAAAGGGGTTATTACCCGGATTGAACGGCGCAACCCCTATAACGGTATCGCCGAGATGACGGTGGAGGTCTATAACCAACACGGTGAGTTGGTGCTGACCAATGTGACAGACTCGATTTTGAAGTATCGAAAGGCCGACGAAACGGCCAAATAAGCGTATGGGTAAACGGCAAAGCAAGATTGGTTTTCTTGTTTTGCCGTTTTTCGTGCTTTTTGTCCCTTTTTTGTGGTAAAAGTAGGCAAAAAGACAAAATTCGGCCAATTAACACCGGGTGTTTTTGGTTGACATGACTACAAAGATATGGTATAGTAGGATAGATTAGAATTCATATTGGCGTTTTGCGCGCTCATGGCCGTTTGACGGTGGTAAACAAGCCACCAAAAGCCTCGCGCAAAGCCGCTTAAACCCTAACGATTCCGCACTTTTTGACTTAAATTCCCGAACCAGGAAGGACGCTTGTATATGAAAATTCCTTTTTCGCCGCCGGATATCTCCGAGTTGGAAGTTCAATACGTTTCCGAGGCGTTGCGGTCCGGATGGATCACAACGGGGCCCCGCACAAAGGAACTGGAAAAGAAAATCGCTGGTTTTTGCGGTACGCATATGGCGGTTTGCTTGAACTCGCAAACTGCTTGTGCCGAAATGGCGCTTCGTCTGTTGGGCATTGGCCCGGGGGATGAAGTGATCACCAGCGCCTATACCTACACGGCATCGGCATCGGTTGTGTGCCACGTGGGGGCCAAACTGGTGTTGGTGGATACCCAGGCGGACGGATTTGAGATGGATTATGATGCGTTGGAAGCGGCCATCACCCCGAAGACGAAAGCCATTATTCCGGTGGATATCGGCGGTGTGCCGTGCGATTATGACCGGTTGTTTGCGATCGTAGAACGTAAAAAATCCATGTTTAATCCGGCCAACGATTGGCAAAAAGCGATTGGACGGGTGGCGATCATGGCCGATACGGCACATGCATTTGGCGCTACGTGGCAAGGTAAACCGATTGGCAGCGTGGCGGATTTCTCGTCCTTCTCATTCCATGCGGTGAAAAACCTGACCACCGCCGAAGGTGGGGCGCTGACCTGGCGGACCATTGACGGAATCGACGACGCCGATATCTATCGGCAACTGCAACTGTTGTCGTTGCACGGACAATCCAAAGATGCGTTTGCAAAAACGCAGGTGGGCGCGTGGGAATACGATATTTTGTCCCCGGCCTACAAATGCAACATGACCGATATCGCCGCCGCGATGGGGCTGGCCCAGATGGAACGGTATCCGGCGATGTTGACCAGACGCAAAGAGATCATCGCGCGGTTTGATGCCGCGTTTAAACCGTTGGGTGTGCAGACGTTGCCGCACTATACCGCGGATCACCAATCCAGCGGTCACTTGTATTTGACGCGTATTCCGAACATCTCGTACGACGATCGACATGCCATTATTTTGCGGATGGCCGAAGCCGGAATCGTCTGTAACGTGCACTATAAACCGTTGCCGATGATGTCGGCTTATAAAGCGCTCGGGTTTGACATTGCAAATTTCCCGAACGCCTATGCGCAGTTTGCGAACGAGATCACCTTGCCGTTACATACCAACCTTACCGATGAGCAGGTGACCTATATCATCGACACCTACTGCGCCATTTTGAAGGAATACATCGGGGGTTAAGGTATGTATCAACGAGTTATTAAACGCGGATTTGATATTCTCGTATCGTTGGTCGGATTGTTGCTGACGGCGGTCGTGTATCTAATCGTGGTACCGGCCATTTGGTTGGAGGATCGCGGACCGATATTTTATAATGCCGAACGCATTGGACAATACGGCAAATTGTTTAAGATGTATAAGTTTCGGTCGATGCGCGTCAACGCGCCGGATATTCGATTAGCGGACGGATCGACCTATAACGGGGACGACGATCCTCGCGTGACCAAGGTGGGACGCTTTTTGCGCAAAACTTCCATCGACGAGTTGCCGCAGTTGCTGAACGTGCTGAAAGGTGACATGAGTTTGATCGGGCCGCGTCCGGATCCGCCGGATTGGCTGGAACGGTATCCGGACGACATTCGGGTGTTTTTGCAGGCGAAACCGGGCATCACCGGGTATAACCAAGCGTATTATCGCAACGCCGCGGATGGCGACAGTAAAATGATCCACGATGCGTATTATGCGCGAAACTGTTCCTTTTCCCTTGACGTGAAAATCTTTTTCAAAACCATTGCGGTGGTAGTGAAACAAGAAAACATCCATTGCGATGCCGCGCGCGAAGACGAAGCGACGGTAGCCGCACTGGCAGAAGAACAAGCAGAAAGAGTGACCATCGGTGGAGACAACCATTCGTGAGTTCGGAAGTGAATTTGATTGGGCGGCCAACGAGCCGTTCGTAACCGCAATCGGTAAACCGGCGCTTTTACAAACGCCGGTTTATTACCGTAGTGGACGGGACGCGCTCAAAGAGATCGCCGTCTCGTGTCGGGCACAACACCGGCGCGTATTGTTGCCGGCGCTTTGTTGCGAATCGATGGTATCTCCGTTTACCATGAACGGGTACGAACCGGTGTTTTACCGGTTGACCGATCGGTTTACCGCCGACATGGACGACGTGTGCCGCAAATTGACCGACGATACGGTGTTTTTGTATATGCGGTATTTTGGAATTCGGCCGATGACCGATGAAGAGTTGGTGAAGTTGACCGAACAGGCGCCGCACGCCATATTGGTGGAAGACCGCACCCACGATCTGCCGATCAAACGGCAGGAGGCGGTATCGGTGACACCGCACTATACCATGGCCAGCATCCGAAAATGGTTAGCGATTGGAGACGGCGGGATCTTGTCGACCGATTTTGCGGTCACCCCGTGCCGGCCGGAACCGACTTTTGCCGCGATACGGCAAACCGCGATGCAGCAGAAAAGCGAATTTTTAGCAACCGGTGACGAAACGTTGAAACAGGCGTTCCGGGCCGGGTTGGCGCAAGCGTCTGATCTGTTGGATAAAAACACCCTCCCCTATGCTATGACCGACGAGTCGCGCGCGTTGTTGGAACAGATCGATTTCGACACAATCGTTGCGAAGCGGCAAGCCAACGCACGCGCTTTAAAACAACACCTTGTGCCGTTAGCCGAAACTGGGGCGATCACCTTTATCACCGACCGACCGGAAAACAGCACCTTATATTTCCCCTTATTGGTCGATCGGCGTGATGCGGTGCAACAAGCCGCCGCTAAACGCGGTGTGTTTTGTCCGGTGATATGGCCGGTGCCGAAAGAAGCCCTGGGCGTGTGTCCGGTGGCTGAACGCACAGCGCAACAGATGTTGGGGGTGCTGTGTGATCAACGGTATACCGAAGAGGATATGGCGTATATCGCCGACGTGTTGGCCGACGTGTTGACACAAGCCGATACATAAAGAAGGTTGATAACATGAAAAAACTCATGATACTCGGCGCCGGTGTTTTGCAGTTGCCGGGGATTATCAAAGCGCGCGAGATGGGCATTAAAGTCATCGCGGTGGATATGGATCCGAAAGCGGTCGGGTTTGACAAAGCGGATATCGCGTTAGAGATCAGCACCATCGATACGCCACGCGTGATGCAAGCGGCGAAAGAGCACCAAATTGATGGCATCATGACGTTGGCAAGCGATATGCCGATGCGGACGGTGGCCGCCGTGGCCGCCGAGATGGGATTGGTGGGCGTTTCGGCCGATACCGCGCTGAAAGCCACCGATAAAGCGGTGATGCGTGCCTGTTTGCGCGATCATGGGGTGCCGATCCCGCAATTCTTTAAAGTGGATACCTATGAACAATATCAAGAGGCTGTAGCGGCGTTTGACCGGCCATTCATGGTGAAACCGGCAGACAATTCCGGTTCGCGCGGCATTTTTAAGATCAACGACGTTACCGATGCCGAATCAATCGAAAACGCTTACCGATACAGTAAAGAGTTTTCGCGAAACGGGACGATCTTGGTAGAAGAATATATGAGCGGTGCGGAAGTGAGCGTCGAGACGTTGAGCGTAGACGGCGTGTGCCACGTGATCCAGATCACCGACAAACTGACCACCGGTGCCCCGCATTTTGTGGAGATGGGACATTCGCAACCGACTCGTTTTGATGCCGAAATCGCCGAGCGAATTCGGCAGGTTGCCTCGGCGGCGGTAAATGCCGTGGGGATCGAAAACGGTCCGTCACACACCGAAATCATGGTGACAAAAGAAGGGCCGAAAGTGGTGGAGATCGGGGCCAGACTCGGCGGCGATTGTATCACCACCCATTTGGTGCCGCTTTCGACCGGCGTGGATATGGTGGCGAACTGTATTCGCATTGCACTGGGCGAACAACCCGACATCACCCCGACCAGGCACAACGGATCGGCGATCCGGTATTTGGCTTCTCACAAAGGGGTTTTTAAAAGCATTGCCGGTTTGGAAGAGGCGCGGCAGGTGGATGGTGTACAGCAGATCGAGATCGTCAAAACCGTTGGCCAGGAAATTCCGGATATTCACAGCAGCGGCGACCGGCTCGGGTTTGTGATTGCCAAACACCGGTCGGCCGACGAAGCGATTGCCGCGTGCGAAACGGCACGGGCTAAAATTCAGGTAGAAATCGAGTGAACGTATGAAAATTGTAATCGCAACACCAATCTTGCATGAGGCGACCAGTCCGTATAACCATCTGTTTCGGGACATGCTGGAAGGGTGGATCGAAGCCGGACATCAAATCGTGCGGATTGCGGCCGTAGAACATGCCGGCGATACCGCGTATCAGATGGGGATCGATTCTCCGTTAGTCACCTATCGGCCGGTGGTACGCAAACGACAGTCAAAATCCAATATTATTGTGCGGTATTTGACCGACACCATCACCAACATCCGTATGGCGCGGATGTTAAAGCAGGTGGACGGTGCCGACGTGTTGTTTGAAGACGTATCGTACAGTTCCTATTGGAGTGTACGCGCGGCGAAAAAATGCGGCATGAAAGTGGTGTCAATGTTACAGGATATCTGGCCGGATAACGCGGTGCAAAGCGGTTTAATGGCGGAAGGTTCTTTCATGTATCGCTATTTTGAATGGTGGCAAACCAAGGTGTACGGCTTGTCCGACCGATTGATCACCATTTCGGACGATATGAAAGCATTGTTGGTCGGCAAAGGGGTAGCCGATGACCGTGTTCGTGTGATTTATAACTGGGGATACGGTGACGACAAGGTAGCTATCCCGTTTGAAGAAAACGCCTTTGTCAAAGAACACGGTCTTTCCCCGGACGTGTTTTATGCGGTGTATGCCGGCAACATCGGCCGGATGCAAAACGTGGAACTGGTGGTCCAAGCAGCAGCGGCGTTGCGCGAACGCGCCGATATCCGCTTTTTGATTATTGGGGATGGTGTCAACCGCGACGTCATCGCTGAACAGGTCACGCGTGAACAATTGGATAACGTAACTATGTTGCCGCTGCAACCGTCCTCGATGGCGACAGCGATCTATCGGGCAGCCGGCGTTAACTTGATTCCGTTGGTGGACGGCGGCGTGAAAACCGCGTTGCCGAGCAAAACCGGCGTGTGTTTATCCTGTGGGAAACCGGTGATCTTCTGTTTTGGGGAAGGGTGCGCTTTCGCCAACACAGTACGCCAATATCAAGCCGGTGAATGCGTCAGTGCCACCGATCCGAGTGGGTTGGCCGCCGCGATCGCACGATTGGCGGATGCACGATCCGAGCAATGTGACGGGGCATACGCCCTGTTCCAAGATCGATTTTCACGCACCGAAAACATTCGGCAATATGTTGAGGAATTGGAAAACGTATGAAGGTTCTGTTTATCAATACGGTGTTCGGGAAAGGTAGTACCGGACGAATCGTAACGCAACTGGGACGCGCGGTGGAACAAGCCGGCGGCGAATACAAGGTGGCGTATGGACGCGGACAAGCCGCGGATGAGCACCACGGCGTTCGTATCGGCGGTACGGTCGGGATTTTGGCGCACGCGTTGCTTGCCAGGCTGACCGACCGCACCGGCTTTTTCTCGCGGCATGCAACCGAACGGTTGATTGCGTTTATCCGCGAGTATCAGCCGGACGTGATTCATTTACATAATCTGCACGGCTATTATCTGCACGTGGGGCGGTTGTTTCGATACCTGAAAACGGAATATCGCGGTCGCGTGGTATGGACGTTGCATGACTGTTGGGCGTTTACCGGACATTGCACCCATTTCACCTGTGCCGGATGCGACAAGTGGCAAACCGCTTGTTCGCGTTGCCCGGAAAAACGGCGGTATCCGGCGAGCTTGTGGATCGATGCCAGCGCGCGCAATTTTCGCGATAAAAAAGCCGCTTTTTGCGGCGTGCCGAACATGACCATCGTGACCGTATCGGATTGGTTGAAACGCGAAACCGAACGTTCCTTCCTGGGCGAATATCCGATCATTCGCATCTATAACGGTATCGATTGTGACAAGTTTGCACCGGCGGACAGTACGGTGAGAGAAACCTACGGAATTGGGGCGGATAAATCGTTGATCTTGTCGGTATCCGACGGATGGGATGAGCGAAAAGGGTTCGACCGCCTGTTGTGCGTGGCGGACCAAGCGCCCGATGATTGGATGTTTGTCACGGTGGGATTGGCCCGTGATCAAATCGGCATTTTGCCGGATAATATCCTGGGACTTCAACGCATCTGGAACCAACAAGATCTGATTGCGTTATACGCGGAGGCAGACGTGTTCTTTAACCCATCGTTAGAGGAAACGTTCGGGCTGGTAACGGCGGAAGCCATGGCCTGCGGCACACCGGCCGTGGTAATGGATTCCACCGCGTGTCCGGAACTGATCGTCGATCCGACCGCCGGCACAGTTGTGCCGCGGGATGCGGACGCAGCGACGATGGTGGATGCCATTCGACGTACCATGCCGTATACCGGCGCGCGTAACGCCGCGTTGGCATTTACCGAACAGGCGCAGATCGATGCGCACTTAGCACTCTATAATAACGGTATCCGGTGATACCGACAGAAAGTAGCAGACAGCACATGATCAAAAAGAAATCGACAAAACTGCAAACCTTTTATCTGACCGTTTTGTTTTTGTTGCCGGTATTGGCGCAATATTCCATCGGTCCGTTAGACTTTGACGTTATCGGCATGTTGATGGTGGCGGTAGGGTTATTTTTCTCCAAGCAAAACTACAACCTGAACAAGCGCGGCATCATCTACCTACTGATTGCCTATATCGCGGTGGTAACACTCTCCAACATGATCATCGGTACCTTATACTCCTCACGGACAGACATCTTGTTGCGATGCGGTCGGTACTGTTTATATTTGATCATCGTTATGTTGCTGTGTTTGGACACGCTGTTTGATTATCGGCGCGCGATGAAAATCTATCGCATGATTGCGATGGCGGCATTCATCTATATTTGTGTGCAAGCCGTGTTTTATTACGGAGCCGGTATCACCTTGCCCAATAAGATCGGCGGCGTTGAGATGACAAATGAAGCCGGTGAAGAAATCGGACGTCTTAGAGCGTTTTATTCCGAGCCAGCCGACATGGCTTATAGCACGATCCCATTTCTGTGCTGTAGCCTGTTCGGACCACAATACAGCGAAAAAGATCGTCGCTTGTTAGATGCCATTTTGGTATCGATCGGCATTATCCTGACCACTTCCGGACAAGGAATTGTCGCAGTGGCGGTTTTATGGGGATTGTGGTTGATCCATGGTGTCGCCCATCAACAAATGTCTTTTAAACGAGTAATCGTGTTAATCACCATTGTGACAGCAGTCGTCGTGTTGTACAAATCGGGGGTCTTATCCTTTGCGCTTGATCGCGCAACCAACACCGACGAATACAGCGCGACCTCAGCACGTACATCCGGCTATGTCACCATGCAACTGCTCAGTCCCATTCAATGGTTTTTCGGAACCGGATTCGGCAACTACGTCACCGCAAATATATACGATTTAGACGTGCCATTCTTGTTTGTTAACTACTCATCCGTTGCCGAATTCTTGTTTACGACGGGAATCGTGGGAGTCTTAATTATCGCCTGTTTCCTGCTTAATGAGTATCGAAAAGGCGATATCCGTTCACGGATGCTGATTATTGCGTTGTTGATATTATCGGTCGGCGGATGTCCCATGACAGGCAAATATATGCCCATCTATCTGTCGCTGATTTGTTGCGCGAGTGTTCCGTGGCGAGAAGACGAACAAGCCAACGTACCGAAATGGTTGCGATATCGGCGAAAGGAGCTGAACACACATGCACAGCTCCGATAAAAAAAACGGGATTGCCGCCTCTTTGCTTTGGAACTTGTTTGAGCGAGTCGGCACACAAGGCATTCAACTAGTCGTGTCGATCGTACTTGCGCGGTTGTTGTTACCCGCCGATTATGGCGTGTTATCGCTGGTGACGATTTTTATCAGCATCGCCACCGTAGTGGTGGAAACGGGTTTTGGAACGGCGTTGATCCAAAAGAAAGACATTCATCGAGACGATATCGATTCCATCTTTACGGTAAATATGTTGGTATCGGTCGGTTTATACGCCGTTATCTTTTTCGCCGCCCCGTATATTGCGGATTTTTATGCGAATTATGACCGCGATCTGTTGGTATCGGTGTTGCGGATCTACGCCCTGATCTTACCTGTCGGGGCGGTTACCTCGGTACAAAGCGCGATTATCTATCGCGATATGTTGTTTAAGAAATTTTTCTTTATCAATCTAAGCGCTATTTTCATCTCCGGTGTGGCCGGCATTGTCATGGCCATGTGCAACGGCGGCGTATGGGCGCTGATCGCCCAGCAAATCGTCAACAAGATCGTGTTATGTGTCGCGATGTGGTTTACGGTGAAATGGCGACCGCGATTTACGGCGGCATTTGTGCGGTGCGGCAAGATGTTCCGATATGGTGCCAATATCCTCGGGAACCGGTTGCTCAACACGGCATATATGCAACTTCGCTCGTTGTTGATTGGGAAATTCTACACGTCGGAAATGTTGGCGTTTTACAACAAGGGTGAAACCTTCCCGTCGATGATCGCCACCAACACCGACTATGCGTTGCAACGCGTGATGTTATCGGCATATTCGAAAGAACAAGACGATTTGGTACGAATCAAACAAATGATGCGCAAAACCATTAGCGCCAGCACCTATGTGTTGTCTCCCCTGCTCTTTGGGATGGCGGCGGTTGCCGCGAACTTGGTGGACGTGTTGTTGACGGCGAAATGGAACGAAAGCATTCCGTATATGCAACTATTTTGCCTGTACTATTTCCTGCAACCGTTGAAAACCACCTGCGCACAGGCCTTAAACGGTATCGGGCGCAGCGATATCACGCTGAAGATCGGGATGGCCTCAAAAATTCTCGGTATCGTGTCGGTGGTCTCCACCATCTCGTTTGGCACGATCTATATCGCTTGGGGCGCGTTGATAACCGACGTGATTTCGGCAGCGATTTTCGTTGTTACCGGCAAGATCATGTTCCGGTATTCGTTTAGAGAGCAGTTTATGGACGTGGCGCCCAACATGGCTTTAGCGGCGATTATGGTTTTGGCCGTTACCGGAACCGGTTATCTCATGCGCGGATGCGGTAGCTTGTTAGCGCTGATCGGCCAAGTGGCCGTGGGGGCGGTCGTGTATCTCGTATTATCGATCGTCACCAAAAATGCGACTTTAGCCTATTTGAAAAATACCCTTTTGGCACGTTTTCACAAAGCATAGTCAAAAGAACAACAAACAAGGAGGGGCTTGCATGAAAGCAGGCATTATTACGTTACTCAGCGATAACTATGGTGCGGTATTGCAAGCCTATGCGCTGACAAAAGCTGTTGAGAAAAACGGCATACAAGCGGAAATCATCCACTATAATGACAAAAACCGTATTACCTATGGGTTGTCGCCCAAACGTAAATTGTTACATGCCGGGCGAAACGTGTTGACCTTGTTACTGACCGGCCATCGAAAGCATCGCAAGCTGGAACAGTTCCGCCGCCAGCATCTCCCCTTGTCCTCCGTTCACTATACCACACATACCCAGCTGGCCGCCTATCCGCCATTATACGATATCTATATATCGGGTAGCGATCAAATTTGGAATCCGGATCTGTTTCAGTTTGACTACAGTTATTTTCTCCCCTTTGCGCCCGAAGGCGCAAACAAGATATCCTATGCATCAAGTTTTGGGAAAGCTTCGTTTGCGGGGCGGTATGCTCAGACCTGTGGTGCCATGCTCAAGCCCTATCGGCATATTTCGGTGCGAGAAACCAGCGGTGTGCCGATTGTAAAGATGCTTTGCGGCAAAACGGCCGAGGTGTGTTTAGATCCCACGTTTTTACTGACGAAAGAGGAATGGCAATCGCTGATTCAGGATTATCACGGTAAATATGCGAATAAACGGTATATCTTAATGTACGTCATGCCAGGCGACACCAAGGTTACCGATGCGATGGAACAAACGGCACAAATTTTATCCAGGCGCACAGGATGCCCGATCATGCGGTTGGGGCAACAGGAATATGAACTGCTGCGATATGGACGAAAAGGTTGCGATCCGGCCTGTGGATTGGATGATTTTTTGTGTTTGTTTGCCAATGCCGAATATGTGGTAACCAACTCGTTCCACGGCACAGCCATTTCCCTGATTTTTGAAAAACGCTTTTATGTGCCAATCAATTTGCAATTAGAAAACCGACAAGCGTTGCATGAACGCACGAAATCTTTGGTTGATATTTTGAATATACCGAACGTGTTTTTGCCATGCGACACAATTCGTGATGATACCGTGCCGGAAACATGGCCGTATGAAGAACGGGCGTATGCCGAACGGCTGGCAAAAGCACGCGAACAGTCGCTGACCTATCTGCGCAAAGCGTTGGAGGATTGTCGATGAAGATCGTAGAACGAACTATGTGTTACGGTTGCGGTGCGTGTAACGCTATTTGTGCCGCAAACGCCATTAAGATGACGCCGGATATCGACGGGTTTGCATATCCCGTAGTCGATGACACGGTGTGCGTAAACTGCGGACGGTGTCAACGCGTGTGTCCGGCGCTGCAACACACCAAACAACCCTATCGCGAAACTGGGTTTGCGATTAAACACCGTGACGAGACCGTGCGACAAGCCAGCACATCCGGCGGCGCGTTTACGGCGTTGGCAGATATCGTGTTGGCCGATGGCGGTGCGGTATATGGCGCGGCATTTGATGATACGATGCGCGTGGTTCACACCCGCATCGATGCCGCAGATCAACTGGATCGGTTGCGTGGATCTAAATATGTACAAAGTGATATGACCACCGCTTTTAGGTCGGTGGAGGATGATCTGAAATCCGGACGGGCCGTATTGTTTTCCGGTACACCATGTCAAGTAGAGGGACTTGTCCGGTATTTGAAAACCAAGAAAACCGATATCGACCGTTTAGTAACCTGTGAACTGCTATGTCACGGAGCACCGAGTCCTTTGGTTTGGGCAGAGCATATCCGACACCTCGAACATATCCGGAATGCCAAAGTAGTCGGATATCAAGCGCGCTCGAAGGTCAAAGGTTGGCACGAACACAACGAACAAGTTTTTTATGAAAACGGGAAACAAGAATCGCAAAGCAAATTATCTCAAAACTTTAAAGACCTGTTTTACGGCAACTATATTATCCGCCCATCGTGTGAACAATGCCCCTACGCCGGTTATCCGGGAATGGCCGACTTTACCATCGGGGATTGTTGGGGGATCGAACACACCTTGCCGGCGTTTGACGATAACAAAGGTTGCTCATTGGTCATCCCCAACACACCGAAAGCCGAAGCGATATTTCATGATATGTGTGCTACGCTTTCTGTTGCAGAATTGCCGGTAGCTAAACAATTATCGTATAACCATTATAAACCGATTACGCCAAACCCAAACCGGGCGATGTTTTGGCAGGATTTCCATACGCATGGATTTGCATTCGTAACTGCAAAATATGCGATGGATACCCCAAAAGGGCGGTTGATTTACGGGGCGAAAAAGCGCTTGCGCCGCTTTTTGGTGAAACTCGGCGTTCTTAATCCATAAAAGGAGAGTTCATCTGTGAAAGTATCGTTGATCACATTACATCGGATCACCAATTTCGGATCGATGTTACAGACCTATGCGACACAAACCGCGATCGAAAAACTCGGCCACACGGTTGAGGTGATCGACTATGTGCCGGAAGGAATGTCGTTCGGCCGGGCGGTGTTCCCGAAAGGGCATCAATCGGTGATCAAACGCTTGATCAAATTTTTGCCGTTGTTGGCGGTCAACGCGGTACAATTCCATATCGTGAACCGCTTTATGAAACGGTATATTCACGTATCACCTCGGCGGTATCGTTGCTACCGGGATCTGCTGAATCACGTGCCGCAGGCGGATGCCTACGTCAGTGGCAGTGATCAGGTGTGGAACACCCAAAACAACAATCCGCCGGATGATTTGAAGGCATATTATCTGCAGTTTGCGCCCGAAGGCAAAAAACGGGTGGCGTATGCCGGCAGTTTCGGAAAAACCGATTTCTCAGAGGAAGAAAAAGCGAAAATTCACACGTGGCTTTCGACCTACGATGCCATTTCGGTACGGGAAGATACCGCACTCGATACCTTGCGCGATATCGGTATCGACGGCGGCGTACACGTGGTGGATCCGTCGTTGTTACTGTCGGCGGATGAGTGGCGCGCGTTTTGTACCAAACCGGCGCCCAAACCCGGTTACGTGTTTATCTATAACCTCAACCGCAACAAGGTTGTGGAGCAGTTGGCGTTGGAAATCGCGCGTAAAAACGGTTGGCGCGTGGTGAATTTTGCCGATTCGCTCGAGTTTGTACCGCATGCTCAAAACCGGTTTGGAAACACCGCGATGGATCTGCTCGCGCACGTGGCGAATGCCGATTTCGTGGTAACCGATTCGTTCCACGGGACGGCGTTTTCGTTGAACTTTGAACGCCCGTTTTTGTGCGTACCGGCGCCGAAATACAATTCGCGTCTGGAAAGCATCTTACGGCAAACCGGCCTGATCGATACCCGGTTGGTTACGAGCGTGGAAGAAGGATTGAAAGCGGCCGAAACCCCGATCGATTACGATACGGTGCGACCGGGATTTGCGGCGGCAAGGGACGCAGCACAGGCGTTTTTAGAGAAAGCGTTGGTGACGAAATGAAACATATCGGTGATATAGGTCTCAAGTGTTGTGGATGCCGCGGTTGTGAACATACGTGTCCTGTGAACGCGATCACGATGTGGGACAATGACGACGGCTTTTTGGTGCCGCGAGTCGATGACGAGATCTGCATCAACTGCGGAAAATGCCGCAAAGCGTGTTCCATGCTGAACTGGGCACTCTGCGGAGAGCCGGAGCACGGGTATGCCGCGTATTTGCGCGATACCGAAAAATTGAACTGCAGTGCATCGGGCGGGGCGTTTACCGCCATCGCCGAAACGGTGCTGGAAAACGGCGGGCTCGTGTTTGGGAGTGCGAACGACACGCAAACCGGTTTGCCGAAAGTGCAATGCGCACGCAACTTGGATGAACTCGAACCCTTGAAAAATTCCAAATACGTACAAAGCGATACGAACGACAGTTTTATCTGCGTCGAGGCGGCATTAAAAGCCGGCCAGACGGTGCTGTTTTCGGGAACGCCCTGCCAAGTGGGCGGATTGCGCCGCTATTTGGGTAAACCGTACGATAATTTGCTGACCGTCGACATCATTTGTCACGGCGTGCCGAGCCCGAAACTGTACCGGTCGTATCTGAACTGGTTGGGTGAACAATACGGCGGTACCGTGACCGACTATGTGTTTCGCAGTAAAGACAAACACGATTGGTCGTTGACCTACCGCGCCGATATTCAACGGCCGAACGGCCAGGTCAAAACGGTGGAACGCATCGCCTCGCTTACCCCGTATTATCACGCCTTTTTGCACGGCGACATCTACCGCGAATCGTGTTACAATTGTCCGTATGCGCAATGGTTTCGGTCCGGCGACATCACCATCGGTGATTTTTGGGGCATTGAACGGGAATATCCGGCGTACGCGCACGACGGCGGCGTATCGGCGGTGTTGGTCAACAACGAAAAAGGTGAGGCGCTGTGGGAACAAGCGTCGGCTTTGATGGTATCGCACGAAGTGGACGTAGAATCCATTCGCCGCAATCAAGGTAATCTCAACCACCCGACCAAACGCACAGCCGTGCGGGACGAGATCTATCGCGATGTCGCGGAAAACGGATTCGATCACGCGGCCAAAACCTATATGAAAAGTCCCGATTATATCATAGACTTGATCAAGGACAAAATTCCCGGACGCGTACGACAAAACTTGAAACGGGCCATAAGACGCTTATTAAGACGATAAAAAGAAGACCTTTGCCATGTGGCAAAGGTCTTCTTTTTGTTCGGTTATTCCATGGTGGCGAGATTGACGAGGACTTGAACCATTTGGTGCAAGGCGTTGACAGCAATCCCCTCATGGATGCTATGAAAATTGAAACCGCCGGTGGACAGATTGGGACACGGCAGACCCTCATACGATAGACGGGCGCCGTCGGTGCCACCGCGAATCGCGACGATCTGCGGCGTGACATCCGCCATCTGCATCGCCATTTTGGCGCGATCGATCAGATGCATCGCGGGTTCGATCTTCTCTTTCATATTATAATAACTGTCCTGCATATCCAGCGAGACGGTACCGTCGCCGTAAACCGTGTTGAGATACGCAACGAGCGTTTGCATAAACGTTTTGCGCGCCTCGAATTTGGTGCGGTCGTGATCACGAATGATGAGTGCGACGGTGGCCTGTGACTCGTTGCCGGCGATATCCGCCACGTGGTAAAAGCCTTCGTACCCTTCGGTGTGGGCCGGCGTTTCGGCCGGCGGCAACAATCCGATGAATTCGGCAGCGATGAGTGCCGCGTTTTTCATCTTGTTTTTCGCCGAACCGGGGTGAATGTTGATCCCGTGAATCGTAACCAATGCCGATGCGGCATTAAAGTTTTCGTATTCGATCTCCCCTACCTCGCCGCCATCCACGGTATAGGCTTCTTTTGCGGCAAAACGCGCGTAGTCGAAATGATCCGCGCCGCGACCGATCTCCTCGTCCGGCGTAAAGCAGACGGCGAGCGCACGGTGGGATAACTCCGGATGAGCCGTCAAATACGCACACGCCGACACGATTTCGGCAACGCCGGCTTTATCGTCGGCACCGAGCAAGGTGGTGCCGTCGGTGACGATCAGATCTTGTCCGATATACCGTTGCAAAAACGGAAAATCCTGTGCCGTCATCGTAACGGTATCGTTTAAACGAATATCGCCGCCTTGGTAGTTTACGATCTGCGGACATACGTTGGCACCCGACACATCGGGTGAGGTATCCATATGCGCGATCAAACCGAGGGCGGGTTGGGATGCGCGGTCATCGGTGGCCGACAACAACCCGTATACGTAGCCGTATTCATCCAGCACCACGTCCACCAAACCGGCCGCTTGCAGATCCTTGACCAGTTGTTCGCCTAAGTGGCGTTGTTTGGCGGTGGACGGAACGGTGGTGCTGTGTTCGTCCGATGCGGTATCGAACGACACGTACTGTAAAAAACGTTGAATAACATCCATCATAGTCACCTTACAGAATAATCAATTTCTTTTCGCTTGCGGTGAGGTTGATACAACCGGTATCGGTGGCGACGACCATATCTTCGATCCGAACACCGAATTTATCTTCCAGGTAAATGCCGGGTTCAACCGTCATGACCATGCCGGACTGCAACACCGTTTCGCAACGGGTGTTAAAGGCCGGATTTTCGTGAATTTCCACCCCGACGCTGTGACCGAGACCGTGACCGAAACAACCTTCAAATCCGGCACCGTAGATGATGTCGCGCGCGACCTTATCGATGTCGCGGCAAACCACACCGGCTTTGATCGAGTCGATCGAGGCGAGTTGCGCTTTGAGCACGGTATCGTAAACGAGACGTTGTTCGTCCGATACCTGGCCAACCGCCACCGTACGCGTCATATCCGCGTGGTAGCCGTCAACCAGTGCGCCGAAATCCATCGTGAGGAAATCGCCTTTTTCGATGACCTTATCGGTCGGGACACCATGCGGCAACGACGAGTTTTTGCCGGATACCACGATGAAATCAAAGGATACCCCTTCGCTGCCGCGTTTGCGCATATAGAATTCCATATCGAGCATGACGTCGCGTTCGGTACGGCCGGCGGCGATGCGGTCGAGAATATACGTGAACGTTTCGTCGGTGAGTGCTTGGGCGCGTTTAAGACGTTCGAGTTCGGCGTCGGTTTTGATGCTGCGCATCTCCTCGATCAAGCGATCCATTTTATCATCGGTCGAGATCTCCACGCCCGGCATGATACGGCTATATTCTTCGCGCTGGTGGACACTCAGCGCATAGGTTTCGACGTACAACCGTTTGATGCCGTGTTTGTCGGTAAGTTCCTTAATCTCATCGGCGGCGCGGTTGGACAACACCACCTCGCAACTGTCAACGGTGTTCTTGGCTTTTTCGACATAGCGAAAATCGATTAAAAAGATGGCGGTGTCGTTGGTGATGAACACCTGGCCGGCAGACGATTCAAAACCGGTGACGTAAAACCGATTAGGGGCGCTGGTAATGAGCAACGCTTCGCCGGTTTGCAAAGCTTGTTGTAAGCGGATAACACGTTGTTTAATCATGACACTCTCTCCTTTATAACGCTTGTAATACGTGGCACAAATACCGATAGGTGCGCGCGGTGGACGAGATGGATAACCGTTCCTCGGTGGTGTGGATACCTTGCATATCCGGGCCAAAGGATACTGCGTCCAGATCTTTAATCTTATCGCCGAACAAACCACACTCTAACCCGGCATGGATGGTGACGATCGATGGATCGGTTCCGTATTGTTCGCGGTAAACGCGCACCATCGTGTCGCGCAAACGCGAGTCGGGGCGATATTCCCACGCCGGATACTGTCCGTGAACGACGCAAGTACCATCGAACTGCGCGGCCGTTTCGGCCATCCGATCCAGTAAGATCTGCTTTTGTTTGCCGACGCTGCTGCGTACCGCAAAGGTAGCCGATATCGACGTATCACTACTGGTGAGCACGCCGAGGTTGAGCGACGTTTCGACCAATCCTTCAATGTGTTCGCTATACCGTTGTACCCCGTTGGGGACGGTGGCGAGAAACTGCGCTATGCGACGGGAAGACGCGGCATCGTACGCGGTGGCCGCGCCCAGCGCGGCGGTGACGGTGACGGTAAGGTCGGGATCTGCCGCGATGCGGTGGTTGGCAATAAACGAATCGACCACGGTAGCGGGATCGACCGTCGAAGCAACGGTACAGGTACAGCTGCGCGGAATGGCGTTATCTTTTTGACCGCCGGCGATATCGATGATTTGAAAATCGGCCGGCAGAGCCGATAAAAACGTACCCATCATCACGTTCGCATTTTGGCGACCGGTATGGATCTCAACACCGGAATGGCCGCCGATAAGGCCGTCGACCGTTACACGGTAACAAGGCTCGGTAACCGGCGCGGTAGTGACCGGCAGGGTGATATCGACGCGCGCACCGCCGGCACAACCGACCGTGAGAACTCCTTCGGCCTCGGAGTCGGCGTTGATAAGCAGTTTGCCCTCTAAAATCGAGGTGTCCAGACCAGCGGCGCCGTACATGCCGGTTTCTTCGTCGGTGGTGAATACCGCTTCGATCGCCGGATGCGGCAGATCATCGGATGCGAGGATCGCAAGGATCATCGCTACCGCAATACCGTCATCACCGCCAAGTGTCGTACCGTCTGCATAGATCCAATCGCCGTCGATGCCGAGTTGTAAACCGTCGGTCTCGAAGCAGATCGGGCTATCGTTGGTTTTTTCGCATACCATGTCGAGATGCCCTTGCAAAATGACCGGCGGATGGGTTTCGTATCCCGGGAATGCCGGTTTTTTGATAATGACGTTATGCCATTTATCGGTATATACCCACAGCCCGTGTGATTGAGCGAACGCGACACAATAATCACGAATCGGGCCCATGTTGCCGGATCCGTGCGGAATGGCGCAAATATCTTCAAAATACGTAAAGACCGCTTTGGGTTCGAGGTGTGCAAGTTTCATGACAGATTCTCCTTACTGCGTTTGCACGATATTGCGAAGCCAGATGCCTTTACCTATCAGCACACCGCCGATGAGGCATTTGATCACGTTGAGTGCTTGGACAATCCCATACAGCAACAAGATCGAAATACCGGTGAAGTGGGCCAGCATAAAGGCGACCGGCACGTTGACCACCCATACAAACACGCTATCGAACAAAAAGGTAGCGAACGTTTTGCCACCCGATCGTAGTGTAAAATAGGCCGCGTTGACAAAGGCGTCCAGCGGCATTACCAGGGCACTGATCTGCATAAGACGCGTGCCCATGACGCGGATGGACGGTGTGGTGTTGTAAAACAGAGGGATCCACTGCGCACACACAAAGTAGAGAGCTCCTACCACCATACCGATGCATACCGAAAACACAATGAGTTTGGTGGCACTGTCGCGCGCATCGTCAAACGCTTCGGCGCCGAGTTTTTGCCCTACAATAATGCCGATGGCGGCACCCATTGACAAAAACGCCGTGCCGAACACGTTGAAAAAGGTTTGAGCGATATTGTTAGCGGCCACCACGTCCAGGCCGCGGACCGAATAACATTGGTTAACCATCGCGATACCGGCCGCCCACAGGGTTTCGTTGGCCATCAGCGGAAATCCTTTTACGGCGATCTGTTTGATGAGCGAGCGCGGCACGCGCAAACTGCGATAAAGTCCCGTTATAAACGGGTTGATGGCGCGGTTGGCATGAGTCCAAATGACCACAATAGCCAGTTCCGCAAATCGCGATATGACCGTCGCGATGGCGGCACCGGCCACACCGAGTTTCGGGAAACCGAAATGGCCGAAGATCAAGATGAAGTTTAAAACCAAGTTAACCCCGACCGCCACTAAGCCGGCGACCATGGGCGGAACGGTTTTACCGGTCTCGCGCAGGGTACTGGAATAGCACTGGGTAATCGCATAGGGAATGAGCCCGATTAGCATGATTCCAATATACTGTTTGGCAAATGACAGGGATGCCGCGGCATCTTCGAGGGCACCCTCACCCTGCAGATATAGGTTGATCAGCGGTTCGCCAAACAGGCCAAGTACCACCATGCCGAGAACGGTCAGTGCGGTACAAAACAACACCTTGAACCGCAGGGTGTTGCGCACGCCTTCTTGGTCGTTACTGCCGTGAAACTGAGCGCCGAAAATACCCGCACCCGATACCGCGCCAAACACGCACAGGTTGAACACAAAAATGAGTTGGTTGGCGACGGCAGTACCGGTCATTTCGACGGTGCCCACCTGACCGACCATCACGTTATCGAGCATATTGACAAAGTTGGTGATGCCGTTTTGCACCATAATGGGGATCGCCAGCGACAGCACGTAGCGATAAAACGCTTTATCCCCGAACCATTTTTTCAACATAATCCATTCCTCAATGTTTCCCAAAAATCTTATCTTTCATTGTACCACGGGACGTTCGTCTTTTCAATATGGCAAAGCGGAATTTGTGCGGTTTTGTAGGGCTGGCGCCCCCTCTGCCTTACTTGCTTGTAAACGTATGACACCGCACCGAACACGGCACACAACTAAAAAAGCCATCGGCTTATAACCGATGGCTTTTGGTTACAATGGTTTTGTAACAGCGTTACAGATAGACACGTTATGTAACCCGTTTTCGCGAGCGACGTTTACCGCTTGACAACTCGGGTTGCGGTTGACGATGTTGGTGATGACCGAATCGGTCAAAAAGCCGCGAACACAAACCGCATATTTGCTGTTACAAACCACGTTGGAAACCGTGATGTTGCGCAAACTGTCGGGATAGTTTTCTCCATACGTGCCAAGATCTCCCAACAAAACCGTGGAGGACGTAGCACCACAACGTGGAGACGTATCGATAACACCGTCCACAACCACGTTATAAATATTCGCCATGGCCGGAAGCAACCGAATGGTGTGGCACAAATAAGTATGTGCCACGACGTTGCGGATGACGATGTCGTGGATATCCTTGTCTCGTGTGCTCCAATCGCTGTGCATAACGTGGGTGCTGCAAAGCGAACCGCCCGGTTGATAGTCGGGTGAGGCAATAGCGGTCAACGCCACCACGTCGTCGCCGGTACATCCCGTGATATCCGAGATGACGATGTGGTGGCATCCGTTTCGAATATCCACCCCGTCTTGGTTTTCCATATTCATCACCATACCGTCGATTTCTTTATGCATACACGCATCGAATTCGATCTTCTCAACCCGGCCGTAGCAACACGCTTCGAGCGAAATGCCCCAGCCGTGCGGTTCGCGAATGATTAGGTTGGAGATTGAGAAATGGTCCGTGTTCGCGAACAAGATACCGATTCCGCGCCAATCGCCGTAGGGCGATTCATCCGCTTTGCCGGCATCGGTACCATAAGAATGATCGTGAACGTCCCCAAATCCGATATCACCCGATTTGCGACGCTCAAGCGGAACCCAATCAGCCACACGGCAGATATCCTCTTTATAGTGTGGGCACGGCGCATGCAACCTCTTAGTTGAGTCTCCGGTAGCACGCGGATGGTCGGCGCCTTGCAACACACACAAGCCTTCTCCACGAATATGAATGTTGCGGATTCTTTCGGGAAACTCGATACCCATTCCGCAGTTAGCCGTACGAAAAAAGTTGTCCCGGCACCGATCCGACAGTTTAATGGTCGTGTTTTGCAACACGACGGTGGTGTTTTCGGGTAACAAGATCGCCCGATCGATCAACCAATAATCCCGATCAGGATCAATATCGGATTTGCGCGGTGGGATCACAACGATACCGTCCGTTTCTTTGGCGGCGATGGCGTTTTCCAACACCTCGTTGTCACAACGGCCATCAAAATCATTGGCATTGATCACGTGATGTTCTCCCCTATCTGAAAAGATTTGCGCAACCGCAGTTGCGCCGTGACGGTTTGCTGTGTTGATACCGATTCGCCGTATATTTGGCTTAGCATCGCTTGCGACGCTAAGCGGCACATCTCTTCTGTATTGGAAGAGATGGAAGCAAGCGGCGGATCTAAATACGCGGCTTGTGGGATATCGTCCATTCCCAACACCGCCACGTCGTCGGGTACCGATAATCCACGATCGCAGATACACCGTATAGCGCCGATGGCCATATTGTCATAACTGCAAATCACCGCACGCGGTACACGACCGTTATCGAACAAGGCTTGCATCGCGCGATAACCGCCTTCCTCAAACCGTTCGGATGAAATGGACACGTACGATTCGTCTAACGTCAAGCCGTGCTCTTCTAAACTTTGCCGTACCCATTCGTGTTTTGAGGTGGTTAGTGGTTCGCCGATGAAGCCACAGGACGTTACCCCGCGTTTGATCAGATACTCTATACTTTCATTTAAGGCGGGTTTAATCGTCCCCCACACCGTAGCTCCGTGCGGCTGCTCGTGTTTTGGATTGATAAATACAACGGGTGTTTCGCACGTGTCCGGGGCGTCCACCAACGACTGAACCAACAGAATCCCGTCGGTGCTCGAGTGTTTGGTATAATACTCAATCAAAGCCGCTTCGCGTTCGGATGAAAATTCGGTTGCCGATACGCACAGTTCACAGCGAGGATCCAGATATTGCTGCATAAAGGATAAAAACTGCGCGTAATAGGTGCTGGTAAATTCGGGCGCAATGATAGCGATGACCAATTTCGGATATTTTGCGTTGTAAAATTTTTTGAAACAACCGTGTTGTTTGGCAACGGCAAAAATCATATCGCGCGTATCTTCATTCACTTCGCGACTACCTGCAAACGCTTTGGACGCTGTGGATACCGATACGTTCGCAAGCTTTGCCAATTTTGAAAGTGTCATCGCCTTCCCCTCCTTGCTTTGATTATACGCGGCATCACGGCAACATTCAAGAAAAAATAATTCGAAAATTTTTCGATTTGTTTTTCCTTGACGCGCGCGATTTTGCTTTTTACAATAAAGCAAAGTGCATTCGAAAAGAGGAATCTCTATGGCGCAACTATATATTGTCGTCATCTTAATATGTCGGGTGATACAAGCGTTTTTTAGTAAACGGTCCAGCAACGCTATTGCCAATACTACCGGATTACTGATGTTCACCGTCTTTCAAAACGTAGTTGCGGCCGTGCTGGGTTTCGGGCTGCTGATCGGTAGCGGCGTGACGGTTCGCGCGGATCTCATCACGCTATTGCTTGCGGCGTTTTCCGGTATTTCGCTGTTTTTTGCTGTGACCTGTAATATCTATGCGATGAAATGCGGCACGGTGAGTTTGGTATCGATGTTTGGTACGGCAGGAATGATCTTGCCGATGGCGGCCGGCGTGTGTTTGTTTGGAAAACCCATCGCCATGATGCAGTTGGTCGGCGTCGGATTGTTTTTCGTTTCGGCCTATTTATTGATTCGAACATCTAAAACGACGTATACCAATTTTAACGCCAAAACGATGTGGCTGTTGGTAGGTTCGTTGGTTGCTAACGGATGCACCATGTTCGCACAACAACTGTTTACCGCCTACGTGCCGAATGGCAACGTGAGCATGTTTTCGTTTTTGTCTTTCGCGATTATCGCCATCTTATCCGGTGCGATGTTGGCTATACAGATCCGTCATCAGCCTCATGACGGGAAACCGACCTTTTCAAAAAATCTGCTTGTTTGCGGAGTAGCGCTGGCGGTGGCGGTGTTTATCATCAACCAATTGGCCACCATCTGCACTGCTTTGGTATCCCCGGTGGTATTATTCACGGTCATCAACGGTGGTGGTACCATCATCTCGGCGGTAGTGGCCGCAATCGTTTACAAAGAACCCATCGATCGCAAGACGGCCATTGGCATTGCTTTGGGGATCACCGCACTGGTTATTATCAAACTGTTCGAAACAGCGATATAAATCGGTGATGAGTACATATTCATGGACGTTCATATCACCGGTTAATCGAAATCCGTCTACGTTTTTGCGCGCCTTTTGTGACACAAAAAAACGACCATCCTTTCGGATGGTCGTTTTCACGTTGTTTGAAATGATTATTTCACCAGTTCGATGATAGCCATTTCCGCCGCGTCGCCACGACGAGCGCCGGTTTTGATGATGCGGGTGTAACCGCCGTTGCGTTCGGCATAAGCCGGAGCAATTTCATCAAATAATTTTTTGCTGACGCTTTCTTTAGTAACGAAAGCGTACACCAGGCGTTTGTTCGCCAAGGTGGGCTCTTTCGCGATGGTGATCATTTTTTCCGTCATCGAGCGCACTTCTTTCGCGCGGGTAACGGTGGTTTCAATGCGACCCTTCTCAAGCAGGAAGGTGACCATAGCTCTGAGCATCGCCAGACGCGAAGCGGTCGGGCGGCCGAGTTTTCTGGTTCCGGGCATTTGAATTCACTCCTTCTTAGGTTGTCAAAAACCGAAATTCGTTAGTCTTCTTCGGAACGCAGCGCATAGCCGAGCGATTCCAATTTGTTGATGACTTCTTCAAGCGATTTGCGACCGAGGTTGCGGACTTTCATCATATCCTCTTCGGTCTTGCTGATCAAATCTTCGACCGTGTTGATACCGGCACGTTTCAAGCAGTTGAACGAACGAACCGACAGGTCGAGTTCTTCGATGGTCATCTCCAACACCTTGCCGCGATCGTCGCCTGCGGTGACTACCATGATGGAGTCGCCGGCATAGGCATCGCCCGACAGGTCGACAAACAGGTTGAGGTGTTCGGTAAGCACTTTCGCGCCGAGCGATACCGCTTCTTTAGCCGCGATGGTGCCGTTGGTCCACACTTCCAGCGTCAGTTTGTCAAAGTCGGTGATCTGACCAACACGGGTGTTTTCAACCGTGTAGTTAACTTTGATCACCGGCGTGTAGATCGAGTCGACCGGAATCACACCGATGGCCGGTGCTAAGTTTTGCTTGTTGCGTTCTGCCGGAACATAGCCGCGACCTTTATCCAGCGTGATTTCCATGCTGAGTTTGGCACCTTCGCCAAGCGTCGCGATGTGCATGTCCGGATCCAACAGTTCTACTTCACTGTCGCATTTGATCGAACCGGCCGTTACGGCGCCGGGGCCTTCGGCTTCGATGTACACCGTTTTCGGGCCTTCTCCGTTGATTTTCGCGATCAGGCCTTTGATGTTCAATACGATTTCCGTCACGTCTTCTTTTACACCTTCGATGGTGGAGAATTCGTGCAGGATTCCGTTGATTTTGATCGAAGTAACAGCAACGCCCGGTAACGACGACAACAGTACACGGCGTAAGCTGTTACCGAGGGTCGTTCCGTATCCGCGTTCCAACGGTTCGACAACGAATTTGCCGTACGTACCGTCTGCAGCGAGATCTAAGGCTTCGATTCTGGGCTTTTCAATTTCAATCATTCAAAACCCTCCTTATTACAGAGAGGCGGTTACCGCAGCCGATACCACGGCAACGCCTGTCTCCGGTGTGTATTTTAAAATTATTTGGAGTACAACTCGACGATGAGGGTTTCCTCAATCGGCAGATCGATGTCGGCACGTTCCGGAACCGCTACGATTTTTGCTTCGAGTTTTTCACGGTCGGCTTCCAACCATTTCGGAATCGGGCGAGAGCCATTGGCTTCCACGATGCCTTTGATTTTGCCGAGCCCGCGGCTGGTATCTTTTACCGCGACGGTCATGCCGACCTTTGTCAGGTAAGACGGAATGTTCACTTTGCGGCCGTTGACCGTGAAGTGACCTTGCGTGACCAGCTGACGAGCTTCCGCACGGGAGCTGCCGAAGCCCAGACGATACACAACGTTATCCAAACGGGATTCGAGCAAGCGGAGCAGGTTTTCACCCGTTACGCCCGGCATTTTTTCAGCCATTTCAAAATAATGACGGAATTGACCTTCGAGAACACCGTAGTAACGTCTTGCGATCTGTTTGGTACGCAATTGTTTACCGTATTCCGAAGCTTTACGGGTACGCGCTTGGCCGTGTTGGCCCGGCGCATACGAACGACGATCGATTGCACATTTGCCGGTATAGCAACGCTCGCCCTTCAAAAAGAGTTTTTGTCCTTCGCGGCGGCACAAGCGGCACACCGCACCGGTATATCTAGCCATTTGTTATACCTCCCATTACACGCGTCTTCTTTTCGGCGGACGGCAACCGTTATGGGGAATCGGGGTTACGTCTTTGATCATCGTAACTTCCAAGCCCGCCGCTTGCAGAGCACGGATCGCGGCTTCACGGCCGGCGCCCGGGCCTTTAACATACACTTCGACGGTTTTCAAACCGTGTTCCATCGCCGCTTTGGCAGCGGTTTCCGCAGCGGTTTGAGCCGCGAACGGGGTGGATTTCCGCGAACCGCGGAAACCGAGTTCACCGGCACTTGCCCAGGACAACGCGTTGCCCTGCAAGTCGGAAATGGTGACAATGGTGTTGTTGAACGTGGACTGGATATGTGCGGCGCCACGCTCAATATTTTTGCGTTCTTTGCGGCGACGGGTGGTAGCACCTTTGCGCGCAGTTGTTTTTGCAGCAGCCATTCTTATCCCTCCTGCTTATTTCTTCTTGTTGGCCATGGTTTTCTTCGGACCTTTACGGGTACGGGCGTTCGTCTTCGAACGTTGGCCGCGAACCGGAAGTCCTTTACGGTGACGAAGTCCGCGATAACTGCCGATTTCGATCAGGCGTTTGATATCGAACGCCACATCGCGACGCAGGTCGCCTTCCACCGTATAGTTATGATCGATGTATTCACGCAATTTCGAAACGTCTTCTTCGGTCAGATCCCGTACACGGGTGTCCGGATTAACGCCGGTCGCCGCAAGGATATCCGACGCGGATTTACGACCGAGACCATAGATATAGGTCAGGCCGATTTCGATACGCTTATCTCTAGGCAGGTCTACACCAGCTATACGCGCCATAAAAAATTCCTTCCTTTCGGTTTTGTGTCGTGTGACACAAAAGTTTGTCTGTCCGGGTCTTAACCCTGACGCTGCTTATGCTTCGGGTTTTCGCAAATAACCATGATGCGGCCTTTGCGTTTGATTACTTTGCACTTTTCGCAAATTTTCTTGACAGAAGGTCTGACTTTCATAAAGATACCTCCCTGCGTTTGTAACGCAAATTCTTGTTATTCTGCCTTACTTATTTTGTACGCCATGTGATGCGCCCTTTGGTCAAATCATACGGGGACATCTCCACCGTCACTTTGTCGCCCGGCAAGATCCGGATGAAGTTCATCCGCAATTTGCCGGAAATGTGCGCCAAAATTTGATGACCGTTGGCGAGCTCTACCTGAAAAGTGGCGTTCGGTAAAGCTTCTACCACAGTACCTTCTAATTCGATAACATCCGTCTTAGACATGAAATAACCTCTTTCTCGTAAATCACTTGGGCGATACGGCCGGCTGTGCCAGCGCGCGTCGCAACGTTCGATTGGTTTCCATATCGGATTGCGCTACGGTTTGATCCAAAACAATCAGATGACGCGGATTTTTCCGCTTAGGGCGATCCAGCGGATGCTCACGTCCGTTTACGATGTAAACACCGTGTTCATCTACCGATAACACCGCCATCCGTTTGCCTTGATCTTTACCGGCGTTGGGGACAACGATCCTTCCTTTTTGCATACGGGACACCCGCCTTTACGGTTTGGTCAAGATGACCGGTCCGTCCGGCGTGATGGCCACCGTGTGCTCAAAGTGAGCAGACAGTTTCCCGTCTTTGGTCACCGTCGTCCATCCGTCACCCAAGATCTCGACGTCGGGCACGCCCGCGTTGATCATGGGTTCGATGGCCAGAGTCATCCCCGGTAACAACCGAGGGCCCCGACCGGGAGTACCGAAATTAGGTACGCTGGGGTCTTCGTGCAGGTCCGTGCCTACTCCGTGGCCGACAAATTGCCGTACAACCGAGTAACCACGTACCTCGACATACCGTTGTACCGCGGCGCTAATGTCGCCGATGCGGTTGCCTGCTTTCGCGGCGTTGATGCCTTCATACAGACTTTCGCGCGTTGCATCCATCAAGGCTTGTGCCTCTTGCGATACATCGCCGGCCGCAAAGGTGGCGGCATTGTCACCATGGTATCCGTTCAAATACGCGCCCACATCAATGCTGACGATATCGCCTGCTTTGATCACGCGTTTGCCCGGTATGCCGTGGATAACCGTTTCGTTAATCGAAACACAAGCGCTGCCCGTAAATCCGCCGTAGCCGAGGAACGAGGGTTTGGCTCCCTGGCTCTCGATATACTTGCGGACAAGTTCATCGATCTCACCGGTCGTGACACCGGGTTCGACCGCTTCGCCTGCAAGTTTCAGCGCCCTTGCCGAGACGATGCACGCTTCGCGCATCAGGGCAAGTTCACGACTGTTTTTGATGGTAATCATACGATCAAACTTTCTGTACCGCCGCCAAGGTCAGTTTCGTGGTATCGGCCACGTCTTCCTGTCCTTCAACCACTACCAGCTTGTTTTGTGCTGCATAGTAATCTTTCAGCGGTTCGGTTTGGTCATGATACACCTTCAAGCGCTCATGTACCGTTTCCGGTTGGTCATCCTTGCGCTGAACAAGGGTATCGCCACAACGGTCGCACACGTTTTCCACCGTCGGTTTTTTGTACTCGACGTGGTACGATGCACCACATTGTGGGCAGACACGGCGACCCGATACACGCTGGGCAATCGTTTCGTCCGCGACATAAATTTCAATGACGCGATCGATCTCAACACCCATACGGTCAAGTGCCTCGGCTTGCGGAATGGTACGCGGAAAACCGTCGAGAATGAATCCGTTTGCACAGTCATCCTGCGCTAAACGATCTTTGATGATCCCGATGACAACGTCGTCGGGAACCAAACGACCCGAATCCATGTACTCTTTGGCTTTTACGCCCATTTCGGTGCCGCTTTTCAGCGCTTCACGGATAATGTTACCCGTGGAAATAGTCGGGATCTTCAGGGTGTCACTGATGACTTCCGCCTGGGTCCCTTTGCCGGCGCCGGGGGCGCCTAACATAATCAGCTTCATGAACATGTCCTCCTTATGAGTCGAATCTGGCCGGTTAGATGACGGGTTGGCCCCGTCATCTAACCGTTCGTTTCGTTGTAGATCCGGAGTACCGATCACCCTTTATCGAAGGGCATTACTCCAAGAAGCCTTTATGATGTCTGAGCATCATCTGGCTCTCGATCTGTTGCGTGGTTTCAAGCGCAACGCCGACCACGATCATGACCGAGGTGCCGCCCAGCGTCAAGCCGGTATAGCTGTTGCCGGCAATGATGCCGAACAAACCGGGGAATACCGCGATGATGCCGAGTGCCAACGACCCAATGAATGTGACACGGAACAAAATCCGTTTGATGAAATCCGACGTCGGTTTGCCCGGACGGAAGCCCGGAATCGCGCCGGATTGACGACGAAGGTTGTTCGCCATTTCAACCGGGTTGTACTGAATGGTCACATAGAAGAAGCCAAAGGCAATGATGAGCAGGAACATCACTGTGAGATAGACCGGGTGGCCTTGCGAGAAGACGCGGATAAACCAGTTATCCCAACCGAAGAAGGCCGCCAAAATCGAAGGCACCGAAATGATCGAGGTTGCCAAGATGATCGGCATAACGCCCGACATATTGACCTTGATCGGAATATAGGTGCTTTGGCCTCCATACATTTTGCGTCCCACAACGCGTTTCGCATACTGAACCGGAATCTGCCGTTCGGCATCGGTGATCAATACGATGAACCCGATGATCAGCAAGAACAAAACCAGAATGACCGGCGCGAGAATCACGTTCTGCAAACCGCCGTTGCTGATTTGTTTGATACCGGCCGTATAGAACAGATCGTAGCACAGGTATTTCAGCGCAGCCGGGCCACGCGAGATGATACCGGCGAACAACAACATCGAAATGCCGTTGCCGATGCCTTTTTCGTTGATCTGTTCACCCAGCCACATGATCAACGCCGAGCCTGCCGTAAAGCAGAGCACGATGGTGATGCCGGCAAACCACGCGCCGAAGCCGGATTGTGCCGATTTAACCAACGCACCGTAGTTGTTGCGGATCATGAAGTAATACATGATACCGAGTGCCAGGCCGAGTACCACCGTCATATAGCGGGTGATTTGACCCAACTTTTTACGACCGGCTTCGCCCTCCTTAGCCAAGCGTTCCAGCGGCGGAAGCGCCACCGTCAACAACTGGATAATGATGCTCGCGTTGATATACGGGGTGATGGACAGCGAGAACAAACTCGCGTCCGAGAAACCGCCACCCGACAACAGCGTCAGATAACTCATGGCGCCGGAGACGTTTTGAGTGGCGCTACGCACCAATTCCGGATCCACAAACGGAACCGTGATTGCGGAACCGATGCGGAAGATCAGAATGATGAACATAGTAAACAGGATTTTTTTACGGAGATCTGCGATTTTCCAAGCATTAGCGAGCGTTTGAAACATCTCAGATCACCTCCGCCGTTCCACCTGCAGTCTCGATTTTCGATTTTGCAGATTCGGAGAAAGCGGCGGCTTTGACGGTCAATTTCTTTGCGAGGTTACCGTTGCCGAGGATTTTCACACCGTCATAGGTCTTTTTCACCAGACCGGCGTTTTTCATCGCTTCGGTATCGACAACCGCACCATCATCGAAACAATTCAGCGCAGCCAAATTGACAATGGCATATTTCGTCGCAAAAATATTGTTGAAGCCGCGTTTCGGAACGCGTCTTTGCAGCGGCATCTGGCCACCTTCAAAGCCCGGACGCATACCGTGGCCGGAACGCGCCTTCTGACCTTTGTGTCCTTTTCCGGCCGTTTTACCTTGACCGGAACCATGACCTCTACCGATTCTCTTGACCTCGCGGACAGAGCCTTCGGCCGGAGACAATTCATGTAATTTCATAGTTTCGCACCTCCTTGTCGATTTTGCTTACGCTTCAATTACCTCGATGAGGTGGATAATCTTTGCCACCTTACCTTGGGTGGCTGCGTTATCAGGCTGGCTAACACAGTCGCCGATTTTGCGCAAACCCAGCGACTGCGCCGTAGCAATCTGATCCTTTTTGCGGCCAATGAGGCTGTGGACCAGTTTAATTTGCAATTTCTTGCTTGCTGCTTTCTTTGCCATAATAAACCAATCCTCCCATTAACCCAAAATTTCTTTCGCGGTTTTACCGCGGATCGCAGCTGCTTCTTCAGCAGTACGCAACTGCATCAACCCGTTCATAGTCGCGCTAACGACGTTGCACGGATTGTTCGAACGGAGAGCCTTCGTCCGAATATCACGAATGCCTGCCGCTTCCATAACTGCACGCACCGCGCCACCGGCGATAACACCGGTACCGGGGGCAGCCGGTTTCAGCAGAACTTCGCCTGCGCCGAACTTGCCGATCACCTCGTGGGGGATCGTCGTTCCTTTTAACGAGACCTTGACTAAATGTTTCTTCGCGTCTTCAATTCCTTTGCGAATCGCGTCCGGAACTTCGCCCGCTTTGCCCAAACCATAGCCCACGGTGCCGTTGCCGTCGCCGACAACCACCAGCGCCGCAAATTTGAAAATACGACCGCCTTTTACCGTTTTGCTAACACGGTTAATGGCTACAACATTTTCGGTAAGTTCCATCGATGTAGCGTCAATAATGGCCAAAGTTTTTCTCCCCTTTCTTAGAACTTGAGGCCGCCCTCACGGGCGCCTTCGGCCAGCTCTTTGACGCGGCCGTGGTAGATGTAGCCACTGCGGTCAAAAACCACTTCGGTGATTTTCGCTTTAGCAGCACGTTCTGCAATCAGTTTGCCAACTTTTTTGGCACCCTCTTTGTTGCCGCCGCTTACGCCGAAATCTTTTTCCGCGCTCGAAGCCGCAACCAGTGTTACGCCCTTCACATCATCAATGATCTGTGCATAGATGTGTTGAGAGGAGCGATACACATTCAGACGCGGGCAGGCAGCGGTACCGCTGATTTTGCCGCGCACACGAGCGTGACGATGTTGACGAGCCTCATTTTTGTTTTTCTTGCTCACCATAACGATTCACTCCCCCTTATTTCTTACCTTTACCACCGGTCTTACCTTCCTTACGGCGGATATACTCGGTGGTGTATTTGATGCCCTTGCCTTTATACGGCTCCGGCGGGCGCTTCTCGCGCACTTCGGCAGCGAACTGGCCAACCAGTTGTTTGTCGCAGCCGCTGATGATGATTTTGTTCGGGTTCGGCACTTCGATCGAGATGCCGTCGATTTCGCTCATCACTACCTGATGGCTGAAGCCCAGGTTCATCACCAGATCCTTACCCTGTTTCTGCACACGGTAACCAACGCCGTTAACGTCCAGTTCTTTCGAGAAACCGGTCGTTACGCCGATAACCATGTTGTTCAACAGCGAACGAGTCAAACCGTGCAACGAACGGTTTTCTTTATCGTCGTTCGGGCGGGTGACAGTCAGTTGACCGTCTTCCAACGCCAAAGTCATGTTCGGATGAACATGTTGGGTAAGGGTTCCTTTCGGTCCTTTTACCGTAACCACGGTGCCGTCGATTTTGACATCAACGCCGGCGGGAACGGCAATCGGTTTACGTCCAATTCTTGACATGTTCTGTTCCCCCTTACCACACAAATGCTAAGACTTCGCCGCCCACGTGCTCTTTACGGGCTTGTTTGTCAGTCATGACGCCCTTCGAGGTGGAAACAATGGCGGTGCCGATGCCTTTCATGACCTTCGGCATGTCTTCACTACTGGAATAGATACGCAGACCGGGTTTCGATACACGGCGAAGTCCCATCAGTACCGGCGTTTTCGAAGCGCCTTGATACTTCAAGGTCATGCGGATGATACCCTGTTTGCCATCTTCAATGATTTGATATCCTTTTACATATCCCTCGTCAACAAGAATCTGGGCAATAGCCTTCTTCATGTTGGAAGCGGGGATATCCACCGAATCATGCTTCGCGGAATTCGCATTACGGATTCGCGTCAGCATATCGGCAATCGTATCGGTGATTTGCATTCCGTCAACCTCCTTTAAGCTATTACCAACTGGCTTTCTTTACGCCGGGGATTTCGCCTTTGTAGGCGAGTTCTCTAAAGCAGATACGGCAGATACCGTATTTCCGCAGATAAGCGTGGGGACGACCACAGATCTTACAACGATTGTAAGCGCGCGAAGAGAACTTCGGAGTTCTTTGCTGCTTGATTTTCATAGATGTTTTAGCCATGTGTGTTTCCCCCTTCCTTATCTTTCGAACGGAGCGCCCATCAAGCTGAGCAGCTCACGTGCTTCTTCGTCGTTGGTCGCGGTGGTGACAAAGCAGATGTCCATACCGCGCACCTTGTCGATCTTATCGTATTCGATTTCCGGGAAAATCAATTGCTCTTTGAGGCCCATGTTGTAGTTACCACGACCATCAAACGCATTCGCATTGATACCACGGAAGTCACGGACACGCGGCAGCGCCACGTTGAACAGACGATCGACAAATTCGTACATGCGTTCGCCGCGCAGCGTTACTTTAACGCCGATCGGCATGCCTTCACGCAGTTTGAAGTTTGCAACCGATTTTTTCGCCTTACATACAACCGGACGTTGACCGGTGATCGCTGCAAGGTCGGTCATGGCCGCTTCGATCACTTTCGAGTTGTCACGGGCTTCGCCGCAACCGATGTTGATGACAACTTTGTCCAACTTCGGAATCTGCATAACGTTCTGATACCCGAACTTCTTCATAAGTGCCGATGCGACAGTACTTTTGTAGTAGTCTTTTAATCTGGCCACTTCGTTTCTCCTCCTTACAGCACTTCGCCGCAGTGCTTGCATACACGCGATTTAGCACCATCTGCGAATTTTTTGTGACCCACACGGGTCGGTTTGTTGCAATGAGGGCAGACGACCATTACCTTGGACGCGTAAATAGCGCCTTCGGCCGAGATGATCCCGCCGGGATCGCCCATCTTACGGGGTTTCACATGTTTTTTCACCATGTTACGGCCCTCGACGATGACCTTTTTCTCTTTCGGGCTCACTTCGAGCACTTTGCCTTTATTGCCGCGATCGTCACCGCTGATAATCACAACGGTATCGCCTTTTTTAACGTGTAAATTACTCATTCTTCGGCACCTCCTTACAACACTTCGGGGGCAAGGCTCAGAATCTTGAGATAATCTTTTTCTCTGAGCTCTCTCGCCACCGGCCCAAAAATACGGGTGCCTCTCGGGTTTTTGTCATCACGGATGATGACCGCCGCGTTTTCATCAAAACGGATATAGGTGCCGTCGTCACGACGAACGCCTTTCACCGTACGGACAACGACCGCTTTCACGACATCGCCCTTTTTCACAACGCCGCCGGGTGCTGCTTTCTTAACGGAAGCAACCACAACGTCGCCGATATTTGCATACCTCCGGCCGGAACCACCGAGCACGCGAATACACATAAGTTCTTTCGCGCCGGTGTTGTCGGCCACCTTGAGGTAGGTTTGCTGTTGTACCACAGGTTGTTCCTCCTTTCAAGTAAACCGACTTATTTCGCCTTTTCGATGATGTTCACCAAACGCCAGCATTTGTCTTTCGACAACGGGCGGGTTTCCATCACCTGTACGCGATCGCCGATACCGCATTCGTTCTTTTCGTCGTGCGCTTTCAGCTTAACGGTACGTTTAATGATTTTCTTATACAACGGATGGCGGACATTGTCTTCAATCGCCACAACGATGGTCTTGTCCATCTTGTCGCTCACAACGATACCGGTCCGTGTTTTTCTGAGATTCCGTTCGCTCATATCATTACTCCTCCTTCCGTTTACGCCTGTACGCCGTTCTTGATTTCGTTCTCGCGCATGATCGTTTTGATGATGGCGATCTCTTTCTTAACGGCTTTCAGACGCATCGGATTATCGAGCTGATTGATCGCATGCTGGAACCGCAATTTGAACAACTCGTCTTTCAGGTCTTGGAGCCTGGTCTGCAATTCTGCATCCTTCATCTCGCGGATTTTTGCGATTTCAGTAGATTTCATTACTGCTCACCATCCGTTTCTTCCTTGCAAACAAATTTGCATTTGATGGGCAGCTTATTCGCTGCTAATCGGATTGCTTCGCGTGCGGTTTCTTCCGGAACACCGGCAATTTCAAACATCACGCGGCCCGGTTTGACAACCGCAACCCAGCCTTCGGGCGAACCTTTACCGGAACCCATACGAGTTCCAAGCGCTTTTTTCGTGATCGGCTTGTCAGGGAAGATTTTGATCCATACCTGACCACCACGTTTAATGTGACGGGTCATCGCGACACGGGCGGCTTCGATTTGGTTGGAATAGATCCAGCAGGGTTCGAGAGCCTGCAAACCAAATTCACCGTAGGTCACTTTGTTGCCGCGAGTAGCGGCGCCCGTCATACGGCCGCGATGAACGCGACGATATTTTACTCTCTTCGGTAACAGCATTACTTGCGGCCTCCTTCCTTACGGGGCTTGTTGGTCGATCCCGCAAGCACTTCACCGCGATAGATCCACGTTTTAACACCGATACGGCCGTAGGTGGTTTTCGCTTCCGCAAAACCGTAGTCGATATCAGCACGCAGAGTCTGCAGCGGAATAGTGCCTTCGTGATATTGTTCGGTACGAGCGATTTCCGCGCCGCCCAAACGGCCGGACACTTGGGTTTTGATACCCTTCGCACCCAGTTTCATCGCACGGCCGATCGATTGTTTCATCGCACGACGGAACGACGTACGTTTTTCGATCTGCTGAGCAATGTTTTCCGCCACCAATTGCGCGTTCACGTCCGGGTTACGCACCTCGACGATGTTGACGAGGGTGGGTTTACCGAGCATTTTTTCGCAAGTTTGACGAAGTTTTTCGATTTCCGCGCCGCCTTTACCGATAACGATACCGGGCTTTGCGCAGTGGATGTTCACGCGTACGCGAGAAGCATCACGTTCGATTTCAATTTTCGGCACACCTGCCGCATACAGCGTATCTTTCAGGTAAGTGCGAAGCTTGTGATCTTGAACAAGCGTATCGCCGAACTCGCTGTCTTTCACAAACCAGCGAGAAGTCCAGTCCTTAATGACGCCGATACGGAGGCCAACCGGATTAACTTTCTGTCCCATAATTTTCCTCCTCGCTTAGTCCTGCTCTTTGAGCACCACAGTGATGTGCGACGTGCGTTTCTCAATGCGGAACGCGCGGCCCTGTGCTCGCGGACGAATTCGTTTCAAAATCGGACCCGGACATGCAAAACATTCGGCAACAACAAGGTTTTTAGCATCCATGTTGTGGTTGTTTTCCGCATTTGCGGCCGCCGATTTGAGCAATTTTTCAATCGGCTCACAAGCGGCCTTCGGGACGTTGCGTACAATCGCCAAAGCGACATCAACCGGTTTGTTGCGGATGAGGTCGAGAACAACTTTGACTTTGCGCGGGGAAATACGGACGTACGTAGCTTGCGCCCTTGCTTCCATGTTCTTTCTCTCCTTTCCGCTTATTTCGTCGTTTTAGAACCAACGTGGCCCTTAAACGTACGAGTCGGGGCGAATTCGCCCAGTTTGTGACCTACCATGTCTTCGGTGACATACACCGGAACATGTTTCCGGCCGTCATGCACCGCAATGGTGTGTCCGACGAAATCCGGGAAAATCGTCGAGGAGCGACTCCAAGTTTTGAGAATGCGCTTCTCGCCGGCTTTGTTCATTTCCTGAATCCTTTTCAACAGAACAGGCTGTACGAAAGGACCCTTCTTTACGCTTCTACCCATAAATCTGAATCTCCTTTCGCTTATTTGCCGTTACGACGTTTTACGATAAATTTATCCGACGTCTTGTGGTTCTTACGGGTTTTGTAACCCAGAGCCGGTTTGCCCCACGGGGTAACCGGGCCCGGACGGCCGATCGGGGATTTACCCTCACCACCACCGTGCGGGTGATCGCACGGGTTCATAACCGAACCGCGCACCGTCGGACGCCAACCCATGTGGCGTTTGCGACCGGCTTTACCGAGTTTCACGTTTTCGTGTTCGATGTTGCCGACTTGGCCGACCGTCGCAATGCAATTCAGCGCAATGTTTCTCATCTCGCCCGAGGGCAGACGAACCAGCGCCATGTTGTTTTCTTTACCCATCAGCTGGGCCATCGTACCGGCGCTGCGAGCAAGCTGAGCACCTTTGCCCGGGTACAGTTCCACGTTGTGGATGAAGGTACCGGTCGGGATGCTCGACAACGGCAGAGCGTTGCCCGGTTTGATGTCCGCGCCGGTGCCGGAAACGACTTTGTCGCCAACACGCAGATCAACCGGTGCCAGAATGTAGCGTTTTTCGCCATCTTCGTATTGCACCAGCGCGATGTGCGCGCTACGGTTCGGATCGTATTCCAGGGTCAACACGGTAGCCGGCATATCGACTTTGTTTCTCTTGAAGTCGATGATGCGGTATTTTCTGCGGTTTCCGCCGCCACGATGGCGGACGGTGATGCGGCCATAGCTGTTACGGCCGGCATTCTTTTTCAAAGGAGCCAACAGGCTCTTTTCCGGTTCCACTTTGGACAGTACGCTGTAGTCGATAACGGACATACCGCGACGGCCCGGAGTGGTCGGTTTATAAGTCTTAGTAGGCATTCCGATTCACTCTCCTATTTCTTGGCTTTGCAGGATCGCGTGGCAGACAAACCCACACGTCCTATACGTTGCCTGTACGCCGTTTCTTAGAACATACCGTCGAAGAATTCGATCGTTTTGGAGTCGGCCGTCAAGGTGACGATCGCCTTTTTCCAATCCGAAGTATACCCTTCGTAACGGCCCATGCGGCGTTTTTGACCTTTCATGTTAATGATGTTCACCTTTTTCACGTCGACGCCGAACAGTTCTTCGATCGCTTTGCCGATCTCGATCTTGTTGGCGGATTTCGCGACGCGGAAGGTGTACTTTTTACCGGCCAGAGCCAGCGTCGCTTTTTCGGTGATAACCGGAGCGATGATAATGTCGCGAGCTTCCATTATTTGTACACCTCCTCGATTTGTGCAACCGCTTCTTTCATAACGATGAATTGGTCGCTGTTCAGAACATCATAGGTGTTCAAGGTGTTGACCAACGCGGTTTTTACGCCCGGAATGTTCCGTGCGGATTTGATGATGGTTTGATCGTTTTCCCCGAGGACCAACAACACTTTTTTATCCGCTTCGAGCGCTTTGAACATCGCCGCGAGCGTTTTGGTTTTGATCTCTTCGAGTTTCAGGCCTTCGACCACTTTCATCTCGCCTTCTGCCACTTTCGCAGAGAACGCGGATTTCAGAGCCAAACGACGCATCTTCTTCGGAAGTTCATAGCGGTAGCTGCGCGGTTTCGGACCGAGCGCAATACCACCATTCTTCCATTGCGGAGCACGGATCGAGCCCTGACGAGCATGACCGGTACCCTTTTGGCGCCAAGGTTTACGGCCGCCGCCGCGTACTTCCGTACGGGTGAGGGTCGATTGCGTGCCTTGACGTTGGTTAGCCAGATAATTGACAACAGCACTGTGCAGCACGGTTTTGTTGGGTTCGATACCGAAGATCGCTTCGGTCAGTTCCATCGTACCGGTCTGCTTGCCGTTCATATCATAAACAGATACAGTAGGCATTTGATTTCCTCCTTCCCTTACGCCTTCACGGTGTCAGAGAGAACAACCACGCTGCCTTTGGGGCCCGGAACCGCGCCACGCACAGCAATCAGATTGTTTTCTACATCGACCTTGACGATATCCAGATTTTGGACGGTCACACGTTCGTTGCCCAGATGACCGGCACCTTTGGTCCCTTTGAATACGCGGGACGGCGAGGAGCAAGCACCCTGCGAACCGGCGTGACGAGCCACAGGTCCGGAACCGTGGGTTTCTTTCAAACGGTGGAAATTCCAGCGTTTGATCGCACCGGCGTAACCTTTACCTTTGCTGGTGCCGACCACATCAATGCGATCGCCCACCGCGAAGGTGTCCGCCTTGACGATGTCGCCCACATTGAAAGCATCGCAGTTATCGAACCGGAATTCTCTCAACGTCTTCTTCGGCGCAACGTCCGATTTGTCAAAATGTCCTTTGAGGGGTTTGTTTACCCGATTGACCGATACGTCGCCAAATCCAAACTGTACCGCCGCATAACCGTCGTTTTCAACGGTTTTCTTTTGCACGACGACACACGGGCCGGCTTCGATCACGGTTACGGGAACCACTTTGCCCTTTTCATCGAAGATCTGCGTCATGCCGATCTTCTTGCCGATGATACCTTTTTGCATGTCTTATACCTCCTTGGTTATTGGTTGATCTTGCGATCAACATGACCTCGCAGCGAGAATCAACAAACCGTTTGTGCTTTACAGTTTGATTTCGATTCCGACGCCAGCGGGGAGTTCAAGGCCCATGAGAGCCTCAACGGTCTTGTTCGAGGGACGAAGGATGTCAATCAGTCTCTTGTGGGTGCGAGTTTCGAACTGCTCACGCGAGTCCTTGTACTTGTGCACCGCACGCAGAATGGTGACAACTTCTTTCTCGGTCGGCAGCGGCACCGGACCGGATACGCGAGCACCCGTACGACGAGCGGTCGCTACGATCTTTTCTGCCGCCTGGTCGACCAACTGATGGTCATACCCTTTGATGCGAATACGAATTTTTTCTTTGACTGCCACTAAAAACGCCTCCTTAAAATTATTTAGTTGGCGGGCGACGCCAAAACCGCACACCCCGCCGGGTGTTTCTTGCTTGGCGGAGAAAAAACCGGAAATTGGTTTTTTGACCAAGTCCCGGGTACGGAAACAGCGTCCTGTGAGGTGAATGGCGCACAGATGGCCTATCACGCCGTCTGTACAGCGCGTTCCTCTCGTACAGTATTCCTTGTCGCCCGGTTTGAAATCGGACATACTCAGCGGAAAAACCGGCCTGTTTCAGCCGCAACCTCCCGCGTCATCGCATATCGTGCAGTCTGCCGATTACCGCAAAAGGGGCGCACTACTCCCTATTGCCGCAATCATGCCCATATATCATACTATACTTTTGTGGGAATTGCAAGAACTTTTTTCTGTTTTTTGAAAAAATTTTTTGAACCATCAAAAACGCCCTGTTTGGGATCCCAAACAGGGCGTTTTTGATGGTTCAAAAAATTTTTTCAAAAAACAGAAAAAAGTTCT
>JAZPYZ010000008.1:0-99878 GCA_045544455.1 Acutalibacteraceae bacterium | reverse complement strand
TCAAGAACAAGGTACCCTTAACAAACCCCAACTTTTTCTACAAACCAGCGGCCCCCCGACGCACATATGTGCGTCGGGAGATTTGATTATAATCAAATCTATGCCGCTTGTTGGTTTGTTCTTATTTCAGAACCGGGAGCAACTTTTCCACATCCGCGTGCGGTCTCGGGATTACGTGGGTTGCCACAACTTCGCCCAAGCTCGACGCTGCAGCGCCACCAGCTTCGACGGCTGCTTTCACAGCGCCGACATCGCCACGAACCATGATGCTCACCAAGCCGGAACCGATTTTTTCGGAACCAACCAGAACAACATTCGCCGCTTTGACCATCGCATCCGCTGCTTCAATCGCTGCTACCAAACCGCGGGTTTCTACCATACCCAATGCTTCCATTGTCATGTCCTCCTTTTAGATTTTTTGAAAAAAGATCTGTCTTTCGATTTCGATTATTTCAAAACCGGCAACAGTTTTTCCACATCGCCATGCGGTCTCGGGATGACGTGAGTCGCCACAACTTCACCGAGGCTCGATGCCGCCGCGCCACCGGCTTCAACCGCCGATTTCACAGCACCGACATCGCCGCGAACCATAATGCTTACCAATCCGGAACCGATTTTCTCGGAACCAACCAAAACGACGTTCGCCGCTTTGACCATCGCGTCAGCTGCTTCAATAGCCGCTACCAAACCACGAGTTTCTACCATACCTAAAGCTTCCATTGTTAAGTCTCCTTTTCGTTTATGTTAGGCGTACCCTTACGCCAGGTCATCTGTGTATAAAAATTGTGTAATTTCAGGATGAGGGCGTGCGATCACTTCGCAAAGTTTCACTTTGCCGACCTCAGCGGCTGCCGCTTTCCCGGCTGCCGCTGCTGCCGTGACATCCGAAACCGTGCCATCAATCACAACGGTTACCAAACGGCCTCCGAGCCGTTTCTCCACATGGATCAACCGCACATTTGCCGCTTTTAACATCGCATCAAGACCGGTTACCGCCGCCACCATCGCCTGTACTTCTAATAATGCAATGGCTCGTTCCATGGTTCATTACCGTCCCTTATGCCGAATTACGCCGTAGGTTTGTCTGCCTTTTCCGCAGCCGGTTTTGCAACCTTTTTACGGGGCAGAATTTTTTCCACATCGCCATGCGGTCTCGGGATAACGTGAGTGGCAATCACTTCACCCAAGGACGAAGCTGCCGCGCCGCCGGCTTCAACCGCTGCTTTCACAGCACCGACATCGCCGCGAACCATGACGTTCACCAAACCGGAACCAATTTTTTCAGAACCGATCAACACAACGTTTGCCGCTTTGACCATTGCGTCAGCCGCTTCAACCGCCGCTACCAAGCCGCGAGTTTCCACAATTCCCAATGCTTCTTGCATAATCGTCTATCTCCTTTTTACCATCAATATTCGGTTATATGATGCAATTTGTCTTTACCGAGCGCATTCAACTTTGCCATTTTTTCGGTATCTTCCGCTTGACGGGAAATGATCCGCCATGTAGACAAGAGATTGCGCGCTTGTGCTTCGGCGATACCGGCTCGCATACCGGCTTCGACTGCTGAAACCGAACCTTCGAATTTCACGGTCATCAGCAACGGTACTTCGGCCGCATCACCGGCTGCCGGTTTGTTTTTATCCAACGCAACGATTTTCACATCCGCCGCCTTGGCAACCGCATCGCCTACGATGATCGCGGTAGTAAAGCCGAATACTTCAATCAATCCAAGCGCCATTTACGCTACACCCTTTCTCAGTCTGCAATATAACAGACCTTGATACCTTCTTGAGCAATGTTGACTTCCATCGCACGGTTCAGTTGATCCAACGGGAACGAGTGAGTAATCAGATCTTCGATCGGGATCTGCATCTCACGCGCTTGACGCAAGAACGCCATTGTTGTCGGATAATCTTCTGCGCTATAGTCCCAAGAACCAACCAGGTTGATTTCTTTGTTACACATAGCAAAGTGCGGGTTGATGGAGCATTCGCCGTTGTTAACGAAGAAGCCCATTTCGCACAGTCCGCCGCCGCGACGAATATAACTGTAAATATCCGCTGCTGCCGGCGGAGCACCGGTGCACTGGAACGCAAAGTCTGCACCGCTACCGGCTGAAATTTCTTTTACGAGAGCCACACGTTTTTCCAATGTGTCGGCTTCTTTGAAGTTGATGATGGTTTTGCAACCGAGACGTTTGGCCATATCCAAACGTTTCGGCGAACCGTCAACCGCAATGATGTGGTTGATACCGGCAGCACGCAGCACTGCAATCATCATTAAACCAACCGGTCCACAACCTTGTACCAACACTTTGGCGTTAAAGTTGATCAAGCCGGTGGATTGAGCACGACCGAGTGCGTGTACGCAAACCGCCGCAAGTTCCAGCAACATACGCTCTTTCAGGTTCAGATCGTTGACCTGGAAATACGTCGCGCCTTTACCGCTGATCAACAGATGGGTAGCAAACCAACCGTTGAGGTGTTTGTCTTCACTATCCGAAATCAAGCCAAACACGCCTTGATTGTCGCACAGGTTAGTGGTGCCGGGATGCAGACGGCAGATTTGGCATTCGCCGCAGCTAATAACCGAGGTGACGATCTTGTCGCCAACTTTCAACGGTTTGCCGGCCGTATCGGTGGTAACGTTTTTACCAAGCGCCACAACCTCACCGGTACCTTCGTGACCGAGCACAACCGGAGCGATACCAAACGGATCACCTTTCCATTCGTGAACGTCCGTACCGCAAACACCGCAGCCTTCTACCTTCACTAAAATATCGTTGTCGCCGATCGCCGGAATCGGGTATTCTTTTACTTCGATTTGACGAGCACCGGTCAACATTGCTACACGAGCCGTACCCGGCACGGAAGCTGCTTTATGTTTTCCACAAGTGCAGTTGCCGCCACAACTACCGTCACCTTTGCATTGGTGGTCATGCGAATGGCCATCCATCTGTTGCAAGATCTGACGCACAATGGCTTCCACTTGATTGGAATTAATATCCATGACGATTTCTCCTCTCTACTATCCTTTATATAATACGGAAACTGTCTGCCATCACACAACGACGTTGTCTGGTAAAACTTCTCGCCGAAGTGATACCCTCACCGGTCGGGCCGGCAATCGTGAAGGTTGTGTGTCCTTCGCCGCCGAAACCAATGCCGGCGTACGACGGGGCGTTTTTCACAAAAATCGTCGTTTCGACCGCACGGGCAAACCGTGTCAGGTGATCGATATTTTTGGAATGCATGTGCGCGGTGTGGCGATTACCGTGTTCGGCTTTCACCGCCAAATCGATCGCTTCGTCGATGTTCTTTACGCGTACGATCGGCAGAATCGGCATCATCAATTCTTCTTGCACGAACGGATGATCAAAACTGGTTTCGCAGATAATACAACGCGTACCTTTTTGTGCCTGCACACCAATCATGGCAAGCAGTTTGGCGGCATCGCGTCCAACACAATCGCGGTTAACCACTTTGGAGATCTTACCGGTCTTTTTGTTTTCTTTATCTACCAACACAACCTTTGCCAATGCGTTTGCTTGTTCAGCATTAATCATTTCTGCGCCGTTTTGCCGCATGAAATGAATCAATTCATCCGCAATGTTTGCAAAGGCGAACACTTCTTTTTCCGCAATACACGGCAGGTTATTATCAAAAGTACAACCATCGATAATATCTTTCGCCGCTTTTCGGATATCAGCGGTATCGTCCACGATAACCGGCGGGTTACCCGCACCGGCGCCGATCGCCTTTTTACCGGACGACAACACCGCGCGAACTACGCCCGGACCACCGGTGCAAACCAACAACCGAATCAACGGATGGGATTGCATAATGGAAGCCGTCTCCATCGTGGGTTTCACCATTGAACAAACCAGAATATCCGGTCCGCCCGCCATCTTACAGGCGCGGTTTACCAGGTCTACTGCGTAGTTCGAAGTCGCAATCGCGTTCGGATGCGGATTAAACACCACACCGTTACCGGCTGCGATCATACCAATGCTGTTACAGATGACCGTTTCGCTCGGGTTGGTACTCGGCGTAATGCTGCCGACCACACCGAACGGTGCCATTTCGATCAACGTCAAACCGTTATCACCGGTTTTGGCGTTGGACACGATATCTTCGGTACCGGGGGTTTTATCCGCCACTAAGATGTGTTTCAAACGTTTATGTTCGACCTTACCCATACCGGTTTCGGCCACACCGATCTGCGCCATAATATCGGCTTCGGCGCGAGTTAGTTGCCGAATCGCGGAAATCACTTTTTCGCGTTGTTCAACCGACATGTTGCGGATCACTTTGTATCCTTCGTTCGCCGCTTCAATCGCCGCGTTCATATCGTCGTAAATACCCACTAAACGTCTACCGTGATATTGTGTGGAATCCCAGTCACGATCGGTCGAAACTGCGCTGTCCGTTACCGGTTGATTGACCTGCGCTACAACGCGTTTGACAATATCTTCAATTTGGGATGCCGAAAAAGTATTGTTCATCGTTCACAGCCTCCTTTCACCATTCATTTTCAAAGATGCGTTGCGCTTCGTGCGCTAACGCCGTATCTTGCTCAGCCGTTCCGCCGCTAACGCCGAAACCGCCGATGATCGTTCCGTTTTGAACCAGCGGAATACCGCCGCCAAAAATCACGATTTTTCCACCGTTGGTATGCTGAATCCCATACAACGAACCGCCGGGTGCCGCCAAAGTTGCCAACTCTTCGGTTGTCAACTTGAGGGAAACCGAGGTAAAAGCTTTATTCATCGCGATATCAACACTCGCGATAAACGCCTCATCGTCCCGCTGGAGTGCCACCGGATTACCGCCGGCATCACACACCGCCGTAACCGCGCGAACCCCCATGTTACGCGCCACCTCACGAACCCGTGCACACAACAGCGAGGCTTTGTCGCAAAAGCCATCGATCTGACCGATCGAAACAACCGGTGCAGTTTGAGTTGAAGCATTGGCCAACAAGGCCATCGCTTCGAGCAGTTGCGGTAACCGGTTAAGCCACGCAAGCATCGCTTTGGTCACACCACCGGTTTGAGCCATCGCTACCGCTTCGGTTTCGGCTCGGCGGGCAACTGCACGAGCGAGCTCCAACTGAGCACCGCCCATGGTGGTGTTGCCGGTCGATTCCGGCAACTCTTGACGCAACGTTGCCACCGCTTCGGTCAAGCGTTCGACCTGTTTAGTATCGACAAATCGACCAACACCGGCAAATTCCCCGGCGACCGATTCCAGATCGACACACACCCGATCAATCATATCGGTCAACATCGGTATGTATTGTTTCGCGACCGACAAACTCGCGGCGCATTCATCCAAAGCACCGAGCAAGCGGAAAATCGGACTACTTTTCGGAATATTCATACGCGTGACGGTAGACGCGCGTCCGTCATCGTTTTGCCGTATGTAGGTATTCACGCGTCCACCTCCACTCATGGAATCTCGATACGATTATCGGTTCAATTCCGCCAACACTTTACGGGTGATTTCCGCAACCAATTGATCGTTCGCGGTCGCCGGAGCACCGCCCGGGGCGTTGTGTTTGCATTTGCAGTTTTCGGTGTTGAGGTTCGGGCATTTTTTACAACCCGGATGACGACCCGGAATTTGCATCTTCACGCGGAGTTCCATCAGTTTTTCGAGATCTTGGCAAGACAGTTCTTGTTCGCCGCCGAGTTGACGAGCCATCAAGCTGATCTTCGCAAAGAATTCAACTTCGTCCATAACGAAGAACGCTTTGTTCAGGGTGTTACCAACAGTCAACGCGCCGTGGTTTTGCAGCAAGAATGCGTCGTGATCCTGAATATACGGAGCGAGCGAATCCGGAATTTCCATCGTAGACGGCGTACCGTAATCACAGATCGGCACGGTACCGACGGTCAAGATCGCTTCCGGCAGGATGTATTTGTCAAGCGGAATGTTGCAAACCGCAAACGCCGTTGCTGTCGGCGGGTGAGCGTGTACCACCGCGTTAACGTCCGGACGTTCTCTATACACACGCATGTGCATTTTAATTTCGGACGACGGGTTCAGTTTGCCTTCCACTTTGTTACCGTCTTTGTCGATACGGATGATCATGTCCGGAGTCATATAACCTTTGGACACGCCGGTCGGGGTGCAGTAGAATTCGTTTTCCCCAACCTTGACGGAAATGTTACCGTCGTTCGCCGCGACATAGCCTTTGTTGTAAATCTGACGGCCGATTTCGCAGATCTCTTTTTTGATTTCGTAGATAGATGCCATGTTGTTCCAGTCTCCTTTATATTGATTTTTATTTGCAACAACCTTACTCAAATATGATCAAAATCTGTCTTCTCAACAAAGAGTTGATTTTTTCTGACCATTTTGGTAAAATCATTATAGTATAAAAAACGAATTCTGTCTATATCTGGCGTTAATTTCGATAAATAAACACAATTTTGGCATTCAATTAATTAAAAATGATCTCAAATAATCAAAAATAATCACCAAATTAAGGAGGCGACGGTCTATGTTACCGGTCGAACGTCAAAATCGCATTTTGGAGATCGTAGCACAACGGCAAGCCGTATCGGTGGATGACCTGTGCGGTGCGTTATATTCCAGCGGAGCCACCATTCGCCGCGACTTGAAAATCCTGGAAAATAGTGGCTTGATTCGCCGCACCCACGGCGGTGCCGTATTTATTGGTGGTGGGGCGCGAGACTTCCCCATGATGTTGCGAGAAAACGAAAACCTCGACCTGAAAACCAAGATTGCCAAAAAGGCGATGCAACTGATTCAAAATGGACAAACGCTGTTTATGGACTCCAGTAGTACCGTGTGTCAATTAGCACAACAGTTGGCGACCGCCAACAATTTACACGATCTACGCGTCGTTACAAACGGCTTAAAAACCGCCACAATTCTTTCCAAAGCCGAAGGAGTACGGGTGTTTATGACCGGTGGTGCCCTTCGCGATAACGCCATGTCGTTGATCGGTACACATGCACAAGATTTTGCATCCCGATTTCATGCCGATTGGGCATTCATCTCTTGCCGTGGCGTATCGCCTGACGTCGGTATCACGGATGCCAACGAAGAAGAATCCAGTTTAAAAGCCGTGTATATTCGCAATGCTAAACGCACCGTTGTGTTGGCAGACTCCAGTAAAATCGGACAACAATATTTCTGCAAACTGGCCGATATCGACGATGTGTGGGATATCGTATCGGATATCTCGTTGCCGGAACGTTTTAAACAAAAGGGTGATCAACGATGAAAAAACGCACCTATTCTCTATTCTATATATGGATATGTTTGCTGTTTGTAGCCATTGGCGCGATTTCGGGATATGCCAGTAGTCGGCTGTTGGTCGGAACAACCGATTTTGGCTTTTGGATGTTTATGGCGCTGGAACTTTCCGTCTTGTTTTTATGCGTACTATTGCACATTTTCGTGCATGAACTCGGCCACTTGATATTTGGGTTGGCTACCGGTTATCGGTTCAGTTCATTTCGTATCTTTTCGTTAACCATTTTACATACCGGCGACGAGTGGAAACTGAAACGCTATAAGATCCCCGGAACAGCCGGCCAATGTCTGATGGCAGTCCCGACCGGCGACCGATTGCCCTATCAACTATACAACGCCGGCGGTGCTCTGGCCAATATTGTGGTTAGCGTAATCGCGGTAGGTTTTGCCTCGCTATTCCACAATGTAGTGGAAATCGTATTTCCGATGCTTATGTTAACGGTAACCGGATTACTTAGCGCCGTAACCAATCTCGTACCGTTGCCCAGTGGGATCCCCAACGACGGTATGAACCTACTGAGCATGTCCCGATCCGAAATCGAACGGCAAGCTTTTCGGTCACAGTTGCTGATCAGTGAACAACTGGCCAATGGCACCGCGTTACCGGACATGCCGGATACATGGTTCACACTCCCTGCTGAAACCGATTGGAATGCACCTTTAAGCAGTGGTATCGCCTCGCTTAACGCCGATCGATTAGCCGCCAGCGGCGCGTTATCGCAAGCCAAATCCTGGTGTTCGGACATATTGAATCAGGCACCGGATATGCCTTTGTTTTATCGTAATGCGCTGCAACTGACCGCTATGTTATGCGAAATGGCAGAAAACGGTTATTCCGACACCTGCCGTGCATGGTACACCCGTGATTTTGCTAAATATGTTAAATCGACTACCATGCCGGCACAATTGTTGTTTATGTATGAGTATGACAAGGCATCTGGTGGCAACACCAATCGCATCGACGCTACTTTAAAAGCGTTTGAAAAAGCTTGCCGATTCCACCCTTATGCCGGCGAAACAGCAATGTTACGTGATCTACAACGGCAAATTGACCAACAACTGCATCGATAACCAACAAAGCACGGTACGCAAATCGCGTACCGTGCTTTTCTCGTTTAGATCATGCCGGTGACATTATCCACCAGTTCCCCCATGTTACGAAGCGCTTTGCCGACGTTTTTCTTGATACCACGTTTATTTTTATGCATCATACTTTGGCCGACGGCACCGGCAATTGCGCCAACCGCCATTCCCATGCCGACCCCTTTAACAAAATTCATAACCGGTTTGTTATTCATTGCGAAAACCCCTTTCCAAGTTTTTCAATATTAGATTGCCAAAAACTGCGTGAAATAAACAAGGGGATTCTTGGAAAATGCTTGTTGATATTCTGAAGAAAATATTATAAAATAAGATTTAATGTTATTAGTAAAGGGTGTTTTACATATGAAACCGTATCCGTTACTGTTATCCCCCACGTTAAAAAACTATCTGTGGGGCGGCACAAAACTGAAAACCGAGTTTGGTTTTTCCACGCCCGATGATAAAGCGGCCGAAGCATGGGTGCTCTCCTGCCACGAAGACGGCGCCTCACGTATTCAAAACGGTGAACTCGCCGGCCAATCGTTGTCCGAAGCAATCACCTTGTGGGGTGACGCATGTGTAGGCGGCCGTTTTGAACGATTCCCCATCTTGATCAAACTGATTGATGCCTGCGACAAGTTGTCGATTCAGGTACACCCGGAAGATGAATATGCTTACCGTGTAGAAGGTGAACCCGGCAAAACCGAAATGTGGTATGTAGTCGACTGTGAACCCGACGCCGCATTGATCTATGGGTTTTCAAAAAATCTATCGAAAGAAGAGTTCCGTACTCGTATCGAAAACAATACGCTGACCGACGTTTGCAACATTGTACCGGTTAAAAAAGGCGATGTGTTTTTCATCGAAGCCGGCACATTACATGCGATTGGCGCCGGTATTTTGATTGCCGAAGTGCAACAAAATTCCAACACCACTTATCGCGTATCGGATTACGGACGACTGGGCGCAGACGGCAAACCGCGCGCATTACACGTGGATAAAGCGTTGGATGTCACACTCACCCAACCGCCGCGTTTACCTTACGGACAAATCGGTAATATGCAACCGGTCGACGGTGGGACCGTTCGTCCCCTTGCCACTTGTCCGTTATTTACCGCTGATCTGTATCGCGTAAACGGGACCATGTCGTTCGGTAACACCGACCAATTCTTATCGTTATTGGTACTGGATGGAAACGGCAACGTATCGTTTAACGGAGAAACGTTCCCACTTTCGAAAGGCAGCAGCCTGTTTATACCGGCCGACTGCTCAGTCGAAGTTACCTCAAACAACGCAGAGATACTGGTATCTCACGCCTAAGGAGTTTTGAACATGCCGACACTGAATATTGTATTGGTCGAACCGGAAATCCCCCAAAACACCGGCAACATCAGCCGCACTTGTGCCGTAACCGGTGCACGTCTGCATCTTGTTGGACCAATGGGATTTACGATCGACGACAAAAAACTCAAACGCGCCGGTTTGGACTACTGGCACCTGCTTGACATCACTTATTACGATAATTTGGATGATTTCTTTGCTCGAAACGATGGCCCATTCTTCTATTTTACCACCAAAGGGAAACACATCTATTCGGACGTAGACTATCCCGACGGTGCTTATTTGGTGTTTGGGAAAGAAACAAAAGGATTACCTGAAGATTTGTTACACGAACACCCCGAATCTTGTGTGCGATTGCCGATGCTTAACAACGATACGGCACGATCGCTCAACTTATCCAACACCGTCGCTGTTGGCGCATACGAGGTGTTGCGGCAATGGCAATTCCCCGACCTGCGCACCGAAGGGCATCTCACGCAATATCCCGACTAATACTCGTTCAAAGGAGTTTCAAAACATGGTTGGCCTTGGCACACTTATTAACACCGTTGCCGTTTTGATCGGTGGTTTAATCGGTCTTGTCTGCAACAATATAATCCCTCACCGCATACAAGAAGATTTACCTAAAGCAATCGGCGTTTCCGTAATGTTCATGAGCATAGCCGGCACCTTACAAGAGATGTTTACCGTAAACGGCAAGGAAATCGAATCAAACGGTACCTTAATGATGATCGTATGCGTGGTACTGGGAACGTTGATTGGTTCGTTGATCGATATCGACCAACGAATCGAACAGTTTGGCACGTGGCTCAAACGCAAAACCCACAGCGAATCCGACACCGGTTTTCTTGACGGATTCATCACCACGTCCATGACGGTATGTGTGGGGGCCATGGCGGTAATTGGTGCGATTCAAGACGGGTTGACCGGTGACTATTCCCTGCTGCTCGCCAAATCGGTATTGGATTTTATTATGTTAATCATCATGACCTCATCGCTTGGTAAAGGGTGTATCTTTTCGGTCATTCCGGTCATTGTACTACAAGGTTCGTTCACCTTGCTGGCTAAAGTAATCGAACCGCTGATGACGCCGGCAGCGACGTCCAACCTATCACTCACCGGATCGGTATTAATCTTTTGCGTAGGGTTAAATTTAGTGTGGAAAAACAAAATCAAAGTGGCTAACATGCTCCCGACTATTGTGTTTGCGGTAGCGTGGTCATTTCTCCCTCTTTAAGACATACCATACCGATGCGAGCGCTAATTCCTAAAGGTTACAACGGCATTATTGTGGCCGGGCGATGCATTTCCGGTACAAGAGAAGCAGTGGCCTCTTACCGCGTAACCGGCAACTGTTACCAAATGGGTGAAAATGCCGGTTATACCATCGCAAAAGCGATTCAAAACAACACCAACATTCGCAACGTGCTGACAAAATACGTCTAACAACACAAAAAAGACACTCATCGTATTGCGATGAGTGTCTTTTTTATAAATCGATTAGAACAAACCGGTGATCTTGCCGTTTTCATCGACGTCGATCTTTTCGGCCGCCGGCACTTTCGGCAGACCGGGCATCGTCATGATATCACCGGTCAACACCACAATAAAGCCGGCGCCAGCCGATACTTTCACGTTTTTAATCGTGACTTTAAAACCGGTCGGTGCACCGAGCAACGACGGATTATCTGAGAAACTATATTGCGTTTTGGCAATACAGATCGGACATTTGTCGAATCCCAATGTGGTAAGTTGAGCAATCTGCTTTTTCGCCGCTGGCGTCACAACGATACCGTCACCGCCGTATACCTTTTTCACAACGGCTTCGATCTTATCTTCGATCGTACCGTCCAGTTCATACGAGAAGGTGAAATCGCCCTGTTCTTCTTCGCACAGACGAACCACCTCTTTGGCGAGTTCTTCACCGCCTTTACCGCCCTCGGCCCATACGGTGGACAGTACAGTATTCACGCCGAGTTCGCGGCATTTATCGATGATAAACTCAATCTCATTATCGGTATCGGTCGGGAACCGATTAACCGCTACGACGCACGGCAATTTATACACGTTTTTGATATTGGCCACATGGCGAAGCAGGTTCGGGATACCTTTTTCGAGCGCGACCAAATCTTCATTGGCGAGTTCGGTTTTGGCCAAACCACCATGCATTTTGAGCGCACGAACCGTCGCAACCACGACCACCGCATCCGGAGTAAGGCCTGCCATACGGCATTTGATGTCTAGGAATTTTTCGGCGCCGAGATCGGCACCAAAACCGGCTTCGGTAATGGTGTAGTCCCCCATCTTCATGGCAATTTTGGTCGCCATAACCGAGTTGCAACCGTGCGCAATGTTCGCGAACGGACCGCCATGCACAAAAGCCGGCGTACCCTCGAGAGTTTGCACCAGGTTCGGTTTAAGGGCATCTTTCAGCAACGCCGTCATGGCGCCGGCCGCTTTGAGTTCACCGCACGTAACCGGGTTATCGTCATAGGTATAGCCTACGATAATACGGGACAGGCGTTCTTTCAAATCGGTAATTGAGTTCGACAAACATAACACAGCCATAATTTCGCTGGCAACTGTAATATCAAATCCATCTTCACGCGGTGTGCCGTTGATTTTTCCACCAAGGCCATCCACCACAAAACGCAGTTGACGGTCGTTCATGTCGACACAACGTTTCCAGGTGATTTTTCGCGGATCAATACCGAGCGTGTTACCTTGTTGAATATGGTTATCCAACATCGCCGCAAGCAGGTTATTAGCCGCACCAATGGCGTGAAAATCGCCGGTAAAGTGCAGGTTGATGTCTTCCATCGGGACAACCTGGGCATAACCGCCGCCGGCTGCACCGCCTTTAACGCCGAACACCGGACCAAGCGACGGTTCGCGAAGTGCAACCGTTACGTCTTTGCCGATGCGCGCCAAACCATCCGCCAAACCGATCGTCGTGGTGGTCTTCCCTTCACCGGCAGGCGTCGGCGTAATGGCCGTCACCAGCACCAATTTTCCATTTTCGCGGTCGGTTTCGTTCAGCAACGACAAGTCGATTTTCGCTTTATATTTGCCGTATTGCTCAATATACTTGTCGTCTACATGAGCTTTAGCGGCAATTTCCGTAATGGGTTTCATTTGGCACTGTTGTGCAATTTCTATATCGGATAAATACGCCATGGTACTATCACTCACTTTCCCATCAATCTTTTTTCGCGGTATGCAAGGTAACGTCATGCGCGCCGCCTTCAACGATACTGGATTGCGATACCAACGTTAAACGCGCTTTTTGTTGCAATTCTGGAATGGTCAACGCACCGCAGTTACACATGGTCGAACGCACTTTGGCCAAGGTTTGTTGCACGTTATCCGACAATTTGCCGGCATACGGCACATACGAGTCGACACCTTCTTCAAACGAAAGTTTACCGGCACCGCCCAAATCATACCGTTGCCAGTTACGCGCACGGTTAGAACCTTCGCCCCAATATTCTTTCATCAGCGTACCGCCGACGTTAACCTTATCGGTCGGGCTTTCGTCAAAACGAGCAAAATAGCGGCCAAGCATGATGAAATCCGCACCCATAGCGAGCGCCAAGGTGATGTGATGATCGTGCACAATACCGCCATCGGAACATACCGGAATATAAACACCGGTTTCGGCAAAATATTCGTCACGCGCTTTACACACTTCAATCAGTGCGGTCGCTTGACCGCGGCCGATACCTTTGGTCTCACGGGTGATACAGATCGAACCGCCACCGATACCGACTTTGATAAAGTCCGCACCGTTTTCCGCTAAAAAGCGGAACCCTTCGGCGTCAACCACGTTACCGGCACCAACTTTAACCGTATCTCCGTATTGACCGCGGATCCATTCGATGGTACGTTTTTGCCATTCGGAGAACCCTTCGGACGAGTCGATGCACAACACATCCACACCGGCTTCTACCAGAGCCGGCACACGTTCCGCATAGTCGCGCGTGTTGATACCGGCACCCACCACATAGCGTTTTTGATCATCCAACAGTTCCAACGGATTGCGTTTGTGCTGATCGTAGTCTTTACGGAACACGAAATAACACAAATGGCCTTGGTTATCCACGATCGGCAACGAGTTGAGTTTGTTATCCCAAATGATATCGTTAGCCTCTTTTAAAGTCGTGCCTTCCGGTGCCGTAACCAGTTTCTCCAGCGGCGTCATAAATTCCGACACTTTCATTTCCGGTGCCATGCGGCTAACGCGATAATCGCGACCAGTAACAATGCCGAGCAGTTTACCGGTAGCCGTACCGTCGGCGGTAACCGCCACCGTGGAGTGTCCGGTCTTTTCTTTCAACGCCAAGATATCTGCCAACGTTTTATCCGGGCAAATATTGGATTGGCTGACCACAAAACCGGCTTTGTGTTTTTTCACCGCCGCTACCATAGCTGCTTCATCTTCGATCGATTGCGAACCGTAGATAAAGGATACGCCGCCTTCTTTCGCCAGCGCAATAGCCAGTTTCTCACCGGAAACCGACTGCATAATGGCCGATACCAGCGGGGTTTTCAGCGTAATCGCCGGTTGCTCCCCTTTTTTGTACTTCACCAACGGCGCTTCGAGAGAAACAGCCGACGGGATACATTTGTCCGACGAATAACCCGGCACAAGTAGGTATTCGTTAAACGTATGTGATGGTTCAGAATAATAGAAAGCCATGACAAATCCTCCTTATTTAGTAAAATATTCCACCGCTGAACGGAACATCTGAATATCATAGTTTCCTTCAACGTTTTTGTACAAACCATTGCCGATACGTTCCGAGTGCCCCATCTTACCGAACACACGGCCATCCGGCGACGTAATACCTTCGATTGCAAACAACGAACCGTTCGGGTTAAAGCGCACATCTCCGGTCGCGTTACCATCCAAATCGACGTATTGGGTGGCAATTTGACCGTTTTCAGCGAGTTTGCGGATCAATTCTTCATCCGCTAAGAAGCGGCCTTCCCCGTGCGAAATCGGCACATTATACACGTCACCCACGTTGGTGGCTGACAACCACGGTGATTTGTTCGACACGATGCGCGTGCGAACAATGCGCGATTGGTGACGACCGATAGTATTAAAGGTCAAGGTCGGGCAGGTTTCATCGGTATCGATAATCTTACCGTACGGTACCAAGCCAAGTTTGATTAACGCTTGGAACCCGTTACAGATACCGCACATCAAACCATCGCGGTTATCCAACAGATTCGCCACTTCTTCTTTGATCGCGGCATTGCGGAAGAACGCGGTGATAAATTTACCGCTACCGTCCGGTTCGTCACCACCGGAGAAACCACCCGGAATGAAGATCATCTGCGCGGTTTTCACCTTTTCGGCAAAAGTTTCCACACTGGCACGAATACCATCTGCATTCAGATTATTGATAACGATAATTTCCGCGTCAGCTCCGGCATCACGCACCGCTTTAGCACTGTCAAATTCACAGTTGGTACCCGGAAACGCCGGGATCAACACTTTCGGTTTCGCGACCTTCACCGCCGGCGCTTTACGTTCTGTCGCGACAAACGAGAAGTTCGGAATACGCGGTTGATCGTTCGGAATGTTGCAAGTATATACACCTTCCAGCTTATCTTCGTAGATACCGAGCAAATCGTTAAGCGATACACACGCATCACCGCAGGTGATCGTCCCGTCATCCGTGATCACACCAATGGTGTTTTCTACCAAACTGTCATCGGTCATCTCTAACACGAAGGTGGCATAGTTGTATGCAAAGATATCCTGCGTAGTCATACCGTCTTGATAACGGAAACCAAGTCCATTACCAAACGCCATTTTCATGATCGCTTCACCGATACCACCCATGCCAAGCGTATAACACGATACTGCTTTACCGCTGCGCAACAGTGCCGTTACTTGATCAAACAACTTCATCAACGAGGCGGTCTCGGGCAATCCATCGGCCGTAAAGGTCGGTGTCAACGCCACCACGCGGTTACCAACCTGTTTAAATTCCGGTGATACGACCTCATCGGTTTTGCCTGTCGTAACGGCAAACGATACCAACGTCGGCGGCACGTCCAGATCTTCAAAACTACCACTCATGGAGTCTTTACCACCAATCGAGCCAACGCCGAATTCCATCTGTGCTTTAAACGCACCCAGCAAGGCCGCCAAGGGTTTTCCCCAACGTTTGCCGTCTTTACCGGGATGCTCAAAATATTCTTGGAAGGTCAAGTACACGTCTTCGAACGAAGCACCCGTTGCAATCAACTTACAAATGGATTCCACGACGGCCAGATAAGCACCGTGATACGGGCTTTGTTCCGTAATATACGGGTTGTATCCCCACGACATAAACGAGCAGGTATCGGTATGTTTTTGTTCTACCGATACTTTTTGTACCATGCTTTGAATCGGAGTCAACTGATGTTTTCCACCAAACGGCATCAACACCGTACCGGCACCAATGGTCGAGTCAAACCGTTCGGACAAACCGCGTTTCGAACAGATATTTAAATCATTCGCGATACGGCGATAGTTTTCCACAAAATCGCCGGTAATCGTCTGTTCTTTAAGTCCGGATGCCACTGGCGTAATGTTGATATGTTTATCGGCACCGTTCGAATTTAAGAATTCACGGCTGATATCCACAATTTTGTTGCCGTTCCAATTCATCACCAATCGCGGTTCGGCTTTGACAACCGCCACCGGACACGCTTGCAGGTTTTCTTGGTTAGCCAGTTTCAAGAATGCATCCACGTTTTCCGGTTCAATGACCACTGCCATGCGTTCTTGCGATTCACTGATAGCCAGTTCGGTCCCGTCCAAACCATCGTATTTTTTCGGCACCGCATTAAGGTCGATCTCCAACCCATCCGCTAATTCACCAATGGCTACCGATACACCACCGGCACCGAAATCGTTGCACCGTTTGATCATACGGGCAGCTTCGGCGTTACGGAATAAACGTTGCAGTTTGCGTTCTTCCGGGGCATTCCCCTTCTGTACTTCCGCACCGCAGGTTTCCACCGAATGGACATCGTGTGCTTTCGAAGAACCGGTTGCACCACCGATTCCGTCACGGCCGGTGGAACCACCGAGCAAAACAACCACGTCACCGGGGCTCGGCACTTCACGGCGCACATTTTCGGCCGGCGCCGCCGCGATAACCGCCCCGATTTCCATACGTTTAGCCGCGTAGCCGGGATGATACAGTTCGTCGACAATACCGGTCGCTAAACCGATTTGGTTACCGTAGGACGAATAACCAGCCGCCGCCGTCGTCACGATTTTACGCTGCGGCAGTTTTCCCGGAATGGTTTCGCTTACCGGAACGGTCGGATCGGCCGCACCGGTAACACGCATCGCACCGTACACATACGAACGGCCGGATAACGGATCGCGAATAGCACCACCGATACAGGTAGCCGCACCACCAAACGGTTCAATTTCCGTCGGATGGTTGTGGGTTTCGTTTTTGAACAACAACAACCATGGCTCATTCTTGCCGTCGACCGTTACGTCGATCTTCACAGTACAAGCGTTGATTTCTTCCGATTCATCCAATTTATCTAACTTGCCTTGCGTTTTGAGATATTTGACAGCAATGGTTGCCAGATCCATCAAACAAATCGGTTTGGTGCGACCAAGCTGTTTGCGAACCGTCAAATAGTCTTCATAAGCGCTTTGCAACAGGTTATCTTCAAACGTTACGTCGTCAATCACCGTCAAGAATGTGGTGTGACGGCAGTGATCCGACCAATAGGTATCGATCATACGAATTTCGGTAATGGTGGGGTTGCGTTTTTCGCCACGGAAATATTCCTGACAAAACGCAATATCATCCGCATCCATCGCCAAACCGTAATCCCGTACAAATGCTTCCAGTCCGGCTCTATCGAGATCGATAAACCCGTCCAGCGTCTGCACGGTAGTCGGAATATCGTAATCCGCTTTTAACGTTTGCGGTTTTTCCAACGACGCTTCACGCGCTTCCACCGGGTTAATTACATATTTTTTAATTTCCGCAACATCCGCATCCGACAGATTGCCATACAACGCATACACTTTAGCGGTGCGAATGACCGGTCTGTCCCCTTGCGAAATAATTTGGATACATTGCGCAGCCGAATCGGCCCGTTGATCGAATTGGCCCGGCAAATATTCTACCGCAAACACAACGGCGTTCTCCAAATGGATCTCATCCGAAACCGTATCCAACTGCGGTTCCGAAAACACCGTTTTCTTCGCATATTCAAACAAATCTTGCGCAATGTTTTCCACATCATACCGGTTCAGGATGCGCACATCGGTCAAGCCGGTGATGCCAAACAGGCCTCTGGCGTCGTTTAACAACGCTTTGGCCTCATTAGCAAGTTCTTTTTTCTTTTCCACAAATACTCTGTAAACCATTTATTAATCCTCCGTCAAAGCCTGCAATGCTCGCTTACCGATATCGCTTCGATAATAGGCATTCTCGAACGATATGGTTTTCACCGCCGCATACGCCTTATCGATCGCTTCGTCCAAACTATCGGCCATCTCGGTTACACCGAGTACGCGCCCCCCGGACGTAACCAACTTACCGTCCGTTTGTGCCGCGCCGGCCACATAGGTTTTATCCGCTACCGCCGCCGGAATCGTAATCTCATATCCTTTTTCGTAGGCGCTGGGATATCCGTTTGACGCCATAATCACACAACAGGCATGTCGGTCATCAAATACCACTTCGGTTTGATCCAATGTGCCGTTGGTAACCGCTTGCATTACGGTGAGCAGATCGCTTTTTAATAGCGGCAACACCACCTGCGTTTCGGGATCACCAAAACGACAGTTGTATTCGATGACTTTCGGTCCATTTTCCGTCAACATCAATCCGAAATACAAACACCCTTTAAACGTACGCCCTTCGGCGTTCATCGCCCGTACCGTCGGCAGGAAAATCGTTTCCATGCACGTTGTCGCCACCTCTTCGGTATAATACGGGTTAGGTGCCACCGTACCCATGCCGCCGGTGTTCAGTCCCGTATCGTTGTCGCCGGCACGTTTGTGGTCCATCGAAGAAATCATCGGCACCACGGTTTTGCCATCCGTAAAAGACAGCACCGACACTTCCGGACCGGTTAAAAACTCTTCAATGACGACACGGTCGCCGCTTTTACCGAACTGTTTGTCCTGCATCATCGATACAACCGCTTCTTTGGCCTCGTCGCGTGTCATCGCAATGATAACCCCTTTACCAAGTGCCAACCCGTCGGCTTTGATCACCGTCGGGATCGGGGCGGTATCGAGATATTCGAGCGCCTTGTTCATATCGTCGAACACCTCGTAGGCGGCCGTCGGAATACCATATTGTTTCATAAGGTTTTTTGAAAACACCTTACTGCCCTCAATAATAGCTGCATTGGCTTTCGGTCCAAAACACGGAATCCCCTTGTTTTCAAGCGCATCCACACACCCGAGCACCAACGGATCATCCGGCGCTACCACGGCATAATCGATGTGATGTTCGGTAGCAAACGCCACAATCCCTTCGATATCTTTCGCATCGATATTAACGCAGGTAGCGTCACGTGCGATTCCACCGTTGCCGGGCAAAGCAAATATACGCGTGACGTTTGTATTTTCTTTCAGTTTTTTAATAATAGCGTGCTCTCGTCCGCCGCCGCCTACCACCATGATGTTCATATGCTAATACTCCTGTCTGTGACGATATGGGACGGTATCTCACTTAGATACAATCCGAATAAATCGGGAACTGTGCGCAAAGCGCCTGTACTTCGGCACAAACGCGTTCTTTGTTCCCCTCAAAATCGGTGACGATATCATACAACCAATGCGCGATCTTCACCATTTCAGCTTCTTTAAAGCCACGCGAGGTCACTGCCGGGGTACCAATGCGGATACCGCTGGTCACAAACGGACTTTGCGGATCGTTCGGCACGGCGTTTTTATTCGCGGTGATATGCACCTCATCGAGTTTCTTTTCGAAATCACGACCGGTAACGTTAAAGTTCTGCAGATCGATTAAAATCAAGTGGTTGTCCGTACCGCCGGACACCAAATTAAATCCGCATTTTTTCAGCTCGTCCGCCAACACGGAAGCATTTTTCACAATTTGCTTTTGATAATCCACAAACGAGTCTTCCAGCGCCTCTTTAAATGCCACCGCTTTCGCCGCAATAATGTGCATCAACGGACCACCTTGTGTGCCCGGGAAAATCGCTTTGTCGATCATCTTGGCAAACGGTTCTTTGCACAGAATCATGCCGCCACGCGGGCCACGCAAGGTTTTGTGCGTAGTAGTAGTAACCACATCCGCATACGGAACCGGGCTTTCGTGCACACCGGCGGCCACCAGACCGGCAATATGGGCCATGTCGACCATAAAATACGCCGATACTTTATCCGCAATTTCGCGGAACCGTTTAAAATCAATGGCACGCGGATACGCCGAAGCACCGGCCAAAATCATCTTCGGCTGATGTTCCAACGCCAAACGTTCCACTTTATCGTAATCGATACGGCCATCTTCATCGCAAACGCCGTACGATACGATATTGAAATAGTTACCGGAAATATTGACCGGCGAACCGTGCGACAGGTGACCGCCATGAGCCAAACTCATCGACAATACCGTGTCACCGGGTTTGAGTAACGCGTAAAACGCCGCCAAGTTAGCCGATGCACCGCTATGCGGTTGCACGTTGGCATGATCCGCGCCAAATAACTTTTTAGCGCGTTCACGCGCGAGATCTTCCACCTCGTCCACAAATTGACATCCGCCGTAATAGCGGTGTGCCGGATAGCCTTCGGCGTATTTATTGGTCAACACCGTACCGGCGGCCAATAACACGCCTTTGCTGACGATGTTTTCGGACGCAATCAGTTCAATGTTTTGTTGTTGACGGGTAAATTCGCGGTCCGAGGCCGCATACAGTTCCGGATCGTACTGTTGAAGTTCTTTAAAATCCATGTCGTTGTTTCTCCTTACCTATTAATGATGGAACAAACGCATACCGGTAAAAGACATTACCATGCCGTATTTATCGCAACATTCGATAACGGCATCGTCACGAATCGAACCTCCCGGTTCCGCGATATATTTCACACCGCTTCTCTTGGCGCGTTCAATGTTATCGTCAAACGGGAAAAACGCGTCCGAACCAAGCGACACGCCGTCTCTCGTCGCCAAAAACGCTTTGGCTTCTTCATTGGTCAGCGGTTCGGGTTGTTCGGTGAAATATTTTTGCCAAATACCGTCGGCACAAACATCTTCTTCGTTTTTATTAATATAGCCGTCGATAACATTATCTCTGCCCGGACGACCGAGATCCGATCTAAACGGCAGGTTTAACACCTTTTCGTGTTGACGCAAGAACCAGGTATCGGCTTTGGTACCGGCCAAACGGGTGCAGTGAATACGGGATTGTTGCCCCGCACCAACGCCGATCGCTTGTCCGTCTACCGCATAACACACCGAGTTGGATTGCGTATATTTGAGGGTAATCAACGCAATGATCAAGTCACGCACGGCTTCTTCCGGCAGTTCTTTGTTTTGCGTTACCATATTGGCCAACAATTCACGGTTGATTTTGAACTCGTTGCGGCCTTGTTCAAACGTGATACCATACACTTGTTTGTGCTCAATAGCCGTCGGCACATAGTTCGGATCAATTTGGATCACGTTATAGTTGCCATTACGTTTAGATTTCAAAATTTCCAGCGCTTCCGGTTCATAACCCGGCGCGATCACACCGTCCGACACTTCGCGTTTGATCATTTTCGCGGTAGTAACGTCACACACGTCTGACAATGCCACGAAATCACCGAACGAGCACATACGATCGGTGCCGCGCGCTCTGGCATACGCACACGCCAGCGGCGATTCATCCAAACCGGCCACGTCGTCTACAAAACAAGCTTTTTTCAGCGTATCGGACAACGGAATGCCCACCGCAGCCGAGGTCGGACTAACGTGTTTGAACGAAGTTGCCGCCGGAAGTCCCAGGGCTTCTTTCAATTCTTTCACCAGTTGCCACGCATTAAACGCATCTAAAAAGTTGATAAAACCCGGACGACCACTCAAAATCTCGATCGGCAGTTCGCTACCGTCGTGCATAAAGATTTTAGCCGGTTTTTGGTTCGGGTTACAACCGTATTTGAGTTCAAATTCTTTCATTGTCCGTTCCCCCACATTACTTGTTCTTATTGATCAACCGATTTTCCACCGCACCGGTAGCCAGATCGGTATAACGCACGTACAGCGAGATCTTGTTATCGTCATTCAACGCATCCCACAACGTCGCGGTAAAGGCATCGATATCATCCGGAATTGCTACACGCTCGGGTTCCCCTTGGAAGGTAGGAATCGGATTGCCGTCACACACGTAGGTATGAATAAAATGGCCAAGACCTGCCAACGACGGGTAACTAAAGGTGTACCGGTTACACGCCGTCCCTGCGGCATCGGCACTTTTTAAAATACTCATCTCATAGGTAAAATCGCCGTCAGCAAAGGTCAACATACCACTGATACGGGGTGTGAGGTTCGGCGCATCCGGTTCAAACTCACGCGAAGTAAGCGAACCGCTAAACGTATTCCCTGCTTTTACACCGTCATAGATGGTATCGGTTTGATCGCCGTTGGTAACAATCAATTTATTATCGAGTTCGCGGATCGCTGCATAGATGATCAAACTCGGATCTTCCACTTTAGAAGCATCAAAAGGTTCGGTATATACCGCGCCGTCCTTTTCGGTAAAGACGCGATTGCGACTATTGGCACTACGTCCCATGATGAAATAAGCGGTCGCCGCCTTCTTACCATCGGCGGTTTTCCCAACCACAATACCACGTCCCACGTACGCGTTATCGCGAATCAGTTCACCGATGTCATTGATCTTGTAGATATCCATGTTATTCTCGTTCCTTTCCCTTATCCATTAACATGTCGGCGCAAACCAACTCGGTCGCCGCCGGCAAAATTTTCCACTCCGCTAAACGCATCACACGTTTTTGCAAACTTTCGGGGGTATCATTCGCCCGAATCGAAACCGCCTTTTGCAGGATGATTTCGCCGCCATCCGGAATTTCGTTGACGAAATGCACCGTCGCACCCGTCACCTTAACCCCTTTTGCCAGTGCCGCTTCGTGCACACGCAACCCGTAAAATCCTTGTCCGCAAAACGACGGAATCAAAGACGGATGTACGTTAATAATGCGCTTTTCAAAACGACTGGTAAACCGTTCACTTAAAATCGACATGAAACCGGCCAATACAATAAGGCCGATATCATACTCTTCCAATTTGGCAATTAAAGCGTTTTCAAACGTTTCTTGATTACCGTCGCACATCTTTTTCGTGATAACCGCCGTCGGAATATCGGCCTTGGCCGCCCGTTCCAGCGCATAGGCGTTGGCATTATTGGCAACCACCAACGCTATATGGCCACTGTGGATGATACCGGCCCGTTCAGCGTCGATCAACGCTTGCAGGTTGGTCCCGCCACCTGAAACTAAAACGGCTATCTTCACTGTCTGTTCGAGCAACTTACACGTCTCCATTTCCGTGGTTTATTCCAAAATGATCTTATCGTCCGAACGGACAATTTCACCGATCACATAAGCGTCTTCTCCGTTTTCTTTGAGAACGGACAGCGCTTTATCGGCATCTTCTTTAGCCACCACGACGCTCATGCCGACACCCATGTTGAAGGTGTTGAACATATCGCGTTCGGTAATTTGACCGGTTTTCGCGATCAGTTCAAAAATCGGCAACACACGTACGGCGGATTTATCGATCCTCGCGGCATATCCGTCCGGAATACTGCGCGGAATATTTTCATAAAAACCACCGCCGGTAATATGCGAAATGGCACGCACTTTGACCTGTTCCATCAGCGCCAATACCGGTTTCACGTAAATACGAGTCGGCGCCAGCAACGCTTCCCCGATCGATTTACCGCCCAGTTCGGCCATCGGCGAACGCAGGTCACAGTTTTCCACATCAAACACTTTGCGCACTAAGGAGAAGCCGTTGGAATGCACGCCGCTGGACGGCAACGCGATTACAACATCCCCTTCACACATGGTTTTGTTATCGATGATCTTCGCTTTATCCACCACACCGGTGCAGTAGCCGGCAAGATCGTATTCATCTTCCGGATAAAAGCCGGGCATTTCGGCCGTTTCGCCGCCAATTAATGCCGCACCGGATTGCACGCATCCCTCACACACGCCTTTTACGATATCGGCAATGCGTTCCGGAATGTTTTTGCCACACGCAATATAATCCAAGAAGAACAACGGTTTGGCACCACTGCAGATGATGTCGTTAACGCACATCGCGACACAGTCAATACCGACCGTATCGTGCTTGTCCATCAAAAAGGCCAGTTTCAACTTCGTGCCGACGCCGTCGGTTCCGCTAACGAGAACCGGACGAGTGATACCAGTCAAATCCAATTCAAACAAACCACCGAACCCACCAACATCCGAGCACACGCCGGACGTCATGGTTTTGGCAATATGTTGTTTCATCAATTCAACTGCTTTGTAACCGGCGGTGATATCCACACCGGCCGCCGCATACGCTTCAGATCTCGATTGTGTATTCATCTTCTTTTATTCCTTTCCGTTCCAACAGTATGTACATAATTCACACGGTTCTAAACCAATCGCCTCGACAATACCATCCAGCGATTGAAAATCCAAAGACGCCAAATGTAGTTCTTTACAAATGGCATCGCACAGGTTTCTGCCCCGTTCAGTGGACGAATCACTGTACTCTTCGATATGATCAAAGCCCTCTTCGCCTTCCAACTCCATAATCTTACGGCGAGCAATCAATTCCATATCGCTGGTAGCACGCGAGAAATTCAGGAATTTACACCCGAACATGATCGGCGGACACGCCGACCGAACGTGTACCTCTTTGGCGCCGTTATCATATAAAAATTCCACCGTTTCTCTAAGTTGCGTACCGCGTACGATCGAATCGTCAACGAACAACAATTTCTTATCCTGAATCAACTCATGAACCGGAATTTGTTTCATCTTCGCCACTTTTTTACGTTCGTTTTGCTGGGATGAAATAAAACTTCTCGACCAAGTGGGTGTATATTTGATAAACGCACGCGCAAACGGAATGCCGCTGGCATTCGCATACCCGATAGCGTGAGGCGTGCCCGAATCTGGCACACCACCAACGTAATCAATATCGGTGGCAACGCCACGCTCTTTGTCGTGTTGAGCCAAAATTTTACCGTTGATATATCGCATAACCTCAACGTTTTTCCCCTCGTACCGAGAGGTAGAGTATCCGTAATAACTCCACAAAAACGAGCAAATCCGCTTTTCTTTACCGGGCTTTGCCAGTTGTGTGAGGCTATCGGCGGTAATTTCCACAATTTCGCCGGGACCGAGTTCATACTCGTCTTCATAATCGAGTTTTTGATACGCAAACGATTCAAACGATACGCAATAACCCTGTTCATTTTTTCCGATCATCACCGGAATACGGCCGAGTTTATCACGTGCAGCGATCAATGAACCGTATCCCGTCAAGATCAAAATCGATGCCGTACCTTCAATCGACTCTTGTGCGAACCGAATGCCGTCGGCAAAATTATCTTTTTGGTTGATCAATGCCGCCACCAGTTCGGTCGCATTGACAGCACCTCCGGTCATCGCGCCGAAATGTCCACCGCTACTGACCGATAAATATTGTTTAATCAGGTCTTCAGCATTGTTGATGATACCGACACAACAAATCGCATACACCCCAATATTTGAACGAATCAACAACGGTTGCGGATCGTAATCGCTGATGCATCCGATGGCCGCGTGACCTTTCATCTCTTCAAAAATATGTTCAAACTTGGTTCGAAACGGAGAGTTCTCGATGTTATGAATATCCCGTTGCAAACCGATTGTGTCGTCATACGCCGCCATACCGGCACGTCTTGTGCCCAAATGAGAATGATAATCGGTGCCGAAAAACACGTCCGATATCACGTCGTGATGACAAACTGCTCCAAAAAAGCCACCCATGCCTTTGCCTCCGTATTAGTTTTCCTTTCGCCTGTTGTTTATGCGTTCCATTCTGCCGAGATCTTGGCGTCTTTTTCTAAAACCGCTTGCGCATCGGCCACCCGTTTGGCATCCAGTTTGGCCGCCAATTCCGAATCTTCAATGGCGAGCATCTGTGCCGCGAGTAACGCCGCATTAGCGCCGCCGCCGACCGCTACCGTAGCAACCGGGATACCCGACGGCATCTGCACAGTGGAAAGTAACGCGTCCAATCCGTCCAGATTTTGCGAACTGCACGGAATGCCGATAACCGGAAGCGTCGTGTTCGCCGCTACCGCACCGGCTAAATGCGCCGCCATACCGGCTGCCGCAATCATCACGCCAAAACCCTTGTCTCTGGCCGATCGTGCAAAATCGCGCGCCTGATCCGGCGTTCTGTGCGCTGAATAGACGTGCACTTCAAACGGGATATCGAACATTTTCAGCGTATCCATCGCCTTTTTCACAATCGGCAGATCACTATCGCTACCCATCACGATTCCGACTTTTTTCATAACAAACTCCTTTTCTAAAAAACAGAAAGACGCCCTTAGCTTACAATTAAGTTAAGAGCGCCCAGACGGTCGGCTTTAAGGTATGCCATATCGTGTTCCTTACTCCTTTGTGGTGCTCCACAATTATCCGTCAGTCATAAGGAAACATACCTAAAATAAAGTAGGACTATTGTACCATAAACCGCTGTTTCTGTCAAGCCGCTTAACCCTATTATCCAATTTTTCCCGACACCGAATCGACCTTATTTTGACGGTTCAATTCGATGCTTTTGTTTCGCAATAAATACAGCGATAAACCCGGTTTTCTCGATCCGATAACCGGAATTGGTGGTCCAGTTCCTGTTCTGTCGAAGTGATACACCGCGGATTTTTACATTTGATGACGTTGGTAAGTGTTTGCGGCAATTCGATCGATTTCTTTTCCACCAACTTACCGTCGCGAATGACGTTGATCGTCACATCCGGCGCAACATAGCCGATAATATCCAGATCGGTCGGTATATTCGCCGCAATTTTAATGATATCTTTTTTCCCCATACGCGGACTGGAAGCGTTTTTAATGATGGCAATTTGGCAATCTAACGCATCCAAATTCAGCAATTCGTATAACCGCATGCCGCTTCCGGCCGGAATATGATCAATTACGATCCCGTTGACAATCGAATCTATATTCATCTGTCCATCGCCCCCAACAATTTCAAAATAAGTGCCATTCTCATGTATTTGCCGTTTAGCACCTGCTTGAAATAACAAGCGCGCGGATCGTTATCGATGGATACACTGATCTCATTCACACGCGGCAACGGATGCATAATGCACAAATCACTTTTGGCGCGTTGCATCTTCTTCGGTTCGAGAATATACGTATCTTTCAACCGCAGATAATCTTCTTCGTTGAAGAATCGTTCGCGTTGCACACGAGTCATATACAGAATATCCAAATCCGGGATCGCGTTTTCCAAATTATCGGTCTGCACATACGGAATGTTGTTTTTCTGTAAAATATCTTTTTTCACGTAACTCGGCAGTTTCAATTCTTCCGGTGAGATCAACACAATGTTAATGTTGTGATATCTAGACAATGCATTGATCAGCGAATGTACGGTACGACCGAATTTCAAGTCTCCGCAAAAACCGACCGTCAGATTGTCAAACCCACCCTTTTCACGATAGATGGTCAACAGATCCGCCAACGTCTGGGTAGGATGATTGTGACCGCCGTCTCCGGCATTGATAACCGGGATTGAGGCATTTTGCGCCGCAACAAACGGTGCGCCTTCTTTCGGATGGCGCATCGCAATGATATCGGCATAACAACTGATGGTCTTGGCGGTATCCGCCACGCTCTCTCCTTTAGCCGCAGAAGAACTCTGTGCTTCGGAAAACCCGATAACATTGCCACCGAGTTCATACATTGCCGCCTCAAAACTCAAACGAGTGCGGGTAGACGGCTCGAAAAACAACGTCGCGAGTTTCTTCCCTTTGCATTTGTCGGCATACGTTTGCGGATGATCGATGATATCACACGCCGTAGCGATCAATTCATTGATTTCTTCCACCGACAGATCCAGAATATCAATCACACTTCTCATGCTTTTGCTCCGTTCACGGCTAAATAATTTTTGATACGTGCTACGTTTTCCGCGTTAGCGCTATCTTCTTCGAGATACTCGATGATATCGTATACGTCTACCACCGAATACACCGGAAAACCATACACTTCTTCAATTTCTGCCATGGCCGATTTTTCACCTTGGCCTTTTTCTTTACGGTCAACCATAACGAAGGTTGCCGCCACTTTAACCCCTTGCAACGAGCTCAAATTAGCCATACTTTCGCGAATGGCCGTACCGGCGGTGATGACATCTTCTACAATCACGATTTCTTCACCCTCGGTCGGAACATAACCGACGAAAATACCGCCTTCGCCGTGATCTTTCGCTTCTTTACGGTTGAAGAAGAACGGTACGTCCAATCCGTTTTTAGCCAAAGCAATAGATGACGAAACCGCGATCGAAATACCTTTGTAAGCCGGTCCATACAAAACGGTGCGTTTGTTACCGACCTTCTCTAAATAACTTTTCGCATAGAATTCGCCGAGTTTGGCAATTTGTTCACCGGTTTTGATCTCACCTGCGTTGATGAAATACGGAATTTTACGACCGCTTTTAGCCGTGAAATCGCCAAATTTCAGTACGCCGGCACCTTTCAGAAATTCAATAAACTCTCTTTTATAGCTTTCCATGATGTCTATCTCCTTATCGTACTATCCACTCAGTCACAAAATTCCGCTACACAGCGGTTATACGCCGCAACCGGATCTTCGGCCGCGGTGATCGGACGTCCAACCACAATATAATCCGAACCGATCTCTTTGGCCTGAGCCGGCGTCATAACGCGTTTTTGGTCGCCCATGTCGCCGTCGGCAAACCGCACACCCGGCGTAACCGTTAAGAAATCGTTACCGCACAAATCATGCACTTCACCGGCTTCCAGCGGCGAACATACCACGCCGTCCAGGCCGGCTTTTTTCGCGTTCGCTGCATAGTGCATTACCACTTGATCGATCGGTTGTTTGATCAACAGATCGTTTTCCATACTTTCTTGATCGGTCGAGGTTAACTGGGTAACCGCAATCAACAACGGACGCGTGCCATCCGAACGAGTAAGACCTTCAATAGCCGCTTCCATCATGCGAACCGTACCGCTGGCGTGCAAGTTACACAGATCCACATCCAAGCCGGACAATACCGCCATGGATTTTTTGATGGTGTTCGGAATATCGTGCGATTTCAAATCGAGGAAAATCTTGTGCCCTCTCTTCTTGATCTCACGCACAATCTGCGGACCTTCCGCATAGAACAGTTCCATTCCGATCTTCACAAACGGTTTCCGACCGGTAAACTTGTCCAAAAACGAGAATACTTGTTGCGCGCTAGAAAAATCACACGCAATAATAACGTCCTTACCCATTATTTAACCCCTCCTATAATATCTTTCAAATTATCGATACGATACTGTTGCATCACGCGCGGCAAGTTTTCCACTATATCACGGCAAACAAACGGATCGACCAGGTTGGCCGCCCCCACTTCCACCGCCGTCGCGCCGGCAAGCATCATTTCAATCACATCTTCGGCCGAACTCACGCCGCCCATTCCAACGACCGGAATCTTAACGGCATTCGCCACCTGATATACCATCCGCACCGCAACCGGAAAGATCGCCGCGCCAGAAAAACCGCCCATTTTATTGGCGATTACCGGTTTGCGCGTACGCAGATCGATCCGCATACCGAGCAAGGTATTGATTAGACTAATCCCATCCGCACCGGCATCTTCACACGCTTTGGCAATCGATACAATATCGGTAACGTTGGGCGACAATTTCACGATAACCGGTTTGGTGGTCACCGCTTTGACCGATTTGGTTACTTCGGCGGCCGCTTTCGGATCGGTACCAAAACTCATTCCGCCGCCGTGCACGTTCGGGCAACTAACGTTGACTTCCAACCAACCAACCTGTTCACAAGCGTCCAGCTTGGCACAGGTGTAAGCATAGTCTTCAATCGAAAAGCCGCTGACGTTGGCCATGACCGGTTTGTTAAAGCAGGTCTTCAACTTCGGCAACTCTTCGCTAATCACCTTTTCCACACCCGGGTTTTGTAAGCCAACGGCATTGATCATGCCGGACGGACATTCCGCAATGCGCGGTGTCGGATTGCCAAAACGCGGATCTTTGGTTGTGCCTTTAAACGAAAACGTTCCCAAACAATTGATATCGTACAGTTCTGCAAATTCATATCCGTATCCAAACGTTCCACTGGCCGGAATGATGGGATTATCCAGTTCGATACCGCAAAGATTGACGCTTAATTTTCCCATAAGATCTCCTCCTTGCGCAACACCGGACCATCCTTGCAGATCCGTTTATAACCAGTCACCGTCTTGCAGGAACAGCCCATACAAGCGCCAAAACCGCATCCCATACGTTCTTCAAAACTAAATTGACCACTGGTATTGCTTGCCGCATATACCGCTTTAAGCATCGGTTCAGGACCACAAGTGTAAAAGTGGGTGTAGGTTTTGACGGTCATCGCGTCGGTAACAAAGCCTTTCACGCCGTACGAGCCATCCGCCGTGGCCACCGTGACGTCCGCGCCCAAGGCCTTGAATTCTTGTTCCAAAAAGATTTCCTCTTTGGTATTGAATCCCAGAATCACCGATACGCGTTTCCCTTCGGCGATCAAGCGTTTCGCCAGCAAATACAACGGCGGCACGCCGACACCACCGCCGATCAGCAACGGTGCATTCCCCGACACCGACAGATCATACCCATTGCCAAGCCCGGTCAGAACATCCAGTTCCCCCTCTTGCATCCGGCTCATAATCTCGGTACCGCGACCGACGATCTTGTACACGATCGTAACGGTATCTTCGTCGACATCACACACCGAAATCGGACGGCGCAAATACAGTCCGTCGATCTTGATGTTGATGAATTGACCGCAAGCGGTGATATCAGACACGTCTCCTTTCAGTTGCATCCGCATCACACTATCGGTCAAATGCACGTTTTCCACAATTTGAAAAATTCCCTGTTTCATAGAAACTCCTTAGAAAGGTTTTTGCATTACGCGTCGATGGTCGAGATGGTGAGCGTGGTTTCTTCCAACACGTCCAACAACACGCTAACCGTATCGAGCGCCGTAAAGATGGTGACGTTGTTTTCGGTTGCGCATTGACGGATCATATGACCGTCGTTTTCTTGACCGACCGCACCGATATCACGCGTGTTGATTACATACGCAATATGGCCTTGACGAATCGCTTCCGGAATTTCGTCACAGTTTTCGCTGATCTTTTTGCGCACGTGCGTGCGAATACCGTTAGCTTTCAGGAAATTCGCCGTACCGATGGTTGCTTCGATATTGAACCCAAGGTTATAGAACCGGCGAATCAGCGGCAACGCCTCTTCCTTATCTTTATCGGCGATGGTGGCAAACACCGTACCGTAGTTTTGCAGATGCATGCCGGACGCTTGCAACGCTTTATACAACGCGCGGTTGAGTTTGTTGTCATAACCGATGGCTTCACCGGTGGATTTCATTTCCGGCGACAGATACGCGTCTAAACCGCGAATCTTGTTAAATGAGAACACCGGCACTTTAACGTACCAACGTTGTTTTTCTTTCGGATAGATATCGAAAATGCCTTGTTCTTTAAGCGACTTGCCCAAGATCACTTCGGTCGCGATATCGGCCAAACTGTAACCGGTCGATTTCGACAGGAACGGTACCGTACGCGACGAACGCGGGTTTACTTCGATGATAAAGACGTTTTCGTTATCGTCGACGATAAACTGAATGTTATACAAGCCGATAATCCCGATCCCCAAACCGAGTTTTTTGGCGTATTGCAGAATCGTACCTTTGACTTTGTCCGAAATACTGAACGCCGGATACACGCTGATCGAGTCACCGCTGTGAACACCGGTACGTTCAACCAATTCCATAATGCCCGGTACAAACACGTCGCGACCATCACAAATGGCGTCGACCTCGACCTCTTTACCTTGGATGTACTTATCCACCAATACCGGCTTGTCTTCGTCGATTTCTACCGCGGTTTTGAGGTAATGGCGCAGTTGTTCTTCATTCGCCACAATCTGCATAGCGCGGCCACCGAGCACGAAACTCGGACGAACCAAAACCGGATACCCGATATCTTTCGCTGCCTGAATACCGTCTTCGATCTTGGTAACGGCACGACCTTGCGGTTGCGGAATATCGAGTTCTTCGAGGATCTTTTCAAAACTGTCGCGGTTTTCGGCACGTTCGATCGCGGCACAGTCGGTACCAATGATCTTGACACCGCGTTCCATCAACGGTTGAGCCAGATTGATGGCGGTTTGTCCGCCGAGCGACGCGATAACGCCTTCCGGCTTTTCAAATTCGATGATGTTCATAACATCTTCCGGCGTCAACGGTTCAAAATACAACTTGTCCGCCGTGGTATAGTCGGTCGAAACCGTTTCAGGGTTATTGTTGATGATAATCGCTTCGTAACCACTCTTCTTAATGGTCTGTACAGCGTGCACCGTCGAATAGTCGAATTCCACACCTTGCCCGATACGAATCGGACCGGCGCCCAGTACCACAATCTTTTTCTTGTCGGTCAATACCGATGCGTTGTCTCCGGTATAGGACGAGTAGAAATACGGAATATACGCGTTGGTATGGCAGGTGTCCACCATACGGAACGCCGGGAACATACCGAGCGATTTACGATATTCGTACACATCGATCTCGGTAGTTTTCCACAATTTCGCAATAAACTTATCTCCAAAGCCCATCTTTTTGGCCGACAGTAACACCTCGGCGTTCTTCACGTTGGCTTTCAGTTCGCTTTCTTTTTCCACAATGTGTTCGATGGCTTCTAAGAAATACGGCGTGATTTTGGTGATCTCATGTAACTGTGCCACCGTCATACCGCGGCGAATCAGTTCGGTCACCGCAAAGATGTTATCGTCGCGGAACGTTTTAATATATTCCACCAATTCCTCGTCGGATTGGCTATCGAACTTCGGAAGATAGAAATGATCCGCACCGGTTTCAAGCGAACGAACCGATTTCAACAAACATTCTTCTAACGTCGAGCCGATTCCCATCACCTCGCCGGTCGCTTTCATCTGCGTACCGAGCGTGTTGGCAGCCGTGGTAAATTTATCGAACGGGAAACGCGGCAATTTCGCCACCACGTAATCCAAACGCGGCTCAAAGGCGGCGTTGGTATTCGCAATCGCGATTTCTTCGAGCGACATGCCCAGCGCAATTTTTGCCGTAACACGGGCAATCGGGTAACCGCTGGCCTTGGATGCGAGTGCCGACGAACGCGACACGCGCGGGTTCACTTCGATCAAGAAATATTCGCTGGTATAGGGGTTGAGCGCAAACTGCACATTACAACCGCCTTCGATTTTCAGTGCTTTGATGATTTTGATCGCACTGTCGTTGAGCATTTTCAGATCGTGATCGTTCAGCGTCATGATCGGAGCAACGACCAACGAGTCACCGGTATGCACACCGACCGGATCGATATTTTCCATACCGCAGATGGTGATCGCATGATCGGTGGAATCGCGCATAACTTCGAACTCGATTTCCTTGTACCCTTTCACGCTCTTTTCGATCAACACCTGATGAACCGGCGACAACTTAAACGCGTTCAAACCAATTTCGATAAGTTCCTCTTCGTTATAGGCAAACCCACCTCCGGTACCGCCAAGCGTAAACGCCGGACGCAACACCACCGGATAACCGATGCGTGCCGCCGCCTCTTTAGCTTCGTCGATGCTATAGGTAATTTCGGACGGAATCGTAGGTTCACCAATCGATTGACAAAGTTCTTTAAACAGTTCGCGGTCTTCGGCACGTTCGATACTTTCACTGCTGGTGCCAAGCAATTCGATCTCGCATTCCTTCAAAACGCCTTTTTTCTCGAGTTGCATCGCGATATTCAAACCGGTTTGACCGCCGATACCCGGAACGATCGCATCGGGACGTTCATACCGCAAAATTTTAGCGATATATTCCAACGTCAGAGGCTCCATATACACCTTATCGGCAATAGTTGTATCGGTCATAATGGTAGCCGGGTTGGAGTTGACCAACACAACCTCATACCCTTCTTCTTTCAACGCCAAACACGCTTGCGTACCGGCATAGTCGAATTCCGCCGCTTGACCGATCACGATCGGGCCGGAACCGATGATTAACACTTTCTTAATGTCTGTCCTCTTAGCCATAACGATGCCTCCTAATAAATCACTTACGCTTGATAGACGATCTTGCCGTCACACACTGTCAAAACACAACGACCATCGACGGCCATGCCGGTAAACGGAGTGGCTTTCCCTTTGGACAGGAATTTGTCCGGATCAATGATCTCGGTCGCGTTCAAATCCCATACCGTAAAATCGGTTCCCAGCGGAATACCGAATCGTTTACGCGGTTGAATGGCAAGCAATTCTATCAATTTATTCAGGGTGATAACACCCGTTTTTACCAATTTTGTGTACATCACCGGGAATGCGGTTTCCAGGCCCACAATACCGAACGCACTGCCGGCAAGTCCCTTGGCTTTTTCCTCGGCAGAATGCGGGGCGTGGTCGGTCGCGATCATATCGATCGTCCCGTCGCGCACCCCTTCAATCAACGCATATCGATCTTCCGGCGAACGCAACGGCGGATTCATCTTAAACCGTCCCTCTTCTTGCAGATCGCTATCGTCCATCACCAAATAGTGCGGCGCGGTTTCACACGTGACGTTAACGCCGTTTCGTTTGGCATCGCGAATCAGCGATACACTCTCTTTGGTGGAAATATGACACACATGATACGCACAACCGGTTTCCTTGGCTAACCGCAGATCGCGTTCAATCGGTTTCCATTCGCTTTCGCTGCAAATGCCCTTGTGTCCGTTGAGTGCGGCATACGTTCCGTCGTGGATATAGCCGCCAAATAACAACGCGTTATCTTCGCAATGCGCCACGATCATTTTGCCGAGCGCTTTTGCTTTGAGCATGGCGTCGCGCATCATCGCTTCGCTCTGCACACCGCGTCCGTCATCGGAAAACGCAATGACCTCCGGTGCCAACTTCTCCATATCTGCCAAAGTTTCCCCTTGTTGCCCAACCGTGATCGCCGCATACGGATACACGTGGATAGTTGCATCCCGTTCGATAATCTCGGTTTGCGCGCGAAGATGTGCCGCGCCATCCGGTACGGGATTTAAATTCGGCATGGTGCACACGGCGGTATACCCACCATGTGCGGCGGCTTGACAACCTGTTACCATCGTCTCTTTATAAAAATAACCCGGCTCACGAAAATGCACATGCACATCGCAAAAGCCGGGAAATATAGCGTATTGTTCAGAATTGAGGGGCGCGAATACATCACTCGAGAAAAATTGTTTTTCGAGTGCGAGGGACAAATCGGGAGTCAAATGTTGAATATTCGCTTTCAACTTTTCCATGATATACTCCTTTCAGCCGTCGTGTTCATATAAAAAAGCCTTGCCGTTAAAATCGACAAGGCGGATAACACAAAACAGACACACCTGCGTGTATCTTAATTGGCTAACTGAATCTTGCCGATATCTCTGTATCGTCTTTAAAGATCAATTTAAAATATATTATCACAAATAGGGGTATTTTGTCAATCGATTTTCCACCGTTTACCTAAAACTGTCGAATTCCACAAAACCCACTAATCAACCGGTTTACTGCACCACTATTTTGGCCAATCCACCCTCGGCCGTTTCCTTATATTTGTGCGACAGATCCAACCCGGTTTCGCGCATTACGCGAATCACATTATCCAACGAAATTTTACGCGTACCGCTTAAAAAACTCGCAATATTCACCGCGTTGATCGCGCGCATCGCCGCTACGGCATTGCGTTCAATGCACGGAATCTGCACCAAACCACAAATGGGATCGCAGGTCAATCCCAAATGGTGTTCGATCGCGATTTCCGCCGCATATTCAATTTTATCCAAACTAAGTTTAAACAGTTCACCCAAAGCGGCCGCCGCCATCGCACACGCCGAACCGACTTCCGCTTGACAACCGCATTCCGCACCTGAGATAGACGCGTTCGTTTTAATCAAGTTTCCAATAATACCGGCCGTCATCAAAGCTTGTACCATCTGCTCATCGGTATAATTATGCTTTTGCTGCTGATAATACAACACCGCCGGCACTACCCCCGCCGCACCGCACGTGGGAGCCGTCACGATCTTTTCGCCGGTAGCATTTTGTTCGCCAACAGCAAATGCATAGGCACATACCAACCGATTTTCACGCGTTTCGGCCGTTTCATCCACGTGATCGCAATTAAACAAATGCTTTGCTTTCTTTTGCACGTTTAAACCGCCCGGAAGCACACCCTCGTCCTCCAAGCCTTGACGGATACTATGCTTCATCGCCTGCCAAATATCCGCCATATACGTGGCAAATCCCGGTCCTTCGGTCATGTCGACAAACTGCCACAACCGCATACCGCGTTCCCGACAATAGGCCGCAATTTCCTGAAAACTGTTTTGCTCGTACACCATGTTCGACTCAACCATTCCCTCCCCTTGGAAACGAATGGCACCGCCGCCAACACTTTCTACTCGCGCAAACCCGATCTCTTTGCCGTCACAAAACGCGGTGATATCCATGGTATTGGGATGGGTGGCGTCTAGTTCTTCGTCGTGAAACACCACTTCACATGGGATCGGTTGTAACGTTTTGGCAATAACGGTATCGGTACCGTGCCCTTTTCCGGTTTTCGACAACGAACCGTACAACACCACTCGATACGAATCCGCTTGAGGATATCGTGACATAAACACCTGGCATGCTTTTTCCGGCCCAATGGTATGCGAACTGGACGGACCGCGCCCGATTTTATACAGTTCCGTCATAGAGGCCATTCCTGCCGATTTTTCGGTATGTTGTTGTGTCCGATTCATAACAATCCCCTTACCAAACGTTACTATTATTAGCATAGCATATCGCGCGCGTTTTTTCAACCAAACAATTACCGTAAAGCGCAAAAAAACGAAGACCGATAACGGTCTTCGTTTTGGATTGGTTATTCCGATACACACACCAAGCCGTTTTCTTCAACGGTAATGGTCATACCATCTTTAACGTACTGCAAAAACTCGTCTCCGAGCGAATCCACAACCGGCATGGTAACACCGTCTACCCACACATCCGCCAACACCGCACCGGCAGCCGCCAGCGAATCAATGGGATTGGCAAACAACATACACGCCGGATTTTTCTGCATCGCGCACGCGCAATACAAAACCAATCCGCCAGTCGTCGAGCCAATGGTTTGCGGCAAACAAAGTGCTTTGCCAATCAACGGTTTGCCGTGTAGTTCGGCATTGTTTTGGTCACCGCATTTGACGTCCTTATCGCCGAACTGCAACGCCATCTGGAACGAAGCCAACGTATTAAAACCTTGTGTGGTAACCACCGCCGGCGCCGTAACGGTGCCCGGCGTGATCACTCTACCTTGAAATTGTTTCATGGTTATTTCCCTCCATTCGTGATGGCACATAAAATCTCGTCATCGGTATAATACCGCGCACTGGTATATGTGCGCAACTTGTTAGACGAGGTAATGACCGGCATTGTTTTGCACAACGGGTTGTTCATATACATCAGCGGGCAAATATACGAGGTGATAACCCCGGTCGCTTTCAATCTCGCGGCATATTCCGTCTTTTCAAATGCTTCCAACACCTTGGGCGCGGCAGTCAACACCGTCGGGATCACCACTTTCTTGGTGCCGTTTTTCGCGAGCGCCGCCTCGATATTATCCGTCCACGTTTTAAGTTGTTCGAGCGACAGATGCGGACATCCCACAAAACACAATTTCGGCGTTGCGTCAGGATTCTTCCATACCACCGGATAGTTGGCTTTTACCCGTTCGAGTTCCGCATCGTCGATAACGTACTCTTTCGCGCCTTCCGACACGAGTTTGTTACCGAGTTCCACCGCTTCGGGCGTGAGGTTTTCAATGTGATACAATCCCACCGCACCGTTGGAAGCAGTCGCCGCGCCGAAATCCTTAAGGTAGGCGCACGCCGCATCGTTGAGTTCGGTGCCGATCCATTGATCCAGGCCCACCACGTAAGGTACGTCTTCCATAACCTTCATCCCGATCGCCGAACCCAACAACTGAGCTTCGGGTTTCTTGGTGGTGTTGATCTTTACAACCCACGTAGCTTTACGTCCTTCGTCGGTCAACAGACCGAAATACGGCACATACCCCACGATCGAACCCATAATATCGATAATACCCGAGTTGCGGTTACAACGTGCGCCTAACACCGAGTTAGCGTATACCACCGCACTGGACTCTGCCCACGACAACACCTCGCCCTTTTGCGGTTTGTTGCCGACTTCACCCATATAACAGGTACAGGAGAACGCATCCTTATCCATCAAACCAAGTTCTTTAAGTTGTCCTTCATAAAAACCCTGCTTGGTATACATAAACTTGTTAAATACAAAGTTTTGTAAAAAATTGGCCGGCACGTTTTTATCCAACGGCCGCGGATCCACCGAAAACTGTTGACCGGAAGCCACTCCGGCATCCAACAGTTGTTGCATCAGATCGTATACCGGGGACATCACTTTTAACCCAAACGAGGTAACCAAATGATTGTATTTGGACGTGATCGGCACCAATTTTTCCGCACCGAACGCTTCCCCGTACATGACCAAAGTCTTCATCACTTTCGCTAACGTTTCGCCTTTTTCTCCATTGAGAATAGCTTGTTGTTCTTGCGTTAACAGCATCGCTATCTACCCCCTTACAGTTTCATCGCGACATCCCACGCCTGCCAAATAACCGTGCGCAGGTTGCCAACCTTATGAGCATCGCCTACCACATGCACCCGTTTGCCTTTAGCAACTAACGGAGCTGGTTTGTATCCAGTGGACAAAATCACATTATCCGCGTCGATCTTAAAGGTGTTGCCGTCTTTATCGGTCACGGTCACACCGTCGGTGTGAATTTCAGACAATTTGGTTTCCAGATGTACCGGCACTTGATTGGTTTTAAAGAAATCGCGCAGATAACTCGTATTCGCCAAACACACGCCTTTTGTGGTAATAAGGTCATCCTGCATTTCCACAATGGTCGGTTTTTTGCCTTGCAGATACAGCTCATACGCAATTTCGCAACCGGTCAGGCCACCGCCGACAATCACTACGTTGTCGCCGACCGTTTTTTCGCCCAACAGAAATTCCACCGCTTCGATACCCAATTCGGCACCTTTCACCGGCAATACGTTAGCTTTCGCACCGGTCGCCACGATGATCTCATCCGCATCCAACGTAGAAATATCGGTAATTTCCGTGTTGAACTCCACCTCGATCGGGTATTTTTGTATCTCGCGACGATACCACGTGATCAGGTCACGATCTTTTTCTTTATACGACGGGGCAGCCGCCGCAATAAACACACCGCCGAGTTTGTCGCTCTTTTCGTAGATCGTCACGCTGTGACCGCGTTTTGCACAAACGAGCGCCGTTTCCATACCGCCGATACCGCCGCCGATCACGGCGATCTTCTTTGCTTTTTTCGCCGGTTGAATATGATATTTCTTCGATTGCATGGTTTCGGGATTCAAAGCACACCGTGCCAATCCCATCGTATCGGTCAAATCCTGCGTATTGGCGTGCCCTTTGGAAGATGAGAAATTGAAACAACCGGCATGACAACAAATACACGGTTTGATATCTTCCAATCGATCCTCGATCAATTTTGTGATCCACGCCGGATCCACCAGGAATTGACGAGCCACACCAACCGCGTCGATCTTGCCTTCTGCCACCGCTTTAGCCGCCACTTCAGAATCCATACGGCCTGCGCACACCACCGGAATATCCACAAATTGTTTGATGTGTGAAACATCTTCTAAGTTGCAGTTTTCCGGCATATACATCGGCGGATGCGCCCAATACCACGAATCATAGGTTCCGTTGTCGGCATTGAGCATATCGTAACCGGCATCCTGCAGGTATTTCGCCGCTTTTTCACTTTCGGCCATATTCCGTCCGACTTCGGTATATTCTTCGCCCGGCATAGCCCCTTCGCAGAACCCTTTCATCTTGGATTCCACCGAATACCGCAACGAAACCGGATAATCGTCACCGCACGCCTCTTTGATGGCTTTCACCACTTCCGCCGCAAAGCGATATCGGTTTTCAAAACTGCCGCCATATTCATCGGTCCGTTTATTAAAGAATTCGATAGCGAATTGATCCAGCAAATACCCTTCGTGTACGGCGTGTACCTCTACCCCGTCCACGCCGGCATCTCGGCAAAGTTTGGCCGTTTTGGCAAACGCCTCGATGATCTCGTGAATCTGTTCCACCGTCATTTCCGGACAGATAATATCGTGTGCCCAACGCGACGGTTGCGGACTGGGACTTGCCAGTTCGTGCGACGTATCAATAATGGGTTTTACGATCGCACGGGTAATTTTATTTTTATGTAACGGTGCCACCAATTCAGTGATCGCCCACGATCGCCCCATACCGGCGGTCAGTTGCACAAACAGTTTGGCACCGGTCTTATGGATCTCGTCCATAAACTCTTTCAGTTCCTCGAACATCTTCGGGTTCTGCCACAACCATTTCCCCCAAAACGTATCGCGCAACGGTGCAATGCCAGGAATAATCAACCCGACGTTGTTGTTCGCCCGTTCCAAGAACAGTTTCGCCGCCTCTTTATCAAAATGGCAACCGCCCAGTTCAAACCAACCGAACAACGATGTACCCCCCATCGGACACATCACAATACGGTTTTTGATCTCCACGTTCCCGATCTTCCACGGGGTAAATAAGGCATCGTATTTGGCATTCATATCCACAAACAACTCCCTTGTACGTTCTTTTAAAGAAACGTTGATTTCTCAACAAGTAATTATATAGTAAATTCTACCAACCGTCAAGTTGCACAGAGGTTTAAAACGCAAAATCGAGACACTTTTCCACCGAAACCGCCACATATATAAAAAAACACCCCAACAAAGCCGTGTTAGGATGTTTCGTAGGTGTGTTAGTTTTCCACTTTTCAAAGCGTTGCTCGGTTTAATGCCAAAACATATAACCAAGTCCCATTAGGATATATAGAGGGCCAAAACAATAGACCATAAACATTTCGGTGTGCGGTACCTTCGTCTGAAAACAGTCGGTAACGGCCAGGCACTCGAAAATATAGGCGACTGCACCGGAAAAATACCCGACCGCCTTTAAAACGTTATACACTTCATGCCAACATAGCGATACCAGAAAAAACAATGCCGCCAGTGCGACAAATACGTTTCGCAAGATAAGAAGCGCATAATCGATTTTGGGATGTAACCCATGCGTTAATTCTTCTTTATCCGGTATGGTTGCATCTACCGTATGCTTAATTTTTTCGAGCAATTTCGGCATGTATTCCCCGCCTCTCCTTACTTTTTACTAAATTGTACCATATTCTCATCACACAAACAAGTATATGAATACAAAAAGCGATCATCTTTCGATGATCGCTTTTTAAATATCGTGACACGAAGTATGAATATCGCCTCCTCTAACGCCCATAGAATCCAGGCACGGAATGCCCAATGCCGTGATGTCCGCCGCATCCGAGCCACCCGTTCTTTTGCTAGTGGCAAGCAAAGGCAACCCACTTTCTGCAAATCCCCGATTGACCGTTTCTAACAGCTCGATGTTTTTAGCGGAGTATTCCATAGCCGCACGATACGATACCTGTTCGAGGTTGGTTTTGCATCCTGCAACGAACACCGTATCGGCCAATGTCTGCATATAGTCACAGATCCATTCTTTCTGCTCAGCGGTGGCAAACCGCACGTTAACACGAAACTCGCATTGACCGGGCACCGTATTGACCGTTGTTCCGCCACTGATCACACTCGTGCAACAAGTAACACCTTCCGCATCCTTGAACTTTTCGATTTCCAAAATCTTATGCGCTGCCTCTGCAATCGCATTAGCCCCTAAATTGGCACATTTAGACGCGTGCGCTTCCACCCCATGTACCGTAAACAGAAAGGTGATAATACCTTTTCTTTGCAAGCAAGCTTCACCTGCGGTATGTCCTTCCATGTTGAAAAAAGCTAACGAGTTTTGGGCTCGTTCACAGATATACCGTATTGTAGCTTTTTGGCTGTATCGACTACCAACTTCCTCGTCACTTGAAAGCAAAAGTTGTATAGGGCGCGATGTAAACCCATATCTGTGCAAAACATCCATGGCAAAAACGGCCGCAACCACGCCACCCTTGCAATCGGTTACACCCGGTCCGTATATTTTTTCTGTATCTCGATGCACAGCCGGCGTTCCAAACGATCCCACAGGATGCACCGTATCCATATGTCCCGAAAACGTTATCGGACGCGCAGACGATTCCGGATTCATGGTGATGCACAACACATCACCGGATACCGGCTGTTCAAAACGCTCTACGCGCCATCCGCGTTGCTCGGCCATGTCCGCCAAATATCGACCAACCGCATCCACGCCCGATTTGTGATCGGTGGGATTTCTATATTACAAACCGTTTCCCAAACGGCAAGATAGGCTTCCGTTGATTGATCGATCAATTCGAATAACGCATCGCATTTCATTACTCCATCACCGCCCTGTGTTTAAATATATGCTTGTGTCAAATTAGGGACAAATTCAGCCTCCCTTGCCCTAAAGGGAGGGGGACCGCAAAGGCTCCCTTGCCTAAAGGGAGCTGGCAAAACCGTAGGTTTTGACTGAGGGATTCTTAGCGGTGGAGGGATTCTTTAATAAACAAATCAATATATTCGCAGACACCTCTGAAATTTTTATTGACTTCATTATTCGGTATTCGAATTACTGTCAAATTTCTGCTTTCGATTTTTTCAGTGCGAATCTTATCTTTTAACAGTCCTTTTTCTTCATAATGTTGTGAGCCGTCGAGTTCAATTATAAGCCGTGCTTCGTGACAGTAAAAATCTACGATGTAATTATCAATAACTTTCTGCCGTAAAAAACGGACAGGATAGGAACGCAAAAAATCATACCACAAATGTCGTTCTTCTTTGGTCATATTTTTTCGTAGTGTTTTTGCGTTTTCAGTTAATTTTGTGTTGTGTTTCCGTTCCGTATTATATCCCTCCGTCTTTGCCTACGGCAAATCCACCTCCCTTTAGGCAAGGGAGGCTCCCGTTTTCAACTTGTGGAAATGATTTCCACAAGTTGAAAATCCCGCATAACAACAAGCTTTTTCTTATATTTAATATAACATTTTTTATTATCATTTTCAAGTTATATATACAAATAGAGTTATCCCGAAAATACGAGATAACTCTATTTTTGATTGTATGACAAAAGTCATACCGACACACCCAAAATCATACTAACGAAGATGCTGTTAAAAACTCTGTTTTTAAGCAGTAAGACTGCCGAAAGTATGACGGTTATTCCTGCCTTGCCTAATTTGTTTTGATGAAATAGGAAAGTATCATTTGAGATATTCAGACTTAATATAATAGCGGTTGCTAGTTGTATCTCTTGAAACATCTAAAAAATATGTAGGAATTACCATTGGAAATCTATCTTCTTCAGTATAAACCAAAGGAATTTCTGAATGAATTTCTATTTTTTGTATTTCCAACAATTCTTCTGAGTATAAAAGGTCATTAGCCCCATCGAGTTTTAAGATTTTATTGTCAACGACTTGCCAAGCAGAAGGATCTCCGTATAAACGACCAGCGCTATAATCACCCGTATAGCGAAAACCTTCCTCGAAAAGACGCAATTGTAAATAATCACTGTCGAAGTTGACTATAAAAGGTTCAATAGGCGTTACGACATATGCATTTTGCGGATCATCGAAATTGTACTCAATAATTTCTAACCACTCTGTCATACCGTAATTATTTATAAAGCCATAATTACTATAATCAACGTGAATATTGGTGTTAGAATCATTTTCATTATCAATTCGATGACTTTCTAAGTCTGCACCGCACTTAGAACAAAAATTACTGTTACTAATATACTGTTCTCCACAATTATAACAAGTTTCCAAATTCAGCTTTTGGTTGTTATTATTAGAACATCCTGTAACAAATAAAGTAACTGTGACTACACACAAAATAAATGAAATTAAACGTTTCATATTCTTTCCTCCAAAAATAAAAAAGTGTGTGCAACCGAAGTTACACACACCGAAAAATGCATAACATCAATTTGCTACCACACAAACTTTTCGGAATTCTCTCGAAGACGCGAAAACAGAAGTCTGCATTTTTACCAAAGTAAAAATAGACTTCGAGAATAAATTCCGAATATTTAGTTTGTGTGGTATGCGATGAGTATATCACACTTTTGGAGTTTTTACAACTATTTATAACAAAAATTTTTGTACCTATTGTAGCACAAGCATAGCACAAAACCGACGTAGCCGCAACACTTGTTACCGCTTATCTATTACAAAAAAATCCCGTCCACTTGCGCGGACGGGATTTTGGAGCTACTGGTCAGAATCGAACTGACAACCTGCTCATTACGAATGAGCTGCTCTGCCATTGAGCCACAGTAGCGCACCGAATGCTTTTGTATTATAGCATTCGTTCTACCTTCCGTCAAGTGCTTTGTCGCAATTTTTTACAAAAAAGACTTGAACTGTTTTTAGGATTTTTGTATAGTGAATAGGATAGTTTAATAACCTAATACGCTAACAAAACGAGGTGATTCGATGAAGTCAAACGGTATTTTTCGTTCGGCAGCTTGGTGGAGTTTGACTGCCTTATGGGCGGTAGTCATCTTTTTATTTTCCGCACAAGACGCGGATGCTTCGTCAGCACTAAGCGATGCTATTACGGAATTTATTTTATCGATTTTGCACATCGACGTTTCTACGTCCACCCCCTCAGCAGATGTATCGTGGACCGGATTGATCCGCAGTCTCGCGCATTTTGCATGTTTTGCGATACTGGGTATGTTGTCTTCCATGGCCGTGCGGTCACACCGGTCAATCGAGCGAAACAATTGGTGGATACCGTTTCTCATCTGTTTGGGATATGCGATTACCGACGAGATTCATCAATGGTTCGTGCCGGGACGCAGTATGCAGATATCCGATATCGTTGTGGATAGTTTAGGCGCTGTGGTCGGTATTACCTTCATCGCCTTGATAGCTCTGGCAGCGCAAACCAAACGTCATTCATGATTCGATATATAAAAAAGAACCACTCACCGAGGTTGAGTGGTTCTTTTTTATACTCTTACGCTTTGCTGTAAATAACCGTTACATCCGGATGCAGTTGCAGGATCGACGCCGGCACACTGGGCGTGATCGGGCCGTACATCGCTTTTTTCAGGATGTCGAGTTTCTTTTCGCCGTTGGCAATCAAGAGGATCTTTTTCGCCTGCATGATCGACAACATACCCATGGTGATAGCCGAACGCGGCACGTCAGCTTCGGACGCAAAGAAACGAGCGTTCGCTTCGATGGTAGATGGATCGAGTTCAACCGGATGGGTTTCGGCAATAAACGCATCGTCCGGTTCGTTAAACCCGATATGACCGTCCAGTCCAAGACCGAGCAGTTGCAGATCGATACCGCCGAGCGCACGGATATGCGCATCGTATTCGGCACCTTCCTTCACCAAATCATCCGCACAACCGTTCGGCACAAAGGTACGTTCGATCGGGATGTTGATGAATTTGAACAGGTTGTTATTCATGAAATAACGATAGCTTTGATCGTGTTCACCGGTCAAACCGACGTATTCATCCAGGTTTACCGAGGTCACGTCCGAAAAATCGACTTCGCCGTTACGGTATTTCTCAGCCAATTCAGCATAGGTGCCAAGCGGCGAAGATCCCGTCGCCAAACCCAACACGCAGTTCGGTTTGCAGATCACTTGCGCCGCAATCAGGTTAGCGGCTTGTTTACTCAGTTGCTCATAGGTATCCGTGGTAATGAATTTCATAATACTTCACTCCTATTTTATTTATAAGCGAACCCGGATGGTCGCTCATGTACATAATTAGTTGGTACAATGACCTTTTTTCGCCATAACGGCAACTATGCGATCCGCATATTCGCGACATTGTTCTTCGCTTTCGCTTTCGATCATGACGCGAATCACCGATTCGGTTCCGCTTTGACGAAGCAGCACTCGACCTTTACCGTCGATCAGCGTTTCGATCGCTTGCTTTTCTGCCAACACATCCGCATCGCTCAGCACCGCCGATTTATCCTTGACGCGGATGCTTCGGGTTACCTGAGGATACAATTTGATTGGTGCAACCAATTCGGCTAACGACATTTTCGAGTCGCACACCTCTTCGGCAATCATAATGGCCGTCAGCAAGCCATCACCGGTAGTCGCATATTTTTTAAGAATAACATGACCAGTTTGTTCGCCACCGAGTGCATAATCGTTTTTCTGCATACATTCATACACAAATCGGTCGCCGACAGTAGTTTGTTCACATCGAATGCCGACATCCGCTAAACTGCTGATCAATCCACTGTTGGACATAATAGTCGCCACAACCGTATCGCCGTTTAACATACCGCGCGATTTCAGCCGTTTGCCCAGAACGTACAACATTTTATCGCCATCGATCACCTGACCGTTACCATCCACAGCAATACAGCGATCGGCATCTCCATCAAACGCAAAACCCAAATCGAGATGTTGTTCTTTCACCAAACGACACAGATTTTCCATATGTGTCGAACCACATCCGTTATTGATATTCAATCCATCCGGATCCGCACCGATCACCACCGTTTGAGCGCCAAGCGCACCGAATACCGATTTGGCAATCATCCACGATGCGCCGTTCGCGCAATCCAGACCAATCTTTAAGTTCTTGTACGAATGGGATGCTACCGAGATCAAATACGCCACATATCGGTTACGTCCGGCCACATAATCCACAATACAACCGAGTTTTTCACGACTGGCCAGCGGCAGATCCGAACCCGATACCCCCAACGTTTTCATATCCCCATCAATATAAGCTTCAATCAACGCAGTGGTGGCGTCATCCAACTTTTCACCGTACCGGTTGATCACCTTGATTCCGTTATCATGGAACGGGTTATGCGATGCAGTGATCATGATACCGCAATCAAACTCATCTTGTCTAGTGACATAAGATACACTCGGTGTAGTCGTAACATGCAACATATATGCATCCGCACCAGACGCCGTAATCCCGGCCACGATCGAATATTCGAGCATATAACTGGAACGTCGTGTATCTTTCCCAATGACAATACGCGGTCGATACCCGGCTTTATGACAGCCGGACAATGTCGACGAGTAATACCATCCCAAAAAGCGACCGACCTTATAAGCCTGCATAGAGGTTAGATCCACATTCGCTTCGCCGCGAAATCCATCCGTACCAAAATATTTGTTTTGATACGGTACGCCGGGCGCCGTCCGATGAATGGCGATTTTATCATGCAACAACTCATCGGTCGAAATATCAAACAATTCACACAACTGCAATACTTTATCAATCTGCGGAAGTGCTTGATCCATTTCCCATTTAGAAACCGATTGACGAGATACCGATATTTTTTCTGCCAATTGTTCTTGCGAAATATCGGCAGCTATCCGTAAACTGGTGATTTTTTGCCCAATGGTCATACCGTGACACCTTTCTTTCGCTTAACCGGTCGCGTTCCCTGTTGACTATCATATCAAAGCGATATCCGTTTGACAAGCAACTTGAAGTTGATTTTTTCGCAACCGTCGGTTGCGACTTGGAACGATTGATCTGCTCACTCTTAAGAAAATCATATCACAACGCATCGCCAATGTCAACTTTTCTTGTCAAATAGTATAACCCTATTCGTGAAAATTAACCATAAAAAGCAGAAACACACTCATCAAAACAAAAAAGCCATCCTGACGGATGACTTTTTGTTGGAGCGGCTTACGAGGCTCGCCCGGCGGCTTCGCTCGCCGGCACGCACGCGGGCACCGAAACAGTCCCCCGGACTGTTTCTCTCGCGTTTGCTCGTACCCTGTTCGAGCCTGATCCGCTTGACCAACAAAAAAAGCCATCCTGACGGATGACTTTTTGTTGGAGCGGCTTACGAGGCTCGAACTCGCTACCTCCACCTTGGCAAGGTGGCGCTCTACCAGATGAGCTAAAGCCGCATATCTTTCCTGATTCGCTTGCCATTATAGCACATCTGTCTTTTTGTTGTCAATAACTATTTTTCGGTTTTATCAAAAGGTTTCTATATGATATCGACTTGGTGCCAGACCGGTATGTTTTTTAAACTCACGGCAAAAGTAACTTTGACTGTTATACCCGCATTGTTCGGCTACTTCCGCCACCGATAACATGTTCGATTGCAACAGTTCCATCGCCCGTTCCATCCGCAGATCGGTAATATATTGTTGCGGCGACACACCAAATTGTTTTCGAAACAACGAACGAAAATAACCCGCTGTTACACCACATTCCGCCGCTAATTGCTCAACGCTGATATCACCACGGCAATAATACTCTTTAATATAATTCACCGCTTGCCACATGCGATTTTTTTGCGCACCGGACAAATACACCGGATCGTGTTCACGCTGAATGTGGTACAACACATCGTATAAAATACTCTTACACTTTAATACATAACCGCTATCTTTTCGTTCCCATTCTCGAACCAAACGCTTAAAGGCGTTTTCAAAGCGATTGGAAAAGGCCGTTCCCCACTGAGTAAATGCGAATTCGACCGTTTCATCCTCTAATTCGAAATTAACCGCCAAGCACGCACTGTCTTCTTCATGGTTCACGTCATAGCTCGATCCTTTTGGCAGAAAAAACATCTGTCCGCTTTCCACCATATACGTTTTACCCGACAAAAAACGATACTCATACGATCCGCGCAACGCATATACCAAACCATGAAACGGGCGATTACGATGTTCCTGTTTACTGCGCGAATTATCCACCAGCAACGCTAACATAACCTTTGAAATGTTAAAATCATACGTTAAAAAATCTGTCATTCTTCATCACCCAAAACGAGCATATCACATATTTTATAGATTGTAAACTAATTTTTATTAAAAAACAAATATGCGAAAAGTGCAAATCTATTCACTTTCTGTATTTACTTATATACGGCATCGTCATATGATGACGATGGAGGGTGATTTATATGAAACTAACCAATTTTCAACAAGATCGCACTTGGATTGAAAACAAATACCATAACACGAACGAACCGTTCGATTCTTTTCAACGGATGGCTTATCATGGACATCCGTGCGATCCTACGTCCGGCATGGATGATGAAGAAATGTTACAAGGTTTGCGCGAATTGTTTCTCACCATCCAAGACCGTCCCCACGCATTTCAAAAAGCCACCGGCTTTGCCTATGTATTGGATAACGCACGGATCGACGTAAGCGAACACGACTATTTTGTTTGTTTTTATAACTGGAATCGTCACCTATACCCCACGCTCGTGTGGCCGTGGTACGACGAGGTGAAAGCCAACCTTTCTCCGGAAGACAAAACCTTTATGAACGAAAACATCGAGAAAGGCAACATCGCCTTATGGGCAGATTTTGACCACTCGGTGCCGGATTGGGATGCTTTGTTCCGCTTAGGATTCCCCGGCATTATCGAACGAGCCAACCAATATCGTCGTATGCATGAAGAAACGGCCCCGCTTACCGAGATGCAGGCAGCCTTTTTCGACGGCATCGAGATTGAATACCGTGCGATCGTGCGTCTGTTGGATCGGTTGTATCAAAAAGCGTCCGGTCAAACGCACGCGAAAGCCACACGAATTGCAACATGTTTACAACATCTGCGCGATGGTAAGCCGGAAGATACCTTCGATGTACTGCAGATGATTTTCTTATATTTCCTGCTCAGCGAATCGGTCGACGGATACCAGGTGCGTTCGCTCGGCAGTGGTTTAGACGCAGCTATCTATCCGTATTATATGAACGATCTTAAAACCGGCCGATATACCAAGGATGAACTGGATGAATTTATCGCCTATTTCCTGATGCAGTTCGCTGCTATCGGCAACTATTGGGGACATCCCTTCTACCTCGGCGGCCACAACCCCGATGGCAGTTCCCGCGTAACTGAAGCGTCTTACGCCATTTTAGACGTGTATCGAGAACTCAGCATCTGCAGTCCGAAATTACAGATTCAATATAGCAGTGACATGCCGATCGATTTTGTAAATAAAACACTCGACATGGTTCGTTCGGGCTATTCCAACATGGTATTTATTAACGAAAAAGCCGGTACTAACGCCCTGTTACGCCTGGGCATTTCTCCGGAAGATGCACACAATTTCGATACCAAAGGGTGTTACGAATATGCCGTTCGCGGCAAACAAGTGGATACCGCACCGTTATACATCAACCCCACCAACATCATCAATGAGATCATAGACGATGCCACCGATACGTCATGGGAAACGTTTGAATCGTTTAAAGCGGAATACTATCGCCGACTTGGCCGGTTGTTCGAAGACGGCATGCGGGTAGCGGATGAGCTCGAAAAGAACCTCGAATTCATCAATCCCGCCCCGATGTTCTCGGGCACGATCGAACACAGTTTAAAAAAAGCAGAAGATGCGTATTTCCGTGGTTCGGCATACAATTCTACTACCATTCTCGTGACCTCTATCGCCAGTGCGGTTGATTCCTTGCTTTCGATCAAGCACATGGTGTACGACGCTAAGCTCGTCACGCTGCCGGAACTGAAAACCATCATCGACGCTAACTGGGATGGTTACGAAGCGTTACGCAACACCGTACGGCGGTTGCCTTGCAAATACGGCAACCACCACCCCGAAGCCGACGCCTTAACCACCGAATTGTGTGATTTCCTGTTCACCATACAAGGACGCCCCAACGTGCGTGGCGGTAAATATTCCCTTCACGTACACTCGGCATTGATGTTTGTTTGGATGGGTGAAAAGATGCGCGCTACGCCGGATGGACGTCTCGCTGGCGAAGAAACGTCTAAAAACGCGTCTCCGTCGGTGGGCATGGATAAAAACGGTGCCACCGCCTTGATGATGTCGGCACTCGCAACCAGACCCGATCATTTTACCGGCGGACATTGTTTGGATGTTATGTTACACCCCACCGCCGTGTCCGGTGATAGTGGTTTGATCGCGATGAAAGCATTGCTCGATACGTATGAACAAAACGGCGGTGCTTCGATCCAGTTCAACATTGTCGATCCAAAAACCCTGAAACAAGCGCAACAAACACCGGAAAAATACCGAAACTTGCAAATTCGGGTGTGCGGTTGGAACGTGTTGTTTAACGATCTACCTCGCGTAGAACAAGATGCGTATATCGAACGCGCCGAAAACATTATCTAACCTTAAAACAAAACAGAACCCAAACCGATGATCGGTTTGGGTTCTGTTTTTATATTAATACATTATTATTAAGCGATCCATTGTGTCAACGCCACGATGGCCGGCATGGTGACAATCGATAACAACGTGGATATCGACACCAGTTGTACCGACGTTTGCACACTTTGATTAAAACGGGCTGCAAAGATGGTGGTGATGGCGGCTACCGGCGCGCTGGATGCAATAGCCAACGCCACCAACATATCACCACGAATACCGCACAGATACATACCGGCAATGGCGATCACCGGATATACCACCAACCGCAATGCCGCACCAACATAATTTTCCTTGCGTTTTAGCGCTTCCAGCAAATTGTCTTGTGACAGATAATATCCGACCAAAATCATGGGAAGCGGTGTGTTTAAATTCGCTAAATGTTGCATCGGCGTGGCAATCACGGTATGTAACTTGGTGGATGTTAAAAACAACACCACCCCGATAAGCAAACTTAAAATGCCGGGATTGAGCACCAGTTTTTTGCCGGAAATCTGCGTACGATCACCACTGACACATACCAGCCCATACGTCCATACCAACAAATTAAACACGGCAACATAGGCCGCGCCGTAAAACACCCCGTCATTACCGATCAACGCCTGTTGCAACGGCAAACACATGTAACCGCAGTTCGAAAACACCGCCGCAAAACGCAACACGCCGCGTTTTCCCTCTTCGATATTGTCGCGATAAACCACATGTGAAACCACAATCAGCGCCAACATGCTAAGCAGCGATGCTAACAACGAAATACCAAGATTGAGCAACATCCCACTATCAAATTCTCGTTGAAACGACAAAATGATGGTACAAGGCGTCGCCAAATATAACACCAAATTGGCAATATTTTGAGAGCCGGTATTCCCCAACAACTTCGTCTTACCAAACAACGCGCCGAGCCCAATCAACACAAACAAAATCAGCACTTGCTGAAAAACGGAAATAAAGTTTTCAACAATCATGAGTATCCCCCTGATACCTTACACAATTTTAAGCTCGATCACGTCATTGGTTCCCGTTAATTTAACGCCGGAAAGCCCTGTGTCGCAACGATCCACGATCGCCGTGGCAATCGGATCTTCCACTTGACGACGAATCATATTCCGCAATTCGCGTGCATGACGTTTTCCACCGGTTGCCTTGGCGGCCAGTTGTTTCGTAACCGAATCGTCCCACGAAAGCGTGATACCGCGTTCTGCCAACGATACGCGCAACTCATCCAACATCAAACCGGCAATGGCCGTATAGTCTTCCGTATCCAACGGACGGAAATATACAATTTCATCCACACGGCTGATAAACTCCGGACGCAACAGTTCGGACAACGCTTTCATAGCGCGATCTTTAGAGGCTTGTTCATTGGTTTGACCAAACCCCATTAAACTCGATTGTTGTTGACTACCGGCATTGGAGGTCATGACAATCACTGTGTTTTCAAAATGCACCTTGCGGCCATGCGCATCGGTGACAACCCCTTCGTCCAACACTTGCAACAAAATATTGAGCACATCCGGATGTGCTTTTTCAATTTCATCTAACAACAAAACCGAATAGGGCTTACGGCGCACTTTTTCGGTCAGTTGTCCGGCTTCGTCGTACCCCACATAGCCGGGCGGCGAACCGATAATCCGGGAAACCGAGTGTTTTTCCATAAACTCGGACATATCCAATCGAATCAACGTTTCAGGTGTATCAAACAATTCCCCGGCAAGCACTTTGACCAGTTCGGTTTTCCCTACTCCGGTCGGGCCCACAAAAATAAACGATGCCGGACGACGGCGCGAACTGATCTGCACGCGACTGCGGCGCACAGCCGCCGAAACCAACGATACTGCCTCGTCCTGACCAATCACCTTTTCACGCAACCGATCATCCAAATGAGCCAACCGAACCAAATCCGCTTCTCGCACTTTTTTGGCCGGAATACCGGTCCACAATTCTACCACGTGGGCCAAATCATCTTCGGTGACCGGCTTGGCGGTAGCTTGTTCGCGGATGGCATCCATCTCTTGTTCTACTTTCAACAAATCGGCGCGCAACATCGCGAGTTGTTCATAATCGACCTCTTCTCCGGCCGACAACTCCTCTTCTTTCCCTTTCAATTCGGTTTGCCGCATCACCAAATCGGCATATTGATTCGCCGCCGGATTTTCAAGCGCTGCATTGGCACACGCTTCATCCAACATATCAATAGCCTTATCCGGTAAAAAACGTTCCGAAATATACCGTTCGGAGAACTGTACTGCACGGCGCACCATATGTTCCGATACAGTCACCCCATGATACTGTTCATAATATCCTTTGATTCCATTTAAGATCTGAACCGCGTCTTCGATCGACGGTTCTTCTACCGTAACCGGTTGAAAACGACGTTCCAACGCCGCATCCTTTTCAATATGTTTGCGATATTCCTGGAACGTGGTCGCACCGATCACTTGAATTTCACCACGCGAAAGAGCCGGTTTCAGGATATTAGCCGCCGACATACTGCCTTCTGCATCCCCTGTGCCGACCAAGTTATGCACCTCGTCGATAAACAGAATAATGTTTCCTTCGGCTTTTACTTCATCCACCAAGCCCTTAATACGGCTTTCAAACTGGCCACGGAACTGCGTACCGGCAACCAGCGAGGTAAGATCTAATAAGTGAATTTCTTTGTTTTTCAACCGTGGCGGCACTTGACCAGCCGCAATACGAAGCGCTAATCCTTCCGCAATGGCGGTTTTACCAACACCCGGTTCTCCAATCAAACAGGGATTGTTCTTTGAGCGACGCGATAAAATTTGGATCACGCGATAAATTTCGCGATCGCGCCCAACAATACAATCCATCTGCATTTCGCGAGCACGTTTGGTCAAATCGGTACAGTACGTGTTGAGAAAACGCCGTTTTTTATCTTTCTTTTTCGATTTTCCGGCAACATCACCTTCTACAGGCGTCGGTTGAGCCGCATCCTCGCCGCCTTTCGGTTCGAAGTTCGACATGCCCATTTGACGAAACATTTTACCGATAAACGGCATGGTGGCGGCACCGCCCGGTTCAAAATCATCCGACTCTTCCCCGTCTTCGTCCGCCATCCCTTGCATCATTTGGCTCAACTGTTCATCCATGTTTTCCATATCTTCATCGGTTAAGCCCATCTGTTTGATCATATCGTCAATCGGCTTAATGCCGAGTTCTTTTGCACACACCAAACACAACCCGTCATTAACCGACTTATCGCCGTCCATACGGGTGATAAATACTACCGCCTGTCTTTTTTTACACCGAGAACAAATCATGCTTTACTCCTTTATATCCTCTTCCTCGACCCCGTATCGCCGAATACGCAAATATTCAATAGCATATCGAACAAATGCAAACACCATTAATATTGCCACCAGCAAGATCAACACCATGCGCAAAATCGGCGACATGGTATCGAACAACAAGATCGCTGCCATCGAGGCATAAAACACCACCGTCGATACCTTACCGTACCAGCGAGCGCCTTGCGGTTTAACACCGCCACGAAGCAGAATTAATCCACCAAGACCTTGCAGCATCTCTTTTACCAAGCAAATGACCGCCAACGGTATAATCGGAGTGTACCGAATCGCCAAGCACACCACGACCGTCATCTGCGTCACCTTATCGGCTAACGGATCGAGTAGTTTCCCAAACGCCGTAATCTGATTAAATCGGCGCGCAATAATGCCGTCGAGCGCATCGGTAATACCCGATAAGACCAACACACCAAACGATGCATAGAGCAATTCGGGGTGTCGTTCGCTTTGTAAAAACAGCACCACAAATAGCGGCAATAGCAAAAGCCGCACCAGCGACAACGCGTTGGGCACGTTCATTTTACATTCGATGTTTAATACTTTCATATGCCTGTTTCCGTTCTTTCTATTTGAATTTCCGCATTAAACCATACATAACGATTGCACCGTTGATGTTACCGGATTCCAATCCATCACGATTCGCACCAACGTTGTATCGCGCAACATGTCTTGTGTGATAACCCCGTCCCCTGTCGATAACGACACATACAACTGCAGGACGGTAACCAACCCAAACACCCACAAAACGCCTTGAATGGCACCGGTTACAAGGCCAAGCGTCCCATCAAGTTGACGAAGCAAGGGTAACCGGAAGATCCGTCTGGCTACTTTGCTAAGCAACGAGACGACGACCATCAAAACAAGGAACAAAATCAGAAAAGCAACCAATCGAATAACCGCAACTACCGGCGGTCGAATCAGATCGTCCACCAAATCCGAGGCAGTAGCCGCCGAATCCGGATTCCATTGTTGTAAAATATCTTCTGTGGAACCATATCCCGTTTTAGCCAATACCGTCTTGGTCCAACCGGGCAAATCTTTCATAATCAGGTCGATTTGTGTCTCGATAGCGGCACCGGCCGTATCGACCACCTGTTCGGTGGTATATTCTTTTAACGGCTTTTCAATTACCAGATCAAACACACATTCCGCTACAGCACTGCTTAGGACAAACGCCAACACAATCGCCGCTACGCATCCAAGCGTTTGCACGGCCGATTTAACGAATCCGCGACGGTATCCCCACAACACGCATATCAATAAAATCAGTATAACCGAAGCGTCTAATGCATATACCATACCGCATCTCTCCTTTTTCAGACGATCGTTAGAAACGGGCTAAATCGATGTACCAGTGATTGTTGCCACGCCTCACTATCCAAGAACAAAACCGCACCGGCACCGTATGGAACAACCCACGACAAAATAATCGCTACCGTTTCAACCCATATCGCGCCTACTAATAAACCGCATCCCATAGCCAACACGCGGTGCCACCCTTTTCGTTGAACAACCGGCGGCAAATTCGATTCGATCCGTTTACTAATCAAGCGAAGCACCAACGCCAACAACACAAACGTCACCGCCAATACCAGTGAACGAGATATCGCATAGGCTGCATCGTCGGTCAACGTATTCAATAATGCCTTTTCTCCGCCTTGTTTATAGGCGTTCCACAACGATTTTACACTTTGTTGATACTGCCGAGCCAATTGCTCGATCGAAGACGATTGATCGATAAACAACTGATTGAGCGGCAAGGCTTTCAACGTCTCTACCGGCGTATCTTTATGTTCTGCCGAACACATATCGGCAAGATCGTCCGCCACATTGGTTTGAACGATCGGCGCCACCAACTGTTTGTTGATCACGTTACCAACCGGTGCGCTAATCAAAAACGCCATCGCAAACGCCAGCGCATAACACAACACCGATGTACCGGCCGAAAACAACGTGTGTTTACGGTGTCCGATACAGAACAGTATCAACACCGCCACACACAGAAAATCAATCAAAAATTCCATGGTGAATACCCTTCCTTATTCCGGTACATAGGCGGACAGTTGTGTCAGTCCCACGACCATAACTTGACTATTGAGCGAAGCAATCATACGACTGTCTTGCGGCACTTCCAATCCATCGCTAATGCCACCGGACGCCGTAACAGTGTGCAATCGATCGGCCGTCAAAAGGTACACCTCTTTGCGTTTCATCGTCATATCACGAAATTCTCCGGTAAAAGCGTGGGTAGCTTGCACCTCGCCTTTTGGCGATAAAAACACCAGTTCGCCGCCATCCATCTGTCCGACGTTTTGTAACGCCAACACACCGTTGGAACCATCCATTTCCATAGATACCAGTTCACGATCACTAAAATCCAGTTCCTGCGCCTTACCGTTATCGGGATTTATGGTCACACAAGCCGTATCACCAAGCGCAAACACGTTTCCACTCGAGAAATACGATACGGAAAACAACATCGTGTCATCCAAAATATGCTCATGCAACAGTTCGGCATTGGAAAAATCATAAATGCGCACCACCGATTGCAACAAACCATCTTCGGTTTGCACCCCGGCAATAGCCAAGGTTTGCCGATCCGGCGAAAGCGCAACGTCCATCGCCATCAAGGTAGCATTTTTTAACTGAAAAATCTTCTTTCCTTTCAGCGAATACACCCGCACTTCGGTGGTGTGACTTTGAGATGCCTCGGTCACCAACGCAACCATGCCGTCATCACGAATATCCGCTGAAATAATGCGGTTTTTAATCGCATCATCCAGTACTTCCGTCTTATTGACGTCGTCGGTTAGATTGTCCGCCGTCACCTTTAACACCTGTTTAGACCTCGAATATACCGTATAGCGCGTTCCACCAAGTTCGGCCACCAAAACATATCGGCCGGCCGTACGGAACAACGGTTTGGAATAGTTAACCGACCAACGATAATTTTCCCCACCGTTACGGTTCATCATCACGAGCGAGGTGTCAGTCAATACCGCCAACGAATTGCTAACTTCTTTCATCGCCGCTACCGAACTACCATCCATCTCCACCGGATAGCCGTCCCCTTGCGACGCAAACATATCCGATACCCAATCCTGTATGTTGGTTGGTGAAAGGTTATTCCAATTAACGGCAATGACCACAATCAACAATACCGCTACCGCCACCGTCGCCAATCGAATCACCGTGCGTTTCATGCGGGTGTTTTTCCGTTTGGTGCGGGTGGTCGTTTGTGACGATGCATCTACTAGATTCGCTTTTTCTTGTGCTTTCTTCTTCGCGCGCGTATCGGTTTTCTGCCGCGTTTTGCGACGACGCACCTTAAAAGATTCTCGATCCGCCATTTCCGTCATCTCCTTTCTCCAAGCGTAACTTAATCGTAATATACCTCTTTCAGGCAAAGCGCTTTAGCCGGTGCCGTACTACCGGCTAAATGCCGTTGTTTGTCTTCTAATGCTTGGGTAATCGCATCCGGAGTCAATTTACCGGAAGCAATATCCAACAAAGTCCCTACCATAATCCGTACCATGTTATACAAAAATCCATTGGCACGTACCGAAAAGGTGACCATATCGCCGTCCCGTTCGACCTGAAAATCAGTTACCGTCCGTACTGTATCGGTTACTGAACTGCCGGCCGCACAAAACGCCGCAAAATCATGTGTGCCAACAAAACGCTGGGCAGCTTGGTTTAACAGTTGTTCATCCAACCGACGCCGTTGATGCACCGCATACCGTTCCCAAAACGGGTTTCGATACGATGCATTCCACACGCGATACACATACCGTTTCCCGTTTGATTGATACCGAGGATGAAAATCGGCAGCCACTTCTACACAGCGATATACCGCGATATCATTCGGCAAATTGGCATTTAAAGCACCTATCATACGTTCGCCGCATAACACGCTTTCGGTATCAAATGTACAGCAAAAGCCATCCGCATGCACGCCGGCATCGGTACGACTGCATCCAATAACGCCTGAACGCACACCGGTAACCGTTTCGATCGCATCTTGCAACACTTCTTGTACCGTCGTACCGTTTGGTTGCACCTGCCATCCATGATAAGCGGTCCCATCATATCGTAATGTCAGCAACAATCGCTGCATAACGGCCTCCCTCCGGCTTATATCACCGGTTTTATCCAAATATTCAACACCACAATACCGGCAAACATCACGCACAACACCGCTACACACAACCAATCATACCCATGAATACGCAGTTGTTTCATACGCGTACGTCCATCACCGCCGTGGTAACAACGACATTCCATCGCGGTAGCCAGTTCAATGGCGTGACGGAACGACGATACAAATAACGGAATCAAAACCGGCAACAACGCCTTAACACGTTGAACCAAGTTACCGGTCTCCAGATCGGCGCCTCGCGCTTTTTGAGCCGACATGATTTTATCGGTTTCATCCATCAACGTCGGAACAAACCGTAGAGCAATCGTCATCATCATGGCTAATGTATGCACTTTGATGTGCAAAAACGTCAACGGATATAAAATCCGTTCCAACGCATCGGTCAATGCGGTCGGTGACGTGGTATAGGTAAGCAGCGATGTACCCATGATCAAGCAAACAATGCGAATCGCGATAAAAACCGCTGTTGCTACCCCATCTGCGGTGATATGGATAATCCACCATTTCACCAACGTCGCGCCATCTTGTAAATAGAAAATGTTTATGAGCGACGTAAACAAAATCAACGGTAAAATCGGCTTTATACTGCGCCAAAGCAAGCGAACCGGTAACCGCGAGACAGCCGCACTCATCACCAAAAAGAGAACAGCAACCGCTAAACCAAACCAGTTTTGCGGCAGAAACACCATTACGATAAACGCGAGCGTCAACAACAGTTTCACACGGGGATCCATACGATGAAGCAACGATTTGCCCGGAAAATACTGACCGAGCGTCACACCGCCGTTAAGCATGTCGTTCGCCCCCTTTCAGCAAGGGAACCAACCGTTCAAGCGCCTGTTCCACCGTATATACCGAACCGATATCCAGCCCCTTTTCACGCAATTGTGTTGCAATCTGCGTGACCGCCGGTACCGATAATCCAATTTCTTGCAACAGGTCCGATTGAGAAAACACCTGTTCGGTCGAATCAAACGCCACTTTGCGCCCGTGATCCATCACCAGTACTTTTTTAGCAACGCGTGCAATATCTTCCATGCTGTGTGACACCAACACCACCGTGGTGTTATGGGTTTGATGATACTGCGAAATCAACGACAAGATCGCATCACGTCCACGCGGATCCAAACCGGCCGTCGGTTCGTCCAACACCAAAATTTCAGGTTGCATCGCGATAACACCGGCTATTGCGGCGCGGCGTTTTTCACCGCCGGATAGTTCAAAGGGCGATTTATGAAGCAATTCTTCGCGCAATCCCACACTGTCAGCCGCTTGGTATACCCGTTCCCGAATTTCAGATTCGGACAATCCCATGTTTTTCGGACCGAACGCAATATCTTCGCGCACGGTGGTTTCGAACAATTGGTGTTCCGGATACTGGAACACCATCCCTACGCGGAATCTCAAATCCCGCAGTTGCGCTTTGGGTTGTTCCCACACGTTTTCCCCATGGAACAGCACCTTTCCGTGGGTGGGTTGAATCAACCCGTTGAGATGTTGAACCAAGGTCGATTTGCCCGATCCGGTATGACCGATAACGCCGATAAAATCACCGGCTTCTATCGAAAGATCCACGTCGTGGATCGCTTGTTTTTCAAAAGGAGTTTTTTCGGAATAGATATACGAAACCCCTTGCAGTTCCATTATCGGCATTTCGTATCCTCCCACAATGTCCACAGCGCCTGTACACATTCTTCCACAGTCAGCACGTCCTCCGGTAGCGAAACGCCGGCTTTACGCAATTCATAACACAACTCGGTTGATTGCGGCACATCCAGCCGCACACGGCGCAAAGCATCCACTTCGTGAAAGATCTCACGCGGCGAACCTTCCATCAGTATCTTTCCGTCATCCACAACCACTACACGATCCGCATCAACCGCTTCTTCCATATAGTGGGTGATCAGTACCACCGTCATACCGCGTTCACGGTTAAGACGATGCACAGTTTCCAACACTTCACGCCGCCCTTGCGGATCCAACATAGCCGTGGGTTCATCCAGCACCAAACAATCCGGCAACATCGCCAAAATACCGGCGATTGCCACCCGTTGCTTTTGACCGCCGGAGAGTTTATCCGGTGCATGATGACGATATTCGTACATTCCCACCGTTTTAAGCGCATCGTCCACACGACGGCGAATCTCGGTCGGTTCCACCCCTAAGTTTTCGGGACCGAACGCAACGTCTTCTTCCACAATTGTGGAAACCAGTTGGTTATCCGGATTTTGCAAAACCAACCCAACACGACGACGAATTTCAAACTCGTTGGTTTCGTCATCGGTCGGCATGTTTTCCACCAACATCCTGCCACCGGTCGGCAACAACATCCCATTCATCTGTTTTGCCAGCGTGGATTTTCCGCTTCCGTTATGGCCTAGTATCACCACAAACTCGCCTTTACGGATAGACAGATCGATACCGCGCAGTACTATGACCGGCGGTTCGTCTGTGTATTCATATTGAAAGCGAAGTTTCTCCGCCCGCAACATATCCATGAGTTATGCCATTCCTTTCAGTCTTTTGCCTTGAAAATTGCCGTGGCGCCACACGGAAGTGTCAGTCCCGTTTGGGTAACCGGCAATCCGATTTCGTCCGCCGATACCGAACCGCCGTAAATCGGCAACAATTTAGTGCCGAGCATATATTGCATTACCGACGGAGATAACCCCGTGGTATACGAGTTAACCAAAAAGAACAACGGTTCATCCGACAATAAAGCCGCACACATTTGAATCAACGAATCGATCTGCTCTTCCAGTTTCCACACTTCGCCACCCGGTCCCCGTCCGTAAGACGGCGGATCCATCAAAATGGCGTCGTAATGATTGCCGCGCCGTTGTTCGCGTTGTACGAACTTGCCGCAATCGTCCACCAACCAGCGGATAGGACGATCAGCTAACCCGGACTCGACCGCGTTCTCTTTGCCCCACAGCACCATACCTTTAGACGCATCGACGTGCGTCACATGAGCACCGGCCGCACTGCATGCCAGCGATGCCGCACCGGTATACCCGAACAGGTTCAACACCCGAATCGGACGGCCGGCGTTACGGATCATATCCTGCATCCAGTCCCAGTTAACCGCTTGTTCCGGGAACAAACCGGTATGCTTAAAGCCCATCGGTTTCAACCGGAATTTCAGATCATCGTATCCGATCTGCCACACATCCGGAATATCCCGATAGGTTTCCCAATGCCCACCGCCGCTGTTCGAACGAAAATAACGGGCATGGGCTTGTTTCCAAAGCGGATGGGTGCGCGGCGTATGCCAAATCACCTGCGGATCGGGGCGAATCAAGATGATATCGCCCCACCGTTCCAGGCGTTCGCCGTCCGACGCGTCGATCAATTCATAATCTTTCCAGCGATTCGCTGTGCGCATAGTGTTCTCTCTCTTTCCGAAAATCAGCCGAGGGTAGCGTTGATATCGTCCACCAACACCTTGACCGTCGCTTCGATTTGTTCTTGGTTTTCCCCTTCGACCATCACACGAATCAGCGGTTCGGTACCCGAAACGCGCACCAACACGCGGCCGCTTCTGCCAAGGGATTCATGCACCGCCTGAATACGGGCGGCTAATTCTTGATCTGCCAAATACGCCGCTTTTTTCTCCGGCGTCACACGCAGGTTGACCAGCATTTGCGGGAACTTGGTCATAACGTTACACACCTGCGACAGATTCGCTTTTTTCTCCGCACACAAGCGCAACAATTTAATAGCCGACAACTGACCGTCACCAGTGGTGGCGTAGTCCGACAAAATAATATGGCCGGATTGTTCGCCGCCGATGACAAACCCGTCTGCGAGCATTTTTTCCAACACGTACCGGTCACCAACCTTCGTGGTCTCCGGTGTAATACCATGGCTTTCGCAGCAACGAATAAAGCCGAGGTTCGACATCACCGTCACCACCGCCGTATCGCCGGGAAGTTTGCCTTTTTCTTTCATATCGATCGCCAGTGCCGCAATCATTTGGTCACCGTCGATCTCATTGCCGTTCTCATCGACTGCCAAGCAACGGTCGGCATCTCCGTCAAACGCCACACCGGCGCAACAACCGTTTTCTTTCACAGCCGCCGCTAACATTTCAAGATGAGTCGAACCGCATTTATCGTTGATGTTTACACCATCCGGTTTTTCGTTCAAAATAACGCAATCCGCATTAAGCGCTTCAAACAAACTGCGCGCCGTGGTGCTGGCCGAACCGTTAGCGCAGTCAACCGCGATCTTCATACCTTTCAGATCACCGTCCACCGCCGTAAGCAGATGATCCACATAGTCGGCCGCGGCCGTTTCACGCGTGGATACGCGACCGAGCGCACCGTGCGTCGGAGTCGGCAATTCTTCGGCGTTATCCAAAATAATTGCTTCAATCTCCTCTTCCAGAGCATCGGACAATTTGTAACCTTGTCCGTTAAAAATCTTAATGCCGTTGTATTCGCACGGGTTGTGCGACGCCGATACCATGATACCGGCATCGGCGTTATATTTACCAACGAGATACGCCACCGCCGGTGTGGGAACAACACCCAACAGTTCTACGTTGGCACCTACCGAGCAAAGGCCGGCAGCCAAAGCCGATTCCAGCATGTCACCGGAAGCACGCGTATCTTTACCGATCAACACTCGCGGGCTGTTACCGGATTCTTTCAACAATACAAACGCGGCCGCACGGCCGATCGAAAACGCCAATTCGCAGGTCAGTTCCGTGTTGGCAACGCCACGTACACCATCAGTTCCAAACAATCTACCCATAATTCTTAACCTCTTTCTTTAAAATGTTATTTGTCCGTTTGTATTCGGTTCAATGCCAAGATGTTCATATGCTGCCGGCAGCACCACGCGACCGCGCGGTGTGCGGTTGATAAACCCTATCTGCATAAGATACGGTTCATATACGTCTTCAATGGTGACCGCTTCTTCGCCAATCACCGCCGCCAACGTTTCAAGCCCAACCGGTCCCCCGTTATAGTGACGAATCATCGCTTGTAGCATACGACGATCCACCATATCGAGCCCTAATGCGTCGACTTCCATACGATCCAACGCCGAACCGGCGGTTTGTCGATTGATCACACCGTCGTTCATCACCTGCGCAAAATCACGTACCCGTTTGAGTAGCCGGTTAGCAATACGCGGTGTACCCCGTGAACGGGTGGCAATTTCGTGCGCCCCATCTTCATCACAGGCCATGTCCAAAATCCGCGCACTGCGGCACACGATCTGCCCCAATTCTTCCGGCGAGTACATTTCCAACCGCAGCACCACGCCAAATCGGTCACGAAGCGGTGCCGACAGTTGTCCGGCGCGTGTGGTGGCGCCGATCAAGGTGAATTTCGGAAGCGGCAGATGAATTGACGCTGCCCCTTGTCCTTTGCCGTTGATGATATCGATGGCAAAGTCCTCCATCGCCGGATATAAAATTTCTTCTACCGTGCGAGGCAATCGGTGAATCTCATCGATAAACAACACGTCACCGGGATCCATATTGGTCAACAACGCCGCCAAATCACCCGGCCGTTCCAGCGCCGGGCCCGAGGTGATACGGAAATTGACGCCCAGCTCGTTAGCGATGATCGCCGCCAACGTGGTTTTCCCCAATCCGGGCGGTCCATACAACAACACATGATCCAATGCTTCGTGCCGTTGTTTGGCCGCATCGATAAATACCGACAGGTTTTCTTTTACTTTTTGCTGACCGATATATTCGCTCAACGATCGCGGTCGAAGAGGGTTATCCCCATCGTCTTCCGGTAAATATTCCGTCGAAACCAACCGGTTTTCATAATCCATGTCCATGGGCCGTCACCCTCCTTTATTTCGATCTCGCTAACAATTTCAGCGCTTCACGCACCATCGTTTCAACCGGCATACCGGCATCCAATTTACCGACCGCCATCGATGCTTCACCGGCCGTGAATCCTAACACGGTTAAAGCATCCACCGCCTGCGCGGCGTTACCCGATGCCGACACCACACCACCGGTCAAATCCATCGACTCGTTACCGGTGGTCAAGGCACCGACCTTATCTTTCATTTCCAACACAATACGTTGAGCCAGTTTAGGACCGACGCCTTGCGCGCGAGTCAAACTCTTAAAGTCGCCGCCCGCTACCGCGAGCGCCACTTTTTCGGGTGAGAATTCCGATAAAATCGCATTCGCCGCCTTGGGGCCGACACCCGAAATCGAGATCAATTGTTTGAAACAGTTGAGTTCCCCTTGATCCGCAAAGCCGAACAATTCGATCGCATCTTCTCGCACGTTCATCATCGTGTATAACATCGCCTCGCATCCGAGAGACGGCAACTGCCGCGCGGTGTTCATGGTGATTTGACATCGAAACCCAACGCCGCCGCAACTGATCACCGCCATACGCGGTTCCACATGTATCAATTCTCCGCGAAGACTGTACAACATAGTTGTTCCCCCCATCGTGGTATTTATCGATTGCCGATGATCTGACGTTTCAACGCCGTACCGCCCATCTGCCCGTGACAGATACAAATAGCCAACGCATCCGCCGTATCATCCGGTTTAGGCACCTCGTTCAAACGAAGCAACCGTCTTGTCATTTCCATCACCTGCGGTTTTTCTGCTTTCCCATAACCAGTCACCGCACTTTTCACCTGTAACGGCGTATATTCGTAAATCGGAACTTCATAATGTTGCGCCGCTAACAAGATCACACCGCGCGCCTCCGCGACTTCAATCGCGGTTTTCTGGTTGTTTTTGAAATACAATTTCTCAATCGCCATCGCATCCGGCTTTTCTTTTTCCAACAGAGCCCGCATACCGGCATCGATCTGTTCGAGCCGTTGCACAAACGGAATACCGGCCGCCGTGGTGATCGCACCAAATGCTAACGGCGTAAATCGCGCGCGTTCATACCGTACGCAACCCCAACCGATGATCGCATAGCCGGGATCGATTCCCAAAATAACCATGTGAATTCTCCTTTCGATCGGTTGCAAAACAAAATATGGCATAATACGCATTATTGCATATTATACCATATCTTATGACGCAGAGCAACCTATTTTTGCGTAAAAAACGCGTTTTATCCGGCAATTTGATGCGCTTTTTCGCTCGTTTTTGCCGTATTCGCAAACATCGGAATAACCAATCCGTAATTTTCAGCTTCGCGAGCCAATCGACGCAGTCTCGCACGACGTTTCATATACGCCGCTTCCCGTCTAAGTTGGCCAACGCAACACCCCGTTACCGCCAACCGCGCCGCAAACAACAACGCCGTCAGCGCCGGCGCCAACATAGGTGTCAACACGTCCACCATCATGATCTCCATAATGCACATCGCCAACAGAATATACATCATCCGCTGTCCGGTCGCAAATTTCGCACGACGCGCCATCACCAACGTTAATACGCCCATCCACACAACATTTAGCAAATTCCAGATCATATCGAAGCCCTCTCTTCCGATCGAACAATTGTTTCGAACGTTTGTTTGTATGTTCATTATACCGCACTTTTTTCAAAAATCAAGGGGTTTTTGAAAATTTTCGAACATTTGTTCAATTTTGTTCGGTTCAACAATGAAACAAAGTGTTTTTTATGCAAAAAAGCGACTTTTTCATCGAAAAAGCCGCTTTTCACTCCCATATTTAAAGATTTTTCACAGTACCGCTTTCACGATTTCGCCGGCTACGTCCACACCGGTCACCCGCGAAATGGCAACCGTTTGCGCGTTCGAATTCACCTCGCATATCACCGTGTTACCGTTTTGATCGTTCAGCAGATCCACTCCGCCAAACCATAGTCCCAGATGCTTGCAACACGCCAACGCTAAGTCAGTTTCTTGTTCGGTCGGGAGATAGGTTTCCCCATGTCCCCCTTGCCCGATATTGGCGCGAAAATCGCAATTCGAATGCCGACGCATCGCAGCCACTACTCGATCGCCAACCACATACAGGCGTTTATCTTGGCGGCCGGTCTCGATATATTCTTGCAACAAAAAGGCGCGTTCTTTCATCGACAAAGCCAAGCATTTGAGTTCGGCACGATCGCGCGCCAAATACACCTGGTTACCAAGCGAGCCGTAACATTCTTTGACCACCATCGGATAACCGAGATCGTCCTCGGCACAATCCAAAAACGGTGCAATTCGCGTATCAATAGCGGCATAGGCCATTGGCGCAATCCAGGTGCGCGGTTGCGGAAACCCTGCCGTCGCAAGCGCCAAATGCGTCGCCGCTTTATCGTCACACACCGCGATCGCATCTGCCGAATTAAACACCCGAACGCCCATCTGTTCCAACGCTTTTGCCAGCCGCACGTCTTTATCAAAAAACAACACCGTATCGCCGGGTTTTACACCGGCTACCCGCGGTGCTTTGTCCACACATACCGACCACGCCGTGTTCGCGACAGGTGTCAGCGTTTCACCGAGGCGTTGCGCCGCGCGTTCTAACATCCTAACCGTTTCGGGCGGTTCGCTATTCCAAAATCCGTTATAAACTGCAAACAAAGCCATGGTTGTCTCCTAAATATAACTGTGTTCCACCGTAATAACGGTGAATAATTTTTCGTTCACCATATGAATGCGACGTTGCATTTCGTCTGCTAACCCGACCGTCGCTTTGTGCCCAAGCGGCACCGCTACATCAAAGATCAAATTCGTGTGACTTTCGCCAAACACCACGCGAAAATCATGTAGCTGCAGATGTTCGTCAATATCCTGTAACACCGTTTGCGCGAGCATCTGTAAATCGCCGATGCGCTCATCATCCGTATCGATGGGATCCATGTGAATACACGAGACTACGTGATATTTGTCCATCAATTCCCGTTCGATCTGATCAATGATCTCATGACTTTTCATGATATCTTCCCGGCACGGCACTTCTGCATGAAGCGAAACAATACACCGACCGGGCCCATAGTTGTGGATCATCATATCGTGAATCCCCACCACACCATTGTAACCGAGCACCGTTTCCTTGATACCTTTCACCAGTTCCGGATCGGGCGCTTGCCCGATCAACAGCGAAACGGTTTGCCGCAGCACATCGATACCCGACCAAATAACAAACAGTGCAATCGCCATACCGATATAGCCATCTACTGCCACTTGCCATACCGCACCAACGACCAAACCAACCAGCACGATCGCGGTGCAGATCACGTCGTTGCGACTATCGGTCATCGCCGCTTTCAGCGTATCCGATTGGATCAGCCGCCCGATATGCCGATAAAACAACGCCATCCACAATTTCGCCGCAATCGACACCACCAAAATGATCAACGAAACGGGATTGAACACCGGCAGGGACGGATCGGTGATTTTTTCGATCGATGCAGACGCCAATTCGACACCGGCCAAAATAATCAATACCGCCACTAACAAAGTCGACAGATATTCCATCCGCCCATGTCCAAAAGGATGTTCTTTATCCGGCGGCGCCGACGAAAGCCGGAACCCTACCAACGTCACGATCGACGAACCGGCATCCGACAGATTGTTAAACGCATCCGCGACAACCGACAAACTGCCGGTTAACACACCGGCCAACACCTTAGCCGCAAATAACAATATATTGGCTACCAATCCGGCCGCACCCGCAAGTTTGCCATACGCGGTACGTGTATCGGGTTGTAGCGGTGTATCCGGTTGTTTGATAAACCAACGAATTAACAATTGTCCCATAACGATTCTCTCCTCGCCATCTATCGCGCTATACCATTTAAAGCGTCCCATCTAATTTCCTTTATCCTATCATGAATGGCGAAAAAAGTCCATTTTTTATTGACATTTTTTTGCAAACCCCCTACAATCTAAGAAAAGGATGTGAATAACGTTGGCAACCATACATTTGTCGGAATTAGTAGCCAAGCAATTTCAACTGACCGATCAAGAAGCAATTGGCGTCATCATGGCAGGTCGTGTGTGGATTGGCGAAACACCGGCCGATAAACCCGGCATGCCGGTCTCGGAAGATACAGTGCTGACCTTACGCGAAAAAGCGAAAAAGTACGCCAGTCGATCCGGATATAAACTCGAAAAAGCCTTGTCGGTATTTGACGCCGATCCGCGCGATAAAATTGTGTGCGATATTGGCGCGAGCAACGGCGGTTTTACCGATTGCCTATTGCAAAACGGCGCCAAGCGCGTATTCGCCGTCGATGTGGCATACGGTATCTTAGAATGGGAATTGCGCAGTGACGAACGCGTAACGGTGTTAGAACGCACCAACGCACGCAACCTGACCGCCGAACAACTGCAAGCCGTTTGCGACATGGTTACCATGGACGTTTCCTTTATCTCGCTGACTAAAATTTTTCCGGCGGTAGATCGCATTTTGTCGGCTGACGGCGATTGCGTTTGTCTGATCAAACCACAGTTCGAAGCGCCCAAAAAAGCACTCGGTAAAAATGGCATTCTGCGTGATCCGTCAATTTTACCGGACTTGTTTTTATCGATCTGTGCCGGCGCGGCGGAAAATCATTTGTACCTGAAGGATATGTCGATATCCCCGATTCACGGTACCAACGGAAACGTGGAATACCTGGCACATTTTGTTCGCACACCGCAATTATCGGATGAGGCCATGATATCTTTGGCACACAAAACAGCCGCTTTACAACCGGATGATAATAAGTAACCAAAAAACGCCGCGCAACAGCACGGCGTTTTTGATTTATCTAATTGTTTATTTCCACAACCGGATATATCCGGCATCTTGCAGTTTCTTCAGCACCATTACGATAATCGGGAATATGAACATGCCCAACACACCGATCGACCGCAAGCCCAAAAACATAAAGAACAAGGTTACCAGCGGGTTAAGACCAATTTGTTCACTAACCAAACGCGGTTCTAACACATTTCGCACAACGGTAACAATGATATACATCAATCCTATACCGATAAACATCGTATAATCGCCTAAAATCAGCGACAAAATCGACCACGGAATCAACACCGTACCGGTACCGAGAACCGGCAAAATATCAATCACCGCCACTGCCGCGGCAAGTACGATGGAGTTTTTAATACCCAACACGGTAAATCCGATGCTCAACTCAACAAAGGTTATGAACATCAAAAGCAAATAGGCGCGCAGCACCTTAAAGATCGTATGGACACAATATTCTTTTGTCACCGTAATCAGTTGGCAGGTTTTTTTCGGCAGTTGACGGGCAAAAAAAACGATAATGTTATCATAATCCACAGTACAAAATACCGATGCTACGATCCAGAAAATAAACGAAACGATCCCCATTGGGAGTTGTTTGGTCAGGTTCAAGGCCCACGACGTAATCGAAGCAAACAAACTGGACACCAACGAAACCAACCGTTCGGTCACCGAATTAATCGCCGTCATCAACGATTGCAACGCCTCCTCCGGCAACGTATGGGAGATTTTGGTCAAAGCGCGCTGTATCGCATCGGCCGCCGACGTCAGACCGGACTGCAACATCTGAATATTGGAAGAATCCGAAACAAAATCGGTCACCCAAATCACTAAACGCCATCCGATCAACAGCACCAGGCCGGCGAGCAATAAAACCATCGCCACCACCAGTGCAACCGAAAAGAACTTCTTACCGCCCTTAGTCAGTTTCACCAACCATTTTATCGGACGTTGTAACAACACAGCCACCACAAACGCCAATACAAACGGCATCATCCAAGCAGCCATATAACGGAGCACCAAATACGCAATACCGGCAAAAATCAGGAAATATGCAAAATTAATGATAAACCGGCGGCGCGATTCCACCTTCGCATTCATATCCATCGGCATTTCACTCCCTTATCCATAATCTTACCAAATAATAGTATCATATTCTTTGTTAAATTGCAATCATCCGCTATCTAAATTTCATGGAATTTACAATAAATTAAAACTTGCGATATGTGCACTTTTATGACATAATAGATATGTATATCACAGAAAAGAGGATGACGCTATTGCCACCGGCATTATTTTGTTCACGAGATCCGCGATACCGGTCGCCCTTTGGCGCGGTAGCGGAACATAAATCGGTATTTTTCCGCATCTGTGTCCCCCGTTCGTGGGGTTGCAACAGTGTGCAATTGACGGTGTATTCCGCCGCATGTCCGCACGTGTGTGACCAGATGTTTTGGGCCGGCATGGAAGGGTATGATCACGAATGGTGGGATTGTACGTTTACACCCGAAAAAGCCGGTATATATTTTTACACGTTCCGTTTACAAACCAATCACGGCACTCGATGGTTGGTTCCGCTTAAAAACGGCGAAGCCACCGATTCCGACCACGAAAACGGCCGGTTTCAACTGACCTGTTATGAAGAAACCTTCCAAACACCGGATTGGATGGCCGGTGGCGTAATGTATCAAATTTTCCCCGATCGATTTGCGCGGTCGAGCGAAGTCAAAAAAAGGGTTCCGTCCGATCGCATACTGCGTGACGATTGGGGCGCACAACCCGAATGGCGACCGGATACCAACGGGCGCGTGTGGAATAACGATTATTTCCAAGGGGATCTAAAAGGCATCGAGCAACGTCTCGATCACCTTGCATCGCTCGGTGTGTCGGTCTTGTATCTCAACCCCATTTTCGAAGCACATTCCAATCACCGATACAATACCGCCGATTATACGAACATCGATCCGTTGTTGGGCACCGAGAAATCGCTGAAAAACTTGTGTAAGGCGGCGAAAAAACGCGGTATTCGCGTGATACTGGACGGCGTGTTCAGTCATACCGGCGCGGATAGTCGGTATTTTAACCGCGAACACCGGTACGACACCTGCGGTGCTTTTGAATCGATGGAATCTCCATATTTTTCATGGTATCAATTTGATCAATGGCCGCATCGATACGCCTCTTGGTGGGGATTTTTAACCTTGCCGGAAGTGCAGGAATGCGATCCGTCTTTTTCGCAATATATCACCGGCGAAGACGGTGTTTTGCGACATTGGCTCAAAGCCGGGGTTTCCGGATGGCGGTTGGACGTTGCCGACGAACTGCCGGACGCGTTTATCGATCGTATCCGCGCCGCCGTGAAAGCCGAAAAAGACGATGCCGTCGTAATCGGCGAAGTATGGGAAGACGCGAGCAACAAGTGCAGTTACGGACATCTGCGTCGATATTTGTTGGGGCAACAACTCGACAGTGTCATGAACTATCCGTTTCGCAAAGCGATCTTATCGTTTGTACGCGGTGCACGACGAGACGACTTTTTCAATACCGTTATGCCGATTTTGGAACATTATCCACCGCAGGTCATTCGTTTATTGATGAACTCGATCGGCACACACGATACCGAACGAGCACTCACCGCATTAGCCGGTGAACCGTCCAATCGGCGCGACCGACGTTGGCAATCACAACAAACGCTTTCTGCTGAAGAACGGGCACATGGCATACGTTTGATGAAACTGGCGGCAGCTTTGCAATTTTGTTTACCGGGTGTTCCCTGCATCTACTACGGGGACGAAGTCGGCATGGAAGGGTATGCCGATCCGTTTAACCGCGGTTGTTTCCCCTGGGGGCAGGAAAACACCGATCTGCTCGCCTGGCATCAAGCGCTCGGCCAATTGCGCAAACAGGCATCGGCACTCCGCGAAGGGGATTTTTGTCCATTGGACTCCCCCGACGATACCGTTGCTTTTATGCGCACCGACAAAGGCAGTCATTTGATCTGTGCGGTCAACCCTTCAAGTGAAGAACGACACGTGGTTTTGCCGCTGGATTTCGATGACAACGACACCATACTCGGGGACGGACAGGTCGATGAACACGTCCTGCACCTCCCTCCTTTTGCTTGCGCTATTCTCCACGCGTAATAGGCGATAAACAAAAAATGCACAGTCTATTGACTGTGCATTTTTGTTTAACCTTGCATATCTTTCAAGCTTTGATCGAGGAGTGCGAGTTGTTCTTGCAAGCGGGCGGCATTGTCGCGCGCGGTGGCAACCACGTTTTCCGGTGCTTTACCGGTAAACGCCGGGTTGTTGAGTCGCGCCAGGATACCGTCGAGTTGCTTTTGCACGTTTTCGCGTTCTTTGGTCAAACGCGCCACTTCGGCTTTGCGATCCACCAATTCATCCAGCGGAATCTTGATGACCGCATCCGGTGTAACGATGCTAACGGCCTGTGCCACGTCAAACGCATCGCTGACGTGCACATCCGATGCCGATGCTAACCGTTTGATAAACGGCACACCGAGTTCAAACGGCGCGGCAAGCGCAGTTTCGATATACACTTCGGCTTTTTTGGATGCCGGCACGTTCATTTCCGCACGGCGATTACGAATAGCGCGGATGGCCACCATCACGCGTTCCATATTCTTCTCTTCGTCGGGGAAATTCAACGCATCGGTATACACCGGCCACGCCGCTTGCATCAAGATACCGCCTTTACCCGGCAGTGATTGCCAGATTTCCTCGGTAACAAACGGCATAAACGGATGCAACAGACGCAAGAAACCGTTCATCACAAACAGCAACACACGCACCGCGTTATCCGCATCATCGCCTTGCAGGCGAGATTTGCACAATTCGATGTACCAGTCACAATAGTTGTCCCAAATAAAGTCGTACAACTTTTGCACCGCGATACCGAGCTCGAATTTCTCGAGGTTGTCGGTCACTTCCTGCACAAGCGTATTGTATTTCGATACGATCCAGCGATCTTCCATCGTGAGCGTTTCCGGCAAGGTCGCATCCACGTCGCGGCCGTCGGCGTTCATCAGGATAAACCGCGCCGCATTCCACAATTTATTTGCAAAGTTGCGGGATGCCTGCACCTTTTCTTCGATGAACCGCATATCGTTACCGGGACTGTTACCGGTTGCGAGCGAGAAGCGCAACGCGTCCGCGCCGTACTGCTCGATAACCTCCAACGGATCAATACCGTTGCCGAGCGATTTCGACATCTTGCGACCTTGCGAGTCACGCACAATACCGTGGATAAACACGTGTTTAAACGGCACTTCACCGGTATGCGCAATGCCGGAGAACATCATACGCATAACCCAGAACGGGATAATATCGTAACCGGTGACCAATGTGTTGGTCGGGTAGAAATACTTCAACTCTTCGGTATCGTTCGGCCAACCCAATGTTGAGAACGGCCACAACGCCGACGAGAACCACGTATCGAGGGTATCTTCATCTTGACGGAGTTTACCACCGCATTTCGGGCAAACGGTCGGCGTATCGCGCGATACAACCATTTCGCCGCAATCGTCACAATACCATACCGGAATCCGGTGTCCCCACCACAATTGACGGGAAATACACCAGTCACGGATATTTTCGAGCCAATGGAAATAGGTCTTTTCAAACCGTTCCGGCACAAATTTCGTTTCACCCGAACGCACCGCATCGATCGCCGGTTGCGCTAACGGTTTCATCTTAACAAACCATTGCATCGATACACGCGGTTCGATGGTGGTGTGGCAACGATAACAGGTACCGACATTGTGTTTCATCGGTTCGGTTTTCACCATAAAGCCACCGGCTTCGAGATCCGCCACAATAGCTTTTCGGCATTCCATAATGGTCATGCCGGTATATTTGCCGGCCAGTTCGTTCATATGACCGTCATCGGTAGTGACCGTAATGATCTCCAAGTTGTGCCGTTGACCTACTTCAAAGTCATTCGGATCGTGCGCCGGCGTGATTTTCACCACACCGGTACCGAAATCCATTTCGACGTACGTATCGGCCACGATCGGGATCGAACGACCGACGATCGGCAAGGTCACGGTTTTACCGACCAGATGGGCATACCGTTCATCTTCTGGATGCACCGCCACCGCCGTATCGCCGAGCAATGTTTCAGGACGGGTGGTTGCGAGTTCCAAATACTCATCTGTGCCTTCGATCGGATAACGCAGATGATAGAACATCGAATCTTGTTCTTCAAATTCCACTTCCGCATCGGAAATCGAGGTTTTACAATGCGGACACCAGCTGATAATCCGTTCGCCGCGATAGATCAAACCCTCTTCATACAAACGGACAAACACTTCGCGCACCGCTTGGGAACAACCTTCGTCCATCGTAAAGCGTTCGCGCGCCCAATCGCATGAAGAACCAATTTTCCGCAACTGACTGGTAATGCGATTGCCGTACGTTTCTTTCCACGCCCATGCGCGTTCCAAAAACTTTTCGCGACCAATCCCCTCTTTGGTCAATCCCTCTTTCGCCATCGCTTCCACGATTTTCGCTTCGGTCGCGATCGATGCATGGTCGGTACCCGGCATCCACAACGCCTCATACCCTTGCATACGGCGCCAACGGATCAAAATATCCTGCAGCGTGTTATCGAGTGCATGTCCCATATGTAACTGCCCCGTAATGTTGGGAGGCGGCATCACAATGGTATACGGTGTTTTGTCCGGATTGACGGTCGCGTGGAAACAATCGTTTTCCTGCCAATACGCATAAATGCGATCTTCCACCTCGCCCGGCTCGTACACCTTGGCCAACTCTCTCTTGTCCTGCATTTCAGAACCCCCTTGTGGTTGTAACGGCCACACCGGCCGATCATAAACAATATACCAAGTTATTTTATCACATATTTTCTATAAACACAAGGGTATATTCGCCCACTTTTCAAATAAAAACACCGGTTTTATGCTCAAAACCGGTGTTTTCTCATCGCAACCAATACGCAATCGTGTCTCGTTCCAGTTGTTCGAACCACCACGCCGCCCGAAACCGCACCGGCACAAACGCATAGGCCCATGACGGCAGTTGCGCCATCGATGACCACGTTTCGTCAGTTCCCTGCAACGGTTCGGCACGGTTGCCAAACGTCATGCGCGCGGTGTTGCTATCCGCCACCAAGCAACCGATCCAACCGGTCATGGCAATTACAGTGACAATAAAAGCACCCACGGCGGCACGCCAATGGTTTCGTTTCATGGATATCCCTTTCCTTTGCTATTCCTGCATCGACACCAACAGTTTGGCAAACTGTTCACCAAACAATTCGCCGGCATAGACCGCCTCTTCCAACGTGTTGACGTCACTCCCCACTTCCACCAACATCGAACCGGGCGCTACGTGTTGATTATACCGCGCATTGACCAAATTTAACGGACGCATCAACCCCTCATACGCGGTATTGATTTGGTTTTGCAGTTGTAACGCCATTCGCAGATTTTGTTCCCAGTTCGGGTGCGGCACTGCATCGGTATCGGACACGCTGGTCAAGATCATCATCTGTGCCGCTTTTTGGCCATTGATGGTCACCGTCGGTTTTACTTTTTCGGTATCCGACCGCATAATGCAATCCCGGTGAATATCCAACACCGCGATCACGTTAGGGTATTGCTGAATCACTCGATTGGCCGTCGCCAGCGATCGGCTATACGCCCCGTTATACTGCGGATAATCGTGTTCCGTCGTATCGTGGATCACCCCAATGCCTGCCGCGCGTAACTGTTCGGCAATCGCTTCTCCCACCGCCACCATATTTTGATCGGTATCGCGGATACGGGTAGGATCGGTATCGTTATAATAACCGGCATCGTATCCCAAATAACACTCGGTGGTATGCGTATGCAAAATCAACACTTGCGGCGTTGTATCGTTTAACACCGTGATATCCGGCAAGGCGGAAAACTGCTTGGCAATATCGATGTTAACATTGGCCGTATTTTTAATCGCCACTTTTTCCACCAAATACGCCCCGGATGACAGTTGTTCGGTCACCACGGTGCCACCTTTCTCCGATCGCGCCGGTACTGTGACGGTGTTCGCTTCGGTAACATTCGATTCCTCCGTGTTAATCGCCGTCGAAGACGAACTGCCCGTCCCGGTTGACGGTGTATTATCCGCACTCGCATACAGATCGTCGCGTTCGGTCACACTCACCCATTGCGCAGATTGCGGTTGCCACATGCCAGCGGCAAACATCGCCGTTTTAGCGCCAACCTGAGCCCACGTATCCGCATCGACCGAAACGGCGAGATGAATTCCAAACGCCGCCGTCGTAAGGAGTGTAAGAGCTGTCCGTATGTGTTTTAAAATCGGTTTCATATACCATCACCGCTATTATCGTATGCGCGATTTTCGCTTGATAGACCTATTGTGCAACGGTCATCAGTTCCAACGGTGAATAGTCGGGTTGTAACGCGTAGTTAATCGCCATGGCCACCACTTTAGAGGCGCGCTGGATAATCAGATCGATTTCACGCGGCGTAACCATCATACCACCGCCCATACAACATTCCCCGTTCACGCCGGTCATTTCGGCCGCGATCACCTGTGCATCCACCACCGTTGGCACCCCAACCGCCAACACCGGCACACCCATCGACCGTTCGTCCAACGCTTTACGATGATTGCCCACACCGGAACCCGGCGCAATGCCACTGTTACACAATTGAACCGTACAACCGAGCCGTTGCACGCTATGTGCCGCCAACGCATCCACCGCGATCACCGCCGCCGGTTGTACTACCTGGCAAATACCGCGCAAAATCTCACTGGTTTCCACACCGGTTTTCCCCAAAACGCCTGGCGCGATCACCGCCGTCGAACGCAGATCGTCCAAACCGGCCGCACGGGCAAATTCCGCTTGGATATGTCGGGTAGCCAACACCAATGAAGCCGCTTGTGGGCCCAATGCATCGGGGGTAATCGCACGGTTGCCAAGACCTGCCACCAGTACCGTTCCGTTTGATGGCAACATATCGCGCAAGACGGTACCGATATGACAAGCGCGTTCTTCCAACTCTGTATCACAATCGGATAACGGTGGCAACTGAGCCGTGACGTAGATCCCTTTTGGTTTACCGATCACCGTTTCAGCGCGATCACTCCGGATTTCCATCCGCAGAATCTTAACGTCTCCGCGCATCGTTTCCTCTCGCCACAATTCATCCGACGACAAAACACCGCCGAATGCTTCGTCCAGTTCCATCGCTAAATCTGTGCGATATTGCAAAGGAATCCCCCCGTTGTGATTGCTATTTGTTAGTCTTTTCCTAAAAATAAAGGATATGCAAAAAAAGTGTTGATTTTTTGAAACAAAAGTGTTATCATACTCTCATGCGTGATTTAACAACGATTCTTTTTTGAAGGAGGTGTGACCATGCCCAACATTAAATCCGCTAAGAAACGTGTAAAAGTCATCGCGGCGAAAACCGCTCGCAATAAAGCGAACAATTCCGCGCTGAAGACCGACATCAAAAAAGCGAACGTGGCAATCGAAACCAACGCCGCTGACAAGCAAGAGGTGGTAACCGCCGCGATCTCTTCGATCGACAAAGCGGTAAGCAAGGGAATCCTGCACAAAAACACCGCTGCACGGAAAAAGTCCGCCCTCGCCAAAAAAGTGAACGGCTAATAACAGTTCCGACTTAAAAAGCATCCGGAGTTCCGGATGCTTTTTTATTAAAACCATTTGTCAAAATCCGTCTCCCATGCTATACTGTTGTCAAACGTTGTCGAAAAGGATGAACCCACTATTATGTCTTATCGAATTGAGCATCAAACTTTTGATGAAGAACGCGCCTTATACAATCTACAAGACGCGACTGTACATAACTGTGTCTTTGCCGGTCCGGCCGACGGCGAATCGGTTTTGAAAGAATCGACTAACGTGTCGATCGACCACTGTCGATTTTCGTTACGGTATCCGTTATGGCACGCGTCCGATTTTTCCTTGACCGATTGTTCCATGGACGAATTGACGCGAGCAGCCATTTGGTACGCGCGTGACGGACGTATTGATCGGTGTGTATTGGATGGGATCAAATGTCTGCGGGAATGTGACCGCATTACTCTTTCCAACACCACCGCCCACTCCCCGGAATTCGGTTGGAAATGTCGAGACCTGACCATTGACAACTGCGATATCACCGCCGAATACGTCTTGCTAGAATGTCAAAACACCCATATTCACAACTTGACGTTACATGGGAAGTACTCGTTCCAATACGCCGAACATCTTACCATTACCGATTCGATGCTCGATACCAAAGACGCATTTTGGCATGCGAAAGACGTAACGGTAAAGAACAGCGTCGTTAAAGGCGAATATCTCGGTTGGTATTCCGATGGTTTAACACTGATCGGATGCCAGATCATCGGGACACAACCGCTTTGCTATTGTAAAAACCTCACGTTGATCGATTGCACGATGCAAGATACCGATCTGTCGTTTGAATACTCCGACGTACAGGCCGATATTCGCGGATATATCGATTCGGTGAAAAACCCGCATACCGGACGCATTGTGGCCGACGGTATCGGTGAAATCATCCGCGAACAATCAGTCATGGATACCGATTGCGAAATTTTGATACGAAAAGGGTGAACACCGTATGCATATTCCACAGGTTACGATGGCTCAACAGGATATTCTCCCCTTTTCGGCCGCCTTGGAACTGGCAAACCGTCGCGAAAACCCATACGATACCGAACGGTGGTTATATGTACCGCCGACATATGGTGAATACCGGTATTTGCTCGGTACGCGCGGCAAGCGGCCGCTGATCTGTATCGGGATCAACCCGTCAACCGCCGCACCGGACGATCTGGACAACACCTTAAAATCCGTCAGTCGCATCGCGGCCGCCAACGGATTTGACAGTTGGATGATGATGAACGTATACGCGCAACGCGCTACCCGTCCGGACGATATGGATGAAACCGTGTGCGAAACACTGCATCGCGAAAACATGGCGGCGTTGGAATATTTGCTACAAACCGCCGAACAACCGGCCGCCATTTGGGCGGCATGGGGCGCAATCATTGAAAAGCGCCCCTATCTGTCCGCGTGTGTACGGGACATGGTCGCGCTTGGCGAACGGTACGGCGCGGTGTGGTTACATGCCGGCAAAGTGTCCAAGGCCGGGCATCCGCATCATCCCCTCTATCTGCGTGCCGATACACCGGTCGAGCCATTTGATGTGAGTGGGTATCTGGATATTCTCGAAACACTCCGCGTCCCGAAAAGGAGAACACGATGAAATGGATTTTAGCATCCGGCTCCCCACGCCGGAAAGATATTTTACACGATTTAGGATGTCAATTCGACGTCATGACCGCCGACACCGATGAGACCTGTACCGCGACCGATCCGGCCGAGATCGTCTGCACGTTAGCTAAGCGTAAAGCCGAAGCGGTGGCTGATAAACTGGGTGTTCGTTCAGATGAACGATTGATCATCGCTGCCGATACATTGGTCGCATGCGACGGCAAGGTGCTTGGAAAACCGGTCGATCGCGACGATGCCGCCGCCATGTTGCGGATGTTGTCCGGCCGCACCCATCAAGTTTTCAGCGGCGTATCGCTGATTTGGGGTGATAAGCAGTCGACCGCGTTTGAATGCACCGACGTGACGTTCGACACCTTGACCGAACAAGAGATCCAACGATACGTGGATAGCGGCGAACCGCTTGACAAAGCCGGTTCTTACGGCATCCAAGGCAAAGCCGCTGCGTTTATCCGCCGAATCGACGGTTGCTATTTCAACGTGGTGGGGTTACCGGTGCATCGGTTGTATCGCCTGTTACAAGAATGGGGGTTATCCTTTTGAACATACTGTATTGGTTGGAAAGCATCCGTAATCCGGTACTCGACGGGATCATGGCAACCATCACCGAACTCGGCGGCGAAACTTTTTTCATCTTAATCGCGCTGACGGTGTTTTGGTGTGTCAGTAAAAAACGAGGCTATTATTTGTTGTTTGTCGGCTTTGTCGGCACCATCCTTAACCAATTCCTGAAACTATGGTTTCGCATTCCCCGTCCGTGGGTAAAAGATCCGGATTTCACCATTGTAGAATCCGCCCGTGCCGAAGCTACCGGGTACTCCTTCCCCAGTGGCCATACCCAAAACGCGGTCGGCACATTCGGTGGCTTGGCGCGATCGACCAAGCACAACGGGGTGCGGATCGTATCCATTGTGATCTTGGCACTAGTCTCGTTCTCGCGGATGTATCTCGGGGTACACACGCCACTGGACGTAGGTGTGTCGTTTGTGATCGCGACAGCACTCGTGTTTGTTTTGCATCCGCTGGTTAACCTGATCGACCGCAAACCGAACGCGATGTACGCGGTGATTGCCGCCATGTTGGTCGTTTCGATCGCCTATTTATTGTTTGTAGAATGTTACGCCTTCCCGGCAGACGTGGACGCGGCCAATCTCGCATCCGGTACCAAAAACGCTTACACCCTGTTCGGTTCACTGGTTGGTCTGTTGGTCGTCTATTTTGTGGATTCGCGATATCTGTCCTTTAAAACAGAAGCGCCGATTTGGATTCAGATCATCAAAACTGTGCTGGGTTTTGTGGGATTACTGGCGATCAAAGCCGGCCTGAAAGCCGTATTGGTGCCGTTGTGCAACGGTCACGATATCGCCCATGCGATCCGTTATATGGTGATCGTAGTATTTGCCGGTATTGTGTGGCCGCTGACCTTCCCCTTATTCGATAAGCTGGCCAAACAGATAAAAAAATAAAACAAAAAGATCCGACAGAATTTTCTGTCGGATCTTTCTTTATTCTCCGATATAGGTAAACCGCGGATAGATTTGTCCGTTCCGTTCAACGGTTTCGTTCCACATGGATGCCGGACGCACCCACACCGACCGATCACCGTACCGCGCACGGTATACCACCATATCTTCTTCGGTTTCAGAATGTTTAGCAATGGCGATCACGTCGTATTCGCCGCCTTTAAAATGCCGCCAACGGCCCAGTTTAATTGTTTCCATACTTACATATCACAGTTGTTGACGGTACGCGGAAACGGCAACACATCGCGGATATTGGCCACACCGGTCAAATACATCACGCAACGTTCGAACCCGAGGCCAAAACCGGCGTGACGGGCCGAACCGTAACGGCGCAGATCCAGATAGAAACCATAATCCTCTTCCTGCATACCGAGTTCCTTGATACGGGCCGACAATTTTTCCAGATCGTCTTCACGCTGGCTACCGCCGATGATTTCGCCGATACCCGGTACCAAACAATCCATCGCGGCAACGGTTTTACCGTCGTCGTTGAGTTTCATGTAAAACGCCTTGATCTCTTTCGGATAGTCGGTAACAAACACCGGTTTGCCGAACAGGGTTTCGGTCAGATACCGTTCGTGTTCGGTTTGCAGGTCACAACCCCACGATACCGGATAGGCAAATTCGTCGTTGTGTTCCTTAAGCAGTTCGATCGCTTCGGTATAAGTCACCTGCGCAAATTCCGACGATACCACACTGTTCAACCGGTCGAGCAAGCCGTTATCCACAAACTTGTTGAGGAACGCCATCTCTTCCGGCGCGTGTTCCAACACGTAGCGAATGATGTATTTCAACATGCTTTCTGCCAACATCATATCGTCTTTTAAATCCGCAAACGCAATTTCCGGTTCGATCATCCAAAATTCCGCTGCGTGACGGGTGGTGTTGGAATTTTCGGCACGGAACGTCGGGCCAAACGTGTAGATGTTACGGAACGCCATCGCATACGTTTCACCATACAACTGACCACTCACCGTAAGGCTGGCCGGTTTACTGAAAAAGTCTTGCGCAAAATCCACTTCGCCCTCTTTGGTCAACGGCGGATCTTTCGGATCCAGCGTGGTCACGCGGAACATTTCGCCCGCGCCCTCACAGTCGCTGGCGGTAATGATCGGCGTATGAACATACACGAAGTCGCGTTCCATAAAGAATTTATGGATCGCATACGCCACCAACGAACGAACGCGAAACACCGCTTGGAACAAGTTGGTACGCGGACGCAGATGCGAAATCGTACGCAAAAATTCCACCGAATGGCGTTTCTTCTGCAACGGATAGTCCGGCGTGGACGCCCCTTCCACCGTCACGTTGGTCGCGTGAATCTCAAACGGTTGCGACGCCTCAGGAGTCAGCAACAAGGTGCCTTCCACCACCAACGCCGTACCGACGTTCAGTTTCACCAGTTCCGCAAAATGCGGCGTATTTTCATCCAAAACAATCTGCACCGGTTCAAAAAAAGTACCGTCATGCAGCGCAATAAATCCAACCGTTTTCGAACCACGCACACTGCGCACCCAACCGCACACAGTCACGGCTTTATCCGCATACTGTGACCGATTGCGAAATAGTTCTCTAACCGATACGCTTTCCATCTCTGATTCTCCTCGTTTTCGAATTATCTGTTAGTATAACACTTTATTCTTAAAAAATCAACATCACATTGCGGTTATGAAATGCTTCTTGAAAGTTATACTAAAATTATACAAAAGTGGATAGGGTTTTCTATTGATTTTTGGACGGAAAACCGATATAATTTGTATATATTATGTAATGATGCAAACATACCGTTAAAAGGATCTATCAACCATGAAAAAACACGATTTTTGGATCATCGGCGGCATCGTGGTGTTAGCGGCCGTTTGTGCAATCGCCGCCTGGCTGCTTCGATCAGATGCCGGATACGCCCGCATTTATCTGGATGGCGAGTTGTATCAAACCGTGTCGCTGGACCAAACCACCGATGTAGAAATCGCCCAACCGGACGGTAGCGTTAACATCGTTCACATTTCAACCGATGGGGTTTCGATGGCATACGCCACCTGCCCCAACCAAAACTGTGTAGAACAAGGCGTTCTGACACCGAAAAACAGCGGTACCGTGTTATCGAACAACTGGATCGTCTGTCTGCCGAATCGCGTATCTGTGGAGGTCGTATGGGAAAACGCATCATAAACGCACGCCAAGTCGCTTTGCTCGGCATACTGCTTGCTTTAGCACTGGCACTGGCGTGGGTAGAACGGTTCATCCCCATCGCACCGGGATTATACGGCGTAAAACTCGGACTAGCTAACACGGTGTTACTCTACGCGCTATACTGGCTGGATATCCCGTCCACGGTCGGGTTGATGCTTGCACGGGTAACGATTGCCGCGGTTTTGTTTGCCGGATTTACCGGCTTTCTGTACAGTTTAGTGGGTGGTATTTTCAGTTTGATCGCTATGATCATTTTAAAACGCATTCCGCATTTCAGCGTCATCGGTGTCAGCATTGTCGGCGCCGTTTTTCACAACATCGGGCAGATTACCGTCGCGTGCGTGTTGGTTCAATCCCGCGCCGTACTGGCCTATCTGCCAATCTTGTTGATATCCGCTATTGTGACCGGTATCTTGACCGGCACGTTAGCCAAACTGGTATTACACACCTTACGGCATACCCATGCCGGTTGATTTAAGGAGGGTTTATATGAAAGTGAAATCGATTCCTGCTTGGTTGGTGCTCGGCATTATTGCGTTGGCGGCCGGTTTGTTATTGGGCATGACCAACGACATTACCGCGCCGAAAATCGCCGAAGCATCGGCGCAAGCAGCCGAACAAGCGCGCCAATCGTTGCTATCGACGGCCGACACCTTTACCGAAATCAACGATCTGCCCGACACGTTGGATAACGCGTTCGTCGGTACCAAAGGTGATGAAACGGTCGGGTACGTGGCGCAGATCACCGTCAAAGGATACGGCGGCGAAGTGGAGATCATTGCCGGTTTTGATACCGAAGGCGTATGTACCGGTATTTCGGTCGGCGGCGCCAACTTCTCCGAAACGTCGGGACTGGGTGCCAAGGCAAAAGAACCAGCCTTCACCAATCAGTTTATCGGGCAAACCGCCCCGATCGTGCTGAACCAATCGGTTGACGCCATCACCCAAGCGACCATTACTTCGACCGCCGTAGTAAACGGTGTGAATGAAATGGCCGACTTTGTGGCCACCTTGTTATAATATGAAAACACGCATATGGCGAACGGCGATGGCGGTTTGTCTCGCGATTGGGATGGTGATTCAGACCGCTTGTCAATCGACAAGCAAACCCGAACCGATATCCGGCAACCGCTTTTTGCTTAACACGTTTATCACCATTACGTTGTACGATCCGGCACAACAAGCGTTGTTAGACGAATGTTTTGAACGCATCGAAACGTATGAGCAACGATTAAGCCGCACGGTAGAATCCAGTGAAATTGCACGGCTCAACGCGCGCAAAATTGATACGGTATCGGCCGACACCGCTCGCTTGCTTGAAAAAGCACTGTCATTCAGCAACCTGTCGGGCGGTCGATTCGATATCACGATTGAACCGATCGCAGCATTGTGGAATTTCTCATCCTCATCACCGATTCGGCCGGATAGCGAGGCGATCAAAGCGGCGTTGCTCTCTGTTGGGTACGAACACCTGTCGATTGATGGACAAACCGTCACGTTCGACCGCGACGATACGCGCCTAGACCTTGGCGCGATTGCCAAAGGATTTATCGCCGACGAGATCAAAGCGTTTTTGCTGGATAACGGCGTAGAACACGGTATCATCGATTTGGGCGGCAACATTTTATGTATTGGCGACAAACCGGATGGTACCCCATACACCGTCGGGATTCAGGATCCGGACAAATCACGCGGTGAACTGTTGCTCACACTATCGGTCAGCGACTGTTCGGTGGTAACGTCCGGTATTTACGAACGGTGTTTCGAACAGGACGGAAAAACCTATCATCACATTCTTGATCCCGATACCGGGTACCCGTGCGATAATGAACTGGCTTCGGTCACCATTCTCAGCGAACACTCGGTCGACGGAGACGGATATAGCACCGCCTGTATGGCCATGGGACTCGAGAAAAGTCGAGCACTGATCAACCAAACCGACGGCATCGATGCTGTATGGGTCACGAAAAACGGAGACATTTACTATTCCGAAGGACTGGAAGAGCGATATACCCTATCCTACTGAATGGAGGAACTACCATGAAACTCAAAACTTTTCGCGGCGGTATTCATCCGAACACCGCGAAACAAGCGACACGGGACCAAGCCGTGCGCGACGTTGTAGTGAACCAAGTGTGCATCCCGATGAGTATGCATCTTGGCGCAGAAAGTGAACCGTGTGTATCGGTTGGCGATCACGTGTTGCTCGGTCAAGTGATCGGCACACCGGTCGGCGCGCTCGGATTACCGGTACACGCCAGCGTATCCGGCGACGTAGTATCGATACAACCGCGGATGTTACTGGGCGGCAAACAGGTTGTATGCGTTACCATTCAAAGCGACGGACAAGATGAATGGTGTGAACTGCATCCGCTTGGGGACGTGGAAACAGTTGATCCCTCGCTGATTTTGCCGGCCATTCGTGAAGCCGGCATCTGCGGCATGGGCGGTGCCGCCTTCCCCACCCACATTAAACTGAACGTACCGGACGGGAAACATTGTGACGTAGCTATCGTTAACGGGGCGGAATGCGAAACCTACCTCACCGCCGACGATCGACTGATGCGCGAACAGCCCGAACGGATCGTGGCCGGTTTACGGGCGGTCATGCGTGCTATTCCGGTGGATCGTGGTGTTATCGCCATCGAAGATAACAAACCCGAGGCGCTCGCGGCGGTACGCGCCGCGACAGCCGCCTATCCGAACATAGAAGTGGTAGCTCTGAAAACCAAATATCCCATGGGCGGTGAAAAACAACTCGTTGCCACCATCACCGGACGGCAAATCCCGGACGGTCGGTTACCGATTGATATCGGAACCGTCGTCATCAACGTAGCCTCGGCCGCCGCTATTGCGGATGCGATTATCGACGGCAAACCACTGATTTCGCGTATTACCACGGTGACCGGAGCCGTTGTCCAACCGTCCAATCTGCGTTTGCGAATCGGCACCTCGGTCGCCGACGCCATTGAAGCGTGTGGTGGCAGCAAGGTGCCGCTTGGGAAAATCGTGCTTGGCGGCGGTATGACCGGCGCGGCCGCACCCGACGACACCATCCCGATCACAAAAGCCTCCGGCGGGATCGTGTTGATGTCGGAAGAACAAGGCGACGTGCCGGATGAATCGGCGTGTATTCGATGCGGACGGTGCGTAAACGTCTGCCCCATTCGATTAAACCCGTATCTGCTCAAACCTCTTTGTGATACAGGCGACTTGCAAAAAGCGGCCGACGAGCATCTGATGAAATGCATCGTATGCGGTTGTTGTTCGTATGTGTGTCCTGCCAATCGACGATTGACCGCCACCTTTAAAGATGCCAAAGATCGCTACATTGCGATGAAGAAAAAGGAGGCACAAAAATGAGTTTGCGTGTTAGTTTTGCACCGCACATCCATGATAAGACGACCACGTCTCGGATCATGTGGCATGTCATGATCGCGATGCTTCCTTGTGTGTTGATGGGCATCTACCGCTTTGGATGGTATGCCGCCGTGGTGTTACTGTTATCCACCGTGTCGGCCATAGCGGCGGAATATCTGTGGCAACGTCTTGCCAAACAACCAATCACCGTATCCGACGGTTCGGCGGCAGTAACCGGGTTGATGCTTGGTCTCAACCTACCGTCCACCGCACCGTGGTGGTTACCGATCCTCGGCAGTTTTATCGCCATCCTGTTGGTCAAACAGTTATTTGGCGGTATTGGCGACAACTTTATGAACCCGGCGCTCACCGCCCGAGCAGTGTTGTTAGCCTCGTGGCCGACCTATATGACGGCGTTTTCGCAACCGGTCAACAATCTATTATCTGTCGATACCGTCACCACCGCTACACCGCTGGCTACCCAAACCGCTACCATTCCGGACCTGCTGTTCGGTAATGTGGCCGGTTGTATCGGTGAAGTCAGCAAAATTATGATTGTAATCGGATTTGTGTATTTGCTGATCACCCGTGTCATTCGGTGGGAAATTCCGGTGTTTATGGTGGGTACGGTCGCTCTGCTTTCGTGGTTACTCGGCGCAGATCCGTTATATGCGGTATTGTCCGGCGGCGTGTTGTTCGGTGCGGTGTTTATGGCAACCGACTACACCACCAGTCCGATGTACATAAAAGGACAAATTGTATATGCGATCGGTATCGGTATCATCATCGTGGTGATTCGGCAGTTTGGTGCTTATCCGGAAGGTGTCACCTATGCAATCCTGCTGATGAATATCGCTACACCGTTGTTAGACCGTATCTTTAAAAACAAAACCTACGGGGAGGTGAAATCGCGTGGCACAGAATAAAACGAAATTATCGTACGTTTTCTTAAACGGTATCCTGCACGAAAACCCGACCTTCCGTCTGGTGCTCGGCACCTGCCCCACCCTCGCGGTTACCACCAGTGCCATCAACGGGATCGGCATGGGATTGGCCGCTACCTTCGTGTTGATTTGCTCCAACTTGGTTATTTCGTTGCTACGTAATTTCATCCCGAACAAGGTACGCATTCCGGCGTTTATCGTCATCATCAGTACCTTCGTAACGATTGTGCAGATGTTGTTGCAAGCCTTTGTCCCCTCGTTATACGAATCACTCGGCATTTTCATTCCATTGATCGTGGTTAATTGCATTATTCTGGCTCGTGCCGAAGCATTCGCCAGCAAGAACGGGCCGGTCGCTTCCGCAGTGGACGGACTGGGAATGGGGCTTGGGTTTACCTTGGCTATCACCTTGATCGGCGCCATTCGCGAACTGTTGGGTGCCGGTATGATCTTTGGCCTGCCGGTGTTTGCCGACAGCAACCCGATGCTTATCATGGTTATGGCACCGGGCGGCTTTATCGTGTTTGGTCTGTTGCTGGGATTGATGAATATCCTCACCAACCGAACCGCTAAGAAAGAGAAAAAGGAGGATGTAGCATCATGACGGAATCTCCGAACATTCTCTTGTTTATGGTTGGTTGCATTTTAAGTTCCAACCTGATCTTCTCTCGTTTTCTCGGCATCTGCCCGTTCCTCGGTGTATCGGGTAAACTCGATACGGCGTTTGGTATGAGCGCGGCGGTTACCTTTGTTATCACGTTATCCTCTGCATTCACCTATTTGGTGTATGACTTGGTGTTGTTACCCAACGGATTGGAGTATCTTAATACCATCTGCTTTATTTTGGTTATTGCGAGTCTGGTACAGTTGGTGGAAATGTTCATCAAAAAGATGAGCCCGTCGCTGTATAAATCGCTCGGCATTTATCTGCCGCTGATTACCACCAACTGCGCGGTGTTGGGTATTGCGTTGCTCAACATCACCGAAGGATACAATCTTCTGTATTCGGTACTCAACGGCTTGTTCAGTTCACTTGGGTTTATGCTCGCCATGATGTTGATGGCCGGCGTACGCACCCGTTTAGAAAATTCCAAAGTTCCGAAATCGATGCGTGGATTCCCCATCTCGTTGGTCATTGCCGGCTTGATGTCGATCGCCTTTATGGGTTTCTCGGGACTTGGCGGATAAGGAGGTACATACATGGATTGGATGGCTATTCTCATCGCCGCCGGTGTATTGTTGGCACTGGGTGTCATCTTCGGCGTTATTTTAAGTTTAGCGGATAAAAAATTCTTTGTACCAACCGACGAACGGGTACAACAAGTGCGATGCTGTTTAGGCGGTGCCAACTGCGGTGCCTGCGGTTTTGCCGGGTGTGACGCCTTTGCCGAATCGGTGGTTGAGGGCAACGCTAAAATCGACGGATGTCCGCCCGGCGGCAGCGAAGCGGCGCAAGCGATCGGTAAAATCATGGGTATTGAAGCACCTATCGGAGAAAAGAAGGTCGCAAAAGCAATGTGTCGCGGCACGTGTGACCATGCAAAAAGCCGTTACGAATACGATGAATACACCAGTTGTTCGCTCGCGGTTACGCTGGCCGGCGGTCCGAAAGAATGTCGCTTTTCCTGCGTTGGACTCGGCGACTGTGTCAAAGTGTGTTCCTTTGGCGGCATTCGCATCGAGGACGGTGTCGCCAAGGTTGATACCAGCCTGTGTACGGCTTGCGGTATGTGTGTGAACGTATGTCCGCGCGATATTCTACAACTGGTGCCGGATATTCCGGATTGTGCCGTGGTATTGTGCCGGAACGGCGATGTCGGCAAGGCGGCACGCGCGGTATGCGATCAAGCGTGTTTCGCGTGCGGCAAATGCACCCGAGTGTGCGAACACAACGCCATTATTTTGCAAAACGGCATCGCGACGATCGATTATGAAGCGTGCGTGCGATGCGGCAAATGCGTCGAAGCCTGTCCAGCCCATTGTATTCAGTTAATGGGTTGACTAACATAACCAAAAAAGAGACGGATCGTTTGATCCGTCTCTTTTTTATTCTTCATAGGTCGTAATAACCGCCGTGGCCGCCAACACGGTTTGAGCACCAAATATTTTAAGCATCTTGGCACATTCATCCAACGTCGCACCGGTGGTCAACACATCGTCGATCAATAGAATGCTTCTCCCTTTGATCGACACGTCCGGTAACACGTCAAATGCACCGAGCAAATTACCGCTTCGTCGCAAAGCCGACAGGTTTTTCTGCGGTTCGGTTTGATATCGTTTGATCAATAACGGCACGCACGGAATATCCAACAAAGCCGCCACTTCTCGCGCTATCGTCTCGCCCGGATTAAAATCGCGCAGTTTGGCATCCGATTTATGTAGTGGCACAAACGTGATCATCTGCGGCATGGCCTCGGCATATTCCCGACGAACAACAGCCGCCACATACGGCGCCAGCGCTTTGGCAATAGGTTTCAGATACGCGTACTTATACCGCCGAATAGCCTTGCCGGCAACGCCCTCGTTATAAAACGGCGCGCAACACCGGTCGTATGCGTGGTGCTGTTGTTCACAAAAACATACCGTTTTCGATACTCCGCAATGCGGGCAGATCGGCGGTTCAATTACCGGCAAATCCTGTAAGCAATCTTCGCACCACCATTCACGGTAATCGATCACCTTGGCACAACCGGAACAATGTTGCGGGAAAAATCTCGATATCCACCAATCGACCATCCTACTCATACCGTTTCCCATCCTTGCGTGCGCGTCATAAAATGTTCGAGTCCACTGTACCGCAAGGTCTTTTTATCGTTTTTCACCATGTCTTCTACCGTTTGTGCGCTCCCAACAATAATCATCAACTGTTTTGCACGGGTAACGCCGGTATAAAGCAGATTTCGATAGCACAACTGCGGTTGGTTATAAAACAACGGCATGATCACTGCTTCAAACTCACTACCCTGACTTTTGTGAACCGTCACCGCATAGGCCAGTTCCAAATCGCGCGCATCTTCTTTACCATACACCGCCACACGATCATCGTACCGCACCGACAAAGTTTCGGTTCGAACATCTACCGCTATCAACCGTCCGATATCCCCGTTAAACACCCCGTTGCCGACTTCGCCGTCATCGCGTGTCCAACAGATATCGTAATTGTTTTTATTGTGCATCACTTTATCACCGATACGGAACGTGACGCCTTCGATGTCCATCTCGGCCTTTTCGATATCCGGTGGATTAAGCCGTTGTTGCAGTTGCGCATTCAGTTCTCGCACACCCAACATTCCTTTGCGGCCGGGACACAATAACTGAATACCGTCAAACACCGTCATATCGTAACGAGTGGGCAACCGACGTTCACATAGATCCAAGACGGTTTCGACCACCTGTTCGGCCGTATATCGCGGCATAAAAAAGAAATCGCCTTGTTTTTCGGTCAAAAGCGGCATTTCGCCGGATACAATGCGGTGCGCGTTGGTGATAATACGGCTTTCTTTGGCTTGTCGGAACACCTCGGTCAGTTGCACGACCGGAATACAGCCGCACGCCATAAGATCTTGTAAAACACAACCACATCCTACCGGCGGCAACTGATTGGTATCCCCAACCATAATCAACCGACACCCATCTTTCATCGCGCGTAACAAACTTTCGAACATGTGGACGTCTACCATCGATACTTCATCCACCAACACCGCATCGGCTTCCAACTGATTCTTCTCATGACGGGCAAACTGCGTTTGTTCTTGCTCATCCCATTGAGCCTCTAACAAGCGATGCAGGGTTTTGGCTTCGCGACCGGTCAATTCCGCAATCCGTTGCGCGGCACGACCGGTCGGGGCCGTTACCACCACTTGTTCGCCCATCTGTTCTAAAATCGAGATGATGGCTCGCAAAGCGGTCGTTTTACCGGTACCGGGACCACCGGTCAAAATCAACATACCTTTTTCCACCGCCGTCACAATCGCGCGGCGCTGTTGGGTTTCATATAAAATGCGTTGTTTCTTTTCGGTTTCAATAAGCAGATCTTCTACCGCTGCTGTTTGATACGTTTGCTCTTGCATTTCCTGCAACCGTGTCGCGATATACAATTCCGACCGGTATAACGTCGGCAGAAAGATGAACACGCGTCCGTCAATAGACTCTTCTTTGACTTTAGCGGTACAGATCATGCGCTCCAGCGTTTGTTCCAACACCGGTTGTTCCACACCCAACAACCCGCACGCCGTCGGCAACAGCTTATCCTGCGGCAAACAGGTGTGCCCGTTACCGGTATTGTGACGCAACACGTATAACAAACCGGCTTCGAGCCGATCCTCATCATCCAAAGGACGTCCTTGTTGGGTGCATATTTGATCGATACGCTCAAATGAAATTTGCACACCGGCTTCACACAATGCGTACGGATTATCCCGCATTTTATCCACGGCGCGATTACCGAACCGTTTCCAACAGCGGATCGCCTCGGACGGGGTAAGTTGATACTGCGTAAATGCCACCATCACTTCGCGAAGTCCGAATTGTGCGGCGTAACTTTCCCCCATTTTCTTGGCTTTATCGCGTGAAATCCCTTTAATTTCGGCCAATCGTTCGGGTTCGTTTTCCAAAATATCCAGTGATTCATTACCAAACCGTGTCACGATACGAACCGCGGTCGACGGCCCGATCCCTTTGACTGCGCCCGACGACAAATACCGTAAAATCGATGCGGTATCGGTCGGTAAAAACCGTTCGCAGTACTCGGCCCGAAACTGCCGACCGAACTGTCGATGTTCCACGTATTCGCCGCGTAACTTCAAATATTCGCCTGCGCAAACAGCCGGAAAAACACCGACCACTTTCAGCAATTCTTCACCGATATCTAAATCCAAAACCGTCCAACCGTTGTCGCTATTGCGAAACACAATATGTTCAACGGTACCTTCCAGGCTTTGCCATTTGGATTCGTCCATGTTTTTCCACCTCCTTGCGAATAATCATTTTTTTAACGCATCAACCAACTGTTTGGTCAAGGTATCGGGATAACAATACGTAGCCGGTTCAAACCGCGCACAAAACGCCGTTACGGTCTGTTCGGTGTCCTCGTCCAACCCCATATTCACCACCACACAACGACCGCGATGACGGGATACGGCCGCACGAATAAGCAGTTCCGCATCGTCGTGACGGCCTTTTAACGGCAACACCGTCACGCAGGGCGGATTACCCTCAATCCATTCCATCACAACACGTAACAAGCAGATCAAGCCATATACACCCAAGAGTAATACCACAATCCCGATCCATGTTTCACCCATACCATCACCCGTTTCGTTAAATTTCTACTATTACGGTATGAAAATGGCTATAAAAAGGTGAAAACACCGCCCATTTCGGTGATGATACCTTGGTGGGCGGTGTTCGATTTAGGATTCTTCCGCGACCTCGACCAAAATATCACGCACCTCATCCACGCCTTCCCCATTCATCGAGGAAAACGGCACGGTATAAATCCCTTCATAGTCCTTAAAGGCCTCTTGAAGCGCCGCCAAGGCGCGTTCGCGCTCGCCTTTGTTAAGTTTGTCCGACTTGGTCAACACCACCACAAACGGGATTTCTCGCGCAATGAGATAGTCGATCATCATGATATCGTCGGCCGTCGGCGGATGGCGCATATCCACCAGTTGAATCACCAACCGCAGATCACGATCTTGGTCAAAATACCCTTCGATCAATTCTTTCCACCGACGCCGTTCGGCGTTGGATACTTTGGCGTAACCGTAGCCGGGCAGATCAACCAAGCGCATGGTATCAAGTTTATAAAAATTGATGGTCGCGGTTTTACCGGGTGTCGCACTGGTTCGCGCTAACCCTTTTCGGTTAAGCACGCGGTTGATCAGCGACGATTTGCCCACGTTAGACCGGCCGGAAATCGCAATTTCCGGCAGATCGGACGGATGCAACTGGGACGATATCCCCACGGCATATTCAAACGCGGCAGATTCAATTTTCATGAGCGTTCTCTCCTTTATTGCGTGACCGGAACGGTCGTACCGGTTACCGGATGTGCAGCCGGATATCGATCGGGTTTCGCCGTCGCCGGTTGAGCATCCTCTCGATTCGGCATACGTACCAAGGCGGTTTGTAACACCGTATCCATGTGCGATACCGGCACGAACTGCAACGCTTGTTTAACAACCGGATCCACTTCAGCCAGATCCGCTTCGTTGTCCTGCGGAATAATCACGGTTTTCACCCCGTAAATATACGCAGCCATCGTTTTTTCGCGCAAACCGCCGATCGGCAATACCCGACCTCGCAACGACACCTCGCCGGTCATGGCCACGTCACGGCGCACCGGAATGCCGGACAAGGCCGATACCAATGCCGTCGTCATGGTGATACCCGCCGACGGACCGTCTTTCGGAACCGCCCCTTCCGGCACGTGAATATGTATATCTTTGGTTTTATAAAAATCCGTCGGGATTTGCCATTCTTTGGCGCGAGACCGCACATAACTGACCGCCGTGCGAGCCGACTCTTTCATCACATCACCGAGCGAACCGGTCAGTTCAATCTTACCGGTACCGTCCAGTACCGCGATTTCCACCGGCAGGGTTTCTCCGCCGACGGCGGTCCATGCCAAGCCAGTCGCAACACCAACCTCATCTTGTGCGAGTAAGTTGTCGCGTTTATAGCGAGCCGGCCCGAGATACGGGTTTAAATCGGATACCGTTACCGACTTCACTTCGCCGGAAACGATACGTTTGGCACATTTACGCAAAATCTTAGCAATACTGCGTTCCAATCGACGCACACCGGCTTCACGGGTATACGATTCGATGATGCCGCGCAACGCCTTATCGGTCAACCGTACCTGTTTAGCGGTGAGTCCGTTTTCTTTCAACTGCTTTTTCACCAAATGGTTTTTGGCAATCATAAACTTTTCTTCTGACGTATAACTCGTCAGTTCGATCAGATCCATCCGATCGAGCAACGGTTCCGGAATAGCGTCTTTTTGGTTCGCAGTCGTCACAAACAATACCTGTGACAAATCAAACGGGATCTCGATAAAATGATCGCAAAATGCGGCATTTTGTTCCGGATCCAATACTTCCAGCATCGCCGCCGACGGATCGCCGCGAAAATCGTTGCTCATCTTATCGATCTCGTCCAGCAAAATCAACGGATTAGCCGTACCGGCTTGACGAAGTGCTTGAATAATACGCCCCGGCATGGCGCCGATATAGGTTTTGCGGTGACCGCGAATATCCGCTTCATCGCGCACGCCTCCGAGCGAAACGCGTACATATTCACGCCCCATCGCTTCGGCAATGGATTTGGCGATCGATGTTTTACCCACACCGGGCGGGCCCGCCAAACACAAAATCTGACCTTTGGTATGTTCGGTCAACTGACGAACCGCCAACAGTTCCACAATGCGATCTTTGACGGTATCCAAACCGTAGTGGTCACGATCCAACACCGCACGGCAAGCTGTTAAATCCAACTGATCGGTCGTAGTAGTGTTCCACGGCAACGACAAACACGCATCGAGATATCCGCGCACCACCGTGGCCTCGTGTGAACCGTTCGGCATTTTCGCGAGTTTATCACATTCTTTGAGCAGATGATCGCGGCTTTTATCAGCCAAATTCAGTTCTTTGACACGCCGGCGATAATCGTCGGCTTCTTCGAGAGGATTATCTTCGTCACCGAGTTCAGCCGAAATTGCACGCATCTGTTCGCGCAGATAATAATCCTTTTGGTTGGCATCGATCTGTTCTTGCACCTTGTTTTGGATCTTGCGTTCCAGTTCCAAGATCTCCAATTCGTGTTGCAACAAAACGATCAGTTGTTCGGCCCGTTTAGCCGGTGATACCAACGATAACAGGGTTTGTTTTTTCTCAATCGGTACTGCCATCGATGCCGCCATTCGGTCCAACGTCGGCGACAGTTCGGTCATGCCGGCGATTTCCATCGCGGTTTCCCCCGTTACCGATCCGGACAAGGCAACGTATTTCGCAAACAGGTCTTGCGTGTTTCGAATCAACGCTTCTTCTTGTAAATCGGTCAACACACTGCGCGGCGACAGTTCCCGAATCACCGCACCGAAATGCGGATCGGATTGAAAAACGTGTTCGGTACGCGCACGGTATAAACCGTCTAACATCACACGCAGATTATCGCCCGGTAACCGAAGCACTTGACGAATACGCGCAACGGTGCCGATCTCATACAATCCATCTGCCGACGGATCTTCTTCGGCGGCATCTCGTTGGGTAACGAGATAGATCAATTGATCGGTAGCCATCGCACTATTAAGTGCCAACATGGATTTTTTTCGACCGATATCCAAATGCGTGGATACGCCGGGAAAAATCACCATGCCGCGCAATGCCAATAACGGCAACTCGTTTACACGGACAACCGTGGTAGCTTTATTCATAGTTCTCTCCTGCGATTTGTTCAAATTTCAAAAAAGGTCAGTTTCCGGAATATCTCATCATATCCCGACAACTGACCCCCTTGTTGTATACACGTGTTAAGCCGTAACTTTTTTCGTGGTCCGTCCTTTCGGGGCGGCCGGTTTGATCCGCGAGGCTTTGCGGTCCGGATTGAGAACACGCTGCGGTGCCACACCGGATTCTACGCATTCACGCGTGATCGTCACGGTTTCGACCTGCGGTTCGGACGGCAGTTCGTACATCAAGTCAGACAAAATGCCTTCCATAACCGAACGAAGTCCACGTGCGCCCGTCTCGAGCGCTAATGTCTTTTCGGCCACCGCTTCGAGCGCATCCGGTGTAAATTCTAATTGAACACCGTCGATCTCAAACAGTTCGCGATACTGTTTAAGCAAGGCGTTTTTCGGCTCACTCAAAATCTTAACCAGTGCCGATGCATCCAGCGGTTGTAACGTAGTGATAACCGGCATGCGGCCGACCAGTTCGGGAATCAACCCGAATTTCACCAAATCTTGCGGCACGATCTGTTCGAGCAACTGTTGTTTGCCGAAATCCTTTTTCGATCGAACCTCGTTACCAAAGCCCAACGCACCAGAACCTATACGTTTTTCAATGGTTTGGGTAATGCCGTCAAAGGCACCGCCCAAAATAAACAAGATATTCGTCGTGTCGATTTGAATAAATTCCTGTTGTGGATGTTTACGTCCGCCGGACGGCGGCACGTTTGCGACCGTTCCTTCCAGAATTTTCAACAACGCTTGTTGAACCCCTTCACCACTAACATCACGAGTGATCGACGGGTTTTCGCTACGTCGTGCGATCTTATCGATTTCATCGATATAAATGATGCCGCGTTCGGCTTTTTTTACGTCGTAATCCGCAGCCTGAATCAAACGAAGCAGAATGTTTTCCACATCTTCGCCGACATAACCGGCTTCAGTCAGGGTGGTGGCATCGGTAATCGCAAACGGCACATCCAAAATACGTGCCAAGGTTTGCGCGAGTGCCGTTTTACCCACGCCGGTGGGACCGAGCAACAACACGTTGCTTTTGCCGATTTCCGCCTGCATCGTGTGGCCGAAATAGATACGTTTATAGTGGTTATATACCGCTACCGAAAGCGCCACTTTGGCGCGATCTTGCCCGATAACGTATTCATCGAGTCCAGCTTTGATCTCTTTCGGCGTCAGTAACGTGTCCGGCACAGGAGGCGCCGTCTGTGCTTTGCCGGCGGTCGCGCCGTCAATCATCATCGATTGGCACAGTTCCACACATTCGTTGCAAATATACACACCCGGTCCGGCGATCAAACGATACACCTGATCCTGCGTTTTTCCACAAAACGAACAACACACCGTGCGTTCTCCATCATGTTTCGACATACGGGCACTCCTCCTTTTTTCTCATTGTTTGATTGATTAAGCGCGTTTTTCCACCACGCGGTCAATCAAGCCGTATTTCACGGCATCTTCTGCGGTCATATAGTTGTCCCGATCGGTATCTTTTTCGATGGTTTCGATGGGCTGACCGGTCATTTCGGAATACAAACGGTTCATCCGATTACGAATAAACAAGATGTGCTCCGCTTGAATTTGAATATCGCTTGCCTGTCCTTTGGCACCACCAAGCGGCTGGTGAATCATGATTTCGCTGTTCGGTAACGCCAACCGTTTGCCTTTGGCACCGGCCGCTAACAAGAACGAACCCATGCTTGCCGCCATACCGATGCAGATGGTCGACACGTCACATTTGATGTATTGCATCGTATCGTAGATCGCCATACCGGCCGAAATCGAGCCGCCCGGGCTGTTAATATACAGATGGATATCTTTATCGGGATCCTGCCCTTCCAGATACAGCAACTGTGCTACCACTAACGAAGCCGTCGCATCGTTTACTTCATCACAAAGCATAATGATACGATCGTTGAGCAATCGCGAAAAAATATCGTAACTGCGTTCGCCGCGACTGGTTTGTTCCACCACGTACGGCACCAAACTGTTTCTCTCCATCATGGCAATCTCTCCTTTTTTGTGAAGTGTGACGGAGACCAAACATCTCCGTCACACGTTCCAAGTATAGTCATGGTTGAACCCATTTAATCACCGAATTATTCTTCGGTTTTGGTTTCTTCCTTTTTCGTGGCTTTTTTCGCCGTTTTCTTTTCCACAACCGCGTTGTCTTTCACCAGTTCCATCGCTTTGCCGACCATAAGATCTTTTTTCAGTTCTTCAACCGGCACGCTGGCTTTCACTTTTTCGACATCCATTTGATACATCTCGGCCAAACGAGCACATTCGTCTTCGACTTCTTTGTCGGTCACGTCGATGTTTTCGGTTTTCGCGATGTATTCCAGAGCCAAACGCAGTTTCACTTGTTTTTCGGCTTGTTCACGGAACCCTTTGCGGAAGGTATCCATATCCATGCCGGTATACTGCAAATACATGTCGAGACCAAGGCCTTGCGCCTGCAAACGATACGCGAAATCACGCACGTGATCATTGGCGCGATTTTCGTACATCGCTTCCGGAATTTCGCCTTCTACCAATTCGCCGAGTTGTTCGCCCAGCGCGGTTTCAAACGCGTTGTTTGCTTCCGCTTTGCGTTGTTCGGACAATTTTTTCTTGATATCGGCTTTCCATTCGTCCAAGGTTTCGAATTCGCTCGCGTCTTTCGCAAACTCATCGTCGAGTTCCGGCAATTCTTTCACTTTGATCTCGTGCAGTTTGCACTTGAATACGGCCGGTTTGCCGGCCAATTCTTCAGCATGATATTCCGCCGGGAAAGTGACGTTGACGTCAAATTCTTCTTCCGGTTTTTTACCCACAATCTGATCTTCAAAGCCCGGGATAAATTGACCGGAGCCCAACACCAGCGTGTGATTTTCCGCTTTACCGCCGTCAAACGCCTTGTCATCTACGTAGCCGTCGAAATCGAAGGTTACGGTATCACCCATTTCGGCCGCACGATCTTCCACCGTCACCAAACGGGAGTTACGGTCTTGCATTTTCGCCAATTCCGCATTGATATCTTTCGCGGTAACCGAAACCGATTTCTTCTCCGCTTTCAGGCCTTTGTATTCTTTCACCGTGATTTCCGGTTCTACCGTCACCACCACTTTGAACACCAAACCTTCGGCGCCAACGCTGACAACGTCGAAATCCACTTTATCATCTACGTAGGTATAGCCAGATTCTTTGATCGCCGCATCCAGCGATTCCGGATAAACTTCGTTGATCGCATCTTCATAGAACACGCCGGTACCGTACATTTTTTCCACCAAAGCACGGGGCGCTTTTCCTTTACGGAAACCCGGCACTTGGATTTTGCCGATGTTTTTACGATAGGCTTTTTGTACCGCCGCCTCAAACGTGGCCGCATCCACTTCAATTTCCAACTCTACACGGTTGGTTTCTACTTTCGTAGCTTGTTTCAGACTCATGTTTACTTCCTCCTATACATGCATTACGATTGATTATATCACACCGTATACATTTTCGCTACATTTTTTATAAAATTTTTTTTAGAAATAATTTTCCGTGAGATTCCTTAGGTGACTGGGAAAAGCCGAAAAAGCCTTTAATTACCGCGAAAAACGGGCTTTTTCTAAAAAACAAACGCTCAATAAAAAAATCATTATTTTAACCGAA
>JAZPYZ010000007.1:0-55946 GCA_045544455.1 Acutalibacteraceae bacterium | reverse complement strand
GTTGATCATTTGGTTTGTCTTCCTAAGACCGCTTGGCCTCCGACTTCCGGTCATCTCAGCCGGTTGTTCCAGTCCCAACAGTTGTAACATCGTCGGCGCAATATCCGCCAAACGACCGCCCTCGCGCAAGGTTACGGGTTGGTCGCCCACCACGCAGAACGGAACCGGGAAGGTGGTATGCGCCGTAAACGGCGAACCATCCGGCTCGTACATCTTGTCGGCATTACCATGATCGGCGGTGATCAGTGCCGTGCCGCCCATCGCGAGCACCGCGTCTACCACGCGCCCAACGCAGGTGTCAACGGTTTGTACCGCCGCTACCGCCGCGTCAAACACGCCGGTATGACCAACCATATCACAGTTGGCGAAATTGAGCACGATCACGTCGTAGTTGCCCGACTCGATGCGCTCTACCACCGCGTCACATACCGGCACCGCGCTCATTTCGGGTTGCAGATCGTAGGTTGCCACTTTCGGTGAGTTGATCAATACGCGATCTTCGCCGTCAAACGTGGTTTCGACACCGCCATTGAAGAAGAAGGTCACGTGTGCGTATTTTTCGGTTTCCGCGATCCGCAACTGGGTAAGCCCTTTTTCACTGATATATTCGCCAAGCGTGTTATTCAGCGATTGCGGTTTAAACGCCACTTGCACGTTCGGCATGGTGGCATCGTATTGCGTCATGCATACGTAGGTCAACGGGAAGAATCCGTTCCGGCGTTCAAATCCGGCAAACGCTTCATCTACAAAGGTGCGCGTGATCTCACGGGCACGGTCCGGTCGGAAATTGAAGAAGATAACCGAATCGTTCGCCTTGATCACGTCGCCACCGTCGCACACGGTCGGCACCACGAATTCGTCGGTCACGCCCGCCGCATACGAGGCTTCCATCGCCGCTACCGCGTTGGTGGCATGTTCGCCTTCACCGTACACCATCGCCGCATACGCTTTTTCTACGCGATCCCAGCGGTTGTCGCGGTCCATGGCATAGTACCGTCCCATCACCGTCGCAATCGTTCCAACACCGATCTCCGCCATCTTCGCATCCAGTGCTTCCACAAAGGATTTACCGGAACTCGGCGGCACGTCACGGCCATCCATCAACGCGTGCACGTACACCTTTTCCACGCCGGCCTTTTTAGCCATCGACAACAACCCGTACAGGTGTTCGTTGTGGCTGTGAACGCCGCCGTCGGATAACAAGCCGATCAAATGCAACGCACGACCGTCTTGTTTCGCGTTGTTCATCGCGTTTACCAGTGCTTCGTTTTCAAAGAAATCGCCGTCCGCAATCGATTTGGTAATACGAGTCAGTTCCTGATACACGATGCGCCCGGCACCGATGTTGGTATGGCCTACCTCGCTGTTACCCATCTGTCCGTCCGGCAACCCGACGTCCATGCCGGATGCGCCGATCGAGGTAAATGGATATTTCGCGAATAAACGGGACAGGTTCGGGGTTTCGGCCGTGTGAATGGCGTTACCGTAATCGTCGGCATTCAACCCAAATCCGTCCATAATGATCAAAATCAGCGGTTTTTTCATGGTGATCCTCCGTCTGACTTATTTCGCCGCCGCCACAATGGTAGCAAAATCGGGAGCTTTCAACGAAGCGCCGCCGATCAAGCCGCCGTCGACATCCGGTTGCGCCAACAGTTCGGCCGCGTTACCGGCATTCATCGAACCGCCGTATTGGATGACCACGCTATCCGCCACTTCGTCGTTATACAAGCCACGTACCGTGTCACGGATCCAACCGCACACTTCGTTAGCTTGTTCCGCCGTCGCGGTCCGGCCGGTACCGATCGCCCACACCGGTTCGTAGGCGATGATGATACGGCTCATTTCGTCTGCCGCCACGCCACCGAGCGCGATCTTGGTCTGCATGCCGCACACTTCGGCGGTCACGCCTTGTTCACGTTGTTCCAGATATTCGCCCACGCACAGGATAACGGTCAAACCGGCATCCAGCGCCGCACGGGTACGGTCACGCACCGTCACGTCGGTATCACCAAAATAGGTGCGACGTTCGCTGTGACCGATGATCACGTAGCCAACACCCATTTCTTTGAGCATATCGGCTGCGATTTCGCCGGTAAACGCACCAGATTTCGCCCAGTGGCAGTTCTGCGCCGCCACACCGATGTTGGAACCTTTGGTCGCTTCAAGCGCCGCCGGCAGATCGACGTACGGTACACCCACGACCACGTCGCAAGCCGCGTCTTTCACCAGGGGTTTGAGTTCGTTGATCAACGCCGTCGCTTCGGCAGGGGTTTTGTTCATTTTCCAGTTTCCGGCAATAACATATTTACGCATAATGATTTAACTCCTTCTGTTATGTGATGACGTGAATACATCCGCCCATCGGGATGGGCGGATGTAAGCAACGTTACAAACTTAGTCTTTATCCGCCAAGCAAGCGATTCCCGGCAGGACCAAACCTTCCAAGAACTCGAGCGAAGCACCGCCGCCGGTCGAGATGTGCGTCATCTTATCGGCAAAACCGAGTTGTTCGACCGCCGCCGCCGAGTCGCCGCCACCGATGATCGAGATCGCATCGCTTTCCGCAATCGCTTTTGCCACCGCAATGGTACCGACCGCAAAGGGCGCCATTTCGAACACGCCCATCGGACCGTTCCACACCACCGTGCCGGCATCTTTCACCGCTTCGGCAAACATAGCTTGCGATTTCGGACCGATGTCCAGACCTTGCCAACCGTCTTCGATATCGCCTTCAAACACTTTGGTGTTGGCGTTCGCGTCAAACGCATCCGCTGCCATGTTGTCGCACGGCAACAAGAATTTGATGCCTTTCGCTTCGGCTTTCGCCAGGATTTCTTTTGCGAGTTCCAGTTTATCCGGTTCGAATTTCGAATCGGCGATCTTTTTGCCACGCGCCGCGTTAAAGGTATACGCCATCGCGCCGCCGATGATCAAGGTATCGACCTTGTCGATCAGGTTGGTGATAACACCGATTTTATCCGACACTTTCGCGCCGCCTAAAATCGCCACAAACGGACGTTTCGGCTCTTTCAGCGCGCCACCCATGATGGAGATTTCTTTTTGAATCAAGTAACCGCAAACAGCCGGCAGATAATCGGCCACACCGGCGGTCGAAGCATGCGCGCGGTGCGCGGTACCGAACGCGTCGTTGACAAAGATTTCCGCGAGCGAAGCCAGCGCTTTCGCAAAGTCCGGATCGTTTTTGGTTTCTTCTTTATAGAAACGAACGTTTTCGATCACCATGATGTCGCCGTCGTTCAACGCGTTAGCCATCGCGTGCGCTTCATCCCCGATGATATCGGTGGTGAATTTCACGTCTTTGCCCAGCAACTCAGACAGGCGTTTTGCCACCGGCGCCAAGGTGCAGGCTTTTTTGGATTCTTCATCCTTCGGACGGCCCAAGTGCGAGCACAGGATCACGCGAGCGCCGTTATCCGCCAAATAGCGGATGGTGCGCACCGATTCACGGATACGTTTATCGTCCGTGATCACGCCGTCTTTCAGCGGCACGTTGAAATCGCAGCGAACCAGCACGCGTTTGCCGGTCACGTTGATATCTTCGATCGTCTTTTTGTTGAGATAGTTCATAATCAACCGTTCCTTCCCTTTATAAAAATTATTTTATAAACACAGATACACATATTGTATAATATTTACCGTTTTTTTGCAAGTATTCTCACGCGATTTTCTACGCAAATACGGCGATTTTTTGTAAAACAACGTGCGTGGTGCATAAAATTCCAATCCAATGGCAACAATATGCCTGCATTCGTATCAAAAAGAGGAGGAACACCTATGAAAAAATACGTATCGGTGTTGTTGTCAGCGCTGCTCTTATTATCGCTGGGCGGTATGACCGGTTGCGGCAAAAACACCAAAGGCACCATCTATTATCTCAACTTCAAACCCGAAGCGGCCGAAACCTATGCGGAGATCGCCGCCGCATACGAAGAAGAAACCGGCATCAAGGTCAAGGTTTCCACCGCCGCGTCGGGCGAATACGAGCAAACCTTAAAATCCGAAATGGCCAAATCCGACGCACCGGTGCTGTTCCAGATCAACGGACCGAAAGGCTACGCCTCTTGGAAAAACTATTGCGCCGACCTGTCCGATACCGAACTGTATCAACACCTGACCGATAAATCCCTCGCTATCACCGACGGCGACGGGGTATACGGCATTCCGTACGTCATCGAAGGGTACGGCATCATCTATAACGATGCGATCATGAACCGCTACTTTGCCTTGCCCGATCGCGCCAGCAAAATCAACTCCATGGACGAGATTGTCAATTTCGAAACCTTAAAATCGGTGGTCGAAGACATGACCGCCCGCAAAAACGATCTCGGTATTCAAGGGGTGTTTGCCTCCACCTCGCTAAAAAGCGGCGAGGATTGGCGTTGGCAAACCCACCTGGCCAACGTTGCCCTGTGGTACGAGTTCGATCGCAACAACATTAATTTGGCCGGCGACCAAGCCAACACCATTGCCTTCACGTATCAGCAAGAATATAAAAACATCTTCGATCTGTATCTCGACAACTCGGTCACCGACAAAAAACTGCTCGGCAGCAAGCAAGTGACCGACTCAATGGCCGAATTTGCCCTTGGCCAATGCGCCATGGTCCAAAACGGCAACTGGGCTTGGGGCCAGATCGCCGACGTTAGCGGCAACCAAGTCTCGGCGGAAGACATCAAGTTTTTGCCGATCTATACCGGTATTGACGGGGAAGAAAACCAAGGCTTGTGTATTGGTACCGAAAACTTTATCTGCATCAATAAAAATGCGTCGGCAGAACAACAGCAGATGGCGGCCGATTTTATGTATTGGTTGTATTCCAGCGATACCGGCAAAAAATTCGTCACCGACAAATTAGGGTTCATCGCGCCGTTTGACACCTTCGACGAAAGCGAGCAACCCGACGATCCGTTGGCGTTGGAAATGTTAAACTGGATGCAAAAAGAAAATCTCACCACCATCACGTGGGACTTCACGGTGTTCCCCAGCCAAACGTTTAAAGAAGATTTCGGTTCGGCCTTGTTGCAATACGCCCAAGGCACCAAATCGTGGGAAGAGGTCACCAAAACCGTTGTCGACCGTTGGAAATCCGAAGCTGCCGCTTGATTAAAACCGCGTCGCGGAGTCGCCGCGACGCGGTTTTTGGTTAACGGGATCGTTGTTAGGAGAGATCGCATATGCAAAAAAGTTTGCGCCCGTATTTTTCGGTGTTCGTACTGCCCACGCTCATCGCGTTTGTCATCGCGTTTTTAGTCCCGTTTATCATGGGCGTGTATCTGTCCTTCACCGAATTCACCACCATCGACGACGCCACCTTCGTCGGGTTCAGCAACTATATCAAAGCCTTTACCGCGGACCGTGATTTTCTAAACGCGCTGTGGTTTACAGTCAAATTCACCGTCGTGTCGGTGCTCAGCGTCAACCTGCTCGCGTTTGTGCTCGCACTGATGCTCACCCGTGGTCTGCGCGGCACCAACCTGTTCCGCACCGTGTTTTTTATGCCCAACTTGATTGGCGGTATCGTGCTCGGCTATATTTGGCAGGTGTTGCTCAACGGTTTGTTACTTGGTGCCGGCGTCGACCTAACCTATTCCGCCACCTATGGATTTTGGGGATTGGTCATTTTGATGAACTGGCAGATGATTGGATATATGATGATCATCTACGTCGCCGGCCTGCAAAACATTCCGGAAGAACTCGGCGAAGCCGCCTCTATCGACGGCGCGTCCGCGTGGCAACGCCTGCGCCATATTATTCTGCCGTTGGTCGCACCGTCGTTCACCATCTGCACCTTCTTAACCCTCACCAACTCCTTTAAACTGTTCGACCAAAACTTAGCCCTCACCGCCGGCGCGCCGGGCAACGAAACCGCCATGCTCGCCCTCGATATCTATCAAACCTTTTACGGCCGGATGGGTTTTGAAGGGGTTGGCCAAGCCAAAGCAGTGGTGTTTTTCGTCATGGTTGCCTTGATTGCGTTTATCCAACTACGCATCACCGGCCGAAAGGAGGAAACCGCATGACCGTCCGTGCCAAAATGGTCAACACTCTGCTATACGTCGTACTGATTGCGGCCGCGTTGTTGTTTCTTGTCCCGATCTTCGTGGTGTTGATCAACTCGTTCAAAGGCCAATTTTATATCTCGTCATCGCCGTTTTCGTTACCCATCGGCGACCTGTTTGTCGGCTTCGAAAACTACCTCAACGGCATCCGCAAAATCGGCTTTTTCCAAGCGTTCGGCTATTCGCTGTTCATCACCATTGCCTCGGTCGCGGTGATTTTGTTACTCACATCTATGACCGCGTGGTATTTGGTACGCGTTAAGTCGCGTATGACGAAAGGGTTGTACTACCTGTTCGTCGCCAGCATGATTGTTCCGTTTCAGATGGTGATGTTCACCATGTCAAAAATTGCGAACCTGTTACGGCTTGACAACCCGCTTGGCATTGTTATAATTTATGTAGGGTTTGGTGCCGGACTATCGGTGTTTTTATTCTGTGGATTTATCAAAGCCATCCCCATCCAGATCGAAGAAGCCGCCGTCGTCGACGGATGCACCCCCGTGCAAGGCTACTTCCACGTTATACTACCGATTTTGCGTCCCACCATGATCACCGTCGCGATCTTAAACGCCATGTGGATCTGGAACGATTATCTGTTGCCCTACCTCGTCATCGGCAACAACTATAAAACCCTCCCGGTCGCCGTCCAGTACCTGCAAGGCGGTTACGGATCGCGCGACATGGGCGCCCTCATGGCCATGTTGGTATTATCCATCGTTCCCATTGTGGTTTTCTATCTATCTTGCCAAAAGCACATCATCCGGGGTATGATCGCCGGCGCCGTCAAAGGCTAAAAAAGGCGCGATCTTTCGGCGGTTTTCCGGTTGCTCGTCGCCCGGCAGGCAGAAGCCTTGCCGTTCGTTCGGCGCCCGAAAATCCCCTCCCATTCAATCTCGGAATTTTTTCTCCTGAAAGGAGACACGTATATGTCTGCAAAACAACCTACGCCGCCTCGTTCGGCCGGCATACTGATGGGCATCCACTCGTTGCCGTCCCGTTACGGGATTGGCCATTTTGGCGCGCCGGTCGACCGGTTTTTAGACTTTCTCGTCGCCGCCGGCCAAAGCGTGTGGCAGGTGTTGCCCATCGGGCACACCGGGTACGGGTCCAGTCCGTACCAATGCTTTTCGGCCTTTGCCAGCAACCCCTATTTCATCGACCTCGACGATCTGGCCGCGCGTGGGTGGTTGACCGAACCAGAATGCGAATCCGCGGTGTATGATGGAGATGCCGACCGCGTGGGATACGCATTTTTAGAGAAGACTCGGTTGCCGCTGCTCGAAAAAGCCTTTGCCCGCATCACCGAGACGGACAAAGCGGCCATCGCGCAGTTTGCGGCCGATAAGGCGTACTGGATCGACGACTATGCGTTGTTTATGGCGCTCAAAGATCATTTCGCCGGCAACCCGTGGCAGGAATGGCCGACCGATATCGCATTACGCCAAGAGAAAGCGGTTGCGCGATACAAGCAAGAACTTGCTGACCGTATCGCTTTTTATATCTTCGTACAATATGTGTTTTTTGATCAATGGACGCGGTTCCGTCAAGCGGCCGCCGCGCGAGGTATTCGGTTGATGGGGGACATTCCGATCTACGTCGCGATGGACAGTGCCGATGCCTGGGCACACCGAGACCAATTCTTGTTTGATGAAAAAGGCGGACCGCTTGGTGTGGCCGGTGTGCCGCCGGATTATTTTTCCAAAACCGGCCAACGTTGGGGTAACCCGTTATACAACTGGGCCGCGATGGAACAAGAAGGGTTTGTGTGGTGGCAACACCGCATGAGAGAATCCGCCTCGTTATACGATATGGTGCGCATCGACCATTTTATCGGGTTGGTTCATTATTACGTCATTCCGCCCGATTCGCCGGATGCCACCATCGGCGAATACCGCGATGCACCAGTCAAAGCATGGATCAAGGCGATGCGCCCGGCACTCGGCAACACCTTGCTTATCGCCGAAGATCTCGGCAACGTCACCGATAAGGTGCAACGCGTGATGCGGCAAGCCGGTTTGCCCGGCATGCGTGTGTTGCAGTTCGGGTTCGATGCTTGTGAACCCAACAACATGCACCTACCGCATCGGTACGAACCGAACATGGTCGCCTATACCGGCACCCACGACAATCCCCCCATCGGGGACATCACCAAGCGGATGACACGTCGCGCGGCGCGGTTTGCGCGCGGCTACTTACAGGTCAAACGAACGGCCCATCTGCCGGCCGCGATGATCCGCACACTTTACGCGAGCGTGGCGTCGATCGCAATGGTCCAGATGCAGGATGTGTTGGGGCTCGGTGCGCCGCACCGTACCAACACCCCCGGCACCGTTGGCGATAACTGGTGGTGGCGATTGACCGATTATCACGCGGCCGACCACGTGGCCGAACCGCTTCGCAAACTCGCTTGGCAATACGAAAGGTTGTGTGACGAATGACATTTGAACAACGCATAGAACACTATATGAACGGCCAAAACCGGGAGAGTGCCAAAGCGTGGTACCACGCAGTATCGCGTGCCGCCATGGAAGAACTGGCGCCCCGTTGGCAATCGGGCGGCACCGGCAAACGCGCCGCCTACCTGTCGGCCGAATTTTTGATGGGCCGCATGGTCGATAACAATCTCGCGAATTTAGGGTTGCTCGACCGATGCAAAGCCGTCATGCAGCAATACGGCGTATCGGCCGCCTTGTTTGAACAAATCGATGACGATGCGCTCGGAAACGGCGGTCTCGGCCGGTTGGCGGCCTGTTTCCTCGACTCTGCCGCCACCCATGATATTCCGCTAGATGGTTACGGCATCCGGTATCGGTACGGCCTGTTCCGTCAATCCTTAAGCGGCGGTTTTCAACAAGAATCGCCGGACGATTGGTTGCGGTTCGGTGATCCGTGGAGTGTGCGCCGCGAAGATCGCGACGTCACGGTGCAGTTTGCCGACCAAACCGTCCGCGCCAAGGCGTACGATATGCCGGTCATTGGTTACGGCGGTCACACCATCAACACCTTGCGTTTGTGGGAAGCCGACGCAACAAGTGCGTTGGATTTTGACGCGTTTAACGCGCAACAATACGACCGCGCCATGCGAGAAGAGAACAAAGCGCGCGCCATTTCGGCGGTACTATATCCCAACGACGATACCGACGAAGGCAAACGTCTGCGTTTAAAACAACAGTATTTCTTCGCCGCCGCATCGCTGTATAGCATGTTGCGCGATTTTAAAGAAAGCGGCGAAACCGATATCGAACGGTTCCCCGACCGGTTTGCCATCCAACTCAACGATACCCATCCCACGGTGGCCATTCCGGAACTGTTGCGGTTGCTCATGACCGACTACCGTCTACCGTTTGACCGGGCACTTTCGATTGTGCAACGCACCTTCGCGTACACCAACCACACCATCATGGCCGAAGCGCTCGAAACGTGGGGCGTGCCGTTGTTCTGTTCGGTGATTCCGGACGTGTATCCGTACGTCGTGATGTTGCATCTGCATCAGATCGGCACCCATGGGGACGATCTGCCGTTTATTGTAGACGGTGGCCGCATCCACATGGCGCGCCTGGCGGTCTACGCCACCCATTCTACCAACGGGGTGGCGCGCATCCATACCGACCTGCTCACGTCACGGGTTCTCGCTCCGTGGGCTAAAGCGTTCCCGGACCGCTTCAGTAACAAAACCAACGGTATCACGCCGCGTCGGTGGTTGATGCTCTGTAACCCCGAACTGTCCGGTTTCATCACCGACCGCATCGGGGACGGTTGGATCACCGATCTCGATCAACTCGAAAACCTGCGTCCTTACGTCGACGATAATGCCTCGATCCAGCAGTTCATCGATATCAAACGCACGAAAAAAGAGCAATTGTGCCGCTACGTCCAACAACGCGAAGGGGTTACGCTCTCGCCGGATTGGTTGTTCGACATGCAGGCCAAACGCTTACACGAATATAAACGGCAACTGCTCAACGCGTTGTCGATGCTGGATATCTATTTCGGTATCAAAGACGGCACCATCACCGATTTTTATCCCACCGTGTTCCTGTTCGGCGCGAAAGCCGCCCCCGGCTACCGCCGCGCTAAAGGGATCATCAAGTTTATCAACGAGATCGCCGCGATGATTCGTCGCGATGCTGACGTGTGTGATAAAATGCAGGTGTTGTTCGTGCAGAACTACGACGTATCTTACGCCGAAAAACTGTTACCGGCTGCCGATATCAGCGAACAGATCTCCACCGCCGGCACCGAAGCCAGCGGCACCGGCAACATGAAACTCATGTTAAACGGCGCGGTGACAATGGGTACCTTTGACGGTGCGAACATCGAGATCTTTGAACAAGCCGGCACCGAGAATAACTACGTGTTTGGCGCCACGGTCGAAGAGATCGACAAAGCCAAAGAGGGGTATTCGCCGCTCGCCATCTATGAATACAATCCCCGCATCCGCCGCGTGCTCGATACCCTCATCGACGGCACCTTTGACGACGGCGGCAGCGGCGTGTTCCGGGAACTGTATCAGTCGATCCTGCGCGGTGCGTTGTGGCACGCTCCCGACCACTATTTCTTGTTGCTCGACCTCATCCCGTATACCGATGCGCGTCTACAAGCCAACCGCGACTATCAAGATCGTTTGGCGTTCGCCAAAAAGCAGTTTTATAACGTCACCTCGGCCGGCAAATTTTCCGCCGACCGCACCATCCGCGAATACGCCACCGATATCTGGGGCGTATAACAGGACACAAAAAAGAACCACTCATCGAGTGGTTCTTTTTTTACGCCTTCGGGAAGGATGTTTTGATGTCGGTTGCACCGCCAATATAATCCATGCTGACATCATAGTGTTTCGCCAATATCAGCATGCTGTCGATGGGGATACGGGTTTTGCCCAATTCATAGTCCGAATAGGTCTTTTGCCCTACGTTTAACAAGGTAGCTACCTGCGTTTGATTTAAATCGCGATCTTCGCGCAACGCACGTATACGTTCACAATAAGGCATGATCAACACCTCATACCCAGTATAGGGTAGAGTTTATCGCACTATTGACTTTTAAAGCATAAACTCTCTTATAGTGAAGAGGTGAGACGATGTCCTGCGCAAATAGCTGGCATAGGGATCCCGTTGCAGGTATTTGTAAACAATTTCCAAACCCCATTGACAAGTGGGGCGCGTGCTCGTATAATAGTTAACATCTTAACTATTAACCGCTTAACTTTTTTGGAAAAGAGGGATTATAGCGTGGGGAATATGGAACAAAAAAACACCTTGCAGACAGCGATGCGGTTGTTTGCCCGGGTCCATCACCTGCATCGGTGTGTGTTTGACCGGTTGGTCAGCGGTTTCGGGATGCACCGCAGTCAACATCATATGTTGATGGATCTGTCGCGCGCCCCGGCATCGGTCTCGCAAAAGGAACTGGCTGAACGCCGTGGCATTACGGCGGCCGCCGTCACCGGCACGTTACGGAAATTGGAGGAATGCGGCATGGTCGAACGCACCATCGCCGCGGACGATAATCGTTACCGGGAGATTAAGCTCACCGAAAAAGGGAAAGAAACCGCCGAAATGACGCACCGTTGGTTTATCGGCGCGGATAAGGCGATGTTTCGCGGTTTTTCCGAACAAGAACTTGAAAACTTTATCGCCGCGATGGAAAAATTGCAGGCGAACCTGCATGCGATGGAATCCGGTGAGATCGAGATCAAACCGCTGGATCAATCCGAATTACCGCCACATTTACGGAAAGGGGAGAAGCGCTCATGAGCCGTTGGTTGAAATACGTTAAACCGTACTGGGCCTATTTTGTGCTTGGCCCATTATGTATGATGGTCGAAGTCGTAGGCGAAGTGTTGATGCCGCTATATTTGGCCGAGGTCATCAACGGCGCAATCGCCGGCACCCTCACGAATGCCGCCAGCATGCGTGTTATGGGGATGATGGTGCTTACCGCTTTGATGATGATGCTCGGCGGCGTGGGCGGCGCTTATTTCGGGGCCAAAGCGTCGGTCAATTTCGCCACCGATCTGCGCGCCGACCTGTTCCGCAAAATTCAACAATACAGTTTCGCCAACATCGATAAATTCTCCACCGGTTCGTTGGTTACGCGTTTAACCAACGACGTCACCCAACTGCAGAATTTTGTCAACATGATGTTGCGCATGATGTTGCGTTCTCCCGGTATGCTGATCGGCGGTGTGTTGATGGCGATTCGGTTAAGCCCATCGTTGTCGGTCGTCATGGCGGTCACGATTCCGTTATTGCTTTGCTCAATCGCGTTTATCATCGCACGCGGCATGCCGCGCTTCACCAACATGCAAACCAAGATCGACGGTCTCAACTCCACCGTACAGGAAAACATCACCAACGTGCGGGTGGTCAAATCCTTTGTCCGGGAATCGTTCGAGACCGATAAATTCGAACGAGCCAATCGCGGCCTCAAAGCCGCCGGCATGTCGGCCGTAAAAAATATGATCTTTATGCATCCGGTGCAAACGTTTTTTATGTACGTCACCACCATTTTGGTCATTTGGTTCGGCAGTAAACTCGTTATCGATAATTTCGGCATTGCCGGCGCGTTCAGCGTGGGCGAACTGTCGTCGTTTATCACCTACGTCAGTCAAATTCTGATGTCGTTGATGATGGTAACCATGATGTTAATGACCTCGTCGCGTGCGTTGGCCTCCGCTAAACGTGTTTCGGAAGTGTTGGACGAGACCATCGATATCACTGATGCGCCCGACGCCGATCCCAACGCCACCATTCAAGACGGTCGTATCGAATTCAAAGGGGTTACCTTCCGTTACTATAAAAACAGCGCCGAACCGGTGCTCAATCATATTGATTTGGTCATCGAACCCGGCAGTACCGTCGGCATTATCGGCTCGACCGGTTGCGGTAAAACCACCTTGGTTTCGCTGATTCCCCGTCTGTACGATGCCGACCAAGGGGATATTTTGATCGACGGCCGTTCGATCAAAGAATATACCTTATATAATCTGCGCGAAGGGGTAGGCATGGTACTGCAAAAGAACGTGTTGTTCTCCGGTACCATCGAAGAAAACCTGCGTTGGGGCAACCAAGAGGCGACCGATGAGCAACTGTTTGCCGCCGCCCAAAGTGCCCAAGCCGATAAATTCGTCAAAGGGTTTACCGCCGGCTATCAAACCGAACTCGGCCAAGGCGGCGTCAACGTATCGGGCGGCCAAAAGCAACGGTTGTGCATTGCGCGCGCTTTGCTCAAAAATCCCAAGATCATCATCTTGGATGACTCGACCTCCGCGGTCGATACCGCCACCGAAACACAGATTCGCCGCGCGTTCCGGGAGGAATTGGCCGACTCCACCAAGATCATTATCGCGCAACGTATCTCATCGGTCCAAGACGCCGACCGCATCGTGGTTATGGATGACGGCACCATCTCCGGTATCGGCACCCACGAGGAATTGATGCGCACCAACGAAGCGTATCAAGAGATCTACCACTCGCAGGTTTCGGGAAAGGAGGTCGGTTGATATGGCACGAACACTGGACGAACTGAGAAAACAGTACAACACCTCCGCCAAACCCGAAAAACGCGGAATGGGCCCCGGTATGGGCGGTCCTCGCGGCGGCGGTCCGGGCCGTGGCCCGATGCCGCGCGGCATGGGTGGCAAACCCAAAAACGTCAAACAAACCGTCAGCCGTCTGCTCGCTTACGTCGGCAAATACAAAGCATTGTTGGTCGTCGTGTTCTTCTTTATGTTGCTCAACACCGTCACGTCGCTGGTTGGCGGTTACATGACGCGTCCGATCATCAACCGCCTTACGATGTATATCGGATTAGAGGTTGATGCCGATACCATCGGCAGTCCGATCTATCAAGCGATAGATACCGGCATCGAATGGATGAAAAATGCCGCCACTTCGTTGGTGTCCGTGCTCGTGGGCGACGCATATAACGCCGCGGCCACCGACGTGTTGTTCTATATCGCCGCCGCGTTATTGATTTTGGCGTGCGTGTACGCGATCACCATTTTCACGCATTATCTGCAAGCACGGATCATGCTCACCATTTCCCAAAATGCGATCGAGAAGATTCGTAACGACCTGTTTGTGAAACTGCAAACTCTGCCGGTACGGTATTTCGATACCCATCCCACCGGCGAGGTGATGTCCCGTTTCACCAACGACGTGGATAACATCGACGTGATGCTCAACAACTCGTTAACCTCGATCGTGTCGGGGATCGTGTCGCTGATCGGCACCTTTGTGTTCATGATCACCACCAACGTTTGGCTCACCTTGGTCACCGTCGTGTTTATCCCGATATTTGCGATCGGCGGTGGTAAAATCGCCGGCGCTTCTCGCAAATTTTATTCCGGCCAACAAGCGGCACTCGGCGCGGCCAACGGGTATATCGAAGAAACCGTCACCGGCCAAAAAGTGGTCAAGGTATTCAACCACGAAACCATCGCCGCGGATGAGTTTGAACTGCTTAACGAAGATCTGCGCGACAAACAACTGAAAGCGCAGTTCTACGGCGGTATCATGGGCCCCATCATGCACAACACCAGTTTGATCAGTTACGCGGCCACCATCGGTATCGGCGGCGTGTTGTTGTGTAACGGGTGGTTGGATCCCGGCGCGTTGTCGGTGTTTGCCGGCTACTCCAAACAGTTCAGTATGCCGATCAACAACATCTCGCAACAAATGGCGTCCATCTTTTCGGCGCTCGCCGGCGCAGAGCGTGTGTTTGCGGTCATGGACACCCAACCGGAACAACCCGATTTGGATTCGGCGATCGACCTGCCGAACATGAAAGGGGACGTAGAACTTCACAACGTCACCTTCGGCTACAACCCCGATAAAGTCATCCTCAAAAACATCTCACTGTATGCCCATCCCGGTCAAAAGATCGCGTTTGTTGGCTCGACCGGCGCCGGAAAAACGACCATTACCAACCTGCTTAACCGGTTTTACGATATCGATCAAGGCGCGATTACCATCGACGGTGTCGATATCCGTCACATCAAGCGAGATTGCCTGCGCAGCAACATCGCTATGGTGTTACAAGATACTCACCTGTTCACCGGCACCGTAAGGGAGAATATCCGTTACGGCCGTCCGGATGCCACGAATGAAGAGGTGATCGAAGCAGCCAAAGTCGCCAGCGCACACAGTTTCATCATGCGACTTTCCGATGGTTACGATACCGTGCTCGAAGGGGACGGCGCCAACCTGTCGCAAGGGCAACGCCAACTGCTGAATATCGCACGCGCCGCCATCAGCAAAGCGCCGATTCTGGTCTTAGACGAAGCCACCAGTTCGGTCGATACCCGTACCGAAAAACACATCGAACACGGCATGGATCGACTCATGAAAAATCGCACGACCTTTGTGATTGCGCACCGTTTATCCACCGTTCGTAACGCGAACGCCATCATGGTGCTCGAACAAGGTGAGATCATCGAACGCGGTGATCATGACGATCTGCTCGCGCAAAAAGGGCGGTATTATGAATTGTATACCGGCCTCAAAGAATTGGATTAAACCCGTTCAAGCGGCACGCTGTTTCCACCGAAAAAGCGTGCCGTAAAATTTTGTCAAAAAATGCTAAAAGCCGATTGACAAATCACCGTCAGGTGCTACAATGACCTTGTATCGATAATACTGTTGCGATGGTAGGCAATAGGAGAGGTGATCGTATGATCAGACGACAACACCGGATAGATATGTGTCAAGGAGCACTCACCCCGAACTTGGTGAGATATGCCATACCGTTGATGCTCACCAGTTTTTTAAGTTTGATGTATAACGCCGCCGATATGATGGTGGTCGGTCAGTTCGCCCCTAACGGCGCGGTCGCCTTGTCGGCCGTTGGCGCGGCCGCCCCCGTATCGGGCATTTTGCTCAACATCGGTACCGGCCTTTCGGTCGGGATCAGCGTCAAGGTTGCGCACTATATCGGGGCGGATGACCGTCGTTCGGTGTTCGAAACCGTCCACACCGCCTTGTGTACCGGCTTTTTAGCCGGTGCGCTCATCGCGCTTCTCGGTCTCGTGCTCGCCGATCCGTTGATGCACCTGATGGGCACCCCGGCCGACGCCATGCACGATGCGATCCTCTATATGCGCATTCGTATGGTGGGCCAACTGGTGGCAATGCCGTTTTCTTTTGTCGCGGCGATCTTCCGCGCCGCCGGCAATACCACCCGTCCGCTCTTTATTCTCGGTATCACCGGCCTGCTTAACGTCGTCTTTAACCTGTGGTTTGTCATCGGGTTCGGTATGGGCGTTGACGGTGTGGCATTATCCACTCTCATCGCCGAAGCGGTCTCGTTGTTGCTCGGAATATGGTCGTTGATGCATACCGAGGGTATGCACAAACTGTATCTCAAAGAGATCCGTCTGTATGCGGATAAACTCAAACAAATTCTCGCGATCGGGATCCCCAGTATGATCCAATCGATCGTATACAACATTTCCAACATCTTTGTGCAAGCCTCGCTCAACACCTTCCCGTCGTATGTCGGTGCCGGCAACGTCGCCGCCGCCAACATCGAAGGGTTTATCAACGTGGCGATGGCGGCCTTCAACCAAGCGAACATGACCTTCACCAGCCAAAACATCGGTGCTCAAAACTACCACCGTGTCGGCAAAATCAACCGCACCTGCTCGTTGTTGGTGGTGGCGTTTGGCCTCGCCGGCGTGCTCGCGTATCTGTGCGGTCCGGTCCTGCTTCGGTTGTATAATACTGATCCGTTGGTCATCCAAGCCGGTCTGTCGCGCATGTCCTGGCACGGTTGTTTTCTGTTCTTATACGGCCTGTCCGAAGTGCAGGTCGGTTCGTTGCGCGGCATGGGATATTCGTTGTTACCCACTGTGCTATCCTGTATCGGTAGTGTGGGGATACAACTGATGTGGATTTTGCTGGTGTTCGGCAGTCATCCGGATTCACTGGCGGCCCTGTATTTGTGTTACCCGGCCTCGTTTTTATTTAATGCCGTTACGATCGGCATCGCCTTTCTTGTCTGTAACCGCCGTTTGCAACGCCGCGTCCAAACACAAGCGGTCCTTACGTAATGGTTTCACAAAAGCCGTTCTGACAATCTGTCAGAACGGCTTTTGTTATTTAGCGGATTTGCGGTAAGCACAAGGCGTCATGCCGGTGCATTCCCGAAACGCCCCATAAAACGATTTCACGTCCTTATATCCGCACAATTCCGCTACTTCGGTCACTTTTTTATCACTGTTTGCCAACAACCGGCAAGCACTTTCCACCCGCGCTTGTCGCACCGCCTCGGTAAAGGTTTTACCGGTCTGTTCTTTAAACCGCCGACTGATATACGCCACCGACACGTGCAGATTTTCCGCCACCGTCGATAGTGAAACCGGCTCGGCCGGATGGGCGGCGATCTCGCGCAGAATGATCTGCGCCGCCGCATCCTCTTTCGGTTGATCAAAACAGATCTGCCGCATCGTCAACAAAATGATCTTGATCAGATCACACCGCACCACCTCGCGAAACCCCGGCAACGCGCGCGTCTGTTCCTCTTCGATCTTATTCAGCAGCGACAGTACCGTCCCGTCATCGTGAAAGATACGGTTGGTGGGCGCTTTCGGCAACATATCCGGCGAAAACCGAATGAGGTAATTATTCAGCACCGTCTGAAACGATCGGCAATCGCGTAGCGTGTTGTCAATATACGCCGGCAAAAACAACAGGTTGATCACCTGCATATCGGGTTGTCCGTCGTAGGTGTGCGTCACCCCGAAATCCACGATAAAATAATCACCTTTCTTCACCGGTGTTTCCACCTCGTCAAACACGTGCACACCCTGTCCCTTGGCGATATACGCCAGTTCCAGGAACGAATGTGTGTGCGGTTTGGTGGACGGACCCGTCGGCGTGTGGATCTGAAATTGATTGTTCAACAACTGTTGTACGTATTCCGGTTTCAAGTTAAAAACACCCCATAATTCGTTAAAAAATACCGTTGTTTTATTATGACACGTTTTATATAATAAAGTCAAGAGAGGTGTTGTCAGATGAAACGATTATATCCCAACCCGGCATCGTTTGACGATGCGTTGTTCCGCAACCCCACAGCCGTCTACCGCGCGGCACCGTTTTGGGCGTGGAACACCAAACTCAACGAAACCGAACTGCTTCGCCAACTCGATTGTTTTAAAGAGATGGGCTATGGTGGCGCATTTCCGCATCCCAGAGTGGGACTTGCAACCGAATATTTAGGAGACGAATTCAACCACGCTGTTCGCGCGTGTGTCGATAAAGCCAAAGACAACGATATGAAACTGTGGTTGTACGACGAGGACCGCTATCCGTCGGGGGTGGTCGGCGGTTTGGTTACGGCTGATCCGCGTTTTCGCAAACGCCGCGTCGATTTGCGTGAAACCACCCCGGCCGACCTGCAGGATAAAGCACTTGCTATTCAAAACGGCACGCCGTATCTTGTTGCGGTATATGATCTTCAGTTCCACAACGACATCCTGGTCGATTACCGGCGCGTGTGTCCCACCGATGCGATTCCCAGCGGATATGTTCGCCGCTACGCCATCTGCGAAACGTGGGCAACCGACGGCCGTTTTAACGGCAACACTTACGTCGACACGATGAATCAAGAAGCCATCGAGGCGTTTTTGGATCTCACCTTAGGCGCGTATGGCAACTTCATCGGAGAAGAGTTTGGGAACACCGTCCCGGCCATCTTCACCGACGAACCGCATCCCGGTGAGAAAGATACGCGCGTCGGCTACGGCTGGACCGCCGATTTCGACGAAACTTTCCGCGCCGCGTACGGGTTTGACCTGCTCGATCATCTGCCCGAACTGTGGTACGACTTGCCGAACGGCTATTCCGTCGCACGGTATCGGTACTATGACCACCTCACCGACCGATTTGCCGCCGCGTATATGGATACCTATCAGGCATACTGCACTCGATTTGGTATCCGCTTCACGGGCCACCTCTTGCACGAAGATACCCTCGCGTCTCAAACCAAAACCACCGGCGAGATGATGCGGTGCTACCGCGCATTCGATATCCCGGGTTTGGACGTGTTGAAAAACGATTATCTGCCGGTCACCGCCAAACAAGTTCAGTCGGCGGTCCACCAATACGGTCGAGATGCCATGATGTCGGAACTGTACGGCGTCACCGGTTGGAATACCGATTTCCACGCCTATAAAGTCCATGGCGATTGGCAGGCCGCTCTCGGTGTCACATTGCGCGTGCCGCATCTGGCGTGGTTGTCGATGAAGGGGGAGGGCAAACGCGATTATCCGGCCCCCATCGGTCCGCAATCGCCGTGGTGGCGCGAATACAACCTCATCGAAGACCACTTCGCTCGCATCAATACCGCGCTCACGCGTGGCAAACCGGTATCCCGTATCGCGATCATTCACCCGATCGAAAGCGTGTGGTTACTCCACGGTCCGCGCACCGCCGATTCGTATAACGGCATTACCGCGATGGATAAACATTTCGGCGGATTGACGCATTTTTTGCTCGGCCATCATCTCGACATGGACTACATCTGCGAAGAACAACTTCCCACCCTTTACCGCGAAACCGAAAGCGGCTTTGCGGTGGGCGAGATGACCTATGATGTGGTCATTGTGCCGAAATGCCTGACCTTGCGCGCCACCACGGTCGAACGGCTTACTCGTTTTGCCAAACGCGGTGGCAAGGTCATCTTCACCGATGCCGCCCCCACCCATATCGATGGGTTGCTGAACGATGCCGCCTCGCACATTCCCGCCATCTATACCAACGGTGTCAACGACGCATTGCTCGCCGCGTTGGAACCGCTTCGTACCGTATCGATTACCGATGAAAACGGCACACAGGTCGACAATCTGTTGTATCAACTGCGCGCCGATGGGGCCGAACAATGGTTGTTTGTCGCACATCGCGGCAAAAAAGGCGCCGATTGGGAACCGGTCACCGTTACCGTCACGGTCAACGGCGAACATACCCCGTATCTGTATGATACCGCCACCGGCGACGTGCGCGATATCGATTACACCGTGCAAAACGATAAAACCAGCATCACCGCTACCGTGTACGATGCCGATAGTTTACTCATTCGTTACACCGCGCCCACGGAACCGTCACGCATCACCGCCGTCGCCCCCAAAACGGTTAAACCGCGGCCGGTGCCAACCGCGGTTTCGGTTACTCGCGATGAAGAAAACGTCTATCTCATCGACATGGTAGATATATGCCCACAAGGCGGAGAGTGGCAATGCGGTGTCGATTTGCTGGATGCCGCGCGGCGGCTACGCGTTTTCCGTGGATTCCCCGAACGTTTGACAACGGATCTGCGCCCGTGGTGTTTGCCGCAAGGGCCCGACTCCACCGTTGCCTTGCGGTTTACGGTCCGGTCCGAAATCGCGGCATCGGTCCGTCTGTGTTATGAGGAGGCGCTCTCCGCTACTTTAAACGGAACGGCGCTGGATATCGCCCCGGACGGATGGTTTGTCGATTCCGAACTTGTCAAAACGGCGCCGTTTACCTTATCGGTTGGTGACAACGTGTTCGAGGTCACCGTGCCGTTCGGTCGGGCGTATCTGATTGAGAATATGTTGCTCATCGGCGACTTTGACGTTGCGCTGACCGGTCACGATGCACGCATAATCGCCCCCACCGTCACGCGCACGTTTGGTTCGGTCGTTGCACAAGGATTGCCGTTCTACGGTGGAAACCTGCGATATACGTTGGCGGTCGATACCGCGGCAGGTGATCTGCGTATCGTCACGCCGTCGTATGCGGGCGGTTTGGTTCGCGTGTTTGTCGACGGTCAAGACGTTGGCGCGATCTTCACCGCACCGTATGCCGTCACCGTTGCGGTGTCGGCTGGCACACACACGGTGGAACTCGTCTGCTACGGTCACCGCGAAAACACCTTCGGCCGGATACACAATGCCAAACCCAGCAGTTGGTACGGCGAGGCCGAATGGTTCCCCGGTTATACCGCGCCGCCGACTTCGGCCTATAATTTGATCGAATGGAAAGGGAAGGAGTCTACCTACAGCGCGGACTATATTCTCGTCAACCTTGGTCTGTTAGAACCTCCCACCATAGAACTCTTGGAAGACTAATAAGAAAAGCGCGATGCGGATGCATCGCGCTTTTTCTATATCCTCTTTTTATGGATTTGCGGCATGTTTTCGTGCGCGGCGTTTGTTGCGCCAAACCAGTAATCCATCCAACAACATGCCCATCGCCATCGAGGCGACCGTCGTGATCAAGACCTTGGCTACGTCGTTTAACCCGTCGCCATACGCCAGCACCAACCGCCTGGCCAAATTTTGACTCAGATACACTGTCAAACTGATCCGGCCGAGATACGCCACCAAGCGGTTATTGTAAACCGGCGCGGTTACGTCGCGGCTAAAGGTGATCGCCAACGCGGCCGCCATGGTATACACGATATACCCTTCGTATTTGAACCGCAAGGTCGATACCAAGTACAACAACGATACGATCCACAATACGTTTTCCAACACGCACAACCCGATCTTTTGCGCCTTGGTAAAGGGGCGTTCCCGCAAATACTGCGACACCCGGAACGCAAACACCCCCATCAGCAACACCGCGATCGCGCGCAGATTGCACCCGTACGATACCGCGTAAAACGAGGTGTCGCCCGGCAGGTTTCCGTGGATCATCGTCAAATACCCGATCAACAAACTGCCGCCGATCGGCGCGAGCCACAAGGTGGTGAATTCGTACCATTTTTTCAATAGCGGATACACCACCGCCAACGCCAACAACATCGAAGCCAAATACCATTCCACGCTCGCAAAACTCGCTTCGCTCAAACCGGTGCGTTGTAAGAACAGCAGACTCGGCAACCGGTCAAGAATATAGGTAAACGGATCGGCGTAAATGAAGAACGCCGCCACGATGGTTACGCCCATCAACAGGATATGCGGCAGAAAAAACGAGTCGATCTTTTTGTATAAAAACGATACCGTATCCTGCCACACCGATACCGTGGTCGGTTGCTGTTGCTTGCTCCACACGCTTTTGGCGGTCAACCATCCGGTTACCAACAAAAAGAACTCCACGCCGTTTCGCCCGTGATCAAAAAAGGACCATTTCAGGCCGAACAGTTCAAACACCAGGTTCCCGTCAAAATAATCTTTGTTCAGATGATAAAACAACACCGCGATCATAAAGATAAATCGCAACAGTTCCACTTTGCCGTTTCGCTTCACACAAGACACCTTCTTATGTCGGTTTCTGTCCACAGTGTACCATGTTACCCTTCAAAATTCAAGCCGCATCTTTTTTAGTTCACATTGAAAATCGGCCGTATTTGTGGTATACTATACACAAGAAAGGGGGACGACGTATGGATTGGTTATCGATACTTCTCGGTGCATTGGTTGTCGTGGCGTTGGTACTTCTCGGCGGCTATATCGCGTTTTACGTGGCGCTCGTACGCCGTCCTACCAAAGACCTGCTCGAAACACCGCATTACAAGAAAAAATACGGCCCGTTCTTCCCGATGATGAACGCCGCCACCAGACAATGGCAGGCAGAACCGTTCGAAGCGGTTGAGATCACCGCCGTCGACGGCATCCGGCTGTTCGGTCGGTTGTATGATCATCCATCTCCGCGCGGCACCGTTTTGTTGATGCACGGCTACCGCGCAACCCCGATTCGTGATTTTGCCTGTGCGCTTTCGTTGTACCGCGCTTGTGGGTTTCGCATCCTGGCGGTCGATCAACGAGCCTGCGGCCATAGTGGCGGTCGCTATATCGGGATGGGCGTGCTCGAACGCCACGATTGCGCCGCGTGGACGTGGTATCTGCACGATCGGTTCGGCACACAGGAATCCATCTTTATGTCGGGGCTTTCGATGGGCGCGGCCACCGTGTTGATGGCCACCTCGCTGAAGTTGCCGGAAAATGTGTGCGGTATCACTGCCGATTGCGGCTATTCCTCCGGATACGATATCATCGCCAAGGTCATTCGCACAGACTATCATCTGCCGGCGCGGTTGATCATGCCGCTGATCAATCTCTATTGTCGTGCGCTTGGCGGCTTTCAACTCAATGAGATCACCGCTGTTGACGCACTGAAAACCAACACCATCCCCGTCTTGTTCATTCACGGGACGGAAGATGCGTTTGTTCCGTGTTATATGACCGAGCAAAGTTACGCTGCGTGCACAAGCAAAAAGCAACTGCTTTTGGTCGAACACGCCGACCACGGCATGAGTTACCTGCTCGAACCGGAACGTTGCGAAGCCACGTTGCGTGCCTTTTTCGAAAAACACAGTTTACCGCACACCTAAACGATAAAACAAAGCACCCCGTCCGAACATATCGGACGGGGTGCTTTGTTAACGATAGATTATTTCAGCAGTTTTGCCGCGGCATCCGCCAACAATTGCGCTTTGGCATCGGCGGCCGCTTTATCCGCACCGATACCGGTGATATACGCTTTGATCTTCGGTTCGGTACCCGACGGCCGCACGATCACCTGTTCGCCGCTTTCCAACGCAAACGACAACACGTTGGATTTCGGCAAGGTCAACACCTGCGATTCGCCGGTGGTTTTGTTCACCTTCACCGATTGTAGGTAATCCGCCACTTCCACCACGGCCAGATCGGCAATTTCGGTCGGCGGCGTTTGCCGCAGGGATTCCATCAACCGGCTCATGTTTGCCATACCCTCGGCGCCTTCCATTTCCACGTTGAGGGTGATGTGTGCATAGTACCCGAACTTCTCGTACAACCCTTGCATCACGTCCAGCAAGGATTTGCCTTGTTGCCGGTAATACGCCGCCATCTCGCAGATGAGCATCGCCGCGACCACCGCGTCTTTGTCGCGCACGTGAGAACCGGCCAAATAGCCGTAACTTTCTTCAAATCCAAAGATATACCGATCGGTCTGCCCAACCTCTTCGAGTTTGGTAATCTGTTCGCCTATGTACTTAAACCCGGTCAGCAAGCTCACAATGTCGCACCCATAGGACGTCGCGATTTTAGCGGCCAGTTCGGTCGACACAATGGTTTTCACCGCGATCGGATCGGCCGGCATGTCGCCGTGCGCCGTCCGGCAGGAGAGGATATAGTCTAACAACAAGCAACCTACTTCGTTGCCCGACATCAGCACATAATCGTCATCTTTGCGCACCGCAATACCCACGCGGTCGCTATCCGGATCGGTCGCGAGCAACAGGTCGGGTTTCACCGTTTCGGCGAGTTTCAACGCTTCGTTAAACGCTTCGCGAATTTCCGGGTTCGGATACGGGGCGGTCGGGAAATTGCCGTCCGGCAACTCTTGTGACGGTACCACCGTCACGTCCGAAACGCCGATCCGTTTCAAGATTTCGCGTACCGGCTTGTTACCGGTTCCGTTGAGAGGGGTATACACCACCTTCAACGGTGCCGCGACACAAATACCCGGATTGATCTGTTGCGCGGCTACGCGTTTCAAGAACGCATCCACCAACGCATCGGTCAACAAGCGGATCTGTCCGGCATTGACCGCCGCCGCATAATCCACCGTCTTAACGCCGTCAAAGATATCCACTTTCTGAATACAAGCGGTCACTTCATCGGCATCGTGATCGGTCATCTGGCAACCGTCCGCGCCGTAGCATTTATACCCGTTATATTTCGACGGGTTGTGGCTGGCCGTCACCATAATACCGGCTTGGCATCCCAGTTCGCGCACGGCAAACGATAATACCGGCGTGGGGTTGAGTTCGGTAAAGATATACACCGTAATGCCGTTAGCCGCCAATACGCGTGCCGCTTCCGACGCAAATAAATCGGACTTGATCCGCGAGTCAAACGAGATCGCCACCGACTTGATCGCATCCGGCGGATACCGCAGATTCAAATAATCGGCCAACCCTTGCGTGGCACGACGCACGGTATAGATATTCATACGGTTGTCACCGGCGCCGATCACGCCGCGCAACCCGCCCGTTCCAAACGCCAACTGGCGATAAAAACGGTCTTCCAACGCCGCCTCGTCTTGGGCGATATCGTTGAGTTCTTTCACTAAATCCACATCTTCGGTAGCTCTTGCCAACCACCGTTCATAAGAGGCGCGCATTTGTTCATTCAACATGATAATTCCTCGTCCTTCGTATGAAATATAGGGCTCTGCATTCATTATACCCCAAAATCAGGAAGTGTGCAAGGGTGAATAATGGCGAATTTGGCATCATCCTGTTTTTCGACTTTACTTTTATGATTTACTGTGTTAAAATAATACCGCGGTTATCAATACAGAAAATGGGGGATCCTATATGAATCCAAAACTACAAAATGCGAATACCGATGCGTTGTTCGACGCGATTTTGTCGCTGAACGATCGAGAGGAATGTTATCGTTTTTTTGAGGATTTGTGTACCATTCCCGAACTGAAATCGTTGGCACAACGCTTAGCGGTCGCACGGATGTTGCACGACGGCAAGGTATATAGCGAAATTGTCGAGGTTACCGGCGCGTCCACCGCCACCATCAGTCGCGTCAATCGCGCGTTGAACAACGGATGCGATGCGTATACCATGGTGTTCGACCGGTTGGACGGAAAACGATGAACCGGTATGCCGACCTCGCGACGTTTTACGATCGCTTGATGACCGTGGACTATACCGAAAAAGCACGGTATTGGTTGGATTTGTTCGCCCGTTTCAGGTGCGCCCGTCCTCAAACCTTGTTGGACGTGGCGTGCGGTTCGGGCAACTTGACGGTGCCGTTGGCCGATGCCGGGATCGAAATGATCGGTGTGGATCTGTCGGCCGATATGCTCGCCCTTGCACAGGCAAAACGGCCGGACGTGTTGTTTTTGCAACAGGATATGCGCGCGATCGAATTGGATCGCACCGTATCCGGTGCGGTGTGCGGATTGGATAGCATCAACCATCTGCGCCGCACAGCCGACGTGGCGGCGGTGTTTGAGGGGATGTATCAAGCTATCGAACCGAACGGCTTGTTTGTGTTCGACGTCAACACGCCGTACAAGCATCGGCAGGTGCTCGGCGACAATGCTTTTGTGTTCGAACAGGACTCGTTTGTCTGTGTGTGGCAAAATCGCCTGATCGAGCGTACGATAGAAGTAGATATGTGGTTGGACTTTTTCGTCGAAGGGGCGGATGGCCGTTACGATCGGTTGTCCGACCACGTGCGCGAACGCGCGTATAGCGAAACCACGTTACGCCGGCTACTCAACGATGCCGGCTTTGAGGTGTTGGTGGTATTGGATGAAGAAACCGACGCCGCCCCCACCGATACGACCGAACGTTGGGTGTTTGTTGCCCGCCGTCGGGATACCAAAGAATCAGGAGTTTGATCATGGGAAAGGTACTGCGATTTTTAACTACCGATGCCACCGTCATGGCGATGGTGTTGGATTCCACCGATATTGTCCGTGAGGCCGAACGCATTCATCAACCGTCAGCCGTAGTTACGGCGGCACTCGGCCGCACCTTGACCGCCGCCTCGATGATGGGTATGATGCTCAAAGGCGAAAAAGACTCGGTCACCGTCCGGATCGACGGTGGCGGCCCGATCGGCGGTATCACCGCCGTGTCCGACAGTAGCGGCAACGTGCGTGGTTGTGTCAAGCACAACGTGGTCGAACTGCCGCTTCGCCCCGATGGAAAACTCGATGTCGGCGGCGCGGTCGGCCGTGACGGTATGTTCACCATCAGCCGCGATACCGGGTCGAAAGAACCCTATGTCGGGATGACGCCGTTGGTGTCGGGTGAGATCGCCGAAGACGTCACCGCGTATTATGCGCAAAGCGAGCAAACCCCCACCGTGTGTGCGCTGGGTGTATTGGTTAATCCGGATCTCACGGTCCGCACCGCCGGCGGTTTGTTGGTGCAGTTGTTGCCGTTTTGTCCGAACGAAGTGATCGATAAACTGGAAGCGAACATCGCAAAACTCGAATCCATGACCACCATGCTCGACCGCGGCATGACGCCGGCAGATATTGCCGCCAAAGTGCTGGCCGGGTTTGACTATGACCTGTTGGACGAATCCAATCCGGCGTACCGGTGCACCTGTTCGCGTGAAAAATTAGCCAACGTGCTCACCGGCATGGCCGGCAAAGAAGAGTTAGCAGACGAAAACGGCAAAGTCGAAGCAGTCTGTTCGTTCTGTAACACGACTTACACCTTTACCGAAGATGAATTAAAATAAAAAAGTATTAAAAAAAACAGTTGACAAACGACGATGAATATTGTATGATATTCATCGTCGCCTGATGTGAGACGGTACGGGAGCATAGCTCAGCTGGTAGAGCACCTGCCTTACAAGCAGGGGGTCACAGGTTCGAGCCCTGTTGTTCCCACCACACATATGGCCCGGTAGTTCAGCTGGTTAGAACGCTAGCCTGTCACGCTAGAGGTCGACGGTTCGAGCCCGTTCCGGGTCGCCACATTTGCCTCTGTAGCTCAGTTGGTAGAGCAGGGGACTGAAAATCCCCGTGTCACTGGTTCGATTCCGGTCGGAGGCACCAGTTCTGCGGCTTTAGCTCATCTGGTAGAGCGCCACCTTGCCAAGGTGGAGGTAGCGAGTTCGAGCCTCGTAAGCCGCTCCAAACGAAAAAAGCGTCACTTGTGACGCTTTTTTCACCTGGCGACATAGCCAAGTGGTAAGGCGTGGGTCTGCAAAACCCTGATTCCCCGGTTCAAATCCGGGTGTCGCCTCCATATGAAGAACACCGTCAAATCCGAACTCCTTGAAGTTGGACATTGACGGTGCTCTTTTTATTTTATCTTGAATTATAGGGCTTTTTCGGGGTTCCGTGAAATGCGTTCAAATTGGACATCCAAATACCAAAAAGCTAAATTTGCCGGATCAAAAATGAATAACCGGCAAATATGAACTCCCTTGTCCAATTTAATCTTCTTCCAATATCCCTTGTTTGCTATAGTATTCCTGCTCTTTCACTAAAGGCGTCTTGTATGCATTTTTTACATGAGGACGCACTTCGTTATAAAAGGTCATATACCGATCTACGGCCGCACGAAAGTCACCGTCAGATCGGTATTTTGTTCTGTATAACTCTTCTCGTTTTAGACTTGAGAAGAAGGACTCCATAACGGAATTGTCATAGGGAACATGGGCACGGGAAAAGGACTGTGTTACGCCCAATGATTTTAAGTAGGAGCAGAATGTGACGGCTCGGTAGTTTGTGCCTCGGTCCGTATGAAACATAAGTGGCATTGTCGGCTTCCGTTCCTCGTAAGCCATCTTGAAGGTGCTTTTTACCAGTTGTGTGCTGTTATTTTTACCTATGCGATATCCGGCTACTCTTCTTGCATATAAATCAAGAATTGCACAGATGAAATAGTTTTTATCGTTTAGCCTGAAACAAGTAACATCACTAACCCACACTTCGTTTGGCCTGGTAGTAGTGAATTGCTGATTTAAGTAGTTCTTATGTCGGCGCTTTTCCTTGTCATATATTTCTTTTGAGTCTTGCCGGATGCTTGTAAGTCCCATATCTCGCATGAGTTCACGTACTGTGTCGGCAGATATGCGGTAGCCTTCGCTTTTCATAATTGCTGCTATTTTGGCAGCTCCAAAAATTTGATTGTGTTCATCGTAGATCTCCTGAATTCTCACTCTGTGTATTTCTCGCTGTTTGGAATACCAGGTATTATCTCGTTTGTTGCGAAGAATGTGGTTGTAAAAAGTGCCTCTGGGAACCTTTAGCGCTTCGCAGAGCATGTATTGTCCGTACAATTTTTCCAGCGCGTTCAGTCTGTCTTTGAGTGGATCACTGATCCTGCAATCTGCCTTTTGTAGGATTTCGATGATTCCTTCTAACCGCTTTACCTTGGCTTCAAGAGTCCGATAGTTACGTAAGGATACTTCCTGTTTGCTGTTCTTTTCTTTCGATGACTTGATCCACGCATAGACTGTGCTGCGGGGAATACCGGAGGAAGCGACAATGCTAGCAACGGATTCTCCATTGTCAAATCTTTTAAGAATGTCATGTATTTGATTATCTGAGTATTTTTTGTTCATGTTATCAGCCCCTACTAATGAAATTATAGCATGGGCCCATTACAGCAGAGTACGTCATTTTAAGTTGTGACAACTTATTTCGCTGGCACTCTAAACTGATTTATATTGATTTGTGACAACAGCACTTTTAATGTGTTTTACTTCACTTTTGCAGTGCTGGCTAATAAAACGACTTGAATTCTATTGATTTATTCGACACTTTAGTGTATAATTATATACAACGCTGCTATTGGCGATGTTGCGCGGATGGCAGTAGATACGATGATGTATTCCCTGCCAACTGGTATGGGATTTTATTTTTTTAGGGAGTGGTTGTATGTATATTTCCAAAATTCAGATCTGCAATTTTAGATTGCTTAAGAATATATGCCTTAACTGTGAAAAGGACTTGTCCTTAATCATTGGAAAGAATAATTGTGGTAAGACTTCTTTATTGTCCGTTTTAAATAAATGCATTGGAAAAACTCCAGAGGTTGGAAATTTCGGATACTATGATTTTAGTATTACATTTCAAAATAAGTTATTTGATGTTGTGATGGGAAAATCGGAGTTTGCAGAGAAAGAATTACAAGGTATCCAAGTTGATTTCTTTATTGACTATAATGAAGATGATGATTTGACCAATATTAGCAATTTATTTCTCGATTTAGACCCGGATAATCATACCGTTGTTTTAAGATTTAACTACTTTTTTAAAGGAAATTTTGAAGAATTGAGAAATGCCTTTGAAACTTATAAAAAGCAGAAAGCTTCGTCTGATGATAAAGCACTATTTGCTAATTATATGTCAAAGCATTATAAGGAGTATTTTGAGTTTAAACGCTTTAGCGTTTTGTATGACCACAAAAATGACAGAGTGGACGAAAATGTATCTAAGCTTTTAATTAGTAAAGAAGTTGATTTGTCTAGAATTATTGCTTTTAACTATGTGAGCGCGCATAGAAATGTATCTAATGGCGATAGTACGGAGTTGTCTGCACTTGCTGGTAGCTATTATGAAAAGACAAAGAATTCTGATGCCGACGATATAACCCCAACCAATATAGAAAACGAAATTGATAATACTGATAATAAATTTAATGAAATATATACTGATATATTTAAGCCGCTAACAGATAAAATATCTAAATTTGGCGGAATGCGAAAAAACGAAACCAGCATAAAAGTTATCTCACAGATAAAAGCAATGAATCTTTTGAAAAACAACACAACGGTAGTCTATGATGACGAAGAGAGTTATCTTCCAGAGAATTATAATGGGTTAGGATTTTTAAATTTATTTGATATTATAATGAGTTTGGAAATTCAGCTTTGCGATTTTAGAAAAGAGGTCAAAAAGGAGGAAAAGCCTTCAGATATCAATTTGCTTTTTATTGAAGAACCGGAAGCACATACGCATCCGCAAATGCAATATATATTTATAAAAAATATTAAAGATTTACTGAAGGATGGTCGTAAAATTAAAGGTACGGATAACGAAATAAACCTACAGACATTCATGAGCACGCATTCCTCCCATATTGTTTCTGAGTGTGAGTTTGATGATATAAAATATTTTGTAAAAGATAATGAGAATCATAATGTGGTTTCAAAGAACCTGAAGGATTTAAAAACACTTTACCAAAAGGAAAAAGGTGAAGATAATAATCATTTTAAATTCCTAAAGCAATACTTAACATTAAGCCGTTCGGAGATATTTTTTGCAGATAAAGTAATCTTAATTGAAGGAGACACTGAAAGAATTCTTTTGCCAGCAATGATAAGGAAACTTGATCAGGAGCACAAATATGATATACCTCTGTCTTCTCAAAACATCTCTATTATTGAGGTGGGAAACTATGCTGAAATTTATGCGGCGTTTATAGAATTCCTAGGGATTAAAACACTTATTATTACTGATATTGACACAGAAGCCATAGAGAAACACACAGATAAAAATGGCAAAATAACAGAAAAATTATGTGCTAGTAAAGTAGAAGTAGGTACTCACACTAGCAATCCTGCATTAAAGTATTATTTGAAAAGCGTTTTGCACGGTAAAGAGGAACAGGCTAAGGATATATTAACTGGTTTAACAATTTCACAAAAAACATTGTCGGGGGAGCGTGATAAAAAAGGGACTTTGCTATGGCGCCAAACGGCAAAAGGCAAATTGCTAGTAGTGTATCAAACAGAAGAGACCAATACAAAAGGTGAGAAATACATTGCTAGAAGTTTCGAGGATGCCTTTTTTCACATTAACAGATCGTTCTTCACGAATGTTGACGGCGGCGTTGATAAAGAAAAAATCAAAAAATGCCAAATGTGCTTTCAAAGTCTAAAGAATGTATCGTATTTATTTGATACATCAAAAGATAGTTATTTTTTAGCAGGAGAATGTGTTAACAAAAAACCATCATTTGCTATGGATATTCTATTAAATAGTGAAAGTAAGGATGGTAAAGAGTTTGCCAATTGGAGTATTCCCCATTACATCAAGGAGGGGTTAGAATGGTTGCAAGAAAATTAGAAGATGAAGTAATAAGGATATTTGAATGTATCAAAAATAGGGATAATTTTGTGTTAAGCGGTGGAGCAGGCAGCGGAAAAACGTACTCGCTTGTTTCTGTTATAAATGAGTTATTTGCAAAAGATCCGCTTGTCAAAATTGCTTGTATTACCTATACAAATGCAGCAGTGCATGAAATCCAGGGGAGAATATCAAATAAGAACCTGCATATATCAACAATCCATGATTTTTTGTGGGAGAATATATCTTCTTATCAGAAAGAATTAAAAGAAACGTTATTAGAGGGTATTAACGCTGAAACAAGTCCATACAAAAATCTTCATGTAGAAAAGCCTTATAGTAATGATTTTAATAACGGAATTTCATATGCAGAGAATCTTTCAATAGCAGCTGGAAAAATATCGCATGACGAAATAATAATTTTGGCAAACCAAATGTATAAAAAATATGTCAAACTTGGTGAAATTCTCAACGACAAATATGATTATATTTTTGTGGATGAGTATCAAGATACATTTTTGGAAGTTATTGAGATTTTTCTAGAACATATTTATAGAGTTAAGACTTCTCGTAAGTGTATTTTAGGGTTCTTTGGTGATTCGATGCAATCGATTTATGACAAGGGAGTAGGTGATCTGCAAAAGTATATTGAAGAAGGGAAAGTAGTGGATATTCCCAAAACGCAAAATAGGAGAAACCCTCAAAGTATCATTACTTTGGCGAATAAATTACGAATAGATAATTTGCAACAAGAACCTTCGACTGATGTAAGTGCACCTAATATGTTAGATGGAAAAGTCAAAGAAGGTAAAGCGATTTTTCTGTATCAAATTCCGGTGGATGAATTAAAAGAGAAACAATATTTCAAGGATTGGGATTTTGATAATCCAAAAGAAACTAAGGAATTGAGGTTAACACACAATCTTATCGCTTATACTGCTGGGTTTCCGGAGTTGATGGATATATACGATAAAGACCCTATTGTTAAATTTAAAAATGAATTCAATAAGGTTATTAAAGGTACAAGTGTTGACACAAACAAAACTTTTGGAGAACTATTAGAAGAGGTTGAATGGAGAGTTTCGGACAGGGCGAGAGTGAAAGAGAATCGGGGTAAAAGACAAATAGATGTTTTTCTGGAAGATGCTACAAACAGGGAATTGTACGAGCGCGTTAGAAATCTTCCTTATGAAGAAGTTAAGAAGATTTATATAGAGAAAGATAATCTGATTTCCGACAAAAAAGAGGCGGATGAGGTTGGTTCTGTAAAATCAAAGAGAGATAAGCTGATCAGACATTTATTCAAAATTCAATCAATAGTTGATATGTATGAAAAAGGAGACTATTATAATTTTTTAAGAAAAACATCATTTAGAATTAGAAGCATAGCAGATAAAAGGTTGATAAAAGAGAAGGTCGTAAAGCTTCTCAATATGAAGACACAATCGATAGGAGAAGTAATAGAATATGCAAATGACAGTGGATTGTGCCTAAAAGATGATATTATTAATGATTTTATAACGAAGAATCAGTATCTGTACGGCAGAGTGTCAAAGGCTAAGTATTCGGAATTTGTAAACCTGTATAACTATCTTGAGGGTTACTCCCCACTTTCTACGCAACATAAAATTAAAGGAGAGCAGTATAAAAATGTTCTAGTTATTATGGATAATGGTAACTGGAACGATTATAATTTTGAATATTTGTTGAATCCATCACATCCTAAATGTAATCCTAATGTTTTGAAGAGAACAAAGAAACTATTTTATGTTTGTTGCACGAGAGCGATGGATAATCTGGTGGTATATTGCGAAAAACCGACTCCAGAGATGATTAAAACTGCCGAGAATTTGTTTGGTCCAAATAATTGTTATAATGTTTAGCAATAGATAATGGAAGACACTACTCACTTGTATGTTTGTTTAGATGGCGAAAACACAGCACTAAAAGATATTCAATGGGAATATTTAAAGGATCAAACACTTTGGTCGTTGGAAATCCTAAGTGATGTAGATTTCGTTCTGCGTTAGAGTCATGGATTTAGAGAAAGAAAAATATTCGTTTAAAAACTGCGTTTTTTACTTGCCAAATGAAATGCCTCCTATAATAATACAGACGTAACATTTGAACGAGAGAATTAAGGAGGAATTTTAAGTTGTCTTTGCAATTCTAAAAGAGTGATTTCGATTGAGTTTTAAGGAAGGGCTGAATCGGAAACTCATAAGAATATGCATCTTTGTTTCTGCTGGAAACCGATTTCAATCGGAGAAACAGAGGTGATGCGCAAGACGATTATTTAAGAGCATATTAATAGTATTTCGGTTGGCAATACCTTAAGGGAGTATTATGCGCAGTATTCTCTGTTTTGCGTTCTGCTGATCGAAAAGCTTCAGCAAGTTGTCCTGCGTGAAAAAATTTATTTGCTTGATTAGATTTTAGGGAAGGATCTAATAAGGAAGGGTATGTATATTTATTTCTGCAGGAAGCAAATTTGATTGGAGAAATAAACAAGAAATACAGGACATAAAACGATACAAGCGATGGTATGTCTTTAATTGAAGACAAGGCTAATAAGTGTTATAATACATTTCAGTTAGATTGGTTTAGGGGTGATACGTATTAAAAGAATAGATTTGAGTGACGATGATTTATCAAAGGAACAAATAATTGACGTGCGTAAGATGCTTAGTCGCCAGATTAGAGATGCTACTACTAAATCAAGACATGAAAAATGTATGCTCTGTGATAAACCGGGAGGATTTTGCAATTCACACACCATACCTCAATTTTGTCTTCAAAACATTGCGTGGAACGGAAAGCTCAATTCATTCAATACGTTGATTGATTCTGAGTTGCTTAGTAAAGATTCCGGCGTGAATAATGCTGCGACTTTTCATATTATTTGCGAGCCGTGTGATAACAGAGTGTTCCAAGATTATGAAAAAGCTGAGGCATATGATACAGTTCCATCAGAAACGGCTCTAAATCAAATTGTGTTAAAAAACTCACTGAGAGATATTTATAAGCACGAGAAGGAGATTGAATTGTTTGAAGCATCAAAGGAGATGGTAAAGGAAAAACAACCGTTACTGTCTTTGGCGGTTGCGCCTATAATTAATGCACAGATCAAAGCTAGGACAAGGGATATCGAGGAATGTTATGAGATTTTTAGGAAAGCAAAAGGATACTTAACAACCCCAAACAACTGGTTAAGGATCGTTTCTTATGATAAGTTGGATTATACTGTGCCGATGGCTTTTCAGGGGATGGTTGCGTTGGTCACGGGGATGAATGGTGAAGTAATTAATGATAATTTCAATCATAAAAAGAACTATAAAATCGAATATCTTCACTTGGCAGTTTTTCCGCTTAAAAGGGCCACAGCAGTAATGTTGTTTCTTGATTCCGAGAACAAGCGTTATTCTCAGTTTGAAAAAAGTATAGCTGATGTTACACTTGAAAAACGACTTGAAATCATTAACCGTATTATCATGTTATATACTGAAGATTATTTTTTATCAAAGCAGCTAGATAATGAAACACTTAAACAGTTGGAAGATTCGGCACAGACATTACAGGATTTGTTAACAACTAATCCAAATAAGAGTTTAAAAAATGCTGTGAAAGATTATGATTTGAGAAGGGATATTTGTATTCCAAATTTATTTTCAAGAGATTACGCAGTTATATTTGACGATTAGTCTTTGGTTTTAATGTGGGTATACTTGAAAACTGCATTTTTTCTGCTATACTTATTACAGTAAGAAAAGGCGATAGAAATTCGCCTAAAATCAAGGTTTTTAACTGGGGTTTATTTTCGGGGAGTACACCCAAAAATCCCGAATGCGTAAGCGTTCGGGATTTTACTTTTTCACTCTTCACTCTTCACTCTTCACTTTTCACTAAAAATTCTTAAACGGGATTTTTGGAAAGTAAGAAGTAATAGTGAATAGTGAAGAAGTATTGCGGCTTTGCCACGGATTATAAATACAATGCTTCACATTGATTTTCCACCGCATTTATGCTATAATACACCCAAGGTGGTTTTCTTAGAATTGATCACGCAAGAGATAAAGGAGCAAAAGCAAGACACCAATGTAGCATGACCAAAAGGAGAGATTTTATATGGAACTGAAGAAATTGGATAAAAGTGTACTTAAATTATGGTACATTCGTGCGGCTATTGGTTCGCTTGCACTGATCGGTTTTATTGTAGGTGTGGCTGTAATTTTATATGCAACGGGTGCATCGAGCGACGTAACGCTTGCCGCTTGGCTGGCATTAGGAATACCTGTTGGTTTAATTCTTGTCATTATTTTAATTATGCCGGCACTGCGCTATAAAATGTATGCCTGGGGATATGACGATAAGAGGGTCGTTGTAAAGCAAGGTGTAATTTTCAGAAAGAGGGTAGTGATTCCTGTCTGCCAGATTCAGGATCTTCACAGGACACAAGGTCCCCTTATGATGATGCTGAAGCTGAGTGGAGTAACCATCTCGACGGCAGGTTCGAATTTTGATATTTCTACACTCACGACCGAAGAGGCTGACCGCATGATCGATGAGCTGGAGCGCAATCTTGAAACGAGAATTGAGGAACTGAAAAATGAAGAAATTTGACAAAGGATATATTTATTCCAGCTTGTTGTCAGATTTGTTCGGTAGCCTTGTAGTAGTGTTTATCTTTCTTAAAGATTTCTTCCTCAACGATGAATCAAACCTAGAAGATATTATTGCGGCAACCCCCATTTTCGTGATGGCGTTTATTGTAATTTATCTCTGCTTTATCGCTTACAGAATTTTGTATTACAAGACCTCCGGATACGAACTGACAGAAAAGGAAATCAAATGCAACAGAGGTGTTCTGTTTAGAAAACGGTCCGTCTTGGATTACAGAAAAGTACACGCTATCAATAAAAAACAGAACATTTTTCATAGAATTTTCGGTATCGCGGTTCTGACGGTTGACAGCGGCTCGACCAACACCTCCCATCAAGCTGAGATTACTATTATTGAAAAAGATAAAATCGTTGATGTCCTACTGAACGAACTGAATGCACTGAAAGAGGGCGGCGCACGGAATGTGGAGAGCACACAGCCGAAGGATGAACTGCTTCTTTCGGATGAAGATAGCCTTTACCGCTTTACCTCCGGTAAGAAAATGCTATACACGCTCATCAACATTGCTTCAACGGCATTTTTTACGGCATTATTTGCGGTGCTTGCCAGTATCGTTATTGGTATTTGCAAGCTGATGCTGCAGCAGAAATTCCTTGGTACTTGGGGCCAATATTTCCTGTACGCTTTTTTGATTACTGTAGGTGCTATGCTGTTGTTTTCAATGGTTTCCTTTATTGGATGTTTGATCCATTCCTTTGTGGGATACTATCAGTTCAAAATCACCAAACGTGGAAATGACATTCAGATTTCATACGGACTTTTGGAAAAGCATACCAACACCTTCAGCTACGACAGAATCAAGGCCGTTAAGATTACTCAAGGCCTTGTGCAAAGGATGCTCGGCTTTGCGTCCATCCGGCTTGAGGTGATCGGTTATACGGTCAATAGCGGTGACGATGATAAGAATGCTGTGCTTGGTGTGCTTGTACCGTTTTGCAAATATGATGAGATCGGCGAAATCTTAGGCAAGGTATTACCTGATTATGTTCCGGATAAAAAGCAGACGAAATCGATTTCCTATTTTTCGTTTATATCCTGGTTTGCTTTAATTCTTGGTATCATAACAGGTGTTGTGTTGCTGCAAGCAATCCTTCCTATGCTGATATTCAATGTTTCTTCTTCGGTGATGATCGCTGTAGCTTTTGCAGTGGTAGGGGCAGGAGCCGTAACTCTTGCTGTGAAAGCATTGAGTGCTATTCTCAGTTACCAAAACAACGGCATTGCGATTAACAACGGTAAAATAACAGCGTATTATGGTGGATTTACTAAAAATGTTACCGTGTTTATGTCCAAGAATCTTATTGCGGCAGAAAACGTAACGACACCACTTCGCCAAAAGGCGGGTATTACAAGCCTTGTTATGCACCTAAAAACCAACGCACTGTCCAACGAAGTGAAAGTTCACATCCAAAATAATAAGCTTTCAGAAGAATTGGAAAACCTATTGATATTATAATAAACTTTATTTGAGAACATCCTCGGTTTTCGACCAGTTCTTTTTTGGTCAGTAGATCCAAAAAATTCCGTACACACAAGTGTGCGGAATTTTTACTTTTTCACGCTTCACAAAAAGGGGCCTTCGGGATGTTTCATGTATTATTTGCGCGGTAAACGGTTCATACTACTTTCGTAGAAAGGAGAGATCACCGTATGATCGAGCAAGATACCATTAAACTGTTACGCGAATGTGATGCCGGCATTAAGATGGGCGTTTCGGCTATCGACGAAGTGTTGGAGTATGTGAAATCGAACAAACTCAAACGCTATTTGATCGATTGCAAAGCCGAGCATCGAGATCTGGACCGGCAACTTCAACAACAGTTAGACCGCTTTCAGGACGAAGGAAAAGATCCCAATCCGGTTGCCAAAAGCATGTCTTGGATGAAAACGAACATGAAACTGGCCATGAAGGAGTCGGATCACACCATTGCGGATCTGATCACCGACGGGTGCAACATGGGGGTTAAATCGCTGAACCGATACCTCAATCAATACAAAGCGGCGGATGAAGTGTCCAAGGATATCGCCAAGCGACTGATCCACCTGGAAGAACAGTTAGGCAAACAAATGCGCGATTTTTTATAAACCAAGCGACCGGGCCGGTGGGCGCGGTCGCGACCGTATCCAAAGAGCTGTGGAACTGGATCGACACCTATACCATCGAGGTTCATCGTCCGGAAGATTCGGTCGGAGCGTTGATGTTAGTACTGGCTATCGACGCCCAAAAATGTTGTCGTGATGATTAAAACCAAAACGCCAAGTCGCAAGACTTGGCGTTTTTACGTTACGCTTGTGTAGAAGCAGACCGTTTTTTCAAGGTCGGCGTTTTTTTGTTGGCGGCTTTTTCGCGTTGTTTACGCTGGTACAATTCTTCGGTTGCAAAAGCCAACTTGGTGATTACGTTTGGTTTGGTCGGATAACAGTAGAACGAGTCTTTATCGGTGGAGATATCAAAGCAATCAAACGGTTTGATATAGCAGTAATCGTATTCCACGTGTAACGAGTTGAGCGAATCGGGTTGCCGATGGATGCGATACGGCTTGCCGTTATAAAACCCTTCGAGCACAAACCCGTTTTCGATATCGTGGGTAACTTTCGCCCGTCCAAGCTTCATAAACCGCCAACACCGCGGCAACGAATACACCTCTACCTCGTCTTCAAAGGTGTATTCACCGCGTTCGATCTGCGCGCGCACCTGCTCGCGTTCCCATTCAAACCAATCCGGCACGTGCGAGAATTCGGTTTCACCGTTCACCGCCGCCAGGGTACCGTCTTCGCCCAAATGCCAACGTTTTCCGCATTCGGTGCAGTACAAATCGGCCCCTTCGGACGCCATTTTCGATTCGGTCAGGCAATGCGGGCATTGATACAACACCTTGTGCAACCCTTCCGCGCGAAACGGTTCGGTTACGAGAATGCCATTGTCTTTTTGATATTGATAATCGTCGTATTGCATCGCGTCATGTACCGCTTGGTTGATCTCATCCACCGACATCGTTTTCACCTGTTCGGCGGTCAGGATTTGCGTCAGGGTGGTGTGCAACGGCACTTTGCGTTTGTTGCGAAAATTCCAAAACGGCGAATGCAGATAGTTACCCCGGTGGATGGTCACCACCACTGGCACTTTGTTCATTTTAATCAATTTCCCCAAGGATTCCGGCAGATACGCGGTGGTGCCGCAGGGGGAATACCGTGCTTCCGGATACATGCAAAGAATATCGCCTTTTTTCAGCACGTGACTGATGGATTTCACCAGATGCAGATCCGAGATGAATTTACGTTTGCAGATCGCGCCGATCAGTTCCATCAACCACGGCCGCCGATAATACCCATCGATACTCACGATGTTGTTCACCCGGTGGGGGAAGGTCCCCATCGCCGCGAGTTCAAAATCGATGAAATACATATGGTTACTCAGCAAAATATAAGGCGGTTTCAGCCCTTCCATGTTGATTTTTTCGACCTTGTATTGTTTGCCGATCAACATGATCTTCGACAACAACCAAATTAACCACACGATCAAAATCGGTTGGCGGATCGGATGTTTGGATGTGTTGTATCGTTTTTGAATTTTGTAATTAACGTCCATTGTATTCCTCACTCAATATTGATTTTTTTAAAAAATACCCTCGTCATCATTGTAAACGATGCGAGGATATTTTGCAACCGAAATTACGTTTTAAGAGGGAATTACCAATACTGTCTATTTTACCCAAATGGTATGGCCGTCGGATTCGAATACGCCGGTCCCGTGTGCATCGGTGCGCCAAACGTCGATGTTCCGCGCCAACAACCGTTTTAATACCGATGGGGCCGGATGTCCGTTTTCGTTATCTTTTCCACACGAGATCACCGCGATAGATGGATCGACCGCGTTCAAAAACGCTTCGCTGCAAGACGTCGCACTCCCGTGATGCCCCACTTTGATCAGGTCGGCCGCGATGTCTGTGCCGCGCTCGATCAACTGTTGTTCAATCTCGCCGGAAGCGTCGCCGGTAAACAAACACGCCACATCGTCGAACACTACCCGCACCATCAGTGACCGATCGTTGGCGCTGGCGGCATCGGTCATCGAACCGAGCACCTGCACCACGACGTCTCCCACGATATGTTCGCTGCCGTTTACCGGGGTTATTGGCGTAACGTCACGCCGGGACATCGCCTGAAACAGGCGTGCGGCATCGTCGCCGTCCGTTTGATCAAATGCCAACCATACGGCATCCACCGACACCTCGTCGATCACCGCATCCATGCCGCCGATGTGATCCGCATCTTCGTGAGAAGCGATCACCAGATCCAGTCGATCAATACCTAACCGATGCAGATACCCGGTCACGGTGAGTTCATCGTCGTTTTCACCGGCATCGATCAAGATATTCGTCGTCGCCGTGCGAAGCAGTATCGCATCGGCATTTCCCACCGATAACGCGTGCAGTTGCATGTATCCGTCACTTGGCGCGACGTGTTCCTGCATACCAGCCATTGGCGCGAGCCATGCGCGCACCGGTGCGATACATACCGCCGCGATTGCCGCCGCGATACCGACACCGATCCACCATCGAAACGATTTGCGCATACTGTTTGTCAAACCTCGTGTTTTCCAGTTTGGCAGTAGTATAACACCGTCGCTGTCAAATTGCAATCAATGCGGTCATTTTTCGACTTGATTTAGCGAAAAGGGTTGTCACACCCTTTAAAGAGTGGTATAATAATACAGTTAAAAACCCCAATAAAGAATGGATGAGTACAAGTATGGGTACGAGAGAAAATTTGCGGAACGTCGCGATTATTGCGCACGTTGACCACGGCAAAACCACCTTGGTGGATCAAATGTTGCGTCAAAGCGGCATTTTCCGCGCCAACGAGCAGGTGGATGAACGCGTGATGGACTCCAACGATCTGGAAAAAGAGCGCGGCATCACCATTTTATCTAAAAATACCGCCGTCATGTACGGCGATACCAAGATCAACATCGTCGACACCCCCGGCCACGCCGATTTCGGTGGCGAGGTAGAACGTATTTTGATGATGGTCGACGGCGTGTTGCTGTTGGTCGATGCGTTCGAAGGGTGCATGCCGCAAACGCGGTTTGTTCTTAAAAAAGCATTGGGACTCGGCAAACGCCCGGTGGTGGTCATCAACAAGATCGACCGCGACGGCGCACGTCCGGCCGAAGTGATCGACGAACTGTTGGATCTGTTTATCGAACTCGGCGCGGATGAAGACCAACTCGAATTCCCGGTCATCTACGCCTCCGGCCGCGATGGGTACGCTTCGCTGGATCCCACTGTGCGTTCCGGCGATATGAAACCCTTGTTCGAGGCGATCTTGCAATACGTGCCCGAACCGCAAGGCGATCTCGACGGTGGTTTGCAGATCTTGTTCTCGAACATCGATTATGACGAATATACCGGCCGTATCGGGGTGGGGCGCGTCGAACGCGGCACCGTCAAAAACGGGCAAGCCATCACGCTTTGTAAAACCGACGGCACCACCGTGAATGCGCGTATCGGTAAACTGTACCAGTTCGAAGGGTTGCGCCGTGTGGAATGCGATTCCGCGTCGCTTGGCGATATCATTGCCGTGACCGGCATTGCCGACCTCAATATCGGCGAAACCGCGTGTGCACCGGATTGCGTGGAACCGTTGCCATTTGTACGGATCGACGAACCCACCATTTCGATGGTGTTTATGGTCAATAACAGTCCGTTCGCCGGCCGTGAGGGCAAATTCGTTACCTCGCGCAACCTGCGCGACCGGTTGTTTAAAGAGGTGGAAACCAACGTCAGTATGCGCGTACGCGAAACCGATTCCACCGACGCGTTTGAAGTATCGGGCCGCGGCGAACTGCATCTGTCGATCTTGATCGAAACGATGCGCCGCCAAGGATTCGAATTCGCGGTCAGCCGCCCGCAAGTCATTTATAAAGAAGACGAGAACGGCAAACGGCTGGAACCGATGGAACTGTTGATGATCGAAGTGCCGGAACAATATGTCGGTGCCGTCATGGAAAAACTCGGCTCCCGCAAAGCGGAAATCGTAAACATGGGTACGCGCGACACCGGTATCAGTCACCTCGAATTCCGTGTGCCGTCGCGTGGGTTGATGGGTTATCGTCAACAATTTTTGACCGATACCAACGGTAACGGTATCATGAACAGCGTGTTCGACGGATACGAACCGTACAAAGGGGATATTCCGCAACGTATTCAAGGTTCGTTGATTGTGTACGAAACCGGCGAAACCAGCAGTTACGGGTTGTTTAACGCACAGGATCGCGGCACGTTGTTTGTCGGTGCCGGCGTGCCGGTATACGAAGGGATGATCATCGGCGAATCGCCGAAAAGTGACGATATCGTGGTCAACGTATGCAAGAAAAAGCACGTTACCAACATGCGTGCCGCCGGCTCGGACGAAGCGCTTCGTCTGGTACCGCCGACCACGCTGTCGCTGGAGCAATCGCTCGAATTTATCAACGATGACGAGCTGGTGGAAGTGACACCGAAAAGCATTCGTTTGCGCAAAACCATTCTGTCAAAAGAACAACGCATGAAAGAATTTTCCAAAAAGAAAAACGGATAAAGGGGATAGACGTTATGGAACGGTATGCATGGAAAGCGATTATCAAAGACGGGCAAAAGGACGAATACGTTCGCCGTCACAACGAGATCTGGCCGGAACTGGTAGACGTGTTGAAACAAGCCGGTATCTGTAACTACACCATCTGGAACGTCGGTAACGAACTGTTTGGCTATTATGAGTGTGAAAAAGGCGTCGATTTTGCCGCCAAAACCCAAGCCGACAGCGAAGTGGTCGACCGTTGGAACGCGTACATGAAAGACGTCATGGTGATGGAGATGGATCCGGTCACCGGCGCGCAACCCAAACTCGAACAAGTTTTCTTCTTAGCATAACATAACGAATAGGAGTGTTTTAGCATGAAACAGACCTATAAAATGACCATCGCCGGTTTAGACCGCGAACTGATCTTGTGTCCGCTGAACGATGAACTTAGCATCGGTGCGTTCGTCATTTTCGGCGACGTAGAACTCACCGTCGCATCGGCCGAAGCGTTGCTGAAAAAACTGCCGGCGTTTGACGTGTTGGTTACCGCCGAGGCAAAAGGTATTCCGCTGGCATATGAACTCGCGCGTCAAAGCGGCAAACCGTATTATATCGCGCGCAAATATCCCAAACTGTATATGAGCGATCCGATCTCGTTGGAAGTGCGGTCGATCACCACCGATAAGGTACAGACGTTGTATCTGGACCGTCTGGAACTCGATGCTATGACCGGCAAACGCGTGGTGTTGATTGATGACGTAATCAGTACCGGCGAATCGATCGAAGCGCTCGAAAAACTGGTCGGACAAACCGACTGTACCGTCGTCGCACGTGCCGCCATCTTAGCCGAAGGCGACGCCATCAACGGCGACTACACCTACTTAGAACCGTTACCGTTGTTCCGTAACGGCGAACCCATTTGGGACTAATTGATGCTCCGCCCGTTCGCATGGATCGGCGGCGCTGCGGCAACGGCCTTGATCGTCGCGCCGTTTTGTCCCGATCAGGTTATTTGGATTCTTATGGCGGCATCGTTTGTGTTGGCGATAGGCGCAGTATGCCTTCGCCGGTTGCGAAACAGTCCGACGATCTGGACGGTACTGTTTTGTTTCGGTGCCGCCCTTTTCTTTTATCAGGTGCACGAACACATCACCTTTGAGCCGCAAAGGCAAGCCATCGGTACCACGGTATCGATCCGTGCGCAGGTGTGTGATCTGCCCACCCATTTTGATAACAGCGTGCGATACGACGTTCGGGTTTTGGACGGTGATCTGCCGGCCGATACGGTGGTGTGGTATTACGACAGTTTTCGGCAGAAGCGGTTGTCGCCGGGCGATGTGGTATCCGGCAGATTCACGGTCGAACCCACCTACGATACCGACGATACCATGGCGTATCTTTACCTCAAATCTACCGGCGTGTTGTTGTATCTGCAACCCGTCGGGGACGTGGCGGTATCTTCTGCAGACGGGTTTTCTCTCACTACCGCGTTGCTGAATGGGCGGTTAGCCATTCGCGATGGGTTGAACACGTATTTTACCGAACCGGTCGCCGGCACGCTGGGTGCGATCTGCTTTGGCGACCGTGATCTGTTGTCAGACACCCTGACCGACGAGTATCGCCGTACCGGCCTGTCGCATCTGCTGGCGGTTTCGGGGTTACACCTCACGGTAGTCACCGGTGCGATCTACGCCTTGTTTCGCCGTCGGTTCAAACGCCGCGTCACCGCCGGTTTGTCGATCGGTTTTGTGTGGTTGTTTATGGCATTGACCGGCTTTTCCGCTTCGGTGGTTCGTGCCGGTATCATGACGATCCTGGTCCTGATCGGCCACCTGTTGTTTCGCGAACCGGACGGATTCAACTCGGTCGGACTTGCGGTGTTGGTCATTGTGTTGTTTCGCCCGGCAGCCATGTGGGATATCGGGTTACAACTGTCGGTCTGCGCCACGATCGGATTACTGGAATGGCATCCTCGTTTACAAGCCGCATGGCACGACTGGTTGTTTGACCGGATCGATCCGCAAAAACCGTGTTGGTATCGGTCGCTGATACAAGCGGCCGGAGATAGCGTTTGCGTCACGTTGTCGGCCACACTACCGACCTTGGTACCGATCATGATATACTATGGGGAACTGTCACTGATCACCCCACTTGCGAATCTGCTGGTTGTACCCCTTACCACCGCTTTGGTGTGTATGGGACTTATCACCGGTTTGGTCTGCGGTATCGGTTTGATGCCGGATATCGTGGTGGATCTGGTCGGCTTGCCAACCGGCCTGATCGTACGTCTGCAACACGGATTGGTTTCGTGTCTGTCGGAGATCCCGTTTACACAATGGCATATCGACGGCATATATCCCATAGTATGGGTGTGCGGCACGCTACTGGTGTGGGGCATCACCCGTCATCGGTTGATCAAGACTCGTTTATTGTCCGTCGCGTGTATCGGTTGTTTATGCGCCGGTATGTTAACAGCTCATCTCACCACCCCGTCGGTACGGCGTATGGCGCTGTCGGTGGGATCGGACGTGGCGATCTGTGTCACGTATCAAGACTATACCGGTGTGGTGGTTTCCCTTCATCAAGAGGATACCGCCTATCAACTAAAAGAGGCGCTGGACCGACAAGGGATGCATCGGTTGGATTTTTTACTGTTGACCGATGCCGACGGCGTCGGTATCCGCCAACTATATGCCTTGCTGGACGATGTTTCGACCGAGCTGGTGTTGGTTCCACCAGACGGGGACTATCTGCCGGAACTCATTACCACGTTGCCGGTAGATCAGCTGAAGACCACGCCGGGCGATACCCTGACCATCGGCCAACTCGGTACCATTACCCGGTTGGATGGTTTTATCGGGGTGATGTGGCAAGGGGCATCGATCTTACTCGGTTACGACGAAACCGCTTTAGCGCAAAATCTGCCACCGGTTTGGCGATGGCCTGACACGGTTATATATAGCGGCAAACCGCCATCGGATGCGACGTGTATCGTCGCCGATCAGATCATCGTCAATTCCTACTGGAACGATCCAACGCAATCGGTTCGTACCACCGCGTACGGGCAAGACTGTATATTAGCATAGAACCTGTATTAAAGGAGAGTGTCCCATGAAACTGGATGAATCCGGCTTGAGATCTCGCTTAAAAGAAGCGCGCGACACGGTATATCTGTTATACGGAGACGAACCATATCTCATCCACCACTATCGCCGCACCATCGTGGCCGGCGCGATCGCGGATGGCGGGATGGAAGATCTGAATCTGCACGAACTCGACGGGCGTGAATGTAATGCCGCGACGATTCAAAACCTCGCCGAAACGTTGCCCATGCTCGCCGAATACAGTTGCGTTACAGTCCGCGATTGGGACGTTGGAAACACGGCCGAAAACGAACGATTGGTTGAATGGTTGGCCGATCCGCCGCCGCATTGTGTGTTGGTATTTTGGATGAGTGGTTCGGCCGACGAACCGCGCAAAACCGCCAAATGGAAATCCTTTGCAGAAGCGGTCGATAAAGTCGGCGTGGTGTGCGAATTACCGCGCAAACAACCGGCCGATATCGTGCGATTGTTGTGCGCCGGCGCTACTCGTCGCGGTTGCACTATGCAGCCGCCGGCCGCCCGCCAACTCATCGAACAATGCGGCGATGATCTGTATATGTTGCTGGGCGAACTCGATAAACTGTGCGCCGTCGCCGGCGGTACCGAAGTCACCACCGAACTGGTGGTGACGGTCGGCACCAAACGGCTCGAAGCATCGGTGTTTGAGTTATCGCGCGCTATTTTGAAAAATCATTACGAACGCACGTATGATATTTTGCATCGTCTGCGTTCGTGCCGGGAAGAACCCATCGCTATTCTGGGCGTGTTATCCAGCACGTATGCCGATCTGTACCGCGCTAAAGTCGCGGCCGCCTCGGGTGTGCCGGCGACCAGTTTGGTCAAGGAATTCGACTATCGCGGCAAAGATTTTCGGCTCAAAAATGCCGCGCGTGACGGTGCGACCATGTCGATCGCGGTATTGCGAAAATGTTTAGACCTGCTTGCGCAGACCGATACCCAAATGAAATCCACCTCGTTGGATAAATGGGAATTACTTGAACAAACGGCCGCACAGATGATTTTATTGGTACGGCAAGGGGGATAACATTCGTTGATTGCCATTCGGGAAGCCATTGTGGTAGAAGGGAAATACGATAAAATTCGGCTCGAATCGGTGGTCGATACGGTCATTGTTCCCACCGACGGGTTCGGGTTATTCCGCGATAAAGAACAGCTGGCGTTGTTGCGCCGTTTAGCTGAAACGCGTGGTTTGTTGGTGCTCACCGACAGCGATTCGGCCGGTTTTGTGATTCGCAACCATCTCATCGGCGCGATTCCGACCGGACAGATCAAACACGCCTATATCCCCGAATTGGCCGGCAAAGAGCGCCGCAAAACCGCCCCGTCGAAAGAGGGTTTGCTCGGCGTAGAAGGGATGGATACCGCCACGTTAGAACAAGCGCTTCGCCGCGCCGGCGCCACCGTTCTGGATGAAGAAACGGCCGTGTCAACCGCCGGTATCGATCGACTTCGCCTGTTTGAGGATGGGTTGATCGGTGCGGATGGATCGGCCGATCGCCGCCGTCGCTTGTTAGCGATGTGGGGTTTGCCGGGCAAACTGTCCACGGCACGGATGTTAGAGGTTATCAACGCGACGATGGATTTGGAAATGTATGAAAAAAGCGTGAAAATGTTAGACCACCCGAAAAAACCGCTTGACAGTGAGTGTCAGGAGTGATATAATAGCCGTTGCAAATGCGAGGATGCTGGAATTGGCAGACAGGCACGTTTGAGGTGCGTGTGTCGTATGACGTGTGGGTTCAAGTCCCATTCCTCGCACCAAAAAGACACCACCCAAAAGGGTGGTGTCTTTTTATTTAACATGATTTTACGCGTGTTCAAAGCCGATCAACAAACCGCCGCGTTCAGCATAGAAACTGCACAAGCCGCCGCACCGATAGATTTCGATCGAGATACCGTCAAACAGGGCGGTCAACCGTTGCTTTAACGCCACCGCCGCCGGCTCGTTAAAACAATGAGCAATACGCACTTTACCGCCGTTATACCCAGTCTCTTCCATCCGTCGCACAATCGCATCGAGCGCACGCTCTTGCCCACGACATTTATCCAACGGTTGCAGATCACCGCGATCGCTCGCTTTCCCCACGATGCGAATACCGAGCAATCCGACCGCTTTCGCCACCAACGGACTTACCCGGCCGTTGTTAGCGAGGTTCTTCATCGATTCCAACATAAATAGCAACGCCGTTTGTTGCGCATACGCTTCCACATCGGCGCAAATCTTGTCAAACGGATTCCCGGCGAGAATGCCGTCACGCATCTTTTCCATCAACAGTTTCATTTCCGGTCCGGTCGATAACGAATTAAAGACGTGCACCCGCCGTCCGGGATGGGCCTCTTCGTACAAGCCTTTTGCCACCACTGCGGCATTATAACTGCCGGATAAGGTCCCGGAAATGGTGATGCAAAACACGTATTCTGCATCCCCGAATCGCGTTAACCAATCTTCGGGATTGGGACAGGAGGAAGACGATTTCCCTTTATACTCCGACAGGTCCTGCACCATCTCGTGCGCGTCCAACCGGCGATCGTCCACATATTCGCGATTCGCAGTGATGATTTTCAGCGGGGCCGCATCAAACGCCACTCCGTCCAGTTCTTGCAGGTCTGCGGACGAATCTGCCACGATTTTAAAACTCGGCATACGATTTTGCCTCCTAAACGTGATGCCATTAGTATACCATCGCGTTATATTTAAAGGCAATCTACACCGTGGGAAAACGGTATACTCTGCCGGATTCGCCGGTAGACTTTTGTGAACATCACTCTACTCACGATAGAGTTTGAACAAAGCGTGAACAAAAAGGACGGATTGCATTACACAATCCGTCCTTTTTGCTTATTCTTCCACAAACACGTGTTTGATCGCATCGAGATAGCCATACCCGAACCGGTCATCCGGTTGCAGATAACTACCCTCGGTCCATTCGTTCCAACTATTGATGGTCACCAAGTTTACACCGGTTTTTTCGGCAAACGCTTTCGCCAGAGCCAATGCCTTTTCGATTTCTTCCGGTGTGTTATCCTGCAAAATATCCGGTTTCAGCGTGTCGGCATGACGAGGGTTGTTATCCCATCCCAGCGACACGTGAGGGAAATACGGCATCTGCCACGAATCGACGTTGTGTTGCCATGCGGCTTCCACCTCCGGCATAACGTCGGCATAGGCCCGTTTGACGTCGCACAGATGTACGTATTGGTAGTTGGTCATCGAATCAAACGGCAACGCCGCGATCAGATCTTCGGTGGTCGTGCCCGAATCAATTCCCGATACGTTTCCCACTTCGTAATTCATCTGAATGGCTTGGAAATGCACGCCCGGCAACCCATATTCCGCTGCGACTTCCGATAACCATTGCATGGCGTTATAGGTTGCTTCAACGGATCCAAACGTGTTGATAAAGTTGGGTATATCATAGATAGCCACGACCGGTTTTCCGTCAACAGTATAATAGTTCGGCAAGGTGAAATATTGATCGAGCCACCGCTTGCCAATGATTTTAAAATCATTCGCCGTGGTGGTGCCGCGCCAAATCACCGTTGAGGAAACGTCCTTCGATGCATTGCGGCGATCCCATAAATAGTTGGCATCGTGGTTTGCCCACATTAAATAAAACTTCATATCGGTATTGTTTTCGGCTTTCAAAAATCCATCGTTTAAGCATTGTTCCAAAAACGGTCGTCCGTCATACCAATACCAATCGTAGATAAACACGTTAACCCCGTGAGAAACTGCTTCGCGGATCTGTTTTTCCATGACCGCCGCGTCGGCTTCGTCCTCGTACCCCCACAATGGCTTCCGCGGCCATGGATGCCCGTCGAATTTCGGTTCGGCGCGCTGCACAGTTTCCCATTCGCCGATGCCTTCCGGCCAAAAGAGGCGAGTGCGCGGTTCTTTCCCGGTATACGCCGGCCAAACATAAGCTGCCACGTCGATTGATTGTTTCATCGCATTTCAACACCCTTTCGGTGATTTACAAGCATAGTATACAAGGGGCCGTTAGCACTGTCAACAGGGAATTATGCGCGATGTTTTATCGCCGCCAACAGTCCCTCACACCCGTCGACGACGTCACGATACGTCACGGTGAAATCGCCGGTATACCACGGATCGGCTACGTCGCCGCCGCGATCGGTATAATCCAACATCATCGATACTTTCCCATCGGGGTCGCCTCCAAAGATCGCCAGCGCGTTTCGCCGATTGCGTGTGTCCATACAGATGAAATAATCGTATTGGGTATAGTCGGCCCGGGTTAATTGTACGGCCACCTTCCCGTCGCAGGCGATACCGTGCCGCGCGAGTTCCGCTTTCGCTGGCGGATACACCGGATGGCCGATCTCCTCGGTAGAAGTGGCACTCGATTTCACAACAAACTCGTCCGCACAACCGCGCTGTGCGATCAGATTTTTAAACACAAATTCTGCCATTGGCGACCGACAGATGTTGCCGTGACAGATAAACATTACGTTCGTCATTTTATCCATTTCTCCTATGTTGATTTTGATACTTTCAGCATACCATTTTTTGAAGAAATATGCTATACTTATTTTCTCAAAGAAAAGGAGTGGTGTTCTATGCGCAATGCTCACGTTCGGTATCGTTGTTATCCGTCGGTGGTGCCTGTAGGACAAGAGGTTGAGGTATCGATCTTTCCGTGTGACATCAGCCGCATGTTCCGTGACGATAAAACGTACGAGCTTGCCGTTGTGGATATCGGCGGCGATCAGCTTGACTATCACGAACATATTCCGTTGGATCACCCGTGCTTTGCCAAGGACGGCTGCCTGCGGTTTACCCATACGTTTGAAAGCGAACAGGAATATTCCATCCGCTTTACCGAAAAAGGCGGCACCGAGATCAAAATTCCGCTATATGCGGTGGAAACTGATCTGTACGAACGCCGTCCGCTAAAAGGCGAACTTCATACCCACACCTATTATTCCGACGGGCAGGACGGTATCGCGATGACGCCGTCCGACTACCGGGAGGAAGGGTTTGATTTTGTCAGCATCACCGACCATAACCGGATGTATCCGTCGGTCATGGCGGCGGATTTGTTCAAAGATATCCCTTTGGGCCTGCACATTATGACCGGGGAAGAGGTACACACCCCCGGCTCGATCTTACATATCGTTCACGCCGGCGGCACCGAAAGTGTGTGCGACCGGTACGTCCGTCACCGCGATGAGTACGAACGCGAGGTCGACGAGATTTGTGCCACCTTGCCGGACGTCAACGAGCAGTACCGCCACCGCACCGCCATGGCGGTGTGGGCCTGCCGCGAAATTCACAAAGCCGGCGGCATCGCCATCTTTGCGCATCCTTTCTGGCGTCCCAATCGGTATAACGTCACCCATGAATTTGCCGATGTTTTGTTTGATAAATGCGATTTTGACGCGTTGGAATTGGCCGGTTGCGGCTCGAATACCGCCACCGTTAACAAACAACTCGCTTTATGGGAAGAACAGGCGTTTAAAGGCAACAAACTACCGGCCGTCGGGTCCAGTGATTCGCATAACCACGATTTTAACGGCGGCAGTTTTGCCCGTCGGTTTACGTTGGTGTTCGCCAAGGATAATACCACCGAAAGCATTCTGCAAGCCGTCCGCGACGGGTATTGTCTGGCGGCGGAACTGTCGCTGAACGACGATAACGAGGCGCGGTTCTTCGGCGGCGATCTGCGGTTGGTGCTGTTTGCGCAATTTCTGTTTGATAACTATTTCAACGAGACGTGGCGCTTGTGTGTCGGCGAAGGGATCTTGATGCGACGTTACGCACAAGGGGATACGGCGGCGGCCGCACCGCTTGCCGCTTTGTGTAACACCGTCTGCGATTTTTACGAGACGTTTTACGGCAAACGACCGGCTCCCATCGTGCCGGCCGATCGCCGCGCGTATCTCGACGCGTGCCGTGAGGTGCAACTCGCCGTCGGCCCTGAAACCAAAGGCAGTAACCTGTTCTTTTACGGCGGCAACCTGCGAAGAGACTAATACAAAAACACCCGATGCCAAGCATCGGGTGTTTTTTTGGCTGCGGATCTAGGATTCGAACCCAGACAAACAGAGTCAGAGACTGTCGTGCTACCATTACACAAATCCGCAATATTCATTCAGCGTAATTCATTATACCTGTTTTCCGGTATTTGTCAAGACGTTACGCAAAAATTTTGCCCCTCAAAGGCGGTTTTATACCAAAACACTCTCCCGATTTTCGAGAGAGTGTTTTGGCTTGTTTTCTTATTTAATAACCGTTCCCATCGTGCCGGGGGCAACCGCGGCGGCGTTGGATTCGTCGGTATCGATATGCATCGCGAGCGCGTATTTCGGGCTCACACGCACAACCACGTCACCGAAGATGGTGGTGCGATCGTTGCTTTTCACTTCGACGCTGACGATCTGTTTGTCAACAACGCCCATTTCGGCAGCATCTTCAGGCGTCATGTGGATGTGACGTTTCGCGGCGATCACGCCTTCGGTCAATTCCACTTCGCCGCACGGACCGACCAGTTTGCAACCGACGGTACCGGCGATATCGCCCGATTCACGAATCGGTGCAACCAACCCGATCGAACGGGCATCGGTCAGCGACAGTTCCACCTGCGTTTCGGGACGAACCGGCCCCAAAATCGACACACCGGCGATGGTTTTTTTCGGGCCAACCACGTCCACGCGTTCGTTGGTCGCAAATTGACCGGGTTGTGACAATTCTTTTTTCATCGTCAACTCAAATCCCTTGCCAAACAAGGTCTCCAACACTTCTTGGGTGACGTGCAGGTGACGAGCCGACGTTTCTACCAATACTTGATTATTAGCCATCGTGACACTTCCTTTTAATTTCTTAAAAAATCTTTTATAATTGTACCGCTTTCGCACTTTTTTTTCAAGGGGAAATGTGATAAAATAAAAATAATCAGATAAAAAGGAGGAGTTCGATGTCGATTTCGGATTGGAACACGCTCAAAGAGTCGTGTTTGGCTTGCACCAAATGCGCCTTGTGTAATACGCGCACCAACGTTGTGGTCGGCGTCGGAAACCCACAAGCCGAGATTTTGTTTATCGGGGAAGGCCCCGGTGAACAGGAGGATTTAAAAGGCGAACCGTTTGTCGGGCGTGCCGGCCAGCTACTGGATAAAATGCTTGCGGCGATCGGCCTGGATCGCGAACGCAATGTCTATATCGCGAACATGGTCAAGTGCCGCCCTCCTCACAACCGCGATCCCTTGCCTGAAGAGCAGGATGCTTGTATTGATTGGTTGCGTGCACAGACGGCGCTCATTCGCCCCAAGATCATCGTTTGTCTCGGCCGGATCGCGGCGTGCCGGTTGATCGATCCGGATTTTAAAGTCAGTCGGCAACACGGCGAATGGATTCACAAAAACGGCGTATGGATGATGGGGATGTTTCATCCGGCGGCGATTTTGCGCAACCCTAACCAAAAGCCGGATGCGTTTGCCGATTTTTTGAAACTGCGCGATAAAGCACAGGAGATTTGTACCCAAACGACATTTGAGTTTTAAAGGAAGATACCACGATGAAAAAACGAACCTTATTGACGATATGGTTGTTGCTGATCACGTTGTTGGTCGGGATGGCAACGCCGGTTTCGGCCGCTTCGGACAAGCGGTATGCCTTGCCGGAAGAAACGACGTTGCACGCCTCGTCCGCGATCGTGGTATCGCTTGGTGCCACCGCGGAAGAGGACAGTATTTTGTTTGAACTGGCTGCCGATGACGTGCGTGCGCCCGGCGCCATGGTTCGGATTGCGGTAGGGATGACCGCGCTGAAACTGATCGAAGAACAAGAACTCAATATCGAATCGGACACCGGCGTTTATACCGAAGAAGCGCGGATTGCGATCGGCGCGAGTGGATTGGCCACCGTTGGTATGAACGTGGGGGAAGAGTGGACGTTAGAGGATCTGTTGGCGATTTCGATGCTCACCACTGCGGCGGACGCGGCGCAAACCTTGGCCGTCACGTTGTGTGAAACCGATCGCGATTTTTCGACCGCGATGAACGAGTGGGCGCAAAGCATCGGGTGTACCGATACGCACTTTATCGGTGTGCACGGGTTGGATAACGCGTCTCAAACCACCACCGCGCGAGACATGTATCGTATCTTGCGCGCCGCCGTTGGAAATCGGTATATGGAAACGTGGTTGTCACAGACGAAATATACCGTTAATCCCGTCGCCAACGGCAAACAACGCACCTATTCGACCGTTAACGAATTGTTGCGTCCGTCTTCGGAAGAATATTACGAAGCGTTGGCCATCGGACGCAGTGGATACACCTCTCGCGCCGGCCGGTGCATGGCGTCGGTCGCGCGGTCGAGTGGTTACGAATACTTAGTGGTGGTGATGGGGTGTCCCCAAACCGTCGAAGACATTGCCGACGGCACCAGTCACTACGTCGATACCCGCACGTTGTACCGTTGGGTGTTTCGCAATTTCTCGTACCAAGCCATCATCGGTCGCAACGATCCCATCACTCGCGCCAAGGTGAACTATGCGTGGGCGACCGATTCGGTCACGATGGTAGCGGCTAAGAACTTGTCTTTAGTGGTGCCGGACGGCACTGACATGAGCAACCTCAAACGGGTGGTTGATCTGCCCGAATCGCTGAATGCCCCCATCCAAAAAGGGGAGCAATACGGCGTGGTTCGGTTGTATAACGACGAAGACGTGTTGGTTGGCGAGGTCGGCATTGTCGCCGCCGAGAACGTTAAACGTAGCCTGCCGGTATATTGTTGGGAGCAGATCAAAGCATTGGTGCGTTCGCCGTGGTTTTACGGCGGGGCGGCGTTGCTTGGTTTGTTGATCGTCGGATACGTTATGCTCAACATCTACCACAACTATCAACGCCGGAACACCGGAAACAAACGCGTAAAATTCAAGTAAAACGGATGAGATGTATCGGTGAAAGGAGGGCGGCTTTATGCCCACGCTTACCAATATGCGTGATATGCAAGAACTGCTGCAAAAGCACGGGTTTCATTTTTCCAAAGCACTCGGTCAAAACTTTTTGATCAACCCATCGGTGTGTCCCAAAATGGCCTCACTGTGCGGCGCAGACGATCAAACCGGCGTGTTGGAAATCGGGCCCGGTATTGGAGTTCTGACCGAACAACTGGCAAAGGTTGCCAAAAAGGTGGTGTCGGTTGAACTCGATGACCGACTGTTGCCGGTGCTCGCCGAAACGCTGGCCGATTACGATAACGTCGAGATCGTGCACGGTGATATCTTAAAACTCGATATCGCCGCGTTGATCGAAGAACAATTCAGTTATACCGATGAGAGAGGTAACCGCCGCCGGATGCCGGTGGTGGTGTGCGCCAACCTACCGTATTACATTACTTCGCCGATTTTGATGGCACTGATGGAACAACACCTGCCGATCGAAGCGATTACCGTGTTGGTTCAAAAGGAAGCGGCGCAGCGGTTGTGCGCGGTTCCCGGCACAAGAGAATGCGGCGCCATCACCTTGGCGGTTCACTACTTTGCCGAACCCGAGATTTTGTTCGGCGTTTCGCGCGGCAGTTTTATGCCGGCTCCCAAGGTGGACAGCACCGTCATTCGGTTGCGCTTACGCGGCGAACGGTTGCTCACGCCGTCACAAGAAAAGCAGTTGTTCCGCACGGTGCGCGCCGCGTTTGAACAACGACGCAAAACGTTGTCGAATTCGCTGAAAACCGGCGGTTTTACTAAAGAGCAGATCGCCGCGGCGCTCGAACGCACCGGCCTGGCACCAACCGCCCGCGCCGAACAGTTGACAATGGATCAGTTTATCCGTCTGTCGACCGAACTGGCCGCGGAATAACGCTATATATAATAAGGTATAAAAAAACGCCCTGTTTGGGGTCCCCAACAGGGCGGCTTTGATGGTTCAAAAAATTTTTTCAAAAAACAGAAAAAAGTTCTTGCAATTCCCACAAAAGTATAGTATGATATATGGGCATGATTGCGGCAATAGGGA
>JAZPYZ010000006.1:0-5177 GCA_045544455.1 Acutalibacteraceae bacterium | reverse complement strand
CGTTAGCCGCCGCTCCTTTCTGTGATTGGCGTCCCCCAATACCCTATATCAAAGCCGCGAACCGCTAGCGAATTCGAATCAAAACCAAAAACCGCGCCTTTTGTGATGATGTACTCGCGAATCCTTACGCCTTCCGGCTTCAGCGGGATACGGCCCGATTTCAGAATGAATTCGAGCATGGGATTGTTTGTGAAGCCCTGCAAATACAACGTTATCGACATGTCTTGATGATCTATAACAGCTAACGTGGATTCATCGCCAAATGCGCTATTCCATATACCCTCCATTGTTTCACGCGAGCCGTTCCAGTTGTTAGAGGCGATTTTGGCATATAGGACCGTTCGGAAAACGTCGTCACCAAGCGCAATGACGCCTGTCGATGGATCATATTTTCCTTGCCAATAACCGTGTTCCCAACCTGTAATCACGCGGTCATCCCATGTAAAATATAAGTCAAGAAGCGGTTGTTCTATATAGCGTGTCGCGCCGATCCACTCCGCCACATGGTCAAGTTGTTTGCCAATGGCTGTGTCGAGGTCCCACGCCCTTAAAAGACTGGTATCTATAAAACCTTGACATAAAGCAAGCGGAGCAACCGCGCTAGCAGTTACTCCGCTGAATTTTGGTTTGTTCCTGTGTTGGCTCGTAATGAGGTCTAAATACTCGCTCAATGTCATGGCGCTATAACCTCTATATCGTCAATATCGCATGTCGCAAGGCCGTTGAACGGGATTGCGAGATTTGACGGCGAAAGCGTTCCTCCGCGCGGCCCGATCTCAACAGACGAAATATCGAAAGTATCGCCGGCGCTAACGATTGCAACGCTAGTTCGCGCGATTGATACATCATCACCGATTGCGAGGCCGTTGATATAATCGACAACCGCGGATTTTATCAAATTTTCCATATTCGACAGATACCCGATTTCCGGCGCGATAACAATTCTGACCTGTACGGGCGTTTCTACCGGTCTGAAAAATTTGATTGGCGTCGCGATGCCGGCGCTATCTGTTATTACTTCCTCTGTCGTCCCATACGTCCCGCAACCCGGCGTTTTTTTCAGCCAAATAGCGCGCGCGATTGCTGTCGCATCGCCGCCGCGGGCCACTACTGAAATACTGTGCGCCGGTAGGCCGTTTTCGTCCGTCTCGTCGGTGTCATTTTCAAATATTTTAGCTTTCGAGACACCTTCGACGTTAAGGACCGCGCCCAACGTTCCGGCCAAAATCGTTTGATTGGGTAGCGCGACAGAATACGATTGACGCAAACGAAGTTGCGCGTCGGTTTCTGTCAATGCGCCGGGGGTTGCTGCGGCCGCGTTGGTGACGCTTTGCCAGCCGCGCGTTGGCGTCATGATCTTCGAAATCTGGCCCGCTTGCGCCGTAATGTCGCCCTCGCTCTGAGCCGTTGCTGTAACAACGATTTCGCCGTTATTCGGGATAATCACCGATTCCGGCAAATCCCATTTTTGGCCGGCAACATCGGCGATAACGCCGTTTGTAATCTCAGTACCGGCCGCGCCGGTGATGGTAACGTCCGCCGTTGAATGGCTTCCTATCTTGCGCCGAATGCCGTTGATTTTTACAACGCGGGAAAGCGTTTCGCCGGTCGCCGTTGAAGGCGAAAAGCCCTGGTAGACTTGCTCAAGGGCGTGATATGTGTCAAGAAGCGCAAGCGAGAAAACGGCAATGAGCTGCCCATCTTGCGAATCGGGATCAATGTAAATGTCATCACCGAAAATGCCGCGCCACGCGCTTTCAAGCGTTGATTTTACTGAGCTATATTCTGGAACATGTAAACCGGTTTCGTCAACGAATGGCGTTAACTGACTTGCAAGCTGTTCTATAGCGGTTATATCCAATGACATTAAATCACCTCGTTTTGAAGCGCCGCCGCGCCGTATGTTGTTGTAATATCCGCGCTGACATCTAGCGCGCGCGTGTCGCCGTCGTAAGTAGCAGAAAAACTATCAACAGACGAAACATTGAGCGTCGCGGCAATTCTCGCTTTCAGCGCGGGGCCGGCCGTCAGCCGCTTTCGCACTCCCAAAACGCGTTCGCGGTACGGCGTCCCCTCTTGAGTATCCAAAAACCACTCACCGGCCCATAGCCGAAGCCGCGTTAAAACCGCCTGTGCGACTGCTTCGGGCGTGTCGATGTGAAAATCCGCCGCGCCGTGGCCGGCGCTGAAATCGCCGTTGGCGTCTAATTTTCTATATCGCATAAAACAACACCTCTTTTTAATGCGGCGGCGTGGTTTCGCCGTGAACGCCGGTGTGAGTGTGTCCGAGGTATGAGAATCCACCGCAAATCATATCGCCGGTGAGTGTCACCGTTGGCGTATCCACTACAACGCCGGCCGGTGCGATGATTTTCACCGCGTCGCCGTTTAGCTGTATCCGCGCGCTTCCTGAGTCTGTGCGAATCTCCGCTCCTTCCATGTGAACGCCGCCGGACAAAACGCGGGGTTGCGAGCGCACGCCCGGAATAACGAAACCATCTGATAAATCATGCAATCTGAATTCCGCCGCGGCCTGAACGCCGCCGCTTTGCCACCACGCATCTATACAACGTTCAGCGAACACGATTAGAGCGTCATCGCCGGCCCTTACTGGAAACGTCAACTCATACCCGCCGCCGCCTGGAAACACGACAGGGCAATCGACAAGTAACGGTAAATCAACGGCGCGCGCCGCGCCGTTCTTCTGGATGATCGCGGCCCGGATCGCCGGTTGTACGGTGCATGTCATGCGCGCCGGGTCGAAACTCTGAATGACGCCGGGTAGCGCCGTATGGATATCCAGCCGCGCGGCGGTGATAGCGTCGCGGATCGGTGCGAGTTGCGTCTGTTCGCGCTCTGCTCTTGAGATAGCCATAGCTAGTCGCCCCCTTGCGTATCCATAGTTTTTGAAACAGTCGCATCGATCGCAACACCGGTTATAGACACGTTCCACGCGTCGCCGTGTGTGTCGCCGGTATAGTGGATTTTGATTACTCTGTAATACCCGCCGGGGCTCTGTCGCGGCTTTTTCCCTTTGTCGCCGCCGCTTGTCGTGTCAGCTGCTACCAGGTATCGCGAATCAATGTGAATCAAGCCGCCTAAACGAATCTCAGGATTTAAGCGGCTTGAACACTCCACGCCGTCTAATGTCTGTTGAGCCGGCCCGATAAGCCCTGTTCCGGGCGCTAATTCCACCGGCGCGCCCTGTAAATAACCGCTTTTTTTAACGGTTTGCAGTTTTCCAGAATCAACGAAAATCTGTGAATTGAGGTCTGAACAAAGTTCATCCATGTAATTTTTCACAGGTTTAAAAATCACTTTTCCGCGCGGTAGCCGTTTGCCGCCGGTGATTGCTCCGACAGTGCCGGCGATGTCTATTCCACCGCTCTGATTCATGGTTTGTGCAAGGGCTTTAAACCGGTCCGCGCCGGTCGCGCCGGCCGTGAGCGTGGTATTCACAACGCCATAGTTGTAAGCGCTGTCGCCGTCGCCGGCGGTCAGCTCTAGTATCACGTCCGGGCCGGTATGAAGCCGGCGAACCTGAATCAGATTCCCTGCATAAATAAGCCCCATCCCGTCTGTGTATCCGGCGTCAAGTGACACAGTATCAAATTCTTTCAGAACTCTATTGATAGTGTCCGGCGCCGGGTTATAGACACTAATTTTAGCGGGGTTGGGTTGCGTTTGATCGTTTTTTTCAACGTCAAATGTGATGCGGAGCGCCGATAAATCAAGGCCCTTGCCGTTTTTGCCGATTACCAGGCGGCATTTTCTGAGCCATTGTCTCATTCTGTCGCCTCTGTCACGTACAGCAAAGCGCCGTCCAAATCATCAAATCGCGGCGGATTGTCTGATTCAAAATCGGCGGGATTGTAGGCAATCAAAGCGCCTGTAAACCCTAAATGATGATACTGCGCCAAAAGGTCGCAACCGGTGACAAGCGGGATTCCGCGGATCATCGAAACGCCGGCGGCGTCTGCAAGGTCCAAAACCCATAATTCAGTTTTAGCGTTATAGCGAACGCGCAAGTTGTAAACAACGCCGGAAAGTGCGATAGTCAGCGATTGCGGGCCGTCTCGCAATGGGATTTGATAAATATTTTTCGTCATTGTACCAACTCCGAGTTGTCATAATTGCCGCCGATCCCGGCTTTTGTTAGAACGCTGCTGAGCTGTGGATTTTCATTTTGAGGCGTCGAAACAACCTGTGTTTGCTGGGTCCCGCGCGGGACCGAAACCGCCGTTTTTTTAGGCTGTTTCTGTCGAATCACCGGAACGGCCGCGGCCTGAGTTTGCGCGATTGTGACCTCTCGCAACGTGATTGAAGCCGATAAAACGGTTTCATTTGCCGCGTCTGTTTTAACGGAAATCGCGGTTATGACCATGCTTTTGAAATACGTCTTTCCGGTGTAAACTTCGAAAGGCTCTCTTTTAGTCATCAGCTCGCGAATTTTTTCCAGCATGTCGCGCGGGTCGGTGTCCGAGGTTTCGACGCCTTGCCCGATTTGTACCGTAAGTTGGCGCGGCGCGATGATTACATGATCGCTCATCGTCGCGCCGCTCTCAACTGGATAATCTGTAACTTTCGCTGAATCGCGTTCTTGTTCGCTGATTGTTACAGTGAATGAAAGACCGCCTAAAGAACGAATATAAGCGCCGGTTTCACTTATTTGTTCAGCCATTTATATTCGCCCTCCCTATTCCGCGCCGTTGGTGCTATCATCGCCGGTAATAGCTGCTACCGGCGTTTGTAAGTTTCTAATGAGCGTCGCGTTGCCATCATCCACGGCGCGCGATACAGCGCCGGCAACGCCCTGCGCGTCGCCGCCCTGCATGGTCACGTTCACATTCGTGTTGTTCGTAACGGGCATTTCGACTTTAACGTCTTTGTGTCTGTCAATATTGTTTGTAACAGGCGCGCCAAGGGCCGGCGATTTCTCAATGATTTTTTCAGTATGCAAGGCCGTCTTTGACATACTGTTTGTAAAAGTCGCGACTTTCTCAGCGCCGCGGCCTATCATTGCGCCGGCGAAACGTTCCACCATCTGAACAGACGGCGCGACAGGGACCGCCGCCGCGTATGCTTTGCGCTCGCTTTCCGGCGCGGCCTGTGGAGTCGCCGGATTGAACACGATAGGCGCGGCCGGCGCTTTTACGTCCGTCGCGGCCGGCTTGTCG
>JAZPYZ010000005.1:0-2095 GCA_045544455.1 Acutalibacteraceae bacterium | reverse complement strand
CGCAAGATAGGAACGAAGCCCCGAATGACAATGCACATACACGGGTTTATCTTTCGGGATTTCATCCAGTCGCTCGCGCAAAGAATCCAGCGGAATATTCACAAAGCCGTTGATCTTGCCGCGCATCACCTCATACGGTGTGCGCGTATCGAGCAGGAACACACTCCCGTCACGCGGCAGATGCTCCACATCGTGCCAGAAGAATTGCCTGAGCTTGCCGCTGATAACATTTTCCGCCACGAATCCCACCATATTCACAGGATCCTTTGCACTGCCAAACGGCGGCGCGTAACACAGTTCGAGAGTGGTAAGATCGGTGACTTTCGCACCGAAGCGGATCGCCGTCGCCAGCACATCCATACGCTTGTCCACACCGTCAAAACCGACGATCTGCGCCCCGATGATTTTCAGCGTTTTCTTATCCCACAGCACTTTTGCGGACATCTGCGAAGCATCGGGATAGTAGGTGGCGTGCGACGCCGAATAGGTATAGGTTTTGTCGTAATCAACCCCTGCCGCCGTGGCTGTCTTTTCGTTAAGACCTGTGGTGGCCACGGTCATATCAAAGAACTTTAACACCGCCGAGCCTTGCGTTCCCGTATAAACGCTTTCATATCCCGCGATATTGTCGGCGGCAATTCTGCCTTGCTTGTTGGCGGGCCCTGCAAGCGGAATAAAGGCAGGTTGTTTTGTTATAAAATCCTCCACCTCAACCGCATCGCCCACGGCGTAAATATTCGGAATATTGGTCTGCATGTTGTTGTTGACAACAATACTGCCGCGCGGATTCAGAGTAATTCCGCAATCTTTTGCGATAGCCGTTTCGGGACGGACACCCACCGACATAATGATCATATCGGCGGTAATCTCCCCGTTTTGCAAGATAACGGTGTTGCCGCTTATCGCCTTTACACCGTTATTCAAGTGCAGATAAATACCTTTGGATTTGATATAGCGGTGAACGTCCGCCGCCATATCAAAATCAAGGGGCGCGATCAGATGATCGGCCAGCTCCACGATGGCCACCTTTAGCCCTGCTTCAACTAAGTTTTCCGCCATCTCCACGCCGATATATCCGCCGCCGATCACCACAGCCGAGCGGGGTTTTGCGGTATCGATATAATTCTTGATTTTTAAGGTATCGGGAATGTTACGAAGGGTGAAAACATTGCTGCCGTCAGCACCGTCGATATTCGGCCGTATCGGCTCGGCGCCCATAGACAAAATGAGGTTGTCGTAGGTTTCTTCATAGGTTTCGCCCGTGCGAAGATTTTTGACGGTGACGGCCTTGGTATCGGGGCTTATCTTAACCGCCTCGTTTAACACTCTGACGTCAATATTAAATCTTGCTTTGAAGCTTTGGGGTGTCTGCAAAGTCAAATCCCCACGGTCGGTGATAACGCCGCCGATATAATACGGCAGACCGCAGTTGGCAAAGGACACGTATTCGCCGCGCTCCAAAATAATGATTTCCGCTTTTTCATCCAGTCTGCGAAGTCGCGCCGCCGCCGTTGCACCACCTGCAACACCGCCTATGATAATGGTTTTCATCCTTTTCACCTCTTTACAATTAATATTATACCCTCCGTCTGAACGGGCACCTCTCTTTAATACATTGATTATTCTGTGCCGAGTGAATACATTTAATTTTGCCAAGCTCCATTTCTATACCAAAATGCTCTTTTACAAACGCCACCGCTTTGATTATCGCAAGATAGGAATCGCGTTTACAACAGCGGGGACCGCCTATTTTGCCAATAGCTTCAAGGGCAGATGACGTCATTTGGTTGGAAAGTCCCCACGCTTCGTTGGCAAGGGGTGTAGAGCCGGTAATAATAGACACAAATATACCGCTGCTGATGCCTGCACCGCAAGCGCCCCAAAAACCGCAAACACCGCCGGGGACTTGTTTGCCACGTGATTGCATTTCAACCAATGCTTTCGGTAAATCAATATTACCGCCGGCGTTCTTATAAGCAGTCAGCAGTGCCGCACCCACCATAACGTGATGCTCCGGTCCGTGCATATGGCAAAAGGGCAGAGCCATTAGTTTTTGGATAATTTCTATCGGGTTCTTTGAAGTTTCGGCAAGGCA
>JAZPYZ010000004.1:0-16456 GCA_045544455.1 Acutalibacteraceae bacterium | reverse complement strand
CCGTCCCCCCTCTCCTTTTCTAACAACCGCGCGAAAATGTTTTTCGGGCATCGTTTTTTAGATTGTTTATTCGGCGTATTGTGCCAAAATCTTGTCGACATCGTCTACGGTCAAACGGCCAAACACTTCTTCGTTAACGGTCAAAACCGGAGCCAAACCGCAAGGGCCGATGCAACGGCAAGCTTCGAGCGAATATTTACCGTCGGCGGTGCATTCATCCGCACCGATACCAAGCCGTTCACTCAAACGATCAAAGATATCGCCGGCGCCTTTAACGTAGCAAGCAGTACCGAGGCAGACCGAGATGTTGTATTTACCTTTCGGGGAAAGGGAGAACTGCGCATAGAAGGTCGCTACGCCATACACTTTTTCCAGCGGCACGTTCATGCCATCCGCGATGATCTGCTGTACTTCCATCGGCAGATATCCATAGATCTCCTGCGCTTGGTGCATAACACCCATCAACGCGCTCGAATCGGTTTTGTTCGCTTCGATAATCGCGCGCAATTGTGCTTCCTGCTCCGGCGTACCGCGGAACGGCAGCGAACTAATCTTCTTTTGCATAGTCCTTTTCCTCCTAAAACGATCATCATTTGTATGATGTAATATACTCTACGCTTATCAGTATAACAGAAACATTTACAAAATGCTATGCCTTATGGCAAATTTTTTCATATTTTTTACGGATTCGGCACACTTTCGCCTAAAATGTCACCCAAACCATCGGATTGTTCCGGATCTTCCACCACCGGTTCGGCATCACTGACCTTTAAGATCACCACGTCGCCGACACGCAACTCTTCACCGCTTGCCGGATCCACCGAATCGATCAGACCGCGTTCGTAGATGGATTCCACAATCTTCATCGTTTGCACGCGGAAGCCAAGTGCTTCGAGATACAATTCCGCAGTATGTTGATCCCAACCGGATACATCCGGCACTTCCATCGTTTCAGAACCCGCACTGATGATAATTTCCACCTTGGATTCCCGTTCCTGAAGTGTACCGGCGGCCGGAGATTGTTCCAGGATCGTGCCTTTCGGTTCTTCGCTATATTGTTGATACACCAGCACCAGTTTCATATAACCGGTCAAGTTGGTGTCGCGAACGTCGAAATAGTTTTGACCGACCAGGTCATCAACCGGATAGGTCACGGTGCTAACCTCGTTGGCCGAGGTAGATGGGTTATCCAACGTCGGCTTAGAACCGCCAAACCAGGTGGGGCCCGAGCCGGAGAACATATCCGGGAACAGCACCAACAAGATCACGAACGCCGCCAATAACAACACGAAGAAGACGCCGGCCACGATCAACCACATCGATTTGCGAGACGAACGGGTTTGGGGTTGTTCTTCTTCCACCTCAACCTCTTCCTCTTCGATGCGTAACGCCTCGACCGAAGCGGTCGCAGCCAAGTGATCACGGAACGATTCCATATCCGCAATGCGTTGTTCGGCCGAAACGTGTAACGCCGACACCAACGCCGCCAATACATGTTTGGGGATCTCGTCCGCCATATCTGCCGACATGTACAGATCCGACGATTGTTTGATACGGCTGGTCGCCGATGGCACCGATTGGCCGGTCAGCGCATAGAACAACGTTGCTGCCAACGCATAAACGTCGGTCGCCGCACTGCAAGCTTTGGTAGGGGTATATTGTTCCGGAGCAGCATAACCGTTGATGAGATGCGGTTTTAACTTACCGCCAACGTTACGCACGTCCGGCAACGCCAAACCGCGCAGCCGCAACTTTTTATCGTAACCGACCAACAAATTGGTCGGGCAGATGCCAAGATGTAAAATGCCGGCTTGATGCAACGCCGATAACGTGGAGATCAATCCCATAAACATCGGGCGCGCTTCGTCCCAACTGATCCGACCGCCGTTTTGTACCAAATAGGTTTCGAGTGAAACGCCTTCCGGCATTTCGGATACCGTATACAACGTTTGATTGGCTTCAAAAATATCGTACATTGGGTTAAGCGCCGACAGGTCGCGCATACGCGCTACCGTACGGGTAAAAGCGCGATATTCGTCCAAACAGTCGGCAAACGCCTCCTCTTTGTCTTCCAACGCCTGTACCTGATGATTTTCGCCGCGACGGCACATGGTATCCGGGAAAAATTCATGAATATGAATTCGTTCGTGTTGTTCCGTGTCAAAACCGATATACAAAGCCGCATCGCCACTGACCGATAATACCCGACCGACCAAATACCGTTCCGACAACTTTGTGCCGACCGGCAGATATTGCGGCGGATTGTTGCCCCGCACGGGATACCCGCACAGTTCACATTTATCAACTCCCGACGGAAGCGGATTCATACAGCCCATGCAATAGCGTTGTTTGGTTGCCATGTCGCGTCATTCTCCTTTATATAAGTACTGACAAACCGCATTATAAAACATCTTTTGCGTGTTTGTCAACAATCCCTACAAGATTGTCATTTGCCCATGCGTTCGGTCGCTAACATCTGACGAATATCGCGGCCGGCGAACAATAACGGTATGTATTCCCCGTTGAGTCGCGAAACGATCGGATCGCCGTAACGCTCCTGTAATTGTGCTTGATCCAGGTTGGTGCTGATAATGGTCGGCAATCCACTCAAGATACGGGAATTGACGATGTTATACAACGCTGCCACCGTAAACGAACTGCCGAATTCACATCCCAAATCATCCAGGATCAACAGGTCGCATTCCAACATGGTGCGTTCGCTGTCCCCTTCGGATTTGCCAAACCGTTCGCGTTCCAACTGATGCAACAACATCTGCGCCGGCCCATACACCACCGAATATCCTTTTTCGGCGGCCGATCGGGCAATCGCCAACGATACGTGGGTTTTGCCGGTACCGGTCGGTCCGCGGAACAATAAACTTTTGGAATCAATGGAAAACCCTTGTGCGTACGCACGACAAAATTCCAAAATCCCCGCCATGCGTTCGCGCACGGTCATCGATCCTTGCGCATCCGGCGTATCGGGATAATATTTCAATTGCAGTTCATCCATTGAGGTAAGTTTCATGTGCGCCATATCGCTCAGGCGACGGCACGCTTCTTCTTTGAGCAGGTTAGCTAAACAATCGCAAACGTGTCCATCGGCATAACCGGTATCTTCACACGCCGGACAGGCGTATTGCGGCGAAAAATTGGGACTGGGGCATCCCTCTTGTTTCAGGATATTCGCCATTTCCTGTTGCAATGCCAAATTGCGTTCGCGAATACGGTTGACCGTGCCGGTGACATCGCCGCCATCCAGCACCGCGCGCGCTACCTGCATCGACGCCGACGCCATTTCCCGTTCGATCTCAGCCAAACGCGGATGTTTAGCCATCATCCGGTCACGCAACGCCGCGGCACGGGTACGCGCATCGATCCGACGACGAGACAGTTCCGCCATGGCCGATTCATAAATTTCACGGCTGTATGCCATTGATGTCACTCCTTGATCTCATGATACACCGGGATATAATTCTTGACCGCATTTTCGTATTCAGCAACGTCTAACGAACTGTTCGGCGTGGCGCGCTTGGCGGCTTTCTTTTTGCCGGTGGGGACTTGCTCGGGCGTCTTTACCCCATCGGTATACCAACTTTGTAAAATCGCATGTATGTATTTACTGTTGAATTTGCCGGTTTTTTCCACGCATTGCCGGTTTGCTTCAACAATCAACTCATCCGTCATCTTCCACGCACAGACCCATTGTTCGGCCAACTCCATATCGGCCTTTTTCGGCGTTACCGTCAGGGACAATAACTGTTGCACGTGTTCAAATGCACGGCGGCGTCGTTCCATCTGGCACAAATATTCTTCCGCTTTGACCATGGTGTCGATGCCTCGATCCGCCCAATCCAGCGCTACCTTTTCGATATAGCGCATATTGTTTTTCTCCTGCGACTTGGCATACATGATCACCATTAAGATCACTTCGGCCGGCAATCCGGCTGTATCGAACAAATACAACAGGGTTTCCATATCGCCATTGGAGATCGGACGACCGAGCCGGGCCGACGCGGTATCCAACAAATCGGAAAATGCCTTATCCGTTCCCTTGCGGGCCACCACTTCGGTCATCTGCGGTTTCACCGCTTTGGGACGGGCGGCCGGCGTCTTGACCGGCTCTACCGGTTGTGCCACGACTGCCGGGACGGTGGTGGCCGCCGTTTTACGGCGACTGATACTGAGTACACCGGCTTCCGACCAGTAGCAAAAGGCGTCTTCACAATCTTCGCGCGATACGCCAAGCGCCTGTGAACACGCCGTCGCATCGAAATCTCCTTGTCCGAAACGAGCCAGCCACAACAATACTTTCAGATGGATTTCACTGGCGAGTTTGAGATGCTTGTCCGCCACCACGGCCGGAATCACCGCCATCTCATGCATATGCTCGGCAGTCCAACGATATCGCATGCGTAAGCCAACCCCTTTCCTGACAAAATTCGATAGTTCCAGAACTATTATTATACACGCAACTTTTCAAATCGGCAAGAGGATTTTTCAATTCCCCTTATAAAAGTTATAAATTATCTCTATACATATTAAAAAGTTTGCACTATCTGCCGTTTTATGGTATACTAATAGAGATTATTTTTCGATAAAGGATGGTATCCGAATGCAGTTACAATCGATACGTCGTTTTGTGAAGGAATACGCGTGGATCGTTGGCGTGTTCGCGTCTGTGGCCGCGTTAGTCACCATAGCAACACGCAAGATCTGCCATCCCGGTACAACCGATATGACCGGGGGCGCCAATCTGCAAGCCATGCTGTTCCCTCTTTTGTTTGGCGTTTTGTTGGCCGGCCTAGTGGTATACGGCTGTTGGTTACACATTTACAAACAAGAGGATCCGATGCGGGATGAAAAAGCGTGGATGTGTCCAGTGGCATCCGGCTTGTTAGCGCTGATCGGGATGGTTTTGGTTTACATCTGTTTGGGCGTTTGGCCGATCGGGGAAAAATCGGTATTGATCGTCGACCTGCATCAACAATATGCGCCGTTGTTAGCACAGTTGCGGGATATGATCCTAAACGGTGATAACTTGTTGTATTCGTTCGAGGTGGGGCTCGGCACCAGTTTCCTGCCGTTGTTCGCCTATTACCTCGCGAGCCCGTTCAACCTGTTATTATTGTTGTTCCCGTTCCAATACTTGGCCGAAGCGATCGTGGTCATCACCTTGTTAAAAAATGCGATCATGGCCGGCTTGTTTGCGGCATGCGTACAGTACGTGTATCGGAAAAAGAGTATGGCGATCCCGATCGTATCGGTGATGTATACCTTGATGATGTATATCATGGCCTACAACTGGAACCTGATGTGGTTGGATGTAATCATGGTATTGCCGCTGGTCATCTTAGGGTTTGAGCGCATGATGCGCGAAGGTGAATACCTGACCTATATCCTCTCTCTTGCCTATGCCTTGTATGCCAACTATTATATCGGGTTTATGCTATGTGTGTTTTTGGTATTGTATTACGTTGTGTATATGTTACGCGAAAAGCGCACGGCCTCTCAAAACCTGAACAGTACCGTCCGGTTTGCCGTCGGCTCGTTGCTTGGTGGTGGACTAGCGATGTTCTTGTTGGTGCCGACCGCGTTATCGCTTAGCACTACCTCGGCTTCTAACCTATCCACGTTATCCACCATCGATGCGAACTTTACCATTACCGAACTGTTCGGCCAACATCTGTTTGGCCTCGAACCTACCATCCGTTCGGGCAATCTGCCAAATATCTATTGTGGTGTGTTGGCGGTGATCTTGCTGCCGATCTTTATGACCTGTCAAACCATCTCACTACGGCGGCGATTGGTATATACCGGTTTTCTCGGCGTGATGGGTGCCAGTTTGCTGATCAATCAGTTGGATTTGGTGTGGCACGGTCTGCATACGCCGAACGATCTGCCCTATCGATTCTCGTTTTTGTATTCGTTCGTGTTACTGTTGATCGCATATGAAACGTTGTTGCACATCAAGGATATTTCCCGTAAACAGATCGGTGGTTCGCTGGGAGCGTTGGCACTGTTCGTGATCTTATACGGTCAGTTGGCCAACCTCGGATCGGAAACCGAAGTCGTCTCGTTCAACACCATCTACGTCAGTTTGGCGCTTGGTTTGATCTACGCCGGTATCTTGTTGCTGATATCCTGTAAAAAAGTGCGGGTAGCGGCCGGCCACGTGATGCTGTTAACGGTGGTGTGCGCCGAACTCATTGCACACGGCGGCGTTGCCCAGAAACTGCTAAATGCCAACGAATACTACACGCATCACGAAGACTATGTGGATAACGTCATCGCCGACGCTACCCAAGCCGCGATCGATACCATGAACGGGTTGATCGAAGACGATCAAGACGGCTTCTACCGGATGGAGTTTTTGCCGCGGCGCAGTTGCGTGGATACCGCGTTGTACGATTATCCCGGACTCACGGTCTTCGCCTCCTCCGGCTCGTACGAAACCACCCAGTTAATGAGTCATTTGGGATACGCCAGTAACGGCATCAACAGTTATTTGTATAAAGGGTATACTGCACCGACCGATTCGTTGTTCGGTGTCAAATATATGGCGCTGACCACCCATATCGTCGACCACCAACAACTCAACGAGGTCGAACAGGTCCAGTCCGGCGATGTCTCCTATTATATTTACGAAAACCCCTACGCGTTACCGATCGCGTATCCAGTCGGCGAATCGTTGTTATCCTGGAACGCATATGACTATAATCCCATCGATACTATCAACTCGTTATACACCGCCATGACCGGTGTGGGAAATGTGTATACCGTATTTCCGTTGACACCCAGCGATGCGACCGAAACCACGGCCATCACCCGAGGCAGCACCGCTTTCTCGATCAACGCAGACGGTAGCGGCAACACCGCCGCCACCTTTACCGTAACGGTGCCGTCCAGTGGACAAGCGGTTGTCTACGTCGATTGTCGCGCGGCCGAAAGCATTTCGGTGTCGTCCGGTTCGAGCAGTTGGGGTGTCACCCCACACGAACCGTATATCATCGATGCCGGCAACCTGGCTGAAAACGATGTCGTCACCATCACCTTGCGCGCCAAACAAAACTGTACCGGCAACGTTTACGTGGCTTCGCTTAACGAAGCGGTGTTGGAAGAAGCGATCGATACGCTGAAAGCCGGCGGCTTACAGGTGAACAAGAAAACCGATCGATCCATCACCGGTACCGTAACCGCCAACGGTCGGCAACTGATGATGACCGGTATCCCGTACGACAAAGGATGGACGGTCAAAGTAGACGGCAAAGTGGTGGAATCCCAAGTGGTGGCCGATGGCGCACTGCTCGGCTTCTACGTGGATGACGGCGCGCACGACGTGGAGATCTCTTTCTTCCCGAAAGGGTTGTGGTTAGGGATTGGAATCAGTTTGGTATCGTTGGCCTTGACGGTGTTGTTGGCCGTGGCTACGCGTAACCGGCATTCCGTTAAACGCGGCAAAACCAAGGTCGAAACGATCGTCACGCCCGATCACCCCATCACGTTAGAATTGGACCATCCGGTGATGGAAGTGATATTGGACGATATCGGCCTGCCGGAAGATCAAAACGAAGAGGATGTGACCTGATATGAAACGGCCGTTGCGTTTTCTCACGTTGTGTTGTGCCATTGTATTGTGCGTAGTATCCTTTACGGCGTGTACCGACGCCAAGACGACCGGCGGCTCATACGATCCCGTCGATCCACCGGTGTTATCGATCAACACAAACGGTACGGCCATCGATTCCAAAGAAACCTACGTAGCAGCCACCGTTACCACGTCCAACACCGATGCGGCGCATATCTTAACCGATGAACAAGCCGAGATTCGATTGCGTGGCAACTATTCGCTGAAGCCGGACAAAAAATCGTATCGGTTGAAGTTTCAAACCAAGCAAAATCTGTTTGGGCAAGATACCGGTGCGGCGCGCAACTGGGTATTGATCGCGAATTTCTGTGACAAAACCTTGATCCGCAACTATCTCGCCTTTTATATGGCGCGAAAACTCGACGGGTTGGATTACACCACGTCGGCCCAACCGGTTGAGGTGTATCTCAACGAGGAATATCAAGGGGTGTATCTATTGGCTGAACAAGTGCAGGTCAACGAACACCGCGTCAACATCGAAGAAGGCAGCACCGAGGTAGATACCGGATATTTGGTCGAGATGGATAAATACCTGACCGAGGACAAGGATCCGAGCGACGTGGATTTTTACGCGAACGACCGGCCTTATGCCATTAAGAGTGACGTGGTAAACGATGCGCAAAAGCAATATATCGCCAACTATATTCAAACCGCTTATGCGGCCGTAGAATCCGGCGATCGTGCCACCATCGAGCAATATATCGATATGGATTCGTGTGTAGATATGTATATCATGCACGAGTATTTTAAGAATCCCGACGTGGGTTATTCCAGCTTTTATTTGTATAAAGATAAAGGATCCAAACTGTATTTTGGACCGCTTTGGGATTTCGATCTCGGGGCGGGTAACGATCAACGGATGGGCGAGGGTGATCCGACCGGTCTGTTTGCCGGCGTTTCGACCAACTTGACCTGGTTGGAAAACAAATGGTTTACCACACTGATGTCGTATGACTGGTTTAAAACGCTCGTCAATGAGCGTTGGCAAGAAATCCAGCCAATCGTGGATGAAACGATCGAACAAGCCACCTTCATGACCGAAACTTACCGGCCGGCGATCGACCGCAACTTTGAGAAGTGGCCGATCTACGGCATTAAACAAAACCAAGAGCCGGTCAAGGTGGTGGGTTTGATGACCGCAGACGAACATCTGGACTACCTTACCGACTGGTTGACTCAACGCCAAACCTGGTTGACTTTATCGTTTGGCGGATTGGTATAACGTTACGCTATAAAAAAAGAACCCGATTCGTAAGAATCGGGTTCTTTTTTTATTCACAGATTAAAAGGCGATCTTGTCGCTGAGATAACCAACCAGTTGATCGATCGCAATGCGTTCTTGTTTCATGGTATCGCGGTCACGCACCGTGACGCAACCGTCTTCCAAACTATCAAAGTCGAAGGTGATGCAGTACGGCGTACCGATCTCATCTTCACGGCGATACCGTTTACCGATCGAGCCGGTTTCATCAAAATCGACCATGAAATGTTTCGCCAACAGTTCGTGGACCTTTAACGCATCGGCCGACAGTTTCTTGGACAACGGCAACACCGCCGCTTTAAACGGCGCCAATGCCGGGTGCAAACGCAGTACCACACGGGTGTCCTTTTCGTCGATCTGTTCTTCGTCGTACGCATCGCACAAGAACGCGAGCAACACACGGTCCGCACCGAGCGACGGCTCGATGACGTACGGGACGTAATGCTCGTTGGTTTCGGGATCGAAATATTCGAGCCGTTGACCGGAATGCGTCATGTGCTGGTTTAGGTCATAGTCGGTACGGTCGGCAATACCCCACAGTTCACCCCAACCGAACGGGAACAAGAACTCAAAGTCGGTGGTCGCGTTGGAATAGTGGGACAGTTCTTCTTGCTCGTGGTCACGCAGACGCAGATTTTCTTCTTTCATGCCCAGCGCCAACAACCAGTCGCGGCAATAGGCTTTCCAATAATCGAACCATTCCAAATCGGTGCCCGGTTTGCAGAAGAATTCGAGTTCCATCTGTTCGAACTCACGGGTACGGAAGATAAAGTTGCCGGGGGTGATTTCGTTACGGAAACTTTTGCCGATCTGTGCCACGCCGAACGGCACTTTGCGACGGGTTGCGCGTTGTACGGCCGCAAAGTTAACGAAAATACCCTGTGCGGTTTCCGGACGCATATACAGTTCGCTCTTCGCGTCGTCGGTGACACCTTGATAGGTTTTGAACATGAGGTTAAACGTGCGGATATCGGTGAAATCGTGTTTACCGCACACCGGGCAATCGATGTGGTTTTCGTCGATATATTCTTTCATTTTATCGAACGACCAACCGGCCGGAATCACGCCGGTATCCTCGATCAGTTTATCTGCCCGGTGACGGGAATGGCAACTTTTACAATCCATCAACGGATCCGAGAAGTTGCCCACGTGGCCCGATGCCACCCACACTTGCGGATTCATCAAAATGGCGCTATCCAGCCCGACGTTATACGGGCTTTCCTGCACGAACTTTTTCCACCAAGCCTTTTTGACGTTGTTTTTCAGTTCTACGCCAAGCGGGCCGTAGTCCCAGGCGTTGGCCAAACCACCGTAAATATCCGAACCCGGAAACACAAAGCCGCGTCCCTTACAAAGCGCAACGATCGTCTCCATGTTTTTTTCGTTGTTTTTCATTCTTTAACAGTCCTTCCCCACGGCGAACCCCATTGCGCCGTATCTTTTACACATATACAGACATTGTAATCGTTTTTGCCCCACTTGTCAACGAAAAACTGCCTATTGCAGTTCGTTTCTCGATGCGATATAATAAAATTTGGTGATTATATGCGAACCAAAACCGTAGAGATGAAAGTTCTGCTTCCTCTCATACAACAAAATATTAAAAACGGAGTCGACACGACCATCATCGTGACCGGTAACAGTATGCGCCCGTTGTTTCATCACGGACAAGATCGCGTGGTGTTAACCGCTTGTGATGCAACGGCGTTGAAACGCGGAGACGTACCGCTGTATCAACGGGCGGACGGACAGGTGGTTTTGCACCGCATTATCGGGCAGGATACCGATGGATATCACTTGGTCGGCGATGCTCAAATAGCGATCGAAACCGGTATTGCCCCTGCCCAAATCATCGGGGTTATGAAAGGGTTTTATCGAAAAGGCCGATATACCGCGTGTACGGCACTGCGATATCGGTTATATAGTGCGTTCTGGTTGGCGGTACGACCGCTGCGCCCATATTTACTCGGGATTTATCGGAGGTGTGTGCGTGAAACGATCGAAAATTAACAAATCGGCTTTATCCTTTATCGGTCATTATGTAAAAGAGCAAGGTGGCTTTGTGTTTCTGCTCACCTTGGTCGACTGTGTGTTGTCGGCCATACCGGTATTGCTGGCATGGGTATCCAAAACCATCTTAGAGATCGCGACCGGCGACACAACCGGCAACATGATCATCCAAGCGATATATTTGCTCGTGTTGGCAGTCGCGCAGGTAGCACTCAGCGTCATCATGAAGACGTTGGCCGTACGCAGTCATGCTCGCATCGAAATGCAGATCAAACGCGACCTGTTGGCTGAATTGTTCGGCAAAAAGTGGCAGTCGCTTACGGCGTTTCATTCCGGCGATATCCTCACACGGATGACCGCCGACATAACGGTTGTCGTCGATGGGATTGTCGCGCTGATTCCCAACGTGGCGTCGATGATGGTACGGTTGGCATCGTGTATCGTCGTCCTGTTCTGGTTGGATCCGCGGATCATGTGGATCGTATGCGGTATCGGCCTATTATTCTTAGTGTTTAGCCGCTTGTATAGCATGCGGATGAAACGCGTGCATAAAGCCGTGCAAGAAACCGATGGCGCCACCCGTTCGTTTTTGCAGGAATGTGTTGAAAACATCACGGTAGCGAAAGCGTTTCGCGCATCCTCTTCGTTGCTTGAACGACTGCACACGTTACAACACGCCAATTTCCGTGCTAAACTCAAACGCAATTTGCTCTCCAACATATCGCACGCGATTTTCCGTGTTGTCTTTTCTTGCAGTTATTACGTCGTGCTCGCGTGGTGCGCGTTCGGTCTGACGGCCGGCACCGTGACGGTCGGTACGATGACCGCCTTTTTACAGATCATCAACCAAATTCGAGCGCCGTTTCATTCTTTCACCGGCATTGTGCCGCAATTCTTCTCGGCGCTGGCATCGGCCGAACGCCTGTTAGACGTGTTGGCACTGCCGGCCGAATCGGCCTCCGTTGTCACCGCATCCGATATAGACGACTGGCAAGCCATTCGATTGGAGAACGTATCGTTCTCCTACGACGAGGATCACACCGTGTTGCGGCAATTTAACGGGCGGTTAAACCGCGGCGATTTTGTCGCGTTGACCGGCCACTCCGGCATCGGCAAATCGACCGCCATGAAACTGTTGTTGTGTCTGTTGGACGCCGATGAAGGGCGCCTTGTGTGGCAAGGTGCTGACGGGACTGATCACGAATGGAATATCGAAACCCGCGCGTTGTTCGCCTATGTGCCGCAAGGCAACATGATTTTATCCGGCACCATTCGCGACAATATCTGTTTTGCGCGCACCGATCTCACCGATGATGACGTTTATGCCGCCGCTAAAGCCGCGGATATCGAAGATCTGATTCGGCAGTTACCCGATGGGTTGGACACTGTCATCGGCGAACGCGGTATGGGACTTTCGGAAGGACAGGTGCAACGGATTGCGATTGCACGGGCGGTTGCCTGCGGTGCACCGATCCTGTTGCTGGACGAAGCAACCTCCGCGCTCGACGAAGCTACCGAAAAACGGGTATTGGAAAACCTGCGCACCTTACCAAACAAAAGTGCTTTGGTCATCTCACACCGTCCGTACGCCGCCCAAGTATGCAACCAAATTTGGGACATGCAAGCAACCTAATCTCGATCATCAAAAAAGCACAAGGCCGATACGCCTTGTGCTTTTTTATTCGGTTATTGTTCGATAAATCGTTTGATCGCGGCGACGGTCTCGTCGCTGACCACGTGCTCAATCTTGCAAGCATCCTTGGCAGCCGTCTCATCATCCACCCCGATCACCGCTAAAAACTTAGACAATACGGTATGCCGTTCAAAGATCTTTTTGGCAGTCGTCTTCCCTTCTTCGGTCAAGGTCAGATACCCGTCTGCCGCCATTTCCAAATAGCCGCCTTGCTTGAGCAACCCTACGGCGCGACTGACGCTCGGTTTCGAATACCCCATATAATCTGCCACATCGATACTGCGAACCGAACCGGCCTTTTGCGAAAGAACATAGATCGTTTCGAGATACATCTCTGCGGATTCATGTAAATACATACCTTTATCCCCCTTAGTAGGATATATACAGTATACCACGTATGCCCTACTTTTTCAAGCGGTAAGATGCATATCGATTATTATAAAAAATTGCGCAAAATCTATTGACAAATTTTGTATGCGGTGGTACTATATTACACGGTTAGCAGATGCTAATCGTCTTTTTTATGAAGACCGGTTAGCCTAGACTAATTCGTCGATAAACACACTCAGGAGATGCGTTATGAACTTACGTATGGCGGAAGAAGGAAAAGAATATATCATTCAGCGGATCGAAACCGACGATGAAGAACTGGATGCGTTTTTGTTTTCTTTGGGTTGTTACAGCGGCGAACCGATTACCGTGATTGCTCACCGCAAAAGCGGTTGCGTGGTTTCGATCAAAGACGGCCGCTATAACATCGACACCCAGTTGGCCGAAGCCATCATCATCTAACGTTTCAGCGAAATACCATTCGTGTTCCGCTGATTACTTTTTGCTCACCAGTTAGCAAAGACTAACCGCCAAGTATTTTAACAGAACATCTGTCAAAATAAACCTTATGTATGATCCACAAGGAGGAGGAAATCACCATGAGAATTGCTTTAACGGGCAATCCTAACAGCGGTAAAACCACCATGTACAACGCGCTGACCGGCTGTAATGAAAAGGTCGGCAACTGGGCGGGTGTTACCGTTGAGAAAAAAGAACATCCCATCAAAAAGGCGTATTACGCCGGCGAGGAACCGCTGATCGCGGTGGACCTGCCGGGCGCGTATTCGATGTCCCCTTTTACATCCGAGGAAAGCATCACCAGCTCGTATGTGAAAAACGAAAATCCGGATGTCATCATCAACATCGTGGATGCGACGAATTTAAGTCGTAGCCTGTTCTTCACCACCCAGTTGTTGGAGTTGGGGATCCCGGTGGTGGTTGCGCTGAACAAAGCCGACATCAACAAAAAGAAACATAACAAAATCGATGCCGCCAAACTCGCCGAAAAGTTGGGTTGTCCGGTTATCGATACCGTTTCGACCTCGGCCGACGGTCTGGCCGAAGTGGTGAAAACCGCCGTTGAACAAGTCGGTAAAGGTCAAGGCGCACCGTACTTGCAAGGCAACATCGATCTCACCGACAAAAAAGTGGTCGAAGCGGCAGACAGAAACCGGTTTGCGTTTGTTAACGGGATCGTCAAAGAGGTTGAGGTCCGTAAAGTGCTGACAAACGAGCGCAACTTCCAAGACAAGATCGACGCGGTTTTAACCAACAAATGGTTGGGTATTCCGATCTTCGCGGTGGTTATGTTCCTGGTATTCCAAATCTCGCAAGCGTGGGTTGGCCCGTGGATCGCCGAAGGTTATGAATTCTCGAACGGTACGGTCATCCCCGGTCTGGTTACCTTGATCGATATGTTTAAAGAATGGGTAGCCGGCGCTCTCGAAGGCGGCAACGATTTCCTGGTTGGTCTGTTGACCGAAGGGGTAATCGGCGGCGTCAGCGCCGTGGTCGGGTTCTTGCCGTTGGTTATGGTGATGTATTTCTTGATCGCCCTGCTCGAAGATTGCGGTTACATGGCGCGTGTTTCGGTCGTGCTGGATCCGATCTTCAAAAAAGTGGGATTGTCCGGTAAATCGGTTATCCCGTTTGTTATCGGCACCGGTTGTGCAATTCCCGGCGTTATGGCGTGCCGTACCATCCGTAACGAGCGCGAACGCCGCGCGACCGCGATGTTGGCTCCGTTTATGCCATGCGGTGCGAAAATTCCGGTTATCTCGTTGTTTGCCGGCGCATTCTTCGATAATGCCGGTTGGGTAAGCACCGCGATGTATCTGTCGGGTATCGTGATCATCTTCTTCGGCGCGTTGTTGATCAACAAGATCACCGGCCACAAAGCGAGAAAATCCTTCTTTATCATCGAACTGCCCGAATACAAAGCACCGTCTTTGTGGAGAGCCACCAAGTCGATGTGTGACCGCGGTTGGTCGTATATCGTGAAAGCCGGTACGATTATCCTGTTGTGCAACGCGGCGGTTTATGTGATGCAGTCGTTTAACTGGGATTTGCAATTGGTAGCAGAAGGTGCGGAAAGCACCTCGATTCTCGCGACCATCGCGTCCCCCATCGCCTACCTATTGGTACCGATCGTCGGCGTCATTTCCTGGCAACTGGCGGCGGCGGCCGTGGCCGGCTTTATCGCGAAAGAGAACGTCGTCGGGACCTTGGCCGTCTGCTTCGCGGCCACCAAGTTTATCGATGCCGAAAACCTGGAACTCTTTGAAGGTGCGGCCGCTAATGCCGCGAAAGCCATGACCGGTCTGAATGCGGCCGGCGAAACGGTGGCGATCACGGCGGTTGCGGCGCTCGCTTACCTGATGTTCAACCTGTTTACCCCGCCGTGCTTTGCGGCCATCGGCGCGATGAACTCGGAAATGAAGAGTGCGAAATGGTTGTGGGGCGGCATCGCGTTGCAACTGGGGACCGGCTATACCGTAGCTTACCTGGTGTATACCATCGGTACCCTGATCGTAGCACCGGCCGCCTTGAATATCGGCACCGCTTTGGCAGGACTGATCGCGGTAGCAGCGATGGTCGGCGTCGTGGTATACTTGTGCCTCAACGCGGATAAAAAACTCAAAGCCGAATACGCGTCGAACGACCAAAAAGCCGAACCGGCTGTAACGGTTAAGAAATAACGAAGGGGTTGTTTCGGATGAAACTGGAAGATATCCTTATTATCGCGATTTTGGTCGTCGTTATAGGGCTTGCCGCTTTCTACGTTTACAAAGCCAAAAAAAGCGGCAAGAAATGCATCGGTTGTCCCGATGGCGGCTCTTGCGACGGTTCCTGCCATGGCTGTTGCGGTTGTGGTACCGAATCCAAACAAAACGAATCGTAACACCTTTCTGTAATAGACATATACAACACACCGCGCCTTATGGAAGAAACCCGTAAGGCGCGGTGTGCTTTTAGGATAGATGTTTTTTGAAAAACCATCCGGCGCGCGGACAGGCACTATCCAGACAGATCCAACAACGTTTTGATGAATGACCAGGTAAACAACACGACATATAATCACATTCTTCACAACAACATTCGATAAAATGGCCCGCTTGATCCATGTGTTCTCCATTCCCCGGACAATCTACCCCTTGATTTCCCGGAATCAATTCCACGCCGGTAACATCCATAATCATTTCGTTCTCCCCACAATCCAGCATTAATGAGTACATTATATAATGTATTAGTCTATATGTAAAGAGCAAAACTAAGATATTATCTCATTAAAACATATGATATGGAGAAATGTCTTATGATTAAATTGAACGTGTTGTCGTTGTTGGAAAAGCAAGGGAAAACGAAATATTGGTTATACAAGCAACTGGGTATGAGTTATCAAAACTTCAATAAAATGATCAACAACCAAACCAAATCCATCCGATACGAAAATATCGAAACCATGTGTTTGTTATTACAATGCACACCAAATGACCTGTTTGAAATAACCGAC
>JAZPYZ010000003.1:0-205035 GCA_045544455.1 Acutalibacteraceae bacterium | reverse complement strand
GCGCATTGCCGCGGTGATGGTGTTTTTTAACAACATGGTAATGGTCATCGGGCCTACCCCACCGGGCACCGGTGTAATGCAACCGGCAATCGGTTCCACGGCGGCAAAATCCACGTCACCGCAGAGTTTGCCGTTTTCATCCCGGTTCATCCCAACGTCGATTACGGCCGCGCCGGGTTTGACCATGTCGGCGGTAACAAATTTGGCTTTGCCGACTGCCGCCACCAAAATATCCGCCGATGCACAGATCTCTTTGAGATTCTTTGTGCGCGAATGGCAGATGGTCACGGTGCCGTTTTCGTGTAACAACAACATCGCCATCGGTTTGCCGACGATGTTACTGCGGCCGATCACAACGCATTGTTTACCGGCAACCTCTACGTCCGCCGCATGCAGCAGTTCCATCACACCGGCCGGCGTACACGGCAGAAAATGATAGTCGCCGATCATGATGTGGCCGACGTTTTCGGTGTGAAACGCATCCACGTCTTTGCGCGGATCGATTGCCTCGATCACGACTTTATCGTCGAGATGTTTCGGCAACGGCAGTTGACATAAAATGCCGTGAATGTCGTCGCGTGCATTGAGTTCGCGCACCAAGGCCAACAGTTGTTCTTGGGTAGTTTCGGCCGGCAACGCAAACTCTTCCGACCGGATACCGACCTGCAAACACGCTTTTTTCTTGTTGTTGACGTATACACGCGAAGCCGGATCGTCCCCGACGATGATCACCGCCAGTCCGATATCCAGGCCCTGTTCTTTCAGTTCGGCCACCTGCACCGTCATGCGTTCGCGCAACGATGCCGCAACCGCTTTTCCATCAATGATCTTCGCCATTGGTTTCATCCTCCGTAGTCTGTGTCGATCCCTCGTCCTCTTCATCGAGGTCACTCAACGAAATGGTGGTAATCTCCTGTGCTTTGATCTCCTCTTCCGGATCGCTGAACAAGTGCTCTTCGACCGGGGCCGCCGCCTGTTTTGCGCGGCGTGCCAACACGTAATATAACACCGCACCGGCCACGATCAGCAACGCCGATAACAGTTGCGACACGCGCACCGCACCGATCATTAAACTGTCGGTACGCAATCCCTCTAACACCACGCGGCCCAATCCGTACCACATCAAATAGGTGCTGAACAACCGGCCTTTAAACGTGTACGCTTTGCGCGACAATACGTGTAACAGTACAAACCCGAGCACGCACCATAGCGACTCGTACAAAAAGGTCGGGTGAACCGGCAAACTCGGATCAAAGTTTTCGCCGCCGAGTCCAAGTGCAATGGTCGAACCGGTCATACCCCAAGGCAACGTGGTATTGCTGCCAAACGCTTCTTGGTTAAAGAAATTGCCCCAACGGCCAAGCGCTTGACCAATGCAAAATCCGATCGATGCCAGATCAAACAAAGCCAAGGTATGGACCTTGCGCACCCGAGACATCCAAATGCCGGTGACAAACGCTCCGATCACCGCACCGTAAATGGCCATACCGCCATCTCGAATGTCCAACATCGATAACGGTTCCGCCCAATAGGCAGCCAAACGTCCCGAAAACAGTATGTAATATAGGCGGGCACCGATAATCGAGAACACCGCCGCAACCAATACCACGTCGATCATCGGATCGACTTCGAGTTCAAACCGTTTTGCATGACGAAGCGCATAGATCACCGCCAAGGCAAAACCAAGCGCAATCACCACGCCATACCAATAGATAACGATGCCGGTATTAAATAACTCGATACCGCGCGAAATCGGAATTTCCAACCCCAACCCCGGGAACGAGACGTATCCTACATCCACCATGTTGTCAACCTCCTGTACCTTTACGGATGCACGATCGACAAGGTGCTCTTGTCGCGCGTCCATCCTTCCTGCAACAACTGTTCTACCTGCTCTTTCGTGACCGCGGCCACCGCCTGTGCAAACCCAAACGGTTCGCGCCCGTAGAAGTGGTCGCTGATCAACAGATCACCGCAGGCTTCCACCTGATTAAACTGGCGCAACTGCGCGCCGTATAACGCGCGTTTAGCCGCATCAAAATCCGCTTGGCTAAATCCTTCTTGCCGCACCCGATCGATCTCCTCGTAGATCGCTTGCGCCACCGCATCGGGATCGTTGGATTCGCCGCTGAACATCGCCATGGCAAAACTGCGCCCGTCAAAATATTCGATATCGAACGTTTCGTTGATCAGACCACGATTCATCAGCGACGCATATAGCGATGAACCGCGACCGGCGAGCAACGGCATGAGCAGATTGGCCGCCGCTAAACGGCTGGCACTGACATAATCGCCGTCCATCGATTCTTTGAACCCTAAGCAAAACAACGGCGCCGCAACCGGCATCGTCTGTTCTACCCGTTGTTTCAACGCGGTATCCGGTTCATTGGCAACCGGACGTTGCATCTCCCAGGCCGGTGCCGGTTTCAGAATCCGATCCGCTACCGCCAACACCTGTTCCATCGTCACGTTACCGGCTACCGCCAGCACCATGTTATGCAGGTTATAAAACGCGTGATAGCAATCGTACAACAACGTGTCGGTAATCTGCGCGATCGACTCGACTGTGCCGGCAATATCCACCCGTACCGGATGGGTATGGTATAACCCTTGTAACATATTGAACAACACACACCGCGACGGCGAATCTTCGCACATGCGGATCTCCTGTCCGATAATGCCTTGTTCTTTCTGTACCGTTTCGGGTGTGAAATAGGGTTTTTGAACAAAATCCAATAAAATCTCCAACGACGGCGTGATATCGCCGGTCGCAGAAAATAGATACGCCGTGCGATCAAAACTCGTATATGCATTGGCCGAAGCGCCGGTTTTGGCATAACGCGCAAACGCATCGCAATCTTCGTTTTCAAACAGTTTGTGTTCGAGATAGTGAGCAATTCCTTCCGGAACGGTCAAGTCACGGCCGTTCACCGTGAAGGTGGTATCGACCGAACCGTATTCCGTTGCGAACACCGCATACGACGAACCGTATTTCGGCTTCTCCCACACGTAGATCGGCAAGCCAGACGTATGCACGGTATAGCGACAGGTTTCACCGGTATCCGGATGGATAAAGGTTTTTATACGCATGCGGTTGCCTCCTTTTCGGTCGGTTGCAATAGGTACACACATCCCAGCGTGAATCGTTTGGCCGCCGCTTGTACCTCTGCTTTGGTCAACGGCGCTAATTCGTCCGCCGCTTCGGTAGGTGTTTGGATCGCCCCACAGGTCGCGGTTTGACCAAGATACCAGCCCGACAGATAATCCTGCCCGTCCTCGTTCATATAAAACCGCGTAGCGGTACTGCGTTTGGCATCGTCGAGTTCCTCATCGGAAAAATCGCCGGTTTGAATAGCGGTCAATTGCCGTAAGATCTCCTCTTTGGCTTTGGTCACCATCGCCGCTTCTACCCCACTGTCGATCATCAAAATACCTTTATGTCGATCGTACGACGAGGCACAGTAATAACACAAACTTTGTTCTTCACGCACGTGGCGGAACAACAACGAGTGCGCCGTACCGCCCAGCAACGCATTCATCAGTCGCATTGCCGGTACACACGCATCGTCCGGCGCGACTTCACTGTAAAATCCAAGCACCAATTTGCATTGGTTAAGTTCCATTTGTTCGGTTTCTTCCACCAACTCACGCGCCGCAACCGGCCGGTTCGCACCCGGTTCGATCGGGGTACGCGCGATCGCCGCGAGTTCGTCCGCCAACGATTGCACCAGACCTGTCGCATCGTCCACCCCTTGCACGATCACCTGCATCGGGGCGGTGGCGAGCATGGTTTGCCACGCGTTGGTCACTGTTTCGGCATCCAACGCTTGTACCTGCTCCTCGGTACCGTATAGCGGTACGGCGCAGGCTTGCCCTTGGCACAACAACTCTTCGCACCGACGACGAGCATAACGCCGCTTTTCGTTGATCTCGGCACGAATCCGTTCGATCATACAACGTTGTTCACTTTGCATATCGTCTTGATCAAACAACCCATCCACCAAATACGGGCGGAACAACAATTCGCGCAACACCGCCACCGTATCCGCCACCGGCGTTTCGCCGTCCAGCGCACAACGGTCGCGAATCACCTCGGCCGTCATTACCAACAGTTGCGCATCTCCCACGCCCAGTACATCGCCATCGATCTGCGCGCCGTATAATTCGTATAACCGCTTGTTCAAACCCGACATATCGGGATATGCCGCCGACCGACGGCGCAACAAAAACGGCACCATCGCATTCGCCGCCACAGTCGCATCGTTTAACGGCAACGAAAACGCCACCGTGATATGAGCCGTTGTAAACCGGTCTTGCGGTAAAGTCAACACACGCATACCGTTTGGCCATTGTTGATTGATCGGTTTCAAAACCTCACGCCCCTTTGGACACTGATAACTCATATTAGTATACCAAACTCTCACTCGTTTTGGAAGAATTTATGAAAAATTTTACAATATTTTATCGCGGAAATCGACGGCGTACCCAACTCGCCGCACTTTCCCACCATTCCACTACCTTAAACCGCACCTCGTATCGACCACTATTTTGCACGATATCTTGTTGCGGTTTGGTCAACACGTCGTCGAGTTTGGCGGCCCCTGATGCCGAAGATACACAAAGTGGCGGAAACACCACACACCACCAATTTTGGCCGGCCGCATCGCCAATCGATACCCTAAGTGCTTGATATACACCGGCCGGTAACGTAACGGTATCGTAGGTACGGGTGGTGAAATACATATCGGTCAAACCGACCGTAACCGGATACGTGTACCCTTCGTCCCAGACGCATTGTTGGGCGGTTTTCTCGATCTCATCGAGCGCCGCTTGTGCGGCGGCATAGGCTTCTTGTTCGGTGGTCGCGTCGTCAAACAAGCCGGCCGTTTTCGCCACTACCGCATCGCGAACTTTTAATTTCAAAGCTTGATCTTCGTCCGAGTCGGAATGCGCCAACACGTGTAACCGCAATACCTCTTCGCGAATTTGTTCACACTCGCCACCGAACCGACCGATCGATATCACCAAGCAGATCCCTAACGCCAACGCCAATGCCCGTACCAGTTTGCTCATCACTATGTTCCCTCTCTTTCTACGTTCGTGTCGAGAGTATAGGCATCGGTGAAAGCGTTTATACAAAAAAACCACCATCGGGAGATAACCCGACGGTGGTTGGTGTATCTTATTCTTCGCTGGTGGTGTTATACGGTTGGCAGACAAACGCCGACATACCTTCGCCTTTCAGGGCCGCGACACATAAACCGGCTTCGTGTTTGTCATCGAACAAACCAAACGCCGCCGAGCCGCTACCGGTCATACTGCAACCGAGAGCCCCCTGCTCACGCATGATGGATTTGATGCGAACGACATCCGGCAACGCCAACACTTCATCAAACACGTTGCCGACGCAACGCGCCACTTCGCCCAGATCGTCACCGCAAAGCGCCTCAATCATCGGTGACGCCGGATACCGGCCCCGATCTAAGGCGGCATCGATCGCGGCATACGCCTGTTTGGTGGATACGCCGGCCGCGCCTTTACCGATCACGATAAACACATCGTTTTCAAGCGGCGCTAACGGTGTTAAGATCGAGCCGATCCCTTCCGCCAACGCGGTACCTTGCAGCACGCAAAATGGCACGTCCGCGCCGATTTCGCTACCAAGCGCACACAGATCTTGCACCGATAATCCGGCACGTTCGAGCTCGTTTAAACCGCGCAACACACCGGCAGCATCCGCGCTTTCGCCGCCCATACCGGCCATCGACGGAATGCGTTTTTCGATGTGTATTTTCAGATGCGGCGTCTTGTCGATATGCGCATAAAACACCTGTGCCGCATGATACGCGGTGTTGGTATGATCGGTGGGCAACGTCTCATCCGAACAGGTTAGCGTGATACCTTCATCCTCACACAAGGTCAATTCGATGGTATCGCACACATCTACCGTTTGCATCACCGATTCGATGATGTGATATCCGTCGGCGCGACGGTCGATCACATCCAAGGTTAAATTGATTTTTGCCGGCGCCTCTATCGTGAAAGACACGGTTTAGGCCCTCCTCTTACAATTCTTCCAAAAACTGTTTCATCCGCGACATTGCTTCCATGATGTGTTTCAGCGAATAACAATACGAAATACGCACAAACCCTTCGCCGGCATCGCCAAATGCCGTTCCCGGAACGACCGCCACTTGTTTTGAGTAGAGCAGTTTTTCGCAAAACTCTTCGGACGTCATACCGGTCTTTTGAATCGACGGGAACACGTAAAACGCCCCTTCGGGATCAAAACAGGTTAACCCCATTTTATTGAGTTCATTCACAATGTATTGCCGACGGGTGTTGTATTCATCACGCATCATCCGCACGTCGTCTTCCCCGTGTTCCATCGCTTCGATCGCCGCGTGTTGTGCCGTGGTGGGCGCACACATGATCGCAAACTGATGGAGTTTGAGCATCTGCTGCATGATCGGTTGCGGCGCACAAGCATATCCCATCCGCCAACCGGTCATGGCAAACGCTTTGGAAAAGCCGTTGACCAACACCGTGCGTTCCCACATGTCGGGGATCGACGCAAAACTCACGTGCGCATCCTTTCCATAGGTCAAATCGCCGTAAATTTCATCCGACATCACAAAGATATCGGTGCCGCGCAACACCTCGGCAATCTCTTCAAGATGCTCACGACGCATAACCGCACCAGTCGGGTTGTTCGGAAAAGGCAGAATCAACAATTTGGTGCGCGGCGTAATCGCGGCACGCAGTTCATCCGCCGTCAATCGAAACGCGTTTTCCGCACGCGTGACCAACGTCACCGGCGTGGCACCGGCCATTTTCGCCAACGGTTCGTAACATACGAAACTCGGGCTCGGGATAAGCACCTCGTCACCCGGCGAGACCAACGCGCGGATCGCCAGATCGATGGCTTCACTGCCACCGACAGTCACCAACACTTCGCTCGCCGCATCGTAGTCGACCTGCCAGTTTCGTTTAACATAGCCGGCAATCGATTGACGTAGCGGCAACAAGCCGGCGTTGGGCGAATACCAAGTTTTACCGCGTTCCAAGGTTTCGATCCCTTTTTGGCGGATATGCCACGGGGTGGAGAAATCCGGTTCACCAATCGTCAGCATAATGACATCGTCGAGTTCGTTTGCCATGTCAAAATACCGACGGATACCGGATGGTTTCAACTCCCGTAGCGTAGGGTTAAGGAGTCTTTCGTAATCCATCAGCCGTTAGACCTCTCTTTCGTCTTTCGACTCGTCTAAAAACGGTACGCCTTTTTCTTTATACCGACGAAGCACAAAATGAGTCGCTGTCGACACGACCGAATCCAACGTAGACAGACGTTTCGCCACGAACATCGCCACTTCTTGGAAAGTGCGGCCGCTGACCACCACCGACAGATCAAACCCTCCGGACATCAAATACACCGTTTCGACCTCTTCGAACCGCATCACTTGTTCAGCGATCGCTTCAAACCCATAGTCCCGTTTCGGGGTAACTTTCAGTTCGATCATCGCGGTCACGTATTCCCGATCGGTACGATCCCAATCGATCATGGTTTGATAGGCGCGAATGGTGCCGTCACGCTCAAATGCTTTGATCTGTGCGCACACATCCTCCTCGGAACATCCCAACATAACCGCCAGTTGTGCCGGGGTCAAACGAGCGTCTTGCTCCAACAATTTCAGCAATTTATTCATGGATGATAACCTCCGTTTTCGTCTGAATTTTTCTAATCATTTTTTATAATAGCATATTTTTTCGTAAAATACAGTATTTTTTTCGTATTTTATTGATTTTTTATACTTTGCATCCCGCGTCTTTTATGCTATACTGTGTATATTATTGTGTATAAAGGATGAAACACCATGAAAAAAGGCCTTACGTTTTGGTTGGCAGTTATCTGCGCGATCGGCTGTTTAACCGGTTGCCATTCTTCTGAAAGCACGGCAGCGAACACGGACAAACCCGGCAACAAAGCAACTTCTACCACCGTTTCTTCCTCTACGACGCAAGACGAGAACGTCACCGACGGTTCGAGTTCGGGCGACACCTCGTCGACCGGTACCGCAACCGAAACGAGTGGCGGCACATCCTCCAAAACCACCTCCTCCGGTAAAAGCAGTTCTTCCTCATCGAGTGGCACGACGAAGACCAATCCCACTACCGGTGATACCAACACGTCGTCTTCCAACCAAACGCCCACGGCCAATACCGGTTCTACCACGCTGACGCCGGTTGCCGAAACATCGTATTATGGGCGCTCACTTTTAGCGAACGAATCCAACAGTCTGTTGACCGCCTACGATCGGTTGGTAACCGCCGCAAAAAGCATGAAGACCTCGGTCAACGTGTCGGATTTGTCACTGTCCACCCACGATGCCGAACGGGTGATGCAGTATTATATGGACGATTATCCGCAACACTTTCACCTGTCTACCAGTGAGATGTCCTACACCTATTCCGGTTCCAAAGCCGTATCGATCGATCTGATCTATACCATGACCGGTACCGAATGGACCAACGCCAACGCCGAAATGGAACGGGTTGTCAACGATATGTTGGACGGGTTACACGACGGGATGTCGGCCTATGACCGAGAACGCATCCTCTATACCCGGTTAATTCAACGTACCACGTATCAAGACGGGAGCGAACCCTGGCGATACACCATGTATGGGGCGTTGGTTAAACGGCAAGCCGTGTGTGACGGGTATTCTCACGCGCTGCAGTATCTGCTGAAACGCGCCGGTATCCCCACGATCCGTGCGTTTGGCGTGAGTCAAAGTCAAGATCACGCATGGAACATGGTGCAACTCGACGGCAACTGGTATCACGTAGATGCCACATGGGACGATCCGTTGATCGCCGGCGTCACCGATTTCGTTGGATATACCTACTTAAATGTAACCACGGCTCAAATTCAACGTGACCACTCGATTACCGGATTAACCAATTCTGCCGGCCGGGTGATCTCATATCCGATTCCCACCGCTACCGCTGCCGATCGATATTATTTCACGCAAAGCGGCGCGACGTTGGCAACCTATGATCATAACCGCGTGTTATCGATCTGTAAAACCGCGATCGACAACGGTTTAACCTGGGTTGGATTTCGTGTGACCGGTTCGGTAGATGCGTTTGCCAATGCGTTTAACAACGATTATTATACGTTGAAATCCGATCTGGCAAACGCCGGATACACGCAACATTTCCTACAAGGAACCACCCATTATAACGACGATCAAGGCCAAGGCCTTATCTATATTGACATTAAATAAAAGGAGTTACCATTATGCGCGCAGTTATCACCGTTATCGGTAAAGACACCGTCGGCATCCTCGCCGCCGTTTCGGCTGTTTGTGCCGAACACAAAATCAATGTATTGGAAGTAACGCAATCTATTTTGCAAGATATGTTTGCCATGATCATGATGGTGGATATCACCGAAAGCGACGTGCCGTTTACCGTATTAACCGACGAATTGTCGACACTCGGCGAAAGCCGCCACTTATCCATCCATGCCATGCATGAGGAAATTTTTAACACCATGTACCACGTATGAGAAAGGGTAAGCAACCATGATCAACGCACACGATATATTAGAAACCATCCGGATGATCCAGGAAGAAAACCTGGATGTCCGCACCATTACGATGGGCATTTCGTTGCTCGACTGTTGCGACAGTAACATCGATCGCGTATGCCAACGCGTGTATGACAAAATCACCACCCGTGCCGCACGATTAGTGGAGGTTGGGCAGGAAATCGAAAAACAATACGGTGTACCGATCATCAATAAACGTATTTCGGTCACGCCGATTGCGATGGTGCTTGCCGCATGCGAAAACCGCGATGCCGTAAAACTCGCGCTGACGCTGGAACGCGCCGCCAACACCTGTGGTGTCAACTTTATCGGCGGTTTTTCGGCGTTAGTACACAAAGGGTTCTCCCCCGGCGACCGCGAACTGATCGAAAGCATTCCGGAAGTGTTAGCGGTTACCGATCACCTGTGTTCATCTGTCAACATCGGTAGCACCAAATCCGGCATCAACATGGATGCCGTTCGCCTGATGGGGCAGGTCGTGCGCGCCACGGCCGAACGCACCGCCGATCGCGATTGTATCGGCGCGGCAAAACTGGTGGTGTTCTGCAACGCACCGGAAGATAATCCCTTTATGGCCGGCGCTTTCCACGGACCGGGCGAACCGGACTGCGTGATCAACGTCGGTGTTTCCGGCCCCGGCGTAGTGCGCTCTGCGCTCGCAAAAGCAGGTGATTGTGACCTGACCGAAGTGGCGAATATTATCAAGAAAACCGCCTTTAAGATCACCCGTATGGGCCAATTGGTGGCGTTGGAAGCGTCTAAACGGTTGGACGTGCCGTTTGGTATCGTGGACCTATCGCTGGCCCCGACACCGGCGGTAGGCGATTCGGTCGCGCACATTTTGGAAGAAATGGGCCTTACGTGTTGTGGCGCGCACGGTACTACCGCGGCGTTGGCCCTTCTCAACGACGCCGTGAAAAAAGGCGGCGTGATGGCATCGTCCCACGTGGGCGGTTTATCCGGCGCGTTTATTCCGGTGACCGAAGATGCCGGCATGATCGCGGCGGCACGCAACGGTTGTCTGCGGATCGAGAAACTGGAAGCCATGACGGCGGTTTGCTCGGTGGGATTGGATATGATCAACATTCCGGGCGATACGCCGGCGGAAGTAATTGCGGCTATCATCGCTGATGAAGCGGCAATCGGCATGGTCAACTCCAAAACCACCGCGGTACGTGTGATTCCGGCGATCGGCAAACAGGTCGGCGACGAACTGTCGTTTGGCGGTTTGCTCGGTGGCGGTCCGGTGATGCCGTTGAACACCGCGTCTCCTGCGCGGTTCATTGAACGCGGCGGCCGCATCCCGGCTCCGATGCAGAGTTTGAAAAACTAAACCAGATAACACCCCGAGAGCACGTTTCTCGGGGTGTTTTTGCGATAGCAAAAAAGCGTGTCGCTCTTTCGAGCAACACGCTTTTTTATACCTATTATTCCGCGTCGGTTTCTTGATAACGAGACGGGGTACGCAACGACTGACGAACCTGACGCACTTCGTTTAAACGCTGTGCCAAGGTTTCCTCGGTGCGTTTGAGCACGTCTTCGGCAAAATCGTTCGCGCCTTTACGCATTTCGCGAGAACGTTGTTGCGATTGCGTCAACAGTTCGTTCGCTTTGGCTTGCGCTTGTTTAACGACCTCTTCATGCGAAACCATCGCACGAGCGCGCTCTTCCGCTTTGCGAACAATTTCTTCCGCTTCGCGTTTGGCGCCGGTGATGATATCGGCACGGTCGGCAACGATGGCTTTCGCCTGGCGCAGTTCACTCGGCAGGTTGGCGCGCACATCGTCAATAATGTCACGCAAACGGTCCGCCTCGACCAAGCATTTACCGCCGGACAGCGGCAAACTCCACGCTTTATCCACCATATCGTCTATTTGTTCCAGCAATTCGTCAATACTCATAGGTTTAACATCCTTTCTGTTTTTGTTCCTCGAATTTGCATAAGATTTCGTCTAATATACAAGCCGGTACAAAACCGGAAATGTCCCCATTAAACGCCGCCACCTGTTTCACCAAGCTCGACGACAGATACATGTGTTCCGCCGTGGTGGTTAAAAACGCGGTTTCGACTTCAGGATTGAGTTGCCGGTTGGTCAACGCCATCTGGAACTCATACTCAAAATCCGACAAAGCACGCAAACCTTTGATGATCACATCGGCCTGCTTTTGTCGCATATAGTCCGCCAATAACCCGTCATACCAATCGATTTCCACGTTAGGCAGGTCGGCCGTCACTTTTTTCAGCAACGCCATCCGTTCCTCTTTGGTAAACATCGGCTTTTTCGACAGGTTGGTCATCACGACAACGACCACGCGATCAAACATCCGCGCGGCGCGCCGGATAATATCCATATGCCCTAACGTCACCGGATCAAAACTACCGGGACAAACGGCAATCTTCATGTTTCATCATCCTTTTTCGCTTCGATACAACCATATCGCGGTTTTTCCGTATCGATACGTGCGTTCTAACGTGAGCGTGTCCACCCTTTCGGGCAACGCCGTCTTTACGTCACATTCACAGGTCACCGCGCCGCCGCGTCGCACATGCGGCGCTACCTTAGCCAGCGCCGTTTCGTATATACCCGATGCGTACGGCGGATCGATCAATACCACGTCAAACGCATCCACGGTACGGTCTAAAAAGACAAGCGAATCCTGACACAACACTTGTGTGTGGGTCGCTAAACCGGTGTGGTGCAGATTCTCTTTAATCACCTGCACCGCCTGCGGATTTTTATCGATAAATACGCATTCGGCCGCCCCGCGGCTAAGCGCTTCAATCCCCAGTTGACCACTACCGGCAAACAGATCCAGTACCCGTCTTCCTTCGATCTCGAATTGTAAAATATTGAAAAGGGCTTCTTTTACACGATCACTGGTCGGGCGCGTTTGTTGCCCTTCCAATGTTTGCAATCGCATACCGCGCGCAACCCCTGTCACTACTCTCATGCGCTATGACCTCTCTTTATTATCCCATCTTTCGTCATCGGTGTCAAGCGATTTTTACAACGACAGATCCTTTTCGAGCGATGCTTGTACCGCTTTCATGACGATGGCCTCAAACTGATTGTCTTTCAGTGCACACACCCCTTCGATGGTGGTGCCACCGGGTGAACACACCTGATCGATCAAGGCGGCCGGATGTTCGCCGGTTTCCTGTAACAACCGAACCGTGCCGAGCACCGCTTGTGCCGCGATTTTCAGCGAAGTATCTTTCGGTAACCCGTACCGGACACCGGCTCGGGCCAACGCATCGATATACAACAGATGAAACGCCGGTGAACAACCGGCCATAGCGGAAAATAACGGGAAGAATTTTTCTTCGATCGCAATCGCTTCGCCGATAGCTTCGAGGATCGAAACCACCAACGAACGATGTTCATCAGTAGTATATTCGTTACCGCAATACGCCGATAACGCTTCTCCTACCTTGGCATTGATGTTCGGCATCACGCGTACAATCGGCAGTCCGCCACCGACCATTTTTTGAATATCCGCCAACGTCTTGCCGGCGGCGATGGAGATCACCAACGGCTCATGCCGATGCAACGCCGTCGATAACGTCGGAAGCAGGCTCGGAAACACCTGCGGCTTTACCGCCAAGATCACCGCATCCGAACACGCGATCACATCCTGGGCCGATTCGCACGGGCGCGCGCCGGTTTGTTCAAACAACGACGCCATTTTTTGCGCATCGATATCGTATACCGCTAATTGGCCGGTTTGAAACCCGTTCGCCGCGAGTCCGCGCGCGATCGCCGTCGCCATGTTGCCGGCACCAATCAATCCGATTGTCATATCATGTCCTCCTTTGGGTATCCGCCATCACGGTATCGTATACCAGTTGGGCGGCCATCTCGTCGATGGTACAAGTCAATTCATATACCGGGGTGGTGGATAACACGCGATCCAACATCGTCATCAACCGCATCATGTGATCACCGGTACGAATATCGCATAAACATTGTTCCAACACCGACCGGAACACCTCGTTGCCGTGCAACCGGCGGATACGGTTTTGTTCACTACGCTTGATAAACACGATCGCTTTCAAGTTCGCGACACCGTTGGTGTTGACCTGGTGTTTGCCGCACCACGGCGTGCCATATACACGACAACCGTCCGGCATAACGCGCAAGGTTGGCTTATCGTCATTTAAAATCGTCACCCGGTCGCCGAACCGCTTTTGCCACAACCGTGCGTGGGTGGATTTGCCGGTACCGGATGGCGCCGAAAACAAGTACGCGTCTTGATCCATCATCAATGCCGACGCGTGGAACGAAAAAGCATCCCGTTCCAACTGTTGCCGAAAAAACGACAACCCGTACAACTGTGCTTCTAACATATCACGCGGGATCTGCGGCGCGATGGCCATTTGATGAGCCAATTCGTCCGGATCGATCGTCAACGTCATATCCGGCGGCATATCGTCATCGGTGCGATAGTCGGCGGCCATGCGTTGCATCCATATGTTTCCGTCCGGAATCTCGACCAAAAAGTCGGCAATACGATAACGCGACATCCGACTGCCCCTTTCTTGATAATCTATAATAGATATTCTTTATGAACATATATATTGTATATTGTAACAGTATTTGAAACAGATTGCAATACATGGTTTTGGGTAGTTGCCGGCACGTGCGCCGAACCGATCAAAAAAAGGCAGAGCGCCTATGCACTCTGCCTTTTTTGGTTTGCATTATTGTTCAACCGGATAAACGCTCGCTTGTTTGCGATCTTTACCAACGCGTTCAAAGCGCAACACGCCGTCCGCACGTGCGTACAACGTATCGTCGGAACCAATGCCCACGTTGTTGCCCGGATGAATGTGGGTGCCGCGTTGACGAACCAACACGTTACCAGCGAGCACGAATTGACCGTCGGCGCGTTTTACGCCCAAACGTTTCGCCGCGGAATCACGACCGTTTTTGGTCGAACCGCCACCCTTTTTATGTGCAAAAAGTTGAATGTTAATATTCAGCATGTGAATTACACCTCCGTCAATTTAAATTCGATATACTGGGGATATTGTGTTTGCATCTGTTGCATATGAAGGGAAAAGCCCGAAAGAATCGTATGACAATCGCCGGCGTATTGCCTATCCACCTTCAACGAGAACCAACCGTCCTCTTCGGTGATATCGGCCGGTACACGACACACATCGGTAATCGTGTTTGCGGTCATATACACCGCAGACGATACCGCCGCACACACGATATCTTTACCCGACTCATCGGCACCGGCATGACCGCTAATTGTCATCCCGATCAGTTCGCCGTGAGTGCTGAGCACCTTAACCCGGATCATCGCAATTATGCTTCTTCGGCCGGTTGTTCAGCCGTTTCCGCAGCCTTAGCGCGCGGTGCTCTTGCACGGATCGCTTCGATCTGTACCTTCGTGTAGGGTTGACGGTGTCCCATTTTACGGGAGCTACCTTTTTTCGGACGGTAGGTGAAGATGTTGAGTTTCTTGCCTTTACCGTTCGCAACCAGCACCTTAGCGGTGACGGTGGCACCCTTGAGATAAGGAGCGCCGATTTTTAATTCTTTGTCGTTGTGCAGGGCGACAACCTGATTAAAGGTGACGGTTTCATCCTGCGTGGCGTTCAGCTTTTCAATATACAAAACATCGCCGTTTTGCACTTTATACTGCTTACCGCCGGTTTCAATAATGGCGTACATATATCGTACCTGCCTTTTCCTAATCTCGCTGTTCTCAAGGCGGAGCAAACGCTCACTTATATCAGCCCGGAACACGCGGCAACCGTTATTTTACCATGCGATTTAGTAAATGTCAATCCTTTTATAAAAATAAATATATATAAGGGATTTTCAGTTGCAAAGATTGCAAAAGCGTGATATGATAAGAACAATTCGCAAGAATCACACGGGGCGTGGCTGCCCTATCGCAAAAACTAAATATTCGCGGGCGTGGTGGAATGGCAGCTTTTTGGCCGAGCGCGCCCGGTGGGCGATGCAGCGAGGTCGAAAAGGCGCCGCGGTCGATTTTGCGCGAACGGTCGTGAGCATTAGCAAAATCGGGCACCGCAAGAGTCACACGGGGCGTGGCTGCCCTATCGCAAAAACTAAATATTCGCGGGCGTGGTGGAATGGCAGACACGCCAGATTTAGGATCTGGTGTCTTGCGACGTGCAGGTTCAAGTCCTGTCGCCCGCACCAATGCTTGGCAGATGACCGATTGGTCATCTGCCTTTTTACTTATTATCGTTTTATCGTTTCGTCAACCGGCCGATCCCGATGAACGCTCTTGCGTTTCTTACCGCACTATGCTACAATAAGAGCGAATCAACTCGACAACTGTCGAAAATATTCAATTTATAAGTTACAAAGGAGTTTGACATGTTAGCTTTTATTTGTTACTTTTTCCCGGCTATTGTGTCGGTATGGATCTTTGAATCGTTAACCAAAAAGCCTTTGGGGATCAAACGGTGCGTATTTCACTTTTGCGCTAACACGCTGTTTATTAATTTCCTTTGCATCGGCATCAAACGATTCATTCTCAACAGTGCCGGCACTCTGATTTACGAAGGCGCGGATATGCTCCCGACGGTGGCCTTCAACTACATCGTTATGGCGATGCTGTCCGGTGCCATTCTTGTGGTTTTCGAGGTGTTACTGTTTAAAAAAGTTAAAATTACCGTTGAGGAAGATCAACATGAAGAACAAACGTAAAACGTTAGCATCGATCATCTGCTCTTTGTTTTTATTTGTGGGATTTTTGGGGTATTTTGCCGCCAAATGGTGTTTGAGCGTTTACGGCGATATTGGTTTTGATGCCATCCTTTATACGATGTTTTCTTCCATGGACCACGTGGAAGGTGGTTTGATCATCGATTTTATAAAGGCCGCCGGCGTTCCGGCCATTCTCACCACCGTACTGGTAGGGTTTATTATATTCGCAACAACCAACAGACGATTGGTTTTATCCGTAGGCAACCGATTTAAGATGAGGATATATCCTTTCTCCAAGATCGCATCGATCGTATGCTCGGTACTTTTAACGGTTACCCTGTTGTTAACGGCCGCGATGGACGTCAATATGGTCAATTATCTTTCATATATGATGACCTCGCGAACCTCGTTTATCGAGGATAACTACGTAGATCCCACTAACACTAACATCACCTTCCCAACCGAAAAGCAAAACGTGATTGTTATCTATCTGGAATCCATGGAAACCACGTTTTTATCTCGCGAACTAGGTGGCGGGAATGATGTGAATGCTATTCCGGAGTTATACACGTTAGCTCAAGAAAACACGAATTTTTCTCACAACGATTCGGTGGGTGGATTCAGTTCTCTATCGGGAAGCAACTGGACGGTGGGAGCGTTGGTATCTATGACTGCCGGCATTCCGTTGAAAACGCCATTCAACATAAGTGGCAACAAGTATGGGCAAGACTCGTTTTTACCCGGCGTTACCAGCCTCATGGATATACTGCACGAAAACGGTTATTATCAAACGCTAATGATCGGTTCGGATGCCGCATTTGGCGGTCGAAAACAGTATTATGAGCAACACGGAATCGATAAAATATACGACCTTCACACCGCGCGAGCAGACGGTATCGTCCCGGGTGATTATTTCGTTTGGTGGGGCATGGAAGATGCCCGTCTCTTCGAATATGCGAAGCAAACCTTGACCGATATATCCAAGCAAGAGCAACCCTTTGCTTTTTCGATGCTAACGGTAGATACGCACCACATATCCGGATACGTGTGTGAGTACTGTAAACACAAGTATAAACAACAATATGAAAACGTGTTGGCGTGTTCCAGTAAACAAGTTTATCAATTTGTCAACTGGATACAAGAACAAGATTTTTATGAAAACACAACCGTTATCATCGCAGGCGATCATCCCACCATGGACAACGAATTCATAACCAAAAACATTGTGGATGGTTATGACCGCCGAGTTTACAATTGCTTTATCAATGCAAAAGCTCACACAACCGATATCAAAAATCGCGAATTCTGTTCGTTGGATATGTTCCCGACCACACTGGCCGCTATGGGATGTACCATCGAAGGGGATCGATTGGGATTGGGGACCAATTTGTTTTCAAACACCCCCACCTTGTGTGAAGAACTCGGGGTGCTCGAGTTTCATAAAGAACTTTCCAACAACTCCCCTTACTATAACAAAAAATTCTTTAAGTTAACCGACTAAAGACGTTGTGTTCTTGCCGGTAACGTTTAGCAGATGGCCGATCGGTCATCTGCTATTTTTTGGCGTCTTGCCCACCGCACCAAACCGACTTTGGCACATACCATAATACCAAGGAGGTGATGGTATGCGAGAGATGCCGTACAACCGAGAGGCGACCGTCTCGTATGCGCGTCGGTGGGCGCTGGGGCGAAACCCGGCTTATTATGATTTTGAAAAAATCGGAGGAGACTGCACCAATTTTGCCTCCCAAAGTCTGTATGCAGGGGCCCGCGTGATGAACGCTACGCCGGTTACGGGATGGTTCTATCGTTCCTCATCCGACCGCACCGCCTCGTGGACCGGCGTGGAGTATCTACATCGATTCCTCGTCAACAACCGGTCGGTCGGTCCCTATGGACACGTCGTGCCGCCAAGCGAGGCACAACCGGGCGATATTGTGCAACTCGGAACACAAGATGGACACTTCTATCACTCCCCCGTTATCACGGCCACGTCCCCCACCATACTGGTAGCCGCACACACCTACGACGCATTGGACCGACCGCTATCTTCGTACGTCTACGACATCGCACGATTCATTCATATAGACGGCGTACGGACGTGGTAATCCATCCAACGCATAAAGCGCGCGTATCCGTTATCTACCGGACAGTTTTCACGATCTTTTAAACCAAATTTCGTTGACAAATCAAAACGGCACGTATACAATAATTTCGGAGGCGATGTGCTATGTACCCTATCGGATTATCTTTATGTGGACGGGCTCCTTCGGCCGATACGTTCGCCAAGTACCGCGATGCCGGTATTTCCCATGTGGAAATTCAACTGGGAGCCAACGATAACTATCAACGCGTATATGAACTTGCCAAAGAATATGATCTGACGTTATGGTCGTTTCATCTGCCGTTTACGCCATTTGATACCATCGATGTTTCAAATCCTAAAACCGCGAAGCACACGGTTGACGTGCTTTCGGATTTAGTGAAAAAGGCGGCGAATATCGGGATCCAAACCATGGTTATTCACCCGAGTGCCGAACCGATACAAGAAGCCGATCAGCCCGATCGCATGGCACAAGCGCAAGAAAGTTTGGCGAAATTGGCCGACGTGGCCGATGCCGAAGGGGCGCGCATCGCGGTGGAAGACCTGCCGCGCACCTGTTTAGGGCGTGATGCGGACGATATTTTGAAACTCGTCAGCGTGCACGATAAACTCCGCGTCTGCTTTGACACCAACCACTTATTGAGAGAAGATCCGGTAGATTTCGCCAAACAAGTCGGTAGTAAGATCGTAACCTTGCACGTATCGGATTACGACCGTCGCAACGAACGGCACTGGTTACCGGGCGAAGGCGTCATCGATTGGCCGGCGTTACTGGCCGCACTCCAAGAGGTTGGGTACAACGGACCGTGGATGTATGAACTCGGTTTGCAACTTCCGAAAACCATTGTGCGTGATCGCGAATTAACGCAAGCAGATTTCGTGCGCAATGCTAATGAAATTTTTGAAGGAAAACCCTTAACGGTGTTCTCCACACCGGCGAAACCGGATGTGTTGGATGCTTGGGACAAACAATTTGTACTCCGCTAAAGACATATAAAAAAGACGAGCGTTTATCACCGGATAAACGCTCTTCTTTTTTACTTAATATCCAACCGGTTCATCGACCAAGATCACTTTGATACGGCCTTTGATCCGTTGGTAGGCGCTGACCAGATAATTGCAACACATCCGGTCGTCGCAGCGGCATCCGTCGGTCATACCGCCGTCCACACATTGGCATTCCCCTTTAACCGCACAATACGTCGGTTTGCTTTGCCGAACCGCATTCGGCGGTGCCGCCTGCGTTTTTACGCGACGCATAGCCTCATCCAGATCCGAAACGATCTTGTTGCGTCCGACCACCATGATAACCGATTCCGGCCCGTAACAGATGGCGGCAATGCGGTTGCTGTTACCGTCGACGTTATAGATCTCACCACGCATCGTAATGGCGTTGGCGGAACACAAATACGTGTCTACCGTAAGGCTTTGCAAGAATACACGCCGAATTTGACGCGGCGACAGACCGGGTTCGTGCCGATCGTAAAACCGATAGCGACCGCTACGCAGATGATCGATCACGCCGGTGGTCCAAAGCGTATTGGAACCGCCAACCGCTACCGATTCTCCTTCACGAAGCAGTTGTTGAACCTGATCCACCACGTCTTCTTTACTTTTTACGTAATACACGGCGATGCGGTTGCGTTCTAACGCTTCTTTTACCGTGCGAATCGTTTCATCCATGTGATAACACCCTTACTTATTGATCGTCCGACAGGTCCGGAAGAACAATGTCTTCTTCAAACAGATCATACTGAACCGGCGGCAGGTCGCCTTCATCTTCCATAGGCGCTACTACGATGTCCCCTTCGTCTTCTTGTTCGGCTGTTTCGGGATCATCCGAATATAAATCGGTTACGCCATCTTCCTCTTGTTGTTGCGATTTGTGGAATGCGGCGAAATACACGATCGCGCCGGCACCCAACACCAACAAAACACCCAAGATGGTAAACACAACAGTCAACGGATTGGTATCCTTCTTCGGTGCTGCTTCGGCCGAAAAACCGAGCACAACCAATTCCACCAAGTTATCGGTGGGGAATTCGAAATAGCCGTCTTCCATCGAGGTCACGATCGATTTGGTGATACCGTCCTCCAAACATTGCGCCACCGCAATGGCACGCGCACTTTGCATCGAAGCCGGGATCGGCAACCGCACAAGGTATTCCGAATCTTCCAGTTCCAACGGAATAACTTCCCCACTGGATTTTAACAACTGAGCGCTCAACACCGCCGTAACGACCGAGATTTGCTCGTCTTTAAACGCCGACAAATCCTTGTTCGATTTGATCGATTTGCGAATCTGTTCTTTGGTAATCTTGGCATCGGAATACCGAATCGACAACATGAGCATGGCATCGTCTTCCAACAAATCCTCATACTCGTCTTCTTTCAATAACAGTTGCGCACGATTGCGGAAATCTTGTTCACTTAACCCGAAAGCATCCAACACCCCGGTGTCAAACAACGCGTCCACCGCGATATACCCCTCGTAACCGGACGGATGCATGGTGGTACCGACACCGGTAATCAACCCAAACCCTTCGGTGGTGGAAGCCGTTGTCTTGGTTGTGGAACCCTCATCGGTTTCGTCGGTTGTGGTCGTGGTAGTCGACGAGGTAGACGATGAGGTGGCCGGCGCAAAGGTCGCCGTGCAACCTTTATACGTTACGTGACCTTCCATCCAATCGCCTACACGGCAAACAATCTTCATGGTCGAGGCGGCATCGATATCGAACAAGGCAACACCGTTCGCATCGGTAACAACCGTCTTGTAACCCGAATTGGAACCGAAATCCAATACGACCGGAACGCCGTCCAACGGAGCGCCGCTTTCGTCAACGACCGTCGCCGCGACCTTGCCGGAAACGCTCGACAAGGTCATTTTGGTCTGAACCGTCAAATCCTTCGCCGTCATATCCACTTTGACCGACGACGTAAGATACGTGATATTCCCAACGGTGGCTTCCTCTACCGAAATGGTCGCATCGATAAAATTGACAAAGTTGCGCACGTCGGCAATCGCCGCGCCGTTATCGTCTAACAATTTGGTCAGCGGCACCTTTTGAACGCCGTCATCCAATGTGATGGTCACGCGGGTGCCGGCCGGCAGCGCATTACCAAACTGGTCTTCCGCTTGAATGTGGATATAGTTATCCGATTTGTACGCATCCAATCCGGTTTTGACCGAGAACGAAACCGTCGGCACGGCCACCCATTCGATCGTTTGCGTACCATCTGCCACAAACCCGACCTCTGCCGTTTGGCCCGGACGAAAATCCGAAGCGTTGATCGATAAACGTCCGGTATTGCTCTGTATACTCATCTCTTGCGTACCGTTCAAACGCACTTTTGAAACGGCGTATCCCGTCGTCTCGGTCTGATTCCACGCGAGCGTAAGATTACCGTCGTTCCAAGTGGCGGTTTTAAAATCGACCGATAACTCGGCGGTAACCGGTATGGCCATCGGCAACAAGCCAAACAGCAACACCACACTTAGCACAAGTGCCAACATTTTTTTCATGTTCGTATAACCTCTCTTCTGTTTCATCCACAATCGGTCACGTTTATTTTTGTTCGTCCAAAGTCAATGAGAACGCAGGCAAACATTCCTGCAAGAAACAGTCTGCCGCCGGCAGATTCATCCGTTTGATCGCCGCCTCGGTCGACTCACGCGCTTTGGAAAATTCCGCATTACCGGCCTTGACTTCCTCTACGCATTTGATCAATGCCGAAATCTTGTCCGCCGCTTTAACCAATCGATACTCGATCGCGGTTTCATCGGTCAGTAAAAGCGGCCGATAATCCTCGCGCAGATCCTCCGGAAGCAGACGCAACAACTCATTAGCGGAAATATCTTCCACTTGTTGATAAGCGTCCCGGATGGATTGGTTGTAATATTTAACCGGTGTCGGCAGATCGCCGGTCAAAATTTCCGGCGCGTCGTGGTATAACGCCATCGACACACATCGGCCAACATCCACCGTCCCGTTAAAACGGCGATTGGTCATGAGCGCCAGCGCATGCGCAATCACCGCCACGTCGTAAGAATGTTCGCACACATTCTCGCTACGGGTGTTACGCATCAACGACCAACGCAAAATATATTTCATACGCGACAACATCGCGTAAAAACGGCAATGTTTCATATAACAAACTCCTTCGTATTGTATATCAACGATCGGTTCGTGTCAATAATTGTATCAATACTGTGATTTATGAAATGGCTTCGTAAGCATCACGAACCGTGCGAACTCCCACCACTTCGATATCGGTACGCGCGGTGATGGATGTAAGATTGTGATACGGGATCAGGATTTTCGAAAATCCCAACCGTGCCGCCTCGGCAACCCGTTGTTCGGCCGCCGATACCGCCCGAATTTCACCGGCTAAACCGATCTCCCCAAAAGCCGCAACCCCTTCTGCTACGGGGGTATCTTTCAAACTCGACACCAATGCCAGCGCCACCGGCAGATCCGCCGCAGGCTCGTCCAACCGCAAACCGCCGATAACGTTTAAATACGCGTCGAGGTTGGAAAAGAAATAGCCGGCGCGCTTTTCGAGTACCGCGAGCAATAACGACAGGCGGTTATAATCAAACCCGGTCGACATCCGACGCGGATTGCCGAACCCGGTAGGCGAAATCAAGCCTTGCACTTCGGCCAAAATCGGGCGCGATCCTTCCATCGTACACGCCACACAGGTGCCGCTGACGTTCAGCGGCCGGCCGGACAATAACATAAGCGACGGGTTTTCGACCTCGCACAAACCGCTATCGCGCATTTCGAACACGCCGATCTCGTTGGTGGCGCCGTACCGGTTTTTGATGCACCGCAAAATACGATAACTGGTATGCCGATCGCCCTCAAAATACATCACGCAATCGACGATATGTTCCATCACTTTCGGGCCGGCGATAGCGCCGTCTTTATTGACGTGTCCGACAATAAAGACCGGTAGATCGACCGCTTTGGCCGCACGCATGATCATGTTGGTACTTTCGCGCACCTGCGTTACGCTACCGGGCGACGAAGATACTTGTGCAAAATTCATCGTTTGGATCGAATCGATGATCATCAGATCGGGTTTTTCCTGGTGCATGGTTTCGATGATGGTTTCGACATCGGTTTCACACAACACCGATAATTGATCCCCCTGCACACCGAGCCGATCGGCGCGCAGTTTGATCTGACGGGCGGATTCTTCGCCCGATACGTATAATACCTGCATCGATTGCGCCAAGAAACCGCAGATTTGCAACAATAACGTGGATTTACCGATGCCGGGATCGCCACCGATCAACATCAAGCCACCGCGCACAATACCGCCGCCGAGCACGCGGTCCAGCTCTTTGAGCCCGGTCGGATATCGCGTTTCGTTTTTCGGATCAATGTCGCCGATTTTGTGGGGTTTGGCCGCGCGCACGGTGGAACTGCCGGCAGAAACGGCATACGTCGATTTGCTCACTCGACGAATCTCCTCGTTAAGCGTGTTCCAACTGCCACAGGACGGGCACTGCCCACTCCATCTGGCCGCTTCGTACCCACATTCGGCACATATAAACACCGTTTTGTCTTTCCCTGCCATATCGGCACTCCTCTACTGCTCGTACTGCATGACACCAACTGCGATTGACAAGGCCATGGTACACTGATATTGTTCTTGTTTCAACCGTCCAAATTCTTCCGGGTTGGATAAAAATCCACATTCCACAAACATCGCAGGACGAGTCGTTTTTTCTAATAAAAAGATATCGGTTCCCGCTTTAAGTTCGCGGGTATTGTTCGGTTGCAATGCCGACACCACCGTTTGTCGCACTGTTTCGGCCACCGCTCGACTTGCCGGATGTGCCGTCCCATAAAACAATTGCGTGCCGCTGTATTTCGCGACAGGGTAAAAGTTTTGATGAATGCCGATGGTGAGCATTGCCTGTTCATATAAAGCCAGGCGGTTATGCATATCGCTGACCTTTTGTTGTTTGATCGTGGTCACCGACGGATCGTGGATCGAAACGTCGGCATCGCGCGTCATCTGCACCGTATGTCCAAACACACGCAATATATCGCGCAACGGCAACGCAATCGACAGATTGATCTCTTTTTCCATCGTGCCGTCGGGCGCTACGGCCCCGCCATCCGCACCGCCGTGTCCCGGATCAATGAGAATAAACGGATCGGGCGCCGAATCGGTCGAGGCGGTACGAAGGTTGATTGGAACCAACGCCACTATACCGACCGTTACCGCCAGCACCGCCGCTAAGACGATTTGTTGTTTCCCTCGTTTCATGTTGATCACCCATTCTCATGGGTATGAGAATGGGTGCCGAGGTATGAATTATCGTTTGGCTTTTTTGTTGGGATATATCACGCTTTGAATCGGGTGAACGTTGCGATACCCCATGGTATACGCCAAGTGGGTGCAGGCTGGCACCGTCAAAATCAGTAACAGACACACGATTTCGCCCCACCAAGACACCCGTGTTGCGTCCGGCATCATCCAAAGAATCAGCGGATCGAACGCCAAATTCGCCACTCTAAAGGCGAAAAACAGCGTGGAAGACGGTTCCGATACTGCTTGCGCGATCACCCACACCGCATACATTACCAGCGACGGAAGGATCGTCATCAGGCCGACACGCAATCCACGTTTGGTATCGGGTTCGCGGCATCCGGCCACCACCAGGGTGCGGTCCTTTTCTCCGCGATCGCGTAACAAGTTAAACGGGAACAACCACAGCAATATCGCCATTACCAGTTGCGTCAACACACGAAAAGCCAGCAGTTTCCCGCCTTCCAACGGCGAACGGAAGATCACATACGTTTGATTCTCTTCCAGTTCGATGTCCGGTGTGGGGCCTTCCCCTTCTTGATAGTAATACGTTTCCAACAAGGTCAACGAACCGTCCTCGTTTTTCTCATACAAGTTGTATCCGATGGATTTGGTGCCTAACCCGTTGAATAACAGGGTAAACGAAATATACACGATCAAGCCCATGATGGCGGCTACCACCGTCATGCCATACGCCTTCAGCGCCAAACCGACGTCGCTGACGGGAGCGTGTTCCGTTTGTGTTTTCGCCATCATTCCAGATCCTCTCCGTTTTCGAGTGCCGTAAGCATACCGATACGGCGCACGTGTCTGGCATCTCCGCTAAACGGGGTTTCCAAAAACACCCGTACGATCTCTTTCGCAAGTTCCGCGCCGGTTACGCGCGCCCCTACCGCCACCATGTTGGCGTCGTTATGTTCACGGGTGAGTTGCGCCGACAACGGTTCGTTACACAACGCACAACGAACCCCTTTCACTTTATTGGCGGCGATTGAAATACCAATGCCCGTTCCGCAGATCACAATACCGCGATCACATTCACCCGAAGCCACCGCCTTGGCCGCGCGTGCCGCATATACCGGATAATCACAACTATCGTCGGTGGTGGTACCGAAATCACGGTACGCCAACCCCATCTTGTCCAACATGGACAGAATTTCCGCTTTTACCGCCAGGGCCGAATGGTCGTTCGCAATCGCAATCATAGGATAAATCTCCTTTTATTTGTTATATTTAATTTACTATATCATATTTTTTGGCACAACGCAACAAAAATGGGACGGAAAACCAAATTCCGTCCCATTTGAAATATAAATTTATGCTAAAAACAGCGGTTGAATCTGTTGTCCGGTCATCGCGCACTGCGTGGTCGGCCAAATTTGTTCAAAATCCGCTACCAAAGAGTTCGGTTTCATAACCGGATCGTCCTGCCGCATCGGTACAAAATAAAGATGTTTCACATTTTTAAGTTGACCGATATTCCGCATCGACGCGCCGAGTGCATCGTTAGTCGATACCGCAAGTACGATCGGACGCGATCGCCTGAGCATGGATTTGACCGCCAAGGTCACCGGCGTATCGCTAAGCCCATTAGCCAGACGTCCGAGCGTTGTGCCGGTACAGGGCGCTACCACCAAGACGTCTAGCATATCTTTCGGTCCCAGTGGCTCGACCTGCGGTAACGTGCGAAGCGGTAGCCGGCCGGTGATGTGTTCCAACCGATCGAGTATGTCTTGTGCTTTTCCAAAACGGGTATCGGTTTGCGCCGTGTGAAACGACACGATCGGCGTTACCTCATGTCCCATCTGCACCAATCGTTCGATTTCACCGATCACGCGGTCAAAGGTGCAAAATGAACCGGCAAGCGCCACCCCGATCCGCCAAGTTTCCATCGCCATCCCTCCTTTCGCTAACCTTGTTCACGTATCATCTGTAAAATACTGTCCCGAATAATCTCACCGGAGGTTTGCGGTGCCACTTTGCCGGGTAACGACAACGCCCAAATGGTTTTGACACCAAGATCCGCGGCCGCTTGAAAATCCACTCCGCCCGGACGCGAGGCTAAATCGATAAGCAACACGCCGGCCTCCATCGTTTCGAGCAACGTTTTATCGAATAATAGATGCGGCACGGTGTTGAACACCACGTCATACCGTCCCATGTGTCGAAGTTGATCGATCGGCATAATCGAGCAACCGATCGTCTGTGCCCATGAAAGCGCCGATAATTTGCGCGCCGCCACCGTCACGTGGCATCCAAGCAACAACAGCATCTGTGCCAGCACCTTGCCGATGCGTCCGTAACCGGTAATCAGTACGCGACTATCCCGTACGGTGGTGGGCAATTCTTCCATCATCAACTGTACCGCGCCTTCGGCCGTCGACACGGCGTTTTTGATTGCCAATTCTTCACGCAACAGATAGTCCCATATCACCAGGCCGCGTTGTTGTGCATTGGCGCTCAACGTCGCCGACACCGCCCCACCGAACACTTTTTGCGTGGGACGCATCTCGTTTAGTACGGCATCTAACCGTATTTTAGAACGCGAAAACGGCGCATTGACGGTAACACCGTCGGTCGTGACCGGCATCGGCAACACCACACAATCCGCTAACGCTACCGCTTGAGTCGGGTTGGTACAACCGGTAACACCGGCCGGCAGTTCGGTCGCATCGAAACCTGCCGTAATGACCTTATACCCGTCGGTGGCCAACGCTTTCGCCAGATACGAAGAACGCAGATCACCGCCGATAACCGCAAAGGTTTCTATGTTGTCCATAAAACAACCCCCATAGGAAGATTCTCGTTCTATCCTATGGGGGTTTTGATTGTTTGGTGCATTATTCCGAGAGTGAAATCATACCAGCTAAACTGCCGCGCACGGCACCGGTCACGCGGTGTGACCAAAACACGTCCGGATGACAACGGGTGCATAGATCGGTGACTGTCAAGTGTTCGTCCAAAACACCCGCCTGACGCAAAATGCGGCGGTTGACTTCCCATAAATCCAAATCAAATTTATCGCCACGACAGGTGACACATCCGTCGTCAAACACATCCAACGTCGAAAACGCCTCGTGTACCGGATCGTCCACTTCAAAGCAGCAACGCCCGATCGACGGGCCGATACCGGCTAAAATATCCTCTCGACGGCATCCGTAATCCTGTACCATGCGGTCGACCGTGATGGCACCGATACCGGCCACCGTGCCGCGCCAACCGGCATGAGATGCACCGACCACATGTTTGACCGGATCTAAAAAGAACAACGGTACGCAGTCGGCATATTGTGTGCATAGCACGACGTTTGGTTCATCGGTCAACAAACCATCGACATCGGCATATAACCGATCTCGGGTGATACCGCTGCCACGATCGGCGGCGGTGACGTTACGGATATGGGTGTGGTGTTCTTGTTGAGAGATCACCACATCCGCCGCATCGACACCGATCGCACGGCAAAATCGCTGAAAATTTTCATGCACACGCGCCGGATCATCGCCGCGTGTGAAACTTAAATTCATCGAATCAAACGGCGGTTCACTCACACCGCCAAGCCGGGTAGAAAACCCGTGGCGAACAAATCCGTATCGTTCAAACGACTCAAACGCGTAGTATACCACGCCGTCACGCTCGTGTTCGACCAGGGTGTTGGTGGTTAACATAACGATATCCCCTTTCAACCGCCGGTACGGGAAATGGTCTCCACCCCTTCGATCCGTCCCAGGCGAGTAATCACCATCTGCAGATGTTCGGCACTGCTGACACCGAGTGTCAGGGTAATAATTGCACTGTCCTCCTGCGGTTCACGCGCATTGACCGCGTGCAACGCAATCCGCATCGAGGCGAGTTGTCCGGTGATATCGGCAAGCAAACCCTGCCGGTTGCGGCCTTTGACCATGATGGTCGCTTTGAATTCGGCACGCACGTCCATTTCCCAATGCGCACGCACCCAGCGTTCGGACTCGGCATTTTTGGGCACGTTGGGACAATCCTGCTTGTGGATCGACACCCCATAACCACGGGTGACAAACCCGACAATATCGTCCCCCGGCACCGGGTTACAACAACGGGCAAATTTGACCAAACAGTTGTCCACGCCCTCGACGACTACGCCGCCGTTATGCGAACGGCGCCGTTCCGGCACAACCGGTTTGACCGCACCGCTGGCCGCGCGCAGACGCGTATAATATTCTTTCATCCGCGTAACCACACGGGATAATAACACGCCGCCGTAACCGATCGCCGCATAAAAATCGTCCGCCGAAGCGCAATGCGCTTTTTGGCTTTCGATCTGGATGAATTCATCCCATTCCTGTTCGGATAACCGGATCGCCAAGCGGGAAGCTTCCCGTTGCAGATCGGTTTGCCCTTGTTGAATATTTTCTTCTCGACGTTCTTTTTTGAACCAAGAACGAATCTTATTGCGCGCTTCACCGGTCTTAACGATGTTTAACCAATCTCGACTCGGTCCGTGACCGGCGGTCATGGTGGTCATGATCTCCACGATCTGCCCCATCTTTACCTCGTAGTCAAGCGGCACGATCCGCCCATCTACTTTGGCACCGACCATGCGGTTACCGACCGCCGAGTGGATCGCATACGCAAAATCGATGACCGTCGATCCGACCGGCAGGTTGACCACGTCCCCTTTGGGTGTAAAGACAAAAACGTCGTCCGATGACAGGTCGGTTTTAATGGTACGAACGATATCCTGCGCATCATCCACATCTTTTTGATTTTCAATAAATTCGCGCACCCACGCCAGCCGTTGTTCGAGCTTGTCGCGTTTTTGGATGCCGAGTTTGTATTTCCAGTGTGCCGCGATCCCGTACTCCGCCGTATAGTGCATATCCCAGGTGCGAATCTGCACCTCAAACGGGATCTGTTTTTCGTTGATCACCGTGGTGTGTAACGATTGATACATATTGGGTTTCGGCGTGGAAACGTAATCTTTAAAGCGGTTGGGAATCGGGCGGAACATATCGTGAATCATACCCAACACGTTGTAGCAATCGATCACCGAATCCACGATGACGCGTACCGCGTACACGTCGTAAATCTCGTCGAAATTACGCCCTTGAATATACATTTTCCGGTAAATACCGGTAATGCTCTTAACGCGACCGGACAACTGCGCTTTGATCTCGTTTTCGTCCAATCTCGCCTTGATATCTTGTTGAATATCTTCTAAAAATGCTTGCCGATCGTGTTCGTGCGAAGCGAGTGCGTTTTCGATATCCTGATACGCCACCGCATCCAACGTGCGCAACGACAGATCTTCGAGTTCTTCTTTAACGGCACGGATACCGAGACGGTGTGCCAACGGAGCGAAAATATCCATCGTTTCTTTGGCAATATCGCGTTGCTTTTGAGAAGATAACGCTTCGATGGTACGCATATTATGCAACCGGTCGGCCAACTTGATGATGATGACACGGATATCTTCCGACATCGCGAGCAACATTTTACGCACGTTTTCGGCCTGTTGTTCTTCCCGGCTGGAGAAGGATAATTTATTCAGTTTCGTAACCCCATCCACCAACAACGACACCGAATCGCCATATTGTTTTTGGATGTCCGACAGTTCCAGCGGCGTATCTTCCACCACATCGTGCAACAACGCCGCCACGATGGTCTCGGTATCCATACCGAGATCCACCAACACGCCGGCTACCGCCAACGGATGACACACGTAATCTTCGCCCGAGGAGCGTTTTTGCCCTTCGTGCGCCGTGGTGGCCGTTTCGATCGCGCGGTTAATGATCTCTAAATCATAGGCGCGTCCGCTGGCGATGATCTGTGATTTCAGTTGGTTGATCGCCGTTTGCTTTTCTAACATAGTTGCCATTCCTCTCAACCGGTAGCGTAGACTCACTTTAAAAGTGGGATATGTTTAACTGTGGGCCAATAGATATTGCATCGTGTCGGTCGCCTGCAGATCGGCTTTCCCCTCTGCCGGCATCACGTGTACGGTAATATAATCGCCGTTATCGCATACGGATATCAGCGACGCTTGTTGTAAAATCTGTAAAATCATCTGTAACCGTGTAAAAGTGACCGACGGACAGCGCACCAAATGATGCAGTTGTTCCACCGAACCGCTAAACGTGCCGCGTGCGCGTAAAAAGCGATAAACAGCCGCCACGTCGTCTCGGGTGGGGGTAATCTCTTGCGCCGTCGTCGCGTCGATCGGCCGACGTCCGATCACGTCATCCCGCAAAGCATACGATCGAATCACGTCCTCTTGATCGGTATCGGCATAGCGAATATCCTTGGCGATCAGCGACGGTAACACCACGCCACGCAACTCGTTGCGTTCGATCGTGACCACTACGTTCACCAGCGCACCACATTCCATCGGAAACTGTTCCGGGGTGGTTTGGAATTTCATAACCGTCAAGCGGGTATCGTCACGCGATACCGATAACCGCAGATGTTTGCCGCCGCCAACCGGCGTAATATTATCCAATCGCATTTGGTATAACCCGAATACCGGCGCGGGATTCCCGGCGCCAAACGGTTCCATCGCTGCGAGCAGTTCGAGTTTTTCGACATCGATCTGTGACGGGCGCAGTTTACAATCGATTTTCAGTTGTTGAATCGGCATCACCGGGTAATGTTCCGCCGCATAAGCGTTGATCGCAGCCCGAAATGCCGGTATTTGATCCGCCGACAACGATAGGCCGGCCGCCATTTCGTGTCCGCCGTATCCTTGCAGATACTCCGCACACGAGGCGATCGCTTCAAACAACGAGAAACCAGCTACGCTGCGGCCGGATCCGCGCGCTTCCCCATCGGATACCGCAAGAATGATACAGGGTTTGCCGTACCGTTCCATAATGCGTGCCGCAATAATACCGATCACGCCGACGTGCCAGTTATCCCCTTGTAACACCAACACGCGATCCGCCAACCGTTCGGGATGCCGATCCAGTTGATCGATCAGTTGTTTTAGGATCTCGCTTTCCATCGATTGCCGTTCGACGTTCCATTGTTGCAGTTGGGCCGCATAATCGGCCGCCAGGTCCGGATCGTCACACAACAACAGTTTGGCCGAAATATCCGGGTTTCCGACGCGACCTGCCGCGTTGATACGCGGCGCAATGGTAAACGCCGTTGTACCGGCCGTGTGCTTTTTGCCGTCCATACCGGCAATCGTCGACAGCGCTTGCATGCCGATGTTCGGCGACTCGTTCAGTTTGCGTAATCCTTGTCGGATCAGTTGACGGTTTTCACCTTGTAACGGCATCACGTCCGCCAACGTGCCCAGCGCGATCAAATCGGCATATTGTTCTAAAATCGGTTCGCTATCCCCTTCGAGTGCAGACACCAATTTATAGGCGACGCCCACACCGGCATAGCCTTTAAATTCGCTGGGACAATCGTCTCGGTGCGGATCTACCACCGCAACGGCGTTGGGCAACATCCCTTGCGGACGGTGGTGGTCGGTTACCACCACGTCGATGCCGTGTTCGCCGGCTAAACGAATCTCGTCTACCGCCGAAATCCCATTATCCACCGTGATGATCAGTTGTACGTTTTGTTCGGCCATCTCCCGGATGGTCGTCTCATTAAGTCCATACCCTTCCCCTTGTCGAGTCGGGATCCGATATTCCACGTCCGCACCGCGATCGCGCAAATAGGAATACATCAACGCAGTAGCGGTGACGCCGTCGGCATCATAATCGCCGAATATTGCTATTTTTTCATGTTCGTCAATCGCCCGTTGCACACGGTCGACAGCTATATCCATATCCATTAATGAAAACGGATCTTCCGTTTGATCGGTCAATCCCAAAAAATCCGCCGCTTGCTCGGCTGTATCGATACCGCGCAGTTCCAACAACAAAGCCAAAAACGGATGCAAACCGCTTTCTTCCGACAGGGCGGCTGCGCGGTCTTTATCCGGTGTTGTCAACACCCATCTCTTAAACATACTATCAGCTTCCAATCTCGTGCATCATATATATTTCTTTTTATTGTATCATTTTTCTTGTTTGTGTTCAATATTTTCTAAAATATTCTTGAAAAAATTCTGCAGGCGCGGTAAACTGAAAACAGAAACAGGAGGTGGTCGATTTGAAATTGATCGATATTTCGCGCGAAATGTTCCAAGCACCCGTATATCCCGGTGATCCCGCACCCGAACTGGAGGCGGTTTGCCGGATGGATTTGGGCGATCCGTGCAACACGTCGGTGTATCACGGTTGTGTTCACAACGGTACCCACATGGATGCCCCGTGCCATTTTTTGCCGAGCGAAATCGATATTGCCACCGTCCCGCTCGAAGCCTGCGTTGGAGAATGTTCGGTGATCGAGTGGGAAGGCCCGTTGCTCGGTGCCCAAGCGGAAAATTTGGTCAAATTCAGCCATCCGCGCGTGTTATTTAAAGGACATGTGGAGATCACGCCGAGTGCCGCCTTTGTGTTATCGGATTCCGGCTTATTGTTGGTGGGGGTAGAACCACCGTCCGTCGCCAACGCCGCCGATTCCACCGCCGTTCATCGACAATTGTTGCAAAACGGCGTGATCCTGCTCGAAGGGTTGGATCTGTCCCAAGCCAAACCGGGCAGCTATTTCTTGTTTGCCGCACCGGTCAAACTGGCCGATTCGGACGGTGCGCCTGTTCGCGCTGTTTTGGTGGATAAATCGAGATAATACCACATATAAAAAGCACCCGTAGGAACTACGGGTGCTTTTTTCGTCGTTTAGGCTAATTCATCCACATACCGGCAAGCCGCCAGTGCCGCCACAGCGCCGTCGGCCGCCGCCGTCGTCACCTGACGGATCGCTTTACTGCGGCAATCGCCGGCGACAAAGATACCAGCGGTACGGGTGACACACGTTTCGTCTGCATCGGCGTAACCGTAGCCGTTAAGCGCCATAATCTCCGCAAACGGCTCGTTTTGCGGAATTAATCCAATGGCGATAAACAACCCATCTAGCGCCATATCACGGGTTTCACCGGTCGCCGTTTGACGCACGGTGATGCCGGTCAGTTCGCCATCACCGTGTAATGCCTCTACCACGGTGCCGGTAATCACGTGAACGTTATCTTTGGCATACACTTGTTCACGCAGTTTTTGTTCACCGGTGAGTTCGTCCAGATTTTGGATCACATATACCTTGGCCGCGAGGTCAGACAACAAAATCGCCTCTTGAAGTGCGGAGTTGCCGCCGCCGACCACGCCGACGGTTTTGCCGGTATAAAACGCACCGTCACAAACCGCGCAAAACGAGATGCCCTCGCCCACCAATTCTTCTTCACCGGACAAACCAAGCATGCGATGTTTAGCGCCGGTGGCAACGATAACGGTTTTTCCTTCAAACTCGCCGTCATCGGTCACCACGGTTTTAGTCGCGCCGTCGCGAATGGCGGTCACCTCGCACGATTCGAATTCCGCGCCTTGTTCCATGACCTGTTCCACCAATTTTTCCGCAAATTCGTTACCGGTCAGACTGACAAAACCGGGGATATTTTCCACCTTAGGCGAATAGGTGATCTGGCCGCCAAACGAACCTTTTTCGATCACCAATACCGACTTGTTGGCACGGCAAGCGTACAACGCCGCTGTAAGTCCTGCCGGGCCGCCGCCCACTACGATTACATCATACATATACGACACCTTCTATCAAAGAAGAGCCGCCGGAGTGGGCGGCTCTTCTCAGTTGTTGTTAGACGTTCAGGAATTTCTTAATGTTGGATACACCGGCGTATTTTTCAACCACGCCGTCCTTCACAACCACCAAAGTCGGGGCTTGTTTGATACCGTATTGTTCAACCAACGCTTGGTTTTCGTCGGCGAGCAATTTTTGGTAGGTAGCGCCCTGTTTGTCCAAAATACCACAAGCAATCTTGCAGTTCGGGCAGGTGGCAGTGGTGAACAGGTATACACCATCCGGCGTGGTGGCCGTAGCTTTCGCCGAAACCGCTTCCGTGATGGCATCGACCGCGGCTTTTTTGGTCATAACCGAGGTTTCGATGTTATATACTTTACGTTCTTTGTATTCCTGCGTTTTACCGTCGTTCCAGTTTTGAACCGGACGGTAGTAGCCGGTGATACGGCTATACACTTCGGTCTTTTCGCCACATTCCGGACAGGTGTACTGTTCGCCGGCGATGTAACCATGGTTTTTGCAAACCGAATAGGTCGGCGACAAGGTGTAATACGGCAGTTTGTAGTTTTCGGCAATTTTACGAATCAAGTTTGCCGCCGATTTCCAATCCGGCAGTTTTTCGCCGAGGAACGCGTGGAATACCGTACCCGAGGTATACAGGGTTTGCAGTTCGTCTTGGATATCCAACGCGGTGAAGATATCGTCGGTATAGCCGACCGGCAGGTGCGAACTGTTGGTGTAATACGGAGTCGCGCCTTCCGCTTCGGACGCGGTGATGATGTTCGGATAGCGTTTTTTGTCGTGTTTCGCCAAACGGAACGAGGTCGATTCGGCCGGGGTGGCTTCCAGGTTATACAGGTCGCCGTATTTTTCCTGATAGTCACTCAAACGTTCACGCATGTGGTTGAGCACTTGTTTGGAGAATTCCTGCGTTTCGGTATGAGTCATATCTTTGCCGAGCCATTTTGCATTTAAGCCCACTTCGTTCATGCCGACCAAACCGATGGTCGAGAAGTGGTTCTCAAAGGTGCCGAGATACCGTTTGGTATACGGATACAGGCCGGCTTCGAGCAGTTTGGTGATAACGGTACGTTTCACCTTCAACGAACGGGCGGAGATATCCATCAAACGGTCTAACCGTGCATAGAAATCCGCTTCATCGGTCGCGAGATACGCGATACGCGGCAGGTTGATGGTAACAACACCGACCGAACCGGTGCTTTCACCGCTACCGAAGAAACCGCCGGATTTTTTGCGCAGTTCACGCAGATCCAAACGCAGACGGCAGCACATCGAGCGCACGTCGCTGGGTTCCATATCGCTGTTGATGTAGTTGGAGAAATACGGGGTGCCGTATTTCGAGGTCATTTCGAACAACAGACGGTTGTTTTCGGTATCGGACCAATCGAAATTGTTGGTGATCGAATAGGTCGGGATCGGGTATTGGAAACCACGGCCGTTGGCGTCGCCTTCGATCATGATCTCGATAAACGCCTTGTTGACCATATCCATTTCTTTTTGGCAATCTTTGTATTTGAAATCCATTTCCTTGCCGCCGACGATGCAGTTGAGTTCTGCCAAGTCTGCCGGAACGGTCCAGTCGAGCGTGATGTTGGAGAACGGCGCTTGGGTACCCCAACGGCTCGGCGTGTTAACGCCGTAGATAAAGGATTCGATGCATTTTTTCACCTGATCATAGTTCAGGTTGTCCGCTTTGACAAACGGCGCCAGATAGGTATCGAACGAGGAGAACGCTTGCGCGCCGGCCCATTCGTTTTGCATGATACCGAGGAAGTTGACCATTTGGTTACACAAAGTAGCCAAGTGGGTAGCCGGCGACGAGGTGATCTTACCCGGTACACCGCCGAGCCCTTCTTGAATCAGTTGTTTCAGCGACCAACCGGCGCAATAACCGGTCAACATCGACAGATCGTGGATATGGATATCCGCGTTGCGGTGAGCGTTCGCGATCTCGTCGTCGTAAATTTCCGACAACCAGTAGTTCGCGGTGATCGCACCCGAGTTGCTGAGGATCAAACCACCAACCGAATAGGTCACGGTGGAGTTTTCTTTTACACGCCAGTCATTAATATCCAGATAATCGTTGACGATATCTTTATAGTTGACCATCGTGGCGTTGAGGTTACGCACCTTTTCGCGTTGACGGCGATACAAGATGTAGGCCTTCGCCACATCGTCGTAACCGGCTTTGATGAGTACCGTTTCGACGCTATCTTGAATCTTTTCAACCGCGATGCTGTTGTTTTCGATCTTCGGCTCGAAATCCGCCGTTACTTTCAGCGCTAAAAAGTCGATCGTGTCTTGGTTGTATTGCCGTTCGCACGCATCGAACGCCATGCTGATCGCGTCGCTGATCTTGCTGAGGTTAAAGTCGACTGCTTTGCCGTTTCGTTTAATTACGTTATACATGCCCTCTAACTCCATTTCTGTATATTGATAATACCTTAAATCATTTCGCTGCATTATCCAATATACAGTAGATATTGAGTTTTGTCAACTACCAAAACACAAGATATTGTGTGTTTTTGTTAAATTCCGCGTAATTCGACTTTTTCCACATATTTTGCCGCAATTCTTTGTAGAGCTTTCATAGAAGCTTCGTCCACACCGTGCATATCGGGATTGATTAAATGATCCGACTCGACGAAATTTTGCAGATAATATCGTTTTGCGCCGGCGATCCAACCCCCGATATCCTCCATATCTTGTAGGGTATGCAGTTCCGCCACCACGGTGGTGCGGAATTCGTAGTCCACTACCCCACTCAACAAATAGGCAACGCTCTCTTCGATTGGGGCGATATCGAAATTCGGCAACCCGACGGTTTGGGGATATTTCGCGCGGCTGTTTTTGATATCCATCGCGACATAATCGACCAATCCCTCTTCCACCGCTTGACGCAAACGCGCCGGAAACGCACCGTTGGTATCGAGTTTTACCGACAACCCCATTGCGCGGATACGACGCATGAAATCAAACACATCTTGTTGCAACAAGGGTTCGCCGCCCGACACGCACACCCCATCCAAAATGCCGCGTCGCTTTTCAAAATACGCCAGCAATTCTTCAGTATCAAGGGCGGCGGCCGGATCGATCTCGGTCACCAGTAATGCGTTGTGACAAAACGGGCAACGCAAATTACAGCCGGCGGTAAACACCGTACTGGCTACCTTGCCCGGGAAATCCAACAACGTCGTTTTTTGAAAGCCGTGGATGGTCATACCAATCTCTCCTTTAAAAAAGCGAACCCGACGGGGGTTCGCTTTTTAGGTTTAACTTATAACAACGGAATGCCGTTTTGTTCGCAGATGCGTACCGTTTCGTCGTCCCAGATACTGGACTGCACTTCCCCGATGTGGGCACAGCCCATCATCAACATGCACAGTCTCGATTGTCCGATACCGCCGCCGATGGTCAGCGGCAATTCATCGTTTAACAACATTTTATGGAACGGCAGGTTTCGACGATCGTCACAACCCGATTCGGTCAACTGCCGATCGAGCGAGGCAGCGTCCACGCGGATGCCCATCGACGAGATCTCGAACGCACGGCCAAGCACATCGTTCCAAAAAAGCAGGTCGCCGTTCAGTTCCCAATCGTCATAGTCGGGAGCGCGGCCATCGTGCGGTTTGCCGGATCGGAGTTTACCGCCGATCTGCATGATAAAGGCAGTCTTATGTTCTTTTAAATACGCGGTTTCGCGTTCGGACGCGGTCATGTCGGGGTATCTATCTTCCAACTCTTGCGTGGTGATAAACGATACGTCCCGGCACAATTCGGTGCGCAGTTGCGGAAACCGCACGTGCAACCGATCGTTGGTATCACAGATCGCCCCGACAATCGACGTGACGATCAATTTCAGATACTCCAACGTGCGAGTTTCGCGCGTGATCACCTTTTCCCAATCCCATTGGTCTACGTAGATCGAATGGATGTTATCCAACTCTTCATCGCGACGGATCGCGTTCATATCGGTGTATAACCCGTCCCCCACGCCAAAACGGTAGCGGCTGAGCGCTAACCGTTTCCATTTAGCCAGCGAATGCACCACCTGTGCATCCAAGCCAATGGCCGGCACGTCGAACGAGACCGCCCGCTCATATCCGTTGAGGTTATCGTTAAGGCCGGACCCCTCGGTGACAAATAACGGGGCGGTGACGCGTTTTAAATGAAGCGCCGACGAAAATTCCGCCTGAAAGGTGCGCTTGATATATTCGATGGCGCGTTGCGTACTGTACGCGTCAAGCAGAGGGCGATACCCCTGCGGTACAAAAACCTTGTTCATCCGTGTCGTCCTTTCGTGTATCACTGCGGATGATTATACCATCATCCCGTGACAAATGTCAATCCGCTACGCGTTCCGCCATCCGGGCTTTGAACGCCTGAAGTCCATCTTGTACCAACGCCATCGTCCGATCATACGATTTTTGAGCGTCCGCCGCACCGGTCGAGCTGGCCGACAGGTTAAACGAGGTAGCAAACTCTTGTTCAGTATCAAGCGGTACAATCTCATAATACGTTTTATTACCGCTTTTATACATATGCACCCATGTCGGCAATACGTCCAGTCCGGTCAGCGATACCGTTCCGTCGGACGATTTGGTAAAGGTGGTTTGCAACACCATTCCGTCTTCGGTGTGGCCGGTTTTCATATCCATATACGCCACGCGTTGGTTGGACAATGCATTACCGACCGAATACGCGCATACCGTCTGTTTACCCGATATCGACGAGGTGAGGATCTCGATCGGTTGAATGACGTGCGGATGACCGCCCACAATGACATCGACGCCCAGATCACACATCTTTTGCGCCATCGCGGTTTGGTAGGCGTTGGGGGCCAGCCGATACTCGTCGCCCCAATGGATGAATACCATGATCGCTTCGGCACCATCCTGTTGCATCTCCTCGATACGTTGTGCCAACTCGGTGTAAAACGCATCCAGGTTACGGTAATCAAACGAATTGATCAACGGGGCGGTGTCGCCGGTCATCAAAATACCGTTGAGCGCCTTTTGCCCATCTGGCCGATAGGTTTGATAGGTATAGTTGATCATCCCGATCGCGATATCGTTTACCGTTTCAACGCGGTACGGCTTGTCCGCCTCGTCACGTGTCCCGATAAACGGCATGTTCTTGGTTTTCAACACCGAACGCGTGCGGGTAAACCCGATCGAACCGGTATCGAACGAGTGGTTATTAGCCGTCAATAGCATATCGATACCGTTATCGAGCATGGCATCGATCATGGTATCCGGTGCGTTAAAGTTGGGATACCCTTGATACGCGTATGCGTCGCCGGCCAAAGTCACTTCTAAGTTCCCCACCATCCAGTCCATCTGTTCATAATACGGTTTGACGTGGGTGAACACGTTATCATAGGCATACGTATCGGTCGCCGCATCGTAATAATTGGTCAACAACGGCGTATGCAACAAAAAATCGCCGGTACTGCCGATCGTCGCAGTGGTGGGCGGCGGCACGACCGTCGTTGTGGTGGTCGTGTTTGTCGTGGTGGTTGAGGTCGAACCGGTGTCGGAACCGCGTCCGGGTTTCGACGATGACATCGCCCAAACCGATACCACGATCACCGCGATCGCCAATACGATCCCGAGCAATCCCCAAAACCATGTATAGTTGCGCTTTTTTCCGTGTTTAGCAGTCATGTGTTTACGTCTCCTTGTGGGCCGACCGCCCAACTGATCATGTTGTTATCTTACGCCTTTCTACCGCGGTTGTCAACGAACGCCCCTTAAATTGTTTGTGAATTTTACTATTGCTCGCATTCGCCGTTTAGTGTATAATGTAGAATATATAAATATGCGTTATTCTCGGAGGTCTTAAAGTATGTTAGATATCACGGCATTGAAAGCATTGAAAAGCGGCACCGATATTCGCGGCGTAGCGGTAGACGGGATCGACGGTGAACCGTTGAACCTGACCGACGCGGTCGTGGATCATATTGTGCGCGCGTTTGTTGTCTTTTTGGAAAATAGATGCGGTAAATCCGCCGATCAACTCACGGTATCGGTCGGACGCGACAGTCGCGTGTCCGGTCCGCGTATCCGCACGGTGGCTTGCCACGCGTTGGTTGAGTGCGGCGTTACCGTTTTGGATTGCGGCCTGGCCGCTACACCGGCCATGTTTATGACTACGGTGGATTTGCAAACCGACGGGGCTATCCAGATCACCGCCAGTCATCACCCGTATCATCGCAACGGGTTAAAATTCTTCACCCGTAACGGTGGTTTGGAAAGCAGCGATATCTCGCGCATCTTAGAGATCGCCGCCTCGTTGGAACCCACCAAAGCCACCACGCTCGGCACTTGCACCGAGTCCGATTATATGAAACAATACGCCGCCCGTTTGCGCCGCATGATCTGTGATGGGGTACGCGGCGCGGCCAATCCGGCCCGTCCGCTCGACGGTTGGAAACTGGTGGTGGATGCCGGTAACGGTGCCGGCGGTTTTTATGCGACCGACGTGCTCGCGCCGCTCGGTGCAGACGTATCGGGTAGCCAGTTCTTAGAACCGGACGGCCGGTTCCCCAACCATATCCCGAACCCCGAAAACGTCACGGCTATGGCGTCGGTTTCGGCGGCCACCGTCGCGGCAAACGCGGATCTCGGTATCATTTTCGATACCGACGTCGATCGTGCGGCCTGTGTGGATGCGCAAGGACGGGAGATCAACCGCAATGCCTTGATCGCGTTGGCGGCCTGTATCGCGTTAGACGGGCACGATGGCGGCACCATCGTCACCGATTCGGTCACCTCGGACGGTTTGAAATGGTTTATCGAATCGGTACTCGGCGGCAAACATCACCGCTTTAAACGCGGCTATAAAAACGTCATCAACGAAGCCATTCGTTTAAATACCGAAGGCATCGACGCACCGTTGGCGATCGAAACCTCCGGTCACGCCGCCATGCGCGACAACTATTTCCTGGACGATGGTGCGTATCTCATCACCCAAATCATTATCCACGCGGTTAACCTGCGCCTGACCGGTAGCAGTTTGGACGCGTTGATTGCCCGTCTGCCGCAACCGGCCGAGGCGGTTGAATTGCGATTCGGGATCACCGAACCGGATTTTCGTCCGTACGGCGAAGAGGTGCTTACTCAACTGGAAACGCTGGCGCGCGAAAACGGTTGGCGCGTGGCGGAGGATAGTTTTGAGGGGGTTCGCGTTTCGTTCAGCGAACCCGACGGCGACGGTTGGTTGTTGTTGCGACTCAGCGTGCACGATCCGGTGATGCCGATGAATATCGAAAGCAACCGTATCGGCGGATGCCGCCAGATCTTACAACAAGTGGCCTCGTTTATGTTCGCACAAAGCGGCCTGAATGCCACCGAACTGCGCACCTATTTAGAAAAGGAATGAGTGATATCGATGGAATGGACCGAGATTTGTTTAAAAGTAGCCACTGCCGACACCGACGCGGCATCGGCGATTGCGAATATGGTCGTGCCGTACGGCATTTACGTGGAAGATTACAGCGATTTGGAACAAGGGGCACGCGAGATCGCGCACATCGATTTGATCGATGAAGCGTTGTTGCAAAAAGACCGTACCCATTCGCTGATCCACGCGTATATTTCGCCGGAAGAAAACCCACTGGAAGCGATTGCCTTTTTGCGCGAACGGTTAACGGCCGCGCAGATCGCACACGAGGTATCGTCCGAATCGATCACCGAACAGGATTGGGCCAACAACTGGAAAACCTATTTTAAACCGTTGACGGTCGGGCAAAAACTGTGGATCTGCCCGACGTGGACGTCGGCGGCCGTGCCGGATGGGCGCACCATGCTCTCGATCGATCCCGGCATGGCGTTCGGGACCGGCGGCCACGACACGACGCGACTGATGTTGGAAGCGATCGAACCGTTGGTAACGCCTGACACCACCGTGCTGGATATTGGATGCGGAAGCGGCATTCTGTCAATTGCCGCGATGTTGCTCGGCGCCAAACAAGCCGTTGGCGTGGATATCGATCCTCTCGCAGTAAAAACCGCGATTGCCAACGGACAGGAAAACGGATTGACCGAACCGGCTTATACCATGGTGCAAGGCGATTTAGCCAAAACCGTAACCGGGCAATACGATTTGGTAGTGGCGAACATCGTTGCCGATGCCATTATCTCGTTAACGCCGGCAGTCGCCCCGTTCTTAAACAAAAACGGCCGGTATTTGGTATCCGGTATCATCGACACGCGTGAACAGGATGTCGTGACGGTGCTCAAAGATAATGGTTGGATCGTGGAACAACGATTGGAACAAAAAGGGTGGATCTGCATGGTCTGCCGTCGAAACGGAGTGTAACGCGATGCCTCGTTTTTTTGTGAACACATCCCCCACCGATACTGCCGTCATCACCGGTGATGACGCGTCGCATATCGCGCGGTCGCTTCGGATGCGGGTGGGCGAACCGCTGACCTTGTGTGACGGGGCCGGGTTTGATTACGCCTGCGAAATCACCGACATTTCCCCTGCACAGGTGACCTTGCGGGTGATCCACAAAACCGCATCGGTGTCCGAACCGAGCGTGCGCGTGACTTTATACCAAGGGTTACCGAAAAGCGACAAAATGGAATGGATCATTCAAAAAGCGGTGGAACTCGGCGTGACCGAGATCGTGCCGGTGGCTACGGCGCGCAGCATTGTCAAACTGGATCGCCGTGACGGCGATCGCAAACAAGCGCGGTGGCAACGTATCGCTACCGAAGCCGCCGGTCAATGCGGCCGCGGCAAACTGCCGATCGTGTCGGCCCCGGTATCGTTTTCCGAAGCGGCGAACCGATTGGCCGGTGACAAAACCCTGATCTTTTATGAGGGCGGCGGCCAACCCGTTTCGGCGGTATTGGAACCGACAACCGAATCCGTATCCATCGTGATCGGGCCGGAAGGCGGTTTCGCCCCTGAAGAGGTGGCACGTTTGTGTGAACATGGCGCCGTATGTGCGACGCTTGGCCCGCGGATTTTGCGATGTGAAACCGCACCGATCGCCGCGTTAACGATGATCATGGCCTATACCGGCAACATGGACTAACCCTTGACGGGGTATAGACATACGCGGTATAATACGTACAATGAGTAACCGGCGCGTGATACGGAAGCACGCGCGTTTCCATACAGGACGGAGGAACCTATGAAGCGTTTTGTTAAGGATATTCGAAAATATGCCGATTATGCGGTGTATTCGGCGAAATCATCACTCAAAGCCGAGGTCGCGAATTCCTATTTAAACTGGCTATGGTGGATCTTGGATCCGCTGTTGTTCATGCTGGTATATATGTTTATCGGGTTGATCGTTTACAACGAACCGGAACAACATTTCGCTCTGTTTGTATTTATCGGATTGACGATTTGGAACTTTTTCAGCAAAACGGTCCAATCCTCGGTCAAACTGGTATCGGGTGCCAAAAGCATTATTTCGAAGATCTATTTGCCGAAATACGTGCTCATTTTTGCTAAAATGCTCAACCATTTTGTGAAACTGCTGATCTCGTTCGGCATCATTTTAGTGATGATGATAGTCTATCGTGTCCCGTATACCTGGGCGATGTTACAGTTGCTCCCGGTCTTGCTAACCTTGATGATCGTCACCTTTGGATTCAGCGTAATCCTGATGCATTGCGGCGTGTTTTTTGAAGATCTGCATAATCTGGTTCACGTTGGTTTGCGGTTGGTGTTTTACCTGTCCGGCGTCTTCTACTCGATCGAAAGCCGCATCGGCGGTTTGTATGGCGGATGGTTGTTGAAAGGCAATCCGGTGGCACTGTGCATCGATGCGGCGCGCCGGGTACTGATCGACGGGGCCGTTCCGCAGTATGACTGGTTGTTGATCTGGTTTGGCATTGGCAGCGCACTAAGTGTGATAGGCATAGCGTTGGTATACCGCTACGAAAACAGTTATGTTAAGGTGATATAATATGAAAGATATCGCTATCGAAGTGAAGAATCTCACAATTTCATATAAAACCATACGTCGCGGTTCGATCAAGCAACTCTTTTCCCGCAAAAAGAAACCGGCAAAAGAGTTTGTCGCGGTGAAGGACGTATCGTTCGCCGTGGAATCGGGCGACGTGGTCGGGATCGTGGGTAAAAACGGCAGTGGTAAATCCACCATGTTGCGCTCGATTGCCGGCGTATTCAGTCCCAACAGCGGTTCGATCGACGTGAAAGGGCGGTCGGTATCGTTGTTGGCGATCGGTGTTGGATTTGAGAAAAAACTGTCGGGACGGGAAAACATCTTTTTATCGGGCTTGTTGCTCGGCTTTACCGAAAAGCAGATTCGCGAAAAGTTGGATGATATCATCGCCTTTTCGGAACTGGGCGACTTCATCGACCGACCGGTACGCACCTATTCGAGTGGTATGCACTCGAAACTCGCCTTTTCGATCACGGCGTTTTTGGAAACCGATATCATGTTGATCGATGAAGTGCTGAGTGTCGGCGATGCGAAATTTAAGAAAAAGAGTTATAAAAAGATCAAAGAATTGATCAGTGATAAATCGCGCACAGTCTTGATTGTATCGCATAATGCCGATACGTTGCGCAAACTGTGCAATAAAATCTTATGGTTACACGAAGGAAATCTTCGAATGTTCGGCCCGATGGACGAGGTATTACCGGCATACGAAACCTTTATGAGTTAACCAACGAAAGGATCTTTCAGAATGATCGTAGACAATCATTATGAAAACATTGCGGCTCATCTGCAACAAGCGGGCGTTCAACGCCCGTTGATTGTTTGTAGCAAATCCGCGCGCAAACTGTTTATCGGGGATTATTTGGCCGCCTTAAACAACGCCTTGTTTTTCGATGCCTTTACCCCCAATCCGCAATACGACGACGTAATGGCCGGGGTAGAGTTTTTCCGTGTGCATCAGTGCGACGGATTGATCTCGGTTGGTGGCGGCAGTGCCATCGATGTAGCAAAAGGCATCAAACTGTTTTGCCAAATGGACCCCGGTGTGTTTTGTTTGGAACAACCTCTTACCGACACCGGCGTGTTTCATCTCGCTATCCCCACCACCGCCGGTACCGGCAGTGAAGCCAATCGGTTTGCGGTGATGTATCACCAAGGGGTAAAACAAAGCGTCGCACACGACAGTCTGGTGCCGCAGGTGGCGATCTTAGAACCGCGCTTGCTCGAAACCCTGCCGTTATATCAAAAAAAGGCAACGTTAATGGATGCGTTGTGCCAAGCGATCGAATCGATCTGGTCGGTCCATTCCACCGCACAAAGCATGCAATATGCCGAGCAGGCAATCTCGCTGATCTTGGCCAACTGGCGTAGTTATCTGCAGGGCGATCCTGCCGTGATGGCGGATATCTTACTGGCGTCGCATCTGTCCGGTCGAGCCATTCACATCACACGAACAACCGCCCCTCACGCCATGAGTTATAAACTGACCACCTTGTTCGGCATCGCGCACGGACATGCCGTAGCCCTTTGCTTGCAAGGTGTGTGGGCGTATATGGCGGTACATACCGACGGCTGTTGCGATCCGCGCGGTCAAGCCGCGTTGAAAACGGCGTTTTCTAAACTGACACATCTGTTCGGCACACGTACCATTGAACAAGCGTGCGAACAATTTGCAGCGTTGTATCGGGTATTTAAACTGCCGACACCGGACGTGACGCCCGAACAATTAGCTATGTTGGTAAAATCGGTCGATGCAACCCGATTGAGCAATCACCCGATCGCTTTGTCAACCGAAGCGATCGAAACCATCTATCGTGCGGTATTGCATGTAGCCGATCCGGAACCGACATCCGATGACGGAACGCTTACGGTACGGGAATTGCAGAAGATTGAGTTGTCGATCCTGGACGATATCGACCGCGTTTGCCGTCAGCATCATATTCCGTATTATTTGGGAGAAGGTTCCTTGTTGGGGGCAATCCGTCATCAAGGGTTTATTCCGTGGGACGATGACATGGATCTGTTGATGATGCGTGACGATTACGAGCGCTTTTTACAGGTGGCACCGAACGCACTCGGAGATACGTATGAGGTGCAACACGCCACCACGGTGGACCGCTACTGGTCCCCGTTTATCAAAGTGCGTTTGTTGGATAATACTCGTTTTTCGCAAGAACATATTGCCCATCTCACCGATCATAACGGTCCGTATATCGACGTATTCCCAATCGATACCGTACCGCAATCGTGGAGTTTTGGACAACGGGTACAATCGTGGGCGGTACAATTATTACGCGGCACGCTAACCTCAAAATTGAAATGTCGGCGCAACTATAACAAGTACGCACCGGTATGCGACGTGCTTTGTCACATCACCCCCATCAAGGCTCTGCACCGTTGGCTTGACCGCACCTTCCGGTGGTACAACCAACCGGATAATCCGTACGCGGTGAATCTGGCCAGTTATCACGATCATCGCGGGCAAACGGTGCCGATTACGTGGTACGGCAAACCGCGGTATGTGCCGTTTGAAGGGCGTATGTCCCCCATTCCGGCCAAGGCGGAACAGATTTTGGAGCAGGTGTACGGTGACTATATGACCTTGCCGCCTGAATATGAACAAGTGATCAAACATCATTTTGAAAACGAATCAACCCCCGAAGCATAACAAAAGCAGACGATGAATATCCATCGTCTGCTTTTTAATTTGATACATTAATTAAGACCGGCTTCCCCTACTTGTGCAAACAACGCTTGCACCTCTCTCGCCAAACGCGGGTGTTGCGTCAACGTCGCATCGGCGGCCAACAACTGTTTCGCCGCAATCTGCGCTTGTTGCAACAACTCCACGTCCGCCGACAGATCTACCAGTTTCAGATTCGGTAAACCGTGTTGGCGGTTACCGAAAAAGTCACCCGGTCCACGCAATTTCAGATCCTCGTCCGCAATACGGAATCCATCGTTGGTGGCACACATGGCTTTCAGTCGGGTGACAGCTTCTTTGTTCTGTGCATCGGATACCAATACACAAAACGCCTCGTGTTTGCCGCGCCCGACACGGCCGCGCAACTGATGCAGTTGCGCCAAACCAAACCGTTCGGCATTTTCGATCAACATGACAGTGGCGTTCGGCACGTCCACACCGACTTCCACCACGGTGGTGGATACCAATACCGAGATCCGGTTATCGACAAACGCCGCCATGACCGCTTCTTTATCGGCGGCCTTCATTTTGCCGTGTAACAATCCGATCGGATAGCCGGCAAATACGGTTGCTTGCAGTTGTTCATAATATGACGTCGCCGAGGCCAGATCAGTTTCCCCGTCTTCCACCAACGGACAAACGATAAACGCTTGCCGACCGGCATCAATTTGTTTTTTGACGAATCCATACGCACGTTCCCTAAGCGGCGTACCGACGGCATAGGTTTTGACCGGTTGCCGGCCGGGCGGCAATTCGTCTAAAATCGACACATCCAGATCGCTGTATATAATCAAGGCCAGGGTGCGTGGAATCGGCGTGGCGGACATAACCAACAGGTGCGGATGCACCCCTTTTTGCGCCAATTTCGCGCGTTGTTCCACCCCAAAACGATGTTGTTCGTCGGTAATCACCAAACCCAATCGCTGAAACTGTACTTTATCCGATAGCAGCGCGTGCGTACCAACCACGAACGAAATATCGCCGTTATGTAAACCCTGTAACACGCGTTTTTTCTCGGCGGCCGGTTGCGAACTGATCAACAACCCGACCGAGATGCCGGCAAGGGCGAACAACCTTTCGAGCGATTTGGCGTGTTGTGCCGCCAAAATTTCGGTCGGGGCCATCATGGCGACCTGCCATCCGTTGCGCATCGCCTGATACGCTACGCCGGCCGCAACCGCCGTTTTACCGCTACCGACGTCCCCTTGAATCAACCGATTCATCGGATGTGGGCTCGCCATATCGCGCACACAATCGTCGATCGCGCGGCGTTGGGCGCCGGTCGGTTCAAACGAAAGCAATCGATAAAAATCGGCACGATAATCGGCTGTAAGACGCGCACCGGTTTGGGTACGGGTACCGGTTTTTAACCGCAATAGCCCGAGTTGTAGCACAAACAATTCTTCAAAAATTAAACGCTTCTGCGCCATTTCGATATCGCGATGGGTGTTAGGAAAATGGATCCGTTGCAACGCTTGCCGGTAACCGCACAACCCATATCGTTCGCGAATATCGACCGGCAACGGATCTTCGTCCAGAAAATCGCTACCGGCATCCAACACCTGTTTGACTGCCGCTTCAATCACACGGGATACCAAACCGGCGGTTTGCGGATAGATAGGGCGGATCCGCGCACCGGTTTCGGCCGGTTCGATCAACGGCGCAGACATTTCACGGCGAAGCAAATTGCCACCCACCGTGCCGAAAAACAGATACTCTTGCCCGACTTTGATCTTTTGCGCGGCATATTTGTTGTTAAACAAGGTCACCTGCATCCGATTTTCGCCGTCCGAGACCGGGAATTTATATAAGGTCATTCCTTTGCGGATGCGGTGTTCTTGCGGTGCTTTGATGGCCATTGCTTTTATGCAACAGGTCTCGTTGAGTGGCGCGTCTAAAATAGATACCACACGGGACCAATCCTCATACTGGCGAGGAAAATGGCGCACCAAATCACGCACGGTATAGATGCCCAACTTCGCGAATAACTGTGCGCGTTTTTCGCCGATTTGTTTAAGATATTGTACCGGCATATCGGGGCTCATCGCCATGTTTCTCGCCTCCTTTATCTCGTGTCATTTGGTGAAAAAACACCGCCTTATACAAGGCGGTGTTTGTTGACTTATTCTACCGACATAATGTAATAATAAACCGGTTGACCGCCATCGATGACCGTTACTTCGATCGAAGAGCCAACTTTCTGTTGGATCTCCTCGGCGACCTTTTCGGCATCTTCTTGCGCGATATCGCTACCGTACATAACCGTTATGAAACTGGTATCTTTTCCCGTCACACGACGAGCGTTCACCAGTTTACTGCACAGTTTGACCGCCGCTTTTTTCACGTTGGTCTCCACAAACGAGAGTTTGCCGTTATCGAGGGCCAACAGTTGTCCTTCTTTGATGTTATGACCTTCGTAATCGCTATCCCGTGCGGCAAAGGTGATTTGACCGGTGGATACGTTTTCGGCCGCTTGGTTCATCGCCGCGAGATTATCTTCCACATCGGCATCCGGATCGAACGACAACAACGCCGATACCCCTTGCGGAATGGTCCGAGTCGGCAACACGCGCACATCGCGGTCTGCCAACAAGGCCGCTTGTTCCGCTGCCAAAATGATATTTTTGTTGTTCGGCAACACGTATACCACTTTTGCCGGTGTAGCTTGAACCGCTTGCAGAATATCGTCGGTCGACGGGTTCATCGTCTGGCCGCCGGACACCACGTGCGCACAACCCAGATCGGTGAACATGGTGACCAAGCCTTCACCGGAGGCTACCGCCACAAATCCGTACGGATCGATCGGTTTGGTCGGTTCCATCGGCACTTCCGGCAATTCGGCGCCGGATTCTTCTACCCAACCGGCGTTCGCGTGTTGAATCCGCATGTTCTCAACCTTGACGGTTTCGAACTGACCATACTTACCGCCTTCGGTCAACGCTTTACCGGGATCGTTGGTATGCACGTGCACTTTGATGATTTCATCATCGTCCACCACCACGACACAGTCGCCGATGGTTTCGAGATAAGCACGGAGCAACAACGGATCACGCGTGTTGCCGGGTTCTTTCGCTACGATAAATTCGGTGCAGTAGGTAAAGGTGATTTCGGTTTCGAACGAAGCCGCCGCACTGGCTTTCGCCGGTGCTGCCGCCGCTACTTCTACCCCGTCGGTCATTTCGCCGCCGTTGAACACACGGTTCATCTCGTCAAAAATCACGCACAGGCCCTGGCCACCGGCATCCACCACGCCGGCTTTTTTCAAAACCGGAAGCAGTTCCGGGGTGCGCGCGAGCGATGCTTTCGCTTCGTCGCAGATCACGCCCCATACCGCAATGGCTTCGGCACCGTCTTCCGCCGCTTTTTTACCGGCCGCCGCCGCCTCGCGCGCCACCGTCAAGATGGTGCCTTCGGTCGGTTTCATAACCGCTTTATACGCGGCATCGACGCCAAGTTGCAGCGCTTGCGCCATGTCGGTCCCTTCGGCTTGTTCTTTCCCTTTCAGGCCTTTGGAAAAGCCGCGAAACAACAACGACAGAATAACACCCGAGTTACCGCGCGCGCCGCGCAACAACGCAGACGAAGCGGTATCAGCCGCCTGGCTGACCGTCGGTTGGTCCAAACGGGCCAGTTCTCTCGCCGCCGCCGACATGGTCATCGACATATTCGTTCCGGTATCGCCATCCGGCACCGGAAATACGTTAAGTTCATCGACCGACTGTTTTACTTGTGCCAGTCGGTTGGATGCGGAAATAATCGCATCCCGCAAAAGTATACCCTGAATCAAATAACAGCACTCCTTCGCAGATAGGGTGTCGCGCAATGTTATAAAAACGACACGACGTTACTCGGCTTTCATGCCGTCTACAAATACGCTCACTTTCTTGACCTGCATACCGGTCGCCTCTTCCACGGTGTATCGCACTTTGTTGACGATACTCTTGGAAATTTCGGCAATGTTGATTCCGTGAATCACCGCAATATGCAAATCTACGTGCAATTTGTCGTTCTCGCTACGCACGATAATCCCGTCATCGGTAAACGTGCGACGATAAAACAAAGAGCGAATCCCCTGTTTCGGGCCGCTTTTTACCATACCGGCCACCCCATAGCAAGACGTGACCGCATGCCCGATCAGATGCGAAAAGTATTCTTGCGAAATCTCCACAATACCTAAAGAATTGCGAACTTTAATCATATCCACACACGCCCTTTCGGAAACTGATTTTCACTCACATGGATTCCCATAATACAGTTATTGTACCACAACCGTCGTCAATAATCAATCATTTATTGCGTTTTTTATAAAGATATTCTCTCAACCGACACGCATTTCCCCGTTTGATCGTCCAAGGTAAACAGCGCACCGTTGCACATACACGCCCCCGGCGCATAGGTAAACCGTACCGGTCGTTTGGTTTTCATCTTATCGATCGAGTTTTGCGGCAGTATACCCAAAACCGACACCGCCGGTCCGGTCATACCGATATCGGTGATGTAACCCGTACCGTTGGGCAACACTTGTTCGTCCGCCGTTTGCACGTGGGTATGGGTACCGAATATCGCCGATACCCGTCCGTCCGCATAAAAGGCAAGCGCCTTTTTCTCGGCCGTGGCCTCAGCATGAACATCCACCACACAAAACCGCGGATGGCTGGCCTGTTCCAACAGCACATCCAACGTTTCAAACGGGCAACGCAATGCATCCATATATACCGTGCCCATCAGGTTGATCACCGTCACCTGATATCGGCCGCGGTCCACTGTGCACATACCCACACCGGGAGCATCCGGGTAGTTCGCCGGTCTCAAAATCATGGAAGACTCGTCCAGTTTCGCGCTCATTTCAGGGCGGCGAAACACATGGTTACCACTGGTAATCACATCCGCACCGCTATCCAACAAATACTCGGCAGCGGTCGGGGTAATGCCGTTGCCGTCGGCGGCGTTTTCGCCGTTAACGATACACACGTCCACCCCGTGTTGCCGTTTAAACGCCGGCAACACCTCTCTTAAATACTGGCAACCGGCCGAACCAACCACATCACCGATACAAACGATCTTCATAATCGTCACTCCGTTCTACGAAAATTGGCATTCCCGAACAAGATCGGGAATGCCAATCGGGTTTATAAGTTCGATTATTTCGCATAATCCACGACACGGTTTTCGCGGATGAGGTTAACTTTGACCTGACCCGGATAATCCATATCGTTCTCGATCTTGGCGGCGATGTCGCGCGCCAACAACACCATCTGATCGTCGGTAACCGCTTCCGGGCGAACCAAAATGCGGATCTCGCGACCGGCCTGAATCGCAAACGAACGCTCAACGCCGTTGAAGTTGTTGGCGATTTCTTCGAGTTTTTCAAGCCGTTTGATGTAGTTTTCGAGGTTTTCCCGACGAGCACCCGGACGCGCCGCCGAAATCGCATCGGCCGCTTGTACCAAGCACGCCACCACTGTGGTGGGTTCTACGTCGCCGTGGTGAGCCTGAATCGCATGAATAACCGATTCGCTCTCCTTGTATTTACGGGCGATATCCACGCCGATTTCCACGTGGGATCCTTCGATTTCGTGGTCAACCGCTTTGCCGATATCGTGAAGCAGACCAGCGCGACGTGCGACCACCGGATCGATACCGAGTTCGCTGGCCATAATGCCGGACAAGAACGCGACTTCCATCGAGTGGTTCAGCACGTTCTGACCATAACTGGTGCGATAACGCAACCGACCGAGCAACCGCATGATTTCGGGGCTGATACCGTGTAAACCGGTTTCAAGAACCGCGCGTTCCCCTTCGGATTTAATGGTCGCTTCTACCTCGCGACGGGATTTTTCGACCATTTCCTCAATGCGAGCCGGATGGATTCGCCCATCGGAAATCAAACGTTCGAGCGACAAGCGAGCGATTTCACGACGCACCGGATCAAAGCCGGACAAGGTGATGGCTTCCGGCGTATCGTCGATGATTAGGTCGACACCGGTCAGTGTTTCGATCGCGCGAATGTTGCGCCCTTCACGGCCGATGATACGGCCTTTCATCTCATCGTTCGGCAACGGCACGACCGAAACGGTGCTTTCGGTCACCTGATCCGCCGCTACACGTTGGATGGCGTGCGAGATCAACGAGCGCGCCCGTTGATCGGCTTCTTCTTTCAGTTGCGCTTCAAATTCATTGATTTTCAACGCACGCTCGTGGGTCAATTCTTGCGATAATTCTTTGAGCAAATGCTCTTTCGCCTGTTCCGCTGTAAAGCCGGAAATGCGTTCCAAAATCTCAAATTGACCTTTTTTCAAGTTTTCAACGTCCGCTAAACGGGCATTGATCTCGGCTTGTTTTTGTTCGATTGCCGCTTCTTTTTTCTCGTAATTTTCAATTTTACGGTCCAACGACTCTTCTTTTTGTTGGATACGGCGTTCCTGCCGGGACACGTCGTTGCGACGTTCTTTCAGTTCCCGCTCGGACTCGTTGCGCAAACGATGAATTTCATCCTTCGCTTCCAAAATTGTTTCACGTTTCTTAGATTCGGCCGCAGCCTTGGCTTCTTTCACGATCTTTTCGGCTTCTTTTTCCGCCGAGCCGATCAAGGTTTCGGCTTTTTTCTTGCGATGAGCTACGCCGGCATTAAAGAAGATGATCGCCGCCGCCACGCCGCCGACAACCAAGCCGCCAACCGCGCCTAAAATCGTCATTAATAAATCAGACACGAACTATGTGCACCTCCTGTTTTGATGTTGGTTCAACCTGACAGGTTCCCTGACAACAACGAAACAGTATAGATAGGTACCACACAATCCGTGTCCCTCATGTTCATGTTTCGGCAATATCCGCCGTTTATATCTAAAAAGGCAAGAATTTATCAGGAAAAGTCAGTTTAATCAATCATTGCGTTACATTTACGCATCGTATAACACCGTTTTTACGACTAGTAAATGCTACTATATATTGTAGTACAATAACCCTTATCTGTCAAGATATATTTTATGTCTATTTCACAAAACAGACAACCGGTTTGTACGATTTGTTGTAACATTTTAAAAAGGCTCTGCAACCAACGTTGCAGAGCCTTTTTCATTCTTTGGTATCGTACCACGTGTGGCCGGTTTTGGCTTCGACCGACAAGGTCACTTTCAGGGCCGCGGCTTGTTCCATTTCTTGTTGCAGGATCTGTGCCACACGGTCGGCATCTTCTTGTTTCGCTTCGACGATCAATTCGTCGTGCACCTGCAAAATGAGTTTGGCGTCCGGCATCTCGGTTGCCAACCGCCGATACACCCGTACCATCGCGATCTTGATGATATCCGCGGCCGTACCTTGGATCGGCATGTTGCGCGCTACCCGTTCGCCGAACGCGCGCATCATCGCTTGCGAGGCGGTGAGTTCCGGCAACGGACGCCGACGGCCAAACAACGTTTTAGCGTATCCGTCGCGTTTGGCTTGTTCGATCAAATCTTCCATAAACTGCCGAATACCGCCGTAATGCGCGAGATAACTGTCGATATATTGCTTGGCTTCCTTGTACGACACGCCGATATCCTGAGACAATGAGTGCGGACCGATACCGTACACAATGCCGAAATTAACCGCTTTCGCATGAGAACGCATCTGCGGCGTAACCCATTCTTCCGGCACACCAAACACCTGCGACGCGGTAATACGGTGAATATCCTCTTGTTGGTTAAACGCGTCGATCATGGCGGTATCGTTTGCCATGTGTGCCAACACCCGTAGTTCGATCTGCGAATAGTCGGCATCGCACAACACGTACCCCTCTTTGGCGTGGAAAAACCGGCGCATTTCACGCCCAAGTGGTTGCCGAACAGGAATGTTTTGCAGATTAGGTTCGGCCGATGAGATACGGCCGGTGCGGGTTTCGGTTTGGCTGAATGACGAATGGATGCGCCCGTCTTCCCCGATTACCTTTTCCAACCCGTCACAATAAGTGGATTTGAGTTTCGCGAGCATCCGATAATCGAGCAACATCGCTACCGCCGGGTGTTCGTTTCGCAACGATTCCAATACTTCCGCATTGGTCGAGTACCCGGATTTCGTTTTCTTTTTCGCCGGCAAACCCAAATCCTCGAACAGGGCTTTGGCCAGTTGTTTAGGGGAATTGAGATTGAACGTATAGCCGATCGCCTCGTAGATACCGGTTTGCAGATCGGTGATTTGGCCGTCCAACATCTCGCCAAACGCATGCAACCCGTCTGCATCCACCGCGACGCCTGCTTGTTCCATATCCGCCAACACCAAGGCAAGCGGCAGTTCCATATCAATAAGCAAGCGATCTTGTTCTTGCTCTTTCAACATTTTGGCAAGCGTGTCGGCCAGTTTCGCAAACGCCACCGCTTGTCCCACAGCCGTGTTCTCCGGTACTGATACGGTATATTCCTGAACCAACCGTCCCCAATCGTATCCCGAAGCCAACGGATTAAGCAGATAAGCCGCGAGCATCGTATCCATCACAAAACCAGTCGGTTGTTTTCCATTCGCCAACAACCGCGCAAACCACGCTTTACTGTCGTGCACACGTTTTTGCACCGTTGCATCTTCACATAAAGCAATGATTGTCGCGATATCCTTGGTTTCGGCTACCAAGCCGTCTGCCGACACGATGCATCCACCGTCGGCGTTATCCAACAGATCCACTCGACCGGTACGTTGGGCCGCCGCGATCGCCTCATCAAGCGACGACGCTTTCGCCGTTACGGCAACCACGTTGTTTGGCGGTTCGGCAGCAACGGTTTCACCGGTCAACCCCCATTTTTCGATCCATTTAAAGAATTCCAACCGTGCCAACAACGCCGCCAGTTCCGCTTTTTGCATCGGGCGCAGCACATAATGCGACGGATCGGTGTCGATCGGCGCTTCGCAACAGATGGTACCGAGTGTCCGGCTCATATACGCGGACTCTTTACCGGCTTGCAGTTTGGCGCGCACACCGTCACGAATGGCATCCGACTCAATCTGCGCATATACCGCGTCCAAACTGCCAAAGTTACGCACCAGATCGGTTGCGGTTTTTTCGCCAACACCGGGCACGCCGGGAATATGGTCACTGGCGTCCCCCATCAACGCTTTCAGGTCGATCAACTGTGCCGGTGTCAGGCCGTATTTTTCCATTACGGCATCGGGGGTATATTCGATCGTTTCGGGTTTTCCCATTTTGGTGGCGGCGAGCAACACGTGCACCTGGTCACTCACCAACTGCAAGGCATCGCGGTCGCCGGTGGCGATGACACACTCATCCCCCGATCGCACACACGCCGCCGAAAGGGTGCCGAGCAGGTCATCCGCCTCAAACCCTTCCTGTTCGATAACGGTGCAACCCATCAAGGTCAACAGTTGTTTGAGCACCGGCATCTGACTGCGCAGTTCGTCCGGCATACCTTTTCGGCCGGCTTTGTATTCATCATACAGTTTGTGCCGAAAAGTCGGCGCGTGCAGGTCGAACGCGACGGCAATGCCGTCCGGCTCGCTCATGTCCCGCAACTTTTGCAAAATATTCAAAAATCCAAACAACGCGTTGGTAAATTCGCCGTTTTTGGTGGATAATAAACGAACCCCGTAAAACGCGCGATTGGCAATGCTATTGCCGTCTACGACCAAGAGTTTCATCCGATCCCGTCCTTTTTGTCGCATTTATGATAGCATTGTACCACAAAAAAAGTGTCTCGTAAACGAAAATCAAAATTCTTTGCAAAAAATGGCACAGAGTGCTTGCGAAAACCGAGAAGATTGTATATAATAAGAGAAGCGTAAAAATTTAGCGGAGTGCGACGAGGGGTTCTCCCCGTCGGCCGAAAGGAGTACAAACATGAACTATTCCCATGAAGTGGAAAAAATGTGTATCGTGAAAAAAGGTCCGCATCACGGTCCTGCTCCCATTCCTGAAGAAGGCAAATGGGTGAAATCCAAAGAAATCGCCGATATCTCGGGCTTGTCCCACGGTATCGGTTGGTGTGCCCCGCAACAAGGCACCTGCAAACTGACCTTGAACCTCAAGGAAGGTATCGTGCAGGAAGCGTTGGTAGAAACCATCGGTTGTTCGGGCATGACTCACTCGGCGGCTATGGCGGCGGAAATCCTGCCGGGCAAAACCTTGCTCGAATGCCTGAACACCGACTTGGTGTGCGACGCGATCAACGTGGCGATGAGAGAAATCTTCCTGCAACTCGTGTACGGCCGTACCCAGTCTGCGTTCTCGGAAGACGGTCTGTCGATCGGTGCCGGTCTGGAAGATTTAGGTAAAGGTCTGCGTTCGCAGGTCGGTACCATGTATTCCACCGGTGCGAAGGGTGTTCGTTACCTGGAAATGGCGGAAGGCTATGTGTTGAAATTGGCGCTCGATGAAGATAACGAAGTGTGCGGCTATCAATTTGTCCGCTTGGGCAAAATGCTGGAAGATATCCGTCACGGCATGACGCCGAACGAAGCGTACGAAAAGAACATCGGCCAATACGGTCGGTTCGACGGCGCTGCCAAATACATTGATCCGCGCGAAGAGTAATCAATCGAACTTCGCTTAACAAACTTAATGACAACTTACCGACTTTTTCGGTAACAGGAGGTAACAAATGGCTAACGATGTGATGTTTGAAGGTAAGGACAGACGCCTTGCCAAAATCGAAGAATTTTTAGCGAAAAACGAGCTGGGTTCGATGGAAGAATGCCGCGACCTGTGCTTGGCCAATAATATCAACGTGGAGGAAATCGTCAAAGGCGTGCAACCGATCGCGTTTGAAAACGCGGTGTGGGCTTACACCCTGGGCGTGGCGCTCGCGCTTAAACGCGGTATCGCGGATGCGGCCGAAGCGTCTGCCGTCATCGGCGAAGGTTTGCAGGCGTTCTGCGTGCCGGGTTCGGTTGCGGAACAACGTAAAGTCGGCTTGGGCCACGGTAATCTCGGCAAAATGTTGTTGTCGGAAGACACCAAATGCTTCGCGTTCCTCGCCGGTCACGAATCCTTTGCCGCGGCAGAAGGCGCGATCGGTATTGCGCGTACCGCGAACAAAGTTCGTAAAGATCCGCTGCGTGTTATCCTCAACGGTTTGGGTAAAGATGCGGCGTACATCATCAGCCGTATCAACGGGTTCACCTATGTGGAAACCGAATACGATTTCAGCACCGATACGCTGACCGTTGTGCGCGAAAAAGCGTTCTCCGACGGCGAACGTGCCAAAGTTCGTTGCTACGGCGCGAACGATGTGCTCGAAGGCGTGGCTATCATGCAGAAAGAAAGCGTGGAAGTATCCATCACCGGTAACTCCACCAACCCGACCCGTTTCCAACATCCGGTTGCCGGCTCGTACAAGAAATGGGCGATCGAAAACAACAAAAAATACTTCTCGGTGGCTTCGGGCGGCGGCACCGGCCGTACCCTGCACCCCGATAACGTGGCGGCCGGCCCTGCCTCTTACGGCATGACCGATACCATGGGCCGTATGCACGGCGATGCGCAGTTCGCAGGTTCGTCCTCGGTTCCGGCGCACGTCGAAATGATGGGTCTTATCGGCGCAGGTAACAACCCGATGGTCGGCATGACCGTTGCTTGTGCGGTGGCGGTTTCCGAAGCGCTGAAATAAGTCTCGATACAACAAAAGGCACACACGATTTCGTGTGTGCCTTTTTATTATACATCTCAACGCACGGTTTCGTAAATCAACGGTTTGTGTGTAGCCGGGATATCGCCAATGGTGACTGCATCAAGATACCGGCGCCGAGCCGTTTCGATGACCTCGGCACGGTTGGTGTGCAGTTCACACAACACGTCCCCTTTGGAAACCTGATCCCCTACGTTGGCCCGCAGAAGGATACCGGCCGCGTGATCGATGTTATCCTCTTTGGTGGCGCGGCCGGCACCTAACATCACCGCGATACCGCCGATCTCTTCGGCGTTCATCGAGGTGATATAGCCATCGGCCGGACTGATCACTTCGTAACAACACGTCGCTTTGTCAAACCGCGACGGATCGTCGATAAAGGTAACGTCGCCGCCTTGGGCCGCGATCCACTCACGCATTTTCGCGAGCGCCACGCCGCTATCCAACAACGTTTCGGCTGTTGTCTGCGCTTCCTCTTGCGGCATATCCAACGACAGTGAAATCAACGTGGCGGCAAGCGCCAAACACAATTCGCGCAGGTTACCGCGCGCTTTGCCAGATAACACCTCGATCGCCTCTTTTACCTCCAGCACATTGCCGACCGCGTACCCAAGCGGTGCATCCATATCGGTGATCAACGCCGCCATACGCCGACCGCAGGCACGCCCGATATCGACCATGTTTTGCGCCAAGCAGCGGGCATCGTCGGCCGTTTTCATAAACGCACCACTGCCAACTTTGACGTCCAGCACGATCGAACCGGCACCGGCCGCGAGCTTTTTACTCATAATACTGGCGGTGATCAGCGGAATACTATCCACCGTAGCGGTCACGTCGCGCAAGGCGTACATCTTTTTATCTGCCGGCGCAAAATCCGCCGTTTGCCCCACGAGCGCCATACCGATTTGATCGACCTGCTGCAAAAACGCCTCGTTGGACAAGGTGGTTTGAAACCCGGGAATCGATTCCAGTTTGTCGACGGTACCGCCGGTATGTCCCAACCCTCTGCCGGACATTTTCGCAACTTTACCGCCGGCCGCGGCCACAATCGGACACACGATGAGTGACGTCTTATCCCCTACGCCGCCGGTGCTGTGTTTATCGGCCGAAAGTGAACCGAACCGCGACAGATCTAATATGTCTCCCGAATGCGCCATCGCATCGGTTAACCACACCGTCTCTTCCTTGGTCATACCGCGAAAATATACCGCCATCAACCAAGCCGCCATCTGATAATCCGGCAACCGACCGTCGGTATACGCTTGAACTAAATGCCGAATCTCCTCTTGTGTCAAAACGGCACCGTCGCGTTTACGGTGAATGATGTCGTATACTTGCATATCGTTCCTCCTACATGTTTTTGGGTGAAAACGCTTGCGGCAACAGTTTCATCAACGGCGTTTGGGTAAAGGTATCGTCGCCGGTGACGGTCAACACCAAAAAGTCGGGACGGCAAAATTCCGCCATCACCTGCCGGCAAACCCCACACGGTGGGCAGGCCACGTCGACGGTTTCCCCTTTTCCGCCGGCTACCGCTATAGCTAAGAATTCCCGTTCGCCTTCACTAATCGCTTTAGCAAACGCCACCCGCTCGGCACATATGGTCGGGGAAAAGGCGGCGTTTTCGATGTTGCAACCGGTATACACTTTACCGGAAGTGGTCAGCAAAGCCGCCCCGACGCGAACGCCCGAATACGGCGCATAAGCCGCCTCGCGTGCCGCAACGGCCACACGGCATAGTTCTTTTTGAGTCATGCGCGATTCCCTCCATCCACGGCAACGGCCGTTTGCAACGCCAGTTGCATCATTTCGGTAAAGGATTCTTGCCGTGCCTCGGCCGACAAGGCTTCTCCGGTGATGAGATGATCCGACACGGTACAGATCGCCAACGCCCGTTTACCGCAACGTGCCGCCGTCATATACAGAGCCGCCGCTTCCATCTCGACCGCGAGCGTGCCCATCTTGTTCCACGACGGCAGATATTGCAACGTTTCGGGCAATCCTTCTTCATCGCCGTAAAACGCATCGGTCGAAAGCAGATTGCCCACGTGATACCGCACACCCATCGTGTCGGCGATATCGACACAGGGCTTAAGCAAGGCATAACTGGAGGTCGGCGCAAAGGTGCCGGGCAGATGATACTGATGCGCAAAATTAGAGTTGGTGGAGGCACCCATCGCTATCACGATATCGCGCAGGTGAACGCCGGCTTGCATCGCGCCTGCCGAACCAATCCGAATGATATTTTCGACCTCAAACGCATGGTACAGTTCATATGCGTAGATACCGATCGACGGCATACCCATGCCGCTGGCCATGACCGACACGCGGGTACCGTTATAATACCCGGTATATCCTTGAATACCGCGCACGTTGTTGACGAGTTTCGCATCGGTTAAAAAGTGTTCGGCGATGAATTTCGCCCGCAACGGATCACCCGGCATCAGTACAGTTTTCGCAAAATCGTCCGGAGTAGCCGCAATGTGCGGCGTGGGATAACGGTTAGACATATCGTTCATCCTTTCTCACAGTTGTTTAGCAATGGTCACGATCCGACTGGTTCCCAGCCGGGTGGCACCGAGTTGTAAAAATCGTTCGGCATCTTCCAACGTGGCAATGCCGCCGGCCGCTTTGATCTGTACGGCCGGATCGACGTGTGCCGCAAACAACGCCACGTCATCCGGTGTGGCACCGCCGGACGAAAAACCGGTCGAGGTTTTGATATAGGTGGCGCCGGCGGCCGATACCACCTTACACATGCGGATCTTTTCCTCGTCGGTCAACAAACAGGTTTCGATGATGACTTTCAACACTCGCCCTTTACAGGCGGCGGCGACCTGCCGGATTTCGGCTTCGATCTGCGGATACAACCTGTCTTTGAGCCAACCGAGATTGATCACCATGTCGATCTCATCGGCCCCGTTCTCGATCGCTTGTGCGGTTTCAAAACATTTGACCGCCGTGGTACTGTACCCGTTGGGAAACCCAATCACGGTGCACACCGCCATCCGATCCCCGACGTACGCTTTTGCGGCGCGCACGTAACACGCCGGAACACACACACTGGCGGTGTGATACGCCATCGCTTCGTCACACAACGCTTGTATCTCACCCCACGTGGCGGTAGGCCGTAACAGCGTGTGATCCACATGCTTTAAAATCTCTTGTACCGTCATATTAAACGCCTCCTGCTTGTATAAACGTTACGTTGGGAAATTGTTTATATCGATCCGCCAATGCCACGTCGCTGACTACATAGTCTACGTCGTTGAGTGAACATTGGTAATATACCGACGTTTTACCGACTTTATGCCCATCGCATAAAAACACGCGTTTGCGCGCGTTTTGCCGCATACGGTTACAGATCGGCAACTCGGCCATATACCCGTCGGTAATGACACCGTCGTCATCCAACCCCGACGTCGCAAAAAACGCGATATCGGCGTGAATGCGCGACACGGTTTCTTCTGCCGTGGGCCCTATCAACACCTGACGGTTTTCTTCGTTGATCATGCCGCCGGTCGAAATGACCTTGACGTCAAAACCGGTTAAATACTGTAACCCGTCGATACTGTTGGTCACCACGGTGATCCCCTTGATCGGTGGCAGTTCCCGAAACAAAAACGAACAGGTGCTCGATCCGTCCACGAAGATCACATCGCCTTCGTTTATCAACCGTGCCGCGGCCGCCGCGATCCGTTTTTTCTCCGGCAAACTTTCCTGCACGCGCATGGCATACGGCACGTTGCGATACATCGCATCCGCGATCTCCACACCACCGTAACTGCGATGCACCATACCTCGTTGCTCCAGCGCTGTCAAATCTCGCCGTATGCTCGAGGCGCTGATATGCAGTCGGCGTGCCAATACGTCCACCGTCGCATACCCGGTAGATTGCAAAATATCCATGATTTCGCGTTCTCGCTCGTTTTTATACATAAGCGCCCTCCGTTTGCGCACTGTTGCTCATTTTGAAAGAATTTTTATATTATTTTCCTATTTTAACACCAATGTTGCGTATTTCTGATTATTAGTATATAGTATTGGCAGGAATTTGTAAAGGGGAATTTGGTATGCAATGGTTGATCGATCTGTTAGGGATCGGGATATTGATCGGTGGGTTTCTCTCTTTTCAAAATAATCGTCACAAAGCCATCGTGATGATGAAGGTGATCACCGACCTGTTGTTTACGTTACAATATCTGCTTTTAGGAGCCTATTCGGGTGCGTTGATCGATTTGATCGGCATCGTGCGAAACTTAATCTTGGTGCGAACGGCGGAAAGTCGCAAACAACAGGCGATTGCCACCGCCATTTTTGTGGTCATATTAACGGCGGCCGGTATCGCGACCTGGGCCGGTCCGGTATCGTTGTTGGCGATCGTCGGCAAAACCTTTACCACGGTGGCGTTCGGGTTCCGCAACCCGCGTGTTCTGCGCGCATTGACCATCCCGTCCTGCCTGTTATGGGCGTTGTACGATGGATTGACCGGTTCGTGGGCCGGCGTGTTATACGAACTGCTTGGCCTGCTATCGATCTTGGTGGCTTACGTGCGGTTTGATATCCTGCCGTATCTTCGTAGCAAAAAAGAATCAAAACAAACCTAAAAAAACGACCGTTTAGCGTATCCTAAACGGTCGTTTTTTAGTTGGAGCAGGGTACGGGAGTCGAACCCGCCTTAACGGCTTGGGAAGCCGCTGTAATACCGATATACCAACCCTGCGCATTGGCAACGATACTTATGTTACCACAGTTAACCCGAAAAATCAAGTGTATTTTCCGGATAAACCGAGCGAAAGAACGGTATCCTTCTTTCGCTCGGTTTTGTCTTCATACATCCGTATACGTGTGTTAATCCAATGCCATCTGGCGACCGCCGATTACCACACCGGTCAGTTCATATCGATCGTTGACCGTGATGAAATCCGCATCAAAGCCGACCGCCAGTTGTCCCTTGTTAAGGCCCAACATCGTCGCCGGCGTGCGAGACGCCATAGCGAACGCATCGGATTCCGGAATACCAAACGATATGGCCGTTTTCACACAATCGAGCAAGGTGGAGGTACTGCCGGCCAGGGCGCCATCGGCCGTACGTGCCACCCGATCGGTAACGGTGATGGTTTGGCCCCCAAACTCGTACGTGCCGTCCGGCATGCCGGTCGCGCGCATCGAATCACTGATCAACATCAACCGATCCGGTCCAAACAGGCGGTACAACGCCAACACCATGCTTTTATGTACGTGCAATCCGTCGCAGATCAGTTGAGCATAACACCCGTGTTCGGCGGCCGCGCCGATCGGGCCGGTTTCGCGGTGATGAAGCGGCGGCATCGCATTACAGATATGTGTTAAACAACACGCACCGGCTTGGATCGCACGCGTCGCGGTATCGTAATCGCAAGCGGTGTGACCGATCGATACCGGCACGCCGCAATCCTGAATAAATTCCATACTGCCGGGCAGTTCAGGCGCTATCGTCACCAACCGCACCCGGTCAAACGTGCGAAATTCCGTCAGATCCGGCATGCGGATATGCGCCGCGTTTTGAGCACCCTTATACCGTTCGGAAATATACGGCCCTTCCATATGAAACCCTAGTACCTGCGCCCCATCCGCTACCTGCTTTAGCGGCGCATTTGTCACTCGGCGAATGGTTTCGGCATCCATGGTCATGGTGGTCGGTAACCAAGCGGTAACCCCGCAAGCCGCCTGAAACCGCGACATGTCGGCAAGACGTGCACCATCCATGGTATCCCACCCGATACAGCCATGGGCATGCAGGTCGATCAAACCGGCAAATACGTTATCTCCGTGCAGGTCGATACCCTCTTCCGACACCTGTCCGATCTGCGCAATGCGCCCGTCTTCGACCACGATATCCATCGTGCCGCCGTTAGCGCGTTTATAGACTGTTCTCACCGTTAACCATCTCCTTTTCGGCTCCTATTTATCATACCATATCCTTTTGTCTCGGGCAAGGTGAAAAACACCACTTTTCGAGCCGGCGATTATGTGTTACAATAGAGCTATCAACAAAACGGAGGCAACGGTATGAAAACCAAACTTTCACCGCGTTTTTGGTGCGCAGTCACCCTGTTCAGTCTGATCGGTCAGGTGGCATGGGTGGTCGAAAACATGTATTTCAACGTCTTTATTTATAACATGTTTCACGCAACGGCGGCCGATATTTCGCTGATGGTGGCGGCATCCGCCGTGTCGGCGACCTTAACGACCGTGTTTATGGGCGTGTTATCCGACCGCATCGGCAAACGCAAATTGTTTATGTGCGGCGGTTATATTTTGTGGGGTGTTTCCATCTTTTCATTCGTCTTACTACGCACTGACGTGTTGGGCGCGTTAGTTCCGATGACGGTCTCGGCCGCTACGTTGGGAATCACCCTGACTATCATTCTCGACTGCGTCATGACCTTTTTCGGATCGACGGCCAACGATGCCGCTTTCAACGCGTGGGTAACCGATTCCACCGACGAAACCAACCGTGGCGCGGTGGAAGGGATCAACGCCATGATGCCGTTGGTCGCGATTTTAGTGGTGTTTGGCGGCTTTATGTTCTTTGACCTATCGATCGCCTCGAGTTGGACCTGGATCTTCGCCATCATCGGCGTGGTGGTAACGGTCATCGGCGTATTAGGCCTGTTCTTGATTCAAGATCCGCCCATTACTCCCACGAAAACAGGATATTGGGCAAACATTCTATACGGATTTCGCCCGTCGACCGTAAAACAAAACCCGTTATTGTATTTGATTTTGGCGGCCTTTTCGGTGTTTAATATCTCGATCCAGATCTTTATGCCGTACCTGATTTTATATTATGAAAAATCGCTCGGTATGACCGACTACGTGTTCATCATGGCACCGGCGATCGTGTTGGCTTCCGTCTGCACCGCGTTGTGGGGCAAGGTATACGATAAAAAAGGGTTCCGCTTTGCGGTGTTAATCGCGATGGCGTGGTTGATGTTTGGGTACGTGGTGCTATCCGTGTTCCAAGCGACCGTACCGGTGTTTATCGGATCGCTATTGATGATGTGCGGATATCTCGCCGGCATGGCGGTATTCGGGGCCAATATCCGCGACTGCACACCAAAAGGAAAAGCCGGCATATTCCAAGGGTTGCGCATCGTGGCACAGGTGCTGATTCCGGGTGTGATCGGTCCGGCAATCGGGGCGGCCGTATTAAGCGGTGCCGAACAGGTGGCCAACAACGACGGCACCTATTCGTTTTTACCGAATCAAAACATCTTTATCGCCGCCCTTATCGCGGCGGTGGCGGTGTTGCCGCTGCTCGGTATCATCTTGGCCAATACCCGCCCGAAAACCCGATCCTTGGTGACGCCGTTTGAACAAGATGTGGGCGAACAACCCTGGGCGCAATACCCTCGGCCACAGTTCAAACGCGACTCGTATTGGTGTTTAAACGGCAGATGGGCTTTGCGGATCGAACGTGGTCGCAAAACGGTATATGACGGGGACGTGTTGGTCCCGTTCCCCATCGAATCGCGCTTATCGGGCGTGCAGCGCACGGTCAGCAAACGCGACCGATTGATCTATACCCGCACTTTCAACTTGCCGGATAACTTTTTGAAAGACCGCCTGTGGTTACAGTTTGGGGCGGTAGATCAAACCTGTGAGGTGTTTATCAACGAGCAAAAAGTCGGCGAACACGTCGGCGGATATCTTCCCTTTTCCTGTGATATCACCGCGGCGATGCAAGACGGCGAAAACATCCTGCGCGTCGAGGTGCGTGATCCGCTGGACACCGAACTGCCTTACGGTAAACAACGGCGCAAACGCGGGGGCATGTGGTATACCCCCGTTAGCGGCATTTGGCAAACGGTGTGGTTGGAAAGCACCGTCGCCGATGCGATGACCGGGTTGACCGTCACCCCGAACGGCGATCACGTAACGATTACGGTGGATGGCGGCGCAGATGAAAAGGTGTTGAAATTGGAAGGCCGCGAGATCTCGTTTACCGGCAACACCGTCACCGTGTCCCCCGAACGTCCCGAATATTGGTCGCCCGATAACCCGAAACTGTATGACTTTGACATCGTGGCCGGTCAAGATCGCGTCTCGTCGTATTTTGCGTTGCGCACGGTGACGGTAAACGGCGGCAACATTTTACTGAACGGCCAACCGACCTTTTTCCACGGTTTGCTCGATCAAGGATATTTTAGCGACGGCATCTATCTGCCGGCGACACCTGACGGGTTTAAGCAGGATATTTTACAGATGAAACAACTCGGGTTTAATACGTTGCGCAAACACATCAAAATCGAACCGGCGTTGTTTTACTACTATTGCGACAAATACGGAATGGTGGTGTTTCAGGATCTGGTCAACAGCGGCCGATACCGGTTTTTAATTGATACTGCGTTGCCGACCATCGGACTACGGCGCGGCATAACGCACCGCGCAAGTGCTTATCGGCGTCAACATTTTGAACAAACCGCCGCCGATACGTTGGATTGGTTGTACCATTTCCCCTGTATCTGCTACTACACTCTTTTTAACGAGGGATGGGGGCAATACGATACCGATCGATTGTTTGCGGCCTGTAAAGCGGCCGATCCCACCCGCGTGTGGGACGCCACGTCCGGTTGGTTCCAAACCGCACACAGCGACGTACTTAGCGAACACATCTATTTTAAACCGATCAAACTGACCGCCGACGGCCGGCCGTTGATCTTATCGGAATTCGGCGGCTATTCGCTGAAACTCGACGACCATTCGTTTAACCCTCACAGCACCTACGGATACCGCTTTTTTACCGATCCCGAAAAATTTGCCGATGCGCTCGAACACCTGTATCGTGACGAGGTGATACCGGCGATCGAACAGGGGTTGTGCGGCGCGGTGTTAACGCAGGTCAGCGACGTCGAGGACGAAACCAACGGTTTGCTTACCTATGACCGACAGGTGCTTAAAATTGATCGTGACCGCATGGCGGCAATCTCGACGGCACTATACAAAACCTTTGATAACCGCCATCCATAAACGCAAAAAGGACGGAGATGACACATCTCCGTCCTTTTTTTATACGTGATTTTATTTCCCTGTCAGCAGCGACAACACCTCGGTGCGAGTACGCATATCCGATTTCATGCAACCGCGCAACGCCGACGTTTGGGTGCGACTGCCAGCCGCACGCACACCGCGCATAGTCATACACAGGTGTTCCGCTTCGATAATGACCGCCACACCCAACGGATCGAGTTCTTGATCCAAGAAATCGGCAATTTGGGCGGTGAGCCGTTCTTGCAGTTGCGGACGACGGGCATAACAATTGACGATGCGCGCGAGTTTCGATAACCCGATCACCTTGCCGTCGCGCGGAATATACGCAATATGTGCCACGCCGGTAAACGGCAACAGGTGATGTTCGCACATCGAATACAACGGAATGTCCCGAACGGTGACCATCTCGTCCGGCCGGGTTTCGGAAAACAGTTTCAGATGTTGTTTCGGATCCTCGGCCAAGCCGCCGAAGATCTCTTCATACATATTCGCGACACGGCGCGGCGTTTCCACCAGTCCTTCGCGATCGGGATCTTCCCCAATAGCGGCCAACAATTCCCGCACGGCCGCCTCAATTCTCGGTTTATCCACTCGGTATCCCTCGTTTCAACGATGATGGGTATTATTATACGGCGTTTCGGTTGGTTCGTCAACCTTTCGATACAACAATTCCTTGATCCCGATGTAGATTAACAACAGCCCGAACCCCTGCCGGAGCAACGAAACGTCTACCGCGTGTGCCACCCAAGAACCGATAAGTGAAGCCGCGCAACCGGCAGCCGCCGTCCAGATAAACACACGGGCATCCACCAGTTTATTCTTGATGTGCCCGATCAACGCCGTCGGCGCACAGGCCATAAAATACAGCAAATTGATACCGCCGGCCACCCGTTGTTCAAATCCGGCCACCATCGTGAGATACAATACCAGCAGGGAACCGCCCCCGATACCGAAACCGCTGATAATGCCGGTTAGCGCCCCGACGCCCAGTGAAATCCACCACATCATAGTAACAAAACCGCCCTTATGCCGCTATATAAAATCAACGCACCAAATCCGCGCCGCAACCACACCGCCGATGCTTTGTGAAACAGTTTACCGGATAACAACCCACCGATCGATCCTCCGATCACATACGGCCACGCCGCAGCAACATCGATACTGCCACCGACAAAATACCCTATGAACGAAATGAAACAGATCGGCAAAATGATCGCCACCGAAGTGGCCATGGCGCGACGGGTAGGCAGATGCAACCAACCGGTCAAAAGCGGCAATAATACCATTCCGCCGCCGGCACCGAACAAACCGTTGACCACACCGGTCAATAGCCCTGTGACGATGCATTTGGTGATGCCGGGTTTCATACGGCTTCCCCCTTTTTATCCTGGTTACGATAGTGTTTCGCAAAAGCGGATAAAAAATGCAAAAAAGTATTCCCTTTTTCTCTTATATATGGTATGATAGATTGAATTATTGTGTAAAGGAACAAGGTCATTATGTGTGGATTTATTGGATTTACCGGTGAACTCGTAAATAAAGAAACCTATCTCAAACAGATGATGGATCGTATCGTGCATCGCGGCCCGGATATGGACGGGCAATATACCGATGCCGACGTGGCGTTGGGATTTCGACGGTTGAGCATTATTGACCTGTCGGCCAAAAGCCAACCGATGTTTAACGAAGACGGTTCGGTTGTGTTGGTATTCAACGGCGAGATCTACAACTTTGAGGCGTTGCGTGACGAGTTGATCGCGCGTGGCCACGTATTCGAAACCAAATGCGATGCCGAAGTGTTGGTGCACGGATACGAAGAATACGGACACGAATTGGTGTCCCACCTGCGCGGCATGTTTGCGTTTGTAATTTGGGATAAACGCGCGAAAAAACTATTTGGTGCTCGCGACCATTTCGGAATCAAACCGATGTATTACGGCTATCTCAAAACCGGTGAACTTATCTTTGGATCAGAGATCAAAAGTTTTCTCGATCATCCTGATTTTGAACGGGCGGTTAACCCGAACGCATTGCGCGCGTATTTGACCTTCCAATACTCGGCTCAGGAAGAAACCTTCTTTGACGGGGTATATAAACTGTTGCCGGGCCATTATTTCACCTATCAAGACGGCCATATGGATATTCAACCGTATTGGGACGTGGATTTCCGTGAACAAGCCGTCCCGTTTGACGAATGTGTCGACACCCTGGATGCAACGGTGCGCGAATCGGTACAAGCCCACCGTATCAGCGATGTAAAGGTCGGCTCGTTTTTAAGCGGCGGCGTGGATTCCAGTTATATCACCGCGGCGCTCATGCCGGACGAAACCTTCTCGGTCGGGTTTGATTATCACGAATTCAACGAAACCAACTATGCGAAAGAGTTGTCCGACCGATTAGGGATTCAGAATTTCCGCAAACTTATCACCGCGGACGAATGTTTTGAAGCGTTTGACGATATTCAATATCACATGGATGAACCGCAGTCCAACCCCTCTTCGGTGCCGTTGTATTTCTTGGCGAAACTCGCCAGAGAACGCGTAACGGTGGTGTTATCGGGTGAAGGTGCGGACGAAATCTTCGCCGGCTATGCGTGGTATGAAGAAACGCCCCCGATGGTGAAATTTAAAAAATTACCCAAACGCCTGCGTGGTGCGCTCGGTCGATTTGCGCAGAAATTGCCGGATATGAAAGGGAAAAATTTCCTGGTTAAATGCGGCATGCCGGAGGATTATTTCTTCGGACAAGCGTTGATCTTCCGCGACAAGGATGCAGTGGCGATCTTAAAAGACAAATACAAATACGGACCGTCTGCCAAACAGGTGGCGGCGAAGGTGTATGCAAAAGTCAGCGATCGCGATGATCTGACCAAAAAACAATATCTCGACATGAAACTGTGGTTGCCGGGCGACATTTTGCTGAAAGCCGATAAGATGTGTATGGCACATTCGTTGGAACTGCGTGTACCGTTCCTCGACAAGGTGGTTATGCAGATGGCACAAACGATTCCTAGCGAATATCGTTTGCAACAAATGACCACCAAATACATCCTGCGTGTGGCGGCAAACAAAACCCTGCCGGACGAATGGGCTACCCGTCCGAAAGTGGGATTCCCGGTGCCGATTCGGTATTGGTTGCGGGAAGAAAAATACTACAACTTGGTCAAAGAACGCTTTGAAAGCGATTACGCGGCTGAATTCTTTGACTGTGCACAACTGGTGCGTCTGTTGGATGATCATTTCCACGGACGGGCCGATAACCAACGTAAAATCTGGACGGTATTCACCTTCCTGACTTGGTATAAACGCTTTTTCATTGATTTTCATTGATCGGAGGATTTCGATATGAAACCGTTTTATCCGTTGCTGCTGGGCGGCGATATCAACGTATACAGTATGGCGCGGGCCTTTCACGAAGAATACGGCATCACGTCGACGGTATTCGGCAAATATCCGTCCGGCCCGTGTTTTGACAGTAAGATCATCGATCTGCATACCTTTGGCGACGACAACGATAACCCGGAGGTGTGTTTGAAAAATATTACGGCGTTTGCCGCCGAACATGCCAACGATACCGTGTTGTTGATCGGGTGCGGTGACAGTTACGTGCAGTTGATCGCGGAATGTTTGGACAAGTTGCCGGATAACGTGATCGCGCCGTATATCAACGGCGACCTGATGAATACCTTGATTCACAAAGAACGGTTTTACACGATGTGTGACGAGTATGGCATCGATCATCCGGCGACCTTTATCTATCGCCGCGAAATGGGCGAAGAGTTTGAATTGCCGTTTGGGTTCCCGTGCATTGCCAAACCGGCCAACTCGGTACAATATTGGCAGTTTCCGTTCATTTCTCAGAAAAAGGTGTACGTAGTCAATACGTTGGGCGAACTGCACGCGGTGCTTAAACAGATCTATGATGCCGGGTATACCGACAGCATGATCTTGCAGGATATGATTCCGGGTGACGACTCGTATATGCGGGTATTGACCAGTTACAGCGATCGTCACAACAAGGTGACCATGATGTGTTTGGGACACGTGTTGCTGGAAGAACACACCCCCCACGGCATCGGTAACCACGCGGTTATTCTCAACGAACGGGAAGAACAACTGACCGCTAAAATCCGCACCTTCTTGGAAACGATCGGATATACCGGTTTTTCGAATTTCGATATCAAATACGATGAGCGCGACGGCAAATACAAGGTGTTTGAGATCAACTGCCGGCAAGGACGCAGTAACTTTTACGTCACCGGCATGGGCTATAACCTGGCCAAGATCGTGGTGGAAGACCGCATCGAACAACGCGACGCCGAACTGGTGATGGCCGATCGCGATCACCTGTGGACGGTAGTCCCCAAACAGGTATTGTTCGAGTATATCCCGGACAAATACCACGACACGCTGCGCCGTCTGTTGAAAGAAAAGAAATGGGTCAATCCGTTGATCTATAAGCAAGACCGCGCGCCCAAACGCGCGTTACGGTTGTTTAAGTCCCGGATGGGCCATATCGTAAAATTCCGTAAATATTTAGGGAAATAAGGTGTCTGTATGGAACAACGTAGATATCCCTTGTCCTATTATCGCGACCTGTTAGCCGAAAACGGACTGATCGTGCGCGAACATATCGTAGGCGACGATACGGTCGAACTGGTGTCTTGCAACTCGAAAGACGCGGCCGCCGGCACCTTGTTTATCTGTAAAGGTGCTCATTTCCGCGAACAATATCTGCACGATGCGGTCAACCGTGGGGCGATCGCCTATGTCAGCGAAACGGCGTATGACGTCGGTGACGGCGTTTCATGTTTGCTGGTATCGGATATTCGCCGTGCGATGGCGTTGTTGGCCGATGCGTTTTATGAACACGCGTGGCAACGGTTTGACCTGATCGGCATCACCGGCACCAAAGGTAAATCGTCCACCGCTTATTACGTCAAGCACATCCTGGACGAATACCTGAAAGCCACCGGCAAGCCGATGAGTGGAATCCTGTCCTCGATCGATACGTATGACGGGGTGATTTTTGAAGAATCGCATCTCACCACGCCAGAATCGGTAGATCTGCACCGGCATTTCTCACACGCGGCTCACACCGGTATGACACACATGACGATGGAGGTTTCGTCGCAAGCGCTCAAATACGATCGCGTGCGCGGCGTAACGTTTGACGTCGGGTGCTTTCTCAATATTGGGCGCGATCATATCAGTCCGATTGAACATCCGGATTTTGAAGATTATTTCGCATCCAAACGCATTTTGTTCTCGCAATGCCGTACCGCTTGTATCAATCTCGACGCCGATCGCGCCGACGAAGTGGTACGTGACGCGACCGGTTGTGAACGGATCATCACCTTTGGTTCGACGCCGGATGCCGACGTGTATGGCTACGATGTCAAAAAAGTGGATGGCGATATCGTGTTTCGGGTGCGCACCACACAATTTGACCGCGAGTTTCGCCTGACGATGCCGGGATTGTTTAACGTACAAAACGCCTTGGCGGCGATCGCGGTATCGATTGCGCTGAACATCCCCGAAATCTACATGGTGGCCGGATTGGTCAAAGCACGCGTGTCCGGCCGCATGGAAATCTATACCAGTGCTGACAAACGCGTTACCGCTATCGTGGACTATGCCCACAATAAACTGAGTTTCGAAAAACTGTTTGATTCGGTTCAGACGGAATATCCGCACCACCGGATCGTGACGATCTTTGGATGTCCCGGCAAGAAAGCACAGGAGCGACGCCGGGATCTCGGCGAAATTTCGGGACGGTATTCCGATTTGGTATTGGTAACCGAAGAAGATCACGGCGAAGAACCGTTGCTGGATATCTGTGAAGAGATTGCGGTACACGTGCGCGGCGAGCAACACGCCGCCTGCCGTATCGTGCCGGATCGCGGCGATGCGATTCGCGAAGCGATTTTGAACGCCAACGACGATACGGTGATCTTGATTACCGGAAAAGGCAACGAAACCCGTCAAAAGCGCGGCATCGAATATATCCCCTGTCCGTCCGACGTGGAATATGTCAAACACGCGCTCGATCAATACGATAACGCACATCGCGTGCGATTTGTCACGAAGGAGGGTTGACCGTTGAACGTAGCGATTATTACCGGCGCATCGTCCGGCATCGGGCCGGAATACGTGCGCGCTACCATCGAACAGTTTCCAGACATAGACGCGATTTGGGTGATCGCGCGGCGACTGGATCGTCTGCAAGCGTTAGCGGACGAATTCCCTACCGTTAAGATCGTGCCGATGGCATGGGACCTGTGCGACAAAGCCAGTTTTGATGCCTATGCCGAACGGTTGCAAACCGAGCAACCGAACGTGCGATTACTGATCAACAACGCCGGATTTGGGAAACTGGGCGATTTCGAAGAGATCCCGGCCGGTGTACAGGCCGATATGGTCGACCTTAACGATCGCGCACCGGTCCTGATGACCGGACTGACCTTACCGTTTATGACACGCGGTGCGGTGGTGTTGAACACCTGCTCAATCGCATCGTACGTGCCGACGCCGCGCATGGCGGTGTATTGTTCGACCAAAGCGTTTATCTTAAGTTTCAGCAAAGCACTCCGGCACGAACTTAAATCCCGTGGTATCAACGTGCATGCCGCCTGTCCCGGTCCGATGGATACCGAATTCTTGGCGGTGGCCGATATTCCGAAAGGGCGATCGAAATTGTTCGATTTTTGCCCGCGCGTCAACGCACGTCAGATGGCGGTCAAATCGTTACGTGCCGCCAGACGTGGACGCGCCGTATACACCAATCGGTTAATCTATAAACTGTATCGCGTGTTGTGTAAATTGATTCCGCACAACTGGATCATGGGACAAACGACCGCCTAATGGTCTTAATCAAATCACTATTTTGTGTTACACAAGTTTTTATTAACAGGAGGAATTTGTTATGATCAAAAAATGGATGACGGCTCTGTTGGCTGTATGCCTGGTGTTGTGCCTGACGGCGTGTGACGGCGGCAACGCCGGCGGCGGTACCACCACGACTACAACTACTACGACCAAGGCCACGACCACGACCACCACCATGGGGAAACCCACCCTGACCGATGAAGAACTGGAAACCGCCTTTATCGGTTTGGCTGAAAAAGCGTATCTGTTCGGCTCGTTCAGTTCGGTGTATGAACTGTCCCCCCATTCGGTAGCACCGTTTATGCACCTGATGTTAGAAGGCGAACGCGTGGAATATGCCAAAGCCGCCGACGGCACGCCCCTGTATCAAGAAACCCTTTCGATCGCCGACATCAACGCCGAACTGGGCGCGGTGTTTGGGGTATCGTTTGACTTTACCGGCGTACGAGATGGCGTGGGCGATCCGGCCACCTACAAATACGAACATCCGAACCTGTCGACCTTAGTGTATTACGATCTGGATCATAATCTGAACGTCGAAACCTACACCTTGGTATGCGACGGGTTCACCACCGAAGACCACGTCACCTACACGGTAAACTATCACGCGGATTACAGCGGCTCGACCGCCGACCGTGCCTTTGTGCTCACCGCACGGTACCTCGGCAACGACGCCTTTATGGTTACCGCAAACCAAGAACAATAATATCCACGATAAAAAAGCACTCGGATGGTCCTCATCCGGGTGCTTTTTTTGTGTGTCATGAAATTTTAAGTTGCAGACGGAACTTATCAGCGATCATCGCAATAAATTCCGAGTTGGTGGGTTTGCCGCGATCGTTGTGAATGGTATATCCGAAATACGAGTTGAGCACATCCACATCGCCCCGATCCCACGCCACTTCAATCGCGTGACGGATCGCCCGTTCCACCCGCGACGAGGTGGTGTTGTGCCGCTTGGCAATCGTCGGGTACAACTGTTTGGTCACCGCATTGATAATATCGTCATCGTCGATCGCCATCAAGATCGCATCCCGCAGATACTGATATCCCTTAATATGCGCGGGCACCCCGATCTGATGAATGATCTCGGTTACACATATTTCCAAACTGCCTTGATTGTTCCGTGCGGTCGGTGCCGCATTGGTAAAACCGTTCCCGTTTTGACGGCCGCACAGTGATAAAATACGTTGTGCCAACCGTTCTAAATCCAGCGGTTTCAATAGATAGAAATCCGCCCCCGCCATCATGGTATCGCGTTCCAAATTCGGGTTGTTAAACCCCGACATCACCATCCATTGCGGACGATGTGTCAACTGCATTTTGCGCGCCTCCTGCATCACACCGATGGCATCCAACTGTGCCATAAAGAAATCCATCAACACTACGTCCGGATGATACTTGGCAATCGCTTCGAGTACTTTCTTCCCGTCTTTGTCGGTCGTGATAACCTCCAACCCCCGCGCACCGAGCGTATCGGCACACGCTTTTCCGAAATGTTCGCTGTTATCCGCAAACAAAACGGTCACTTTTCCTTCCATCATTCTTTTTTAACCCCCTGATTATTTTGCCGGCATCCCAAGATTACCATAAATTGGAAGAAATTGCAATACTTTGCCAAAAATTTTTCTTGTATTTTCAAAAAAAGATTTCGACAAAGCGGAATCCGGCCGGATAACGGCTGATTGTCGGGGAAGATCGTGTGCCATTTTGTCAAATTCTACCGGCGCAGATCCTGCGCGCAAAAAAGACGCACGGTGATAAACCGTGCGGCTTTTTGGTTTTAAAAGATTACATGTCAGTCGGATAGACGCCTTGTTCGGTCATGGTGGCGATGGCGGCGGAAACGTCTTCTTTATCCGCGGCATAGGTCATACCGTACCACCGGTCGCCCGAACGTAGCACCGTGGTTTCGGCCACGCCGTCAGTCATCATGTCGTTAACAGCAAACGGCAGATAGAATTCCGCTTTTTGCGGATTGTCTTTCGCGGTGGTGTCCAAAAACACGCGGAAGCGTTCTTCCAACCCGTCGAGCATCTCGCGCGGAAATGCCCAGGCGTTCATCGACACGGCGCAGTCTTCCGCCAACGGTTCAAAGGTTTTGCCATCGTCTTCGGTAAACATGGGTTTGCCGTCGATCAACTCGATGTGGGTGCGTTCGACCAAACCGCACAGTTTATCGGCATCGTCCACCGAACAGATGCCGCGCGACACATAACCGTTTTCGGTCAGGGTGTTTTTCAACACATACGCCGCCATCGCGAACTGCATGCCGTTTCCTTTGGGCGGATTGGCTAAGAAATCCGCCAAAATGCGATAACTTTCCGCGCCGTAAAAGTCGTCAGCGTTGATCACCATAAATGGTTCTTTCACCACGTCACGGCAACACAAGATCGCATGTCCGGTTCCCCACGGTTTTACCCGACCGTCCGGCACGGTATATCCGTCCGGCAGTTTGTCGAGTTCCTGAAACACGTATTCGACCGGAATGCGTTGCGCAATACGATCGCCGATCATGCTGCGGAATTCCTCTTCGATCGCATGCTTGATCACGAACACGATTTTGCCGAATCCGGCGCGAATCGCATCGTAGACCGAATAGTCAATAATCATCTGTCCGTTCGGACCAACGGGGGTGAGTTGTTTCAAACCCCCAAATCGGCTGCCCATACCGGCGGCCATAATTACCAATGTCGGTTTCATCGTTAAACCATCCCTTTCGGTTTATGTATCCTCATTGTATCACGCCACGTCGCAATCTTCAACCGAAAATTCATAAAAGACCTTGCAAATTGTCGGTTTTGATATATAATAAGAATAACAAGAGAAAGGGGTTTTTGTGGTATGGCTATTTTAATTACCGGCGGTTGCGGCTATATCGGCAGTCACACCTGTGTGGAACTGCTGAAGTCTGGCCACGATATTGTAGTACTGGATAATTTATATAATTCCGATAAAGAATCGCTCGCCCGTGTGCGTGAATTGACCGGCAAGGATTTCCCGTTTTATGAATGCGATATCCGCGATGCCGACGGCATGCGCGAAATCTTTAAAAAGCATCCGATCGACGTGGTGATCCATTTTGCCGGACTGAAAGCGGTCGGCGAATCGGTGCAAAAACCGTTGGAATATTTCGATAACAACGTCAACGGCACGTTGGTGTTGTGTGATGTAATGCGCGAGTTTGGATGCAAACGCATGGTGTTCAGTTCGTCGGCGACGGTGTACGGGATGAACAATCCCTCCCCTTTAAACGAGACGATGCCGGTCGGCGCGGTCACCAACCCGTACGGCCGCACCAAATATATGATCGAATGTATTTTGCAGGATTTGTGTGTATCCGACAGCGAATGGTCGATCGTGTTGTTGCGGTACTTCAACCCCATCGGTGCACACGAAAGCGGCCGCATTGGGGAAGATCCCAACGGCATCCCTAACAACCTCATGCCGTATATTTCGCAAGTGGCGATCGGCAAGTTGCCGAAACTGTCGGTGTTTGGCAACGATTACGATACCCCCGACGGGACCGGCGTGCGCGACTATATCCACGTGGTTGATCTGGCGCGCGGCCATGTCTGTGCGGTGGATTATGCCCGCAACCATACCGGCGTGGAAGCTATCAATCTCGGTACCGGCGTCGGGTACAGCGTGTTGGATCTGGTCACCTCGTTTGAGCGTGTAAACGGCGTGAAAGTGCCGTACGCCATCGTTGACCGCCGCCCCGGCGATATCGATACCTGCTATTCCGATCCGACCAAAGCAAAACAACTGCTCGGGTGGGAAGCACAGTTGGGCGTGGACGACATGTGCCGCGACTCGTGGCGATGGCAATCGAACAACCCGAAAGGCTATAAAGGATAATGAATATAAAAAAGAAAGCGTTGCAATCTGCAACGCTTTCTTTTTTACTTGTTTAGGATATATCCTCCAGCGTATAGTCGGGTACGGCGTCGTAATGCGATACGACAAACGCCGCTACGCGCGCCGCATAAGCCAAGCTGGCCGCCACATCGCCGGTGTCATGATACCGGCACCAAAACGCCGCCGTAAAACTGTCGCCGGCCCCTACTGTCGACACTACCTGTGCCGACACCGCCGGACACCGGTACGGCGTATCGGTACGGCTATCGTAAGCAAACGCCCCGTCTCCCCCACATGTGACGATGAGCAACCGCACACCGGGATACCGCGCCACAATCGTGCGCGCCACCGTTTCCAGATCATCGGTTACCGCACATCCGATGTGTGTCAACACCTGTGTCAATTCTTCGTCACTAATTTTCAGGATGGTGGCTCGTTCGAGCGCAAACCGGATGCTGTCTTGATCATAAAACGGAGCGCGCAGATTCACATCCACCAACACATCTGAAAACCGACCGGTATCAAGCACTTGTTTCAACGTTTGGCGGTTGTGTTCGCCGCGCAACGATAACGTACCAAAATACAACGCATCGCACGCCGGAATCGATTCCGGATCGGCTTGAATCGCATCCCATGCCACGTCCTCGATCAGCTGATACGACGGAACCGATTGTTGATCCAACGTGACCAAACATTGTCCGGTCGGTTTGTCATCCAATACCGACACGAGCGATGTATCGATCTGCCAAGCGCGTAACCGGTCCAGCGCCTTATCACCTAGGGAATCCCGGCCCACGGCCGATAACATCGATACTGTTGCCCCCTGTTTAGCCGCATGAGCTGCAAAATTCAGCGGTGCACCGCCAATATACGCTTGATCGGGATACACATCCCATAAAATCTCCCCGAACGATATCAGTTTCATAGAACAACCCTCACATGGATACGATTTTTGGTTTCGTCACAACAAGGCGGTAGCGATCGCGGCATAATCGCCGATATGTTCGCCCAACGCCGCCGGCAACACCTGACAACATCCGGCAGAAGCGGATAACGCCTCTTGCTCGATAACACGTTTAGCAGACGGCCACAACAGGTCTCGACTTCTCGCAAAAATACTACCGATCACAATAGCTTGGGGGTTGAGTATATCGATCAAGATCGATATACTCAACCCAGATACTCACCGCACATTTCGTGCCGCCGATATCAAGCCCTAATATATACATTGGTTATTCTCCTAACCCCCATTTGGACAACATTTCTTTGTAAAAAGGCAACGAGATCGGCGGAAATCCGCACAGATAATGGTTAACGCCGCGTTCCCCGTCGATATCCCATTCCATGATAAGAACTTTTTGTTCGGAATAATACGTAGGCAGTTGCGCGACACAGGTCGAAACGTTGGCCTCGGCCGTAAACGCCGTTTGCCACAACACTTCGTCGGTCGCGGCGTCCTTGACGGTGAGTTGTTTAAAAAAGTGACCGGCGAAACCTATACCAACAAACTAACCCATCTGCGGTTGGAATACGCCTGTTTGTTGTTGTCCAACGGGTGTTCGGTGGTGCAAGCCTGTTTTGAATCCGGGTTTCGGTCGCTTTCGAATTTCCATACCGCTTTTAAAAACAAATATCACCTATCCCCCAGTCAGTACAAGATGAACGCTCGATAAACGAAGCCGCAGTACGCCGAAACGTGCCGCCGCTTTTGGTTTATTGCCATGGGCAAATGATAAATTTGCCGTTTGCGCGCAACGCGCCGTCGGCCAAGATCGCCGGTAAACGATCCAATGGTTCGCACGCATACACCATCGAACCAACGTCGATTTTGCGGTTATCGATCAGCGATAACGCGCGGCTTTGGGTGTATGGGTTGATAAACGACGCTTTCAGTACGATCTCTTTTTTAAAGATCTCAAACGGTTTGATGGTGAGCGTATCGGCCGGTGCCGTCAACCCGAACAACATCACAACCGAACGTTTGCCGGCGATATCGATGGCTTGTTCCATGGTCGACACCTTACCCACACATTCGATCACGGCCGCAATCCGATCGATACCGTTTGCCGCCAACACCTCTTGGACGTTTTCGGTCAACGGATCGATACACAGATCGGCACCGAGTTGTTTGGCGAGCGCGCGTTTTTTGGCCACCGGTTCGATCATGATCAATCGACCGGCACCCGATATCGCCGCTAATTGTAGCATGATCATCCCGATCATGCCGCCGCCGATAATGGCCACGGTATCGCCGCAGGTAATCTCGCACAGATCGATCCCGTGCACACAGCACGCGACCGGTTCGGTCATCGCCGCTTGTTCAAACGAAGTGGTATCGGCGATCTTATACACCTGTGATTGCGGGACAGCGCAATATTCGGCAAAACCGCCATGTACCGTCGTGCCAATACCGATCATGTGGTCACAAAAATGTGCCAGACCGCTTTGGCAATACGCACATTCGTTGCACAGCTTGTTGGGGTCCACGCACACGCGCTCCCCGATCGCGATACCGCATACCCCGTCGCCGACCGCTTCCACCACACCGGCAAATTCATGTCCCAGTACCGTGCCAGCCGGCGTGGCCGCCGCGCCTTCATCCCCATGGAAGATATGCACGTCGGTGCCGCAGATACCGCACGCCATCACTTTCACCAACACTTCGCCGGGTTTGGGGGTGGGTTTTTCGATCTCCATCACACGCAGATCGTGTTTTCCGTAAAATACCGCCGCTTTCATACGCGTCCCTCCGTTATATCTCGATCGGGTAGGCTTTTCGGCCTTTGTAGTAATAGATGTGTGTAAATCCGATGGCTTTCAGCGTATCGATCGCCTCGTCAAAATACTGCGCTGCGTTTTCGGATGCGTGTGCATCCGATCCAATGGTGATCAGCCGGCCGCCCATCTCAAAATATCGGCGCAGAATATCGGTCGACGGCATAAACTCGCCCATCACGCCATAACTCGAGGTGTTAATCTCCAACGCTTTGCCTTGCTCGATCACCGCGCGCAAAATCGCCTCGATCGTGTCGGCATACCGCGCCATATCTACCGCACGTCCAAACTTGCCAACGATGTACCGCAACGGACAGGTCAAATGCGCCAACACGTCGAAATCCGACCGGTCCAGCATGGTGAATATATGGTTGAAATAGGCGTCCAGATAGGCATGTAACGCATTAGTATCCATCTTCGAAAAATCGACAATGGAATACGGTTCGCGTTTCCCTTCAAACTCCACACAGTGCACCGAACCGATAATCAAGTCATAATCGCACAGCGTCTCGGCTTTAGGACCGAAATCCGGATACCAATACCCCTCGCTGATCTCAACGCCCGCAAGCAACTCGATTGGACCGGCATATTTCACTTTCAAGGTCTGTACCGTTTCATACGAGCGTTGTACCGGGGTGAAGACATCCCTCGAACTAAAAAACCATCCGTCGCAATGGTCGGTCACCGCCAAATACCGCGTACCACGCGCTATCTGCGCTTTACACATCTCCTCGATCGGACAAACCGAATCGTGTGACCATTCAGAATGGGTGTGCATATCGGCAACACACATCGACACGTCCCCTCCTCGTTTGACAAAGTATGATCCTCGGTGCTATTATATACAAAACAATCAAATATTTCAATTAAAGCCATCTATATTGATAATCCAATCATAAATTTGATCGTTTTGAAAGGTTTTTGGTGATTATATGAGCAAAGACAGAGAAAAGCAGATTTTGGAGATACTGTTAAAGGACAAACAGGTAACCGTCAAACAACTTGCACAAACCTTGTTTATCAGCGAACCGTCGATTCGCCGAGATTTGATTGGCTTGGAACAACAGCATTTGATCAAACGCGTTCACGGTGGCGCGGTGTTGGAAGAAACGGCCCTTTCGCAAAACAAAATTCCATTTTTAATACGGGAATACGAACAGAGCAGTGCTAAGGTACTCATCGCCCAACAAGCGATCGAACAGGTACACGATAACGACGTGGTATTCCTGGATGCCTCGACCAGTTGTTATTATTTGATCCCGTTCCTTGCCTCCAAACAAAACCTGACCGTCGTGACCAATGGCGTTAAAGCTCTGACCAAACTAGCCGAATATAACATCCACACGATATCAACCGGCGGCACTTTGGTCAACAGTTGTTTGGCCTTGGTCGGTGAAGAAGCGTATAAAACGATTGAAACCATCAACGCCGACGTGGTGTTTTTCTCCTGTCGAGGTGTATCGGATGAAGGGTATCTAACCGATATTGCACCGGAAGAAAACCACGTTCGCAAACGCATGATCCAACGTGCGAAACGGGCGTACTTGTTGTGTGCTAAAAACAAATTCGGCAAAACCTATTTTCATAATCTGTGTCATCAAGACGATATCGACGGCATTATCACCGAAGAAGATGCCTCTCGGTAACAGTTTTGTCATTTAGCAGGATTAATTTACCGTTTTTGTTGAAAACGGTAGACGTTTGTGCTATCATGGTGTAAACACAGGGCCATGATGATGGCATACATGAAACCTGTGGAAACAGGAACAATAAGTTCATATTAACGAAGATTTTGTCTTGATCAATACAATATCCCTACTAGAGGAGGGTTACGGATGAGATACGATAAACGATCGGCTCCGAAAAAAAGCACCGATAAACACTCGAAATCGCGACACAAGAAGAATACGGCAAAACCCGATTTCAAAACATCGTTGTTTCAAAAGATTTCGTTCGGTTTACTTGGATTATCCACCGCGTTCATGATTTGGTCCGCCATTCATTTGGCGATGATCGGCATTTTCCCGATAGGCTATATTATTGTCCTGTTGGTTCTCATGTTGTCGTTGGTAGCCATTCAGGTGTTCTTGATCCTGAAGAAAAGTTCTAAGATCGTGCTGAAATTGTTGAGCATCGCCATGAGCTATGTGATCGTGTTTACCAGCATGTATTGCATCAACATTTCGGGTAACATCGATAACTTCATCGAAGGGTTATCCAGCAGTGGCGAACATCTGGAGAACGAGAATGCGGTTAAAAATATTACCAACACCCCGTTCACGGTGTATTTGTCCGGTCTGGACACCCGTGATTTGTCCTCCATTTACAGTAAAGGCTTGTCCGACGTAAACATGGTCTTTACGGTCAATCCCAAAACCAAGCAAATCCTCATCGTCAACGTGCCGCGTGACTATTACGTGGGGCTTTGGGGCGATAACAACAAACGCGATAAGTTAACCCACGCCGGCACGTACGGTGTGGATTGTTCCATGGAAACGCTGGGTGCGGTTTTTGACGTGGAGTTCAACTACTACGCGAAGGTGAATTTTAAATCGGTCATTGATATCGTGGATGCCTTGGGTGGCATCACCGTCGAATCGGATTTCAACTTCACCAGCGCCCATTCCACCAACGGGCGAGCGTATACCTTTGTGAAAGGGACCAACTATTTGTCCGGTGAAGCGGCGCTCGCCTTTGCGAGAGAGCGTCATAGTTTCTCGGAAGGTGACCGTCAACGCGGCATCAACCAACAAAAGATCATCAGCGCCATTATCGATAAAGCCGTATCACCGGCCATGTTAGACTCCGACAATCTTGGGAATTTCCTGACGGCTGTTACCGATAACGTCGTCACCAACTTCTCATCCGATGAAATTTCGGACGTGATCAAAATGCAACTCGGCGATATGGCGTCGTGGGACATTGCCACCTATTCGGTAGACGGTACCACCACCTCACGCACCACCTACACGTATCCGAGTCAGAGCTTGTCGGTCATGATCCCCAACGACGAAACGGTCGATATCGCGATCGAAAAAATGCAAGCCGTCATGCGTGGTAAAAAAGTATCTTGATGACGTATAATAAAAAGAGCATCCCGACAATCTTGTCGGGATGCTCTTTTTTTACCCTTTACGCCACACGCCGTAAGAATTGATGTATCCGCCGGATATATATACGTTGGTAGCCATTTGTCCGTTATCGTACAGATAATACCATTTACCGGACACTTTCACCCAACCGGTCTGCATCCCACCGGACGTTCCTAAATAGTATCGTGCGCCGTTTATCTGTTGCCAGCCGGTTTGCATCGCGCCCGATTCGTTCATATAATACCAGGTGCCGGCTATCATTACCCAGCCGGTTTGGATCGCACCCGTCTCGCTCGCATAATACCACGAACCGCCAAGATGCAACCAGCCGGTTTGCATGGCACCAGATTGGTTCAAGAAATACCACGTGCCATCCAGATACAGCCAACCGGTTTGCATGGCGCCCGCCGCGTCCATGTGATACCAATGGTCTCCTATCATGGACCAACCGGTCACCATCGCGCCCGTCTCACGCAAGAAATACCATCTACCGTTGTATGTCAACCATCCGGTCTGCATCCCACCGGACTCGTTCATATAGTACCAGGTATCGCTCACCTGCACCCAACCGGTTTGGATCGCGCCCGACTCGTTCGCATAATACCACACGCCGTCCAGGTATATCCACCCGGTTTGCATGGCACCAGATTGGTTCATATAATACCAACTATCCGCTACCTTCACCCAACCGGTATGCATGGCACCCGATTCGCCCATATAGTACCACGTATGGTTATCCCATACCCAACCATTTATGACACAATGGCCACTGGCATCCATATAATACCAGTTATACCCGTCAAACATCCACTGATTTGCCAGTTGAACTCCATCTCGGTAATACGCCCAACGTCCGTCCCACGTCCAGCCATTTAAGTTGGCTTGGATATGTAAAGTATAGGTGGCGGTTTTGCCGGATGCCGCGGTCACCGTCAAGGTGATGACGTTTGGCCCATGCGTTACGTATCGCGTGCCGGCACCACTCACGGTAGCGCCCTCCGGCAGCGTCGCATCGATAACGAGCGTACCCTTGTTCACCGTCATGGCGTATTCGTTTTGATACAGGTAAAATCCATTCACCGGGGTACCGTTCACCTGTAGCGCCGTAATGTAGTAGTTGTTGGCTCCTTGTGAAGTCGGCAGATACGTTTGGTTTGTTTCCGGCATGTCGCTATACACCGGAATATTAAACGTCAGCGTCTTGTCGTTACTAAGGCCGGCATACACGCTCGCCAATTTGCCGTTTTCACTATACGCCCCTTGAATATTGGTCATGTACTGGTGCGTATAGAATTCGGAACCAATCATATCGAATTTTTTATAATACAACGTATCTTGCCCGACGTTGATGTATCCGTCGGCATAATATTGCGCGCCGCCTAATATCGATTTCGCGCGAGTATCCCACGGACGGCCGTAACTGCCCGTCCCTTTCGCATAGGTAAGCCCCGCCTGTACGGCCGACATTCCTTCCCGCGCCCACGCACGGATATTGAAATGGTTATAATAGCCGGCACAATCGACATAGTTGCCGTTGGTATCATAATACCCCGATACCGTGCCGGAAATGCTGTTCCCTTGCCCGTTAAGACCTTGTTCGACAAGAATGCTGGCCGCAAGTGCATACGGACTGACGCCCGTCGCTTGGGCCGCCTCCATCAGAAGATCCGCATAGGTGCTGTAGGTATCTTCCGGGAACGCTCCTTCCATAAAGGTACCGTTCAGGATCAACTGTAACCCCTCTTTCGTTTGAACGTTGGGGTTATAGCTTTGGTCCACAAACAGATAGATATCCTGTTCGTTCAAGAAATTGCGCGGTTCCATATAATAGGCAACCACTTCCGACTCGACCGCCACCCAATTCGCTCCATCGAGAGGCTCATAACTACCCGTACTCCAGTTATAAGCACCCTCCGCCATGGATTTCCATGAATCGGGGATAGCCGAATAGTTGTGTTGAACCAGGTTTACCCCGGTCATACTTTCCGCCGCAACCGCATCGGCCCAGGTCATCGGTAAATGATCGGCTAAAAACACCCAGTTGGGATGTGCCGCGTGAAGTTGACGCAACAGTACTTTATATGTCTCGGGAAATTGTTGGTTGGTCAAATGCGTTTCAAAATCAACACCCGTATCGTATACCGGAATCTCCTGCAGATTGATCACATACGCACCGCTGATATAGCCATACCCGTCATTGTACGCGATTTTATACCAGTTGTTATCGGTGATTTCATAAATATATACCAATGTACCGTGTTCCAACTTGCCCAGTATCGTGTGCGAAGTGCTGGGACCGGATCGCACGCGAAGCATAGAACCCTCTACGTTGACCGTACCGGTATGGGTGGCAAGGGTGCCGGAATCTGCTTGCACAACAGCAGGAACTGTGGACATCAGTACCGCTAAAAGCACGATAATCGAAACGAACCGTTTGGTAATATGTGTGTTCTTCATAAAAGCTCCTTCCCGTGTCGAACCGCAACCGAATTTCCATCGTCTTCATATGACATCGTTCAACAAAATATTATACCCTACCGCCTTTTAAAAAGCAAGACGGATAACACGAAACCCCCTTCGTTGGAAGGGGGCCATTTTTTACCAATTTTCGGCGTATTATCGCTCGGTAACGCTCTACTCGACGATTTGCTTGGCGGTATATTCGTCGGTGATCAGCACATCGACCAATCCGGTGCGAAGCGCGCCGGCAATCGCCGACACTTTATCGTTGCCGCAAGCTACCGCCACCAGTTGTTTTGCGTGTTTTAAATGCTGTGCCGAAGCGCACAACGTATCCTCATACAAATCGAGCAATTCGCCGGTTTCGGTGAAAAAACGCGTAGCAATATCGCCGATCGCCGCGGTCTGTTTTCCGTTATAACCAAAGGTGCTTGCGAACAAATCCAGTACCGTGGTGTTGCCGATCCCGACAACCCCCACATCAATGGTATCCCACAAATTCTGCAACATTTGATAATAGGATGTTTTTTGCAATAACACGCTATCGTTATGATTGTCCGGCCGATACGGGAACCACGCATACTGAACACGTGCCCCGATTTTATCCGCCATTCCTCTGGCCAACTCATTCGACAAAAAACACGGTTCCACGTTATCGGTAGCACCAAACAACGGGAATACCACGTTGCCGGACGTGTTGATCTCCGGCAATTCTTCTACCAATGCTTGCATGGTTCGTCCCCACGAAACGGCAATGTTTTGCCCCCCGTTTTGAAACAACGGCACCAAATATTGCGCTGCCGCCTTCACGGTCATCAACCGGCGAATCGATTCGTGCTTGCTACCAACACCGCACACTACCGCCGCTTGCAAACCAAAGGTATCGCACAGTTGTATTTCCAGTTCGTGGCAATCCTGTTCGGGATTGTGGATCTTAATTTCAACCACACGCATGTTCAACGCATCGTTTAATAATTTCGATACCGTTTGCCGCGACAGATCCATCACGTTTGCAATCTCTTGTTGTGTATATTTCTTCTCATAATATAACGTGGCCACCTGGGCCATCAGTTGTTTATCCTCGTTCATATCCACATACCTTTTCTGTGTTATTATCTTAATTTTACCATTATTACCCCTCGATGTCAACGATTTAACATTTGTATTTGACAAATGTTAAATCTGGTGGTATGATGAATGTATATTCGAAAAAAAGGAGATGTTGTGATGTTAGTATCGATGAAAGACATGTTGGAAGACGCGCGCAAAAATCATTATGCGCTTCCGGCGTTTGACGTGAGCAACTACGAAATGATGAAAGCGGTGTTGGAGGCCTGTGAGGAAGAGCGTTCTCCGGCATTACTGATGGGATTGGGCGTGGATCTCGTCGGCAAAGGGTTGCCGTTGATGACCTCAATGGTACGGGAAGCATCTAATCATTTTAACGTTCCCGTGTGTTTCCATCTCGACCACGCGACCGATTTTGACGCCATTAAAGCGGCGTGCGATGCAGGATTCAGTTCGGTGATGTTTGACGGATCGGTGCTGCCGTTCAGTGAGAACGCCGCCAAAACCGCCGAAGTGGTAAACTATGCACACGCAAAAGGCATCTCGGTGGAAGCGGAACTCGGTCACGTGGGCGATGCGATGGTGGGCGGCAAAGAGAACGCCGCCGCAAAAGACGATGAAAACCCCGAAGATACCCTGACCGTGCCGGAAGAAGTAGTCGAATTTGTGGAACGGACCGACGTGGACGCATTGGCGATTGCGATCGGCACCTCGCACGGCGTGTATCGCAAAACTCCGTCGTTGCGGATCGATCTGCTGGATAAGATCACCGCGGTGTGCGACAGACCGTTGGTGTTACACGGCGGTAGCGGTACGCCCGACGATCAGATGAAGATGGCGATCGAACACGGCATCACCAAAATCAACATCTATTCCGACGTGGTGGGCGCCATGAACGCAGGCCTCAAAGCCAAACTCGACACCATGACCAACCCATCGACCTGGCCGTTCATCATCTTTGAAGATGCACGCGCAATGATGAAAGAAGTCGTGAAAAACAAACTGAGAACCTTTGGCAGCGCCGGTAGAGTGTAAGGAGGAAACGCCAATGAAAACAACAGCCGTACGCCTATACGGCGAGCGCGATTTGCGATTGGAAGAATTTGAATTGCCGGCCTTGAAACCCGGTGAGATTTTGATCAAAGTGGTATCCGACAGCGTGTGTATGTCCACCTACAAAACGGCACAACAAGGTGCCGCGCACCTGCGCGTTCCGAACGACGTGGCGAACAACCCGACCGTCATCGGACATGAGTTTTGCGGCGAAGTGGTGGAGGTCACCGATAAATGGAAAGACCAATACGCCGTGGGCGACAAGGTGATTATTCCACCGGTGTTATCCTATCTCGGCGGAGTCGACACCATTGGGTATTCGTTCCACGAAATCGGCGGTGTATCCACCTATTCGATCGTGTATGAACATATCATCGATAACGGCTTTTTAATCAAACTCAACAGCGATTCCTTCTTTAGCGGTTCGTTGATCGAACCGGCCTCCTGCGTGTTGCGCGGCTACAAAGCCAACCTGCATTTGGATCAGGATCTGTTGCCGGTCGCCGGTATTAAGCCGAACGGCAAGGTGGCAATTCTCGCCGGGTGCGGCCCGATGGGACTCGAAGCGATCGACATTGCGTTGCACGGGGATATCAAACCGTCGCTCGTGGTGGTAACCGATCTCGACACGGCACGTCTTGCGCGCGCCGAACAGATCTTCTCCCCTGCCGATGCCGCCAAAGACAACATTAAACTCGTTTTCATCAACACTTCCGACAAAGAGGAGCTGTTGGGACTGACCGACGGCAAAGGATACGACGACGTGTTCGTATACGCGCCGGTACCGGCGGTGGTCGAACTCGCCGATGCCCTGCTCGCGTTTGACGGATGCTTAAACTTCTTTGCAGGCCCGATGGATAAAACGTTCAGCGCACCGTTAAACTTCTATAACGTGCACTACGCGCAACACCACATTGCCGGCACCAGCGGCAGTACGCCGGACGATATGAAAGACATCGTTCGTCTGATCGGGGAAAACCGTATCAACCCGGCGGTGATGATTACCCATATCGGCGGCATCGATGCCGCGATCGATACCACCCTGAATCTGCCGAAGATTCCGGGCGGCAAAAAACTGATCTATACGCATATTCGCATGCCGTTGACCGCTATCGACGATTTCGCCAAACTTGGTGAAACCGACGCACGATTCAAGACGTTGGCCGATCTGGTTAAACAAAACAACGGCTTGTGGAGTGCCGAAGCCGAAGCGTATTTACTCGATCATTTCTAATACGAAAAGAGCAAGTCGATAACGACTTGCTCTTTTTTCTTGCTATTAAGGTTTCGGCCGATTAATACGAATACGTAAGCATATTCCAAGAATGTTTCTTCAACGTTTCGCTGTGTTGTGACGATGTTTTCGGCGAAAACGCCACCTTGCGCGGCGAGACGCCTTCGTCCCCTTTGGTGTTGATGGCCTTTAAATTATCGGCATATAATTCGATGTGTTCCATTTTCGTCACCGTATCAAACCCTTCAAACTGAAGATCGATTGTCAGCGCTTCGTCCAAACTACGGTTGACCGCAAACACCACGATCTCTCGCTTATCTTCATTAAGAATCACCGACGTTTCCAGATACGGCACGGTCAATCCATCGGTTGTTTGATAGGTGTCGCATTGGTTGATCGTTTTCAGCGCAGATCCTCGCCCGTTTTGAGACGCATACATATACGGATAGAAAATCGTTTGTTTCCAAATGTCGCCGCCCGTCTCGGTCATGATCGGAGCGATCACGTTGACCAACTGCGCCAAACATGCGATTTTTACCCGGTCACAGTTGTTTTGCAACGTCATCAGCATCGTGCCGACCAACAGCGCATCTTCCAAGTTATACACGTCTTCCAAAATGGGAGGCGCGACCTGCCAATTGTCCACCGTCTCTTCGCGCCGGAACCAAATATTCCACTCGTCAAAGGCGATGTTGATGGTTTTGTCGGTACGCTTTTTGGCTTTCACAGCATCGCACAACGAGATCACCGCTTTGATGAACCGATCCATATGTACCGAACGGCCAAGATAATCGGTCGTGATTTCGGGATCGCGGTAATATTGGTGCATCGAGATATAATCCACGTAGTCGTATGCATGGTCCAACACGGTGGTTTCCCACTCACCAAAGCTGGGAATATGGTATTTGGAACTGCCGCACACGACCAGTTCGATACTCGGATCGGTCCATTTCATCATTTTCGCGGTTTCGACCGCAATACGCCCGTATTCCTCGGCGGTTTTGTGACCGATCTGCCACTCACCATCCATCTCGTTACCCAAACACCAAGTTTTGATGCCGAACGGTTTTTCAAACCCGTTTTCGCGGCGCAGATTGGCATAATGAGTGTCACTGTCAGAGTTGCAGTATTCGAGCAGATTTTGCGCATCGACAGGACCGCGCGTACCGAGGTTGACCGCCATATCGATTTCGGCACCGACCGATTTTGCCCACGCTTGAAATTCGTTAATACCCACCTCATTGGTTTCGATCGATTTCCATGCGAGATCTTGTCGGCGCGGGCGCTTGGATTTTTCGCCAATGCTGTCCTCCCAGTTAAAACCGGACACAAAATTACCGCCCGGATACCGCACGATCGGCACGTTGATCTCTTTGACCAAATCCGCCACGTCTTGGCGAAAACCCAACTCATCCGCGGTTTCGTGTCCGGGATCGTAAATACCGCCGTACACACATCTGCCTAAATGTTCCACAAACGAACCATAAATGCGTTTGTCAATCTCGCCAATCCGAAAATGTTTATTAATGATAATTTCTGCTTTCACACGTTTATCCTCCCTCGCCGTTTTCCTTTATAATACAACATTGACACCGTGTTTTAAATGATTTATAATGTTGAAAGACTGATGTTTTCTGCTTTTCGAGGTAGCCTTATGAAGATTGTGAACTGTGGATACAATTACCGGCACGCGGATGGTTTTCAGATTCAACGCCCCAACGGATCAGGTGATTATATTGTGTTGATCGTGCGGTCCCCTGCCTTCTTCCGATTCAACGATACGGTATGTCACACAACCGGCAACGCGGTTGTGTTGTTTCGAAAAGGCACACCGCAAATTTACGGCGCGAACGGCGCAGAATTTGTCAACGATTGGATCCATTTCGAAGCTCAAGAGGTGGAAATCGAAGAATGGATGTCGATGGGGATTCGGTTTGATCACATACTCGAATTTCCCAGTGTTTCCGAACTGTCTTCCATCATTCGAAACATGTGTTATGAGATATATTCCAACAACCAAAACGCCGACACATCGGCCGCATTATACTTTCGGTTGATGATGCTAAAAATCTCCGATTATTGCCATGCAGCGATCACAGAAAGCGAGTCGGCTTTGACCAAAGAACTGACCGAACTTCGCCAAAACATCTTTTTGCATCCGGGACAAAAATGGTCGGTCGAAAATATGGCCAAACAGTTATCGATCAGTATTTCGTATTTGCAACACCAATATAAAGCGTTTTTTGGGACCGGTATCAAACAGGATATCACCACCAGTCGGATCGAATATGCCAAATATTTATTGTTTAGCACCGACTATACCGTCGGGACGATCGCACAACTGTGCGGATATGAAAACGACGTGCATTTTATGCGCACCTTTAAAGCCAAAACCGACTGCACCCCGACCGAATACCGCAAGCAAACCCACTACACACCCGAAAAAGTCGACGATGCCAAACATCGTAATCCGTTTGTAAAATAACCTTTCTACCGTTGTTCGTCACCGTGCGACACGGCCACCAACAAAACTGTCAAAAAAGCAGCCAGTCAAGCGACTGGCTGCTTTTGGCTGTATTTATCGGTGTGTGTTGCGATCGTATTCATTAGCGCGAGCGCAAATATCGTCAATCCTTGTCTTTCTTTTGTTCCATCTGCGCTTGATATTTCTTGCCCACGTTTAGATTTGACTGTATACCGGTACCGTGCACCACGGTGGACGAGCCGTATTTGTTGTTAATGGCATCCAACGCCCGGTCCAGTTTCCGCGCTTTGTCGTTGCTTTCGTCCGCGAAAAAAGACAGTTGGTGAGTGTCTTCTTTGGTGATATTGGTCAACGAAATCCCCAACAACCGAAGTGGCGTATGACCGTCCCACAGTTCGGCAAACAGCTGTTTGCACAGGTGATACACCTCTTTGGAAATGTCGGTGGCATTGTCCAGCGAGCGTTGGTGCGACTTGGTTTTAAAATCGTTGGATCGGATCGAAACCGCCACACAATATGCCTTCGCACCATCGGCTCGCATCCGCGCGGTAACGCTATCCGCCAACGCCAACAACACCTTGTGCGCCTGCTCGGTCGAAACCACGTCTTCCTCCAGCGTCGTGGAAATGCTATACCCCTTGGCCTCTTCAGGAGCCGCTAAAACCTCTGACAAATCGATTCCGTTGGCATAATCGTGAATCAGTTGGCCCATTTTTACCCCGACGAGGCGTTGCACGCGGGACAACCCAGCGTTTGCCAGATCTCCGATGGTGTTTATCCCGGCTCGTTGCAATTTTTCGGCAGTGGAATGACCAACCGAAAACAATTCACCAATTGCAAGCGGCCACATTTTCGCGGCAATCTCTTGACGGTATAGCGTGTGCACCTTATCCGGCTTTTCAAAGTCACTCGCCATTTTAGCCAGCAACTTGCAGTTTCCGATACCCACGTTCACCGTAAAGCCCAATTCGTTGCGAATCCGGTCGCGGATGGTATGTGCCACCGCAATCGGATCAGGATATAGGCGGTGGGTGCCCGACATATCCAAAAAGCATTCGTCGATCGAAACCTTTTCTACCACAGGTGCGATTTCGCGACAAATATCCATAAACGCTTTGGACGATTGCTCGTACAGTTTAAAATCCGGCCTTGCCAGAAACAGATGGGGACATTTGCGCAACGCCATCGCCACAGGTTCTCCGGTCTTAACGCCGTATTTTTTAGCCGGAATGGACTTGGCCAAAATAACACCGGTTCGTTTGTCGCGGTCGCCGCCGATAGCAGAGGGAATCAACCGGATATCCGCCTCGCCGTTAGCAACTCTGCGAGTGGCTTCCCAGGACAAAAATGCACTATTGACATCCACGTGAAATATTAACCTGTCCATAAAGCCACTCCTTTCGTCGACTGTAAGTATAGGATACCAGTTTTTCTTTTAAAACGCAATTAAAAAACCGTGTATTCGTTAATCATCGAAAAAGCAGGCAAACCGTTATGGTTTGCCTGCTTTTTTATGACGCTTCTTTCATCTCGCCGGCCCGTGCGTTACCGGCAGCGTCGAGCATGGTTTCGGCGAAAATGCCGTATCCTTTGGTCGGGTCGCCGACAAACACGTGCGTCACAGCGCCCACCAGCGCCCCATCCTGCAGGATGGGCGATCCGCTCACGTGTGTGTCAAGTTAGGACCAATAATTTAGTTTTCTTTGAAAACTTGTAACACTACTTTGCCGACATTTTCGCCTCGTTCTAAAATAGCGTGTGCTTCTTCGGCTTGCCCAATAGGCAAAATCTTATAGATAGACGGTTTGATTGCACCGCTTTCAATTTTAGGCCAAACCTTTTCAACTAACTCACTTAAAATATATGCCTTAAATTCAGGTGTACGGTTTCGAAGCATTGAGCCTACCAAATGCAAACCTTTAGTAAGCAAAGGGCGAAGTTGAATATTCGTTTCTACCCCTGCAAGAGTAGAAATGACTATCCAATATCCACCTCTTGCCATAAAGGGTAAACTTTTACCTAAAGTCTCACCACACAAGCAGTCCATGGACACATTCACGGGGGTACCGTTTTCTTCCTTTGCCTTCAAGACTTCTGCAACATCTTGGGTAGTTGAGTTAATAATTACATCTGCACCTAAAGGCTTAATCTTTTCTGCAATTTCATCCGATAAAACAGACGTAATAACTCTTGCTCCAAACGCTTTTGCCATCGGGATGGCAACGCTTGCCAGACCGCTTGCCCCTGCGGGGATAAACGCGGTTTGACCCGACTCCAAATGTCCTTCGATAAACAGATTGAGATACGACGTGGCGTATGCCTCGGGAAGTGCCGCCGCTTCTTCCATAGAAAGACCTTTTGGAATCGGCATCAGCATATCGTATTTCACGGCAACGTATTCGGCATAGCCGCCGCCACCGAGCAAAGCACAAACCTTATCGCCGATTTTCCAATTCGTAACATCTGCTCCAAGCCCTACTATTTCACCTGCAATTTCCAGCCCCATCCATTCGGGACAACCTGCGGGTGACGGATATTTGCCCTGCCTTTGAAGTAAATCTGCTCTGTTTAAAGCAGCGGCGTGAATTTTAACTAAAACTTCATCCGCTTTCATTTCGGGGTCTGCCACATCCGACCACACCAGGTTTCTATGTTCATCTACCAACATTGCTTTCATAACGGTATCCCTTTCAGTTCAAGCCGTGTTTTTCCAAATAGGCATCCATTCTGCGCCCGACATCCGTTTCGGGAAATGCATATCCTTCGGGCACGGCTTCGATCATCATTTTCAAAGCGTCGTATAAAGACATCAGCTTTTCCTGCTTCATCCCCGTTACCTGCAACACCTTAGAATTATCGGTGATGCGGTTGAACATTCTGGCGTATTCGAGTTGCCAACGCCTTGCGAGTTCCACATCGGGGTCCAGTATTTTCAGATAGTCTTCCTTGTCCACCCAAACCGATTCCAACCCGACGATATCACGGTAATACTCGGCGATTTCGCCCCAAGTGCGGTGTTCTGCAGAGCAAACGTTGAAGATCTCTCTCTTCGCTTCTTCATTAAATAACAGTTTTGCGATCATCATCGAAACGTCGCCCGCCCAGCACAGCGTTGCGGGTTTGTCCTTTGCCTGAATGGGCAGGACCACCTTTTTGCCTTTTTGTGCTCGACCCACCGTGTTGACTGCCTCTAAGGTGACCAGCTGGTAGCGCATTTTTGAGAATGTGGTCGCAGGACGAACGATGGTCCAATTGGTATAATCCGACAACATTAATATGTTTTCCGATTTTGCTTTATAGATGCAATAGTCGTTCGAAGCAAGCAGTTTCTCATCTTCCGAATAGTCGAGCAAACGCGGGGACGTTTCCTTGATGGGGACTTCTTCGTTGGCATAAATGCGGCACGAGGAAAGGAAGATATAGTGCTCGGTATTGTCCAAAAACAGTTTGTAATAGTGTTTGAAATCGCGCTGGCCGTAAATCATAAAGTCCACGACACCGTCAAATTTTTGCGAAAGCAACGCACGCAAAAAGTCGGTATCCTTGGCGTTCCCCTTGATACATGTTACACGTTCATTATACGGCGTTTCATCGTCCAATGAAACGGCCGTAACGGCATACCCCATATCCGCCAGATACGGAACCAGATACTGTCCCATTGCACCCGTCGAACCCAACACCAAAACCTTTTTACTCATTTTACATACCTCCGTTTTTTAATCTCTGTATATGACCTGGCCGTCCGACACCGTCAGCACGCACCGATACCCCGTAGGACTGTGCAAACGGTTTCCATCGTTATCGGTCAGATTAAAGCCTTCATTGGTGTAATCAAAAACCGCCATATCGGCGCATCTGCCCTCTTTCAGATATCCCCATTCAATTTCTTTTCCAAGCACCCTGGCAGGTGTTGAAGTTACCGCCCTGAAAATATCTTCCTCAAGCATACCGACTGTTTTGGCCATACTCATACACATTGTCATTCCGTATCTGCCGCCACGTTTATATGCACTGCAACAGGTAATATCGGTACTTATTGTATCGGGCAAAAATCCTGCCTGTATCGCACTTTTTAAGTTTGAAAAGTCTGTATGCACGTGTCCTGCAAAGCCAGCGTCAAGAATAACACCTTTATCCTTTGCAATTTTAAATGCTTCAAAATCATTTTCGGTGCAGGAATGTTCCCCGCCGTGATAGATGTGGGTGAGAATATCCCCTGCCGACAACGTGCGCACGATCTCCACCATCGAAGTCGGCGAATGGGAACAATGCACCATCACTTTTAAGCCTTTGCCGTTCGCATAATCGCAAATTTCTCTCAAAGGCGTTATATCGCTAACCTTTGTGCCGGTAGTATCAAAATATACTTTAATTCCTGTTGCTTTATCGCCGTACGTTTGAAGCAACGTTTCCGTAAACGAGCTGTCAAAATGATTGTCCCGTATCTCCGTTGCGACAAAAACGGTGTTTTTGACGGCGAATGCATTCAACAACGCCCTGTCCCCTTGAGTGCTGCCTGCATCGTTTACCGCAGTAACGCCAAACGGGAAACTGCTCATATGCGGATCGATCCCGAATGTTTCCGAAGCGATTCCTTTCATATGAACGTGAACATCAACAAGCCCTACCGAAACGGTTTTACCTTTTGCATCATAAACAAAATCCGCATTATCGGTTATGTTTTCGCTGATGTTGGCAATCACTTTTCCTTCGGTAAGAACATCCGCAAAAAAGAATCTTTCGCCATCCCAGACCCTGCCGTTTTTAATCAATATTCTTGCCATAGAATTTTACACCGCCTATGATCTCGCTTAACACCTCTTGCACGGCATATTCGTGTTCGTAGGTGAAAGGGTTCTGTTTTTCGCCCGTTATGTATGCATAAAAATCCTGCATCATATCGTCGTATCGTTTGCCGCCTGCGATATCCTTGGTGGGAACAAATATCTTTCTGTCCTCATAGGTGGCATCGGCGATGGACGTATCCGAATAGGTCATCACGGTCGGGCGCTCGATCGGGCAAATATTGACCGTGCCCTTGCTCCCCGATACCACCAGTTGCCGTCTGCCGTAGCCGTTGACCTCAACCGATGAAACAAACACACGCGCCAACGCTTTTTCGTATTCGAGCACCGCCAGGTTGTTATCAGCCAAGTCGATACCGCCCATTCCCGAATGCTTTAAAAAGGTAGTTATCTTTTCGGGTTTACCCAACATATACACGATCAGATCAATTAAGTGTGAGCCGAGAATATACATAATCCCGCCGCCGAAGTTGCACAACCATTTACGGTAAGCGTCGGGGTGGTAGGTGCTCATTTCGGCGTTGATGGAATAGATCTCACCGAGATCGCCGTTTTGGATATGTTCCAAACATTTTAACACCGCATCGTTATAGCGATACATATATCCGAGCTGAATGACTAGATTTTTGGCCTTTGCCGTATCCAGCAGATGCTTATACTCGGCCAGCGTGCCGCTTGCCGGCTTGTCCATATGGATATGCTTGCCCGCATCGATACACATTTTAGCTGTTTTTGTCAAATTCCACACGTCTGTTTCGACCAGTATCGCATCGCTTCGCTCGATAATCTCATCGACACTCAAGCGCGGCAGGTCGCGGTAGGTTTCCAGATCGCCGCGTTTTTGGATCCATTCTTCGTTTTCTTCGGCAAAACCGACAACTTCAAACAGTTCAGGGAACTTGCGAACCGTCTTCATTTTCGCTTCGCCGTGATTGTGGCCGATACCGATTTGTCCGATTTTGATCATAACTTATCTCCAATCAAAAACCGTTCCCAGCGGGAAGTCTTTATTGTTACAAAGCTCTGTATAAATTTGGGGAGCTTCTTCGGGTTTTACAACTCTTGAAACCATTGATTTTACATTAATTCTGTCTGTTGTAATCATATCTAAAATCGCTCTACAATCGTCGTGATGTGTCCAGTGGTGCGGATACGATTCAACTTTGGGACGCACAAAGTTATGTGCTCCTATAAGCTTAACACCGGGTCTGTGCACCTGCTGGTAATAATCTACTGCACAGTCAGAAACACGGGTGCAGCCAAGCAAAGATATGCGCGCCATCCAACAAGCACATTCAAGTGCTTGCTTCATAGCAAGAGAAACACCTGTAACCTCTACGCAAGCATTAACACCTTTTCCCTTGGTGATGTTTTTTACCTTTTTCACAAAATCTTCATCTGAAGGATCCAAAGCATAATCAGCACCAAGTTTCAAAGCCAATTCTCTGCGTTCAGGGTTAAGGTCAACGGCAATCAGAGGATTTGCACCGCTAAGTCTTAAAAACTGAACCGAAAACATTCCAAGAAGTCCCAGCCCCATAACCATAGCACTTTCGCCAAGTTCTAATTCGAGTTTTCTTACACCACCCAATCCCATCGAAGCGATTATTACGAAAGCAGCCTCAAGAGAGTCAATGCTATCATCTTCAACTTTTGTTACATCACTTTCGGGCACAATGTTATATTCTGTATGTATTCCGTGATAAACAAGCACTCTATCGCCGATTTTAATTTTTTCAACTTTATCGCCTATCTCAGTAACATAACCTACTCCACAGTAACCGAACGACATGGGAAAATTTTGCGATGTATTATTCATTCCCATAATATTAGCACGCTCTGTACCGCCTGAAACAACGGTATATTCCATTTTGACTTTGACACGATTGCCGGAAACAGTACCAATTTCTTTTTCAATGAGTTCGGCAGTTTGCAGTTTTGTAAATACTATTGTTTTTGATTTCATTATAATAACGCCCCTATATAATTTTCTTTATTGTTACAATGCTCCTCTTATCTCCATCCGGGCCCTAATGTTCTACCGCCGTCAACAACAATATTTTGTCCGGTTATATAATCATTTTTTGCCAAAAAAATCACTGTATCAGAAATATCTTTCGGGTCACCTGCATGACCGTTTTCTCCTAAATAAGTCATATGTTCCCAACGAGAACCTTCCCTATTGATCGCACCCGGAGATATACAATTAACGCATATATTATATTCGCCGACCTCCATGGCAAGCGATTTCACCATACCGATTTGTGCCGCCTTAGCTGCCGCATAATCCACTCTGTCATAAAGCCCACATATTGCAGCGATAGAAGAAATGTTAATTATTTTTCCGTATTTATTTTCTATCATAGAACGCAAAACAGCTTGTGCACAATTAAAAGTACCCTTAATATTTACATCCAAAACAAAATCAAGAGTTTCCGGTTCTGCATCAACAAAGCGTGTCAGTTTATTTAAAAGTCCGGCACTTCCGCCTGCATTATTTACAAGAAAATCTATTTTGCCAAACCTTTCCTCTGCTTGTTTAACATATGTAAATATTGCATCACGGTCACGCACATCACAAACAGCAGTCATTGCCTCTACGCCAAGCATTTCTATTTCTCTTGCTGTCTCCTTTGCGTTATCCTCGTTATAATCACATACAATAACATTTGCACCTTCTTTAGCAAACGCTAATGCAACATCCTTACCAATATTTTTACCAGCACCAGTAATCATGGCGGTAAAACCTTTTAAATCTCTCATCTCAACTCCCCTCCTTAAAACACAGATTAAATAAATTTTTGTAAATTGTCGATAACGACTTTGGTTGTTTTGAGATCAAGTTGCTCCAGAGTAGAACTTTCAGAAAATCTGTCTACACAAAAAGCGATTTGACCACCAAGTGCAGGATTGATAATTCGAGTAAGTCCGCCGAATTTGCCGTTAGCATGGTAACTTACGGGAGTTTTTACCTCTTTTTTAAGAAGCAGCATTGTTTTTATACTTTCAACCATTTCATCTTCGTTACTCGCACCGGTAACGATCTTAATAATATCGGGATTGCGTTTTTCCAAAAACAGCGCCAGTTCTACCACTTGGGTGCTGTTCATCGGGATACCCGGATGGCAAGACAGCAACACCTCTGCCCCTTTGGCGTGCACTTGTTCGATCAACTCACATTGCTTTGCAATAATCGCTTCATCGGTAACGATCTCTTTGGGGTTGCCTTGGGTAAAGGAATACTTGTTTTCGCCGCAAAATCCGCTTTTGGACGGCAGATGGAAGGTATACCCTTGCATATCGACTCCCGCCGCCCCTGCTTCAACCGCTCTCAGCAAACTTTGAACACGTTCCTCTTCCGCATACCCGGCATCCCGCCAATCGTACAGTTGGTTGTAGTTAAGCGCCAAAACCGGCAATTTGGAAGAACTGATAATTTGTTTCAAGGTATCCGTATCGCTGTTTTCCAAGCAAGACAGATGAAGGTCGATCATATCGGCGCCGCCATACGTACAGTTTTTGATTTCGGCAATCGCAGCGATCGCCGTTTTTTCTCGAATAACGCCTGCGATGGCGGGCGCTTGGATACCGGACAATGTTTTCACGTAATACTCACCTCAAATACACTATATTCCCTCCCCACTTTCTTGTAAATGTCAGTTGTGATATTTTTATCAATTATGATACTGTAGTTCTTGCAAATTAGCGATTATTCTGTTAAAATGTAGTAGAGGTGATACGCTTGTTTGTCAATTCTGTTGCTGATATAATCATAACCAAGATTTTTTCTGCCAACCGTTTAAGAAACTCTCCCGTCGGTATTACCATCCACCGACACAACCGCAACGGTTGGGCTGTTGCATTAAAAACGAACGGTAAAACGATCTATACGGTCGACGGCAACTCGATTCTGTCGGATCGTCTGCATCCCGTGATCCTGCCCAAAGGTTGCTCTTACTCTTGGCAATGCGTAGAACCCGGCGAGTGCATCCTTATCGAATTTGATGCCACGACCGAGGCACAACAGATCTTTTCGTTTGAGATCGCCGACAACAGTTTTATCACCAACGCTTTTTCGAGAATCGAAAAATGCTTGCATTCCCCGCACGTGACCGATACCTTGGAATGTAAATACGTGCTGTACGGAGTCTTGTTGACGTTATCCAAATCGATCGGCAAAGAGTACATCCCCAAAGACAAGCGAAAAACGCTGCAGCCGGCGATGGAATATATCACCGAACGGTATTACGACAGCGGCATCACCAACGAGCACTTGTCTTCCCTGTGTGGCATCAGCACCGTCTATTTTCGCAAAACGTTCGAGTCGGTATACGGCGTTTCGCCGATTAAATATCTGCATAATTTTCGTGTTAAAAAAGCCAAAGCTATCCTGCGCAGCGATTACGAATCCATCGAACAGGTGGCGCTCAGCGTCGGCTATAACAGCATTTATCACTTTTCAAAGATGTTCAAATCCTATACCGGAACGAGCCCAACAGAATATGCAAAAGCATCCCGAACATAATCGGGATGCTTTTTTGTTTACGATGCTTTTTGTAACGGCTCTACCACGTTTTGCGCGGCGTCGAGCATATTCTCTGCGAATATAGCGTATCCCTTTGTCGGGTCACCGACAAACACGTGGGTGACCGCGCCGACGAGTTTACCGTCTTGGATGATAGGCGATCCGCTCATCCCTTGCACGATACCGCCGGTGAGTTCCAACAGCCGTTCATCGGTGATGCGGATAACCAAGTTGCGCGTCGCCGATGCGTCCCGATGGGTAACCTCTTCGATGACCGCGTCATAATACGCCGGTGTGGTACCATCCACCGTGGCATAGATTTTGACCGCACCGGTTTTGACCTCTTGTTTCATCTGTACCGGCACCAACTCGCAATTCGCCGGCGGCTCACTTAACACACCGAACACACCGAGTTCACTGTTATCGGTCAGGGCGCCGATGGTGTCCCCATCGAACACGCCTTTGAGTTCACCCGGGGATCCTTTTAGCCCTTTTTGAATACCGCAAATACGCGCCGGCACGATTTCACCGGTCGAAAGCGGAATTCTGTCACCGGTATCGATGTCACAGACTGCGTGTCCCAAACTCGCGAACTTGCCGGTCTCGGGTATATAAAAGGTAAGTGTTCCGATACCGGCCGAACTGTCTCTCACCCACAAGCCGGCTTTATAACACCCATCCAGCGTCGATAGTACCGGCGAAAACGACACGTCGAACTCCACACCATCGCGCCGCACTAACAAACGAAGCGCCCGGCCGCCCGATTGTTCGATGAGTTCGGCGACCTGTTCGTTGGTCGAAACCGATGTGTCGTTGATTTTTAAAATCACGTCTCCGACCTTGAGTCCGGCCGCACCGGCCGGGTTGGTGTCCCCGACGCCGGTTGACACGTCGGACATGCCAACCACCATCACTCCGTCAATGTACATTTTAATGCCGAACGGCGTGCCGCAAAGAGCCACCATCCGTTGTGACACCGTTTGCACGGTGACGGTTTTGATCGGGAACACGCCAAATAATTTAATAACTGCCGGATACGAATCGGTTCCACGCGGTGACGCGGCCGCCACCGTGCCGGTTTCGCGCAAAGGTTGCACATGAAGATACTCCGATAAATGCAGCGACGAACCGGTCGTCACACGATACCGATCGTTCACGGCAGAAGACGCGAACAACATGCCCGTCCATATGGCCATACACAGGACGGTCAGGATGCCGCAGATAATGCGGATACTTTTTTTCATCGCATTCCCCCCTGTTTGCGAACAAAACCGTTCGCTGTATTACTGTTTCCGAAACGCGATAAAACTATTTACCCATCCTTTTCCGCCTCGAAATTTTCTCTTTCCAAAGAAAAATTTGCAAAATCAAAAATGTGTGTTATACTGTGTGTAGCGTATATTATATAACAGGGAGAACCGATCAATTATGGGTATGATTCGCGGCAAGGTGGAAACGATTATTTCGCTGAATAAATCCACCTGCTACTTTATGAAAACCGGAAAATGTTCGTTGAACGTGGTAAAAGATTTTTCGGCTTCGGACGCCATTACGGCGGCGCCGGATGAATTATTATATTGCCCGCGTTTGTTGCAACATATGCAAAATTCCGAAAAACCGGCAGAAGTTTCGGTCATACCGTGCGATTGCGGTCATGCTGAGGTCGTATCCGGCCATCAACGCGCCTGTATCGCGGAGCAACGCGGATTGGAACTCGAGTTCGTGTCGGCGGAAAAGGATCAAAAACCGGCGTGCAGTTTATGTGAAGGGCAATTGTCGTTTGACGAAAACGCCGGGTTGCGTATCGTAACGGTCCGCGCCGTTATCGACATGGATAGCGAAAAAAACCAAAAATAATCGTAAAAAAGAACCGACCGTTATGGTCGGTTCTTTTGTTATTTTGAAACTTTTATTTTGGATTGATACGTATAGGTCGGGACGATGGCTTTCACAAGTTCGCGCACATCGGCCTGGTCGTCATACATGCAATCACGCATTTTTTCAAGATTTTTAAAGAATTCTTCCTCGTCGAATTCCAACGTATGGCCGATGTAGATCAACGGGTTTTCGGTCGAACGAAGCCCTTCTTCGCTCATCAACAATTCCTCGTACATCTTTTCGCCGGGACGCAAACCGGTAAACACGATTGAGATATCCTCATACGGGGTGTAGCCCGACAGACGGATCATGTTTTCGGCCAGATCTACAATCCGAACCGGCTCGCCCATATCGAGCACGAAAATTTCGCCACCTTTGGCATTGGCGCCGGCTTTCAATACCAGCGATACCGCCTCAGGGATGGTCATAAAGTAGCGAATGATATTCGGATCGGTAACGGTGACAGGACCGCCGCTTTCGATCTGCTTTTTAAACAGCGGAATCACACTGCCGTTACTGCCGAGCACATTACCGAACCGCACAGCCGCAAACTCGGTCTTGGATCGACCGGCATACGATTGCATGATCATTTCACAAATGCGTTTGCTCGCGCCCATGATGTTGGTCGGATTAACCGCTTTATCGGTCGAGATCAGCACAAACTTTTTGACATGGTATTGATCGGCTGTCTGCACCATCTTCAAGGTGCCAAACACGTTGTTTTTAATCGCTTCGTTGGGGCTATCTTCCATCAACGGCACGTGTTTATGGGCCGCCGCATGGAACACCACGTCGGGATGATATTCGCCAAACACGTGGCGCAACCGTTTGGAATCACGCACCGATCCAATCAAGGTGACAATATCGAGATCCGGGTGATTCCATTTCAGTTCGTTTTGAATATCGTACGCGTTGTTTTCGTAAATATCAAATATAATCAATTGTTTCGGATTGTGACAGGCGATCTGCCGGCACAACTCACTGCCGATTGAACCGCCACCACCGGTCACCATCACGGTTTGGTTTTCGACATAATCCATCACGCTATCGGCGTGAATATCGATCGGTGCACGACCGAGCAAATCTTCAATCCGGATATCGCGTACGGTTTTCATGTCCACCGGCGCATCGTCCAACAGTTGATGCACACCCGGCATGGTGCATACGCGGCACCCGGTCTTTTGACACAGGTTCAAAATCTCGGTGCGATCGCGTTTGGAACAGGTCGGGATAGCAAAAATGATGGTATTGACGTTGAACTTTTTCGCGCAAGATACGATGTTGTATCGGTTACCCTCGATTCGCACGCCGCAGATATATTGATGATATTTTTCCGGCGCATCGTCGATGGCGCACACCACTTTACAACCTTTGAAGTGACGATTGCTGAGGATATCGTGTAACAGCAACGAGCCGGCCGAACCGGCCCCGATGAGCATCACGTTACCGCTGATCACCGATTCTTCCGGTGCTTTTTTGTGTTTGTTCGCCATAACGACAAACCGCAACAAACCGCGATACGCCACCGCAACCACGATCAGTACCACGCAACTCACCACGTATAAAGCGCCGGTCAACGGCCATTGAATCACCCGCATCAGGATAAAAAACAATACCGATGACACCACCGACGCGATAATCACTTTACACCAATCGATAAAAGAAGCAAAGCGCCACAAAACCGATTGCACCTGAAACAGGAAAAACACAACCGACACTACAGCGGAAAAGATCAATACCGTACCGATATAATATACCGGTTCCGCCAACACACCGCCTTGCGGCACAAACAGCAAGGACGCCACCATCACCAAACAAGTCAGCAAGGCATCGTTGATCATATGTAATATTTTCTGAGAAATTTGCTTGTTCATAACATCAAACCCTCTCTATGAACAAATTAAAAATCGAACACGGTATCGTTGGTCACGTCACCGTTGCCGCCAATAACCGGTATCGCCTCTCCTAAGAAAACGGGGGCCGGTTGCATCCAGGCTTTCCAAAAATCTTTGTTGCGGGCGATCACCTCACGCAACGTGCGATACATTTCCCCAACGTACGGGCGCGGATCGGCACCCACGCCATAAGCGTCCAGTCCCAATTGATCTGCGATGTATAACGCACGATACAGGTGATAGGTTTGGGAAACCACTACAACCGTTTGCACCTGAAACACGTCCCGTGCCCGATACATACTGTCATAGGTGGAAAAACCGGCGTGATCCATGAAAATCGCTTCCGACGGCACCCCGGCATCGATGGCGTACTGTTTCATGACGTTGACTTCATCGTAATCGGCTTGTCCATGATCGCCACTCATCAACAGATACTCGGCCACACCGGCACGATACAGGGCAACCCCCTGATCCAACCGATCTGCCAGCATACTGCTTGGTGTTCCGTCATCGCGCACACCGGCACCGAGAACCAGGATGCAATCGGCTTTCGGCGCTTGGTCGGCTTTCACGATACGGTCACTCGCGGATGCACATACGAACGCATTGATACCCATCGTAGCCGATAACAACAGTACGCATACCGATACCGATGCCCCTATCCATATCCGCCAACGTTTGGTCTTCACGTCCGTCACATCCATTTTTAGTCATAACCTAATATAGCATAACATGTCTGTCGAAAATAATCAAGGTGTGAGTGTTGGTTCAATTTGTAAAAATATTGGTATAAACTCTTGACAATTTCACGAAATATCGGTACAATATACGCGTTGCCTGTCGTGTATGGGGCAACTATGGGCCTTTAGCTCAGTTGGTTAGAGCAACCGGCTCATAACCGGTCGGTCCCGGGTTCGAGTCCCTGAAGGCCCACCATATAGGGGCATAGCTCAGTTGGTAGAGCAGCGGTCTCCAAAACCGCGTGCCGAGGGTTCAAGTCCTTCTGCCCCTGCCACGGAAAGAAGCCACCCAGACGGGTGGCTTCTTTCTTTTGGGTATGTAAAAGCAGAGGACGTGAAACGACATTCAAAAGTTGGCGAGTAAAATGAGCAACAACTTTTGACAGAAAACAGTCCGGTGGACTGTTTTCGCATGGAGAAGAAAGTCCTTCTGCCCCTGCCACAGGAAAACGGTCATCCAAACGGATGGCTGTTTTCTTTTTATATAAACCCATTGATTCTGTGTGACGATTATGGTATACTGTCGAAAAAGAATACTGCCACCGGGTAGAGAAATGCACAAGCATTCGGTACACATCGTTAGGTCTTAGAAGATGTGTAAGCGAATGCTTGTTTTTTAAGGAGGAAGCGTATGTTTAAAAAGATGAAAACCTGTTTTTCGATAGGCGAACGAATCTTGTGAGGGAGTTCGATCGGTTTAATTACCATCGCGTTTATCGCCTTTGACCGAACCAACTACTTGACGCTTACCGCGTCGCTCATCGGGACGACCTCGCTGATCTTCAACGCGAAAGGCAATCCGTTTGGACAATGTTTGATGATCGTGTTCAGCCTGTTATACGGTATCATCTCGTTTAGTTTTGCGTATTACGGGGAAATGATCACCTATCTCGGCATGACCGCGCCGATGGCGTTGGTCGCACTGATTTCATGGTTACGGCACCCCTACAACGGCAACAAAGCCGAGGTTGCCGTTAATCGCCTATCGTTCCCGGAAATCTTGTGTATGTTTGCCCTTTCGATTATCGTAACCATCCTGTTTTATTTCGTGTTGGCGGCGTTCGATACCGCTTATATCATTCCCAGCACCTTATCGGTAACCACCAGTTTTATCGCGGTATACCTGACCTTTCGGAGAAGCCCGTTTTTTGCGCTGGCGTATGCCGCTAACGATATCATCTTGTTGGTGTTATGGTCATTAGCAACCGCCAAAGACCTATCCTATGCATCGGTTATTATTTGTTTTGCCATGTTTTTGATCAACGATCTGTACGGCTTTATCAACTGGTTAAAGATGCAAAAACGGCAACAAACGTAAATAAAGAAGCGACGCTTAAAGCGTCGCTTCTTTTTATAAGTTTAAATACCGTATACGATCCAAATGTAGATATACGCCGGGACAATGGCGGCCAAGGTGAACGGAATGCCGATTTTGAAGAAATCTTTATTTTTAACTTCGTACCCTTCTTTGCGAAGAATACCGATACCCGTGATGTTAGCCGAGGCACCGATCGGCGTACAGTTGCCGCCGAGTGTGGCACCGGACAGCAAACCGAAATACAACGGGGTGGGATCGACGTTCAGCGCCGAAGCCAATCCGGCAATAACCGGAATCATCGTCGCTACATACGGAATGTTGTCGATAAACGCCGAGATCAATACCGAAGCCCACACAACGATGGTGTATAGCAAGAAGATCTTGCCGTTACCGGCTTGGGCGAGCAGATCGGCCGCCGCCGAAATAACGCCTTTGGCGGTGATACCGCCGATCATCAAGAACAACCCCAGCAGAATACCGATCGTGGTGAAATCGATCTCCTTCAACGGTTCGATAACCGCTGACACGTTTTTGGTCTTGATCAACGTGTAGATCAAGCCGATCACCAACAGGACGCAACAGATCAAACCGTTGGTGATAGCCGGTTTATTCGGGATAAACGAAGCCGAGATCAACAACACCAACGTTGCGACCAACAACCAGGTCGGGACCATATCGGTGACCTTGGTACGGGTGGTGGCTTTTTCGATCGATTTTTTCTCGTGTCGGAAGATAACGAACAAGATCAGCGCCGCTAACGCAGCACCAAGTTCCACCGCGAAGAAAATACTGGGTTTGCCTTGGTACCAGAAAAAGTCCAAGAAACTCATATCGAGCGCCGAACCGAGCATAATGGCGGTGGTGTCTCCCACCAACGTCGCCGCGCCTTGCAGGTTGGACGAAACCGCAATCGCGATAATAAACGGAACCGGATTGGTGTCCAGTTTTTGACAGATCGCCAGTGCAATCGGCGCAACCATCAACACGGTAGCAACGTTATCGACAAACGCCGAAATCACACCGGCAAACAACGCCAATGCCACGGCCGCCCATTGGATATTCGGAACCTTTTCCATCACCAAATCAGCCAACAAGGCCGGCATTTTACTTTCGGTGAACAATGCCACCAAGCCCATCGTGCCGGCAATCATCAAGATGACGTTGAAATCGATCGAACTCCAGATCTGATTAACCGGAAGCATACCGGTGACGATAAAAATCAAACCGGATGCCAAGGCGATGTACGGGCGATATTTACTGAATATCAGCATAAGGATATAGGTTAGGGCAAACAAAATAATAGCCGGTACCAACTCATCACTTCCTCTATGTTTCTTTTATTTATCATACCATATATTTGAAAAAAGGCAAGATTTTCATTACATGCAAAGCCGGAGGATCTCTTTTTAGAGATCCTCCGGCTTTGCAACGTAAGTATTCTTGTATGTTCGTATTTAAAAATAAGAATCAATGCAATCTTTCATTAAATCGGCGACTGACAACACGGATGGAGATCATAACGATCAACCAAATTACCAGATATGCCGCTACGAAAATGCCGGAAAAGATCGCCACGACCGTCCATTCAAACGGGATCCATGCGTTAACCAGATAACATCCGACATAGGCAACATACAAGGTTGCGAAATGGCATAGCAACGATTTAGCCGCCGGCCAATGCTCAATCTGATGAAACACGCTGGCACCAGCTTGCACAAACGCCAACACATACGTCGAAACAATCGCACAAAACACCTCTACGCCGCTAAGTGAAAACGACGGCAGGGTTTTTGATAAAATCAGGTACACCGTGCCGGCTACGATCGGCCCAAAACCACTAAACACCAAACCACGCTGTAAAAATTGCTTGAGATACACATTCATCGGGAAATCCCCAACCTTTCTTTGATGGATTTTAATTGTCTGCGAGACACATAATCGGTATAACCGTTCGGGAACACCGCCGTGAGCGTACCGCCGAGTGATGCCTCGAACTTTTGGATATGGGCAACGTTGGCTAAACAAGATTGATTGATCTTGATAAACACGTTGCCAAACTGCCGTTCCAATTGATATAACCGGCATTTAAGTCGATAGGTTCGGTGTTCGGTAACGGCATACACGCGGTTGTTCTCAACCGTAAAACAATACACTTGTGACGGAATGAGATGTACCATTTCGGTATCGGTATACCCGACCAAATCCCACGATTGTTCCTCCACGAACCGACGGATATGCGATACGGTTTCGGTCTCGGCGCGCGTATATATCACCACCTCTTCCTCACACGTTGGGTCAATAACCACTCGACATTTCATGGGCTATCTCCTCCTTTCATCGATATCGTATCACGCCAAACCGCCCCGCGCAAGCGATTTGACGCAAGCGGTCGGTTGGCACATGCAAACGGTAAAAAAAGATCTCGAAACACACGTTTCGAGATCTTTATATGTTCATCGTATCAGGCGAGAATGATATCGCAAATACGGTCGACGTCGTCCAGCGCCAGATCCGCATACAACGGCAAGCACAACACCCTATTGGCCAGATGATCGGCGATCGGTGTTTTGTCCACACCACCGGTCGGCGTATCACAGTAACAGTCAAACCCATTGGTTAACGGATAGAAATATTTGCGAGCGATAATATCTTGCGAGGCGAGGTTGTCAAACACCTCATCCCGTGTATAACGATATCCGTCAAATACGACCGGAAAATATGCATAGTTGGATTGCACATCCGATTGTTCGGCACAGAGTTTGATGCCAGGTACGCCCGATAGCCGTTCACGGTACCGTTCGACCACAGCTTTTCGTTTAGCGATCTCGTCATGTAAATGCCGTAAGTTGCAGATACCCATAGCCGCCTGAAACTCATTCATTTTCGCATTACTGCCCACTCGCACACAGGCTTCCGCACCACACAACCCGAAGTTTTTGGTCTGACTCAAAACCGGTCTCAAATCTTCATCGGCAAAACACACCGCGCCGCCTTCGATGGTGTTAAACACTTTTGTGGCGTGAAAACTGAACATCGAGGCATCGCCAAAATTGGCAGAACTGACACCTTTATACCGCACGCCAAACGCATGCGCCGCATCGTAAATCACTTTCAGGTTATATCGTTTAGCTATCCGGTCAATCGCCTCAACATCACACATATTGCCATACACGTGAACCGGTACGATCGCCACGGTTTTATCGGTGATCAACGATTCGATTTTGGTCACATCAATGGTATAATCCTGATCATTCACATCGCAAAAAATCGGCACTAAACCGTTGTTGACGATCGCGTGCGTGGTGGATACAAACGTAAACGGTGTGGTAATCACTTCTGATCCGGCCGGAAATCCCATCGCGCGGATCGCGTGTTCCAATGCGAGATGCCCGTTAGTATACAGCACCACGTTTGGCGCATCTAAGAACGACCGAAGATCTTCTTCCAACTGACGGTGTTTGGCACCGTGATTGGTCAACCAATGGCTGTCCCAAAGCTCTTTGATCTCTGCGCAATACTCTTCAAAATCGGGCATCGAAGAGCGCGTTACATTGATAGGCATGCACATTCCCCTTTGGCAGATGATTTGCATAAACATAAAAACGACGTTTCGGCAATCCGTACCGACACAGGAAACCCATTATAATAACTGTATCTTTTATCATACCGATTTAGAACCGATTTGTCAAGAAAATTGCCACCAAGCCATTATGCAAACAACCGTGCCACGTTTGACGCCGATCGCTATGTTAGTATCGTTGCCATTTGTCGCACAAAGCAATAATGTGATCGGCGAACCTTGCAACATCTTCGCAAAGCATAAAACACCATGAATATTCATGATGTTTTATGCTTGATAATTATTTAGTTGTTATCGTCGCCGAATTTCGCAACAACCGTTTTTTCACACGTACTAAACCACAAACTCAACTTGGCCCACACCTTGTCCCAAAATCGAAGGAACCGTTTTTCCAGAAAGCGAATCCGCATCATATCTAATACCGTACAGACGGCAAACACCGCCACAACGCTTCCCACCGCATGCACTATCAACCATGGAGAATCGTATGCGGCTGTATTATGTAAAACATCGCCCCACAGCCAATGTCTCATAGCACTACTGTTGGCGTGTATCAAAAACACACCGAGCGTTGAAGTGGCCACTGTGTTAATAAACGGTTTGTACGGAATCTTCAAATTTTTAAACCACATAAAGGAACAGACAGCGGTCACAACCGCCAGGAAAGTGTTGGAATCCGACACGAACCCATAAGCGATATTACGGCCGATTTTGGTTCCCAACCACACACATGCTACCACGCTCACGGCAGAGATAAGCACGGTTCCCCCTGTCAACCATCCCCACAACTTGGTGTTCTCAAAAATCCTTTTGGGATACATACGGAGATACGAAGCTATGAAATACAGGACAATAAACCAAGAAACATAGTTCATCGTCACCACACGAAGAGTTCCGTAAACCACATATATCAAAGCAGATAAACCCACCAAAAGAAGATGTTGTTTTTCATTTAAATGCCGAATCAAAATATTTAAGAATGGAATGCACAGGTAGAATAATAAAAAGCACCCCATAAAATTGGTTTCAACACTGGTAATGGGGATAATCGCTTTGACAAGGCCGGTCAGGGAAAACGTCTGATATCCACTTATTAAAAAAATTAAGTAGATGAATATTTTATAAAACTCCACTTCAAATACCATTTTGAAAAACTTTTTAGAGTTAATTTGCGATTGACACATAAAGTAACCGGTAATCAAAACAAAACAATTTATCCCGATCTTTCCCCATGCGCCAAATAATAACAAAAAGAGCGATCGCCACGAAAGCGGATCAGAGAAAATTGCCCCTTCGGGTAGTGTTAATCCGGAGTTCACCACATAGTGATGTGCCACAATCAACAACATCACGATGATACGATATAATTCCAAATTCGTATCGCGATTTTTAACAACCGGCTCCGTCTCGATATGTCTTGTTTCGTTCTTTAACAAAACTCCCATCTTTTCCCTCTTCCCTATATTAAAATGTGTTTTCGCGTTGACATAATTATACTCAACATTTTGAGTATAGTCAAGGTGTTGAGTATGGTAGTATTAATATGGTGAAGTGCATGATAAGTTACAAGCCCTTTTATGAAACGCTTTTTAAATTAGGAATTACGGAATACAATTTGATATTTAAACAAGGTTTTTCCGCCAATACACTACATCGAATTAAAAAAGGAGAAGCTATAAACACGAAAACCTTAGATGCGCTTTGTTATGTCCTGAATTGCGAAGTAAGTGATATTATAAAATTCGAAAAAGAATAACGCCTGATTTGATGGCAAATCAGGCGTTATCTTAATATTCATCTCTTTAAGCCTATGGCCGTTGCGAACTTTACAACTAAGAAACGAACCTCCGACGCGTTTTTTGACGGCACTTAATCTTTTAGTGTTCAAATCTCTCCTTGAAAAATAAAAAGAGCCGTCACCTTTCGGTGATAGCTCTTTTTTGGTCCGCCCGGAGGGATTTGAACCCCCGTCCTTTGGAATCGGAATCCACTGCGATATCCAGCTTCGCCACGGGCGGATAAGCAAACGTTCTCGCGAGAGAACATTTGCTATTTTACACGCTTTCGCGGCGTTTTGCAAGCCTTATTTTAATATTTTTACGCGTCGGTCGTATTCGGCACCGATTTCGCGCGCTTTTTCGCGAGTGAAATCAACGCCAATACCGCCAGCGCCCCGCAGACCGGCGGAATGATCAACGCGGCCCAGTCTTCTGCCGTAAACGGTTCGGCATCGACCAAACGCTGGGACAGATAGATGGCATCCCACAGTATCGGAGCCGTAACGGCCGCAGCAATCAGTTGTTTGCCGACGATCAACGCCAATACCGCCGCGATGGCCGTAATCGATACCATCCACACGGTATCCGTCTGGCACAGCAAGGCAATCCCGTCGAACAACAACGCCACACCCATCACAATCCACGGGCGCACCCGTTGCGACGCGAACCCAATCGCAACGCCCATCGCGGTGACAAACGCCATCGACAACCAGTCGGCATGAGCGATAGCGGTCATATCGAACCCGTCCTCCACCTGGATGGCCGAGAACAGGAAAAACGCATCGATCACGCCGGCCACGATCAACGCGAACAAGCCATACGACTGTTTTTTCTCGCTCGACGAACGCGCCAGCGTAGCGATCTCGGGTTTCGAAAAATCGATCATCTGACCGATCAATACCGCCGCCGTGACCGTGATAATGGTTTCGGGCACCATATACACCGCATTGTAACTGAGCGAACCGATCAGTGCTTCGGCCGTCGGGACGGATAAACCTTCCCACACGGTACAACCGGACCACACGTGACAGGCATACCGCAACGCACATACCACCAAAGCGCCGATACCAAGTGCCGTCGGCTGATTAACGTAGCGACGGAATATCCCGCCCAAACCGGTCGCGGTATACGCGACAATATAGTCGAGCATAACGATGGCTACCCCGGCCGCCGCGCTGGTGGCGTACGACAGGTTATTGAGTCCTAAAAACATCTGCAATACGGAAGCGGCAAAACCGGTAAATAAGCCCCAGGCCGTGCCGTACCGATACGCGACGAGGATCAGTGGCAACATTGCGGCGGCGGTTACCGAACCGCCGTGCGGCATCTGCACTACTTTGATCATGCTAAGCACCGTAGCGAAAGCAAGCATGATCGCACTTTCTGTTAAACGAACTGCTTTGTTTCCTTTCATAACAAAACCTCTTTCCCCCGTGTGATATACACACAAAAATGAAAAATCCCCGTCGGCAAAGCGACGAGGATGTAAATCACACAAGGCGTTTCACAAACCATCCCTTCGCCGGCATTATCCGGATCAGGTGTTAGGGTTTAGGAAACGACTGTTTCCAATCTCAGCCGACAGAATGGTCAGCTCCCCTTGTTTGTAGATCGATCTGCCAACATCATACTCCCCTGCGGTCCATTTGTCAATCTTTTTTTCGTAGGTGTTGCAAGTTTATCTAAAATACGATATACTGGAACGCGAAACAGCAATTCATCGAAAAAGGAGTCGTTTTGCAGGTGACCTATTCGACCGATCAACAACAACCGGCTTATTGGGAACGCCGTCGCATTACTGCCGCCGCGCATTTTGTCGGGTGCGGTATTATGCTGATGGTCGCGTTATCCGGTTTATATAATATATTGCATACGGCCGTATTACATGCCTTTCCGTCTCTGGCATTAACGGCCTTATTCACCAATCCGGTGCTTAATTTTTTACTTAACGACATCCTGCCGTATATCCTGATGGTGGGCGTTCCGTTTTTCTTGGCAAGCGCCTGGATGCATGAACCGATCCGTCCGTTTGCGCGACACGAACCGGTAGAACCGACGTGGTTTATCCTGATCATTTTACTGGGCCTGGCAACCTTTACGGTGGCCAATCTGTTTACCGATGCGATCATCGTGGTATGGCAAAACATCGGGTTGCCACTGCCGGATCTGCCAAGTGAACAAGACGGAACCACCACTTCGTTTATCTTGAATCTGATCTCGGTAGCGATATTGCCGGCGATATTGGAAGAAATGTCGTTCCGCGGCTTTTTGTTGGAAAAACTGCGTCCGCTTGGGGACCGGTTTGCGGTACTGATGTCGGCCGTTTTATTCGGTCTCCTGCACGGAAACATCGTACAGATCCCGTTCGCTTTTCTGCTCGGCCTGTTTTTCGGATACGTGACGGTGCGTACCAACAACATTTTTATCGCGATCTTCTTACATTTCCTCAACAACGCGATTTCGGTACTGTTCGACTATGCCAACCTGGTCATTCCGGATTGGGCCAACGTGTTATATATCGTGTGGTTATTGGTCGTGTTACTGGCCGGCACGATCGCCGCCATGGTGATGGCGCGCGGCCCGCATCGGTTCTGGATGCCGCTGGGCACCACCGATTCGCCGCTTACTGCGTTACAAAAACACGTCGCATTCTGGGTATCGCCGTTTATGATCACCAGCACGGTATTACTGATTGTGAATTTTGTCACCAAGATACTTGAGGTGTAACGTCATGACGATGGAACAACATGAACATTGGATGCGTGCGGCGATCGCTTTAGCGCACGAAGCGGCCGATGACGACGAGGTGCCGGTTGGCGCGGTGATTGTAAAAGGCGACGTCATCGTCGGGTCCGGACGCAACCGACGCGAACACGGCAAAGATGCGTTGGCACACGCCGAAATCGAAGCGATCGACCAAGCATGCCGCACGCTCGGCGGATGGCGGCTTTCGGGTTGTACGATGTACGTCACGCTTGAACCCTGTCCGATGTGTGCCGGGGCGGCGATCAACGCGCGGTTGGACGCGGTGGTATATGGGGCCAACGATGCGAAAGCCGGTTCGTGCGGATCGGTAGTGGATCTGTTTGAACTGCCGTACAACCATCATCCCCTGTGCATCCGCGGCGTACTGAAAGAGGAATGTACGGCATTGCTGACCGACTTTTTTGCCGCTTTGCGAAAACGGCGAAAATAAGATAACAAAAAAAGAGCATCGCTAAACGCGATGCTCTTTCTCTTTATTCAATATCGGTGAGTGTGTATCCTTGGGCGGTGATAGTTTTGCGGAACGTCACCGGTTTGACCGCCGCTTTTAAGGTGACGGTAGCGGTACCGGTGGTGTGATCGGCGGTAGCCGACACCACCTGCGGCAACGCCTCAAGCGCTTGTTTGACGTGCGCTTCACAATGGCCGCACATCATGCCGTCGATGCGTAACACGACGGTCGTGGTCCCGGCATCGGCAGAGCGACGGGCGCGGCGTTTGTGATCGTGTCGGTTGCTGTGAAGTTTAAAGAAGTTCAACCGTAACGCATTCGATACCACACACACGCTCGACAAACTCATGGCGGCGGCCCCAAACATTGGGTTTAACTGCCAACCAAGCCAACCAATGAACACACCGGCGGCCAACGGAATACCGATCGAGTTGTAAACAAACGCCCAAAACAAGTTTTGGCGGATATTGCGCAACGTGGCACGACTGAGTCGAATAGCCGCCGGCACATCCGACAAACGGCTTTTCATCAGCACCACGTCCGCCGCATCAATGGCAATATCGGTGCCGGCACCAATGGCGATCCCGATATCAGCCGCCGTCAACGCCGGCGCATCGTTGATGCCGTCTCCCACCATAGCCACAGTCGCAGTTTGTTGCAATTGCCGAATCACGCTTTCTTTGCCGGCCGGTAACACGCCGGCAATCACGTCATCGGCACCGACCTGATCGGCAATTGCCCGGGCGGTACGTTCATTATCGCCGGTGAGCATCACCACACGAATTCCCATGTTTTGCAGGTCACGAACCGCGGCAGGACTGTCGTCTTTGATCACATCCGCCACCGCGATAATGCCGGCCAAACGGTCGTTTTCGGCAAAAAACAACGGCGTTTTGCCTTGTTGGGCCAGTGTATCGGCAACATCTTGTGCCTCTTGCGATACCGTCACGTGTTCCGCGATATAGTGGCCATTACCGGCAAAGACCGGTGCGCCGTTTCGCAAACCGGACAGACCGTTGCCGGCCAACACCTGAAATTCCGTTACCTCGTCGGGAACGATCCCACGTTGATCGGCTTGTTCCAACACGGCGCGCGCCAACGGATGTTCGCTTTTTTGTTCCAGCGAGGCCGCCAACCGAAGCAATTCATCGGCGGTATATCTCTCTTGCGGATATATATCGATGACGGTGGGATGTCCCGACGTGATGGTACCGGTTTTGTCCAATACCACCGTGTCCACCCGACCGGTTTGTTCCAACGAGACGGCGGTTTTAAACAAAATACCGTGTTTCGCACCGGTGCCGCTGCCAACCATAATGGCAACCGGCGTCGCCAACCCCAACGCGCACGGGCAACTGATGACCAACACCGAGATACCGCGCGCCAGTGCAAACCCAAAGGTCTGGCCGGTCAATAGCCAAATCAACACGGTAAGTGCCGCTATTGACATGACGACCGGCACAAACACGCCTGACACGGTATCGGCAATTTTGGCGATCGGCGCTTTGGTGGCGGCGGCATCGCTGACCATTTTGATGATCTGCGACAAGGTGGTATCGGTCCCGACACGGGTTGCCTCGCACCGGATGAACCCCGATTGGTTGATGGTGGCCGCCCACACGGCATCGCCGTCGGTTTTGTCGACCGGAATGCTTTCGCCGGTAAGAGACGATTCATCCACCGCGCAATGGCCATCGAGTACCGTTCCATCGACCGGTATGGTTTCGCCCGAACGCACCACAAACACGTCTCCGATTTGAATGCGGTCTACGGCAACGATCTGCTCTTGCCCGTCGACCAATAACGTGGCGGTTTTCGGCGCCAACCGCATCAATCCTTTGAGTGCATCGGTGGTTTTTCCTTTGGAACGTGCTTCGAGCATTTTACCGACCGTGATCAACGCTAAGATCATGGCCGCCGATTCAAAATACAGATCGTGCAAACCGGCGTGTGCGGTGGTCGGATGCATCATCATCCCAATCCACACGGCGGTACTATACACAAAAGCGGCGGCCGAACCCATGGCCACCAAGGTATCCATGTTGGGCGCTTTGTGCCAAACACCTTTGGCACCGTTTATGAAAAATCTTCGGTTAATCACCATCACGATGGCGGCCAATACCAGTTGCAAACCGCCGATGAGAACCGGTTGGTGAGCTACTTCGGATGGCAGCGGCCAGCCCCACATCACGTGTCCCATCGACAGATACATCAATACCGCCAAAAAACCGATCGATACGATTAAACGGCGTTTGAGAGCCGGCGTTTCGCGGTCTTGCAACGGATCGTCCCGATCAGCCGTCTGGGTATCGGCCGGATCAACGATCCCATATCCGGCTTTCCGAACGGCGGCGACGATCGCAGACGAGGCAACCTCGCCCTCAACCCCCATCGAACCGGTAAGCAAATTCACCGAACAAGCCGTCACGCCATCCACCGCGTTGACCGCTTGCTCAACCCGTGCGCTACATGCCGCACAACTCATACCGGTAACCGTAAACCGTTGCACACGCTCATCTCCGTTTGATCAATATCGTTGGCAGTTAACTAAGGCTAACTGGTAAGTGTATTATATCTCGTTTCTCGGTGGTTTGTCAACGAAAAAGAATTGTCAAACGGGGCGATGCGGTGTATAATGAAACGGTATAGTAAATCGAGCAAGGCGGTGATGGGATGATACGGTTTGTGTTGTTGGACGTGGATAACACGTTGTTGGATTTTCATCGGTGTGCAGAAAGCGCGATGAAGCATCTGTTTGAAGAAAGCGGATGGCCGTATGACGCGGCTACGTTTGATACGTTTACCCGTATCAACAACGGCTTGTGGGCCCAAATCGAAACCGGCGATCTCACCAAAGAGCAGTTGTATGACCGGCGGTGGAACCTGGTGTTTGAGGCACTGGGTATAAAATCCGACGGGCGCGCGTTTGAGCAACGGTTTTTGGATCGGTTGGCAGTGGAAGCCGTACCGGTAGACGGAGCGCGGGAACTGTTGGCGTATCTGGCCCCGAAATACACCGTATGCGTCGCGAGCAACGCACCGCACGAACAACAGATCAAGCGGTTACAGCATAGCGGTTTATATCCGTATATTCAAGAGATGTTTACCTCGGAACGATTAGGGGTATCCAAACCGGCTAAAGCGTTTTTCGAGGCATGTTTTGAGGTACTGCGGCCGGCCGGGCCGGATGAGGTGATCATCATCGGGGATTCGTTGACGGCGGATATTCGCGGTGGGAAAGATGTCGGAATCCAAACCTGTTGGTACAACCCACACGGCGAAACCGCGCCGGACAATTGCCGACCGGATAGTACGGTCAAGACTTTATATGACATTCAACAAATCCTATAAACACAAAGCCAAGCGGTGCATACGCCGCTTGGCTTTGTGTTATATTTCGCGGATCCAACCGTCGAGTTCATCTACATGGCAGATGTTATACGGATAGGTCACGCCGATTTTGCCGGTATCGCACAACAGATACTTGCGACGCGCGTGACGCAACATCTCTTTGCGGATGTTCACCTCTTCGAGCGAGGTGTCGGTAAGGTATCCGTCCGGCGACACCCCTCTACAGGATAACAACAACACGTCCGCGTTGACGTTACGGATAAACTGTTCCGCCTCGCGGCCGACAAACGCCAACGAATTGTCCAGCAACACGCCGCCGGTGGTGAGCGTGCGTATGTGTGCCATCGCCAATTCCATCGTGGTTTTCGGCCCGTTGGTGATCACGGTAAGATTGGTTTTTTGTTTGAGCAACGGCACGATGCGCAACACCGTGGACGAGGCATCCAGTATCACGGTGTCTCCGTCTTTGATGCAGGAGATCGCTTTGGCGGCGATCGCACATTTGGCGGTATCGTTAGCCCGATCGCGAATCAACCACGGAATTTCGCTTTCCGGACCGGACACGATCATCGCACCGCCATGCACACGGCGCACCAACCCCATTTTCTCTAACCGGGTGAGGTCCCGGCGCACCGTCGCTTCGCTGACATACAGTTTCGCCGCCAGTTCGGCCGTGGTCATACTGCCGGCTTGTTGAAGCAGATCGGTAATACCGGCTTGTCGTTCGTAATCAAACATACCGCGTTCTCCTTTGCTTGTTTATGCTCGTTTATGCTTAAATCGATCAAAATCGTGTTCACTATAACAATCCATATCGAAACGATTGACAAGAATTTTTGCCCAAATCTATAATAATTATAAGGATTTCTTAAAATCCTGTCAAGCGAGCAAACGATCATATCGCCAAGGGGTGAAGCACGATGAACAACCAACTGTTGCCGTCGATGATGTGTGTCGATCCGACCAAACTGGAGTCGGCCGTTCGGGTATTTGAACAACACGGGATCGACGGGCTGCACGTCGATGTAATGGACGGCCATTTTGTCCCGAATCTGCAACTGGGTACCGATTATTGCCGGTATTTGGCACAGATGACCACCCTGCCGATGGATTATCATTTGATGGTGGAACAACCGGAAGACAAGATCGACTGGTTCCCGATTCGTGAGGGTGATTTTGTGTCGGTACACGTTGAAAGCACCCGTCATCTGCAACGGGCGTTTGATCGAATTCGCGCGGTGGGCGGTCGACCGATCGCCGCACTCAACCCGGCAACGCCGCTTTGTATGATTGAAGAGGTGTTGTCGCAGGCGGCCGGCATCCTGATCATGACGGTAAATCCCGGATTTGCCGGGCAACAATTGGTGGAATTCACCGTCGCCAAAATCCGCGCCGCGCGCGATCTGCTGAGCACGCGCGGATATCCCGATCTCCCCATCGAGGTGGACGGGAACGTCAGCAAGGCAAATTTAGTTCGCATGAAAGAAGCCGGTGCCAATCGGTTTGTGATCGGCACATCGGGATTTTTGAAATCCATGAATCCCGACGATATGATAGCCGGCATTCAAGCATTTCGCGCTTTGATATAGCATTAGACGCAACCGTGTGACAACGGTTGCGTTTTCTTTATGGCGCACAACCGACCTTCCGTGTCCGTCTACGACGCACAAGGCGCCCTAAAAAGCGGTTTGTCCACGCAAAAAAATTGTAAATGTCAACTGGGAATGGTTGACAAACGGTTTTTCAAGTTTTATTATATTTCTTATATTGATTTTATTTTGTAGATTTTCTGCAAGGAGGCTATATCTATGTTAAAGAACGAATATCTGAAAAAGGTGTATGCCGACGTCGAAAAACGTAACGCCGGCGAACCGGAATTTTTGCAAGCGGTTGCCGAAGTGCTCGAATCGCTGGAACCGGTCGTGGAGCAAAACGCGAAGCTGATCGAAACCGGCGTTATCGAACGCATGGTGGAACCGGAACGTCAGATCATCTTCCGCGTGCCGTGGGTAGATGATAACGGCAAAGCGCAAGTGAACCGCGGTTTCCGCGTACAGTTCAACTCGGCGATCGGCCCGTACAAGGGCGGCCTGCGGTTCCATCCATCGGTTAACGCATCGATCATCAAGTTCCTCGGTTTCGAACAAACCTTTAAAAACAGCTTGACCGGTCTGCCGATGGGCGGTGGTAAAGGTGGTTCGGACTTTGATCCGCGCGGTCGTTCGGACGGCGAGATCATGCGGTTCTGCCAAAGCTTTATGACCGAACTCGCGAAACATATCGGCCCGGATACCGACGTACCGGCCGGCGACCTTGGTGTCGGCGCGCGTGAAATCGGCTATCTGTTCGGCCAATACAAACGTCTGCGCAACGAATTCACCGGCGTGCTGACCGGTAAAGGTTTGGCATACGGCGGTTCGCTCATTCGTCCGGAAGCGACCGGTTTCGGTGCGGTGTACTACACCGTGGAAATGCTCAACTGGTTGGGCGAAGACATCAAAGGCAAAACCATTGCGGTATCCGGCTTCGGTAACGTGGCTTGGGGTACCGTGAAAAAGGCGACCGAACTCGGCGGTAAAGTTGTCGCCATCTCCGGTCCGGACGGTTACGTCTACGATAAAGACGGTATCAATACCGAAGAAAAGATCAACTTCATGCTCGAAATGCGTTCTTCCGGCCGCGACAAGGTACAGGATTATGCCGATAAGTTCGGTGTACCGTTCTTTGCGGGTAAACGTCCGTGGTGTGAAAAAGTGGACATCGTGATGCCGTGTGCCACCCAAAACGAAGTGGGCATCGAAGATGCGAAAAACATTGTTGCCAACGGCGTGAAATACTACGTCGAAGTTTCCAACATGCCCACCACCGAAGAGGCGATGGCGTATCTGAAAGCGAACGGTTTGGTGATCGCGCCGTCCAAAGCGGTTAACGCCGGCGGCGTGTCGGTTTCCGGCCTGGAAATGAGCCAAAACTCCATGCGTTACGGCTGGACTGCGGAAGAAGTCGACGCGAAACTGAAACAGATCATGAAAAACATCTTCGACGCTTCGGTTGCGGCGGCGAAGAAATACGGCATGGAAGGCGACTTGGTTGCCGGCGCGAACATCGCCGGTTTCGAAAAAGTGGCCGATGCCATGATGGCGCAAGGCGTTTGCTAATCGTTATCAATCATTCAAAAAGGACTACCCTGATGGGTAGTCCTTTTTTATTACACATATACCGCTTGGCCGTTCCAACAATCGACGATCAGTTCACCGACCGTTCCTCGATCGACGATAATACGGACCGTTTTGGATTCTTGCAGTTTGAGCAAGAAGAAAACGAAACAAAAAAAGACACTCTAACGAGTGTCTTTTTTGTTTGGTGGAGAATAGGGGGATTTGTCGCAGTCGCGTTGCTCCTTTGGAGGAATGACGCAACCGTCCCCCGGACGCTTGCTTTGTCTCTCGCTCTGCTTGGCAGAGCCTTGCTCCCATTCCTGGTTCGATCCCCCCTCTTAGCAAAACAAAAAAAGACACTCTAACGAGTGTCTTTTTGTTTGGTGGAGAATAGGGGGATCGAACCCCTGACCTCTAGATTGCGAACCTAGCGCTCTCCCAGCTGAGCTAATCCCCCATAGGAATCGGTCGTGATTACAGTTAAGTATCATAACCGATTTCACCCTAATTGTCAAGGGGCTTTTATGAAAAAATTATCCCATTTTGAAAACTTTTGCGTCAAGCAGTTGGGCATCGCGCGGATGGTGACTGACAAGCACCACCGTTTTGTCGGCATAAACTCGCTTGATTTCGTCTGCAACAAGCGCGGCAGCCTCGTCGTCTAATCCATTAAACGGTTCATCCAGCAACAACACATCGGCTTCTACCGCCAAGGCACGTGCCACGGCAACACGCCGTTTCATACCGCCCGACAACTGTCCAACCGGCTTGTCGCCCACATCCGGCAATCCCATCGACGCCAACAACGCATCGGCATCCGCTTGCGGCGCTACCAGTCGGATATTGTCTCGCGCTGTCAACCACTCCAGCAAGCGGTTTTCCTGAAACACATACGCCAGTTTTCCATGGGTTTGTACTGTGCCGATCTGCGGCATTTCCAAACCGGCAATCAACCGTAAAACCGTCGTTTTACCGCAACCGGACGGGCCGGACAAACATATCTTGTCGCCGGCCGCCACCTGCATGGAAAAATCGGTTAGTACCGGTGTGGCGGCATACGAAAAGAAGACTTGGTTGATCTGAATCATACCGACGCCCCCTTTCGGTCATCGACAAACCATCGTTTTTGCAGAACCGCCGCCAGTTTGACAAACAATTTTTCAAACAAGACGCTCAGCACGATCACCGCAGCGGTCCATACAAACATATCCGGCGTTTCGAGATAGGTTTTGGCATCGTTGAGTTGACTGCCGATCGAAAATTCCGGTCGGCAAATCACTTCGGCCGCAACACCCGATTTCCAGGCGAACCCTAACCCGGTGGTGCAGGCCGCCATGAAATACGGTAACACCGACGGTACCCAAATTTTCCAAAAGGTACGCCAACGGCCGATACGGTAAACGGTGGCCATTTCGAGTAACTTGCGATCGGTTTGTTCGATCCCTTGCGCCACGTTGGCCCACACGATCGGTACCACCATCAAAAACGCGATAAAGGCCGGCACACGGCCGTCTGCGATCCAGACAAGTGCCAAGATGATGAACGAAGCGACCGGGGCGGCGCGAACCAATTTCAAGATCGGGGTGAACAACACCCGACACAACCGGCTTTTGACCGTCAGTACCGCTAACCCGCCTCCCACGGCAAGCGCCGCGAGGAAACCGAGTAAAATACGCAAAACCGACAGGCCCACGATCCGCCAAAAGTCCGGTTTGACCACAATATCGACGGCGGCTTTAGCCACCGTCCAAGGGGACGGCAACAAGATCTCCTGCCCGACCAACACACTAAGCAGATGCCACACCAACAGCCAAAACACGATCGCAAAACCGGTTTCGGCGACAACTTTTAAACGATTACGCGCCATAGTAGAATTCATCCGCCGGCAGCGCACCGCCGATGGAAACCGGGTTGGCGGCGAACAACACATTGTAGAAGCCGACAAGTTGCGCTTTCATATCCGCGCCGGTCGAGCAGATCAGTTGGCAACGCGGAATGGCTTTTTGCGCTAACGCGGCGGCCGCGATGATACCGTAGTTTTCACAACGGGTAGCGGTGGTTTCGATATTCTCGTTAGCTTGATCGATCGAAGCCTTGTATTCTTTCAGGAAGGTTTTAACCGCCTCAGGGTTTTCGTTCACAAATTCACTGCGCGCAACCACACAACCCATTACCAAACCGTTATCCGATACGGCTTCCCATTCGTCGTTTATATCCAACGCTACACGCAGGTTGGGGTTTTTGGTCATAACGGTGGTAGCCAGCGGTTCCGGCACCAACGCGATCGATGCAGTATTATTGATGAGCAAGGTCGACAGTTCGGTGTTTTCGGCCACGAATTCAATCGTAACGTCATTGGTTAGGTCGTTTTCGGTCAACAAATACCGCAAAATGTATTCCGGGTTGGCACCTTGGCCGGTGGTATAGATGGTTTTGCCGCGCAGGTCGTCCAACGACTCAATGGTGTTGCCGTTTTCGAGCACATACAACACGCCACGGGTATTGGCCGCAAGAACCTGCACCTTACCTTCGGTCTTTTTATACAGCGTAGCCGCCAAATTGGTCGGCACCGCTACGATATCGGCCGATTTGTTCAAGATAGCCGCCACCGCTTGATCGGGGGCGGTCACCGTGGAGATATGATAAGCGTTTTCGGTCTTATCTTCGTCTGCATCCGCCCACAAATTCGCCATGCCGACACCGGTCGGCCCATTGATAGCCACGATGTTGACATCGGTTTTGGTCACCGTTTCGGTTTGGGTTTTGTCGTCGGTATCGGTGTCCGGCAGGGTGGCCGGCGCTTTCGCGGCACAACCGCCGAGCGTTAATACCAACAACGCCACTACCAATAACCATGCTACTTTTTTCATACAAGATCCTCTCCTATCCATGTAATACATTTTCCCTGTCGGCGGATCTGCCCGGTTTGTTCAAGCGCATCCAGCGCCCGATACAAACTGGACCGGCCGACGTTTAATTGTTGCGCGAGCTGTACCATATTGACCAACACCGGCTCGGATGCGGATTCTCTGAGATAGACGGCTACTTTTTGTTGCACGTCTTCCCCCGACAAACTAGTGATACGTCGGTTGAGATACCGGATCCGATCGGATAAAAAGCGAATATAGTTTTCGGCAATGCGCGGATGTTGTGCCAGCCAACCGGCAATCTGTTCTTGCGAGAAAAAGGCAACGGTGCACGCCGTTTTAGCCAACACCTCGGTAACATATACCTCTTCGCCGCCATATAACGCCGCCGCGCCGAACACCTGCCCGGCGGTCATCAACTTCATCCGCGTGTGCCGCGTACCGATCACTTGATCCACCGCGATCGTCCCGTCGAGCACCACCCCTAAACACCGCCGAAAACAATGCGGCGAATAGATGGCAACCCCGCGGTCAAATCGCTCGATCCGTGCCGTTTTGGCAAGCGCCGCTCGTTCACCAGCCGATAACCCATCGAACAAAAACAATGTCTCTAACAAATTGGTCCGTTCGGTTTTCATCTAAAACATCCTTTTGTCCCAAATGGAACACTTTTTCACATTATAACATCTTCGCAATAAAAAATCAATCCTTTTATAGTCAAATGAAAAAATTTATGATATACTATCATTAAGCAAGGGAGGCGATGGTGTGCGCGGTATGCAAAACAACAAACGAAAACTCTCACAAGAACAAGCAATGGACATTCTGAACAACGGACATTTCGGGGTGTTATCGACCGTCTGTGACGACGGATTACCTTACGGTGTACCGTTGAATTACGTGACCGACGGGGCGTATACGCTGTATTTTCACGGGGCCAAAACCGGCCAAAAGATCGACAACATTCGGCATAACAATCGCGTTTGTCTAACGGTAGTGCCGACCGCTTCGGTCGATGCACCACATCAAACGATGCAGTATGAGAGCGTGATGGTGTTCGGTACGGCCGCCGTTGTGACCGGCGAAACCGAAAAGCGCCGCGCCTTAGCCAAACTGATGGAACGTTTCTCCCCTATGTCGATCAAAGAGACAACCGCGTATATCGATCGATTTATCGATGAAACCGCGGTGATCCGTATGGAAATCGAATATATCAGCGGTAAAGCTAATCGATAACGTATTAAAAAAGCACAAACGATGTTTGTGCTTTTTTGTATCGAAACAGCTTAAAAGGGGCAAACTGCAACCGAAGGAGTGACCGGGTTTATGTTAGCAGACGAGATATACGAACGATTGTTGCGCGCCGGCGCAAACGGCGATATGGATCAAGAAATTGAGCAATTGAAAAAAGAAGGCGCCACCGCCGACGAACTGGATTGTTTGCTCAATCCCAAACGCCATCCGCCGGTATGGAAACACAGCGCTTGCACCTGCCACACGCCGGGTAAAACGCCGGCGTGTATGGAGGCGTGCTTGTTTGATGCGATGCAGATCGATGACCGCGGAAACGTATCGATCGATGCGGCGCGGTGCGTAGGTTGTACGGCCTGTTTGGAAAAATGTCACGAACACCGGTTGACCGAAAGCAAAGAGGCGTTGCCGGTGTTGCGGCATCTGCACAAAAACAAGCGGCCGGTATTTGCATTAGTGGCGCCGGCCTTTGTCGGACAATTTGAAGCCACGGCCGGTCAACTGCGCACCGCACTGAAAACGATGGGGTTTCGCGGCATGGTGGAAGTGGCGTTGTTTGCGGATATCTTGACGTTACGGGAAGCCTTGGAATTTGATCGACACATTCAGCAAGACGGCGATTATCTGTTGACCAGTTGCTGTTGTCCGATCTGGATTGCCATGATCCGAAAGGTGTATCACGAACTGTCGAACCATCTACCGGGAGCCGTATCGCCGATGATCGCGGCCGGACGGGCCGTTAAACAGTTGTGGGAAACCGATGCCATTACGGTGTTTATCGGACCGTGTACCGCTAAAAAAGCCGAGGCGCGCGAACCCGATATCGCCGATGCCGTGGACTATGTGTTGACCTTCCAAGAATTGCAAGCGATGTTCGCCTTTTGCGATATCGTGCCGGCCGATATGCCGGAAGAAAATCGCGAACACTCGTCTGCCGGCGGACGCGACTATGCGCATAGCGGCGGGGTAAGCGAAGCGTTAAAACGCACGGTCGCGCGATTAAATCCCAACCGCACCATACCGGTGAAAGCGCGGTCGGTAGACGGGGTACCGGATTGTCGCGCCTTATTAAAACAATTAGTGGAAGGCAAAGTGGACGCGAACTTTATCGAAGGGATGGCATGTAAAGGCGGTTGTGTGGGCGGTCCTAAACGGTTAACGTCGCCGGATCAAGCAACCGAACAGGTAAAAGCCTATGCAGATGACGCCGCTTACGACACACCGGCGATGAACCCGTACGTATTGCAGTTGTTGCACAAAATGGGGTTTGATCGGATCGAAGATCTGCTCGCGAACGACACCATGTTTTCCCGGCATTTAGGATAATGCATCAAACAAAAAAGATGGCCAACTCACGGTTGGTCATCTTTTTTTATGTAGGTATCCCAATACGCATACAGCGCATCAGGGGTATTGGCACAACGGTCTTCCAGTACCGCATTGAGCAAGGTTTCGAGCGCGTCACCAAGTGTATCCCCTTGCGGTGCGCCCCATGCGATCAAGTCGCGGCCGCCGACCGCCAGATCGGCACGGGACAAACAATCACCGGACGCCAACACCGCGTCCAGGGTATCGAGCGCGAACGTCACATCCCATCCGTGTAACAACGATTGCCACTGCCACAACAACCGACACCAAGCCGGCGTGTGTGCCGCAACCATCCGCTTGACTGCCGACCGCGTAATCGGAAGCGGCGTATCGCGGTGAGCACACCACGCGGCGATATCCGCTGCCATCGCTTTCGGCAACCGCATCTGCGACAACGCGTGCGGCACGTCCGGCAACACGCTTACCAACGCGGCTAACCGGATCGGCACCTCGTTTGGCAACCGATCGATAACCGACAAAGATGGATGATCCACACGTAGCCCATCAAACGCCGAAATCCCTTGTTCAAAGACTTCTCGATGTTCGATCCACGTGCGGTTGACCGCCGGCCCAACGATCCATTTTTTCAGTTCCGCCAACAACCGTTCAGCCGCCACGTGTCTAAGCAAGGGCGCGGCACGCCGCATGGCGGCGGCGGTTTTCGGTTCGATGGAAAAATCCAACACCGAAGCAAACCGAACGCCCCGAAAAATGCGCAACGCATCTTCATTAAAACGGGTGTCGGGGTCCCCCACCGTCCGGATAACACCGTTGCTCAAATCCTGTTGGCCGCCAAACGCATCCACCAATCCTCGCACCGGATGATATGCCATCGCATTGATGGTGAAATCACGGCGACGCAAATCTTCGAGCAGGTCATCGGTAAAGGTGACGCGATCGGGATGCCGGTGATCGCGGTAGTCACTGTCGGCTCGATAGGTGGTGATCTCGACCGGTTTGCGATCCAAGATCACCGTCACCGTCCCGTGTTGAATGCCGGTATCGATCACCCGGCGATCGGCAAATACGGTGTGCATCTGTTCGGGCGTGGCCTGTGTGGCCAAATCCCAATCGTCCGGTATTTTCCCAAGCAGAGCGTCTCGCACGGCACCGCCGACGGCGACGGCATCAAACCCGGCATCGGCCAGTTGCCGTAATACCGCTTGTATATCTTGAGGAATCTGCATAGTTGTCCCCCGTTCAGGTTCGGTCGCTAAGCGGAACGTATTCCCGATGCGGCTGAACCGCTTTATACGCCGGACGAATGATTTTGCCGGCATTGATCAACTCTTCTAGCCGGTGTGCGCTCCAACCGGCGATCCGCGCAATCGCGAAAATCGGGGTATACAGTTCGTTCGGAAGACCTAACATCTCGTACACGAAACCACTGTAGAAGTCGACGTTCGCACTAACCCCTTTATACATTTTACGTTCTTTGGTAATGAGTTCCGGTGCCAGTTGTTCGATGAGCGCATACAGCCGATATTCTTTTTCGGTCCCTTTTTCAACCGACAACCGTTCGACAAATTGTTTGAACAACACCGCGCGCGGATCGGATAACGAATACACCGCGTGGCCGATACCGTAAATCAAACCGGCCTTGTCAAACGCTTCTTTATGAAGAATGCTAGCCAAATACCGTTCCACTTCATCACGGTCGTCCCAATCCTTAACGTGCGTTTTAATATCTTGCATCATCTGGCACACTTTAATGTTCGCACCGCCGTGTTTCGGCCCTTTCAGCGAACCGAGCGCCGCCGCGATCGCCGAATAGGTGTCGGTACCGGAGGAGGTAACCACGTGGGTGGTAAAGGTGGAGTTGTTACCGCCGCCATGTTCGGCGTGTAATACCAACGCCAAATCCAAAATCTGCGCTTCCAAACGGGTGTACGTGCCGTCCGGGCGCAACATATGAAGCAGATTTTCCGCCGTGGACAGATGCTCGATCGGATCATGAATAAAAAAGGTGTTATTATCGCGCAGATAGTAGTTGTACGCCTGATAACTGTATACCGCAAGTTGCGGAAACAAGGCGATCAACTGCAAGCATTGGCGTAACACGTTCGGGATCGAGGTATCGTTGGGGTTATTGTCGTACGAATACAAAGTCAGCACGCTGCGCGCGAGCGAATTCATCATATCGTCGCTCGGCGCTTTCATGATGATGTCGCGCACGAACGAGTTAGGCAACGACCGGTAGCTGGCCAGCACTTGCGAAAACGAAGCCAGTTGCTCGTTGTTCGGTAACCGGCCGAACAACAACAGATACACCACTTCTTCAAACCCAAAACGGCCGACGCTAATAAAACCGGATACCAAATCCTCTACGTCATAGCCGCGATAATACAGTTTACCGCGGCACGGCACTTCTTCTCCATTGACCAGTTGTTTAGACTGGATCTCCGAAATCTCGGTCAATCCCGTCAACACGCCACGCCCATTTAAGTCGCGCAAGCCGCGATTGACCTTGTGTTCGGTATACATATGCGGATCGATCACCCCGTCAGCCATGCACAAATCGGCGAGCCGCTGAATGGCCGGTGTGATTTTCGAATAATCTCGTTTTGCCATAAATACTCCTGTTTAATTATGATTTCTTCGGCACCATCAAGGTGATGGCACTGTGTTGATTTTCAATCGTGATGGTTTGTGCGCCGGATTCAAATTCTCCATCCAGCGACCACGCCATGCCGGCCGGCGCTTCGACGGTCATGCGGCTGGCACTGAAAAAGGTAATTTGCGGGCATTTTTCATACGCTTGATCGTTGATGTTCCACAGAATCTGCGCCAGTTGGCCGGCATTTTCAGGGGATCGGATCAACAACACCTCAAACAAACCGTCGTTCATATCTACCCGTTGCGGATTGAGTTTTAACAGTCCGCCCACCGACGTGGAATTGCAGATCGCGCCGAAAATATAGTCCCCTTCGTAGACGTCGGTTTCGGTACAAAACCGCAGATGATGAGGACGAATGGCCGAAATATCCTTGATACCTTCGAGCACGTATGCCAAATGTCCGATGGAATTTTTGATGGATTGTTGTGCCGTATAGGACGTCTCGGAGAACGCCCCGAACGACGCCACATAGGTGAACGGACGGCCATTAAACCGGCCTATATCCAGCATCCGCGTCGTGCCGGCGACGATCTCTTTGGCCGCCGTCGGGATATGGCGCGCCAACGATAAACTCCGTGCAAAATCGTTGGTACTGCCGGCCGGAATGTACCCTACCGGCATCGACAAACCCGCTTGCAACAAACCACTGATTACCTCGTTAAAAGTACCGTCACCGCCGATACATACAATATCGTCAAAACGGGCGGCATGTTGCTCTACTAACCGTTTGCCGTCCCCTTTTCGACCGGTGGTCAGTACCGTGCACATATACCCGGCCGCCGTAAACGCGGAAACAATATCCGCTAAATACCGGTTGGCTTGTTTTTGCCCGGCACACGGATTCATAACGATCAACCGCTTTTTCATACTGTCAACCCCTCCCTTTCGGGAACGTTTACTCTGTTCTTAATGCCTCGACCGGATCTTTCTTCGCGGCTACACGCGACGGAATTAGGCCGGCAACCGTGGTCAGGACCATGCTGATGACTACCAAACCGATACCGCCGGCGAGCGGCAGTTGCGCCACGTTGGCAATACCGCCAACCCATTCGATAATCAGATTGATTGGGATCAACAACCCCAACGTTACCAGGATACCCAGTGCGCCGGCGGCAAATCCAACGATCAAGGTTTCGGCGTTAAACACACGTGAAATGTCCTTTTTCGAGGCGCCCATCGCGCGCAAGATGCCGATCTCTTTCGTGCGTTCGAGCACCGAAATATAGGTGATGATCCCGATCATAATCGACGATACCACCAGCGATATCGCCACAAACGCAATCAACACGTAGGAAATAACCGAAATAATGGTGCTGATAGACGACATCATCAAACCGATATAGTCGGTATATTGAATGACCTGCTCTTCTTTACCGTCGTCGGCCATCTGTTGGTTATAGTCGTCGATGATCTCTTTGATCACGTCTTTGGATTCGAAATCCACCGCATACAGATTGATACGCGACGGGCTATCGAGTTGAACCACGCCGAGCATCGAGAGATTTTGTTCATAGGTAGTGGTGGGTTGCATATCCTCCATCCGTTGCGTAAACATGGCGAGAATTTGTTCTTCGGTCATGGTTTGCATCAACGCACCCATCTGCATTTGTTCTTCGGCCGACAAGGTCTGGGTATAGGCCTGCACGTCCGCCATGGTATAGACTGGTTTTTCATGGGTCGGGAACGGGTTACCAGTAAAGACGTCGACCGTTTCGTCGGCTTGTTGTTGCTGAACGATCTCGCTATCTTGAATATGTTCGATCACCCATTCGGTCAAGGCATGGGTGTACCCGATCGAACCGGTCATGGCGGTGGCGACCGCCTCTTCTTTCGGGCGAATGATCCCGACCACCTTGATCTCTTCCCCGTTTTCGACCAATTCGGTAAGATACAACTCGTCTTCGGATTTATCCACCCATTGACCGGTCGCATCGTCATAATCGTAATAGTCGCTGTTGAGCACCAACGAGAAGGTCAGATCCATGATCTCGTCGTAAGTAAAGGAGACCGATTCGGTTTCAAACGATTCACCTTTCATGAAACGTTTCATCATCTCTTCCAGTTCATCTTGATCCTTTAGACCAAGCGCATACAACGCAATTTCACTGATTTCGTTGTTACGATCGACGATGAGTACCACTTCGTTGTACGCGGTCGGCCAACGGCCGCCACCCACCAATTCGTACTGCGATTCTAACAACTCCTGGTTGCCAAGCAATTCTTCCCACACGTTGCCGTTCGACATGGGTGATGCCGACATCATCTCGGCTTGTTGTTCGCCCATCATGGACTGTAACACGGTGTTCGGGTTGACCTGCACCACACCGTCATCGATATCGGATTTAAAGATCTGCAGATCCAAATTGTACGCGTATTGGATCGCGCTGATATACGGATCGAGTTTTTCTTCGGTTTCGAGATATTTCTTGAATTCGGTCAGATCGTTGACGGTGCGTTCCTCTACCATCGCCTGCATCAGTTCCGTCATGGCGCTGTTGGTATACACTTTGTCGAGATCGTGATCCGGTTCGTCACTGTGCATCTCCATCATCGTAACCATCATCTCGGTCATATCGGCCGTTTCGCGTTCAATGGTCAACGGATAGGCCGACAACGTTTCGCTTTGCACCCGATCGATATACGCCTGGAATCCGCTAGACAACGACAAGATCAACGCAATGCCGATGATCCCGATGCTCCCGGCAAACGAGGTCATCACGGTACGTCCTTTTTTGGTCATCAGGTTATTGGTACTCAGCGACAACGCCGTCCAAAACGACATCGAGCGACTGCGCACTTTTTCGCGTTTGCGCGACTTTTTAGCCGGTTGTTCGTCCGCCGGCGCCACCTCAAACGGGTTACTGTCATCGGTCACCTGTCCGTCAAGCAGTCGGATGATCCGGGTGGAATACTGTTCTGCCAAATCCGGATTGTGGGTAACCATGATGACGAGTTTATCGTGCGAGATTTCTTTAAGCAGTTCCATAATCTGCACGCTGGTTTCGGAATCCAATGCGCCGGTCGGTTCGTCCGCGAGCAATATCTCGGGATTGTTGATCAACGCACGCGCGATCGCCACCCGTTGCATTTGGCCGCCGGACAGTTGGTTCGGCCGTTTGTGCAGATGATCCTGTAACCCGACACGCGCCAGCACCTCGCTCGCACGACGGCGACGTTCGGCTTTCGACACACCCGACAAAGTTAGCGCCAATTCCACGTTCGCCAACACGGTTTGGTGCGGAATCAGGTTGTAACTTTGAAACACAAACCCTATCGAATGGTTGCGATAGTGATCCCAATGAGCATCGGTATATTGTTTGGTGGATACGCCGCCAATCGACAGATCCCCATCGGTGTAACGGTCTAACCCACCGATGATATTGAGCAGGGTGGTTTTCCCACAACCGGACGGGCCGAGAATCGATACAAATTCGTTTTGTCGAAACGCAATATTGACGCCACGCAACGCCTCAACGGTCGTGTCGCCAACGGTATAGTGTTTGGTAATATTCGTTAACGTTAACACAAAAACAGGCTCCTTTCGACTTTGCCTAATCGCCCTATATAATGTTTGTATTATACCGCATTTTAATGACACTGTCATCCGTTTTAGCCGGTATTTTTCAAAAAATTTACAGTTGCGAAATATTTGGTTCCATGGTAAAGAAAAAACGACTAAAAAGCAAGCTTTTTTTGCCGAAATCCCCCGATACAGGCATACAGGTTGTCTGCAACGGCATATATTACAAATAACCCTATTTTTACCAATTCTTTTGGCGAAATTCACTAAAAAAGTGTATCATTTTTGTAATACAATCAAAAAAACAAAAATCGAATAATTTTGTCTTTACAAAAAGCCCCTTTTCTTTTATACTATATAAGAAAGATAATGACTTACTATCCCTACCGGGCGGTTATTCATGTATCTTTGGAGTTAACGTCGTCGCACGTGGTCATGCGACGGACTCTGAAAATATAAATTCTGGGAAAGAAGGTAATCTCATGAAAAAAGTTTTAGGCATTGTGTTGACCATCGCCATGATGCTCAGCATGTGTGTCGGCTTGACGATCACCAGTTCGGCCGCTTCCGAAGTGCCGACTCGTCCTGCCACGGCGGTCAACCTGGCAACGGCTGACACCACGACGGTTGCTACCACTGGCAACGTGGGTACTGCTGTGTTTGACAAAGCGACCGGCTCGATCGAAATCCCGTTGTCCTCGGGCACGCCGAGCATCTCGTTTACGGTGCCGGACGGCGCGCTCACCGACAACTACGCGGTGGCGTTCAACATCAAAATGGGCGGCGGTTGGGAAACCAACGGTTTCACCCTGACGTTGGGCGAAGGCGGCGAGATCAAAGTTGAAAAAGCAAAAGATATTGCTCCCAACGTACATGGCCGCATCACCCTGGATGGCGTGACCGCACTCGAAGGCGATGACATCCGCGGCAACTTGGTCACCAACTCGGTGGATGTGTTCGCGCACGTGTATGCCAATGAAAACGACGCAACCAAACGTGACGTCGATTTCTACTATGCCGGCAAATACATCGGCTCGATGACCGATGTCACTCCGTCCAACACCATCACCATCAAAACGCTTGTGCAAGGTTGGGGTGACCATCTCAACATCAAAAACATGGACATCTTCAACGGTCCGGAACAACCGGTAAACGATGGTGGCAGCACCACGCCGTCCACCCCGCAAGATCCGTCCAATCCGGCCAGAGATCCGGCGGCGGCTAACGTGAACTTGGCGACCAGCGCCGACACGTCGATCACCGTTCTCAACACGACGAAAGCTACGTTTGATACGGCGACCTCTTCGATCTCGATTCCGTGCGAAGGCGGTACGCCGGGCGTATCGTTTGCGATTCCGGACGGTTTGTTGGCCGATCGTTACGTGGTTTCCTTTAACGCGAAGATGAGCGGCGGTTGGGAATCCAGCGGTTTGAACCTGACTTGGAGCGACAGCGCGGTCATCAGCGTTGAAAAAGCGAAAGATGTCGGCGGCCGCATCTCGTTCAACGGCACCGAAATCATCACCGATAACGACATCCGCAAAAAACTCGTCGACGGTAAATTGGGCGCGGTTGCCGTGCTCGCCTACGTGTATCCAAATGCGGACGACGCTTCCAAAAACGACGTCGACTTCTACTATGATGGCGAACTGATCGGTACGATGAAAGCTGTGGCTTTGTCGGATACCATCACCATCAAAACCATTGCTCAAGGCTGGGGCGACTCCTTCAAACTCACCGACGTTAAGATCTGCAACGATACCTCGTTGGTACCGGGCGGCGCGGCCGACGGTGCAGGCGACGGTTCCGGTGCGACCTCTTCGGCCGGCGCGATCGTGGACGGTGTGGATACCAGCAAAAAAGGTACCGGCACCAACATCGAAATCCTGGCTCCGGCGGATCCGGCAGATCCGAACAACAACCTCATTAACTTCGATACGGCTGAAAAGACCGAAAAAGTAACGATTGAAGAAGGCGTTGTAACGGTTCCGACCGCTAACTCCAGCATTTCGTTTGATCTGTCGGGCATCAAAGCGACCGACGATTATATCATCAAATTCAAAACCACCTCGCTGAACTGGTGGCCGCACGAATCGTTGGCCGTTACCTTTGGTAAGTCGGGTGCGACTCTGCAAGAGTTCATCTTCAAAGGTAATGCGAAACCCAACGGTGCAACCAAAGACGTCTGCACCTACTATCAAGGCACCTCGGAAGCCAAGGCTACCACCGCAGTCAACATGAAAGTACCGTCCAGCACGTTGGTGGAAACCGCGTACACCATCTACGTCACCACCTCGCCGGAAACCGGTAAACGCCGTATCTTCTTCTTTGCAAACGGCAAACCCTTCATGGCGGTAGCGGAAGACGGTACCGAATCGACCTTGGCGATCCAAGATCAAGATTGTATCACGCCGTGCTTGACCTTCCGCTCGAATGCGAACAACGCGAACTATATCATCTCGGAAATCCAGGCGTATGTCGCGGAAGCTCCGTCTTATAAAGAGCCGATCGCGGATAAAGAGTACAAAACGCCTCCGATCGCTCTGCCGACTGCGAAAAACTATGCGCAGATCGATAAAGCGACCTTCACCGGTTCGGGCGAAGTGACCTCCGATGGCACCATCATCGCTCCGGGCGGTAACGCTCCGGCCAGCTCGGTTACCATTCCGTTGACCGGTTTGACCAGCAAAGATGACTATGTGATCAGCTTTATGACCACCACCTGCAGCTACGATAACTGGCAGACCTTGAACGTGACCTTTGGCAAAGACAAAGACGGCAATCTGCAACAACTGCGTATGCGTGGTTCGTCTGCTTACCACAGCTTGATGCAATCGGGTTCGGAAACTCGTTTGAAAGCAACAGCGGATAAGAACAGCCTGACCAAGATCGATATCATGGTCTCCACTTCGGTGGAAACCGGTAAACGCCGCATCATGGTGTTCCAAGACGGTCAAGCAGCGTGCTTGTACAACGATAAAGAAACCGCGTTCGAAACCAAGAACGGTAGCTTTATGGATCCGACCTTGGTGTTCTCCGGCGGTACGAACGCTACGTTCAAGATCACCAACCTGAAAGTATATAAGATGAGCCAAACCAAGGGCTGGACCGGCGGTTCCAACACCGGTAACGCTTCGAAAGCGGCCGGCGCGCTGGCGGTTACCGCGGCGATTGCCCTCCCGGTTATCTTCTGGACCAGAAAAAAACGCGAAGACTAATCTTACAATGTGCGACTCGTGACCACCTGCCATTGTAAGGTCGATATACGCTGTTGCACCAATTGCAACACACGGTATCAAAAAGGCACCGTTCATATGAACGGTGCCTTTCCTCTTGCAAGATTTAACCTTACGATCGGTTAAATAGATACGCGTAAGCCATCGCGTTGCTTGCATAACACGTCTCTTAGAAAACGGAATCATACGCACCATAAAAGGCATCTAACCGGTTTGGTTAGATGCCTTTTATTAGTTGTATGCGCGCGATTAACCTTGTTGTTCTCTGGTGTAATCGAGCAAGCCACCGGCGAGCAGAATCGCGGTTTGACGGGCCGAGAACTGTGCCACCACCGGAATGGTATCGCCGGTCGTGCGGTTGATGAGTTCCAACGGTTGTCCGTTTTGCAGGCGTTCACGCACGTTCGGCAAACACAACTCATCCCCCATCGAGATACGATCGTAGTCGGCTTCGTTCGCAAAGGTAAGCGGCAGAATGCCGGCATTGATCAGGTTGGCAACGTGGATCCGAGCAAAGGATTTGACAACCACCGCTTTGATCCCGAGATACAGCGGAGCAAGCGCCGCGTGTTCACGCGAACTGCCTTGTCCGTAGTTGGAACCGCCAATGATGATGCCCTTACCATTCGCCTTGCAGCGAGCCGGGAATTCGGTATCGCACCGCACAAAGCAATGTTCCGAAATCGCCGGTATGTTGGAACGCAACGGCAAGATCTTGGCGCCGGCCGGCATAATGTGGTCGGTGGTGATATTGTCTTCCACCTTCAGCAACACCGGTGCGGCAATTTCTGCCGGCATCGGGGCGGTTTGCGGGAACGGTTTGATGTTCGGACCACGCAGGATGTCTACGCTATCCATATCCGCCTCATCTGCCGGCGGCACGATCATGTTATCGTTGATCAAGAACGTTTCCGGCAACGATACGATCGGTGCTTCGCCCATGGTGCGCGGATCGGTCAACACACCGGTCAATGCCGACACGGCAGCCACTTCCGGACTAACGAGATACACCTGACCGTCTGCCGTACCGGAACGGCCTTCAAAGTTGCGGTTAAAGGTCCGCAACGATACGCCTTTCGAGTTCGGTGATTGTCCCATACCGATACACGGACCGCACGCACATTCCAAGATGCGCGCACCGGCGGCAATCAAATCCGCCAAAGCACCGTTTTCGGCGAGCATGTTATACACTTGTTTCGAACCGGGCGCGATCGACAAACTCACGTCCGGATGAACGGTTTTGCCTTTCAGGATCGCGGCCACTTTCAGCATATCGAGCAACGACGAGTTGGTGCACGAACCGATGCAGCATTGATCCACGCGAATCTCGCCGATTTCGCTCACGGGTTTGACCGCGTCAGGCGAGTGCGGACAAGCCGCGAGCGGTGCCAAAGTGGTCAGATCGATATCCAACACTTCGTCGTATACCGCGTCTTCATCCGCGAATACCGGCACGTAGTCGGCTTCGCGGCCTTGTGCTTTCATGAATTCTCTCGTCACGTCATCCGACGGGAAGATCGAGGTGGAAGCACCAAGTTCCGCGCCCATATTGGTAATGGTAGCGCGTTCCGGCACCGACAAGGATTTAACGCCATCGCCACCGTATTCGATGATCTTGCCGACACCGCCTTTAACCGACATGCGGCGCAACACTTCGAGAATGATATCCTTAGCCGCTACCCACGGCGACAACGCGCCGTGCAGGTTCACACGGACCATTTTCGGCATGGTGATATAGTACGGGCCACCGCCCATCGCCACCGCGACGTCCAGACCGCCTGCGCCAAACGCAAGCATGCCGATGCCGCCACCGGTCGGGGTATGACTGTCCGAACCAATCAACGTTTTGCCGGGAATACCAAACCGTTCGAGATGCACCTGATGGCAGATGCCGTTACCCGGACGAGAGAAATACAAGCCATGTTTTTTGCACACCGATTGGATGTACCGATGGTCGTCGGCGTTTTCAAAACCGGTTTGCAACGTGTTGTGATCGATATAGGCGACCGACCGTTCGGTTTTTACGCGCGGAACGCCCATCGCCTCGAATTCGAGATAGGCCATCGTGCCGGTGGCATCCTGTGTCAAGGTTTGATCAATCCGCAACCCGATTTCACTGCCGACGGTCATATCACCGGAAATCAAGTGGGCGGCAATTAATTTTTGTGCAATGGTTTGTCCCATAATGTTCAGCCCCTTATGAAAATTAACTCCTTTTATTATGCACCATTGTGCGATATTTGTCAATCAACCGACAATAAAAAAGGTGCCGAAACCAATTGGTTTCGGCACCGGAATCTCAACAAGGAGATCTCTTATTTCTGGCTGTACAGTTCGCCCAATTTGATCAGGTGCTGATAACGAGCCGTTGCGTTGGATTCTGCCTTCGCGAACAGTTCTTCCGCACGATCCGGGAACGAACGAGTCAACGAGTTGTAACGAACTTCGCCCATGATGAAATCACGATACGCCATGGTCGGTTCTTTGCTATCGAGCATGAACGCATTTTCATCTTTACGCGGATCGAAGCGATACATATGCCAGTAGCCCGATTCGACAGCTTTCTTCTCTTCGGTCTGTGCAATGCTCATGCCGCCCTTGATGCCGTGGTTGATACACGGAGCGTAAGCGATGATCAGCGACGGGCCCGGATAGGCTTCCGCTTCACGCAATGCTTTGAGGGTTTGGTTCATGTCAGCGCCCATCGCGATCTGCGCGACGTACACGTAACCATAGCTCATGGCGATAGCGCCGAGATCTTTCTTCTTCACCGCTTTACCGGCCGCCGCAAATTGCGCAACCGAACCGGTCGGGGTGGCTTTCGAAGCTTGACCGCCGGTGTTGGAGTACACTTCGGTATCGAACACCATGACGTTGACGTCTTCACCGGAAGCGAGCACGTGATCCACGCCACCGAAGCCGATATCGTAAGCCCAACCGTCGCCGCCGAACATCCAGAAGGATTTTTTGATCAGCATATCCGACGCTTTGAGTGCTTCTTCGAACAACGGTTTCATATCGCATTTGCATTCGCTGACCGCTTTTTCAAGAGCCGCGACCACTTTCGGAGCAACCGCTTTGGAAGCTTCGGCATCGTCTTTACCGGCGAGCCATTCTTTCGCCGCTTCTTGCAAGCCGAATTTCGCAGTCGCATCGCTTTCCGCGAACTGAGTCATCAAGTCAGCCAAACGATTGCGACGAGCCGTCACACCGAGGAACATACCGTAGCCGTATTCGGCATTGTCTTCGAACAAGGAGTTTGCCCAAGCCGGACCGTGGCCTTCTTTGTTAACGGTGTACGGAGTCGACGGCGAAGAACCGCCCCAGATCGACGAACAACCGGTGGCGTTCGCGATATACATACGATCACCGAACAATTGGGTGATGAGTTTCGCATACGGGGTTTCGCCGCAACCGGCGCAAGCGCCCGAGAACTCGAGCAACGGTTGTTTGAACTGGCTGCCTTTGACGGTCGAATCTTTGAATTTCGCCGCAACTTCCGGTTTTTCCGGCAGTTTGAAGCCGAAATCGTACACTTTTTGTTCTGCGAGTTGGGTATCCAGCGGCGCCATGGTGAGCGCTTTGTTGCCTTTCATGCCCGGGCAAACGTTGACGCAAGATCCGCAACCGGTACAGTCGAGGACCGACACGGTCATTGCGAACTGATAACCCGGCAAACCGGTGGCCGGTTTGGTCTTGATGCCTTCCGGCGCATTTTTCACGTCTTCGTCATTCAGGATGACCGGACGGATAACCGCGTGCGGGCAGACATACGAGCAGAAGTTACATTGAATACAATTTTCTTGTACCCATACCGGCACGTCCACCGCAATACCGCGTTTTTCATACGCAGCAGAACCCAGCGGCACCGTGCCGTCGGCCATACCCGTGAACGCAGAAACCGGCAGTTTGTCGCCTTGTTGTGCGTTGATGGGTTTCAGGATGTTTTCGATATAATCGGTAACTTCCTTCTTGCCTTCAAGTTTGGTTTCTACGACATCCGCGTCTACCGCGTTCGCCCAAGCGGCCGGAACGGTCACTTTGCGCACTTCTTTAACGCCTTGTTCGATCGCGTCGTGGTTCATCTTAACGATGGCTTCACCCTTCTTGGAGTAAGAACGGGTAGCCGCATCTTTCATGAACTGAACCGCATCGTCGACCGGAATAACCTTGGCGAGTTTGAAGAACGCCGCTTGCAGAATGGTGTTGGTGCGGTTGCCCAAACCAAGGCCTTTCGCAATGTGAGTCGCATCGATGGTGTAGAATTGAATGTTGTTTTTCGCAATGGTGCGTTTCATTTCAGCCGGCAGATGCGCATCGAGTTCCGCATCGGTCCACGAGCAGTTCAGCAGGAAGATGCCGCCTTTGTTCACGTCGCCAACCATGTCGTATTTGTCAACGTAGGACGGGTTGTGGCACGCCACGAAGTCCGCTTTGTTAACGAAATAGGTCGATTTGATCGGGCGTTTACCAAAACGCAAGTGGGAGATGGTGACACCGCCGGATTTCTTCGAGTCATAGGAGAAGTAACCCTGCGCATACATATCGGTATGGTCACCGATGATCTTGATCGAGTTTTTGTTCGCACCAACCGTACCGTCAGAACCCAAGCCCCAGAATTTGCAGGAACGGGTGCCTTTCGGCGTGGTGTCGATGTTTTCTTTCACCTTCAGCGAGGTGTTGGTAACGTCGTGTTCGATACCGATGGTAAATCTCTTCTTCGGGCATTTCTTTTCCATGTTGCGATACACGGCAACGATTTGGCCCGGGTTGGTATCTTTCGAACCCAAACCGTAACGGCCGGAATACACCGGAACGTTCGCAAATTTGGTGTCGCGCAGCGCCGCGCAGACGTCGAGGTACAACGGTTCGCCGATCGAGCCCGGTTCTTTGGTACGATCAAGTACGCTGATCTTCTCAACGGTCGACGGGAGAGCCGCTACCAAGTGTTTGATCGAGAACGGACGATACAGACGGACTTTGATCAAGCCGACGCTTTCGCCGTTAGCGTTCAAGTGATCCACGGTTTCTTCGATGGTTTCGCAAACCGAACCCATCGCTACGATAACGTGTTTCGCATCGCGTTTGCCGTAGTAGTTGAACAGTTTGTATTTCGAGCCGATCTTTTTGTTGACTTGATTCATGTAATCTTCAACAACGGCCGGCATCGCATCGTAATAGGTGTTCGCCGCTTCTTTGTTTTGGAAGAAGACGTCCGGGTTTTGCGCGGTACCGCGTTGTACCGGATGTTCCGGGTTGAGCGCGTTGCGACGGAACGCTTCGACCGCGTCTTTGTCCAACATATCTTCGAGATCTTTATAATCCCAGACTTCGATCTTTTGCACTTCGTGCGAAGTACGGAAACCGTCAAAGAAATGCAGGAACGGCACACGGCCTTTGATGGTCGCCAAGTGCGCTACCGCACCGAGATCCATAACTTCCTGAACGCTGGATGCACAGAGCATTGCATAACCGGTTTGACGGCAGGCATACACGTCCGAATGGTCGCCGAAGATCGACAACGCATGCGTCGCGAGCGCACGAGCCGATACATGGATAACGTTCGGCAACAATTCGCCGGCGATTTTATACATGTTCGGGATCATGAGCAACAAGCCTTGCGACGCGGTATAGGTGGTGGTCAGCGCACCGGCCGACAACGAACCGTGAACCGCACCGGCAGCACCGGCTTCGGATTGCATTTCCGCGAGTTTGACCGGACGACCGAACAGGTTTTCCTGTCCTTGTGCCGCCCACACGTCCGTGACTTCTGCCATTACCGAAGACGGGGTAATGGGATAGATAGCAGCAACATCGGTAAACGCATACGATACATACGCGGCAGCGTTGTTACCATCCATCGTTTTAAACTTTCTTGCCATACACTTATTTCCTCCTTGCAAGATGAAAATAAAAGTTTTCTTTGCACCATCTCATATAGTACCACTTTTACGCCTTATTGTAAACAAGAAAAACAAATAAATTTACAAATGTTTTGCACGAATTTATAGTTATTTTTGAAAAACCGCGAAAAAACACCCTGTACGGCGATGGCGGTCAAGAGAAACCCATAAACGCTGTTTTTTTCGATTTCTTTCGAATTTCGGGCTAATTCGGTAAAATCCAGGCAAATTTCCAAATTTGACAGAATGCACTTTTTCCTGTATGATAGAATCACTGAAAATATATGGTATCGTAAGATATCGAACTGAAAGGGGAACATGTTTCCATGGACGCAGACCCTCCTGATGGCAATTTGTGGCTGCAAATTGTATTGTTGATCGTACTGGTGCTCTGTAACGCGTTTTTTGCCGCGTCGGAAATCGCCATTATCTCGCTCAACGACAACAAGGTTCGCAAACTTGCTGAAGAAGGCAACAAAAAAGCAAAGAAAATTATGAAACTGACCGCCGATTCGTCGAACTTTTTGGCGACGATTCAAATCGGGGTTACCCTCGCCGGGTTCTTGACCTCCGCATCGGCATCGCAATCGCTTGCCGAACCGTTGGCCGATTGGTTTATCGGGACGTTCCCGAATCTGGCAAGTCAAGCCGCGATGATTGAATCGGTCAGTGTGATCCTGATCACCATCCTGATGTCGTATTTCTCGTTGGTGTTCGGCGAACTGGTACCGAAACGCATTGCGATGCAAAAAGCAGAATCGCTCGCCTATGGTGCGATCGGCATTCTCGGGGCGGTGGCCACCATCACCCGGCCGTTTGTCGCGTTTCTGTCCTTCTCGACCAACGTGGTCGTTCGGCTGTTCGGCATTGATCCGAACGCGGATGAAGAACACGTCACCGAAGAAGAGATCCGCATGCTGGTGGATGCCGGTGAAGAAAAAGGCGTTATTGAAGACACTCAAAAAGAGATGATCAACAACATCTTTGAGTTTGATGATCTGATCGCAGAAGAAGTGATGACGCCGCGTACCGACGTAGCGGCGATCGACGTGGAAGATCCGGTTGAAGAAGCGTTGCGTATCGGCGTGGACGAAGGGTATTCTCGTTTGCCGGTGTACGAAGAGGATATCGACCATATCATCGGTATTCTGTATATCAAAGATCTGTTACCTTACGTTGGGCAGGAGATTCCGGATCAGGTTTCGCTTCGTCAGTTGATCCGTGACACCTATTTCGTACCGGGAACCAAGCGGTGTAGCGAGTTGTTCTCGGAAATGACCGAACGGCACATGCAGATGTGCGTCGTAGTGGACGAATACGGCGGCGTCGCCGGTATCGTCACCATGGAAGACCTGCTGGAATCGATCGTGGGTAACATCCAGGACGAATTCGATAACGAAAAGGAAGACGTCACGCAATTGACCGACACCTCGTTTGAAGTGGATGGTGCGATGGCGGTAGACGAGATCAACGAACGGTTGGAAGTGGATATTCCGGAAGGCGAATACGAAACGATCGCCGGTTTCTTGATGGATCAACTCGGCCGTATCCCGGACGAGGATGAACATCCGCAGATTGAGTTCGGCAACGCGGTATTTACCATCACCCAGATGGATGACCGCCGGATCGAATCGGTGCACGTTGAGATCACTCCCATCACACAAACCGAGGATGAGGAAGACACCGACAACAAAAAGCATAAAAAAGAATCCTAATAAAAAAAGGCTGCCCGTGTGGGCAGCCTTTTTTATTAGGATCAACACATTGGGATCAACAACATGGTGTCTTCGGGGAGTTTGTCGGCGGTAAGACCGTTTTCTTCCGCTACCGCATCCACCGGCGTGTGATACCGCTTGGCAATATCCCATACCGATTCGCCTTTACCGGCGTAATAGATCTTCAAAGCGGCGGCATCCGGCTCGAATGCGGCGTGTTCGTCTGCGGCAATCGACGCGACCAGCCGATGGTGTTGAGTTTCAAACACACGGCGGCAAACCGACAGTTCGGCACGCAGTTCCAGTTGCGATCCGGTTTGGGTGTAATCCAAACGACAGATCTTGATCCGCGTTTGTTGCTCGGCACATACGTCATCAAAACCGAGTGTAAATTCCCACGGGCGTTCATAATAGGATAACGTGCCGGCGGCATCTTTGGCGAGCAAACACAACGTCAATCGCCCTTCTACCGATGCTACGCCATCCTCGCACCGATCGTTGACCGATGCCAGTTCACACCACACGTCGACCGTTTCACAATCGCCGTCGCCCGGCATCTCCATCGTTTGCTGAATGGTAGACAGACTCTGCCGGATCCCATGCAACCGTTCGGTTTGAACGTCGCTGTATTCCGGCAAAAGCGGGCAGGTCACGGCATAGGCATCCTGTACGGCATCTTCTTCCCCACTCTTGGTACAGACCAAACCGACTGTTAACCGTACGTTGATATCCAACAGACGATTTTCGCCACCTTGGTTGGCCGTCATGTGGACTTCACAGGATATCACCTGCGCATCGCATTCGCAATGCCAATCTTCGGTCAAACCATCCACGTCGATCAGTTGGCTGAACGGCAGATGATGTTCCACCGTTTGCATGATACCGAGTTCGGCATCAACGGCATACAGGGTATGTAACAACAGGTCCCCTTTGACGATAGCTTTACCTTGAATTAATTTGCAATCGGTGATCAGCGGTGTCGCCTGTGACCGCACGATCGCTTGCATCGCCGGTTTGCCGGCACCCAGTTCGGTGATTTCGCTAACCGTAAAAGTTTTTTCGGCACTGCCGGCCGGCACGGCATACCACACGTGGCGGCGGTTTGCGTACCAACCCGATTGTTGCATATCCCCCACCACCGGCACGCCGGTTTCGGCGGTAACGCGGCATTTGACGGTGAAGGCGCCGTGCAACGACAATTTGCGTGGACCGGTCGCCCGGCAGTTGATATAGTTGGCATGAGTATCCAGTTGGATGACCGCATTAGCCGGCAGATTTTTAACCGTAAAATGGCAATCAAACGGTTGGCTAAATTCGCATGAACGCGCGCATTTGCGGGCTTCATCCAGATACAACACGTGTACGGTGACGGTGCCGTCGACACGTAACCGATCGCCACTGAGTTGACGGGTTTGTACCGCCGGCGTCAGCGAACATTTCAAGATAGCGGCGATGTCAGCCAAATAGTCCGGCAACACAAAATCATAATCTACCGGACATTCCTCAAAATTGTCGAACAAAACCTCGCATGCCGGAATCGCCTTATCCATAACCTTACACTCCATTTGCTCATCTCTCCTTTTGTCATAATGACTCTCTATGGAGATACATATGCAAAATAAGCCGCCTATATGACAAAACCCGAACGGTCAATACCGTTCGGGTAAGGAGATGCGTCTATGTTAGGATTCGTTCTCGGTTTTCGGGATGTGAAATAATTTTCGCAAAATACCGCCGAGCAGTTTCGGACTCTTGACCACTACGATTTTCATACGCGTCAGCCTCCTATTATCTCATCACACGGGAACAACCGAAAAACACCAGCGAAACAGCCGCCAAGATCAAAATCAGTTTGGACGGAAGCAAGGTCGCGAGCAACAACCCCAAACCAAACGCGGCACAATTACTCCCGGCACAATGTTGTCGTCTCATGTGGCGGCACACCCTTTCGCTGTTTATCGACCGGTCGATCGTTCCGGCACTTACAGTATCAGCATATTCGAAATCGCCCCACAAGGTTCCGCTTTTTTTGCAAAAAGACCGCCACGCATGTGTTAGATTCATGCGTGGCGGTTACGATGTTACCACGTTTCGTTGGCTTTGGCTTCCTCTACCATCGTGACAAAACTCTCGTGTCTGGACGGCGCGATCTTCCCGTCGGCAACGGCTTGCCGGATCGCACAACCCTTTTCCTTCGTATGGGAACAGGATGTGAATTGACAGGTGCCGAGGTAATCCGCAAATTCGCGGAAACAAAACGGCAAATGATCACGCGGAATGTCTACTCGCGCGATATCGATGGATGAAAAGCCGGGCGTGTCGGCGATATAGCCGTTTTCCCACGGGTACAACGTAACGGTACGCGTGGTGTGTTTGCCGCGCCCCAGTTTTTTGCTGGTTTCCCCGGTCAACAGTCTCCACGACGGTTCCACCATGTTGAGAATGGTGGATTTGCCAACGCCGGAGTTGCCGGTAAACGCGGTCATACCGCCGGCGATCCGGCGTTTTAGCGGTTCGACCGTTGCAGGATCGGTATTGGTGACCACAAACACATCAAATCCGGCCGCACGATACAACGATTCCCATGCGGCAGCATCTTGCAGATCGCTTTTGCTGATCACCAACACCGGTTCGATATCGTGCTCCTCGGCGACGGCGATCATTTTATCGATGATCAACGCGTTAGGGCGCGGATCGGCCACCGATACCACCATCACCAAGGTGTCGAGGTTCGCCACCGCCGGACGCACCAAAGCGTTTTTGCGTGGCAATATCTCCACCAACGTACCGGTCATATCGGGGGCAGTTTCAATAGCTACCTCATCGCCGGCAAGCGGTGTCACGCCTTGTCGACGGAACACTCCGCGTGCGCGACACTCGTATACCGCGCCGGCGGCTTCAACATAGTAGAAGCCGCCGTTGCTTTGTAATATTCTTCCTTCTTGTCTGGCCATGTGCTCTTAACCTTGTGCTGCCGTGGGCGTACCGTTGACCGCCGTGCTCTCCGTCGCGCCGGATGCCGTGGTACTGGGTTCTACAAACGGCACGTATCGCCCGGTATCTTCTTTCGCCGTACCGTTGATGCCGTCTGCGGTATAGGTGCGGAAATCGGCAAATTTGCCGTCGTCGGTCGCCGCAATTTTGACCGTAACGGTATATTTTTCTTTCTGCTCGGTCAGTTGCAACACCACGAAATCTTTATCGCGCGGCAGCAGGCCCGTTAACGTCTCTACCCCGAGTTGTTCGGCGGTGCGTTCGGTACCATCGATATACACTTTCAGGTCGATCGTCGTGGTGGTATCCGGCAGATCCACGATCAAGTCTTTGACGTCACGGTAACCGGAACTGACCGATAACACAATCTCGGTACCCGGTTGCCGTGCTTCGCCGGCCGCCGGCGATTGCCCCACAACCACACCTTCCCCATATTTGGGATGGTTTACCACTTTGATATTATCGGTCTTTACCACAAAGTTTTTTGCCACCGCGGCGGTAATTGCATCTTCTCGCGCGGCGCCGACTAAGTTCGGCACAATTTCGTCCGGTAACGGCGCTTTACCGTTACTGACGTATACACGGATGGTCGAACCAATGGCCGCTTGGGTTGACGGATCGACACGGATAACCTTGCCTTCTGCAACGGTTTCGCTGGATTCTTTGATCTCCTGCACCTTGAAACCACGGGCTTGCAGGATCGACACCACTTCGGACAGTTCCGAGCCTTCGCCGACCACCGGCACATCCACGGTTTGCGCACCGATATACACGTATAACGTCACTTCGGTACCCATCTTTTTGACCGAACCCGCTTTGGGCGATTGGTCATAGATATATCCGTTCAACCCTTCTTCACTATACATGGTTTGGATATCTTTATCGATGGTGACGACTTTGAGATACGAGGAGAAGTCATCTTCGTAATAGTTCATGCCGACAAAATCCGGAACGGTAATGTTCTCGGTCTCTTGACCGCCGAACATGCCGAACAGCATAACCGCCCCCACGAAGATCAGGGCTACCAGCACCACCGCGCCGGCCACCGCGGCCAAAATCGGCAAAAACGGCGGTGCCTCTTTTTCTTCTACCGGTGTGGTAATATCCGTCGGTTCGGTTTCGCCGTGCACCTGCGCAATCGAATCGATAAAGCGAGTGGGTGTTTCGTCGACAAAATATTTGTATTCAAAATGAATGCTGGGATTTTTCTTGAATTCATCGATATCGTACAGCATCTCCGCAGCCGACTGATACCGTTTGGCCGGATCTTTTTGCATGGCTTTTACGGTAATTTCTTCCAATCCTTCGGGGATATCGGGATTGATCTCGCGAGGCGGTTTGGCTTCGGATTGCATCTGCATGATCGCAACCGATACCGCGCTTTCGGCTTCAAACGGGAGTTGCCCGGTCAACATCTCGTACATCATGACGCCCAGCGAATAGATGTCCGCTTTTTCGTCGGTGACATCACCACGTGCTTGTTCCGGACTGATGTAATGCACCGATCCGATGGCTTTGTCGGTGGATTGGGTATTGCGCATTTCGTGACGAGAGAACCGCGCAATACCGAAATCGGTCACCTTGACCGTTCCGTCGGTGAGCAACATGATGTTTTGCGGTTTGATATCGCGGTGAACAATTCCTTTATCGTGAGCGTGTTGTAACGCACGCAGAATCTGTACCGTGAAATGTACCGCTTCTTTCCATTTAATATCTTTCTGTTGTTCGATATATTCTTTCAACGTAATACCGTCGACGTATTCCATTACGATATATTGAAACCGTTGTCCGAAACTTACGTCATACACCTTAACGATGTTCGGATGCGACAAAATCGCGATGGCTTTGGATTCGTTACGGAATCGACGGGTAAAATCCTCGTTGGACAGGTATTCGTCTTTTAAAATCTTCACCGCGACGATGCGGTCATCGATCTTATCGTATGCTTTATAGACGTAGGCCATGCCGCCGACGCCGACGATCTCTTTAATCTCATATCGCCCGTCTAAGCGTTTCCCAATATATTTATCCATTCTATTCACTCCTGAAACATTGTTCACGACAGCCGAAATGCCGTCAATTGGAAATCAGCGCAACGGTAATGTTGTCGCTGCCGCCGCGGGTGTTGGCCATAACCGTTAACCGGTCTGCCAAGTGGTCCAACGCGGTGGTGTGAATCATCCGAAAAATCTCTTCCGGATCGACGGTATTGGTCAATCCGTCGGTACACAGCAACAACAGCGCCGATTTGGGAAAAGCGCGTTCGGTATAGTCGGGTTCGACGATCTTTTCGACACCGAGCGCACGGGTAATCAGATTTTTACGGGGGTGATGTTTTGCTTCATCCGCCGTGAGTTCGCCCTTTTCGAGCATCGATTGTACGATCGAGTGGTCGCGGGTGACCTGTTCAATCGTCGGATCTACCACGAGATACGCGCGACTATCCCCGACGTGAGCAATGTGGGCTTTATCTTTGCTGATAATGGCGGCGACGACCGTCGTCCCCATACCACGCAGATTGACGTCCTTTTGGGCGATATCGAACACTTCGGCGTTGGCCGCCGCAATGGCCGATTCCAACAGGTTGCGAATCGAATTATCGGTCATGTTCTCCCGATACCGTTCCACAATCCGATCCGATACGATATGCACCGCTTTTGTACTGGCGATTTGACCGCCGCTGGCACCGCCCATTCCGTCGCATACCACCGCATACGCCGCTTGATCCGACAGAACGCCGCACACAAATGCGTCCTGGTTGTTCGGCCGCACACGGCCGACGTCCGTTCTTCCGAATACTTGCACGGTCATTGCCCCCTTTCTCGATCGGCTTGCCGGCGGAGTTGTCCGCAGGAAGCTTCAATATCCGAACCAAGTGTACGGCGAACCGTCACGTTGATTCCTTTTGCTTTTAGTATATCACAAAACGCCTGCAAACGCGCACGGGAACTCGCTTTGTGCGATTTCCCTTCTACGGCGTTTGCCGGAATAATGTTAACGTGACACAACATGCCGCGAAGCCGATCAGCGAGTTCGCGCGCACAATCGTCACTATCGTTAACACCGGCCATCATCGCGTATTCAAACGAAATACGCCGTCCGGTAACATCGGTATATCGACGGCACATGTCCAACAAATCCGCCACCGGCCAACGCCGGTTGATCGGCATGATGCGATTGCGAATCGCATCGTTTGGCGCGTGTAGCGATACCGATAAAGTCAACTGCAAACGATGATCCATTAACTGCTCAATCTTATCGACCAAACCGCAGGTGGACAGCGACACGTGTCGCATCCCGATACAGACACCGCCCTCTTTGCCCAGTTCGGTCAAGAAAGTCAACACCTCATCGAAATTATCCAATGGTTCGCCCATGCCCATCAGCACGATCGACGATACCCGAATGCCGCGATCCTGTTGAGCCGCTTCGATCTGCGACAACATTTCGGACGCCGTCAGGTTGCGTACCAAACCGCCCATACCGGTCGCGCAAAACGCACAACCCATGCGGCATCCGACTTGGGTGGACAGACATTGTGACCACCCGTGTTTGTATTTCATCAGCACCGACTCTACCGTTTCGCCGTCTTGCAACGAAAAAAGATATTTTACGGTTTCGTCCAGTGCGGATTCCCATTTCCGGGCGATCGACACACCGCCGATCGCAAATGCTCGCTCTAAATGTTCCCGAAGCGCTTTGGGCAGATTGTTCATCTCTTCAAACGAGCGAACCCCTTTGTTGAGCCAATCCTTGACCTGTTTGGCACGAAACGCGGGATAGCCGTCTGCGACCAATTGATCACGCAACAGGTCGAGCGATAAGGTTTTGATATCTACACGCATGTGGCCGCCCCTTTCACCATACCGGCGACGAAAAAGCCGTCGGTTTCGGTATCAAACGGGAACAAGGTAATCTGCCACGACGGGGCAAGCCCCCATCGGTCAAACACCTGCGGAATCGGCAAGGTGCGTTTTGAAAATTCGGGATGGTTTTGCAAAAAGCGTTCCACCACCTGTTGGTTTTCCGCCGGGTTTAAGGTGCAGGTGGAGTACTGCAACACGCCGCCGTCTTTGACCATGGCGGCCGATTGTTCCAAAATGCGATATTGCAAATCCGGCAATGCGGCAATCTCCGCCATCGGTTTGTTGCGGATTTCGGGTTTGCGCCGGATCACACCAAGGCCGGAACACGGCACGTCACACAACACCCGATCGAACATCCCTTTCAGGGCTTCGGGACACGGTTTGGACGCGTCACGCACCGCGGTATGTACCGTCGAAAATCCAAGCGTCGTGGCACGGGTAGCCATATCGTCGCATTTATTAGCGTGGACATCGCAACTCAACACATAGCCGGTATCGCCCACCGATTGCGCCACCGTGAAACTTTTACCGCCGGGGGCGGCACACACGTCGGCTACCCGATCGCCGGATTTGACATCCAGGGCCCGACAACAGATTTGGGATGCGATATCTTGATGGTAATACCAGTTTTCATTATAATCAGCGAGCCGATCACCGTCAACCCCGCCGTCGATGAGAAACGCATCCGGTACCAGGTCAGACAGGCGCGCCTCGATACCTTGTTCAGCCAACCACCGGGCCACCGTTTCGGTATTGGCGCGAGCCGTATTAACCCGCAAACTGATCGGCGCAATATCGTTAATATGTTGCACCAGTTTGGCAGCTATCTCATCGCCGTAACCTTGTTGCCACAAGCGTTGCAGGTCGACCGGACACGCGTATCGAACGGCACGCCCTTCGAGCGTATCGGGTAACGAGGCCAAAAAGTCGGCCCCTTTTCGTTGTACGCCACGCAACACCCCGTTGACAAACTTGGAGGCGCGTTGTTGACCGTAACGTTTGGTTTGATTGACCGCTTCGTTCACGGCGGCGGAATCGGGAATCGCATCCATAAACAGCAGTTGATAACAACCCACGCGTAGAATATCCAACACGGTGGGATGGATCTTTTTGAGAGCAACCGACGAACAATGCGCGAGCACCGCGTCCAAGGTGATCATGCGTTCAACGACACCGTAAAACAGACGCGTCGCCAGCGCGCGGTCACGCGGCAGAATGGCGTCGGCCTTTAACATGGTATCCAACACGCGGTTGGAAAAATCATGTTGTCTGCGCATAGATGCTAACGCTTTGATCGCCGCATCCCGTGCCGTCAACGCCATACTTGCTCGCTCCTTCCTAAAATGATTCGCCGATGGTTATCGGATGGCCGCGCAAAAAGTCGGCCGACGGCATCCGTTTGCCGCCTTCATATTGAATCTCGACCAGTTCCAACGCCGTATGATCACCGCACGCGACGGTCAACGGCGATACCGAAATCACCGTGCCGGCGGCCGCGTCGGTTTTCGCATCGACCGGTCTGGTCTTGTGAACCTTCATCGTTTTGCCTTGGTATCGGCACACCGCCGACGGCCAAGGATGTAAACCGCGCACCTGATTGTGGATCTGCATGGCCGGCTTGGTCCAGTCGATCGCGCTCATCTCTTTGGTGAGCATCGGCGCATAGGTTGCGGCGGCATCGTCTTGCTTTTGCGGATCGAGTGTCCCCTGTTCGAGCGCGGTAATGGTTTGGGATAACAGTTGTGCCCCATCTTCACACAACGCATCAAACAATTCCCCGGCGGTCATATCGATCGGGATCTCCCGTTCGGATTTCAACAGCATGTCGCCGGTATCAAGTCCTTCGTTCATCCACATGGTGGTAACGCCGGTTTTAGGTTGCCCGTCCAGCACCGCCCATTGGATCGGTGCGGCACCGCGGTATTGCGGTAACAACGAGCCGTGCACGTTGATGCACCCGTGTTTCGGCAGTTCTAACAACGCTTTCGGTAAGATCTTTCCGTAAGCGACCACCACGATCAAATCGGGGTTCGCCTCGCGGATGGTTTGGAGCGCTTGCTCATCTTTCAGCCGTGTAGGTTGAAACACTTTGAGTCCGTGGGCGAGTGCACATTCTTTTACCGGGGGCGGTGTCATATGATGGCCGCGCCCTTTGGGTTTATCCGCTTGGGTGACCACCAACGGAATCGTATGGCCGTCTGCGATCAGTCGTTCCAAACACGGAACCGCAAAATCCGGCGTGCCCATCATCACAATTCTCACGCGTTTAATCCTCCAACATACGAATGACGTGTTGTTTAAATAAAATGCCGTCGAGATGATCGTTCTCATGGCAGATGCAACGGGCTTTCAGGTCTTCCCCTTTGATGATAAACCATTTGCCGTGGCGATCCTGCGCTTTGAGTTTGACCACGCGAGGACGGACGGTAATGCCGTATTCGCCCGGAGACGACAAGCAACCTTCCGATTCTTGTTGTTCGCCTTTTTGTTCGATGATTTCGGGATTGATTGCTTCGACCAAACCGTCCCCGACATCCATTACAAAGATGCGGCGCAAAATACCGATCTGCGGCGCGGCTAAACCTACGCCGTCGGCTTGATACATGGTTTGCGCCATATCGTCCAATAAGTCCCAAAGTTTGGTGTTGAATTCGGTAACCGGTTTGCATACTTTATGCAGTACCGGATCGGATTCGGTAATAATATTGCGAATAGCCATGGTAATATAGTCTCCTTTGTCAAATCAGTCCGGCCGGGTTGATATCGGCAAACACCGTGACCGATGAATAGGCGCGGTCGCGGGCAAACGATGTCAATAAATCGGCCGTCATAGCGCGAAACCGCGCGTTATTAACCGTTTTGACCAATAATTTATAGCGGAATTTGCCCGACACTTTGGCAACGATGGCTGGTGACGGATCCAGGGCAATCATCGGTACGTCCGTATACGTCGCGGTGGCCGATTGTTGCAACTGTTCCAAAAAGGCATGTGCCGCCCGTTTGACACAACCTTCGTCGGTGCCGACAAATCCAAACATACACAAATCGGTGTATGGCGGATATTTCATCGCTTTACGTGCGGCGATCTCGGTTTCGAAAAAGGTTTCGTAATCCTGATCGGCCGCCAAATGAATGACATAATTTTCCGGCGTGTGGGTTTGGATAATAGCCCGGCCGGGAACGTTGCGGCGACCGGCACGGCCGATCACCTGTGTGAGCAAGGAAAAGGTGGTTTCGAAACAACGGAAATCGTCGCCATACAGCGACTGGTCCGCCGACAACACACCCACCAGGCCCACGTGTGGAAAATCCAACCCTTTCGCCACCATTTGGGTGCCGATCATGATGGGAAATTCCCCTTGTTCAAACTGTTTAAATTTGGTTTCGTGAGCAAACCGCGACATGGTGGTATCGGTATCCATCCGCAAGATCGGAACGCCTGGAAACAGGCGTTCCAGTTCTTCTTCCACGCGTTGGGTGCCCAATCCGGCGTATCGAATTTTATCCGATCCGCATGCCGGACACACCGCGGTGCGCGGTTGCATGTGTCCGCAGTAATGACACACCAACTGCCCGTTGGCACGGTGATAGGTCATCGAAATACTGCACGACGGACAGGTGACCACGTGGCCGCACGACCGGCAGGATACAAAGGTGTTAAATCCACGCCGATTCAGCAGTAAGATCACCTGTTGACCGGCCTCAATACACGTTTTCATCGCGTTTTGCAACGGTTCACTGATGATCCCGTCCATCGGCTGTTGCCGCATATCGACGATATCGACTTGCGGCAAGCACACGTCGCCGTAACGGGATTTCAAGGTATATAGGCGATACCGCCCTTTGCGCGCCGCATCAAAACTTTCGACCGACGGAGTGGCCGAAGTCAGTAACAACAACGCATTATGTTTGGCACAACGGTATCGCGCGACATCTCGCGCATGGTAGCGCGGGGTACTTTCGGATTTATAGGTATGCTCTTGTTCTTCGTCCAGAATGATCAGACCGATATTCTCTAACGGTGCAAATACCGCCGAACGCGTACCGACTACGATCGCCGCTTCACCACGTTTGATGCGTTTCCACTCATCCATACGTTCCCCGACCGACAGGCCGCTATGCAATACCGCCACGCGTTTGCCGTAACGCCCGACAAACAGTTGAACGGTTTGGGGCGTAAGCGAAATTTCCGGTACCATAACCAGCACTTGGCGGCCGTCTTGCAACACGTCATCGATCAACCGCATATACACCTGTGTCTTACCGCTACCGGTCACCCCATATAGCAGAGCACCGGCTGCTGTACGCGCCAACGCCTGTTCGCGCAATCCGTCGAGCGCGGTTTGTTGTTCCGCGTTCAAGGTAATGGGAGCCGGCGTGGTAACGTCCGGATAATCGCACGGCGAGCGTAATACTTCCGCATCGAATACCTCAACCAACCCTTTTTTTGCTAACGTCGTCACCACCGCCGGCGTAACCGAACAGAAATAACACAGTTCTTTTACGCTAACACAACCGATCTGTGCGATGGTTTGAAGTACGATGCGTTGTTTATCGGTGCAACCGGCCGGTATATCGCCGGTTTCGTCCGTCAACCGGACCATCCGCAACGTCGCATCACCGGCTTTGCGAAACGCCGATTCGTCTCGTCTGAGCACACCGCGTTTGACCAACCGATCGACTAAATCGCTATCTTTCGCATAACCCATTTGGGTGAGCAACCGGTCGTGTTCGATGCCGTCGGGCATCTCCTTGACCATCTGCCAGGCGCGGCGTTCTTCGGTGGAAAGGTCACCGAGTTCGGTTTCATCCACGGCGTGGTACCGCCACTTGATCTGCATGTTCAGGCCACTGGGCAACATCGCCTTGACCGCATCGAACACAGTACAAAAGGTGCGTTGTTTCAACCAAAGGGCCAGATCCATCATCTCATCGCTGAGCAACGGCGTTTCGTCTAACACGGCAGTAATCGGCTTGCATTTTTCGGGAGCAACCCCCTCTTGCAGCGAAACGACAACGCCGGTGCGTTTGCGATTGCCACCGCCAAACGGCACCAATACGCGACAACCGCGTTTAAGGTTGCCGAGTGAGACAGGAACTTGATAACTGTACAGTTTATCAAAGTGAAACGCCGCCTGATCGACCGCTATCTGTGCGATGGTGTGATTCGGCATCCGTTTCCCCTCCCTCGTTGCCTGTTGCGGTTACGTCTTATTCGTCGATTTCGTCCGGTTCTTCGGTAACTTGATCGATCATGAGTTTGTATTCGCCGCTTTTGATATCGTTGATCGCCAAACTGACGGTTTTTTCGACCAAGATTTCTTTGTTTTCCTCGGCGGTTTCGGCGATGTCACGCGCGCGTTTGGCCACGCCGATGACAACGGCATAGCGGCTGTTGTTGCCTTTCAAGACTTCGATATCCGTGGGATTTAACATCTTACAATTCCTCCAAAATATAATGTTCCATGCGGTTGTACCGCATGTTTTCTGCTTCAATAATGGTGTGGATACGGCGAACCGCATCCGGCACTTCATCGTTGAGTACCACGTATTGGTACCGGAACGCACGGGACAGTTCCCATTTCGCCGTTTGCAGGCGTTTTTGAATGACCTCTTCCGATTCGGTCGCGCGGTTGCGTAACCGGGATTCGATTTCGCCAAGCGACGGCGCGGTGATGAAGATCGAAATCAGATCCGAACGATAATCCATCACCTTTTCCGCACCTTGCACCTCGATCTCAAGCAATACGTTTTTACCGGCATCCAGTTGTTTGCGAACGTGGTCGGCCGGTGTGCCGTAATAGTTTCCGTTGTATTCGGCGTATTCCAATAATTCGTTATCCGCGATGAGCTGTTCAAACTCTTCTTTCGTGCGGAAGAAATAATGCACGCCGTCGATCTCACCGGGACGGGGCGCACGCGTCGTGACCGAAATTGACAACACCGTATCGTCCCGTTCGGCTAACAACTGCGAAAGGATAGTGCCTTTTCCGGAACCGGACGGGCCGGACAACACGATCAAACTGCCTTTATTCATCGTCGTCCAACCCCTCTTCTCGATCGTCTACCCGGTTGGCGACCGTTTCGGGTTGAACGGCAGACAACACCACGTGGTCACTGTCGGTCACCAACACCGCACGGGTGCGACGGCCGTATGTTGCATCGATCAGCGTACCGCGATCTTTAGCGTCTTGAATGATCCGTTTAATCGGCGCCGATTCGGGACTGACGATCGCCACAACTCGATTGGCCGACACCATGTTACCGAACCCAATATTGATCAGTTTCATCTGCACACCCCCGTTATTCGATGTTTTGAATCTGTTCGCGAATCTTTTCGATCTCGGCTTTGATATCGACTACCACACGTGCCAACTGCACGTCCTGCGATTTCGAACCGATGGTGTTGGTTTCGCGATTAATTTCCTGTACCAAGAAATCGATCTTTCGGCCGACAGGTTCATCCGACGTGACCAGTTGTTCCAGCAGATCCAAATGACTGCGCAACCGGACGGTTTCTTCCGCCACGGCGATCTTATCGGCAAACAACGCCGCCTCGGTCAACAGACGTCCTTCGTCCACCTGAGCCGAGTCCAGCAGATCGCGCATCCGCGCTTGCACCTTATCCATGTGTTCTTTGACGGTTTGCGGCGATCGTTCTTCTACCTGTTCGACTGCTTTCAAAATCAAATCGCGACGATACAGTACGTCGTCACGCAATTTCGCGCCTTCGCGTTCGCGCATCGCAATAAAGCCGCCAAGCGCCTCATCCGCCACCTGACGAACCGCGTCCCAGAGCGCCTCTTCGTCCTGTTCGGCACGACGAACGGTCAACACGTCCGGGAAACGTGCCAGCGACATCACCGACACGTCTTCTCTGAGTCCGTATTGTTCCCCGATTTCGTGCAAGGCGTCGAGGTACCCTTGCGCGAGCGCGTGGTTGACCACCACTTCGCTGCCGCCGGCGGATACCTCTTCGATAAACACGCCGACATCGACCTTGCCGCGCGCGATGGCGGCTTGCAGATAACTTTTTAATTTCTCGTCTAAAAATCCGTACACACGCGGTACACGGGACGAAAATTCAAAGTACCGATGGTTGACCGATCGGATCTCAACGGTGATGTCTTTACCATCGATCACCGCTTGACCGCGACCGTAACCGGTCATACTTTTTATCATCTTTTACTCTCCTTTTAGACCCCGTTTAGCCGGTCCAAGATACGAACAAAAGCCCCTGACGGGGCTTTTGCCGATATATCACACGGGATGAACTTTCAGTTCTTGGTTTAAATGGTCCCCGTCAATCCCGTATTGCGCGTTGCGGCGTTGCTCAAAGAATTTCACCGCAACCTGCCCAAACTGCGCATAGGTGAGCACGTCTTCTTCCTGCTCATACCATTGCATCATTTCGCTGCGCAAGGTTTCAAGTTCGGGTTGTAACAGATCGGCCGGACGGCAGGTGATCGGTTCATCGTCACCGATGATCTGTTTACGGAACGCTTCATCGATTGGAATCGGCGTCGCGCCGTATTCGCCGCGCACCATACCCTTAAATTCTTTCGTAACCATTTTGTACCGTTCGCCACTGATTACGTTGTATACGGCTTGGGTACCGACGATTTGAGAGGTCGGCGTAACCAACGGCGGATATCCCGCATCGGCACGCACGCGCGGTACTTCTTGCAACACTTCTTCGAGTTGATCTTCTTTGCCGGCTTGTTTGAGTTGGCTGACCAAGTTGGACAACATACCGCCCGGCACTTGATAGATCAGCGCGTTGACGTTGACTTCGAGCATCTTCGGATTGAGCAGATCTTTCTCGAGATATTGATGACGCAGATCGGCAAACGGTTTGCTGACCTCGTTGAGCGCTACCAGATCCAAACCGGTATCGTACGGCGTGTTTTGCAACGCCGCGACCATCGATTCGGTCGCCGGATGGGACGTGCCCATCGCCAACGGCGACAGCGCCGTATCGATATAGTCGGCACCGGCTTCAATCGCTTTCATCAATACCATGTCGGCAATACCGGCGGTAAAGTGCGAGTGCAACTGAATCGGCACTTTGACCGTTTCTTTCAACGCTTTGACCAATTCGTAGGTTTCGTACGGAAGCAACAAACCGGCCATATCTTTCACGCAGATCGAGTCTGCACCGGTTTCTTCCAGTTTTTTGGCATAATTCACATAATACTCGGTATCGAATACCGGGCCGGTGGTATACGAAATCGCCGCCTGTACGTGGGCGCCTTTTTCTTTTTTCGCCGCTTTGATCGATGTTTCCAAGTTGCGAATATCATTAAGCGCATCAAAAATGCGAATCACGTCAATACCGTTGGCAACCGATTTCTGTACAAAATATTCGACCACGTCGTCGGCATAGTGCCGGTAACCGAGCATGTTTTGACCACGGAACAACATCTGCAACTTCGTGTTCGGCATATTGTCGCGCAACATACGCAGACGTTTCCACGGATCTTCGTTCAAAAACCGCAGACAAGAGTCAAACGTCGCGCCGCCCCAGCATTCCAACGAATGGAACCCGATTTTATCCAACTGTTGCAACGCCGGCAACATGTCCTCCGAGGTCATACGAGTCGCAATCAGCGACTGGTGCGCATCGCGGAGGATCGTTTCGGTAATCCCTACTTTACTCACTTTCGTTCTTCCTTTCTCCCGACCGCGTTATGATTATTGAAGCGAAATCAGCAAATCGCCGGAATTCACCGTGTCGCCTTTACGCACGTGCACGCCCGCAACCGTCGCATCGCGCGGTGCCATGATTTCGTTTTCCATCTTCATAGCTTCGAGAATCAACATCGGTTGACCGGCTTTCACTGTATCGCCATTCGCAACCATCACGTTCAAAATCGTGCCGGGCATCGGCGCATTGACCGGTTCCGCATCCGCCGGAGCTGCCACCGGGGCCGGGGCCGGAGCCGCGGCCGGAGTCGCAACCGGAGCAGGTGCTGCCGCCACCGGGGCCGGAGTCGCAACCGGAGCAGGTGCTGCAACCGGAGTCGCGCCGCCCACTTCTTCTACCTGTACATCATAAGCCGTACCGTTTACGGTGATTTGAAATCTTTTCATAGTATATCGTTCCTTTCCAAAAACGCCCGTGGCGCAAAATCGTTACCTATTACAGTTGGTTGTTCGCGTGTTTACGCGGCAACTTCGACACCCGTTTAGAGGCGAACATTTCCATAAACGCGATCAAACGCTGTTTGGTTTCAGCAGGTGCCACCACGTCGGTGACGTATCCACCGGCCGCCGCCGACAACGGCGAACACGCTTCTTCGGCGTATTGGGCGGTAATCGCATCGCGCTGTGTATCCGGATCGGTCATAGCCGCCAATTTATCGGTCCACAACAACTGTACCGCCGTTTCGGGTGCCAGCGACGAAATAACCGCCGTCGGCCACGCCAACACCGCATCCGCGCCGACGGTTTTACCGGCCACGGCGATATATACCGGACCATAGGCTTTACCGGTGATCACACTGATCTTCGGCGTGGTAGCTTCGATATACGCTTGCGACAGTTTAGCCGCCCCTTTCAAGGTGGCGAAACCGGCCGCATCCACAAAGGTAATAACCGGAATCGAGAAACAATCACACAACCGCACGAACCGCGCCGCACGCGAAGCCTGACAACAACCGATCGACTCTTTCACCGCAAGCGTGATCATACCGACCACACCGCCGCCTACGCGAGCCAATGCCACCGTACCGTCCGGATCCAGCGGCAAGAACGAACCGGTATCCGCCACTTCGTTCGCGACCGCATCGGTCGCTCCGCTGACAGCACCGACGGTCATATCCCATTCATACACCGGTACCGATTCAAGGTTGTTGGACGGAAGATAGCCAAGCAACGTCCGTGCTTTTTCCATAGCGTCGTCCACGTTCGTCGCCGTGATTTGCGGTTTGGCGTTATCGTCGCCGACGTTCAACCGATACGCCGCATCCTCTACCGCGATCACCACATCGGCCGCCGCCGCAATCAACGCCGCCGAACCGACGCAACTACCGGCCACAACCGCGATCTGCGGTACTACGCCGGAGATCTCACTCGACGCTTTGAGAATCGAGGCGATGGCGTCCATGGCCGATAACCCTTCTTCCAGTTTCGCGCCGTCGCTGTTAAACACACCGACGACCGGCGCACCGTTTTGCGCCGCCAGTTCATATACCCGGACGATTTTCGCCGCTTGTTCTGCCGTGACCGCACCGCAACACACGTCGTGTTCTTGTGCAAACGCATATACCGGCATGCCGCCGACCGTACCGTAACCCGCTACCGCGGATACCGGTTGATCGCCACCGGCAAACCGATCAATCTCGGTGAAAACGCCGTCATCAAACAATCCGCGCAGCGCTGCTCTCGCAGCCGAATCCTGCGCCGAATCGATCGCTTTCGCCAACCGATCCAACTGTTCTTGCATACTCATGGATGATTTCCTCCTTGACAATCGTCGGGATATTACCGACGCTAAAACCAAATTGTATCTATTATACCTTATAATGGCGCAAAACACAAGTATTCATGCGAATTATTTCGGTATTTTTTAGCGTTTATTTTCACAAAAACGGCAATCGCCGCAATCGGCCGAACCGCCCGAACACGGACGGTTGAAAAACGCATCGATTTCCACACGAAGGCCGTCTTCAAACACATCAAACCCAAACACGTCGAGCCGCGGCAAAATAGCCGCATCGGTGATAATCATGGTCGCGGCACCGCGAATCAACGCCGAATTAAGCGTCGCGCGCACCAACAATTCTACCAAATCCGCTTCGTCCGGACAATGTAATACGCGCAACTGCGCCTGATCCGCGGATAACGTATATACGACATAACCCAGTTCAGCTTGTCCGTACGTCATAATTAAACAAACGCCGTCAGCAAGACCACAAGCATTCAACGCCTGTGTGGTCCGTGCTTCATCGGCGGGAGCGACTTTGATCACGGGTGATCCCTCCGTTTCGTTTTCCGTTTTTGATATAATCGGCCGCGATCTTTTGGGTGACGTTAGCCGCTTGTACCAACGCCTTAACCTCTTTCGGAGTAAGGTCGCGCCACGAGCCGGTCGCAAGCATGCCGAGTTTGACCGTGCCGATCGCGATACGGCGCAGGCGGATCACTTCCCACCCACAACATTCACACATGCGGCGGATCTGGCGGTTGCGCCCTTCGCGCAACGTCACCTCGATCACCGTGCGGTTATCCTCTGCGGTAACGATCTCGGCCGTGGCCGGTAAGGTTTTTTTGCCATCGAGTTCGATCCCTTCCCGGAACGGGAGCAGATCGGCATCGTCGAGTTTACACCGCACCGTCACGCGATACCGTTTATCGACGTGGGAGGACGGATGCATCATCGCGTTGGCGAAATCGCCATCGTTGGTCATTAACAATAACCCCTCGGAATCCTTGTCCAACCGACCGACCGGAAATACCCGTACGCCGAGCTTGTCCACCAACTGCGCAACGCATTTCCGATCCTTTTCGTCGTCCATGGTAGTAATATATCCACGTGGTTTGTTGATCATTATATATACCGGCGCGTCAGCCGCGCCGATGCGTTTTCCACGCACCGTAATAACATCCGCACGCGGATCGGCCTTATCGCCGATCTGCGCCACGTGCCCATTAACCTTGACTTTGCCGGCGATGATCAGTTCTTCCGCTTTGCGGCGAGAAGCGATGCATCGCTGTGCTAAAATTTTCTGTAACCGTTCTTTTGCCATTGTTTTCATTCCTAACCTAATATCATGCGTACCAATTGCCGCACACGGCGGCTAAACCGTTCACCGGTCGATACCACCGGCCGTTCTTCGACGTCGGCGGTCGCCGTGATCGGTACACGGCACAGTTCGGTGCCGTCAAGTGTGTATACCAATTCCCCCACCGTGTCCCCTGCCGTGATCGGCGCGAACACAAACCGTGGCAGGGATACCGTAACCTCTACGTGGTCCTGCCGATCGATCGGCAGCACCTGATCGGGCGGCATGGGCGCGGTAACCTTTACCGACGATGCCTGACCGCCGCCCACCGGTAACAACGGCAGGTGCGGCAACACCAAATCTACCAACGCCACTTGGTCAAACCCATAGTCGTACAACCGCTGATGGTCGTTCCAATCGTCCGGGGCCCGCAACGTGACGGCGATCAACGTGACGCCGTTTCGACGGACCGCCGATACCAGACATCGACCGGCTTTTTGGGTATACCCGGTTTTAAGCCCGATCGTCCCTTCGTAAGCAGACAACAGGCGGTTATGGTTGGTAAGCGTGCGGGCTATTTTCGGGTTGCCGATGTGTACGGTAGCGGTTTTCTGCGCACAGATCTCCGCCAGTAACGGATGCGCCAACACCTCGGCCGCGAGCAACGCCATATCCCGCGCGGTGGTATAATGCCCCTCCGCATCCAACCCGGACGGGGTAACAAACCGTGTGTTGGTCATGCCCAGTTTGGCGGCGCGTTCGTTCATCCGCGCGGCAAACTGCTCGATGCTGTCGGATACGGTCAACGCGACGACGTTTGCCGCATCGTTTCCCGATACCAACAACAAGCCGGTCAACAGATCGCGCATCGTGAGATAGTCTCCGGCACGCAGGCCAAGAGAAGACCCCTCTACCCGGGTGGCCGCATCCGGCACAATGATCTCCTGTTCGGGATCACACCAATCCGCCGCAATCAAAGCGGTCATCAGTTTGGTGGTACTGGCCATCGCGCGTGGCTCGTCGGCGTTTTTCTCATACAACACGCGGCCGGTCGTCGGTTCATACAAAATAGCCGACGAAGCCGTGATCGTTATCTCCTGTGCCGAGACCGGCACCGTCAACGCCGCGACAACCACCCATACCGTTAGCCCGATCGCAAACCATCTCTTTAACAAAATTACCACCCGCCTCCATATATGACTATGACGGCAGGCGGTAATCCATGCGATTTATTTGTCTTCGGTTTCTTTTTTCTTGAACAAGCCGGTAATGCTATCGGCCGCCGCCGGAATCATGTCGATCAGGCGATCATAGGTATCCGGGTGGGACGCCATATGCAAAATGCGCACGTCACCGGCCGATACCACCAAAAAGGCGATCGGGGTGATGTTGATGCCGGCGCCGGAACCGCCGCCGAACAGGTCGCTGGTAGTTTTGGAAGGCAAGTCCGAACCGCCCGACACAAACCCGATCGAAATACGGGAAATCGGGATCAAGGTCGTGCCGTCCGGCGTGGTGATCGGGTTGCCGATGACCGTGTTGACATCGACCATTTCTTTGATCTTTTCGATCGAAACTCCCATCAAACTTTGAACGTTGTTATCCATGATGTGCTACTTCCTTTCCGTCTGTGTTATCATATTCCGTTTCGGTAAATTCCAATTGTTCGGGCGTATCGTCATCGTCCGATACTTCTTTTTGCGGAAGCGGCGGCAGATCTGCCAACGATTGCATCCCAAAACAACGCAGAAAATGCAAGGTCGTACCGTATAAAAGAGGCCGGCCCGGCAGTTCCAATCGGCCTTTTTCTTCGATCAACGATTTGGCGATCAAGCCTTGCAACACGGCGCCGCAATCGACACCACGCACCTGATCGATAAAAGCGCGGGTAACCGGCTGATTGTACGCCACGATGGATAACACTTCCATCGCCGCTTGGGACAGCGGTACGTTGCGGTGAAGCGCCAAGGCTCGGCGCACGTAGTTCGCATATTCTTTTCGGGTGCAGAGTTGATAACTGTCCTCCATCTGCACCATCATCACACCGCCGCCGCGCGCATTGATCTCCTGCATCAACGATTCGGCCAGTTGTTGTACCGTTTTGGCATCGAGTTCGAGCGTTTCGACCAAACGGTCGAGCGAAGTCGGCTCACCGCCGGCGAACAAAATGGCCTCAATCGCCGCTTGATACTGTTTGGGTTCCATCAGTCGGTGCCTCCTTTCTGTTTGCCCGTCGTTTATCGGTCAACATGGTGACCGTTTCATTCCCTTGTTGGCCGTCTACGTGAATACGGCTCACCTTAATCAATTCCAACACCGCCAAGAAGGTCGCCACCATATCCGATTTGCTGTGCGCGTTTTCGAACAAAGAACGATAACTCACCTTGGCGCGGCGGTATAACCGTCTTAGCACGTACACGATCTTGGACGAAACCGGCGTGATGCGCCGTTCCACAATGCCGCTAAACGCTTTGCGCGGCGGCGGCAATTTGCGTTCGCCTCGACCGGCGGCCGATAAGTATGCATCCCACAACACCCCGACCGGATGGGTGCGCCGATAGGTCATATCGGGATCGATCTGTTCGGGTTCGCGCAAAAACAAGTCGAACCCAACGTGCCGCGGTGCCAGTTTGCGTGCTGCTTCTTGGCACAACTGATATTCCATCAATTCACCGGTCAGTTGACGGCGCATTTCGTCCGCCTCTTCCTCATGTTGCGGCAACAACATCGCTGCTTTGATCTGTACCAACCGCGCCGCCATTTCCAAAAATTCGGTCGCGATATCGAGATCGGCCTGTTGCCATTCGCGAATGGTCTCCATGTATTGTTGCAACAGTTCGACGATGGGGATATCGTAAATATTCAATTTGTTTTTCTGGATCAACTGCAACAGCAAGTCCAGTGGCCCTTCATAGGCCTCAAGCTTGTACGAGATCTGCATAATCCACCCGCATCTTTTATTTTTAAAATCCGAACAATCCGAAGATCAGGTTGGTCAACCAGCCACGCAACACCATAAGCGGCGTATCCAACGCCCCGATCGCCAACAACGCCAACAGGCCAAACGTGATATACTGCTGATACCGATCGAACAGATACACCCATTTAGCCGGCAACAACGGACTGATGATCCGAAACCCGTCCAACGGCGGAATGGGTAACAGGTTGAACACCGCCAAACTGATGTTGACGATTGCAATAATCTGCAAAAACTGTATCAACCATCCAATCAATAGACTGGCAACCGGTAGCCAAAACAACACCCGGCACAACCCTACCGCCAACGTCGCCACTAATAGGTTGGACACCGGACCGGCCAGTGCGGTCAACGCCATACCGGTGCGCGGATTTTTGAAATACGTCGCGTTGACCGGTACCGGTTTGGCAAACCCAAAACCGAAGAGCAACAGCATCACCGTACCGAACACGTCGATATGTGCCATCGGATTTAACGAGAGTCGCCCGTGCCAGCGAGGGGTGGGATCGCCGAGTTTGGTCGCCACGAAAGCATGAGCACATTCGTGCACCGGCATGGTGACCAACACGATCGCCATATAGGACATAAACAGGATAATTAAACCGGCGAAATCAAGACCGCCACCCAGTATTTGTTGAAGCATGGCAAACTCCTTTGCGCATATATATTTACATTATAAGGGAAACGCGTCGAAAACACAAGCAAAACCGGTGGATTTTTACAATTATTTCAAGGATTTTCGGATTTCTAAAAAAAATGCTTGCCTTTTTCGAAAAAATCTGTTAGAATACACCTGTTATTTGTATCGACAGATCTAAAAGGAGGTGCCAACCAGATGGCAAAATGTGATATTTGCGGCAAAAGCGTGACTTTCGGCATTCAGGTTTCTCACTCGCATCGTCGTTCGAATCGCACCTGGAAACCGAACATCAAACGCGTCAAGGCGGTCGTGAACGGCTCTCCGAAAAGAATTTATGCCTGCACCCGTTGCTTGCGTTCGGGTAAGGTAACGCGTGCCGTTTAATTAGTGTGTGAAAGAACCGTTTTAAGATTTCTTAAAACGGTTCTTTTTATATCTTATCCTAAATTTTCCTTGCCTATACACCGGGCAGCGAGTATAATACAGATAAAAGGAAGGTGTCACTGTTTATGAATATTTGGCATGATATTTCCCCCGAACACATCCATCCGAACGACTTTTCGGCGGTCATCGAGATCCCGAAAGGCGGCAAAAACAAATACGAAATGGATAAAGAAACCGGGTTGCTTCGGTTGGATCGCGTATTATATACCGCGACTCACTATCCGGCGAACTACGGGTTTATTCCGCGCACCTATGCGGATGACGGCGATCCGTTGGACGTGTTGGTGCTTTGCCAGGAAACCATTGTTCCGATGACGCTGGTACAATGTTTCCCGATCGGCGTGGTCAAAATGATCGATGAAAAAGCCATCGACGAAAAGATCATTGCCGTCCCCTTCCGCGATCCGTCACATTCGAGTTATCGCGATATTTCCGAACTGCCTAAACATACGATGGATGAAATCCAACACTTCTTCACGGTGTATAAATCGCTGGAAGATAAAGAAACCGTGGTGAAAGAGGTGCTCGGTCACGAACAGGCCGAAGAGATCATCGCGCATTGCATTAAAGAATACGAATACCATTTTTGCGGTAAACGATAAATGAGGACAACGATATGAACACAACCACTCCCTTGCATCTGACCGACTTGCGGCCGGATAAAACCGCATTATGTATATTGGATATGATCAACGGATTTGCCGTATCGGGCGCGTTGGCATCCCCACGGGTTGCCGCACTGATCGAACCGATCGCCGCATTGGCGGCCGCCTGCGATAAAGCCGGCATCGAGATCGTGGCGTTGGCAGATTGTCACGATGCGAACAGTCCGGAATTCGTCAGTTATCCGCCGCATTGTTTGCGCGGCAGTGACGAATGCAAGGTCTGTGCACCAATCGAAGCCGCATGCCGATACACGTTGATCGAAAAAGGTTCGACCAACGGTTGGTTGGAACCGGCGATGCAAGCGTGGATAACGGCACGTCCGGATATCGACACGCTGATCGTGGTCGGCGACTGTACCGATATTTGTGTGTATCAATTCGCGGTAACGGCGAAAGCCTGGTTTACCAGACAGAACAAACCGGTACGGATCATCGTGCCGGCGAACCTCACCGACACGTTTGACGCACCGAATCATCCGGCCGACGCGTTAAAAGATGCCTTTTTACAATCGATGCAAGCAAACGGCATTGAGGTTTGCACTATGGTGGAGGGTTAACGCATGAACAAACGCAATTTAACCATGCTGACCGATTTTTACGAATTGACGATGGCCAACGGCTTTTTAGGAAGCGGTAACGGTGACCGGATCGTGTATTTCGACATGTTTTTCCGGCGGATTCCGGACGGTGGCGGACTGGCGATCATGGCCGGCGTGGAACAGTTGGTCGAGTATCTGAAAAATCTGTCGTTTACCGATGAAGACATCGACTATTTGCGGTCGAAGAATCTGTTTAACGACGCGTTTCTCGATTATCTGCGAAATTTTAAATTCAGTTGCGATGTGTGGGCGATTCCGGAAGGGACGCCGATCTTTCCGCACGAACCGGTGGTCACGGTACGTGGACCGGCGGTACAAGCGCAGTTTATCGAAACGATGATCCTGTTGACCATCAACCATCAATCGCTGATCGCGACCAAGGCCAACCGCATTGTGCGTGCCGCAAACGGCCGCGCGGTGATGGAATTCGGGTCCCGGCGCGCACAAGGGTATGACGGGGCGGTGCTGGGCGCACGCGCTGCGTATATCGGCGGTTGTTCCGGCACGGCGTGTACCCTGACCGATCGAGAATTCGGCGTACCGGCGCTCGGTACCATGGCGCACAGCTGGGTGCAGTTGTTCGATACCGAACTTGACGCGTTTCGCGCATATGCCCGGCAATATCCCAACGACTGCACCTTGCTGGTCGACACGTACAGCACCTTGAAATCCGGTGTACCCAACGCGATCAAAGCGTTTAAGGAAGAATTGTTACCGCGCGGATGCCGTCCAAAGGGGATCCGCATCGATTCGGGCGATATTACGTATCTCAGTAAAAAAGCGCGTAAAATGTTGGACGAAGCCGGTTTTGAAGACTGCAAAATCACCGCATCCAACTCGCTGGATGAATACATCATTCGCGATATGTTATTACAAGGCGCGAAGGTCGACTTGTTCGGCGTGGGCGAACGGTTGATCACCGCCTCGAGCAGTCCCGTGTTCGGCGGCGTATATAAACTCGCAGCGGTCGAAAAAGACGGCGAGATTCTGCCCCGTATCAAGGTAAGTGAAAACGTGACCAAAATCACCAATCCGTGTTTCAAACAAGTGTGGCGGTTATATGACCGCGAGACCGACAAGGCCATCGCCGACGTGTTGACTTTGCGCGACGAAGTGATCGATGACACCAAACCGTACGTGTTGTTCGACGAAGAACATATTTGGAAACGCAAAACGGTGGATAATTTCCGCGCGGTGCGGTTGCAACAACCGCTGTTTGAACAAGGCCGTTGCGTGCATCAAACGCGCGATATCGAAGAGATTCGTTCCTATTGCGCGGCGCAGATCGATACCATGTGGGAAGAAGTGCTGCGGTTTGAAAATCCGCACCGTTACTACGTGGACTTATCCCAACCGTTATGGGATGAAAAACAACGGTTGTTATCCGAATACAGTTTGTAATCCAATCAAAAAAAGGACGAGACATTTTCAAAATGTCTCGTCCTTTTTTGATTGTACCGTTATACCTGTGCGTTAAACCCTTGGGCATTGACCGCTTCGGCCAACACTTCGGGGGTGGTTTTGCCAACGCGATATTCGACCGTAGCGGTGCCGTTTTCCAACGATACCGTTACCTTGCCCACACCCGCGACCGCTTTGAGTGCGTTTTCGACGCGGGCTTGGCATTTGACACAATGCATCCCGTCCACTTGTAAAGTGGCGGTTTCTTTTTTACCAAACAACATGGTTATTCCTCCGTTTCAATCGTCATGGTATTTCCGGTTTCCAGTTCGGTATACTGCATCATCTTCATCGTACCGCCGGCGGCGGTGAAGACAATGAATAACACAATTAAGGCGGTCGTGATTATCTGCACGATACGGCGTTTGACCGTCGGCTCGATACGCGACGAAAACGACAAGATCATCAATCGTACCAGTAACGGTATCGGCAGGAACCACATCACGATTATGTTGAGATTGACGGCGGTATAGGCGTTCTCGCTGAAATGACCGGCCACCAAGCCGCCATACTGCATAAACATCACAAACCAACCGATCAACAAGACCGCACCGAAGATCACCACGAACAACACGTCGGGGCGATGTTCGAGATCTTTACGTGCATATTCACGCCAACAAAACACCCCGCCGCCAAGCAAAGCGACCGCTACGATAAACCAGTATAGGTTGGTTTGAAAATAGGTTTCTTCCATCAAGGTCGCCTGGTGCAGACGCATCGACAATACGGTCGATGCGATCATCAATACCAGCGCCAACACCGCATAGGTGACGGCTTTGGCAAATCGCGAAAAGGTCATGATTTTCGCTCCTTTTTGAACATTCGATTGACTTATTGGCGATGCCATTTAATGCCTTGCGGCGTATCTTCCAACACGATGTTCATCGCTTTCAGTTCGTCGCGAATACGATCGGCTTCGGCCCAGTTTTTCTCGGCTCGCGCTTTCGTACGCGCTTCGATCAAGGCTTCGATCTCGGCATCGGCCGATTCTTCTTGACGGTTATACAACAAACCGACCACGTCGGTGAGTTCGTCAAACAAGGCGGCCGCCGCCTCACAACCGGCTTTGGACGGAGCACCGGCAATATACACGTTGATATCTTTCGCGAGTTCAAAGATCGCGGTGATGCCGTCCGCGGTGTTGAGGTCGTCGTCCATCGCATCGATAAACTGTTGTTTACGGGTATCCAACGATGCCAATAACGCGGCATCGGCGGCGCCGGCGGCATCGGTCGCGTTTTTCATCGCAAACGCGAGGTTGTTGCGGCAGTTATACAACCGTTCGAGCGAAGCTTTGCTTTGTTCGATAATCTCCATGTTGTAGTTAATGGGACTGCGATACGAAGCAGAGATCAGGAAAAACCGAATCGCCTCGTACCCGTATTGATCGGCGACATCCCGAACGGTGAAGAAGTTACCGAGCGATTTCGACATCTTTTTGTTGTCGACGTTGATGTAGCCGTTATGCATCCAATACCGCGCAAACGGCGCACCGTTGCAGCATTCACTTTGCGCGATCTCGTTTTCGTGGTGCGGGAAGATCAAGTCCTGACCGCCGCAGTGGATATCGATGGTTTTACCGAGATAGCGGCGTGCCATGGCGGAACATTCGATATGCCAACCGGGGCGACCGTTGCCCCACGGAGATTCCCAATACGGTTCGCCGGGTTTAGCGGCTTTCCACAACGCAAAGTCCAGCGCATCCTCTTTTTGTTCGCTGATGTCGATCCGGGCGCCGGATTCGAGATCGTCGATCGGTTGATGCGACAGTTTGCCGTACCCGGTATCTTTGCGGGTGCGGAAATACACGTCGCCCGAATCTACCGCGTACGCATAGCCTTTGTCGACCAGGTCGGACACGATGGCGATAATCTCGTCGATGTTTTCGGTCGCGCGCGGATGTACCGTCGCTTCGTGTACGCCGAGGCCTTTCGCATCGGTCCAGAATTCCTCGATGTATTTCTCCGAGATCACGTCATAGGTCGTGCCCTCTTCGTTGGCACGACGGATGATCTTGTCGTCGATATCGGTGAAATTCTGCACAAACCGCACGGTATAACCGCGCCATTCCAAATAGCGGCGCAACACGTCAAAAATGCAAAGCGGACGCGCGTTGCCGATGTGAATAAAATTATAGACCGTCGGGCCGCAAGCGTACATCCGCACGACGCCGTCTTCCAGCGTGACAAGATCTTCTTTACGGCGTGTCATGGTATTGTAAATTTTCATGATGATTCCCGTTCCTTTCTCAACTCTTCTTTCAGTACGTCGATCTGATGTTGCAGGCGGCACAATTCTTGCGAAACCGGATCGGGAATATGCACTTGATCGAGTTCCACGATTTTAGCACCGTTGCGCCGCACGATACGGGCCGGTACACCGACCGCCGTGCAGTTGTCCGGAATATCGCTGAGTACCACCGCACCGGCGGCGATACGCACGTTATCGCCGATGTTGATCGGACCGAGCACTTTGGCACCGGCACCGACCATCACGTTGTTACCGAGGGTGGGGTGACGTTTTCCTCTGTCTTTACCGGTGCCGCCTAAGGTGACACCCTGGTACAAGGTGCAATCGTCCCCAATCTCGGTGGTTTCGCCAATGACCACGCCGGTACCGTGGTCGATAAACAACCGACGGCCGATGGTGGCACCGGGGTGAATTTCAATGTTGGTTTTGCGCACGCACCGTTGCGAGATCCAACGCGCAATCAACGGCATCCCGTGGCGCAAACACCAGTTGGCACGGCGATACATCCGCACCGCCTTGTAACCGGCATATAAAAACCGTACCTCGAACGACGAACGCGCCGCCGGATCGCGATCGCGAATGACGGCAACGTCTTCGCGCATCCGTTCAAACATAGGGGTATCTCCTCTCTATCGTAACCGCCGATATGAACAAAAATCCTCCGTTGTGCTAAGGCACAACGGAGGCGAAAAATCGCGGTTCCACTCCTGTTTATCACTCAATGCCGGATAACGGCGGCCAACCGGACGGCGATACTATCGTTCCCACCGTCAGCTTCCGGGCGCACTTCGCGGTTTTGGCATCAAAAGCGCTCACAGCGTATCACGCTTTCTCTCTGAGATGCTCTCGAACCGGTACTCTTCCCGTTCATCGCTATTCACTCAGTATAGTATATACCACTTTTCCCAAAAAGTCTACCCTTATTTTGCGTCTTTAAAATACTGTCGGCAATTCCACACATATTCGAATCCCGAAATCATGGTGAATACCACCGACACCCATACCAACACATGGCCGACCGTCAACGGCACGGTAAACGCCCACACCGGCAATACCGACGACAGATTCGGCATCCACGAATGCCATTCGAGCGCCACCATCATAAAGATGATCGCCACAAACTGCATAACGGTTTTGAGTTTGCCGGCAAACGATGCGGCGATGACGTTACCGTCTTTCGCGGCCAGTAACCGCACCGATGTGACCATAAATTCACGCGTTAAGATGAGCATGACCGCCCACACGTCGATGCGACCGAGGGTGAGAAATCCCAAAAACGCCGCGGTGGTCAACATTTTGTCGGCCAGCGGATCCAGGAATTTGCCGAAATTGGTGATGAGGTTATATTTACGGGCGATCTGCCCGTCGAACATATCGGTCAATGCCGCTGCACCAAACACCAATCCAGCCGCCAAATAGTGGTGCGGAAATTCAACCATCAGCAACCATAAATATAACGGTGCCAATGCAATACGCAGCATGGTCAGTTTGTTGGGGGTGTTCATTCTACGCACTCTCCTATCAAATCCATATCCATCGAATCAGTAATCGTAACCCATATCATATCGCCCGGCGCAACACCGGCGGACGGGGCAGCAAAAAACACCTTGCCGTCGATATCGGGTGCATCCCCGGCGGTACGGCCGAACCAACATTCGGCGTATTTATCAAAACTCTCGACCAACACACGTTTGACCGTGCCGATCTGCGCTTCGCCATAAGCTTGCATGACGCGATCTTCCTCGCGCATAATGATGTCCCGGCGATATCGTTTGATCTGGTCGTCGATCTGATCCGGCATCTGAGCCGCCGGCGTTCCCTCTTCGGGCGAAAATGCGAAACAACCCAACCGTTCGAATTTCATCTCCTGCACAAATTCGCACAGCTCGTTAAAATCTTCCTCGGTTTCGCCGGGGAATCCGGTCATCACGGTGGTACGCAACACAATGTCCGGCATGGCGGCACGCAGTTTGTTGACCGTGGCGGTCAGCGTTTCGCGATTACCGGGGCGGTGCATAGCTTTGAGCACTTTGCCGGAGCAATGTTGGATCGGCATGTCGATGTATTTGACGATCTTGTCTTCACGAGCCATCACTTCGATGAGTTCGTCGGTGATATGTTCCGGATAACAATACAACAGCCGAATCCATTGTAATCCTTCGATCTTACACAGCATTTCCAGCAGGTCCGGCAGACGGGATTTTCCGTACAGATCGGTGCCGTATAAGGTGGTATCCTGCGCAATAAGCACCAATTCTTTCACACCGGCCGCCGCCAAGGTTTCCGCCTCGGATACCAGGCGGTCGAACGCGCGACTGCGCAGGTTGCCGCGGATCAACGGGATCGCGCAATAGGCGCATCGATTATTACACCCATCCCCCACTCGCAAATACGCGAAAAAGGACGGCGTGGTCAACAGTCGGTTGCCGTCGAGCGACCAACACGATTTGTCCGGAAACCGCGCAACGGTTTCGCCGGCGGCAACGGCTTTCACCGTTTCGACGATATCACCGTTTGCACCGAGTCCCAACACGGCATCGCATTCGGGCAGTTCATCCACCAGTTGTTGTTGATACCGTTCGGCCATGCAACCGGTGACGATGATCTGCTTGATCTGCCCTTCTTCTTTCAGTTTGGCAAATTCCAAAATCTGTTCGATCGATTCCGCCTTAGCGTCTTCGATAAACCCACAGGTGTTGACAATCACCACGTCGGCCAAACCGCTTTCGGCGGTAATTTCAAAACCGGCGTTTTCGAGTTTTGCCAACATCAACTCGGCGTCCATCTGGTTTTTCGGACATCCGAGTGAAACCATTCCCACTTTCATGCTTGCTCATTCCTCGTTATCGGGCGCTTGCCATTCCTGTTCGATCGCGCGGCGCACCGTATCGTAATCAAATCCGGCACGAAGCATCGCCTGCGTCACTTTGCGGCGACCGTCTTCCTGCTTGATTTTATTATAATATTTTTTGCGTAAGAAATCAATCGCTTGTTGCAAATCGTTTTCATGGCCGCCCAATAACGCGACCGCGTCGGCCGCGACGTCGCGCGAAACACCTTTCTGCCGCAGTTCTTGCTCGATCCGTCGGGCAGAAAAATGTCGATAGGTAAACAGATCACGTGCCAACCGATATGCGTATCGCTCGTCGTTGATCAAGCCCAGTTCTTCCATCCGACGCACGGTATCTTCGGCGATGGGACGGTCGATACCGGCATCGGTGAGTTTGCCAAGCAAGGTATGGCCGGTGTAATCCCGGCCGGATAACAGGTACAACGCGCGATCACGCGCACGGCGCACCTGCGATGCCGACAACAGTTGTTCCAACATGCCGGCATCCAAAGACGAGCCGACATGAAATGCCGACTCGTCCCACGTGTTTTTATCGATCATGTAAACGGCATCGCTATCCAACGTCACTTGGTACTGCGAACCGCGCCGTCTGTCTACCGACGTTACCGTCATGTTATCAGTCCTCAACCGAAATATCGATCTTTGCTTTCGCCACCGGCGCACTGACCGCCGCGGCCGCCTGAATCGGAATTTCGATCGGCGTTTTTTCCGCAACCGGTACCGTTTCGGTGTTGCGTTGTTCCAACGCCGCGCGAATCTTGGCTTCGATCTCTTTGGCTACATCCGGATGTTGCACCAAATATTCCTTGGTTTTTTCACGACCTTGTGCGATGCGTTCGTCGTTATACGAGAACCAAGAACCGGATTTTTGGATAATGTCCAATTTAACACCGAGTTCGACCAGTTCGCTCTCGTACGAGATGCCTTGGCCGTACATCAGGTCAAATTCCGCCTCTTTAAACGGCGGCGCCACCTTGTTTTTGATAACACGCACACGGGTGTGCGAACCGATGGCTTCCGTTCCGTTTTTCAGCGTTTCGGTGCGGCGCACGTCCAACCGTACCGATGCGTAATATTTCAGCGCGTTACCGCCGGCGGTGACTTCGGGGTTACCGTAGATGACGCCGACTTTCAAACGCAACTGGTTAATAAACACCGCGATGCAGTTGGTTTTGCCGACTACACCGGCGAGTTTACGCATGGCTTGCGACATCAAACGCGCCTGCAAACCGACGTGTGCGTCGCCCATTTCGCCTTCGATTTCGGCGCGCGGTACCAACGCCGCGACCGAGTCGATGACCACGATATCCAACGCGCCCGACCGAATCAACGCTTCGGCAATTTCGAGCGCTTGTTCACCGGTATCAGGTTGCGACACGAGCAACGAATCCACGTCGACACCGAGCGCCTTCGCATATACCGGATCGAGCGCGTGTTCCACGTCGATAAATGCCGCTTCGCCGCCCATTTTTTGCGCTTCGGCTACTGCGTGTAATGCCAACGTCGTTTTACCGGACGATTCCGGCCCGTAAATCTCGACAATACGGCCGCGCGGCAAACCGCCGATCCCGAGTGCCGCATCCAGCGACAACGAGCCGGTCGGGATGCACTCGATATCCAACCGTGCGTTTTCGCCCAGCCGCATCACCGCACCTTTTCCGTAATCTTTTTCAATCTGATTGAGCGCCATCTCCAGCGCTTTCTTTTTATCCTCTGCTTTAACAGTTACCTTTTTATCGTCCTTCGCCATCGTGTTTCGTCCTCTCTTTTTCGTGTGATAAGCTTCGTTTGATTATCATTATAACGGACTGTTTTTCAAAAATCAACCGTTTTGGCGAAAAAAGTGAACAAATGTTCGATTTTTTTAAAATTATCCCGGTATTTCCCCACAAACCACCCGTAGAATGCCGGATAAATCGGGGATAAACGGGTGAACTTTGACGCCGGCTTGGGTTAAAATCGACGCCACGTCGTCGTGTTGGCCTTGCCCAATTTCCACCGCGACAAAACCACCGGGACGCACCAACGGCACCCAATGTTCCGCGATCCGGCGGTAAAACAACAAGCCGTCTGCCCCACCGTCGAGTGCCATGCGCGGCTCTTGTTGCACTTCCGGCATCAAGTCCGGCAGGTTACCGGTGGGAATGTACGGCGGATTGGCGACCAACATATCAAATCGGCCGGAAATCGAGGTCGGTGGTGTGGCTAACACATCCGCCTGTATCATCGTGCAATCATACCCGGTAGTTTTGATGTTTTTGCGCAAAAATGTAAGTGCTGCATCGGAATATTCGACCGCTGTGACCGACGTCGACGGTACGAATGACGCGATCCCCAGTCCCACGCAACCGCTACCGGCGCACAGATCCAACACGCGCGGCCGTTCGACGTTCTGTGCGCGCAACCAATTGGCGGCGGTTTCGCACAATATTTCGGTATCGGGACGCGGAATGAGGACCCCGTCCCCCACCTGTAGCGTCAGATGTAAAAAATCCCAATTGCCTAAAATATACTGCAACGGGCGTCGGTGTTCGCGCGCGTCAACCGCTTGTTCCAACCGTTCCAACACGTCGACCGGTATCGCGGCATCGTCGGCATGACGCACGCCGGCCAGGTCTTCCAACAGACACTGTATTTCAAAGGCAGGGCTATCGCACCCTGCCTTTGTTAACCGATCGACCGACCGGTTTGTCCATTCACGGTAAGTCATACATAAACCCTCTTTACCAACGATCCTCGTCTGCGTTGTCCGGAATCACCGCGCTCAGCGACGTGATGGCACATTCGATCATGCGATCGTCCGGTTCACGCGTCGTAATACGCTGCACCCACAAGCCCGGTGCCGAAAGCGCGCGCGTCAACCAAGTATCCTTACGGCCGGCCAACTTGATCAACTCGTACCCGATCGCCACCGTCAACGGCAGGCAGGCCAATTTACAGACCGTGCGCCAAAACGGCGCCTGGACCGGGATCAGGATCGACACGATCACGCCGACCAACAACATCAACACCATAAACGAGGTGCCACAACGCGGATGGAACCGCTTTTGCTCACGCACGTTTTCGACCGTAAGCGGCAATCCTTTTTCATAGCAGAAAATGGATTTGTGTTCTGCGCCGTGGTACATAAACACGCGACGGATATCGTTCATTTGCGAGATCACAACGATGTATCCCAGGAAAATGACGATGCGAAGCAATCCTTCAAGCAGGCTTTTAATCAGACGGCCGGTGGCGGCTTTCCATACCAATCCCAACCACGATACGAGTTGCACCGGCAACCACATAAACAACACCAAGGCGAGCGCCACACCGAGTGCCGCACTGATGATCATCAGCACGTTCATGAGCGCACTTTCGGATTTTTGTTGCGCTTCGGTTTTGGGTTGTTCGTCTTCCAAGCCGGCCAATTCCGCCGAACGCATCAGACACTTATACCCGACGCGTAACGAATCGATCATGTTGAAAACACCGCGAATAAACGGCCATTTCATCCATTTCGGACGGGTATCGCCCGGGTTATCCCAGGCTTCGGTCACGATCTCGCCCGACACGTGACGAACCGCCATGGCGGTTTTTTTAGGGCCACGCATCATGACACCTTCGATCAACGCTTGACCGCCGATAGATGTTTTTTTGAGATTACAAGATTCGGGCATGGTTAACCACCTCGTTTTTCGGTTGATACCGGCAAGGTGACGGTCACCGTGGTGCCGACACCCTCTTCGCTATCGATTTCCAATCGACCGCCATGTTGATTGACGATCTCGTCGGCCAACGCCAACCCAATACCGGAACCGGGACGGGTGTTGTTGGCTTTGTAAAACTTATCTTTAATACGCGACAGGTCTTTCTTTTGAATGCCCACGCCGCTATCGCTGACCACAATTTGGACCGCGTTGCCCATATCGGCCGCTTCCAGACGGACCTTGCCGCCGGCATCGGAATATTTGAGCGCGTTGTCCAGTATATTGACGATCACCTGCCGAACGCGATCGCGGTCGGCCGAAATGATCGGTAACGACGGCGGTTCCACGTAGGTTAAGGTGATTCCTTCGCGGCGAGCGCGTTCGGCAAATAGCAGCGCCACATCCTGCAGTTCCGCCGCGATATCGATCTCCGCTACCTTCAACGCAATGTGCCCCGACTGGATCCGCGAGAAATCCAACAGTTGTTCCACGATGCCGGACAGACGATCGGTTTCGGTTTGGATGACCGATAATCCTTTTTGCATCATGTCGGGATCGGTATCGACGCTACGCAACGTTTCACTCCATCCCTTGATGGCGGTAAGCGGCGTGCGCAGTTCGTGCGATACGGTCGAGATAAATTCGTTTTTCATCTTTTCAGCGGCGACAATCTCGGTGACCATGTGGTTGATGGTATCGCACAGATCGCCCAGTTCATCGTCACGTTGTTTGGTGAGCCGATGCTCGTAATCACCCAGCGCGATCCGCCGCGCCGCGCGGCCGATATCGGTGACCGGCATCACGATCGAGTTGACAAAATAGGTGCCGGATAACAACACCAAAAATATCACGATCAACGCGATCAACGCTAACACCACGCCGACCACACCGACCTGTCTGTCCACCTGTGTCAGCGACACAACGTACCGGACCGCGCCGACCGCCGACCGCGAACCGTCACGCACCACCATACTAAGCGCCATAATGTTTTCGCCGTTTTGGTTTTCACCGTGCCACACGGCGGTGTCGTCGTCGGCATCCAGGGCGTCGTCGTAGTCCTGCATCGTCTCATTCGCCGGCATAAACCCGGTCGACGACATGATAGCGTTTCCGTTTTTATCCAGGATCTGCATCTCCATCAAATCGCGTTCAGTGAAGGCGTTTAAAATGGTGCGCGCCCCCGACTGAAACTCAAAAGACGGATCTTTCATGTATTCCGACAGAACGGTACTCATCCGGCCGGCACGGGTGTATAGCACGGTTTGCACGCTTTGATAATAATACGAGCGAAAAGCCAGCGTGCACACCACCCCGAACACCAACAACAAGGCAGCGATAATGCCGAACCCGTTGAGCATCCATCGTTTGGTGATACTGGTCTTCTTTCTAGCCATGCGATACACCCCCTTTTATCGTTTTAACGTGGTTGTTACGATTCCCATTTATAGCCGCGGCCCCATACCGTTTGGATATGGCGCGGCGCGGACGGATCTTCCTCGATCTTCATGCGCAGACGGCGGATGTTGACGTCTACGATCTTTTCTTCGCCGTAGTAGGATTCGCCCCAGACGCGTTTGAGAATATCGGCGCGGCTGAGTTCTTGGCCGCCGCTGGTGAGAAAATATTCCATCATCTGAAACTCGACTTGTGTCAGTTCGATCGGTTCGCCGGCATGCGTCAACTGCCGGTTACGCATATGCAACGTAAAATCGCCCGACTCGATGGTATCGACGTACTGTTGCTCATGTTCGGCGCGTTCCCGTTCCACACGGCGGAACAACACGTCGATACGCGCAATCAATTCCGACGGACTGAACGGTTTGGTGACATAGTCATCCGCCCCCATCATCAGACCGCTGACTTTTTCGTGTTCTTGGGTGCGGGCGGTGAGCATGATGATGCCCATACGGCCGTCCCGTTCACGCAACGCGTGACATACCGCAAACCCATCCATACCGGGCAACATGACGTCTAACAACGCCACCCCGATATCGTCGTTTTCATCAAATAAAGCAAGTGCTTTTTCGCCGGAATCGGCTTCTAACACCTCGTATCCGGCCCGTTTAAGGTTGATCACCACAAAATCGCGGATAGCGGCTTCGTCTTCACATACTAAAATACGTTTCATACTGCCCTCTCCTTTACCAAACTACCAATTGATAGGTGACTTTTCGGATGTTGAATTCGTTTGCTTCGACCTCTTCGTTGATCCACGCCTCATACACCGTTTTTTTGGCGCCGGATTCGGCCACTTGGGTAAATTCACGCGGATCGGTCGGGGTGTCGTCTTCATCCTCTTGTTCGTCTTGCTCTTCGGCATCCATCGCGGCGGCGCGAATGGTTAACAACAAGGTTTTAGGACGGCCCTCTTCCACCGTGTATAAGCTCCATTCCCGCGAGGTCGCATCGTAACCGGCGGTGAGTTGCGATTCCGGTTCACCGGTTTCCCCGATGGTAACGTAGTTGTCCGGCAACCGGAAATAGTACCCGTCCTCCAGATTCATAATGCAGTAAAACGAGGTAGTTTCCTGTACCTGAGTCGGGGAAGATAACGCCCATTGGTTCCACGCCGTTAACCACAGCGAGGTTTTGGCCGATTCGGTTTCATAGCCCGGCAACCGCCGACAAACCGGTACTTCGATCGTCCCGTCACCGTCCACGTCGGTCGCGGTAATCTTCACCTCGCGGACACGGCCATTGGTGAGATTGGTGTTGGTGTTATAAAACGGCGACACCAACTGTTGCCCGTCCCAAAACACCAGTTCGGTCAACAGGGTATTGGCATCCCGGTAACAGTCGATATACAGCGCGTTTGTACCGTCGGCAAGCGGTGCGATCTGCACGTCGGTAAACCCTTGTACGTACCCGTCCAACCGGGCCGAACCGACCGTTTGAAGCAGGTAGTCCTGCACCGTCTCGAGCGTGACCGACACGGCGGAAGTTGCCGTATCGGCGCGCAACACCAATAGGTCATCCCACTCAAAATCGGTGAGATCCCCGACGATAAACGCCGTATACAACAAGTCTCCGACCGTTGTGATAGAACCGTCGGGCGTATCGGTATACACCGACAACTGTTTATCGGCGCTGGTATACAGCGACCAACCGATCAGCAATTCTTTACCGCCGTCACCGTCCAAATCGGCCAGGGCCACCTCTTCGATCTCGGTACTGTTGCCGACGATATCCTCGCCGCTTTTCCATTCGTTTTTGGCATCGCGACGCATAAAATGCACGTGCACCGTTTCGTCCTGCGCGGTGGTATAAAACGCGATCGCTTCCTCTACCCCGTCGCCGTCCAAATCGGCCAACAGGATCGCCGACCGATTTTCGCCGCTTTTGGGATATTTCAGGCGGCTTTCCTGCGATTGTTCGCCAACCGAAAGATATTCGTCCAGCGTTTCTTGTACCGCTTGTTGATCGCCGGTCAACCGCGGCGGTTGCAGATGCGACTGCATATCGATCGCCGTATTACAACCCGACAAGGTCAACACCGCCGTTATCGCCATCAACAGACATATGATCCGTTTCACACAAAGCCACCTACCTTCCATCTAAATACTTGCCTTTATTGTAAATCACTGTTCGAGTAAAGTCAATGACTCCCACTCGTCCATCAATTGTAAAATTTCTTTGTCTATCGCCTCAAGTTCGGCCGAAATATCCGCAATTTGCTGATAATCCGATACCACCTCAGGCAACTCCAGTTTGGCGCGCAGGTCACGTTGGGCCGTTTCGCGTTGTTCGATATCCGCTTCAAGTTTGCGGATACGGGCGGCACGTTTGCGGCGTTCGGCATCCTTTTCTTTCCGTTTGGCATAGGCGCTCGGTTCGGACTCGGCTTTTTTCGAGGGTTCGGAAACCGGTGCGGCGGCGAGTTGCCGCATATACGCGTCATAGTTGCCGACCACTTCGGTACAACCGGTAGGTGTCAGACACAAGATCTTGTTCGCCATCCGATTGATAAAATACCGGTCGTGCGATACCACCACCATGGTCCCATCGTACCCTTCAAGCGCTTGTTCCAGCGCCTCGCGTGAGCCGATGTCGAGATGGTTGGTCGGTTCGTCCAACAACAACAGATTGTCCCGCGCGAGCATCAGTTTGAGCAACAACAACCGCGCGCGTTCGCCACCGCTGAGCAGGCCGACCGGGCGAAACACCGCATCGCCACGGAACAAAAACGCAGCCAACGCGCTTCGCACTTCGGTTTGGGTGAGTTCGGGGTACAAGTCCCACAATGCGTCGATGGCGGTTTTATCGGTATCCAAGCCAGCCTGCGTTTGGTCATAATACCCGACCGATACCTTTTCGCCGGTGCGCACCAATCCGTGCCGGGGAGCCAACCGACGTTGTAAGATCTTGAGCAAGGTGGTTTTGCCGCATCCGTTCGGGCCGAGCAAAAACACCCGTTCGCCACGGCGAATATGCAGGTTGACGTGTTCAAATAAGGTTTTTTCGTCAAATCCCATCGCCAGCTCGTCCGCCATCAGCACGTCGTTGCCGCTGACGGTACGGGCGGTAAAATCGAAACGAATGTGTTCGGCCTCGGTTTCGGGGATTTCCAATGCGTCGAGTTGCCGGTCGAGCATCTTTTCTTTACTGCGCGCGCGGCGCACGCTCTTTTCCCGGTTGAAGGATTTCAGTTTTTCGATGCTTTGACGGGTTTTCTCGATATCGCGCATCGCGCTTTGGTAGTGATGGCGCGCGATTTCGGCATCGGTCAAGCGTTTTTCACGGTGCACCGAATAGTTGCCGTTGGTGGCGACGAGATGCCCGTTGGTCAGTTCGATGGTACGGGTGGTAACGCGATCCAAGAAATACCGGTCGTGCGAAATCACGATAAACGCACCGGCAAAGCCGCGCAAAAACTCTTCCAGCCATTCCACCGACGGAATATCCAGATGGTTAGTCGGTTCATCGAGCAACAACAACTTACTGTCCGACAACAACAATTTCGCCAACGCGGCTTTGGACCGTTGGCCACCGCTTAACGTGTCGACCGATTGCGCCTGTTCGGCATCGGTAAAACCGAGCCCTTTCAGCGTGGAAGCCACACGACCGCGAAAATACAGACCGCCGTCGAGTTCAAACCGTTCCCGTACCGTGTTGTACCGTTCGATCAAGGCGTCGTCGGTGCGAACGGTCATCTCGTGTTGCATGTTCGCCAATTCTTGTTCGGTTTGGATCAACGGATCAAACACGGTGAGGACTTCCTCGTACAAACTGCGCCGGCTGTCGCGGCAGACGTGTTGCTCCATATAGCCGATACGCAACCCGTGGGCTGCCACCACCTGGCCGGCATCGGCCGGTTCTTCGCCGGTGAGCATCCGAAACAAGGTGGTTTTGCCGCACCCGTTATCGCCGACAAAGCCGATGCGATCGTGCGCATCGACGTCAAAGGTCACACCGTCAAACAAACAGCGTTCCCCAAAATATTTTTGCAGTTGATGTACCGAGAGAATCGTCATACCGATCTGGCCTTTGCCTTTCAAACTATAGTTCTGTTCATTATACCACAAATCGAGTTGTTTGAAAACCAAAAAACATCCGAGCTCCCATCTTTTTCGGTTTGAGAGGCGATTTTTGTGAAAAACGACATATTTTTTGTGATTTTCGCGCGTTTACGCTTGAATTTTCCCCTAAATAGATGTATAATTGTACTAACTCTGTACTGTAAATTTATTATGTTACCAGAAATATTGGAGATAAAGGGGATTTGCCACCATGTCGAACAGATTATTTCACGGTGTAATTCATCAGATGCGCGAAGCGATCGACCGTACCATCGGTGTTATCGACGAAACGATGACGGTTATCGCGTGCAGCGATTTGAGCCGGATTGGAGAACCGGTCGATGCCGTTTCGGCGGAATCGTTTGTCGGACAGGATCCGTTCACCAAAGACGGATATACGTTCCGTCCGTTTGGATCGCGGCCGCGCAGCGAATATATTTTGTTTGTGGAAGGGACCGATGCGGAAGCCGAAACCTACACCTCGATCCTGACCATCTCGCTCGCGAACATCAAACAATACTATGATGAGAAATACGATCGCGGCAACTTTATCAAAAATATTATTCTCGATAATATCCTGCCCGGGGATATCTATCTCAAAGCGCGGGAACTGCATTTTAACAACGATGTCAGCCGCGTGGTGTTCTTGATCCGCATCTTGAACCATAACGATATCTCGGCTTACGACGTGTTGCAAAACCTGTTCCCCGATAAGAGCAAGGATTTTGTGATCAACATCAACGAAACCGATATCGCCCTGGTGAAAGAAATCCGGCCGAACATCGATTCGAAAGATCTGGACAAGCTGGCGCGGTCGATCGTCGATACGCTCGGCAGCGAGTTCTATACTCAAAGTATGATCGGCATCGGTACCAAGGTCGACAACATCAAGGATCTGGCTCACTCGTTTAAAGAGGCGCAGGTCGCACTCGAAGTCGGCAAAGTGTTCGATACCGAAAAGAGCATTATTAACTACGATAATCTCGGCATTGCGCGGTTGGTATATCAGTTGCCGACTACCTTGTGCGAAATGTTCCTGAAAGAAGTATTTAAAAAAGGTTCGATCGAATCGTTGGATCAAGAAACCCTGTTCACCATTCAGCGTTTCTTCGAGAACAACCTGAACGTATCCGAAACCTCGCGCAAACTGTTTGTCCACCGCAACACGCTGGTCTATCGTTTGGAAAAAATCAAACGGTTGACCGGTCTGGACCTGCGCGAATTTGACGATGCCATTATTTTCAAAGTGGCGTTGATGGTTAAGAAATACCTCAACTCCAACCCGGTTAAATACTAATAACGTCCACACCGGCCGTCTGCACACGGTCGGTGTTTTCCTGCCGTTTCCAGCGATGCGTTCACAGTTTCGTAATAACTGGGAATTGGCTGTGTGCTATGCTATAACGGAATGATACGAAAGGAGGTCTTCTCTTGATTGAATTTAAGGGAGTCCACAAAACCTACGAAAGCGGAACCAAAGCCCTTTCGGATATTAACATCCGAATCGACAAGGGTGAATTTGTGTTTATCGTCGGTGCTTCAGGTGCCGGTAAATCGACGTTTTTGAAACTCATCATGCGAGAGGAAACCCCCTCCGCCGGTGAAGTGATCGTCAACAACTATCAATTATCCAAACTGAAACGGCGGCAGATCCCGTATATGCGGCGCACGATGGGCATTGTGTTTCAGGATTTCCGCTTGATCAATTCGATGAACGTGTTTGACAACGTGGCGTTTGCGATGCGCGTGGTCGGTTGTTCGCAACGGGAAGTGCGCAAACGCGTCCCGTATATTTTGGGATTGGTCGGGTTAGAAGGCAAAGCGCGTTCGTTCCCGAACGAATTGTCCGGCGGTGAACAGCAACGCGTCGGGTTGGCACGGGCATTGGTCAACAACCCGTCGATGATCGTCGCGGACGAACCGACCGGCAACATCGATCCGGAAATGTCGTATGAGATCGTGGAACTGCTGACCGAGATCAATCGGCGCGGCACTACCGTGCTGATGGTTACGCACGAACACGATTTGGTACATAAATTCCCGCACCGCACCATCGAAATTCGCGATGGTATCGTGGTGTCGGATACACTCAACGTAGGAGGTCAATATGAAGCTCAGTAGTATGCGGTACCTCTTACGGGAGGGCTTTCGAAACATTTGGCAAAACCGATTCATGGCACTGGCCTCGATCGGTGTCCTGGTAGCTTGTTTGTTATTGACCGGCGGCGCATTTTTGGTGTTTCGTAACATCGACAGTGCGTTCGACTGGGTGTACGGGCAAAACGTGGTGGTGGTGTTCGCCGACGATGCCTCGGATCAAGAGGCACTGGACACCATGCAACAAAAACTGTCCGACATCACCAACGTGCAGGACGTCGAGTTTGTATCTAAAGACGAGTTGCTGAAAAAATATGCCGACTCGATTCCCGAAGCGACCTTTAGCGATCTGGAAGGGGAAAACAACCCGTTGTTGGATTCGTTTGTGGTGACTTTCGCCGATCTGGAGAAGTTTGACAGCACTATTGCTCAGATCGAAAAACTCGATCATATCGACGATATTTCCTATAACGGCGACATCGCGAAAACCCTGTCGGACGTACGTAATATTGTCATGATCATCGGCGGATGGATCATTGTGATTTTGTTGGTGGTTTCGTTGTTTATCATCATCAATACCATCAAACTCACGGTATATAACCGCCGGTTGGAAATTTATATTATGAAATCGGTCGGTGCGACCAACGCGTTTATTCGCATTCCGTTTATCGTGGAAGGTGTTGTGCTCGGTTTGATCGCCGCCGTGTTGGCGTATGGCGTGTTGTTCTACATCTATTCCAAACTGTCGCAAATGATCACGCTGGGCATGATGTCGTTGGTGTCGTTCGCCAGCGTATGGTGGATCTTGTTGGTCGGTTTTGTGGCCGCCGGTACCTTGACGGGTATCATCGGCAGTTCGGTATCGATGGGCAAGTATCTCAAAGAGGAGGGCTCGTTACATGAATAAATCGTGGTTACGTCGCTTTACCTCTACGGCCATGGCCGCCATCGTGGGGATCACCTTACTGTCGGCCGGCGCTACTATGCCGGTAGCGGCTAAAACCCAAAGCGAACTGGAACAAGAACAAGCCGATCTGTTGGCCGAAGCCCAAAAATGGGCCGCCAAATACGAATCGACCGAAGCGACGATCGAGGAAAAAGAAGCGTATCAACACACATTGCAAAAACAGATCGATAACGTGCAAGCGCAGATGTCGTTGATCGTCGGTCAAATCAATGCGCTCAACGCCGAATTGGCAGAAGCCAACGACAAGTTGGCGCAGAAGGAAGCGGATATCGTCGCGCGAGAAGAAGAAATTTCGGCCGATTTTGTGAAATTGCAAAAACGGTTGCGCGCGATTTCGAAAAGCGGTAACATGTCGGGTTTACAGATGCTGTTCTCGACCGAAGATTATACCGATTATCTCTACAAAAACAAGATCATGGAACGCATTGCCGAAAAGGACGAGGCGTTGATGAACGCGTTGGAAGCGGAGATCGCCGAAATCCATGAACAGATGGCGTTGATCGAAGAAGAGCGCGCCGTGATCGAAGAGAAAAAAGCCGAAGTGGAAGTGCTGAAAACCAAACAACAAATCAAAGCCGATCAGGTCGATGCGTTGTACGATGAGGCGGAAAAGGTTATCCGCGATCTGGAAAGCGATTCGGCTTATTACAAAAAACAACAACAAAAGTATGAAAAAGAAGCCGCGGCTATTGATCTGCAGATCGCCGCATTGACCGGTAACGCCAACGCCACCAACACCTCCAAATACAGTGGTTCGATGACTTGGCCGGTACCGGGATACTACACCATTTCATCGTACTACGGACCGCGTTGGGGTACCATTCACCGTGGTATCGACATCGTTGGTAAATATCGCGGCGAGATCTACAACGCTCCTATTTATGCCGCGGCAGACGGGGTGGTATCGTACATCAACCGTTCGGATCCGTGGGGCAGTACCTATGGCTACTACGTGATCATCGATCACGGTAAAGATGAGAACGGTAACACGGTTGCCTCGTTGTACGCGCACATGAACGCGGTCGCAGGATCGTTGTCGGTCGGCCAATCGGTGGTCGGCGGCCAATCGGTTCTCGGATACGTGGGTACGACCGGTAACTCAACCGGGTATCACCTGCACTTTGAGATCCGCGTCAACGGCGCACACACCAACCCGATTCCGAAATACGTCAATCCGGGTAACGGATAAAAGGACTTGTGATGAATAAGAAGATTTCGCTTGGCGCGGCCATTGCATTGGTGATTCTCACCGCGACGGTGACCGTTTCGATCACCATGGTGGTATCGATGCGGAAATTCAACCAATCGGTCAGCGACCTAAACAAACGGCAAGCTCAATATTCTTACTTGGTCGATATCGACAAAGCCATCCGGCAACATTATTACGGCACGATCGACGAAGAAAAGCTGCATATGGCGTTGGCGCAAGGGATGGTCAACGGATTAAACGATCCGTATGCCGCGTATCTGTCAGCGGACGATTATCAACGCCAACAAACCGAAACGGTCGGTCAAAAAACCGGATTTGGCGTTGAAATTGCGCTCAATCAAAACCAACAAATTGTCATCGCCCACGTCGATACCGATTCGCCGGCACAAAAGGCCGGTGTGACCGCCGGCAGCGTGATTGTAAAGTTGGACGAAACCGCCGTTGAAACCTTATCGTTCGACGCGGTGAATACCCAACTGGCGACGAGTGAATCGGTGGTATTGACCTTGCAAACAACCGACGGAACCGAAGCGGCTTATAAAATCTCGGCCGGTATGATCGATATGACCAGCGTGACGGGTAAAATGTTGGATCGCATCGGCTATATCCGTATTCGGGCATTTCGTGATAACACGTCGACTCAGTTCCGGGCATTATACGATTCGATGATCGAGGACGGAGCAATCGCCTTCATCTTTGATCTGCGCGACAATGCCGGCGGCTCGGTCGAAGCCATGACGTCGGTGCTGAATTATCTGATGCCGAGTGGCCAATACGGCGCGATCGTGGACGGAAACGATAACCAAACGATTCTGTCGGCGGACGGCACTCACAAACTGGAATATTCATCGGCAACGTTGATCAACGGTAACACCGCCGGCGAGGCCGAAATGTTTGCCGCCGTACTTAGCAAATTTGCCGCTTCTTCCACAGTGGGCACACAAACTGCCGGACGGGCATCGGTACAAAGTTATTACGTAAACAGCGTGGATGGTTCGGCCATTAAACTAACCACCGGCGTGTTTGCCGTCGCCAACCAGGAAGACAACTGGGAAGGCGTAGGTTTGATGCCGGTTGTCGAACGGGCCTCCTCTGCGACCGAAACCAACGTCGATTTGATTCCACTTGGTTCGGATAACCAAGTGACCACCGCGTTGCGGTTGTTGGAACCGGCGATAAACAATCCGGACAACGCAACCGTTGTCACAACGACAACGTCTGCCATGATCCAAACCACGACACCGGACGAAACCGGCGGCACCACCGTTGCTACCGATACAAAAGATAAAAAATAATCTGCGATAAAAAAAGCCGTCCTGCTTCGGACGGCTTTTTTGTTGTCAAAATTTGGGGACGGGTTTTATGCCCGTCCGATGTTTAACAAAAGAGGCATCATCCCATACTGTTTTTGGCCGGACAATCGGCAGAAAGGGATGATGCACGTTGTATAACAAGGTGGAAATATGCGGTGTCAACACGTCGGAACTGGGACTCCTGACCGAAGCGGAAAAGATGCAGTTGTTACGCCAAATTCAAGACGGTGATAAAACCGCGCGTGACACCTTGATCCAAGGGAATCTGCGATTGGTATTGAGTGTGATCCAACGGTTTGCCGGACGCGGCGAAAATCCCGATGATCTGTTTCAGGTCGGATGTATTGGTCTGATGAAGGCGATCGATAATTTTGATCTATCGTTAAACGTGCGCTTTTCAACCTATGCCGTACCGATGATCATCGGGGAAATCCGTCGATATTTGCGGGATAACAACGCCGTGCGCATCAGTCGATCGATGCGAGACGTGGCCTATAAAGCCATGCAAGCCAAGGAGAAACTGACGAATTCTCTCAACCGCGAACCCACCATATATGAAATTGCCGAGGAAATTCAACTGCCGAAAGAACAAGTGGTGATGGCACTGGAAGCGATTGTTGAGCCGGTATCCTTGTACGAACCGGTATATGCCGACGGTGGCGACACCATCTACGTAATGGATCAGATCGGGGATCACAACGATGATCGGCAATGGTTGGATGAACTATCGCTCAAAGAATCGATCCGCAAACTCAGCGATCGGGAAAAACGCATCCTGCATCTGCGTTTCTTTAAAGGCATGACGCAGATCGAAGTATCGCGCGAGATCGGCATTTCGCAAGCACAGGTCAGTCGTTTGGAGAAAAGCGCGTTGACTCGTATCAAAAAACAATGGTAGACAACCACGAAATCAAGCGGTATAATAAAGGTATATATACGTCCTGAAAAGGAGTGACAACGATGAAACACGGATTTGTACGGGTGGCGGCCGCAACCCCATCGATTAAAACGGCGGACTGTTCTTATAATGCCGAACGGATTTGTTCGCTGGTGTTGGATGCACCGGCCGACACCGCGTTGATGGTGTTTCCGGAACTGTGCATCACCGGTTGTACTTGCGGTGATTTGTGGTTACAAGATACCTTGTTGAGAGGGGCCAGTGCCGCGCTCGAAACGGTGTTAAACCGCACCGTAGGTGTAGATGCCGTATTGGTGATCGGGTTGCCGGTGCGTGCCGGTGGCGCGTTATATAACGCAGCAGCGGTGTGTTATCATGGAAACGTATTAGGTGTGGTACCGAAACGATATTTACCGAATACTGCCGAACGAAACGAAGGGCGCTATTTCACGCCGGGAGAGGGTGTGGATATCGTAACTACCATCGCCGGTCAATCGGCCCGTTTGTGTGCCGACCAAGTGTTTGCTTGTTGGCAATTGCCGGACTTTTGCATCGGCGTGATGGTTGGTGACGATGCCACCGTCCCCACTTCTCCGGCGGCACGGTTAGCGACGGCCGGTGCGACGGTATTGGCGAATCCGGCGGCGGTACGTGCGCAAGTCGGACGCGCAGATTATCAACTTCGCACCGGGATGAGCCAATCGGAAACGTTGTGTTGCGGTTACGTATACGCCAATGCCGGCGATGGGGAATCTACCTCGGATGCGGTATATGCCGGTCATAACCTGATTGCCGAAAACGGCACGTTACTGGCCGAATCGGCGCCCTTTGCCACCGGTATGATTACGACCGAACTCGATCTCGGACGGTTGGCACACGATCGGCGGCAAAATAACCTGTTTACTCCGACGGCGGATTTGACGCCAACATGGTTTGATATGCCGATCCGCACCTTGACGTTGACAAGACCGGTGTCCCCGTCCCCCTTTGTGCCGGACGGCGACGAACAACGCCGCGCGCGGTTTGAAGAAATTCTACATATGCAAGCGGCCGGCCTTTGCGCACGGTTGAAACACACCCGTGCCAACGCGGTGATCGGGTTATCGGGCGGATTGGATTCGGCTTTGGCGTTGATGGTGACGGTGCGTGCGTATGATATGCTCGGCAAACCGCACGCCGAACTGCATACTGTGACGATGCCGTGTTTTGGAACGACCGGCCGCACGTTGAACAACGCACGTACCTTGGCGGCGGCTTACGGCACGACGCTTCACGAGGTGGATATTACCGAATCGGTCAAGCAACATCTGTCGGATATCGGGCACGGTGGCGAACCGGACGTGACGTATGAGAATGCACAAGCGAGAGAGCGCACCCAGGTACTGATGGATCTGGCGAACACCTTTGGCGGGCTGGTCATCGGAACCGGCGATCTGTCCGAGTTGGCACTCGGCTGGGCCACCTATAACGGCGACCATATGTCGATGTACGGTGTCAACGGTTCGATCCCGAAAACATTAGTACGGCATTTGGTTGCGTACGAAGCCAAACGCATCGGCGGCGATACGCAAACCGCACTGACCGATATTCTCGATACGCCGGTCAGTCCGGAACTGCTACCGCCGGAAAACGGCGAAATCGCACAAAAGACCGAACAGTTAGTCGGCCCGTATGAACTGCACGATTTCTTCTTGTTCTATCTGTTGCGGTACGGTGCCTCGCCGGCGAAGATCTACCGTCTGTGTTGCCATGCGTTTGCCGAACGGTACGAACCGGACGAGATCAAAAAATGGTTGTTGGTATTTATCCGCCGATTCTTTGCACAACAATTTAAACGGTCCTGTTTGCCGGACGGCCCGTCGGTAGGGAGTGTCGGTGTATCGCCTCGCGGTCAATGGCAGATGCCATCGGATGCTTGTGCCGCGTTGTGGATCGCCGAAGCGGAACAGTTATAAGGTATAAAAAAGAGGAGTGCGATGCACTCCTCTTTTTTTGTTTAAATATACGGTTTCAGCAACGCTGCTTCATAACATTTGCCTCCATCGTCACCGCACACCGCGATATGCGGCAGGGGCAACGCGAAATTTTTTCTTGAATGCACGTGAAAAGTTGGAAAACCCATTAAATCCCGATGCAAACCCTACTTCCGACGCGGAAAGCGTGCTGAAACGCAACAGCCGAGCAGCATATTCCAACCGTAAATTGGTGAGATAATCCTTGAAGGTGGTATGCATCGTTTTGGAAAACAACGCACTGAAATAGCAAGGCGACAACCCTACCTGGCGGCTGATGCTGTCGAGGGTGATCGGCGTTTTAAACTGCAGTTGCATATACTGCACCGCTTGTAGTATGGGGGAAGCCTCGGCGTCGGCGGACGTTTTGGCCCGTTCACGGATAATATCGACCAATATTCCATTCACCAACTGTCTGTATCGCTGCAAAAACCACTCGTCATGTAACACCGTTTCCTGCATCAACAGATCAAACAACGTGGACGGATATTCGTACAGCACGGTGCCGAGCGGCAACCGTTGTAAAACGGACGGGTCAACCACGTCACCCGAAAAAGCGAGATTAACGAGGGTTAATGACGGCGAAACCTCGATCTTCTCAAAATCGATGGGTGATAAAAACAACAGTGTATGCGGCCGTACCGCATAGGCGCGATCGTTGATATACACCGTGCCGCTTCCCGCGGTGACGTATTCCAACTCGTAAAACTCGTGCCAATGCCAATCGAAATCTTGTGTCAAATGCCGTTCGACCAAGTAGATACCGCCATCATCCAAAACACCGCGTGTAATGCGCTGAACATCCGACACACCCCTCGCCTCCTTTGGGTTTAGAATAACACCCTATCGTAAAAATCACAATGCTTTTTCTGGTTAAAAACTTAAAAATCAAAAGTTTTCGCATATTTTTCGCAAAAAACGGTATGGTGTTTGCGTCCACACGCGATACAATAGTATTGCAAAGGAGATGCCGCCTATGTTTAAAGAGTATTTGATAAACGACGTTTTGCCGTTTTGGCTGAACCACGCCATTGATTCCGAACACGGCGGTATTATGACCTGTTTAGATGAAAACGGCGAACTCTACGACGAAGAAAAGAGCGTGTGGTTTCAAGGGCGCGCACTATATACCTTTGCTTCCTGTTACAATCAAGTGGATCAAAACCCCGCCTACCTGCAAGCCGCCAAAATGGTCTACGACTTTTTGCCTCGCTGTGCCGACGAAAGCGGTCGGCTGGCGTTTACGGTAACGCGGCAAGGCCAACCGATTCAAAAACGGCGGTATTATTTCAGTGAGACGTTTGCGGCGATCGGGTGTTGCGAATATTATCTGGCAACGGGTGATGAACAAGCCCGCACGCTTGCTGAAAAATGGTTCGATATCGCTTACCGTTTATACCGCAACCCGTCTCTGACTGTCCCGAAATACAATCCCGAAACCGCACCCTATCATGCGCTGTCCCCCGCGATGATCATGCTTGCGACCGCGCAGGTGATGCGCCAAATCGACCATGATAAATACGACACAATCGCCAAAGAGATGGTACCGGAGATTTTACTCCATTTGACCCCATACGGTTTGCTCGAAAACGTGAGTAAAGACGGTGCATTCATCAACACAGCAACCGGTCGAACCGTCAATCCCGGACACAGCTTGGAAGCGGCGTGGTTTTTGATGGCGGAGGGCGAATATCAAAATGATCCCGCGTTGATGCAAGCGGGCAAAACCATCATCGATCACGCGATGCGGTACGGATACAAAAATGGAGGTATTATCGCATTTTGCGATTGCCTCGGGAAACCTGCCAAAGCGTTGGAATGGGATATGTACTTGTGGTGGCCGCAATGCGAAGCCATGATCGCACATGCGCTTGCCTATCGGCTGTTTGGCGAAGAACGGTATCACATCACGTTTGAGAAACTGAAAACGTTTGCGTTTTCGCACTTTGCCGACACCAAACACGGCGAGTGGTACGGGTATCTGCATTACGACGGGACGGTAGCCAACCGACTGAAAGGTAATCTCTTTAAAGGGCCGTTCCATCTGCCGCGGATGCTGATGTTATTGGAGAAATTGGAACGCGGACAAGCGTTACTGTGAAAGGATATATAGGAATGAAACCACCTATCAGCGGTACATTTATTGACGAGATCACTTACGATATTCCCTCCTCCAACTGGTCACTTGAACAATGGCGAAACGATTTGGATCATATGCAAAACGTCGGCATTGATACGCTTATTTTCATTCGCGGCGGATTTTACGGGAAGACGATCTACCCGTCCACGTATTTCAAAACCGCCGATGCCGACGATTTTGCGGGATTCATTTTGAAGGAAGCCGAAAAACGCAGCATGTCGGTATTGATGGGCATGTATATCACCGATTTGTATTGGAACCAAGGCGACGTTTCCGGTGAGATCGACAAGAATCGGCATTTTTTAAACGAAGTATGGGAACGATATGGCGACATGCCCTCGTTTAAAGGATGGTATATCCCACACGAACAAAGCCACAATCGCCTGAACATTGGTGAAGTGATGCACGGCTTATCCGCGCTGTGCAAGGACAAAACGCCGCATCTGCCGGTGATGATCAGTCCGTTTTTTCACACGCCCATTACGGGGGGCAATTTTTCGCCGGAGCGTCACGCTGAGGAGTGGGACCGCTTGTTTGCGCGGTGTGGTAAAGACATCGATATCTGCGCGTTTCAAGACGGCACTGCCCCGATGGATCAGATGCGCGACTACTATATGGTCACCAAGCAGTTGTGCGAACAGTATCACATCCACCACTGGATTAACGCAGAAACATTTGAGCGGGACGTACGTAAGATGTTTTACCCCATCCCGTTTCCGCTGTTGAAAAAGCGGTTGGCATTGCACCAAGAATATGCCGAAAAGATCATCACGTTTGAGTTTTCACATTTTCTCAGCCCGCAATCCATTTATCCGTCGGCACAAAATCTGCACCGGCTATACGCAGATTATTACCGATAAAAAAAGGTTCTCACAAGGTTTCACTTGTGAGAACCCTTCTTAATTTAACGATAAAGGCCCAGCAAACGGTCGATTTCGGCTTCGTCGGTTGCGGCGGGCGCCTCCGAGCGGTGCAGTTCCCACCGTTCGGTGAGGGTTACCGTTTCCCCGGTATCCAGCGTTTGTAGCGGCGACAGGGTTTCGCATTCCAGCATCTCCCCACACACATAGCTCTCAAACGCCACCCCAAAATCGGGATAGTTCGCGCCGGGCACCGAATCAAATCGTTTGATAAACACATGCCCGTGGTTGAACACGGCGGCAAAACCGGCGCGATTATCGACGCCGAGTTTAAACGGCGTATGCATCTGAGCGTCCTGTCGCAAGGTGATATACCGGTCTCCCCAATATACGCGCGGATCGTTCATTTTCGCATACGGCCATAGCGCAACCTTTCGATTGGGTAACAATGCCGCCGGATCATTGGGTTCGGGGATCACTTCCAGACCGCCTTGATCCGTGACACTGATCCCCCACGCGGCTAGTTCGATCGGCCATGCGCCGAGATTGGTGATGCGGTGTTCGACCGTCACCTGACTTGTGGTATCATCCAACGTCACGATCATCTGCTTTTGCGTACCGACCGCCGTTTCGGGCGGCGGTGTGAGGGTAACGGTGTTGCCGGAAACGGTGTAAGCGACCGGGAAATTATCCGCCGGATAACTGCGCGGTGCCCGTTCGGGCGCATGCCACAAGCGATGTCCCCCGTAGTTTAACCATTCGTTATCGCCGGTTCGACCGACGTGATGGGGAAACTCATAAAACATATTCGCGCCGTTTTGGGCGGCATAGCGGATAATGCGCGGACCGACCTGTAAGGTCATCACCAGTTGCACCGTCTCGTTTTCCATCCACAAGCACCGTGTCCAACCGGCGTAAGGCGCTTCATATATCCTTACCATAGTCGACTCCCTCAGGCTACGGCGTCGGCCCAATCGCCCTGACCGCTATTGACCAACCAATCGTGAGCATCGTCGTCGAAACGGTTCCATTCATCCTCATCGTATCCGTTGCGGATATACTCTTCCAAAAATTCCTCAACCTCTTCTTCGGTCAATTCTTGGCCGAGTTCCCGTTCCAGTATCCCCTGCACATACGGGATCAGCAATTCGATCAGTTGATCTTCGGTCAGTTCGCCGCGTTCAAACTGTTCCGTATAGTCGGATATCTCAGGCGTTAACGCATTGAGTTCCGTCGCGATACCGGTAACTATCTGCACCAACGGCACAATCAACGCCACGCTAAGCATCACTACCAACAACACGCCCACCAACTGAATGGCCAAATAGGCACGCGACAAGTTGGTGATGTTGGGTTGTTTTAATACACCACATGCGAACACGATGTTGCAGATCAAGCCGACAACCGGCACAGCAAACAACACCAACAGTCCGACGTACGTCCAAAACCCGACTACCGAGGTCGGTTGTTCGGTTGCTGGCGTTTGAGGCGGTGTTTGCGTCGGTACCGTATACGCCGCATTAACGGTTGTCGTATTTGTCATAGAAGTCGTATTGCCTGTTTCCATAAAGACGCCTCCTTAAAGTATCTACTGTTACTATACCATATTTCACCCGATTTTGGCAACATAAAAACCGGCGTTTCGATCCGAAACACCGGTTTTTCGTTTTGTTTTATTCATCCACGTCGATCACTTCGACCGGGCATCCGTCGGCCGCTTGGCGAACCAAACCGATATCCACGGCGGTCGGATGTTCTTTCACCTGCGCCAATCCATCGTCCGCCATTTCAAACACCTCGGGACAGGTTTCGGCACACAGACCGCAACTGATACATCCATCACGATCAATGTCAACACGCATCGTATTCCCTCCTATCTTGAGTCGATCGCTCTACTCATAAGGATGAACCGATACGCCGCCAATTATTCGGCGAAAAGATCGTGTTCGACCTGGGCACAGATTGCGTGGTAGATCGGCAGATGATATTCCTGCACGCGATAGGTTTCACTCGACGGGGCGATGATCGCGATATCGCAGATCTCAGCCAGTTTGTCGCCATCCGCATACATCCGCAAGATTGCGCCGGTAGATTCCTCGATCGCCGCTTTCACGGGTTCGAGTTCGGACAATCGTTCCACTAATTGATCTATATACATACGTATCAACCTCTTTTCGCCTTACAGCATATCATAAGGTTTGTCGATTTGCAACGAGAAAAAGGAACGGCACAAGGCCGTTCCTTTTGAGTATCCATGATTACCGTCGGTCGCCGGGGCGGTTTCCACCACCGAAGCTACCGCCCATTCCGCCACCGAAGCCGCCCATGCCACCCATACCGCCGCTGCCGCCGTAGACGGTACCGGTCATGGTGATGGAGGTTTCGGACGAGCCGACGGAAAAGGTGTAAGTTTCGCCTTGTTGTATATCGGCATGACTGAGGATCACGCAAGAAAACGCCTGATCTGCCGTATGCGTGAGTATCGTCTTACCGCTTTCATCCGTCAGAATAATCTGCGTACCGGCTTGACCGCCGGCCTGAACCATGATAACCCCTTGGGTGGACGAACTACTGAAATTCTGCACCATGCCGGCCGCGCCGGTCCCGACAAAGGTGCCGCCGGAAATCTCACCGGTGGTATCGAAATCCAAAATCGCGGTGTCGCCCTGATTGGCACCTGACACGGTGATATCGCCGCCGGTAATCTGCAGCGTTCCGTTGGAGTCGATGGCATCGCCAGACGCGTTGATATAGATCGTTCCGCCGGCAATTACCACCTTGCCGGTGGAAGCCGTAAACTGCCCTTGACCGGGCCGACCACCTATCGCCGAACTATCGTTACCGCCGGCCGCATTGATCCCGTCATCCGACGCGGTAAGCGAAACCGTACCACCGGCAATCACCACCGAACTGGCTTCCAACCCCTCGTAACTGCGTGTGACGGTAAGTTTCGTATCGTCTCCGGAAATCGCGAGATCGGTATCGGCATGAACCCCATCGTCCCCCGACGTCAACGTATACGCACCGCCTTCCATCGTGATGGTTCCATTGGAATGCAGACTATCGTCCTGAGATGAAATGGTGAAACAGCCGCCCGAAACGGCAATATCCGAGCCGGCTTTGATCCCTTTGTACGATTCGGTGGTATCGATCATCGAAGAGGTTTCACCACCACCGCCGGCGGTGATATCCAGCGTGGCGTTGTCGATCTTGACCACCGTCGCCGCCTGGATGCCGTCGTTGCCGGCACGGACGGTAAATGCCCCACCGTTAAGATATACGTATCCGCGGGTGGTATCTTCCTCATTCGATGCGCGAATCCCGTCACTACCGGCATCGATGGTGATATTCCCGGCGTTGATCTTAACACAATCTTTCCCGTCTAACCCGACGTTGTTGGCGGTAATATCCAAAGTACCGGACGAAATGATCAGGTCGTCTTTCGACACCACACCATGTTTGTAACGTCCGGTCACGTTTAGCGTGCCGGTCCCGTTAATCGTGAGGTCGGCGCGGCTAAATATCGCCGCATCCAACGTGCTATCCTCATCGGTGACGGTATACGATGCGCCGTCACGCAAGGTGTTGGCCGTACCGTCGGCGAGCGTAATGGTGACGTGGCCGGCCTCTTTTATGTAAACGGCCGGGCCGTTGGCGTTATCAATGGTGATGCCGTTTAAAATCAGTTGCACGTTCTCATCCGGCGCATCGACTATGAGCATACAATCGGTTTTGGTGCCGGTCAAGGTATACGCGCCACCTGAAGTGATGCGCATATTCTTATCACCACCGGTAAGATCGGTGTCGGACAAATCAATCGCCCGGCCGTCTTGCGGGGTGATGTCGGTGCGGATATCCTCTTCCTCAAACCCGAACTCCATCCCCGACGTATCGCCGGCATCGCCGTTTTGTTTCGCGCAACCGCTGCATGCTAATACCAGCAAGGCGGCGCACAGGACAACCAGTCCATATCGTTTCATGCCAGAAAACTCCTTCGTATAAACATAACGATTACAATTCTGCGTTGACGGTGGACTGTTTCGAAACCGTAATTTCAAGATTGCCGTTCCGGCAACGCAATTTGTCGATAAATTCTTTTTCGATATCGGCCGATTTGAGTACCACGTCATAGGTTAACCGAAACATACTGCCCAGGTTAGTGGTTTTAACCTGTACCAGTTCGTAACGAGTGGCGTATTCCGAAAACACCTCTTCGAACACGGTGGAATAATCCAGATCTTCCGGAATGGTGATGCGAATGCTTTTATACAATGAGGCATTTTTAGTCGAGCCAAAATCCAACCGATTGTATATCATAAACACCAGACACATCACCACCGCAAAGAGTACCGCAAACGCGAGATACCCCATACCGGCGATCAAACCGGCACCCATGGCTAAAAACAAGGTGCCGATCTCTTTGGCCGTGCCGGGTACCGAACGGAACCGCACCAGCGAAAATGCGCCGGCGACCGCCACACCGGTGCCGACGTTGCCGTTGACCATCATGATGACCACACACACCACCGCCGGTAATAACGCTAACGTGACAACAAAACTTTTGGTGTACCGCGTGCGGTACATGTAGCCGGCCGCCATCAACAACCCGATAACGAGCGAGACGGCGATGCATAACAAAAAGTCTGAAACGCTGATGACCGACGTGAGATCGGTATCAAATAAGCCTTGAAACAGTTTATCCATGGATGTATTCCTCCTTATGATTCGGGAAAATCAAGTTTTTATACGCGGTGCCGTATTTGGAAAACGGGGTTTTGAAAAGACGTTCTTCGGATAACAAGTGCGCCATCCAAAGGGGGATTCCTCCGGAACATTTAATCTCCATCAACACCCATTCGTCGTCGAGCAATGCGTCACCGCCCACTTCCTCCGTCAACGACAGATCGGCCTGTCGGCTTAGGATTCGGTCGTCAAAGGTAACGCGAAAATCCGATCCGTCTTTGGCATAGTACGCTTCGCGCTCGTAAGATAAAAAGACGGTAGGATGTAACGTTTCGTAGTAACCGAGAAAATAATCGATCTCGCGCACGATTTGGGTGTCGAGCCCGCAATGTTGCCGGCCGGTAACCCAATCCATCGCTTCGGTATACGGTAACGCTATGCGGCGTTTATACACGACCGAACGGTATTTGCGTTTCAACTCCACAAATACGGTACTGTCCGGTAAAGCCTTGGCATAACTGCGGATCCGCAATTTTTCTTTGAACAAGGTTGGCTTTTCGATCGAACGGCGAATCAAGCGATAGGTATCGGTGTCGAAATATAGATTGCGAATGGTCGTTCGTCCGTAGGTATCCGGTACCATATACGGTGCCATCGCGGCCAAAACCCGTTGTTTTTGCGCCACGGTAAGTTTGTATTTCAACTCATACCGTTTAAATACGGTTTGAAACGCCACGATCCGTCACCTCTCTTTCAACCGCGTTCATTATACCCCAACGTCGGCGTTTTTGTCATCCCTTCGAAATGCAATTTTCCAAAAAATTCATATTTTTGTTAGAATTTGTTTATACGTACGGATAAAAAACAGACGGTCGTCTGACCGCCTGTTTTGACCATAATCTAACCTTCGCGTTTGAGCACGATGGCGCTGCGGCTGGGGAGATAACACGGAAACCCAACCCAATCGATCGGGGTTTTGAAGGTTTGATACGTTTGGGTGGTATCCACACGATCAAAGCCGCCAAACGCCGCATCATCGGACGACAAGATCACCTTATACGTTCCTTCCTGTCCGACCGGCACAAAGTATCCTTCGAACGATTTGGTGGGGTGGAAATTGAAGATAAACACGGTATCGCCTTTGGTATAGATCAAGATCTTATCGTCTTGATGCATCCAACGGTTTTCGGCCGGCATGTTCAGCAGATTGTGCTCTTGCAACAACCGGATCATTGCTTGGTCAAACGCGCCGAGTTGCCCATAGCGCAGATTAGGATCATCCACCAAACTCCATTGACGGCGGCAATAATGGTAACTCCAACCGTTGCCTTCACGTGGGAAATCAATCCATTCGGGATGGCCGAATTCGTTCCCCATAAAGTTAAGGTATCCTTCGCCGGCTAGCGAGGCCGTGATCAACCGAATCATTTTATGTAACGCAATACCGCGATCGATGACGACGCTGCCGCCGACCAGTTTACTCATATGGGTATACATATCGGCGTCGCACAGGCGAAACATGATGGTTTTATCCCCCACCAACGCTTGGTCGTGCGATTCACAATACCCGATATTCTTTTCGCCGGCGCGCCGACTGGTCAGTTCGTACCACAGTTTGCCGATGTCCCAGGTATCGTCGGTATATTCTTTCAAATACTTGATCCACAAGTCCGGCACACCCATCGATAACCGATAGTCAAACCCGATCCCACCGTCTTTAATCGGAATACACATGCCCGGCATGCCGGACATGTCTTCGGCCACGGTGATGGCGTTCGGGTTGATCTCGTGAATCAACGCATTCGCCAGTTGCAGATACGTAACCGCTTCGGTATCGGTGTTCATCGAGAAATACATGGTATAGTTGGTGAAAGCGCTGCCCAAACCGTGATCGTGATACAACATCGAGGTCACGCCATCGAACCGGAATCCATCGAAATGGAATTCTTCCATCCAATATTTCAAGTTCGATAACAAAAAGTGTAACACTTCGTTTTTACCGTAGTTAAACAGTTTGGTTCCCCACGCCGAGTGGTTGCCGCGGTCACCTTCGTGGAAGAACTGATATACCGTGCCGTCAAATTCGTTAAGCCCTTCGTTGGTGTTGCTCACGGCGTGGGAATGTACCACGTCGAGCAGGACAGCAATCCCCATTTGGTGGGCGGTATTGATCAGATGTTTTAGATCTCGACTCGGGCCAAACCGCGACGAAGCGGCGAAAAAGTTAGACACCTGATACCCAAACGAACCGTAGTAAGGGTGCTCCATAATCGCCATGATTTGGATGGTGTTATATCCGAGCGCTTTAACGCGCGGTAACACGTTCTCGGTGAATTCACGGTAGGTGCCGACGGCACCTTGTTCTTGTGCCATACCGATATGACATTCGTAAATAAACGGCGTTTTCGCCGGCGAAAACCCTTTATCGGTCCACGGGAACGCACCATTATCTTCCAATTCGGCACACCACAAATAGGTGTTAGGATCTTGCACCACGCGTGTTGCATACAACGGAATACGACGCAACACGCGACCGGAACTGACAACGATCGCTTGTACCTTTTGGCCGGTGCGCAAGGCGTGTTTGCCTTTGAGATGCACCTCAAACACGCCGTTGGCGAGTTTGGTCATCGGGCAACTTTCGATATCCCATCCGTTAAAGTCACCGGTGAGATACATGGCATCGGCCGCCGGCGCCCATTCGCGATACACCCAACCGGTACGCGTGCGGTGAAACCCAAAATAATGATGCCCGTTGGCAAACGAAGACAGACGGGTACCGCGGCCAAGCAATTCTTTCTTTTTCGTTTGAAACAGTTTGATACGCAGATCAATATCGTTTTCAAACGGTGTCAAATACGGATCGATATCGATAATCCGGTTCTTGATGGTCACGGCCATGTCTGTCCCCCCATTCCTTTATATTATAATTATAGCAAAGTCCGGTAATAAATAGCAATATAAAATTTCAGATATAAAAAACCATCTCAAACAACGCAAGCGTGTGAGATGGTTTTTCGGTATACTCCACATTATTCTTTGGTTAGGACTTTTTTGTTCCAGGATCTCTGATGGCATTTCGGACATTTCATGTATCGGGTTCGGTTGATATGTGCCGCCCATAATACGCTGTTAAAGGTGGGAACGTATCGGTGGTGGCACTTCGCGCATTCGTAATAACCGGCGGTTTGTTCAATTTTCAACGCATATACAATACCGACCATCGCTACCGCAAAGCCTGTTACAATCAGGAGGATTCTGGACCAATCCGGCATGTTCACAAACGATGCCGCAAAGGTAAACGATAACAGAATAATCATCGAAAGGATGCCGATCAATATTTCCAGCGATAATAATTTCTTATCGGCTTGTTCTTTTTGTTTGACCATTTCCAATAACACGTTTTCTAATTGTTGCTCTTGATCGTTCATCGTTACGACCTCCCCATTTAACAAATCGTTGACACTAATATTAAGCACCTTACACAAATCCAACATGATGGACGAATTGGGCATCGCTTTTCCGTTTTCCCATTTGGATACCGCCCTGTCGGTGATATGCAACATGTCGGCTAATTGCATTTGCGTCAGGTTGTTCTGTTTTCGACACCGGGCAATAAACCCGCCGATTTTGATTTGGTCCATGCAACGGCCTCCTTTCACATTCAGTATACCCGATTTTGATGTATGTGTCTACACACCGTTGGTTGAGTGAGCAAAATATTGGCTTTTCCGGTGCTTAAAATAAAAACAGACGGTCGTTTGACCGTCTGTTTTATTGGTGCGCCCGAAGGGATTCTCTTCTCCGGCTATCGAAAGCCCCACCGGGGCTTTCTCCCAAACTCTTGCTCGTTTCTCTCGCAGACTTTGGAGGTCGTTT
>JAZPYZ010000002.1:0-3631 GCA_045544455.1 Acutalibacteraceae bacterium | reverse complement strand
GCGTGCGCGTATCCTTCACGGGTGCTACCGCTACCAACTACTGGTTGCTGCGCAACAACACCTCTGCCGGTATCGTGTATGTCGATGGCGACAAAGCGGAAACCACGATGAACACCGTCATCGCGAACAAAGGCGCGAAAGAATACGCGATCTACATGGAAGCGAATGACGATGACACCTATAACTACTATTTCTTTGTCGGCGGCGCTCACGTGCTGACGATGGAAAATCAACCGACTCCGGACTACTTGATGTTCGACCAAATGGGTTCGCACAACAACTATGCGCCGTCTGTTTCCAACGTGGCCGTGTACGAAGTCGGCGATCCGACGGTTGTAGCGATCGACGTACCGAACACCATTACCGGCGGTAAAGCCACCGGTGGCGCGATCGTCGAAGTCGGCAGCAACGTCACCTTGACCGCTACGCCGGATGCCGGCTATGTGTTCGCCGGCTGGACCAAGAACGGCCAAGCGATCGAAGGCGGCGCGACCATCGACGTTACGGCCGATGCGTCTGCGATGTATGCACCGAGCTTCACCTATGTCGGCACCGTGACCGTCACGGTTACCGAATCGGTTACCGGCGGTACTGCTACCGGCACGACCACCGTTACCAAAGGCAATGAAGTGACCATTACCGCCAAAGCCGAAAGCGGCTATGCGTTTGTCGGTTGGTTAAAAGATGGCGATTCCGAATACGTCAGCACTTTGGCCTCCTATACCTTTGTGGCGGATGCGGATGCGACGTATACGCCGGTCTTCGAAGGTGGCTATGAATTGAAGATTGCCTGGACCAACGCGTCTTACTCGGTGTCCGGCGTGGCCGGCATCGATCCGACCACGGTGTTCAACACCGCCAAGACTTTCCGTGTGGTAGAAGGCGAAACCGTTATCATCACCATGTATCCGACCGATGCACAACGTCCGCACTTCAAAGATGGTAACAGCGGCTGGAGCACGTTGCAACTCAACGATCCGGTCTATACCATCGAAAACGTCACGGCGGATTGGAGTGTCGTTATCCAATGCGATACCAAACCGTATGTCGAAGTGATTATCGAAGGTGAAGGTACCACCGATATGCAAAGCGGCTACTACGATATCGGCTCGACTCCGTCGATCACCGCCACCCCGGCGAAAGATTGGAAATTCAGCTATATCGATATCGATGGCACGCAATATACCGATCCGACCGCGGCCATGACGGCGCTGAAAGCCGGTTCGACGCATACCATCACGGTGGTGTTTGAAGAACTCGACACCCTGTCGGTTGCCATTGTCGAAGGCGAAAACGGTACGGCTACGGTTACCGGCGGCAATCCGGATGCGTCCGGCCGCTATGAGTATGGTTCGATCGTTACCTTGACCGCTGCCGCGGACGAAGGTTACGAATTTGCCTACTGGATGATCGGCACCCGCACCTATGCCGCGTCGGTTATCCGCTGGACGGTTAACGATAACGTTACCGTCACGCCGGTGTTCCGCCCGGTTGATACCGACGAATACGTCATCACCTTCTATTCGATCGATGGTCGTTTCATCGCGACCATGACCTCGACTGAAATTGACGCAGGCGCAGACCTGCCGGCGGTTCCGTATCGTTACGGTTACACCAACGGCCAATGGGATTTCGAACCGGCCGACGGCATCTTCTCGGATATGAACGTGTATCCGACCTACACGAAAGAAGCGACGCTCTACACCGTGACCGTGAACGGCGGCACGGCGAGCGCGACCGAGGTGGAATTCGAAACCCGCGTCACCGTTACGGCGACCGAACTCGAATTTGCCGCATGGGTAGATGAAAACGGTAACGTGCTCAGCACCGACCGCATCTACAAATTCTTCGTGACGCGTGACATCGCCGTTTCGGCGGTCAGCGAGATCACGGATACCACGCCGGATTATTCGGTGGTTGTCAACCCGACCTCGCTCAACACCAGTACCAGCGATACCAAGTTCACCATGACAGTCGTAGCCGAAACGGCATTCAGCAATGACTATCGCTTGATCGAATGCGGTATCGTCTACGTCACGACGGCTGTGGACGATGCAAACGTCGATAGCTTTGTCATCGGTGGCACGGTGGACGGTTTCAGCGTGAAACAAAAAGTGTCGACCAAAACCACAGAAGGCCAGTTCATGTACAACTTGAAGAATGCGCCGAAAGGCACCGCCATTACGGCTCGCGCCTACATGGTGATCCAAAACGTCGCTACCGGTGAACAACTCACCGTTTACAGCGGCCTGTGCGACGCTACCTGGTCTGCATAATCACACCCTCTCCGCGTAAAGCAACCCGGCCTGGCAGAAAATTCTGCCAGGCCGGGTTTTTGTTGTACAGCAGGCGAGGGATGCTAACGTTATAATATAAGGTATATAATATATAGTTTGCCACTTGTTACGCCACACCAAACCTCTCCGGTTCATACATCTTGTGCTTTTTCGAACAAGCTGTGTGGCGCCACCGCAACATCTTTGATTCTGCCGTATTTTTGAACAAAATTATAGACAAATATTGCTAAATTAAAGATAAAATTTTGCTAAATACAAACCAAACGTTTCATCCTATAATGAATATGTATCTTAATGAGAAAGTGTCCCCATCTGTCCGCATATTTGGTGGTTTTAGATGAAATTACCGGGTGTGCAGACCTGAAATTGCAGGACAGTGCCGATCTTGCAAACGGGTGACGGGGGAGGGCCTTTATCGACCGTGTTCGGGGCGGACGAATACCCCGAATCCATATATAATTACAGAAAGGAATGAAGACCCCTTGAAAGCAAAGAAAATTTTAGCAATCCTCGCATCTCTTTGCATGCTGCTGACGCTGGTTCCGGCCATGACGTTGGTAGCATCGGCGGAAGGAACTCTGCCCACCAAGCCGGAAGGCAATGCGAACTGGATCGCGGACGACGATACCACGGTTGCCGGTACTGGCTCGGGTATGGATGCGACCCTGTTTGACAAAGCCCCCGGCGCGTTGCCGACGGTTTCGTTGGCGGGCGGTACTGTTTCGTTCACCGCCACTCCGCCGGCGGCTCACATCAGCAATGACTACGTTGTCAGTGCGAAAGTGAAAATGTCCGGCGGTTGGGAAGCCAACGGCGTAAAGGTCACATTGGGTGACAACGCGATCCTGAAAGTTTACAAAACCGACTACGCGGCATCCGGCGATGCTCTGGGCGGTATCTATTTCAGTGACGGCACCACCGATACCCTGAAAAATGCGTATACCGACGTGCTTGCGGACGTGGACGTTCGCGGCTGGCTCGTTACCAACGGTGTAACGATCGCGGCTCATGTGTATCCGAACGCGGACGGTACCACCAGTGACGTTGACTGGTTCTATGCCGGCGCTTACATCGGCACCATGACCGGCGTAACCGTGAACAAAGCGGTGACGGTAGGCACCTTGGTACAAGGTTGGGGTGACTCGATCACCATCTCGGAAATGGCTCTGTACAATACGGCAGCCGATCCGGTGGTAAAAGAAGTCCCGGCCATGCCGGACGGCAACACCAACTGGGCCGATACCGACAAAGCCACCCCGGCGTTTACGGGTACCGGTCAATACGACACCTCGTTGGCTTACTCGGCGGCTTCGACCGTGTTCAAATATACCAAC
>JAZPYZ010000001.1:0-10526 GCA_045544455.1 Acutalibacteraceae bacterium | reverse complement strand
CCTGCATCCAAAGGATGCAGGCCTTTTTATGTGTAATGATTATTCGGCATCGCGGTGGCGAAACACCAACCATTTCATAAACACGTAGTTGATAATCATAACCGCCACGCTGACGATGGCTTTCGACAGGTTTTCGTTAAGCGAAAACAAAGTTACTGCCGCAAACATGCCGATCTCGCTGATCAACAGCGAAAACACGCGCGAACCGAAAAACTGCCCCATTTCGCGGAACAAGTCGCGGCGCGAACTCGAGTGGGTGCAAAACACAAACCATTTATTGACGGCGTACGAAAACACCACCGCCACGCACCACGCCAATGCGTTCGCAACCAAGTTGGCGGTCGTTTCGCCGATGAGGTGCTTAGCCGGTTGGAACACCAGATTATATACCGCGAAATCCACTACCGTGGTCATCGTGCCGAACACGACGTACCGCACGGTTTCGCGATTACAGGTGCTCCGCCACAAGGCGATTAACCGTTGTTTCATCGGATGTTCCCTCCCTGTTTACAGATTTTTAAGTGCCGCACGGGGTGTCCGGTGCGTACAATGAAAGTGTGTCAGATAAGCGGAACCATCGGAGAAAAGCCCATCAAACCCAGGGCCAGCAAACCCAAACTGACCAACCAGATCGGCAATCCGCGAAACGCGACCGGTATTGACGGATGATCCAACCGATGGCGCAAATAGCCGATCAGTAAGGATAACAACGTAAATCCAACAGCCGTTCCGGCGGCTAAGGCCACGGCCGAACTAATCGGTAACGCAAACTGGTGGTTGACGATCAACGAGACACCGACTGTCATGTTATTAAACGCCGCCGTCGGGAGCATCTTGCGCAACGAGGCCACGAACGGGTGGCGGATGAGTTTGAAAATCCCGTACAGTGCGGCGTATAGTATCGACACAGTAGCCACAATCAGTAACGGACGAAGCAGTTTGGCGGTTGCCCCAATGCCTATGGCGTTATCGAGTGGATATACCACCAATACCAGTAGCGACGAAAACACGATTAACAGGCCGCCAAACGACCATAACATCGATGGACGGCGGGATAGTCGCAAAACCAATGAACTGCCGAAGCCGGTGGTGAGGACAAAGTTTTGTACCACCGCGGCGGTAATGAAATATACCCAAGCATTCATGACCGCGAACCCCCTTCCCCTTTGCGACGATGGGCGGATAACGCGGTTTGCAATCCGGCCGCCATGAAACCAAGCAAAATGTACGCGGCAAACGGATAGGATACTTCCGGCATGGATAACGAGATCGGTAACGTATAACCCCAGACGGTGTTGGTGGCGGTGATCTCACGCAAGACCGATACCACGCAGATCACCACGCCGAATCCCAACGAAGCGCCGAGCGCATCGACCATGGCGGCCGATACCCGGTTGCCGACGGCAAAACCGCCGGCACGGCTGGAAATAAGCGTGTTAACCGCCATCAAAGGGATAAACAAATACAGTTTCGTATACAGTTCGTGCGAGATGAACCGGTCGAGCACGAACGATGTTCCGATCAACAGACCGGATGCCAACAACGTATAAAAAATAGGACGAAGCCATAGCGGTAACTTGTCGCCAAACAGCGACATGCACAAGCCGCAAGATAGCAACACCAAAGCGGTGCAGATTGTCAAAATCACACCGTTTTGTAAGGTAACGCCGGCGGCCAAAATCGGGCACAAGCCGACCGCTTGTACCAACACAATGTTTTTCTGCAAAGCCGTTTCGACGAAAATACCGGTCAATCGCCAAAACTCATGGGTAGTACCGTTTCGTTTCACGGCGTGGCCTCCTTTCGAAACCGTTCGACCAACAACCAACTGGCGCGGTCGATCAACGGAGCGATCGGCGAAACCAGTAGCACGGCAAACGCGGCACCGTCTTCGAACCGACCGGCATGACGCAAGGCCATCACAAGTGTGCCGGCTAAAACGCCGTACAAGATCCGCCCTAACGGATGACGCGGTGAGGTGACGGGATCACACAGTAAAAAGATGCCGGCAAACAGCAGGTAGCCGGAACACAATTCCAACCACACGCCGGTGTACCATACCGTATCGATGCGCGGAAACACCAATGCCAAGATCGCGCAGGTGGCGAGGTACGGCAACACCGTCCACGCCGAAATCGCACGGCGGATGATCAAATACACCATGCATCCAACTAAGATGGAAATAGCCGTCGCGCCGATCGGGCCGGGAACCATACCGAGTAGCAGGTCGCCCCCTTCTAACGAAGGAACGCTGCCGCTACGGATCAACGAGGCGAGCGACGCCTCGGTCGCGACCTCGATTTTCGGGGCCAACGACAAGGTGGCCAATCCGGTAGTAGGATAAGCAAATACCGTGCCAATCATACACTGGCAGATGAGCGCCATACCGGCGGCCACCGGTTGAAACAGATAACGCCCGTTGCCGCCGAACGGCATTTTAACCACCACAATCGCGAAGGCTGCGCCGATTGCCGGAACCCAATACGCGGTAATGGGAGACATGAGTGTACCAATCGCCGCGCCGATATACAACGCCGAACCGTCGGTTAAAACAGGACGGCGACGCATGATCCAACTGCATACGCATTCACTGATCAAGGCACCGAGAATGCCGCACCAGATCACGATGACCGGACGCCAACCATAACACACAGCCGAAAAGATCACCAAAGGAAGCAACGCGATAAACATATCCAGGTGCGGTGATTCGGCCCGGCTGTGCAGACGCACATACGGAGGTCTACTCATCGTCTTCACCCCCTACTTGGAATACCACGTCACCGTGGATGTGTTGGGCTTCTAATACCGCCGATACCACGTCACGGGAAGACGGACAAACAAACGAGCACGCGCCACATCCATCACACCGGTCGGCACGCAGACTCGGCAGTTGTTCATAATGCAAGTTCTCGAGTTCTCGCGCAATTTCGTACGGGAGAAGGTTTTGGTGACAGACTGAAGCGCAACGACCGCAACCAATGCAAGCCTGAGCAGGGGCGGACGAATCGGTAACACAAAGCAAACACGTAACCCCGGCGGTGACCGGTTGATCAAACGAATCGATCGCCATGCCGGTCATAACGTCCCCAAACACCACGGTATCGGGATCGGCGACCAATCCGCACCGATGGATAATATCCTCTACCGACGTGCCGAACGGCACCAACAAATTGGTGGAGAAATCCACCGCATCGCCGGCGACGGTTAACACCGTTTCGGTGTGCGGAATACCAGACGAAATCGCGCGGTATACCGCGTATACCGCTTGTACCCCCACACGGCGTTGTCGCAACCGGTCTGCGGATTCCGGAGCGTACCGGTCAACCGGGAACAAACGGCGCGCACCATACACATACGCGTCGCCACAACGGTCTTGTAACGTTTGGATATGTTTGAATTTATTTTGAATCGCGATCAGGCAACGTTTGGCACCGACCGCCTTTTGAATCCATTGTAATCCTTGTAAAATCTCATACGCATAATGGCGAAGCAACGCCCAACCGGAACTCGCATACGATTCGGGTTCGACAGCGTCGGCGATTACCAGATCACAGCCGGTGGTAAGCCATTCGCGCAGTTTATCGATCAACGGCCGGCCATCGAGTTCGTCCATTACGCGAGCGGCTTCGATCACGGCTAACAAGTCGTCAGGCGACATGGTTTCGGGCGAAGCTGGCATGGGAACAGCGGTCGGCGTGGTGTTAGACACCGCCCCGATGACCGCAAAATCGAGTTCGCCGAGTAACGGATGTCGCATCGGACGAACCCCTTCGAAGATCCCTTCGACCGAGCACAACGGCATATCGTTGCGTGAACCGAGCGCCATGCCGATGGTGACCGGATCACCCACCTCAACCAACAGATCATACGAGCCGGCCACGCCAAGCGGTAACGTGATCTTGGTCACGTCTTTTAATCGAGCGATCGGCCGTTTGGCCGCCGGCTTTTTGAGAAGCGGCAGGCGAACGCCCCGTTCGATAAGCTCTTTCATGCGAGATCTTCCTTTCTGTGGTGCCGAAGGCACACAACGAATTTCCAAATTCCCACTATTGCTTTTTAGCAAATCCGCGAGATAAGATGATTGTTATAGGAGGTGTTTCGATATGCAGTTCCACATAACCGAAAACGGCGCGTTGCGCGTGATGGTATCCGACGCGGAACTGGCGCGTATGGGCTTGTCCTTTGCGGATCTCGACCATGCATCGGCAACCACACGAACCGCGTTAGGAGCGGTGTTATTGACGGCCGAAGCCCAAACGGGTTTTACGGCTTGTGATCGCATGCTGATTGAAGCCATTCCGTTGGAAGATGGGTGTTTATTGTTGTTTACCCCCGATCAACAACGGCCGCGATTGCGGTTGCGGCGCGCCGCACCGACAGGCGTGTGGCGGTTTGCCGACGCGGATGCCCTGCTGGCATTTGCCGTGGCGCTCCGCCCGTTTGTCAACGCGTTGGAACGACGTCGAGCACTGTGTGTCGGATCCTTGTATCGGCAAGAGGACACGTATTTATTGATCGTATACGCACCATCGATGATGCCGCGCGGCATGTGGCCGATCTTATCGGAATTTGCCGAACATATCGGAGACGGCACGACGGCCGCCTTGACTGAAGAACACGACACGCCGGTGTGTTTACATGATGCGTTGTTAAAATTGGCGATGTCGGTATAACTTATAACGCGTGAATGGCATCGACCAAGGCGTTGGGGTCCGCCGCGTTGAACAAGGCGCTGCCGACGACGGCGTTGTCGGCCCCGGCCGCCGCCGCGATCGGGGCGGTGGTGGCATTGATACCGCCATCCACCTGTACCATCAAATCCGGTTTGCCGATACGGGCGGATTCGCGCTTGATTTCGGCGATTTTCGGCATCATATCTTGCATAAACGATTGGCCGCCGAAACCGGGTTCGACCGTCATGATCAATACCATATCCACTAGCGGCAGATAATCAAACACCGCCGAAGCCGGCGTGGCCGGTTTGATGGTGATACCGGCTTGTTTGCCAAGTGCGCGGATGTGGCGAAGGGTTTCTTCGATCGGGGAAGCACATTCGACGTGGATGTTGAGCAGGTCGGCGCCGGCTTTGGCAAACGCGTCGATCAACCGGTCGGGATACTGCATCATGAGATGCACGTCAAAAAACATATCACTATGCGGACGCAACCGGTCGATAACCGGCGGACCAAAACTCAAATTCGGCACAAACACGCCGTCCATCACATCCAGATGGATCCAATCGGCCCCGGTTTGTTTAACAAACGCCAATTCCTTGGCAAACTGCGCATAGTCGCACGTTAAAATGGACGGAGAAACCAACATCGTATCGTCATCCTTTCACACAAGGGTTTTTATCCTTTGTATTATACCGTATTTTACGATAAAAAGCAACCCACCGCCGTCACGGGACGCGGTGGGTGTTTTGGGGTTTGTTATAACAGTTCGATCATCGCGTTAACGTCGTCCATGGTGGTGGCCCAACTGGTGACGAACCGCACCACGGTGCGTGTTTCGTCCAGGGGTTCCCACACTTCAAACGCCGCGTGCTCGCGCAACCGCGCAACGGTGGCGTTATCCATGATCGGGAAGATTTGGTTGGTGGGCGATTGGATATACACGTCGTATCCTTTGGCCGCTAAGCCGGCTTTGAGTGCATCGGCGGTTTCGATCGCGGTTTGACCGATCTTCATATACAGATCGTCGGTAAACAAGGCGTCAAACTGCACGCCGAGCAACCGCCCTTTCGCCAACAACGCGCCCTGTTGTTTGATCATGGTCATAAAATGCGCCGGCGCGTTGCCGTTCGGGAAAACGACCGCCTCGCCGCACAGAGCGCCGACCTTGGTGCCGCCGATATAAAACACGTCGCACAAGGCGGCCACGTCGGTCAAGGTGACGTCGGTACCGCGACTGACCAAGCCATAACCAAGCCGGGCGCCGTCCATAAACAACAGCAAGCCGTGACGGCGGCAGACTTCCGACAACGCGGTGAGTTCCGCTTTGGTATACAAGGTGCCGTATTCGGTGGGGTGCGAGATATACACCATGCCCGGAAACACCATGTGTTCATAACTTTCGTTCGCGTAAAACGCTTGCACGTACGCATCGACGGCGGCGGCATCGAGTTTACCATCGGTATGCGGCAACGCCAACACCTTGTGACCGGTACGTTCGATAGCACCGGCTTCGTGACCGTTGATGTGACCGGTATCGGCGGCAATCGTCCCTTGGTACGGACGGAGTATCGACGAAATGACGGTGGCATTGGTTTGGGTGCCGCCCGAAATGAAAAAGACGTCCGCCTTGTCACAACCGCACGCCGCCGCGATCTTGGTTTTCGCACTGGCGCAATACGCATCTTCCCCATACCCGATCTGCTTTTCCATATTGGTTTCGATCAAACGAGCGAGCACCTGCGGATGCGCTCCCTCGGAATAGTCGTTTTTGAAAAACAACATGCTATTCTCTCCTTTTTCGTGTGCGTTGGAAGAAAAACGCCACGCCTTAGACAGGTAAGGTGTGGCGTTTTGGACGACTTAGCCTTCGAATTGCTTGGGATCGGCCATTTTGATAGCCGATTCGTTAACTTCAACATCCATTTTCTTGACGTAATCCAGAATCTCTTTGTCGAGTTCTTCGTATTTGAGCGCTTGCAAGATCGCCTGATGTTGTTCGGCGTAGTAATCCACTTCGTCGTCGCGTTTGTCCGGATCCAGACGCAGGATCAACGACATGGTCGGTTTTTCTTTGTTCACTTTATACTGTTGGATTGCCGCTTTGCCAATCTCGACATCTTTGATCGCATCCGACGTGTTTTTGTCCGCGATGGCTTCGACCGTGGTGTCGACGCGATAGTCGGTCTTTTCTTCTTCCTTATCGGTCGTTTCTTCGGTGTCGGTTTCTTCTTTATCTTCGGCGATATCGGCTTCGTACTGTTTGATCACCGCATCAAAGTCACCGGATTCTTCATACATCGCGAGGTATCCTTCGAGTTGCGCTTGGACAGCGGCAATCTGATCCTCGTCAAAATCCTTGCCTTTTTCATCTTGCAACACCACGTCGATGCTCTTGTAGCTGAGGTAGTTTTCTTCGTAGTAGGCGCGAATATCGTCTTCGGCTACTTCGCGTTCGCCACCTTCGTCATACAAACCGTAGAACAACGCAGCCTCGTTGAGTTCGACCGCCATGACCACTTTGGCATAGTTCTTTTTATTGAAGCCGTATTTCAACAGATCCGCTTCGGAAACGGTAGCGAGTTGCTTTTTGAGTTCTTTGGCGTCCTTTTCATCCACCGTCAGACCGTATTTTTCCAGCAGTTCGGCAACCGCGACTTGACGGATGGCGAGATCTTTACCGGTTTGACGCAGGTATTCGTCCAATTTCAGATCTTTGGCGTCGTCCCCTTCGCCATATTCGAATTCGAGATCCCACACGTCATACCCATAAGAAGCATATTGATACATACCCTGTCCGTAGTACACCGAGTAGAACATTTCGTACATATAGGCCAGATATTCGCCCATCGAGATATCTTTATCGTTGGCGCGGATCGCCACGTCGGGCGTGGAGCAAGCGGTGGTAAACAACAAGCAAACCGCCAGCAACACCGAAAGGGCCCCGGTCAAAATTCGTTTCAGCATGGTATTGTCCTCCTAAATCGTGCTTTCATACTGCTTATTATACCTGTTTTCCCCTCGTTTGTCTACCTCTTTTTTGTAAACCGTTTCTTCGCACAAAACACGGTTATTCTTGTGGACAACCACCCCCAAATCGCCCCATATCTTGGGGTTGCAGAAAACCAAAAAATGGGATATGCTTATAATGTATTTTTATATGTATTTTACGCGCAAAGGAGAGAATGCGTTTTGATTTGGCATGCACAACCGATCGAGACGGTATTGGAGGAACTGAATGCCGACGTGACGAACGGCCTTTCGGACGAAACGGTCGCCGAACGGCAGGCGGTCAACGATAAAAACTTGTGGACGGTCCGCGCAGAGCGCCACTTCATGAAACGGTTGGCCGCACAGATCACCAATCCGGCGGTCATCTTTTTGTTCGCGGCGGCGGTGGTGTCGGCGGCGATTTTGTTGTATCAATCCAGCCTGAAACCCGACACGCGGTGGTGGGAACCGCTGATGTTGGTGGTCATCACCTTGGTGACGGCGTTGCTGGGCGCTATTCAGGAAGATCGGGCCGAAAAAACGCTCGATTCGCTGCGGTTTTTATCGGCGGCTTCGGCGCGTGTGTTGCGCAACGGCGTGTGGGTAACGGTATCGTCGGCAGAACTTGTGCCGGGCGATATTGTCGAGGTTAAAGAAGGCGACTTGTGCCCGGCGGACTGTCGGTTGCTGAGCGCCGAATGGTTGACCTGCGACGAGTGTCTTTTGACCGAAGACGACGTGCCGGCTAAAAAAGATGCCGATGCGTTGCCGGATCATATTGCCCCGATATTTAAGCGGGCGAACATGTTGTATGCCGGATGTGCGGTAACCGGCGGCTCAGGGCGCGCCGTGGTGGTGGAAACCGCCGCCGAAACCGAATTGGGAAAACGAGTGGCCATGTTGTTGCCGGATAGTCGCGCGGAAATTCCGTTGCAAAACCAGTTGACCGGGATCAGCCGGTCGGTGGCATGGATCGTGGCGGCGGCCTGTGTGATTTTCTTGATCGTTGGCTTGATCTACGACGTGAATATACTGGTTGTATTGATGACGGCCGTGACGATGGCGGTGGCGATTATCCCAGAAGGGTTAGCAGCGGTATCGACGTTGGTGTTGGCGGTTGGCGTGGAACGCATGTTGGAAAAACACGCCGCCATGCGACGGATCCCGGTGGTGGATACGCTGAGTCAAGTGAGCGTGCTGTGTGCCGACAAAACCGGTGTGTTGACTTTGAATAAGCCGGTGCTCAAAAGCGTATACGTGGGCGGCACGATTTATAATTTAGAAGATACCAATCGGCCGGACGCGACAGTGTTGGTACGGTTGGCGGCAATCTGCTCGAACCCGGATCAGGGAGATCTGTTCGACGATGCGATCTTGCAAGCGGCGGATAGTATCGGTATGTCGAGCGAAATGCTGAACACCGATTTCCCGCGCGTGGGTGAACTCCCGTTTGATCGTGAACGCAAACGGATGACAACGGTGCATTTGTTTAACGAACAACTGGTGGCCGTGGTAAAAGGGGCGCCGGAACACGTATTGGATCTGTGTACCGGCATCAACATGGACGATGTCGCGAAAGCCTACGTGCGGATGGGCAATGCCGGTCAACACGTATTGGCGGTCGCGTACAAATACGTAAACGAAGACACCGATCGCACGGTGGAACAACTGGAAAGCGAACTCAATTTTGCCGGGTTGATCGGATTGGAAGATCCGGTATGTCCGCAGGCGATCGAAGCGTTGAGAGAATGTGAGCGCGCCGGAATTTTGCCGATCATGATTACCGGTGACCACGTCACCACGGCGACCGCCGTTGCGAAAAAACTCGGTATCTTGCAAACCGACGATCAAGCTATTGACGGCAATGCGGTAGCGGTGATCTCAGATGAGATGTTGGCCGATAACATTCGGCATTATCGCGTGTATGCGCGTGTTTCGCCGGCCGATAAGTGCCGCATCGTGCGCGCGTGGCAACAAGCCGGCGAAACGGTGGCGATTACCGGTCGGGACGTGAACGATATTGCCGCGTTGCGGACGGCGGACGTTGGATGCGCATTGGCCGTAGGCGGTGACGATGCCGCTAACGGAACGGCCGATATGGTGTTGACCGACAACCACGTTTCGGGATTGTCGAACGCCATTTGTTGCGCGCGCGGCGTGCGCGCTACCATGCAACGCGTGGTGCGGTTTTTCGTATCGTGTAACCTGGGCGAACTGCTGGTGATGTTGATTGGTTTGATAGCGTTTGGTGTGCCGCCGCTGGCCCCGATATTGTTATTGTGGATCAACCTCGTAACCGACACGTTGCCGGCGTTGGCGTTTGGGGCCGAGCCAATCGATCGGACGGTTATGAATGGGCCGGCACGGCGCAGTCACGAACCGTTGTTGCTCAACCAAAACGGGATTCATACCCTGATTGATAGTGTGGTTATGACCGCGATCACCCTGATCGCCTATATCCTGGGACGTGCCAGTTGGGCGGTAGATGCCGGCGCGACTGCCATGACGATGGCGTTTGCGGTATTGGCGACGGCACAACTGGTCCAGATGGTGGCGTTGCGTTCGTCGAAATCGATTTTCCGCGTAAACTGGTTGAAAAATCCGCAGATGATCATCGCCTTTATCGTAGGGTTGGCGTTGATCGCGGCGGTGTTGTTTGTTCCGGAACTACGATCCTTGTTCGGGTTAACAGCGCTAAACCACCAACAACTCGGCCAATGCGCCGGGTTAGCGATCGTGCCATTGGTCGTGTGTGAACTCGGCAAACTGATCGGATGGATCACGCGCAAATCGTAATCTTGATACTAAAAACCGCCTTGGAGGGCATGGCCGCAAGGCGGGTTTTTATTTGGGGTTAATTTT